>NZ_CP097218.1:2400000-3600000 GCF_023373525.1 Brachybacterium kimchii
GGGCGACGAGGCTGAAGTGCTGGGCGGCGGCGAACAGGATCTCGCTCGAGCGGGAGCTGAGGAATTCGCCGAAGTCCACGGAATCGCCTGCGCTCTCGTCGGGGGTCGGGGTCTGCTCGGAGGTCGGAGCCGCAGCGCCACGGCGGGCGGAGCCGCACCGACACGCCGCTGGGCGCCTCGTCGACCGTAGGGTGCCGCGCACCACAACTCAACTCCGCACTGCCCGCGCACCCGCCGGGCGGCGCGTGGCACCCCGTCCGCGACCCTTCGACCTTCGGGTGCATTCGCGCCGGTCACGGGTCCTTTTCCCGCGAGGTCGGGCGTGCCTTGGTCACAATCGCGTCACAGTGTCGCCACGACGCGGGCGCACCGCCGTCCCGGGGCCCACGGGAGCGGGCGCGGCTTCCCCCGAGGGCTGGTGCGGTGCCTCCGGGGCGGGCGCGGTCCTCTCAGACGAGGGGAGCCTCCTCGGCGGCGCCGGGGATCGCGGCGATCAGCTCACGGGTGTAGTCCGTCTGCGGGTCGGTGAGGACGTCCGCGGTGGCCCCGCGCTCGACCACCTCTCCGCGGCGCATCACCAGCACGTCCCGGCAGACCTGGCGGAGCACGCCGAGATCGTGGGTGATGAACACGAGCGCCAGCCGGTGCTCGTGCTGCAGGCGCGCGAGCAGCGCCAGGATCTGCGCCTGCACGGTGACGTCCAGGGCGGAGACCGCCTCGTCGCACACGAGCACCTGGGGCTCGACGCTGAGCGCGCGGGCGATCGCCACCCGCTGCAGCTGCCCGCCGGACAGCTCGTCCGGGCGACGGCCCGCGAGCACGGGGTCGAGCCCCACGTCCCGGAAGAGGCGCTCGAGCAGCTGCCGTCGAGCGGCGCGGGGCCGCGGCGCCAGCGCCCGCACCGGTTCCAGCGCCGACCAGCCTACGGTGCGCGCGGGGTCGAAGGAGGAGTGGGGGTTCTGGAAGACGGGCTGGACGACGCGGCGGATCGCCCGGTCGCCGCGGGTGACGGCGCGACCTGCGACGTGCACGTCCCCCTCGTCCGGGCGGGTGAGCCCCAGCAGGATCCGCGCGAGCGTGGTCTTGCCCGAGCCGGACTCCCCGACGATCCCGATGCTGTCCCCCGGCCGCACCTCGAGATCGGTGGGCAGGAGCGCGGTGACGGGCTCGCGCCTCGACCCGAAGGTCCGGGCGATGCCGCGAGCCCGCACGAGCGGTTCGTCCTCCGGCGAGGGCCGCGGCGGCTCGATCTCCTCGAGAGTGCGGGAGCGGCCCGGGATCGCGTCGACGAGTGCGCGGGTGTACGGGTGCTGCGGAGCGACCAGGAGGCTGCGACTGGGGCCCTCGTCGACGACCTTCCCGGTGCGCAGCGCCAGGGTGCGGTCGGTGCGGTCCGCCGCGATCGCGAGGTCGTGGGTGATGAGCAGCAGCGAGGTGCCGTGCGAGCTCGTCAGCTCCCCGATCCGATCGAGGATCCGGCGCTGCACGGTGACGTCGAGTGCGCTGGTCGGCTCGTCGGCGACGATCAGCGCGGGCTCGATGACCATCGCGGCGGCGATCAGCACCCGTTGGCGCTGCCCGCCGGAGAGCTCGTGCGGCCAGCGACCGGCGAGGGCCCTCGGATCGTCGAGCCCCGCGTCCCGCAGGGCCTGCAGCGCCCGGCCCCGATGCTGCCGTGGATCGCCGATGCGATGGATGCGCAGCGGTTCGACGACCTGGTCGAGGACCCTCTTCAACGGATCCAGCGAACCGCCGGGGTCCTGCGGGACGTAACCGATGTCGCGACCCCGCAGACGGCGCGCGCCGCGCGCCCCGAGCTCGAGCAGGTCCCGCCCCGCGACCTCCACCGACCCGTGCACGCGGGCGCGCTCGTCGAGCAGCCCCAGCACGGACCGCGCGATCGTGGTCTTGCCCGAACCGGACTCCCCCACCAGCGCGACGGACTCGCCCGGCGCGATCTGCAGGGAGACCTCGTCGACCGCCGTGGTCGAGCGCCCGCGGCGGACGTACTGCACGGCCAGGTCCTGGATCCGTAGGACAGGGGACGCGGCGCCGTGCAGCGTCTGCGGGACGTCGCGTCCCGAGGATGTCCTCGTGCTCTCGTTCATCGGTTCTCCCTCGTGCCGATGCCGCGGCTGACCCGGTTGACGCTCAGCACGGTCAGCGCCGCCACCAGAGACGGGAACAGGGTCCACCACCAGGCGCTCGCGATGTACGTGCGCCCCTCGTTGATCTGCGATCCCCACTCGGGCTGCGGCGGGACGGCGCCGAAGCCCAGGAAGCTCAGGGACGCGACCGCGAGGATCGCGCCGCCCAGGTCGATCCCGGCGACCACGGCGATCGCGCCCGAGGCGTTCGGGACGACGTGCGTGAGGATCGCGATCACCCGCCGGGTGCCGCTGGTGACCGCCGCATCCATGAAGGGCAGCCCGATGATCCGCAGGGTCTCGGCGCGCGCGATCCGCACCATGCCGGGGATGCCGGAGATGCCCACCGCGATGGCGACCTTGTCCACGCCGAAGCCGAGCGCCGAGATGATCGCGAGCGAGAGCAGCAGGCCCGGGATCGAGACCAGCACCTCGACGGCGCGCGAGATCACCGCGTCCAGGATCCCGCCGGCGTAGCCGGCGACCATGCCCAGCAGCCCGCCGCACACGAGCGAGATCGCGATCGCGACGAGGCCCGCGAGCAGCGAGGAGCGCGCTCCGTGGACCACGCGGCTGTAGACGTCGCGCCCGTTGAGGTCCGTGCCGAACCAATAGTGCGAGCTCGGCGGGGCTAGCGACGGTCCGACGGCCTCGATCGGGTCCGTGGGCGCGAACAGGTTCGGCACCACGATCCATCCCACGAGCAGCAGCAGGAACAGGCTCGCGAGCGCGACGCCCGGCCGCGCCCCGAGGACGCGCAGCGCATGCCGGGCCCGCTGGGGGTGCTGGGGGCGCTGCGTCTGCTGCGGGTGCGGGGCCTGCTCGGCCCGCTGGTCGCTCGTCATCGTCGGCCACCTCGATGGGCCGGGGAGACCACGCGCGGATCGATGAACGGGTAGCTCAGATCGACCACCAGCGTGACCAGCACGTACAGCCCGCCCGTGAGGACGATCAGCGCCTGGATCAGCGGGAAGTCGCGCGCGGTGACCGCCTCGACGTAGAGGTTGCCGATCCCCGGACGACCGAAGATCGTCTCGATGATGGCCGCGCCGGAGACCACGCCGCCCACGAGCATCCCGATGATCGTGTACACCGGAAGGCTCGCATTGCGCAGCACGTGGCCGAGGACGACGCGGACGGGGCCGAGCCCGCGAGCGCGGGCGACCTCCACGTACCCCTCCGCGGAGACCTCGCGGATGCTCCGCGAGAACACCTGGCTCAGTGTCCCCGCGCCGAGCAGCGCGATGGTCAGCGCAGGCAGCAGCACGGCGCGCGGTCCGTCGGCCCCGAAGGCGGGGAACCATCCCAGGCGGAAGGAGAAGATCTGCAGCAGCAGGATCGCCATCACGAACGAGGGCACTGCGATCCCGATGACGGTCACGGCCTGGAAGGCGGAGCGCAGGGCGGCCGTGGGCAGCAGGACGCCGCCCAGTGCGAAGGCGATGCCGAGAATCACCAGGAACAGCAGACTCACCAGCCCCAGCTCGAGGGTGGATCCCAGGCTGTCGCCGATCACGGCCGAGACCGCCTGGCGCTGCCGCGAGTAGGCCGTGCCCCAGTCGAGGGTGAGCACACGGTGCAGATAGCTCAGGTACTGCATGAGCAGCGGCCGGTCCAGCCCCATCTCGTCGCGGATCCGGCCCAGCTGGGCCTCGTCGGCCGCGCCGGCATCCCCCTGCCCGCTGCCCATGACGATGAGCCGGGCCGGGTCCCCCGGGGTCAGCTGGACGATGATGAAGGACAGGCTGATGGCGCCCCAGAGGACGACCACCGCTTGCCCGAGGCGTCGCAGGACGTAGCGGAGCACGGCGGTCAGTCCGCGGGCGCGAGATCGGCGAACGCGGGCTTGTTCTCGGCGTCCAGGGCGATCTTCCGGATCTTCTTCGAGGCCGCGCTCACCGAGATCGCGTCGACGAGCGGGACGGAGTACCCGCCCTCGAGCAGGAGGCGCTGGGCCTTCTCCGATGCCGCCGCGCGCTCGTCGGGATCCGTCGTGCTCTGCAGGGCCAGCAGGGCGTCGTCGATCTCGTCGACCGGGTGGCCGTAGAAGAACGACTGGTTCTCGTAGAAGGAGCTGTAGACCACGCGCAGCACGTCGGGATCCGCGCGGCCCTGCGTCCAGGTCGAGAGGTCGTACTTCGCGTCGTAGAGGCCGGTCTCGCTGGCCTGCGCCTCGGTGACGGGCTTGAGCTCGAACTCGATGCCGACCTTCTTCCACTGCGCCTGCAGCAGCTGGAAGAGCTGTTCGTAGACCGTGTTCCCACTGGTGTACTGGATGGAGACGCTCAGCCGATCGCCGTCGTCGTTGGTGCGGATGCCGTCCTTGCCGACGGTCCTCCAGCCGGCGTCCTCGAGCAGCTTCTTCGCCACCTCGGGATCGTGCTCGAGGAACTCCGAGAGGTCGGCCGCACCGGGGGTGGAGGCCGTGAGCAGCCCGGTCGCGGGCTTCACCTGGCCCTGGTAGATGCGCTCGGCGATCTCCGCGCGGTCCGTCGCGGGGTTGAGCGCCCGCCGCACGCCGTCGTCCTCGAAGATCTCCCGGTAGATGAAGGGGATCAGCGGGAAGGTGATGCCGCGCGTCGGATTCTTCGAGACCTGCAGCTGACCGCCCTCGACGGCGGGGAGGGTCGATGTGTCCAGCAGGAACGCGAAATCGACCTGGCCGGAGGAGACCGCGCCCGCTAGCGTCGTGGGATCGGGGATGAACGAGATCCTGATGCTCTCGTAGGCGGCGGCCTTCTGGTTGCTGTAGACCGACGACCCCCAGGCGTAGTCGTCGCGGCGGGCGAGGGTGATGGACTCGCCGGGCGTGTAGTCCTCGAGGGTGAAGGCGCCGCTGCCGATGACCTTCCCGGCCGCGACCTCCTTCGGATCGAGCTCGAGGGTCGCGTCGGCGAGCATACTCAGGGTCTGGGTGCTCGCGGCCTGCAGGAACTGGGCGTTCGGGCCGTCGAAGGAGACCTTCGCCGTGCGCTCATCGACCACCTCCGTCTTCTGGTAGCCGCGCAGGTGGCTCGCGCCGATGTAGGCGAGCGCCCCGAGGTCGACCACCCGGTCGAAGTTCTTCTTCACCGACTCGGCGGTGAACGCCGTGCCGTCGGAGAAGGTGACGCCGTCTCGCAGGTGGAAGGTGAACTGCGAGCTGTCCTTGTTCACGTCCCAGGACTCGGCGAGCCAGGGCACGATCTCCCCGGACTCCGGGTCCTGGTCGACGAGGGTGTCGGCGATCTGCCGGGCGACCGCGCGCGAGACCGTATACGGCGGCTGGTGTGGGTCGTAGTTCTCGCTGTCCTCGGGGAAGCCGACCTTCAGCACGGAGGTGTCCGCGGAGCCACCGGATCCGGAGGAGCCGCCGCAGGCGGCCAGCAGGGGCGAGGCGACGGCCGCGAGCGCGGCGGCGCCGGCGAACGAGCGACGGGAGATGCGGGAGGGGGAGGGCGAGGGGGACACGGGACCACCTGGGGGTGTGAACGGGGCGTGGATGCGGCGGTCGGCGAGTGCTCGTCGGCACACCACACACTATTAGTGATTATGGGCTTCACAGCGTCAACTTATGTGAACGGGGTCGCATCGCGTTGGTACTGTCTGGGGGTGCACCCCACGGACATCCGCCACCTGCTCTCCGTCTCCACGCCCGCCCTCGCCCCCGACGCGACCTTCGCGGTCGTCGCCGTCTCCCATCCGGACGAGGGCGCCGACCGCAGCGTCGGCCAGCTCTGGCGCGTCGAGCTCGACGGCGCCCGGCGCCGGCACGGAGCACCGCGGCAGGAGAGCAGCGCGCGCCGGCGCCTGACCCGCGGGCTCTCCGACTCCGCACCGCACCTCTCCCCCGACGGCTCCGTCCTGGCCTTCCTGCGGCCCGACGCGCGCGGTCGCGCGCAGATCCATCTCCTGGACCCCCGCGGCGGCGAGCCGAGGCAGGTCACGGACGCCCCGCTGGGCGTCGGCCAGTTCGTCTTCTCGCCCGACGGCTCCCGCCTCGCGTTCCTCGCGCGGGTCCCGGAGCCCGGCCGCTACGGCACCGTCGACGGGATCGGCCCCGATGCGGAGCCCGCACGCCGCGTGGACAGCGTGCGCTGGCACGCCAACGGCGTGGGCTGGAGCATCGACCGACCCCGCCAGGTGCACGTCCTCGAGCTGCCGTCCCTGGACGACGAGCCCGAGTACCCGCAGGCGCCGCGGGTCGAGAGCGGCACCGACGAAGGTCACGACGGGGCTCTCGGGTCCGACGGGGACGCCCGCACGTCCCGCGCGGCCCGGCAGATCACCGAGGGGACGGACGACCACACCGCCCTCGCGTTCGCCGCCGACGGCACGCGCGTGCTCGCGGTGCGCGACCGCCTCGAGTCCGACGAGCGCGATCTGCGCTCGGTGCTCGTCGCGATCGACGCCGAGGCCCCGTCGGCCGCATCGATCCTGCTCGAGGAGGCCGACGGCCTCTCGATCGACCAGCTCGTCCCGCTCCCCGGCGGCGCCCTCGCCCTGCTCGCCTCCGAGCCGGTCGACGGCCGGGACGCGATCGCGCCGGACCGCGCGCTCTGGTTGCTGGATCCACCCACCGCCGCCGGATCCTCCCGCCCGCGCCGGATCACCGACCCCGACCAGCTCGAGCTGACGACGGCCGGACCGCTCGTCACGGCGGGCGATCGGGTGCTCGTCCACGAGCTGACGCGCGGGCGCATCCACCTGCACCTCGCCTCCCGCGACGGCTCCACGCAGGAGGTGCTCGGCGGGGACCTCGAGGCGCACGGCGCCGCGGCCGTCTCCCCGCTCGGCGAGGCCGGGGAGGTCGTGGTCCTCGCCGCCGTCTCGACCCCCTCCAGCGCGGGCGAGCTCGTGCAGGTGCGGGTCCCGGCGCCGGGCGAGTCCGACGGGGACGAGGCGCGGGCCCTGCCGTCAGCCCCGCGCGTGCTCACCGACCTCGGAGCCGACCTGCGCTCGACCGGACTCGTCGCCCCGCGCGAGCTCGAGGTGACGGGCCGCGACGGCTACCCGGTCCACGGCTGGCTCGCGGTGCCCGAGGGCGACGGCCCCTTCCCCGTGATCCTCATGATCCATGGCGGCCCCTTCGCCCACTACGGCGTCAGCGTGTTCGACGAGGTGCAGGTGCTCGCGGGCGCCGGGTTCGCCGTCGCCTACTGCAATCCGCGCGGCTCCGCCGGGTACGGGCGGGCGCACGGCCGCGCGATCAGGCACCGCATGGGCACCGACGACTTCGCCGACGTCATCGACTTCCTCGAGGGCGCGATCGCCGCCGACGCCGAGGACCGTCCGGGCCGGCTCGACGCCTCCCGCCTGGGCATCATGGGCGGCTCCTACGGCGGCTTCCTCACCGCGTGGACCATCGCCCACGACCATCGCTTCGCCGCGGCGATCGTCGAGCGCGGCTTCCTGGACCCGGCGAGCTTCCAGGGCACGAGCGACATCGGCTCCTACTTCGGCGACGAGTACGTGGGCACGACCCCGGAAGACATCGCCCGGCAGAGCCCTTTCGCGCACATCGGCGACGTGCGCACGCCCACCTTCGTCATCCACTCCGAGCAGGACCTGCGCTGCCCGCTCGAGCAGGGCACCCGCTACTTCTCGGCGCTGCGCCGCAACGGGGTGCCGTCCTCGATGCTGGTGTTCCCCGGGGAGGACCACGAGCTCACGCGCTCCGGCCGTCCCCGTCACCGCCTGCAGCGCTTCGCCGCGATCCAGGAGTGGTGGGAGCGGGCGCTCAGCGGCCGCTCGTGAGCGCCTCCCAGGCGAGCGTCGCGAGCAGCAGCGCCTGGTCCGCGAGCACCTCGTCGTCGAACATCGCGTACGCGGAGTGGTTCGAGGCCGGCGGGTGCTCGGGGTCCCAGTCGGCGGCCACGCCCACGAAGCCGTACGCGCCGGGCACCGCCTCGAGCACGCGCGAGAAGTCCTCGGATCCCGTGCGGGGGCGCTCGAGCTGCTCGACGCGGTCCGCGCCGAACAGGTCGCGCGCCACGCGCGCGAACTCCTCGGCGGCGGCGTCATCGTTCACCGTCGCCGGCAGGACCTCGCGGAACTCGACCTCCGCCTCCAGACCGTGGGCGGCGGCCACGTGCCGCACCAGCTCGGGCAGCTCGCGCGCGGCGCGTCGGACGGCCTCGGCGCTGAACGTGCGCACGCCGGCGCGCAGCCGCGCCTGATCCGGGATCACGTTCGGGGCGGATCCGGCGTGGAGCTCGCCGACGGTGACCACGACCGGGTCGAAGACGCTGAAGCGGCGGGTGACCTCGGTCTGCAGGGCGAGCACGATCTCCGCGGCGGCGGGCACGGGGTCGCGGGCCTCCTGCGGACGCGAGCCGTGGCCCCCGGTGCCCAGCACCGTCACCTCCAGGATCGAGTAGGCCGCCATCAGCGTGCCTCCGCGCACGCCGATCCTCCCGGTCGGCGAGTCGGCGTGGACATGGATGCCGAAGGCGCTGGTGGGCCGCTCGCCGGCGACGTCCAGGAGTCCCTCGGCGAGCATGCGGCCGGCCCCGTCGTACCCCTCCTCGCCCGGCTGGAACATGAGGATCACGGTGCCGGGCAGCTCGTCGATCCGCGCGGCGAGGAGCCGGGCGGCGCCGACGAGCCCGGCCACGTGCAGGTCGTGCCCGCACGCGTGCATCGCCCCGTTGGTCGAGGCGAACGGGAGGCCCGTCGCCTCCGTGATGGGGAGTGCGTCCATGTCGCCGCGCAGCAGGGTCACCGGTCCCGGTCTGCCGCCGCGCAGCACGCCCACGACCGACGTCAGGTCGCGGCCCCGGATGATCTCGAGCCGGCTGCCGTCGAGCCCGAGGCCCTCGAGCTCGCGCAGGACCCTCTCCTGGGTCCACGGCAGCTGCAGCCCGACCTCGGGATGGGCGTGCAGATCCCGGCGCAGCGCCTGGAGATCGGCGAGGAAGCCGTCGGGGAGGGAGAAGGGTGCGGGCATGTGGTCTCCTCGGTCTGCGGGGCTGAGGGCCGACGGATCGGCGGGCTCGGCCGTCGTGGGATCGGGTCCAGTCTGCCCGGATCGGTGCGCCTGCGCGTCACGGGTGCCACACTGGTGGCGCGCAGGAGGTGATCGCCTTCTCTTTCCACGCCTGGGGTGGAGACCGCGACGGAGGAAAGGACTAGCATCGATCCGGCCCTCGATACCGTCGTGGAGGACAGCCTCCGGGGACGCGGTCGATGCTCACGCCCCCTCGGGATGTCCGCCCGCCGTGATCCTCGCGCCCGCCAACCCCCAGGCGTGCCCGCCGCCGACACGTCTCCATCCCGTCCATCGAGGAGAAAGATGTTCGAGTTCCCCTTCGGCAGTCGCCGGACCGTTCCTGCCAAGGACGGCGCGAGCTGGCCTCACGTCATCATCATCGGCGGTGGCTTCGCCGGCGCCAACGCCGTGCTGGGCCTGCGCGACACCCGTGTGCGCGTCACCCTCATCGACCGCAACGTCTACAAGACGTTCCAGCCGCTGCTGTACCAGGTCGCGACCGCGGGCCTGAACCCGGGCGACGTCACCATGTTCCTGCGCGGCCTCTCGCTGAACGTGCCGAACATGCGCTACCGCCAGGGCGAGGTCGTGGGCGTGGACCCGGAGCAGAAGGTGGTCCGCCTCGAGAACGGCACGAACAGCCCCGACGAGCTCTCCTACGACTACCTGGTCCTCGCCAACGGGGCGACGACCACGTACTTCGGCACCCCGGGCGCCGAGGAGCACGCGATGCCGATGTACACGCGCTCGCAGGCGATCGCCATCCGCGACCGCGTCTTCTCCGAGCTCGAGCGCACCAGCCGCATCGAGGACACCGACAGGGTGCACGTCTCGATCGTCGGCGGCGGGCCGACGGGCGTCGAGATCGCCGGCGCCCTCGCGGACTTCCGCATGCAGGAGCTGGACATCCTCTACCCGGAGATGGACCCGGGCACCCTCCAGATCACGCTCCTGCAGCGCGGCGGCGAGCTCATCAAGGAGTTCCGCGAGGAGTTCCGCGAGTACGCGGCCGAGGAGCTCGAGGCCCGCGGCGTCGAGCTGCGCCTGGGCCACGGCGTGAAGTCCGTGGGCTACGACTTCGTCGAGCTCGACGACGGCTCGATCCTCGAGTCCGACATCACCGTGTGGGCCGCGGGCGTCGCGATCGCGGAGACCGTCAAGGACTGGGGTCTGCCCCAGGACTCGCGCGGACGCCTCGACGTCGACGAGAACCTGCAGGTCAAGGGCTTCCCGGGCGTGTACGCGGCCGGTGACATCGCCGGCGGCGAGAATGCCCTCCCCCAGCTCGCGCAGCCCGCCATCCAGTCCGGCCGCGCCGTCGCCCGCATGATCGACGCCGACGTCCGCGCCCAGGGCAAGGGCAAGAAGCCCTTCCACTACGTGGACCTGGGCACCATGGCCACGATCGGGCGCCGCGCCGCCATCACCGAGCTTCCCGACCTGCCGATCGCGGGCTCGATCGGCCTCTCCGGCACGGTGGGCTGGTTCGCCTGGCTGGGCGTGCACGTCACGAAGCTGCTGGGGCACCGCAACCAGCGCGCGGTCTCGATGAACCTGCTGAGCCTGTACGCCGGCACCCGCGCCACCCACCAGCCGAACCCCGTGGTCGGCGAGGTCGACTCGATCGCCGCCGCCACGACCTTCCGCGAAGAGGCCCAGCACCGCCTGTTCGGTCCGGACAAGCAGCACAGCTGAGCCCGGGGCGGGGGCGGCGCGGCGGCGCCGGCCGGTCCGCCCCGGCCGGTCTGCCTCGCTCGGCCCCGGTCCCGTCCGGCCACGTCGCGGCTCCGGCGGCGGTCGGGCCCGCCGACGCGTGCGCTGCCGTGCCCCGGTTCTCAGACCACGCCGTGGACTGGGTGCACTGACCGGAGACGTTGGTCGAGCGGTCGTGACAGCACGCAGTCGGGCCTCTCGGTGCCGAGGCCGGCGGCCGCCAGCTCGACCATGTCGCATCATGGGCGCGTGAGCGCACCCAGACTCAGCACCAGCCGACTGTCCCTCCGACGATTCCAGCCCAGCGATCGCCAGTTCGTGCTGGAACTCCACCAAGGTCCCGATCTCCGCAGGTTCATCGAGTCCGCAGTCCTCGACACCCTCGAAGATGCGGACGAGTGGATCTCCCGGTCGATCGGTCAGCGCAACCCGTGGCACGGGTTCTGGTGCGCCACCCTCCACGACACAACCCCCGTCGCCGCGCTCCTCCTGGAACCAGTCATCTACTCGGCTGGCCAGACCGGCGACGAGGTCGAGATCGGTTGGCGCACGCACCCGCACCACACAGGCCATGGTTACGCCACCGAAGCGGGCCAAGCACTCCTCACCGCCGTGCTGGGCGAGGGACACGAACGGATCATCGCCGTCGTCGCCCCGGAAAACCTCGCCTCACAGGCTGTCTGCCGACGACTCGGCATGACCTACCTCGGTCGCAGCGACCGCTATTACGACGTCGACTTGGACACTTTCGAGAGGGCGCACTGACCTGCCGCTGACCGCTCGTTCAACGTCTCCGGTCAGTACAACCAGGTGTCCCGCCGTTCAGCTGTCCCGCCGTTACGAGTTGCGGTGGGAAACAGACGGTATCGCCGAGCTCGGCTGTCCGTACATAATCCACCGCAACTCGTAGCCTCCGGAACATGTCCCGTCATCAGCGCGTGCGGCCCGGCGGCGGTCATTCGGACCGCGTCCGCCGCCGCCCGAATAGTCGGCGGAGCACGGGGTGCCGTCCGACGTCGAGGACTCGGCCCTCGTTCCCAGGCCCGGTGGCCCCGCGCCGTCCCACGTCGTCACGCGCAGTCCCGCGTCGTCACGCGCAGCGCCAGGCAGGCGCAGTGGATCGGGTCAGTCGACCCCGGCGATGCGGAAGCCGACGCCTCCGGCGCGGGACGCGGACCTGCCGATCGGACGGCCCGAGCTCTCCGCCTCCTCCTGCAGACGCCGGGTGACGTTGGCGGTCGCGACGGCGGCCTCGGCGGCCTCCGCCCCCTTGTCCTCGATGGAGCCCGCGAGACCGGCACGGTCGAGGGCCTGCTGCTCGGTGTCGCAGGTCAGCAGGCCGAATCCGATGGGGATGCCCGTGCGAAGGGTGACGTCGGTGAGCCCCTGGGTCGCGGCTTGGCACACGTACTCGAAGTGCGGGGTGCCGCCCCGGATCACGGTGCCGAGCGCGATGACCGCATCGGCCGAGGCCGCGGCGTGGAGGGCGGCGACCGGCAGCTCGAACGAGCCCGGGACGCGGACCAGGTCCACGGAGCTGACCTTCGCCTCCTCCAGGGCGCGCGCGGCGCCGTCGATCAGTCCGTTCATGATCTGCTCGTGCCAGCTCGCGGCGACGATCACGACCCTCAGGTCGCTGCCGTCCGTGTTCAGCTGGGGCGCTCCTGCTCCGCTCATGACTGGGGTGTCCTTCCTGTGGTGGTGAGAGGTGTGCTGGCCTGGGTTGCGGTGGCCTGGGTTGCGGTGGCCTGTGTTGTCGTGGCCGGGGTCGTGGTGGTGTCGAGGGGGATGAGGTGCCCCATCGCCTCGGCCTTGGTGCGCAGGTAGCGGGCGTTGTGCGGGGTGCGGCCGACGAGCAGCCGGGTCGTGCGGGCCACGTCGATCCCGTGCCGCGCGAGCTCCTGCGCCTTCTGCGGATTGTTGGTCAGCAGGTCGACGTGCTCGATGCCCAGATCGCGGAGGATCGCGGCGGCCGCTCCGTACTCCCGCAGGTCGCCCTCGAATCCGCGCTCCAGATTGGCGGTGAGGGTGTCGAACCCGTGGTCCTGCAGGTCGTACGCGGCGATCTTCTCGAGCAGGCCGATGCCGCGGCCCTCGTGCCCGCGCAGGTAGATGACGGTGCCGCCGCGCTCGGCGACCTGGCGCAGCGACTCCTCGAGCTGCGGCCCGCACTCGCACCGCAGGGAGCCGAACGCCTCCCCCGTCAGGCACTCGGAGTGCACGCGGACCAGTGCCGGGGCCAACGCGGATGCCAGAGCCGCCTCGGCCAGGTGTTCGGGCGGGTCCGCCACCAGGGCGACGTGGTCGGCGCCCGTGCGCAGGTCGCGGAAGCCGTGGATACGGAACGCGCCGTGCCGGGTCGGCAGGTCGGCACTGCCCGTGTGCTCGACACGAGCCGGCGCTGATGCCTGAGGGGCGGGTCCGACGCTGCGCGACTCGTCCTGCCCCGCATCCTGCCCCGCACGCCCGCGGTCACGCGCGCGCCCCGCGAGCCCGTCGACGAGGTCCGCGATCGTGAGCAGCACGAGTCCCTCGTCGGCGGCGAGGACGCTCGCCTCCTCGAGCCGCATGACCTCGCCGTCGTCCCTGACCAGCTCCCCGATCGCGCCGACGGGCGGGAGGCCCGCGGCACGGCACAGATCGACCGCGGCCTCGGTGTGCCCGGGCCGCTCGCCGACGCCGCCGGGCACGGCGCGCAGCGGGATCACGTGGCCGGGGCGGATGAGGTCCGCGGGCACGGCCCGGGGGTCGGCAAGGGCGCGCAGGGTGGTGGCGCGGTCGCTCGCGGAGATCCCGGTGGTGACACCGCGCGCGGCGTCGACGCTCACGGTGTACGCGGTGCGCAGGGAGTCCTCGGTGCGGGGCACCATGAGCGGCAGCTCGAGGTGATCCGCGATCTCGGCGGGCATCGGCGCGCACAGGTAGCCGGACGTCCGCCGCACCATCCAGCCCACCCAGCGCGGGGTCGCGAGCTGGGCGGAGATGATCGCGTCGACCTCGTTCTCACGGTCCTCCGAGTCCGCGACGAGCACGGGCCGACCCGCGCGCAGCTCCACGAGCGCCGCGTCGATCCGGGCCTCGCGCGTCCCGGGGAACAGGGCACCGGCCGTCGTCGTGTCCGTCGTCGGCGTCGAACCGCTCATCGCCGCGCCGCCTCGGCCTCAGGCACCTCGGGCACGTCGGGGGCCTCTGCAACGTCGGGCACGTCGGGAACGGCCTGATCAGGCGCGTCGGCCCCGACCGCGCCGGTCTGCTGCAGACGCGCGACGTATCGGGCGAGCACGTCGACCTCGATGTTCACCAGGCCCCCCTCGACGAGGCCGCCCAGGGTGGTGGCCTCGAGCGTCGCGGGGATGAGGGAGACGCCGAAGCTGTCCTCGCCCGCGGAGGTGACCGTGAGGGAGACGCCGGAGACGGTGATCGCGCCCTTCTCGGCGATCAGCGGTGCGAGCGCGGGATCGATGGCGAAGACGAGGTCGACCCAGCGTCCGCCGTCGCGGCGGCTGCGCAGGGTAGCGACGCCGTCGACGTGCCCCTGGACGATGTGGCCGCCGAGACGGGCGTCGGCCCGCAGCGCGCGTTCGAGGTTCACGCGCGCGCCGGGGGCGACGTCGCGCAGGGCGGTGCGGCGCAGGGTCTCGGGGACCGCGTCGACCGCGAAGCCGCCGTCGCCGGTGAGGTCGACGACGGTGAGGCACACGCCGTCGACCGCGATCGAGTCGCCGAGGCGGGCGTCGGACGCTGCGAGCGGGCCGCGCAGCTGCAGGCGGGCCTCGCCGCCGGGCAGCGGGGTGAGGGTCTCGAGGGTGCCGATCTCCTCGACGATGCCGGTGAACATGGGGTCTCCTTCCGGGAGGGGACGGTGGGCGGTCCGGTGGTGGTGGGTCCGGTGGTGGTGGGTCCGGTGGTGGGTGGGCGAGCGGACGACGGGGCGGGGATCAGGTCCCCGAGGCGTGCACGGGCGCGGCGCGACGGGCGATGAGGAGCACGTCCTCGCCCAGGCGCTGCACGTCCTCGGTGTGCCAGCGCGGGGCATCGGCGAGGGTCGGGATGCCGAGGTCGGAGATCGCCGATCGGCCGCTCTCCCCGAGGTGCAGGGGCGCGAGGTAGGAATGGACCTGGTCGATCAGGCCGGCGCGGAGGAAGGCGGTGGCGAGCCCCGGCCCTCCTTCGATCACGGCGTGGCCGACGCCGCGGGCGGCGAGCGCGGCGAGGACCTCCCGCGGGTCGTGCGTGCGCAGGTGCAGGAATCGTCCGTCGCTGCCGCGCACCGCAGCGTCCTCGGGGACGTCGCGGCGTCCGACGACGACGCGCAGCGGCTGGCTCGGCGCGGCGGGAGCGGGGTGCGCGGGAGTTCCCGGCCGGGCGGTGAGCGACGGGTCGTCGGCGAGCACGGTGCCGGTGCCGACGATGATCGCGTCGGTCCGGGCGCGCACCGTGTGGGCGTGGGCGCGGGAGGCCTCGCCGGTGATCCACCGGCTGGTGCCGTCGGCCGCGGCGACCTTGCCGTCCAGGCTCGTCGCCGTCTTCAGCACGAGATGCACGGTGGTCGGCTCGGGACTCGGTCCCTGCTCGGAGTCCGATGCCTGCTCCGGGGCTTTCGCCCGGTCCGGCTCCGACGCCCCGGCTGCGTCCCGAGCTGCCGGAGCGGCCTGATCGAGCCAGCCGGCCAGGAGCTGGCGCGACTGCTCTTCCCGCAGGCCGCCCACCACGTCGACGCCGGCCGCCGCGAGCTCGCGGGCGCCTCCGCCCGAGGCGGCGCCGGGGTCGGCCAGGGCGAAGACGACGCGGGCGATCCCGGCGTCGCGCAGCGCCCTCGTGCAGGGGCCGGTGCGGCCGGTGTGCGCGCAGGGTTCGAGGGTGACCACGGCGGTCGCGCCGCGGGTCTCGCCGCCTCGGGAGCGCGCGTCGGCGATGGCCGCGACCTCGGCGTGGGGCGTGCCGGCGCCGCGGTGCCAGCCCTCGCCGAGGGTCGTCCCGTCGGTCGCGAAGAGGACGCAGCCCACGCGGGGGTTCGCGTCCTCGGCGGGACCGCGGGCGGCGAGTATGAGTGCGCGGTCCATCGCGGCGCGCTCGTCGGGCGTCGCGGCTGCAGCGGATGGGGGCGTGTGGTGCCCGTGCACGGAAGCCTCCGGATCGGCGGTGGTCCGGGGCGATGGCACGGCGGCAGAAGCGTCACCGGGGCGGACGACGGCGAGCCGACGTCGCGCACAGCGACGCCACATCTCCTCCCATCCGGACTTTTACCGTCGGTCCTGGAGTTCCACCAGGTCAACCGGCTCCCGAGGGAGCCGGGTCGCGGACTGTCACCGCCGGTTCAGAGTTTCACTGACCCCGGAGAATGTGGTTCATTCGCGAGCGACACTAGCACCGCGATCCGGGTGCTCGGGAAGTCGATGTCGCGGTGTGAACACTGCGGCGCCCTCAGGCGACGCGGTCGGGGAACTCGACCCTCATGCCGTGCAGGCGGTATCCGGCGACGACGTCGTCCCAGGCGATCTCGGGGGCGCGTGCGAGGCGCGGAGCGGCAGCGAGCAGATGCTCCAGCAGCACCGCCGACTCGGTGATCGCGAGGTGCTCGCCGGGGCAGCGATGGGGCCCGGCGCCGAAGCTGAGACCGGCGGGCGAGACCCCGCGCGGCAGCGGGCGGTGGGGCCGGATCTCGAGCGGATCCTCCCCCATGACCTGCGCGTCCGCGTTGGCGTCCCGGACGTGGACGTCGATCAGGTCACCGGGCCGGACGTCGGCCGACGCGGGGCATCCGGACACGTCGAAGGTTTCCCGGGCACGGCGGTAGAGGTGCCCGACCACGGGCTCGAGCCGGATGATCTCCCGCAGGATCGCGGCCTTCTCCTCGCGGTCGCCGGCGAGGAACTCCGTGCGCAGCGCCTCGTCGTCCAGGAGGCGCCAGCACGCCATCACGAGGAACTCGCGGGTGGTGATCATCCCTGCGCTCGCGTAGGTGACGCATTCGACGAGGATGTCGGCGCCACGCGCGCCCTGGTCGAGAAGGTGGCTGATCACGTCGTCGGCGGGGTGTCGGCGTCGCCGGCGGATCGCCGGACGGACATCGCGCAGGTGGAAGGCGGCGAGCGGTCCGAGCCCGCGGACGGCGGCGAGCGCCCACTGCGGCAGGGAGCGGCCCCAGCGCGGGCGGGTGAGGTCGACGTCGGGCTGCCGCTGCAGGCGCACGAGCCGGCGCGACATCGCCTCCAGGGGCGAGGCGGTGAGGCCGACGATCTCGCGGCTCACCGCCACCGAGTAGAGCAGGGCGAGCTGACCGAGGTCGCAGCCGCCCTCGCGGACCGCCTCGCCGACGAGGCGGACGGCCTCGCGCTCCATGGTCTCCGCGCTGGAGCGTTCGATGCCCTGCGGGGAGAAGAAGCGGCCGACGGCGCGGCGCTGGGCGTCGTGGCCGGGTCCGTCGGACAGCAGGATCGGGTGGCGGCGCAGCCGGCCGCGCGGGATCGCCTCCGCGGTGAACCCTGCCTGCGTCGTGCCCTCGCGGCGCCGGAGCACCTCGCGCGCCGCCGCGTGGGAACGGATCCGCCAGACGCGCGGGACTCGGGAGCCGCCGGGCCGGTCAGCGCCCGGATCCGCACCGGGCACGCGCGAGCCCCTCAGCAGGGACCGCAGGCCGAGGGGGCCCGCGCCGGGGATGTCGCTGTGCAGCGGGCAGCCGCGCTCCTCGGGCCGATCCGAGCGTCGGGAGCCGGCAGGATCGGCGCCGGAGCCGGTGGGGTCGGCGCGGGCGCCACTGGGGTCCGCACGGGCGTCGTCGGAGTCGGTGGGGTCGCGGCTCACCGCAGCCTCCCGTCGAGCTCCTCGATCACGGCGCCGAGCACGCGGGCGGCGGGTGCGGGAACGACGTCCTGGGCCTCCGCCAGGACGGCGCGCGCCTGCGCCACCTCCCGTGCCACGAGCGCCTGCACATGCGCTTCGGCGCCGCAGTCCGCGAGCAGGGAGCGCACGTGCCGACCGTCGGGAGCGCACAGGTCCGCACGTCCCAGCGCCGCCTCGATGCGCGGCCAGTCCGAGGTGCCGCGGGCGAAGTCGGTGATCGCCGTCTGCTTGCCCTCGCGCAGGTCGGAGCTGGGGTCCTTGCCGTGCTCGGCGGCGGACCCGAACACGGAGAGGGCGTCGTCCTGATGCTGGAAGGCGATGCCCAGGTGCCGTCCGGCGCTCGTGAGCGCCTCGCGCGCGGGCTCGGGGGCGCCGGCCAGGACGCAGGCCGCGCGCAGGGGGAGCTCGAAGCTGTAGGTGGCCGTCTTGGTGCGGGTCATCTCCGCGATCACGTCCGTCTCGGGGGCGACGAAGCCGTCGCTGAGCGAGACGTCGAGGAACTCGCCGACGGCGGACTCGGCGACGGCATCGCCCAGGGCGTCCAGCAGCGCGAGACGCTCGGAGCGGGGGAGGTCGACGCGCGCGACCACCTGGTGGGCGAGGGCGAGCATCTGGTCGCCGACCAGGACAGCGGTGCTGCGGGCCCAGTGGCTGCGCCGGTCGCCCGTCCCGACCGAGCCCGAGTCCGAGTCCGGCCCCGCCGGGCCCGAGTCCGACCCCGAATCCGGGTCCGAGTCGGAGTCCGAGCCGGAGCCCTGGGCGATCAGGGCGCCGACGAGGTTGGCGCGGCCGCGCCGGGTGAGGTCGTTGTCGATGACGTCGTCGTGGAGGAGGAAGGCGAAGTGGAGCACCTCGAGCGCCGCGGCGAGACGCACCGCCCCGGCGCGCTCGGCGACGGGCCGGCCTGTGCGCGAGGGAAGGTCCGCGCTCAGGGCGTCGAAGGTCTCCAGCAGCAGACGCGGCCGCAGCAGCTTCCCTCCCTGGAGCTGCGCGGCGGCGAGCTCCCAGAGCTGCAGGACCTCCGCCCCGTGACGGCGTGCGCGCCGGGACCCTTCGTCCATCAGTCGTGCCGTCGCCCGGCGGACGTCCTCGCTCACGTCCATCACGAGATCGCCGGAGCGGGCGGGGAGGTCTCCGGCCAGGCGGAGATCCCCCGGGACGCGGACGTCGTGCGCCGCGGCGTCGACGTGGTCCTCGACGGCATCGATCTCCTCCATCGCCTCGCTGCTCATCTCCACCATCGTCCCCTTGTCTGCACGGTATCCGCACCGCGCGCACCCGCGGATCCGAGCGGCGCCGCGGAGTGCCTCAGCATGCCATCTTCCCCGGAAAGATTCCAGCCGTGGAAGCAGAATTCGCCGTCCGGCAGTAGGGTGGCCGCCATGACCGAGCCCGGCACGAGCGACACCGCCGCACCCGAGTCCCCCGCGAGCGCCCGCGGACGTCGGCCCTGGCGCGTCCACGACCTCGCCGCGAGCGATCCCGACGGGGAGCTCGCCGACCGCTCGGGACTCGACGAGTCCGCCGAGCACGAGATCGACGAGCTGATGGCGGCGCTCGTCGCCCTGCGCCGGGCCGAGGAGGAGCTCTCCACCGCATCGCGGGCCTTCATGGACCTCGGCGCGACGGACATGCGCGCGCTGCACTACCTCATCGCCGCAGCCCACACGGGTGAGCTGGCGACGCCGGGAGCCCTCGGCGAGCACCTGGGCATCTCCTCGGGCGCGACCACGAAGCTGCTGGACCGGCTCGCCCGGGGCGGGCACATCACGCGCGGGCACCACCCCGCGGACCGTCGGGCGGTGACGATCGCCGTCTCCCCCGCGACCCGCCGCGCGGCGATGGACTCGATGGGCCGCCAGCAGGCGGGGCGAGTGCGCGCCGCTGCGCGTCTGAGCTCGGAGGAGCGCGGGACCGTCACCCGCTTCCTGCTCGACATGGCCGGCGAGCTGTCCCCTGCAGGGCTGGACTGGGCGGAGGGCTCGACGAGGAGCGCTGGAGCACCGCATGCACGGTGAGTACCTGATCCTGCTGGGGCTGTGCCTGCTGGTGACGCTGCCGCTCGAGTTCGTCATCGGAGCGCGCGTGCACCGCAGCCCGCGCCGTCTGCTCGCGGCCCTGCTCCCCACCGCGATCATCTTCCTGGCCTGGGACTACGTGGGGATCCACAGGCATCACTGGTGGTACGACCCCGCGAAGATCTCCGGGATCACCCTGCCCGGCGGCATGCCGCTCGAGGAGCTGCTGTTCTTCCTGGTGATCCCGATCTGCGCGCTGCTCACGCTCGAGGCCGTGGAGATCCTCCTCGGCCGGATCCGCCGACGGACCCGCCGTCGGGCCCGCCCCGCCGACGAGGAGACGAGGAGCCGGAGTGCCTGAGTACACGATCCTCACCGTCATCGCGCTCCTCGCCGTCCCCGCGCTCGAGCTGCTGTGGCTGCGCACGGGCCTGTTCCGCCGCCCCGCCTACTGGATCTCGATGGCCATCGTGCTCGGCTTCCAGGTGCTGGTGGACGGCTGGCTGACGAAGCTCTCCGCCCCGATCGTCCTCTACGACGACGCGATGACCCTGGGCATCCGCTTCCCCTTCGACATCCCGATCGAGGACTTCGGCTTCGGCGCCGCGATGGTCACGCTCGCGATGCTGCTGTGGACGCGCGCGGGATCGACGGAGGCGGCCGACGAGCACCGCAGGGCGCAGCGATGAGCGCGCGTCCCGGTCGCGACCGCCGCGCCGTCCTGCATCGCGGGCCGGCGGGGCGCGAGGACGCACCGTCGACCGACGTCGTGGTGATCGGGGGCGGGATCGCGGGCATCTCGGCCGCCACCGTGCTCGCCGAGCGGGGCGTGCACGTGCACCTCCTCGAGGCGCGCGAGACCTGGGGCGGCAGGGCGCGCTCGTGGGACCTGGGCGACGGGCGCTCCATGAGCCGCGGCTTCCACGCCTTCTTCCGCCAGTACTACACGCTGCGCCGACTGCTCGCGCGCGCCGACCCGTCCCTGGCGGCCCTGCGGGACATCGGCGACTACCCCCTGCAGCTCGCGGACGGACCCCGCGACACCTTCCGCGGCATCCCCCGCACCCCGCCGTGGAGCGTCGCCGCGTTCGCCCTGCGCAGCGACAGCTTCCCGCTGCGCGAGCTCGCGCGGGTCGACGTGCGCCGCGCCCTGGACCTGCTGCGCGTCGACTTCCCCGGCACCTTCCGCGCGCTCGACGGGAGGAGCGCGCAGGACGTGCTCGACGGGCTTCGCTTCCCCCACGACGCCCGGCACCTCGCGCTCGAGGTCTTCGCCCGGTCCTTCTTCGCCGACCCGCGCGAGTTCTCCGGCGGGGAGCTCGTGGGCATGTTCCACGCCTACTTCATGGGGTCCGCGGAGGGCCTGATCTTCGACGTGCCCTCCGACGCCTACTCCCCCACGCTCTGGGATCCGCTCGTCGAGCGACTGCGCGGCCTGGGCGCGGACGCGCGCACGGGCGTCGTCGTGCACGGCATCGACAGCCTGCCGCGCCCTGCGTCCGACGGGCCTGGAGGAGCGCCGGGGCTCGTGGTGAGGACCGCCGAGGGCGACCTGCGCACCGACGCCGTGGTGATGGCGGCCGATCCGCTCTCCGCGCGCGGACTCCTGGGCTCCACCGCCGCCGCCGTGCCGGGGTGGGAGGGCTGGCTCGATCGGGTCTCGGCCCAGCGCAACGCGCCGCCCTTCGCGGTGCTGCGGCTCTGGCTCGATAGGCCGGCCGCACCGGATGCCCCCGCGTTCCTGGGCACCAGCGGCTTCGGTCCGCTCGACAACGTCTCGGTCGTGGATCGCTTCGAGAGGACGGCCCACGAGTGGGCGCGCCACCGGGGCGGGAGCGTGGTCGAGCTGCACGCCTACGCGCTCGACCCCGCCGCCGAGGAGGCCGCGCGGGACGGGCGGCTGCGCGACGAGCTGCTGCGGCAGATGCACCGCCTGCACCCCGAGCTCGCCGACGCGCGCATCCTCCACGAGCAGTGGCTGGTCGAGGACGACTGCCCGCTCGTGGGCACCGAGCCGTGGGACGAGCGGGCGGGCGTGGACACCCCAGATGCGCGCATCGTCGTCGCCGGGGACTGGCTGCGCACGCGGGAGCCGGTCGCCCTCATGGAGCGGGCCGCGCTCACGGGAGTGCAGGCGGCGAACAGCCTGCTCGCCCGCTGGGGCGTGCGCGGCGAGGACTGGTGGACGGTGCCGATGACAGGGGTGCTGCGCCGCGCCCGGTCGCGGCGCCGATAGGACCCCCGCGGACTACAGCGGCTCCGGCAGCGGCGTGCTGCTCGTGTCCCCGCGCAGGCGCTTGAGCACGTTCTCGGCGCTGATCAGGCACATCGGCACTCCGACACCCGGCACGGTGGTGCCCCCGGCGTACAGGAGCCCCTCGACCTTCCTGCTGCGGTTGCTGCCGCGCAGGAACGCGGACTGCCGCAGCGTGTGGGCGGGCCCGAGGGCGTTGCCGCGCCAGGAGTGGAAGGCGTCGGTGAAGTCGCCGGGGCCGACGGTGCGGCGCAGCTCGATGCGGTCGGCGAGGTCCGGCACGTGCGCCCTGTCGGCGATCTGCGCGATGGCGCGGTCAACAGCCTGCTCGACCTCCGCGTCGCCCGCGCCGTCCACGCCGCCGCGGCCGATGCCCCGGCCGTCGGCCGTCTCCGGGGCGACGGGGATGAGCACGAAGAGGTTCTCCCTGCCCTCGGGCGCGACGGTCGGGTCCGTGCGCGAGGGCGCGCAGACGTAGATGCTCGCCGGATCCGGTGCGCGGCTGGCGCCACGCGCGTCCACCGGCGTGATCTGCGCGAAGTTCCGGTCCCAGTCGTCGGTGAAGAACAGGGAGTGGTGCAGCAGCTCGGGCACCCGTCCGCGCACGCCGAGCATCGCGAGCACCGCCCCGGGCCCGGAGGTGCGCCTCGTCCACGCGGATTCCGGGTAGGTCTGCAGCTCCCGGGGCAGCAGCGCGGTCTCCGTGTGGTGGAGGTCGGCCGCGGAGACGACGACGTCCGCATCGATCGTCTCGGTCGACGCCCCCGCCTCGCGGGTCTCATCAGCGGCGAGGGCCGCGTCCGCGGCGCGCACCTCGACGCCCGTCACTCGCGCGCGGCGCGCACCGACGCCCCGCCCGCTCGGCGTGGTGCGGATCGCGGTGACCTCGGCGCCGGTGCGGATCTCGGCGCCCGCATCCTCGGCGAGCGCGCGCAGCACCTCGACGAAGCGGGTGAACCCGCCGCGCGGGTAGCGCACGCCGTCCTCGAGGTCCATGGCGCTCATCAGGTGGTAGAGGCTCGGCGCGGTCCGCGGGGTGGCGCCGAGGAAGACCGCCGGGTAGCCGAGCACCTGGCGCAGCCGGGTGTCGCGCACCGTGCGCGCGGCGAGGTCGTGGAGGGACTCGCCCAGCAGACGGGCGAGGGCCGGCGAGCGCGGGGCGAGCTCCCGGAGCGTGCGCGCGGGCACCTTCGAGAACGTGGTGTAGAGGAAGTGGGCGGTGGCCATGCGGTAGGCCGCGCCCGCCGAGTCGAGGTGGCGGCGCAGCGCATCGCCCGCCCCTCTCTCCTCGGCCTCGAAGGCGGCGGCCGAGCGCTCCCGGTCGCCGAACAGGTCCAGCGGCCGCGCGTACTCCTCGCCGAAGACGCGGTAGGCGGGGTCCAGGTCGACCAGGTCCAGATGGTCCTCGAGGCGGGTGCCCAGCAGCGCGAAGAAGTGCTCGAAGCATTCATGCATGAGCCACCAGGAGGGGCCCGTGTCGAAGGTGAAGCCGCCCTCGCGCCAGGTCCCCGCGCGGCCGCCGACCTCCTGCCCGCGCTCGAGCACCGTGACCCGGTGCCCTTCGGTCGCGAGCAGCGCGGCCGTGGCGAGCCCCGCGATGCCGCCGCCGATGATCACGACGCGCCGGGCGTCGGCGCGCGGGGCGGGGGCCGAGGCCTGCTCCGACGCCGGGGCCGGGGCGGTCCTCGGACCCGCGGCCCCGCCTGGGGCCGACCCGGGGCCCGCAGCCGGGCCCGCGGGGGCCCGGCGCCCGGGGAGGGCGGCGCGCGCGGCGATGAGCGCCTTCTGCGCGGTGGGGACCCGCACCCGCCGGCCGCGCAGGACCTCGGCGGGCGTGCGCCGCAGCCGCGCCGAGAGCGCGGCGAACAGGTCGTGGGCGGACTGCACGGCCGCCCTGCTCGAGACGGGCAGGTGGGCGATCGCACCCTGGGCGCGCGCGAGGTCCTGGTCGATGTCGTCGAGCAGGGCGAGCTTCTGGCGCTCGGTGGGCCCGTGCAGGTCGATGCCGGGGAAGTAGGCGCGTCCGCGCCCGTCGGCGTCGTCGCCCAGGTCACGCAGGAAGTTCACCTTCTGGAACGCGGCGCCCAGGCTGCGCGCGCCCTCGACGAGGGAAGGGCTGGGCTCCACGGGGCGGTCGGCCCCGTCGGTCGCGAAGACGCGCAGGCACATCAGCCCGACCACCTCGGCGGAGCCGTCGACGTAGCGGGCGAAGCTCGCGTCGGTATGGGAGGTCACCTCGAGATCGGCCCGCATGGAGGCGAAGAAGGGACGGGTGAGGTCGGTGCCGATCCCGCAGGCGCGGGAGGTCGTCGCGAAGGCGTGGATCACGAGATCGGTGCTGAAGCCCGCGGACATGGCGGCCTCGGTGCGCTCCTCGTAGTCGTCCAGGGCCGCCGCGATCAGGCGCGCGCCGGCACCGCTGCCGGCCGCGGCGCCGTCGACGATCTCGTCGGCGATCCGCACGAGGGCATAGATGCTGCGCACACGGGTGCGCACGGGCTCGCGCAGCAGGCGCGTGGCCAGTCCGAAGCTCGAGGAGTAGCGGCCGATGACGCGCTCGGCGGCGGCCTCGGCGGTGCGGCGGAAGTCGTCGGCCGCCTTCTGCTGGAGGCTGTGCTTCATCAGCGCCCCCGCCCTTCATCGCCCGCGCGGGCGATCAGCTGTTGTCCACGTCGTGGTTCATGCGCCGCAGGAAGTCGATGACCACGGCCCGCTCGTGCGGGCTCAGGGAGGAGGCCACCTCGTGCATGCGCGCGTGGGTGTCCTCCAGTGTGCGCCGCACCTGCTGCTCCCCGCGAGGCGTGGGGGCGACGGCGGTCGAGCGGCGGTCGTCGGGATGCGGTGTCCGCTCGGCGAAGCCGTGGCGCACCAGCCGGTCCACGAGAGCGCTCGCCGAGGCCTCGCGCACCTCGAGCCTGGCCGCGAGGTCCCTCTGCCGCAGCACCGTCCCGGCGCTGCGGGCGGCGAGCAGATGGCGCATGGCCAGCAGGTCCTTCTCGCCCATCCGCATGTGCTCGCGGATCCGCGACCGCATGCGGTGGCCGGACTCCTGGTAGACGCGCAGCTCCTCGAGCAGCTCGGTCGCCGTGGGCGAGGCCTCGTGGGAGGGCGGGTACCAGAAGCCGTCGGCCGATGCGGAGTCCACGACCGGCCACCTCCTGACTCTCGCCGATGTCGCTGAGCACATTGTGCCCGACCGCGCGGGGTCGAATGGACACGCTCGACCTCTTTCCGTAGCCTGCCTAAGTATTCGCCACTCTAACGGAGGTCTTGTGGACACGCACATCGAGAACCCCTTCCATGCCGACCTCCGGCCGGACACGGAGGCCTCGCCCCGGGGACGCCGCGCCGTTCCTCAGCCGTACGACGCGGTGCTGCTGGCGTCCTTCGGCGGTCCCGAGGGACAGGACGACGTGATGCCGTTCCTGCGCAACGTCACCCGCGGCCGCGGCATCCCCGACGAGCGGCTCGCGGAGGTCGGCGAGCACTACCGGGCGCTCGGCGGGCGCTCCCCCATCAACGAGCAGAACCGTCGCCTGCTCGCGGCGCTGCGGACGGAGCTCGGCGAGCGGGGCATCACGGTGCCCGTGCACTGGGGCAACCGGAACTGGACCCCGACCATGCGCGAGGCCGTCGAGCGGCTGCGCGAGGAGGGGCATCGTCGCGTACTGGCGATCGCGACCAGCGCCTACTCGTCCTACTCCTCGTGCCGGCAGTACCGCGAGGACGTGGCCGGCGCTCTCGTCGAGACCGGCATGCTGGGCCGGATGCGGATCGACAAGGTGCGGCCGTACTTCGATCACCCGGGGTTCCTCGACCCCTTCGTCGAGCACCTGGCGGAGGCCCTGGCGACCCTGGAGCGCCGGGGCACGCCGCGTGAGCGCGTGCAGGTGCTGTTCACGACGCACTCGATCCCGCTCGCCATGGCCACGGCCTCCGGACCCGCCGAGGAGGGGCACGGGACGCCCGGCGGCTGGTACGTCGCCCAGCACGAGGCCGCCTGCCGGTACGTCATGGAGAGGGCCGAGGGGGACACCCCGGCCTCCCCCGCCCCGACCTCCCCCGTCCCGTGGCGGCTCGTCTTCCAGTCGCGCTCCGGCCCGCCGCAGGTGCCGTGGCTCGAGCCCGACGTCAACGACGCGATCCGGGAGATCGCCCGCGCGGGTGCCGCGGACGCGGTGGTGCTGGTGCCCATCGGCTTCGTCAGCGACCACGTCGAGGTGATCTGGGACCTCGACACCGAGGCCGCGCAGACCGCACAGGAGGAGGGGCTCGCGTGCCTCCGCCTGCCGACGCCCGGCACCGACGCGCGCTTCGTCGCCGCCCTCGCCGACCTCGTCGAGGAGCGGATGCGCGAGGACGCGCCGCGCCGCTGCGCGACGGACTTCGGGGGTACGGCCGACGTGTGCGGGACCGCCTGCTGCCTGTCCGGGAGCGCCAGGGCCAGCGCGCGCCCGACCACCTCGGCCCTGGACTCCGCGGCGGATGCGCGCGCGGCGCTCGGGCAGGAGGGCGTCGCCCGGGCGCTCGAGGGAAGTGGGGCGCAGGCATGAGCGACGCCGGACGGACCCGGCGCGTCCTCGTCACGGGCGCCACCGGCTACGTGGGCAGTCGGCTCGTGCCCTGCCTGCTCGAGGAGCGGCTGACGGTGCGCGTGGCCGGCCGCAGCGCCGAGCGGCTGCGTGCGCGTCCGTGGTCGGGCGAGGTCGAGATCGCGGTGACGGATCTCGACGACCGCGCGGCCGTGCGCCGCGCCCTCGCGGATGTCGACGCGGTCGTGTTCCTCGTGCACGCGATGGGCGGGGGCCGCGGCTACCAGGAGCGCGAGGCGCGGATGGCGCGGATCATGGCCGAGGAGGCGCAGCGCGCCGGCGTCGGCCGGATCGTCTATCTCTCCGGGCTGCATCCGCGCTCCCAGGAGCTCAGCGAGCACATGGCCTCGCGGGAGCGGGTCGCGCGGATCCTGCGCGAGGGCGAGGTCCCCACGCTCGTGCTGGAGGCGGCGACCGTGATCGGCGCGGGATCGGCGAGCTTCGAGATCATCCGGCACCTGGCCGAGCGGCTGCCGGTGATGCCCGCCCCGAGCTGGGTGCACAACCGCATCGAACCGGTCGCGATCACCGACGTGCTGCACCACCTGACCCGCGCCGTCGTCGTCCCCGAGCCCGTCTCGGGAACGTTCGGGCTGGGCAGCGGCGAGCGCGAGCTGCGCTTCGCCGACCTGCTCGAGGAGTACGCGCAGGAGGCCGGTCTGCCGCGTCGCCGCGTGTTCGCGCTGCCGCTGCCGGCGCCGCTGCTGTCGGGACTGTGGATCGGGCTGGTCACCCCGGTGCCGCTCGCGATCGCGGTGCCGCTCGCGCAGTCGATGCGCCACGAGGCGATCACGCACCATCCCCTCGCCGAGGAGGTCCTGGGGTCCCCGCCCGGCGGGCCCCTCCCCTACCGCCGGGCGGTGCGCGCCGCCCTGGAGGCGCAGAAGTCGGGCGATCTCGCCTCGAGCTGGGACGACGACGCGGCGGCCGCGCGCGGGCCCGAGGCGCCGCTGCCGGAGGACCCCGACTGGGCGGGGCACACGGTGTTCACCGACGTGCGCGAGCGACGGGCCGAGGGCGTCGACCCGGCCGCGATATGGCAGGTCATCGAGGGGATCGGCGGCGCGTCCGGCTGGTACTCCACTCCCCTGCTGTGGTCGCTGCGCGGGCTGGCGGACAGGCTCGTCGGCGGCCCCGGACTGCGCCGCGGCCGACGGGACCCGTGGCACCTGCGCGCGGGCGACGCGGTGGACTGGTGGCGCGTGGAGAAGGTCGAGCCGGGACGGCTGCTCACCCTGCGCGCGGAGATGCGGATGACCGGGCGGGCCTGGCTGCAGCTGGGCGTCGAGGGGACCGACGGGGGCGAGGGGCCCGACGAGAGCGACGGGGCCGTGTACCGGCAGCGGGCGGTCTACTTCCCCGACGGGCTGCTGGGACGGCTGTACTGGTGGGGCATCTCGCCGTTCCACGCGCTGGTGTTCCCCTCGATGGCGCGCAACATCATCGCGGCCGCGAGACGGCAGCAGGGTCTGGGCCAGGACCGTCGGGGAGCGGAGGGATCGGGGCCGACGCGCGGCCGCTCCGCTCTCAGGACCCGAGCAGCCCGATCGCGAGATAGCCGGCGCAGAGGGCGCCGATGACGAGCACGGCCGCGGTGCCGGCGAGCATCGGCAGGCCTCCGCGGACCAGGATGCCCTGGCCGCGCAGGCTGTGGTGGGCGCGGCGGTAGCCGGTCGCGGCGAGCGCATACGCGAGGACGGCGAGGGCCGCACCGATCACGCCGGCGACGACCGCGAGGATCCCCATCGCCCCGACGGTGAAGCGCATGCCCACGAGGCTCGCGACCCCGAAGGCGAGGCAGGTGCGGCGCCAGGCGAGCAGCGTCCGCTCGGGCTGCAGCCCCTTGTCGAAGACGGCGTCGGGCTCGACGGGCGGGGGCCCTGCCGGCCCGCCCGACCCGCCGGACGCGCCGGACGCGCCGGACCCCTCGGGCCCATCGGACGGATCTCGACTCACGCGTACAGCCCGATCGTGACCAGGGCGGCCGCGACGACGACGCCGATCACCAGGATCCCGCCGACGGCGAGGCCCGGCAGCGGGGTGCCGGCGCGCAGCGACTTCTCGGTCGCCTTCCATCCCAGCCAGGCCTGGACGGCGGCGAGGGTGCCGAGCGCGAGGAACACGATCGAGGCGGCGGCGCGCCAGCCCACGGCCTCGGGCAGGGCGAGCGCCTCGAGGGCGAAGGCTCCGGCGTACATCGCGAGCGCCGTGCGCAGCCAGGCCAGGAAGGTGCGCTCGTTGGCGAGGCTGAAGCGGGGATCGGGCTCGTCCCCGTCGCGGTAGACGGAGGCGGGGAAGCGGCGCGGGGCGGTCATGCGGTGGCCTTTCCGGGGGCGGTGTCGGTCGGGGCGGCGGAGGCAGGGGCGGCGAGGGCGACGGTCCGGAAGCCGGCGTTGCCCATCGACGAGTCGGGGGTGTTCTGGGAGCGGGCGGAGTTGCGGTAGCGGTTGCAGTAGGAGATGTGGCAGAGGTAGCTGCCGCCGCGCAGGAGCCGTGCCTGCCCCTCCTCGGGTCCGGTGGGGTCGTGGACGGCGCCGTCGGCGTCCCTCTCCACGCCGGGCCGACGGTACGTCGCGGGGTGGAAGAAGTCCTCGCACCACTCCCACACGTTGCCGACGCTCTGGAAGAGCCCGTATCCGTTGGGGGCGAAGGCGCGTACCGGGGCGGTGGTGAGGAAGCCGTCCTCGCGCGTGTTCGCGCGCGGGAAGTCGCCCTGCCAGATGTTCGCGCGCCAGCCGCCGCGGTCGGCGTCGCCGCCGGTGTCCGGCTCCTCGTCGCCCCACGGGTACTTGGCGCCCTCGAGGCCGCCGCGGGAGGCGTACTCCCATTCGGCCTCGGTGGGCAGACGTCGGCCCGCCCACGCGCAGTACGCCTTGGCGTCGTTCCAGCTCACGTGCACCACGGGGTGGTCGCCGAGACCGTCGATGCTCGAGCGCCTGCCGCCCGGATGCCGCCAGTCGGCACCCTGGACGCCGGCCCACCAGGGCGTCCCGGAGGCGGGACCCATGATGTCGGCGTCGTCGGCCGCGATCGCGAGGTGGAAGACCGCGGAGTAGCCGAAGGTCTCGGCTTCGGTCCGGTGGCCGGTCGCCTCGACGAAGCGAGCGAAGTCGGCGTTGGTGACGGTCGTGGCATCGATGTCGAAGGCGCTGATCGAGACGGGGTGGCGCGGCACTTCGCCGTCGGCCCGGTTCCTGTCGCCGGAGGAGTCGCCCATGGTGAAGGTGCCGGCGGGGATCCGGGCCTGAGGGATGCCGTGGCGGGAGGCTGGATTCTGGGCGACGTCGGTCGCGCCCGAGAAGCGGGGCACCGAGGGCGCGGGCTCCGGCGGCGCGCTCGCGAGCTCGAGGCTCTCGCGCTCCGGCATGCCGCAGCCGCATCCGCATCCCGTGTGCTCGCTCATCGAGCTCCTCTCCTCCGTGGCTCGCGCCGTCTCCATCCGTCCCCGATCTTCTCAGGTCCGGCGAGGTCCGAGAGGAACCGGCCCACGACTCGTGTGCGCACGCGGACCGCGGCCTCGTGCAGAACCCGTTGTGCGCCATGTCACGTGCCGTCGCGCTGCGAGCCCACCCTCGCGGCTGGCCTGCTCTTTTCCAGGTCTCGGCGTTCACGGGAAGCCGTCCCGCCGCGCTTTCGCGGCCACCGGGGCGAGACCTCAAACCTTTGAGGATTCCCCTCAAACGGTTGAGTCCCTAGCGTCGGTCCGGAGTCGCCGACAGCTCGAGCGACCTGCCCTTGAACGTGCTCGAAGGAGAGCCATGTCCACCTCCGCAGAACTCGCATCCCGATCCCTCCCAGCGACTCCCCGCCCCTTCGGGGCACGGGACCGGATCGGCTACATGTTCGGCGACCTCGGGAACGACTTCACGTTCCTCCTCGCGTCGTCGTACCTGATGATCTACTTCACGAACGTCGCGGGCCTCTCCGCGGCCCACGTCGGACTGCTCTTCCTCATCGCACGGTTCATCGATGCCTTCACCGACATCGGTTGGGGTCGATTCCTGGATCGCCACACCCCTGGGCGCAATGGTCGCTTCCGCCCGTGGATCGGGAGGATGGCGATCCCCGTCGCCATCGCGAGCTCCCTGATGTACGTCCCGTTCACGAGCGGGTGGGACTACGGGCTGAAGCTCGCCTACGCGGGGGTGACCTATCTGCTGTGGGGCTCGGTCTTCTACACCACCACGAACATCGCCTACGGCTCCATGGCCTCCGTGCTCACGATCGTGCCCGTGGAGCGGGCCTCCCTCTCCGTGTTCCGAGGCATCGGGGCCAACAGCGCCGGGCTCCTCGTCTCACTGGTGCCACCGCTGTTCATCTACGCGATGGTCGACGGCTCGTCCGAGCTCCAGCCGGGACGGCTCTTCGCGGTGGCCGTCGTCTTCTCCCTGCTGGCCGCGCTCTGGTACGTCCTGTGCTGGGCGAACACCGCCGAGCGGGTCGCCGCGCCGACGCAGGGCATCGAGAAGCCCGGCCTGCTCGCGCTCTTCCGCTCCCTCGCCAGCAGCCGGCCCCTGCTCTCGCTGATCGCGGCCAACATCCTGATCATGCTGGCCTCGCTCCTGGTCGGCACCATGGCCGCCTACCTGTGGCTCTACCACTTCAACAACGGCGCGCTCTCCGGTCCGGCGCAGCTCACGTCGTTCCTCCCGGGCCTCCTGCTCTCGGTCGTCGCAGCACGGCTCGCCGCCCGATTCGGCAAGAAGGAGGTCGTGACCTTCGCGCTCCTCGGCGCGGGCGTCCTCTACGTCCTCCTGTCCCTGCTGCACATCTCCGATCCGTGGGTCTTCATCGGCCTGATGTTCGTCGCGGGCTTCGGCCTGGGCTTCTACAACCTTCTGATCTGGGCCCTCATCGGGGACATCATCGATGCCGAGGAGGTGCGCAGCGGGCACCGCGACGACGGCACGGTGTACGCCGTGAACACGTGGGCGCGCAAGGTGGGCCAGGCCGTCGCCGGCGGCCTGGGCGGGTTCGCCCTGTCCGCGGTCGGATTCCGCTCCGCGTCGTCCGCCCAGTCGTCCTCCACGATCGACGGCATCTACATGGTCTCGACCCTCGTCCCCGGCCTCCTGTACATCGCGGCCGCGCTGATACTGCTGGTGCTCTACCCGCTCGGCCGCCGGAAGGTCCAGGAGAACGTCTCCGTGCTCGCCGAGCGTCGCGCCGCGAACGACGAGGTGATCTGATGGCACGCCCGACCCTGAAGGATGTCGCCCGGAGGGCGGGAGTATCGGTCTCCACGGTGTCCTACGCCCTCAACGACACCTCCCGCGTGCAGCTGTCCGCGGAGACTCGCGGCCGCGTGCGGCGCATCGCCAAGGAGCTCGGATACACGCCGAACCTCTTCGCGCGCTCCCTGCAGGCGAGGTCCAGCAGGACGATCGGCGTCGTGGTGAGCAAGCCCCTGACCAACCCCCGCTACGCGGCGATCGTCCATGGCACGGGCACTGCGCTGATGGATCGGGGCCTGCGCATGACGGTCCTCCCCCGGCCGGACGTCAGCGGCTATCTGGACGACTGCCGAAGCGGCTTCCTCGAGGGCATCATCTTCGTGGGCCACGACGACGTCACGGTTCCCCAGGAGCTCGTCGACGCCGCGAGCGAAGGCCTCGCCCCGATGGTCGCCATCGACTGCGGCGCCTCGGACGCCGACACCCCCTTCTCGACCGTGGACTTCGACTACGAGCTCGGCACCGCATCGATGATCGAGCACCTGGCCGGGCGCGGGATCACCACCGTGCTCCATGTGCGGCCGGAGGTCTCGTCGAGGGCGGAGCGACTGAGGCAGATGGCGCTCATGCGCGTCCTGGGATCGCACGACCGCATCTCCCTGCAGGTCGTGAGCACCGGGCTGAAGGACGCAGATCTCGCTGAGCTCGACGCCGCGGGCCAGCACGGAGACTACCTGCATCACCAGGCGGCGCGACTGACGGCAGCGCTCGAGGACGTCGATGAGCGGGCCGCGCGGGTCGCAGTGCTCTGCTCGTGGGGCGCGGACGTCGAGGTCGCGCTCAGCGTCGTCCAGCGCGTCGCTCCAGGGGCCACGGTGGCCGCCCTCGCCGGGGGCTGGCCGAGGGTCGAGGTCTGGCCCGGGCTCACCTACTCACGGCTCCCCCTCGAGGAGGCGGGCGAGACCGCGGCCCGTCTGCTGACCCAGGAGCTGACGCCCGACGCGCACCACGAGCACGTGCTCCTGCCGCCGGAGGCGCTGTCATCGTCCTGACCCGATCCTGCGTCGGACCGCAGTGACCGGACCTCGCGTCGCCCGTCTCATCCCTTCAGGCCATCCCGCACGACACCCAGCAAGGAGCAGCACCCCATGACCCGCCCGAACATCGTCTTCATCATGAGCGACGATCACGCCGCGCACGCGATCTCCGCGTACGGCAGCCGCGTGAACTCGACCCCGAACCTCGACCGCATCGCCCAGGAGGGCATGCGCATGGACGCCGTGTTCTGCACGAACTCCATCTGCAGCCCATCGCGGGCGTCGATCCTCACCGGCACCTACAGCCACGTCAACGGCGTCTCCTCCATCTGGACGGAGATGGACTACCGGGTGCCCACCTTCATCGACGCCCTCCACGACGACGGCTACGCGACGGCGATGTTCGGCAAGTGGCACCTGGGCGAGCACGGCGTCTCCCGCCCGCGCGGCTTCGACGCCTGGAAGGTGTTCCCCGGCCAGGGCGACTACGTGGACCCCGCGATGATCGACGAGGACGGCGAGTCGACCGTCCCCGGGTACGCCACCGACATCGTCACCGACCTCGCCATCGACTGGGTCGACGAGCGTGCGCAGGACGAGCCCTTCTGCATGATGGTCCACCACAAGGCGCCCCATCGCCCGTGGGTGCCCGACGAGAAGCACCGCCACCTCTACGCCGACGGGTCGATCCCCGAGCCCGAGACCTTCTTCGACGACCTCGAGTCCCGCTCCAAGGCGGTGCGCGGCGTGCACATGACGATCGCCGATGACATGGGCGCCGACGACCTCAAGACCGAGGTCCCCGAGCACCTGCGCGGCGAGGAGAACCGCGAGGAGCGCATGCGCTGGAAGTACCAGATCTACATGCGCGACTACCTGCAGTGCATCCAGTCGATCGACGACAACGTGGGCAGGCTCCTGGATCACCTCGAGGAGCAGGGCCTGGCCGAGAACACCCTCATCGTCTACACCTCCGACCAGGGGTTCTTCCTGGGCGACCACGGCTGGTTCGACAAGCGCCTGATGTTCGACCAGTCGCTGCAGATGCCGATGCTGATCCGCTGGCCCGAGCAGATCCAGGCGGGCTCGCGCTGCGACTCGATCATCACCAACGTCGACTTCGCCGCCACCTTCCTCGAGGTGTGCGGCCTGGATGCCGCCTCCGCCCTGCCCACGTCGCAGGGGCGCAGCTTCCTGCCGCTGCTGCGCGGCGAGCACGTCGAAGACTGGCCGGACGCCATGTACTACCGCTACTGGGAGCACGACGACCCGATCCACCACGCCCCCGCCCACTACGGGATCCGCACCGACCGCTTCAAGTACATCCACTACTACGGGGCCGGCCTCGGGGTGCCCGGAGCCTCGGATCGGATCTTCGAGCCCGAGTGGGAGCTCTACGACCTGCAGTCGGACCCGACGGAGGTCCGCAACGTCGTCGACGACGCGGAGTACGCCGGGGTGCGGGCGCAGATGGAGGCGAAGCTCGCCCAGTACCAGCAGCGCTACGCCGACGAGCCCTACCGCGGCGAGGACACCCCGCGCCCGGAATGGGGACCCTACGACGAAGAGGTCTTCGCCCGCGTGGCGGAGTACGTCGCCGAGATCGACGCGACCAGCAGGTAAGCACCGCATCGCTGACAGCGCGAGGGCCGGATCCGGGGATCGGATCCGGCCCTCGCGGCTCAACGGGCCGGCGGCGCCCCGTCCCACCAGCGACAGCGCGCCGCGCGCTCACTGTGCGACGAGCGCCTCCCCCACCCGCCGCAGCTGCGCGACGCTCACGAGCCCGGCGGCGGCCATGTCGTACAGGGTCATGCCCGCCGGCACGTTGACGGCCTCGGTGTGGACGACGCCCGGGACCTCGCGGGCGAGCGCCTCGCGGGCATAGGAGCGCGAGGCGAGCTCGAGCAGCGGGAGCCCGAGCAGATCGGCACCGGGCAGCTCCTCCCGTGAGGGCATGGCGATCGCCATCTCCGCGGCGCGCTCGGCGTGCGCGCGGGCCAGCAGATGCTCGGTCGTCACCTCGCCCTCGAGGGGAAGGCCGAGGCGCTCGTACTGGCTGCGCGGTGCATCCGCGGCGCGCATCGCCTCGACGAGCTGGCCGGCCATCCGCAGCTCGACCTCGTCGTCGAGGATCGGCGAGTGCTGATCCGGATCGGCCTTCAGGTCGAACAGCAGTGTGCCGTGCTGCCAGGGGTTCATCCAGCCGCCGAGCGCGTCCATCCGCATCGTGCGCAGTCCCTTGGTGAATGCGAAGGGCTCGGCGGGCTCCCATTCGGCGAGCTCATCGACCCCGAAGCGCGAGCGCATGTGCGTGGGCATCAGCGTGAACTCCTCGAGCGGGGCGTTGTCCCTGCCCGCGCTCGAGCGCATGTACACGTACCGGCCATCGGTGATGTTCACGTGGCCGCCGTGCACGCCGAACAGGGCGGTGCGCTCGCGGGCCGAAGGATGCGCGAGGTCCCGTCCCTGCATGTCGGGGGTGGGCTCGATGCCGAAGTAGCGCAGCATCGTGGGGGCGATGTCGATGGTCTGGGCGAGATCGCCGCGGCGCTCGTCGGCCGCACCGGCGCGCGGGTCCCAGAGGAACATCGGCAGGTGCACGAGCTCGTTGAACCAGGGCTGCACGGACTTCGCCCACCAGCCGTGCTCGCCGAGCAGGAAGCCGTGGTCGGTGTTGACGATGAGCATCGTGTCCTCCCACAGGCCGTGGGAGTCCATGGCGTCCAGCACCCGCCCCAGCGAACGGTCGCACATCGAGACCAGCGCCGCGTACTCGCGGCGGGCGTGCTCGACCTGCGCCTCGGGCTCGGTGACCTTCTGATATCCGGGCCAGTCGAAGGCGGGGCCGTCGTACTGGTGGGGGTAGAGGTCCTTGTAGGCCTGGTGGCTGAAGAAGGGCTCGTGCGGGTCGAACAGCTCGATCTGCAGCATCCAGTCGTCGGCCGCCGCATTGGTGTCGATGAAGTGGATGCCCGCGTCGACCGTGCGGGTCTGGGAGTGGTCGGCCTCGGTCGCCATGTAGGTGCGGTTCACGCCGTCCTGGGCGACCATGCGCTCGTGCAGCGGGGCGTCGGGCACGCTCTGCGCGACGACTCCCTTCCACGGATCCCCCTCCTGACCACGGAAGAACTCCCAGGTCGAGTAGCGGGTGTGGTACGTGGCGCCGCCGTCCTCCCAGTAATGGGGGTGATCGGAGGCGAGGTGCGTGTGGACGCCGTGATCCTTGAGGATCTGCGGCATCGAGTCGTCGAAGGGCTCGAGCGGACCCCAGGAGCGGTGCAGGAAGTTGTACCGGCCGGTGTGCATCTCCCGCCGGGCGGGCATGCAGGGCATCGAGCCGGCGTAGAAGTTCTCGAAGGTCACGGCGCGCTGGGCGAGACGGGCGAAGTTCGGAGCCTGCACGATCGTGTCGCGGTACTGCTCGAGCATGTGCCGGTTCAGGCTGTCGAACATCAGGATGATGGCCTTCATCGGGTGGGCTCCTCGAGGTTCTGCGGTGCGTCGATCTTCACGGCCGGCGCGCTCGGCGGGGTCGACGGTGCGTCCTGGATCTGGTCGCGCAGCGCGGCGATCCGCGCGATGTGCGCATCCTTGGCCTCCGCTCCGGCGCGATGAGCCCACTCCCCGACCGCGTCGGCCAGGCCCGCATCGAAGGGCAGCTCCGGGGTGCGCTCGAGGCGCCTGTCGCGGAAGCGGTAGCGGGCGACTTCCTGGGTGCGCGCCTCGAGCTCGGTGTCCAGAAGCGCGATCAGGTTCTCCCGGTCCATGAATCCGGCGAAGGCGAGCCGGGCCTGGAGGTCCGGCTCCTCGAAGCGCGTGGGCGGCTGGTAGGGGCCGGTGAGCCAGTCGAGGAAGACGGTCGACCCCTCCTCGGTGAGGCGGTAGCGCTTCGCGTCCGTCGCACCGGGGCGCGGCTCCACGTCGTGGACGACCCACCCCCGCTGCTCCATGCCTGCGAGCGAGCGGTAGACCTGGCTCATCTGCGTGTTGGCGCGCAGGAATCGCCCGTGGGTGTCCATGTACTTCTTGAGGTCGTAGCCGGTCGCGGGCTTCATGGCCAGCACACCGAGCAGCAGGTGCTCGAGCTTCAAGGCGCCCTCCTTCGGAGCTGCAGCTGTGGCACGCCCACCATTACACATGTGGAATGGATTGCGCAACGGAGCGATCGCCTCGGTTCCATTGACGAGACCGTTCCAGTTGTGTCATCGTCTGCGCAGCGAGGCATTCGCATTGTGTCATGCACAGCGTGGACGGCCACGTCGGCTCGGACCGCTCGTCGGCGAGCAGTCGCGCCCCGCACCTGACGACGACGACAGGAGTCACCATGACCCACCCCGCGCAGAGCTCGGACGCACCCGTGCTCGAACCCGCCGGGCCCGCCCCCTCCACCAAGGTGCCCCACCGCTGGCGGAACCTCATCACGATCACGGGCGCCGAGGTCGTGGACAACACCGAGGCGGGCCTGCTGAACACCCTGTTCCCCTCGATCGCCGCCGCGCTGCGCCTCGACAACGGCCACCTCGGCATCCTCAGCGCCCTGGGCAAGTTCGCCGCGGTCCCGTTCGGTCCGATGTGGGTCTGGATCGCGACGCGGATCGGCCGCAAGCAGGCGCTCATCCTCAACAACGTCATCGGCGGGCTGCTCGGCATCGCCGCCGGCATGTCCCCGGGCTTCATCACCCTGCTGCTGTTCAACACGCTCCTGGCCGGCACCGTGAGCTCGGGCCAGCCGCTGACGAACGCGATCATCGCCGATTCCTTCGACGAGCGGTCCCGGGCGCGGGCCACCGGCTATTACTACGGCATCCTCACCGCCGTGTCCTCGTTCATCGGCCCCGTCCTCGCCCTGTTCTCCGGGCACCCCGACGGCTGGCGCTGGGGCATGTGGATCATCGGCGGGATCTGCCTGCTGTCGTCCCTGCTGATCTCCGCCTTCTACCGCGAGCCCGGCATCGGCGCGGCCGAGGCGCAGCTCGCCGATCTCGATGAGTCGCGGCGCGCATCCAAGGTGACCGTCCGCGGCGTGCTCGCGCTCTTCCGCATCCCCACCTTCTCGATCATGATGCTCTCGAGACTGCTCTCGGGGCACCTCCTGATCACCGTCTTCGGCATCCAGTTCCTCGTCACCGAGCGCGGGTTCTCCAACGCCACTGCCGCGACGGTCCTCGTGCCCTTCGGACTGGGATACGTGATCGCCACCTTCCTCAGCGGCTACGCCGTCGAGCTGCTCGACAGACTCCTCCCCGACCACGGACGCGTCGTGTTCATCCAGGCGGCCCAGTTCCTCTTCGCGATCGCCGCGCTTCTCGGCACTCAGTTCGAGTGGGGCTCGATCGGCGTGTACGCGATCTTCTGGGCGCTGTTCGGGGCGACGCAGGGCATGAACCCGCCGGTGAACCGCCCGATCGTCATGTCCGTGGTCCTGCCGGAGCTGCGGGGCCAGGCCTTCGCGATCTTCCTGACGTTCTTCCAGACGATCGCCTGGGCGCTGTTCTCGCTCTCCGCCGGGTACCTCGCCGAGGCCCTGGGCATCCAGGGCGTGTTCTTCTGGGTGCTGTTCGTGCTCATGGCCGTCAACGGCGTGATCCTCAGTGCTCTGTACTTCACCTATCCCCGCGACGCCCGGAGAGTCACCGACGAACTGGAGGCGCGCCGTCGCAGCGCCGTCTCCGCCGAGGGGGAGGTCGCCCGATGACACGCGAGACACCGGCGTCGCCGCCGAACCGGCCCAACATCCTGTGGATCACGACCCACGACATCAACCCCCACCTGGGCTGCTACGCCGGCGCCTATCCCGGCGCGGAGCACGCGGTCACCCCGCACCTCGACGATCTCGCATCCGAGGGACTCCGCTTCGACAATGCGTTCGCCTCGGCGCCGATCTGCGCGCCCTCCCGCTCGGCGATCATCACGGGCTGCCACCCGGCGTCCATCGGGACGATCCACATGCGCTCGAAGGCCGTCCCGCCGGCCGGTGTCCGCATGTTCACCGAGCACTTCCGGGAAGCCGGCTACTACGTCACCAACAACTCCTTCACCGACTTCCAGATGGCGACGCCCTGGAGCGCCTTCGACGAGTGCAGCGACACCGCGCACTGGCGGGACCGCCCGGACCCTGACCAGCCGTTCTTCGCGACCTTCCATGGGCTCATCACGCACGAGTCGCAGATCCATCTGGACGACGAGTCGTTCGAGGAGCGCGTGCCGCACGTGCGCCCCGAGGACCGCCACGCTCCGGAGGACGTCGAGCTGCCGCCCTACTATCCGGACACCCAGGTGTTCCGGGTCGCCTGGGCCCGCTACCTCGACCTCATCGGTGAGATGGACCATTGGGTGGGTACGATCCTCCAGCAGCTCGAGGACGACGGTCTCGCGCAGAGCACCCTCGTCGTCTTCTGGAGCGACCACGGCCGCGGGATGCCCCGTGCCAAGCGCTGGGCGAACGACTCCGGCCTGCACGAACCGCTCCTGATCCGCTGGCCTGGCCGCATCACCCCCGGCACGAGAACAGAGGCGCTCGTGCACCTCATGGATCTCGCCCCGAGCATGCTCGCTGCGGCCGGTCTCGAGGTTCCCGACCACATGCAGGCGAGACCCTTCCTCGACAGCTCGGGCCGCCTCGACGAGCACGCCAACGACTACGTCTTCGCCGGCAGGGACCGGATGGGCGATCTGCACGACATGTCCCGCACCGTCCGGGACTCCCGTTACCGCTACATCCGCCACTACCACCCGGACCGCTCACCGATGCAGCACTGCACGTACCCCGACAGCCTGAGCACCTGGGCGGAGATGCGGCGCATGGCCACCGCGGAGGTCACCCAGCGGGCGATCGGAGATCTGCCGAGCTCCCTCACGCCGCTGCAGAGGACCCTCGTCGCCCCCACCAAACCCGAGGAGGAGCTGTACGACCTGCTCGAGGACCCGCACGAGGAGCACGACCTCGCGGGGGACAGCGCGCACGCGGAGACCCTGGCCCGGCTCTCGACCGCTCTCACGGACTGGCAGGAGCAGATCGGCGACCTGGGGTTCCTCACCGAGGACGAGCTGCAGGAGCGCTGGCGCCCCGGCGGCGCCTGGCCGTGCACACCCGAACCCGAGGTCGTCGTCGCGCACGGCACGGTCGAGGCTCGCTGCAGCGAATCCTCCGCCACCATCATCTGGACCGATGACCCACCCGCGGCGCACGACCCCGAAGTCCCGCCGTCGGCCGCGGACAGCATGGGGTCGCCGAGGAACGCGATCGGATCCCCCGTCGCCGACGGACGCGCATGGCGCATCCACTGCCCCGCATCACCGATCCCCGCCGATCGCCCCGCGTGGGTCCGCGCCGTGCGACTCGGCTGGCAACCCAGTGCGGACGTGGCCGTGCGGAGTTGAGCACCGCACCCCGTCAGAGATGATCGCCATGGACCGGTTCCGGCACATCGGCCGGTGGCCGCCTCAGGTCCCGCGATGCACCTCGGCGGAGAGCTGCCGGCCCGCGGCGACCTTCTCCAGGAGCGACTGGAGCTGGTGGACCTCCTCGGGCTCCAGGGGCTCGATGTACGCACGCTCGTGATCCCGCGCGATCGGGCCCAGCCTCCCCAGCACCTCCCTGCCCTGCTCGGTGAGGCTGACCTCGTGGCTGCGGCGATCCCGGGGGCTGCGGCGGCGCTCGAGCAGCCCCTTGCCCTCCAGGCGGTCGAGCACCGCGACGATCCTGCTGGGCCCCACTCCCACCTGCTCGCTCACCGCTCGCTGGCTGACGCCGGGATTCCGCCCCACCAGGCGCAGCACCCCCGCGTCCCCGGGGGTGATCCCGAGCTCCCCGAGCGCCCGCTCGAAGCCGGCCGAGGCATCGGACCCCAGCTGGGAGAGCAGGAACGCGATCCGGTGGCGAGGCGGGGGCGAGGACGTCATGGCACGAGAATAGAGCACTGGACACATCATTCATAGCATGTACTATCGCTGGCATGAACTTCAGCGACACCCCTCGCACGACTCCCTCTGCCCACGCACGACGCAGACCCATGGGCCCGCACCCGGGGATCGTCGGCGCCGTGTCCCTCGCACTCGTGATCGCGAGCCTGCTCGTGGCCGCGCCGATGGGCGGTTCCCCCTCGTTCGGGAGCCTCGCCGGTGCGCCCCAGGACCAGTACGGCACCACGACGCAGTGGTCGGCCATGCTGCTGCTCGGCTCGGCGGTCCCGCTCGGCATCCTCGCGGCGACGCTCTACTCGCACCTGCGCGGACAGGGGTTCCGCGTTCCCGGACCGGCGATCGCACTGTTCGGCGGCATCGGCGCCTCGTCGATGCTCATGCTGTCCGCACTGGTCACATGGACGCTGAGCCACGAGGCGATCGCCACCGACCCCCGGCTCGCGCGGGCGTTGGAGCTCCTCGCGCAGAGCTCCGGCGGTGTCGCGCACGCCCTCGGCCTCGGCCTGCTCGTGGCCGGGGTCGCGGTCCCGGGGCTCCTCGGGCGGATGCTTCCCGCCCCGCTCCCCTGGGCGGGCCTCCTCGTCGCCGCGATCTGCGAGGTCAGCGTCCTGTCGCTGGTGATCGCCCCGCTGGGATTCCTGACCGTCCTCGGCCGTTTCGCCGCGCTCGTCTGGCTCGTCGTCATCGGCTTCGCCCTGTCCAGAACCACCGGGACCCGCACCACCGGGTCCCGTATCACCACACCGAAGGAGACGTCATGAACACCATCGATCAGACCATCGCCCTGTGGGCCGACGCCGAGCGCGGCTGCGATGCCCGCACCACCGAGACCCTGCTGACGGAGGACTTCCAGGGCATCGGCCCCGTCGGATTCCAGCTCTCCCGTGACGCCTGGATCGGCCGTCTCAGCAGCGGCGACCTCCGCTACGACGAGCTGTCGCTGAACGAGGTGACCATCCGCGAGCACGGCGACTGCGCCCTCGTGATCGCTCGGCTCGATGTCCGCGGAGAAGCACGGGGCCATCCCCTTCCCACGACGCGCACCACGTTCAGCGTGGTGAGCGTCGGCGGCGACTGGCGCATCGCGGGCATCCAGCACAGCTTCATCGCGGGAGCGCCCGGGTCGCCGGTCCCCGGGCCGCGCTGAGGAGCGGGGACGCCGGCGACGACGAGGCATCAGTCCTGATGATCGTCGCTCCCGGGCCGCCGCTGGCCGCGGGAGAGCACCACAGCACGCACCGCATCCGCATCCTCGCGCAGGCCCTGCGCCTCCCGTCGAGCCCGAGGGCCCTCGCCCTCGGGTTCGGCCTCACCCTGCCCCACGGCTCCCACCTTCCCTGACGTCGCGTCCCCCGCCGTCGACGTGGGGGCGTACCGCGCCGCGGTGACCGCGGCGGCGATCCGCGCGGCCGCCTCGCGGGTCCCGTCGGGCACCTCCAGTCCCGCCGTCTCGGCATAGTCCAGCAGGCTGGTCAGCGCCTCACCGGGCGGCAGGGCCGCATCGAGCTCGAGCACCACGGGGTCCTTGCCGTAGAGCCGGCTCCAGCCCAGCAGGTGGAGCGCCCACGCGCGGTAGTCGACGGCGCGCACCACGTCGGACCAGGCGAGCTCGGCGGCCTGCGACGCGTCCAGCTGCGCCCAGCGCTGCTCGCGCGCGGCCAGCGCGCGGCGCCGCACGCCCGAACGGGCGAGCGCGCCCCCGCCGACGAGGGCCCCGGCGACGCCGACGCCGCCCAGGCCCCATCCCCACCAGGGGACGACGGCGGCCGGACCTGCACCGTCGTCGCTCGCGGAGCTGCTCTCGCTCGATGAGGAGGCGTCCTCCGTGGTGGTCTCGGCCTCGGTGGTCTCCTCGTCGGCGCTCGTGGTGTCCTCTGCCGGGGAGGCCTCGCTGCTGGGGGTGTCCTCGGCGCTCTCGTCCGGGTCGGGCGCGTCCGAGGCGAAGGTCGGGCTCGAGACGCCGTTGTCGGCCGCGGCGGGCGTGGGCTCGAAGCGCACCCAGCCGTGGTCGGGACCGAACCAGGTCTCGGGCCAGGCGTGCGCGTGGTGGTTGGTGATCGTGCGCGCGTCCCCGTCGACTTCGCCCGCGGTGAAGCCGATGCTCACGCGCGTGGGGAACTTCAGGTCGTTCATGACCAGCGCGAACGTGGCGGCGAACTGCTCGCAGTAGCCCACGCGCTCGGCGAGGAAGGCGTCGATCGGGTTCTCGCCGGGCTTCGAGGTGACCGTGAGCGAGTACTCGAAGTTCTCGTGGAAGTAGGCGGCGAGCGCCCTGGCGACGTCGTAGGCGGCCTCGGAATCGGCCTGCTGCGAGATCTCGGTGGCGAGCGCGTGGATCGACGGGGTCGAGCTGACGTCCACATACCCGTTGTCGTAGGGGATCCGCATGTCCGCGTCGGAGACCCGGCGCAGCTCGTCGGGGCCGAACGTGGTCCCGTCCACGGCGACCGAGTAGCGCATGCCGGAGAGGTCCCGGGCTCCCCCGTCGACCACGAGCTCGCCGTTGCTGGCTCCCGTGCGCGCGAGCTCGGCGGAGTCCCCGGCGTCGGTCCAGCGGATCGGGAACGGCGTGGGCAGGCGGTCGCCGATCAGCTCGGTGATGTGCAGGTCGTAGACGGGGTCGCCGTCGGGCCGGGAGGAGGCGAGGCGTCGGTCGGAGAACGACTCGGAGGTGGTCCGGGAGGTCGATCCGCGCTGCTTGCCGGCCTGGAAGCTCTGGCCGTCGAACTGGGTGAGGGCCTGCAGACGCAGGTAGCCGGGCTGCGCCACGTCGGTCGTCATGCGCAGCATCTCGCGCTCGCGGCCCTGCATGAGGTTGCGGCGCACGGACACGGAGTCATCGATCATGGCCCCGCCGAGCGCGCCGGCGCGCCCCTGCCAGGCGTTGATGCGGTCGAGGTCGATCGGGAACACGGGGTCCTGGGCGCGCGGCAGCACGGCGGAGACCGCCGGGGTCGCGACGGCCACCGCGCCCGCGCCGAACAGGCCCAGCGCGGCGCGTCGGCCGATGCGGTCCCCGGCGGCGCCGGACCCCGCGGGGCCTGCCGCGCCGGACTGCGCACCGTGGCCGCGATCGGCCGTCTGTCCTGCGTCGGACCTCTTGCCCCCGTCGGCCGTCTGGCCCCCGTCGGCCCCCTTCCCGCGTGGCCTGCGCGGACCCGACCGATCCGGGAGGCCGCTCACGGCGAGGACGGCGAGCGCGGCGAGGATCGGGCCGACGATGCTCGCGAAGCCGCCGCCGTCGGGCCGCATGAGGGCGGGCACGAGCATGAACCCGAGCAGGATCAGCGCGGTGACCATGTGCCAGCCGCCCTCGACGCAGAGGATGTCCAGCGCGAGCACCACGAGCCCGATGAGGGCGAGCACCACGATGCGCGAGGAGGGCGCCAGGACCAGCGGCGCCTGCGCCTGGAAGAGGATGCTCACGCCCTGGCGGATCACGTCCACCTGACCGGTCACGAGCGCCGCCGGGCCGCCCACGGGCAGCGCGCCGGTGACCGCCTCGACCCCCACGCACAGCAGCACCAGGCCCACGACCTGCACGGGGAGCGCGCGCATCCGGCGCGGGGAGAACGCCCGCACGAGCGCCCCGAGGCCGCCGACGACGACCGCCGCACCGAGGGGCAGGGTGAACCAGTCGGCGCCGTCGAGCAGCTGCGAGAGGGGGATCGCGGCGAGCACCACCGTGACGGCGAGCACGAGGCTCATCCGCACGGGGCCCGACAGGAGCTTTGCACGCAGGGCCTCGAGGGGCGTGCGCGTGGGCGCCTGAGCCTCCGATCCGCGGTTGCCGGGGCCGGCCGTAGGGGCGGGCGCGGGGGCGCTCATGATCCGGCCTCGAGGACGTCGGTGAGGCGGGCGTCGGCCGGGGCGTCCAGGCGCAACCAGGTGCCGTCGTGGGCGCTGCGCACCCGCTCGTCGCCGGCCGCGGCGGGGCGCACGGCGATCGCGGTGCGCTGCGGGGCGCGGGCCGCGAAGCGGTCCAGCTCGAGGGCGCTGAAGGGGTCGCCGTGGTCGGGGCCGAGCGCGATCGCGAGGTCCACCCGGCCGGAGGCGTGGTCGAGGGCGACCGGCTTCTCCCTCTCCTGCTGGGCGTCGCCGAAGCCCACGCCCGCGAGGTCGATGAGGGCGGCGCGCACGCCGATCGCGCCGGCCTCCGCATCCAGCGGGGAGGCCCCGCCGGCGCGTCCGGCCATGCGGGTGATCTCGTCGCCGTCGGCGTCCACGACGCGGGTCTCCCAGCCGTGGGAGGCGAGGCTGACCAGCAGGGATGCGGCATGGTCGAGGATCCTGTCCTGCACCGGGTCGCGCCGCTCGGCGCCCACCTCGTCGCCCTCGGCGTCGCGCGGCAGGCGCGTGTCCAGGACGATCACCGCGCCCTCGCTGCGGGGCGGCTCCTCCTCGCGGGTCATCAGGCGTCCCGCGCGGGCGCTCGCCCGCCAGTGGATGCGGCGCATGTCGTCGCCCGGCGCGTAGGGCCGCGGGATCACGCCGAGCTCCCCGCTGCCGATCGCCGCGCCGGCGCTCTCGAGATCGCGTCGCCCGATGCCGATCCGGCTGGTGCCGGCATCGTCGACGGGCTCGACGACGGGCAGGCCGACGATGCGGCCGCCCAGCTCCACGCGCGCGCCGAGCTGCAGGAGGCCGAAGGGGTCGCGCAGGCGGATCAGGCAGGGGCCGAGCTCGTGGATGCCGCGCCCGCCGACCTGCACGTGGTGGGGCATGCGCGGGGCGAGCCGGAGGTCGCCGGGCCCGCCGAGGCCCGCGGGCAGCTGCGCGGTCACGGTCCCGGTGCCCAGCGGCACGCGGGCGGCGAACGCGGAGGGCAGCAGGCGCAGGTCCACGCGGGCGGGAGCGCCCGCGGTCACGGCCTCGTCGAGCACGCGCCGCGAGAGCCCGAGTCCGATGCGCAGCAGGAGCACCGCGGCCAGGGACAGCAGCAGCGCGAGCACGAGGGCGATGCCGATCAGGCGGCCGGCGGCCAGTCCGGTGATCTCCCCGCCGGCCCACAGGAGCACGGCGACCACCAGCAGGCAGGCGCCGCGGGCCGTCGGGCGGATCCGGGTGCGCCGGGCGCGGGCGCTCGCCGCGCCGACCCCGCCCGAGGTCCCGACCGCGGCCGTCGCTCCGGTCGCACCTGCCGCACCCGCCGCACCGACCGTCGCGGCCGCCATCATGCGCTCCCCATCAGGCCACCGGGACCTGCGCGAGCACGTCCTCGAGCACGTCGTCGGCCGTGGCGCCGCGGGACAGCGCGCCGGGGCTGAGGTGCAGGCGGTGGCGCCACACGGGGCTGATCACGGCGCGCAGGTCGCCGGGCTCGACGTAGCCGCGGGCGCCCATCGCGGCGTGGGCCTTCGCGGCGCGCAGCAGGTGCACGCCGGCGCGCGGCGAGGCGCCGAGCACGCTGCGCGGATGCTCCCGGGTCGCGGCCGCGAGGCGCACCGCGTACTCGACGAGCGCGGGCGCGGCGTGGACCCGACGGATCGCGCGCACGTACGCCGCGATCGTCGCGGGATCGGTGCGGGCGCGCACGGAGTCCACGAGCTCGCGGTCGCCGTCGGGCACGGGCCCGGCCTGGGCGGAGAGCATGCGCGCCTCGGCCGAGGCCACCGGATACCCCATGGTCATCTGGGCGAGGAAGCGGTCGCGCTGCGCCTCGGGCAGGCGATAGGTGCCCTCCATCTCCACGGGGTTCGCGGTCGCGACCACCATGAACGGCTCGGGCAGGGCGTAGGTCTGGCCGTCGACGCTGACCTGCCGCTCCTCCATCGCCTCGAGCAGCGCGGACTGGGTCTTCGGGGAGGCGCGGTTGATCTCGTCGGCCAGCAGGACCTGCGTGAACACGGCGCCCGGGCGGAACTCGAAGCGGCCCGCGGCCTGGTCGAAGATGCTCGCGCCGGTGACGTCGCCGGGCAGCAGGTCGGGCGTGAACTGGATGCGGTGGCGGTCGGCGCCGAGCGCCGCGGCCAGGGACTTCGCGAGCATGGTCTTGCCGGTGCCGGGGACGTCCTCGACGAGCACGTGGCCGCCGGCGAGCAGCACCATCACGGCGAGCGACGCGGCGTCGGCCTTGCCCTCGACGACCGTCGAGATCTCGTCGACGACGTCGCGCGCGGTGGCGGCGATCTCCTCGAGGGTCGCCGGGGAGAGCGGGGCGTCGGACGCGCCGGTCCCGTCGGGCCCGTCCGTTCCGGGGGTCCCGTCGGCCGCGCCGGTCGCTCGACGGCGACCCGTGGGGCCGGGGCCGTCGGGCGCGGAGCTGTCCGCGGTCCTGATCGGGCTCTGTGTCATCTGCTCTCCTCGTTCGCGGACGTCGGACGCTCCGCGCGACGTCGCGTCCCGACGGGAGTCGGGGCCCGCGGGGCGGGCACGAAGCGCACAGTCGACCACTGCGGTCCGTCCCACGCACCCATCCGTGCGCCGATGCACAGGCATGCATGGACCCGGACCACATGTTTGCCAGACCTTGGCCCGGTCCGACGCGCACGGATGCTGTCCTGTTCATAGATTCTACGGAGCGGCCCGCGGGCCGACCAGAGTTCCCGGCCGGTGCACACGCACCGCGCAGTCGCGCCACAGGCGCGGCACAGCAGGAACCGGCCGATGCGAGCCGGGACCGGCGGACCCGCCCGGCACCGACCGGGACGCAGCGGCGACGGGCCGCACAGCCATCAGAAGTCGAGCAGCACAGGGCCAGGACCGCCCGCGAGGAGGACGACCACGTGCCCCAGGGACGACGCCGCATCGGCGCCGTGGGCGCCGCGGTGCTGCTCCCCTGCCTGCTCCTGCCCGCCCAGGCCCAGGCCGCGCAGCTCCCCGCGGTGTGCAGCGCGCTCACCGTGGTGGCGGACCCGGAGGACGTCTCCCCCGGGGACAGCGTGCAGGTCCAGGCCTGCGGGTTCTCCGACTCCACGACCTCGGTCGACGTGAACATCGTGGGAGACCGCACGACCACCACCGGTCCGGTCGCGGTCGAGGCCGACGGCACGGTCCGCACGAGCGTCGCGCTCCCCGACTCCGGCGACGTGCGCATCACGCTCGAGGGCCGCGACAGCAGCGAGTCCGGCTCGGTGCGCGTGCACGTGGGCGGGGACGGCGCGTCGGGGACCGACGACAGCGGGTCCGACGGGTCCGACGGGTCCGGGAGCGGGGCTGATGGAGGCTCCGACGCCGGAGACTCCGGCGACGACGCCGGAAGCGGCTCGGGGTCGTCGGACGGCGGCGGCGACGCGGGCGACGGCTCGGAGTCGGGCAGCGGATCCGGCGATGACGGCTCCTCGGGCTCCGGGTCCTCCGGCGCGGACGACTCCGACGATGCCTCCGGCGCGGGCTCGGGTTCCTCGAGCGGCGACGGCTCGACCGACGGGGACTCGGGCTCCGCGGACGATGCCGACGGGTCCGACGAGGCGTCGTCCGGCGGCTCCGGCACGTCGAACGACTCCGGCGGCTCCGGCGGCGCCAACGGCTCCGGCGGCACCGGCCACAGCGGTTCCGGCGACGACTCCAACGACTCCGACGACTCGGCCTCGCACGATGCCGGCTCGGGTCGAGGTTCGTCCTCCGGTGCGGGTGCCTCGGCCGAGGAGTCCGAGGACGGCGCCGGCTCCGCTGGCCACGACGCCGCGGACGCGGGTGAGGACGGTTCCGGCACTGACCGGGCCGATGGTTCCTCGCATGCCTCCGACGGCGACGCCTCGTCCGGCGCAGGAGCCGCGGGATCCGATGCGGACGAGGACGGAAGCGCCGAGGGTTCCGGAGCGGGCGGTTCGGCCGATCAGGCGTCAGAGGACTCCTCGGGCAGCAGCACCGATGATGCGCAGGCAGACGAGGAGCGCGGCGAGGACGCGGGCGCTGCGAGCGATCAGGGCGGCGGCGGGGGCGACGGCCGCTCGGCCGATGGACATCCTGTGTCCTCCTCCGGCGGACGTGAGGGCGACGCGGAGGATGCGTCGGCCCGCGCGGCGTCCTCCCGCGACGGCGCCGGGATCGGCCCGGCGCTCGCCGTGAGCGGTGCGGGGCTCGTGCTGCTGGGCGCCGTGGGCGTCGCCGTCGTCCTGCTGCGCCGACGGAGCGCGGCCGCCGACGGTCACGGCCGCCGCGCCCGCCGCTGACCGGGCCCGTCGGCCCGTCGGCTCATCGGCCCATCGGCAGGGCATGACTCAGGGCCCCCGGCACGCCCACCTGCGCGCCGAGAGCCCTGTTCTCCCTCGATCCCCTCGCGGGTCCCTGTCCCCCTCGCTCCCCGTGGTCCCGGGGCTCCCCCGGGGTCCGGGCGTCCCCGTGCTCCGGGTCATCCCGTGTCCCCGGGGCTCCCCCGAGCGCCCGGTGCTCCCCCGAGCACCGGGCGTTCCCCCCGGAAGCGGCCGGGTCCGATCCGACGCGCACACCCGCGCGTCCGCATGGACCCGTGCCTGCCGTCGCCGCTCGCACCCCCTGCGAGCGGCGACGGACTCCTGTGTGTCCGCTCTTCTCAGGCGGACTGCACGCGCACCAGCACCTCGAGGCCCCCGTGGCCGGCGTCCTCGAGCACCTCGGCGACCGTCGCCTGCAGGTCCTCGACGACCTGCCGCAGCGGCTCCTGGGTGCGCAGGCCGACCTCGACGACCACCCGGGCCTGCTCCTCCTCGAGGTGCAGGCCGTAGCGGGCGACGGCCTCCGGCCGGCGCCGCAGCCGGGCATCGAGCGCCCGCAGCGTGCTCGTCACGCCGGGCTCGAGACCGCCGACGCCCGGCACGGCGAGCACGGCCTGCACGAGGTCGTCGGTGAGGACGCCGGTGCTCCTCCTGCTCGCGCGCTCTCCGGCCCGGCCGGTCGCGTCGGCCGCGCCTGTCGCGGCGGGGGCGTCTTCGCTGATGCGGGTGCTGTCACTGGTCATGGAGGTCCTCGATGTGCACGTCGATGCGGACGGGGTCGATGCCGAGGTCGCGGTGCAGCGCGGCCGCGGCGGCGCTGCGCACGTCCTCGGCCAGGCGCGGGAGGTCGCGCGCACCGGGGCTGCCCAGCTGGACGGAGATCCGCAGCGTCACCGCGCGCGGCATCCCCCTCTCGCCGGATCGGCCGCCGTGCGAGCCGGCGTCCTCCTCCTCGTACTCGACAAGGGCGCGCAGGCTGCGCGCGTCCGGCACCGTGTCCACGGCCCGCCGCAGCACCGTGTGCAGGGTGAGCTCGGAGACCGACATCGGGCCGCGCCCGGTGGGCGGGACCTCGACCTGCGCTCCCCGGCGCACTTCGGCGCGCACGGACCGCTTGAGCGCGGCGAGCGACCCGGAGGACACGGACACGCTGGGATCGCCGGACTTCTCCAGAGCCGCCCATTCCTCGTGGGCCGAGCGGATCAGGCTGTCGTATGCGGCCGACTGCTCCGCGGTCTCGACGGGCAGTTCGTGCTCGACGGGCGCGTTCGTCGCGCCGTTCCCGGGAGAACGCGCGCCCTGCTCGTTCTCCTCGTGCTCCTGAGGCGTCTGCATGCTCACCTCCACTCCTCCATCCTCGCGATGATGTGCGCGCGGGCACGGGCCAGGCGGCCGCGCACGGTGGACTCCGGCAGGTCCAGCGCGGAGGCGATCTCCGCATAGCCCAGCCCGTCGATCTCGCGCAGCACCCAGCACTCCCGCTGGCTCTCCTCGAGGCCGTCCAGCAGCTGCCGCAGCGTGCGCATCTGGGCGTCGACCACGACCGCGTCGAACGGGTCGCCGTGGCCGCCCGCGTTCGTCCCGCCGCTGCCGGAGCCGACGGGGCCCACGCTCCCGCCCACGCCCGGCTGCTCGGGGAAGACCTCCGGGGCGAGGGGGTCGGTGCCGCGCCGCGCGCTGCGCCGCACCACGTCCGTCGACCGGCGGGCGCAGATCTGCAGCAGCCAGGAACGGAACGCGTCCGGGTCCTGCAGCAGGTGCAGTCGCCGCCACGCGGTCAGCAGGGTCTCCTGGACGACGTCCTCGGCGTCGGCGCGGTTGCGCAGCGTCGCCGATGCCAGACGCAGCAGGGCGGACTGGTGCCGGTCGATGAGCACCTCGAAGGCGTCCACGTCGCCGTCCTGGGCGCGCAGCACGAGGGTGCGCTCATCCATGCGCCGCTCCTGGGAGGCCTCGCTCACCCGCCGCTCCTTCATCGTTCGTCCTGGTCATGCCGGTCGTTCCTCCGGCCGTCCTACCGGTCGGCCCGGCGCCCGTCGCGACCCGCCCCGGAGGGCTCGCCGTGAGAGGCACCAGAGGAAGGACGTCACCCCACGCCCGATCCTCACACCTCGAACCGGTGATGTGCACCACACGGCGCGACGTGAGAGTTCATGTGCGCGCCGGACGACCGTCACCGGCGGCTTCCCCTGCGCTCCATGACGGCCGGGCAACCTGGCCGTGCGCATCGTCCCCGTCCCGTCGGCGAGAGGCCCCTGCCCTGTGAACACCCCCGGATCGCTCCCGCCCCTCACGGTCTCCGTGATCGGCTGCGGATATCTCGGCGCCGTCCACGCGGCGGCCATGGCCGAGCTGGGGCACCGCGTGATCGGGCTCGACGTGGACGCGCAGCGGGTCGCCGCGCTGAGCGCGGCGCGTCCGCCGTTCCACGAGCCGGGCTTCGCCGAGCTGCTCACGCGCACCGTGGCCTCCGGCCGTCTCACCTTCACCACCGACTACGCGGATCTCGCCGGGGCCGACGTCCACTTCCTGGCGCTCGGCACCCCGCAGCGGGCCGACGGCCTGGGCGCGGACCTCGGCATGATCGAGTCGGCGCTGGACTCCCTGGTCCCGCTGCTCGCGGCGCGCGGCGGGGCGCGGACGCTCATCGCCGGGAAGTCCACGGTCCCCGTGGGCACCGCCCGCCGCCTGCACGCGCGCGTGGCCGGGATCGCCGGGGCCACAGTGGTGTGGAACCCCGAGTTCCTGCGCGAGGGCTTCGCGGTCTCCGACACCCTGCGCCCCGACCGGCTCGTCTACGGCCTCGCCGATCCCGCGGGCGCCGAGGCCGAGCACGAGGTCGCCCTGCTGGACCGCGTGTATGCGCCGATGCTGGCCACGAGCATCCCGCGCAAGGTGTACTCGCTCGAATCGGCCGAGCTCGTGAAGGTCTCGGCGAACTCGTTCCTGGCCACGAAGATCTCCTTCATCAACGCGATCTCCGAGCTGTGCGACATCACCGGCGCGGACGTCGCCGACGTCGCCGAGGCGATCGGCATGGACGACCGGATCGGCCGGAAGTTCCTGCGCGCCGGCGTGGGCTTCGGCGGCGGCTGCCTGCCCAAGGACCTGCGCGGCCTGATCTCCCGGGCGGGCGAGCTCGGCGCCGTCGACTCCTTCGCGTTCCTGCGCGACATCGACGCGATCAACACGGGGCGGCGGGAGTACATGCTGCGCCGCGCCCGCGCCGCCCTCGGCGACAGCCTCGAGGGCCGACGCGTCGCGGTGCTCGGCGCCGCCTTCAAGCCCGACACGGACGACGTGCGCGACTCCCCCGCCCTGGACATCGCGGTGCGCCTGGTCGGCGAGGGGGCCGACGTCTCCATCACCGACCCGGCCGCGCTCGCGAACGTGCGGGCCCGCTTCCCCTCTCTGCACGCGATCGAGGACGTCGAGGAGGCCCTCGCGGGGGCCGAGCTCGTGCTGCTGCTCACCGAATGGCCGCTCTACCGGGAGCTGGACCCGGCACGGGCCGGCACGCTCGTCGCCGCGAGGCGTCTCATCGACGGCCGCAACGTGCTCGATCTCGCGGCGTGGCGACGGGCCGGCTGGGACGCGTCCGGACTCGGTCGGCGCTGAGCCTCACCCGTCGGCGCCGAACCTCACCCGTCGATGCCGAGCCTCACCAGTCGACGGGGTCGCGCACGATCGGGCAGGTCATGCAGTGCCCGCCGCCGCGGCCGCGGCCCAGCTCGGCGCCGCGGATCGTCAGCACCTCGACGCCGGCGTCGCGCAGGGCGGCATTGGTCTGGGTGTTGCGGTCGTAGGTGATGACGACTCCCGGCTCGAGGGCGACGGCGTTGTTGCCGCTGTCCCACTGCTGGCGCTCGGAGGCGTAGAGATCGCCCGCCGTCGCGACGGTGCGCAGCCGCTTCAGGCCCATGGCCTCGGCGACCACGTCCACGAAGCGGCGCTCGCCCTCGTCGCGCACCTCCATGCCCAGGGGGTTGTCGGCCGGGCGGATGGTGAAGGCGTGGATGCCGTCGACGATCGCCGGGTGCACGGTCGCGAGGTCGCGGTCGGCGAAGGTGAACACGGTGTCCAGGTGCATGGCGGCCCGCAGCCGCGGCATCCCCGCGACGACGATCCGCTCCACGGCGCCGGCCGCGAAGAGCGCGGAGGCGAGCTGGGTGATGGCCTGCCGGGAGCTGCGCTCGCTCATGCCGATCAGCAGCGTCCCGTTGCCCACGGGCATCACGTCGCCGCCCTCGAGGGTCGCCTGCCCCCAGTCCCGCTCGGCGTCGCCCCACCACACGCGCGAGCCGGAGAGCTCGGGATGGAAGCGGTAGAGGGCCTGCATGAGCAGGGTCTCGTCCTTGCGGGCCGGCCAGTACAGCGGGTTCAGGGTGAGGCCGTCGCCGATCCAGCAGGTGGTGTCGCGCGTGAACAGGGTGTTGGGCAGCGGCGGCAGCAGGTACTCGGGGGTGCCCACGGACTCGCGCGCGAGGTTCGCGTAGGCGGTGCGCAGCTCGCCGGGCAGCTCCGTCGTGGCCATGCCGCCGATGAGGACGCGCGCGAGCTCGGGCCCCTCGAGCGCGTCGAGGCTGCTGCGGGTCGCGTCCACGAGCCCCAGGCCCACGCGGTTGGCGATCACCTTGCGGTCCAGCAGCCACGCGCGGGCCTCGGGCATGTCCATGGCCTCGCCGAGCAGGTCGTGCAGCTCGAGCACCTCGACGCCGCGCGAGGTCATGGTCTCGACGAAGTCCGCGTGGTCGCGCTGAGCGGCCTCGACCCACATGACGTCGTCGAACAGCAGCTCGTCGCTCGTGGAGGGGGTGAGCCTCTCGTGGGCGAGCCCGGGCCGGCACACGAGCACCTTCCGCAGCCGGCCCACCTCGGAGTGGACACCGGTGCGGGCGGGCGCGGGATCGGCCGACGTGGTGCCGCCGCGGGAGGGGTCGGCCGACGGGGCACGGCCGCGGGAGGGATCGGCCGACGGGGCACGGCCGCGGGAGGGATCGGCCGACGGGGCGGCGCCGTGCGCGGTCTCGACGGGACGTTCGGGCATGGTGCCTCCCACGGATCGATGGTGCCGCTCGGCGCCGAGCGGCATGGCGGCGGCGTCGCCGTCGGGGACGGCGTCGGACGTCGGGCGCTCCTGGCATGATCGCGCATCGGGGCCGGGATCGGGAGGACTTCGCCGGAGGCGACCCTGCGTCGAGCGCTCCGGCGTCCGGGGACTCCGACAGGGCCCCGACGCCCCGGCGGGGATACTGGACCCGCCGCCCTCCGATCCGCCGCGCAGCCCCGCCCGGTCCGTCCGATCCGCCACCACACCCACGGGAGAAGCGATGACCGCCTCCGACGCCTCCGATCTCGACCTCCGCGCCCTGCCGAAGGGGGTCCTGCACGACCACCTCGACGGCGGTGTGCGCCCGCAGACCGTCCTCGACCTCTCGCGCGAGCTGGGCATCGAGCCGCCCGCGCCCACCGCCGAGGGCATCGCCGACTGGTTCGCCGACGCGGCTGACTCCGGCTCGCTCCCCCGCTACCTCGAGACGTTCGCGCGGGTGCTCGAGCTGATGCAGACCCCGGACTCCCTGCGCCGCGTGGCCCGCGAGTTCGTGGAGGACATGGCGGCCGACGGCGTCGTCTACGCCGAGACCCGCTGGGCCCCCGAGCAGCACCTCGAGAGCGGGCTGAGCATGGAGGAGGCCGTCGACGCGGTGCAGGCGGGCCTCGACGAGGGCACCGCGCAGGTCGAGGCGGCGGGCGACCGGATCCTCGTCGGCCAGATCCTCTGCCAGATGCGCCAGAACGCCCCGCGCGAGGAGATCGTGGACCTCGCGATCGCGCGCCAGGGCCGGGGAGTCGTCGGCATCGATCTCGCTGGCCCCGAGGACGGCTTCCCCGCCTCCCGCTTCCGCCCGCAGCTCGAGCGGGCCCGCGCCGCCGGCGTCCACGTGACGATCCACGCCGGGGAGGCCGCGGGGGTCGATTCGATCGCCGACGCCCTGGACTGCGGTGCCGAGCGCCTGGGCCATGGCGTGCGCCTCATCGACGACATCGACGCCGGCGTGGTCGGTCCGACGGCCCGACGGGTCCGCGAGGACGGCGTGGTGCTCGAGGTCTGCCCGAGCTCGAACCTGCAGACCGGTGCCTTCGCTGACATGCCCTCCCATCCCGTCGACGCGCTGCGGCGCGCGGGCATGCGGGTCGCGGTGAGCTCCGACAACCGCCTCATGAGCAGGACCTGGACCAGTCGGGAGCTCGGGCGGATCGTGGACACCTTCTCCTGGGGCCTCGACGAGCTCGAGCAGGCGGCGCTGATCGGCCTGGACAACGGCTTCGCTCCCGGCGAGCAGCGCCGCGCCCTGCGCGAGGAGGTCGTCGTGTCCGCCTACCAGGCCGCACGGATCGCCGCCGAATCCCGGGCCGACGGCGACTCCGGGCAGGCGCTCTGATGGCCGCGCGCCGCGGCTCCCGCTCCCCCGGTGCCGCACGTTCCGGCGGGGCGGCACGTTCCGGCGGGGCGGCACGGGCCTCCGACGCCGTCGCCGCGCCCCGCATCGATCCGCTCGTGCTGCGGGATCTCGAGGGCTCCCCGCCGACGCCCTCGACTCCTACGCGTCCCTCGAGGGTCTGCGGTTCGACGGGGCCGACGTCTCCGGCCGAGACCTGCACGGGCTCGCGCTCGACGAGTGCGAGCTGGTCGACGTCATGGCGCACGAGACCGACCTGCAGGACGCCCGTCTCACCGAAGTGCGCATCGAGCGCTTGAACGCCCCCGCCCTGAAGGCAGGCCGAGCCACGCTGCACGGCGCCGAGATCACGGCCTCGCGGATCGGCGCGCTCGAGCTGTTCGACACCGACCTCGACTCGGTCGTCCTCACGGGCTGCAAGCTGGACTGGCTGAACCTGCGCGGCGCGCACCTGGTCGACGTGGTGCTGCGCGACTGCACGCTCACGGAGCTCGACCTCGGCGAGGCCGATGCGACGCGCGTCTGCTTCGAGAACTGCCGCGCCGAGACGGTGACCTTCACCGGCGCGCGCCTCGCGGACGTGGACCTGCGCGGCCTGGAGACGGGTGCGCTCGCGGGCATCGGCGGCATGCGCGGCGCCGTCGTCTCCGTGGCGCAGGCGACGGCCTGGGCGGAGGACTTCGCCGCCCATCTGGGGATCCGCGTCAGCGGGTGACGACGGCCGGGTCGTCCCGATGGCTGCTCGCGTGGGCCATCGGGCCGGCGATCGGTGGTCGATCGCGCGGCCCACCGGGCGGACGCTCGATGACCAGGATCTATGTCATTCTCGGCGCGAAAACGTCATAGAACCTGGTCACCGAACATGCCGACGGCCGGCTGAATCAGCCAGGTCCGTCGGACCCGTCGGATACTTGGCCGATCAGGCCTGGCCGGAGCGCTCCGCGGCGACGAGCTCGGCGATCTGGATGGCGTTCAGCGCCGCGCCCTTGCGCAGATTGTCCGAGACGGCGAAGAGCACGAGGCCCTTGCCGTCGGGCACGGACTGGTCCTGGCGGATGCGGCCCACGAAGGTGCCGTCCTTGCCGGCCGCCTCGAGCGGCGTGGGGACGTCCTCGAGGGTCACGCCGGGCGCGTCCGCGAGGGCCTCGCGGGCCTGCTCGGGGGTGATCGCCTCGTCGAACTCCGCGTGGATCGCGACGCTGTGGCCGGTGAACACGGGCACACGCACGCAGGTCCCGGCCACGGGCAGGTCCGGGAGGTTCAGGATGCGGCGCGACTCGTTGCGCAGCTTCTGCTCCTCGTCGGTCTCGCCCGAGCCGTCCTCGACGAGGTTGCCGGCGTAGGCGAGAGCGTTGAAGGCGATCGGCTTCACGTAGGTCTCAGGCGCGGGCAGCTCGACCGCCGAGCCGTCCAGGGCGAGCTCCTCGAGATGGTCGGCGGCGGCGCGGACCTGCGCGGCGAGCTCCTTCACGCCCGCGACGCCGGAGCCCGAGACCGCCTGGTAGGTGGCGACCTTGAGGCGCGCGAGGCCGGCCACGGAATGCAGGGCCTTCAGGGCGGGCATCGCGGCCATCGTGGTGCAGTTCGGGTTCGCGATGATGCCGCGGGGGCGATCGGCGATCGCCTCGGGGTTCACCTCGGAGACGACCAGCGGGACCTCGGGGTCCTTGCGCCACGCGGAGGAGTTGTCGACCACGACCGCGCCGGCCGCGGCGAACCGCGGCGCGAGGGCCTTCGAGGTCGATCCCCCCGCGGAGAAGATCGCGATGTGCACGGGCGAGGTCTCAAGGTCCGCGGTCTCCGCGTCCTCGACGACCAGGTCGAGCCCGACGTAGTGCACGGTGCTGCCGGCGCTGCGCGCGGAGGCGAAGGCGCGCACGGCGGAGTGCGGCAGGGCGCGCTCGGCGAGGAGGGCGAGCATCACGCGGCCCACCTGACCGGTGGCTCCGACGACGCCGATCACGGGCCCGTCGGCCGCATAGCCGGGCGTGCCGGTGAAGTCGACGTCGGTGACGGGGGCGCCGAAGGGGCCGCCAGCGGTGACGTCGGTGGGGTTGCTGCGGGTGGTGTCGGTGCTGGTCATCGTCCGGTCCCTCCGTAGACCACGGCCTCGGTCTGCTCGGCGTCCAGGCCGAAGGCGCTGTGGACGACGCGCACCGCGTCGTCCAGCCGCGAGATGTCGGTGACCACGGAGATGCGGATCTCCGAGGTCGAGATCATGTCGATGTTGATGCCGGCCTCGCCGAGCGAGCGGAACAGCGTGGCCGAGACCCCCGGGGAGGACTTCATGCCGGCGCCCACCACGGAGACCTTGCCGATCTGGTTGTTGTAGCGCACCTCGGAGTAGCCGATCGTCTCACGCGCCTGCTCGATCGCGGCGAGGGCGACGTCGGAGTCGGCCTCCGGGAGCGTCAGGGAGATCGCGACGGTGTCGTCGGTCGTCGAGGAGTTCTGCACGATCATGTCGATGTTCGCGCCGGAGGAGGCGACGACGTCGAACAGCAGCGCGGCCTTGCCGGGCTGGTCGGGCACCTCGACGACGGTGATCTTGCCCTCGCTGCGGTCATGGGTGACGCCGGAGATGATCGGCGCCTCGAGGCCGGGGTCGGTGGTGTCCACGGACAGCTCCTTGCTGGGGTCGGCCGCATCCAGGTGCGGCACATCGGCGATGCGGACGGTGACGCCGGGGTCCACGGGGACCTCGCGCTCGGCGTCGTCGGAGACGATCGTGCCCAGGCGTCCGGAGAACGAGCTGCGCACATGCAGGGGGACGCCGTAGCGGCGGGCGTACTCGACGCTGCGTCCCATGAGGATCTTCGCGCCGTTGGCGGCGAGGTCCAGCATCTCCTCGCAGGAGATCACGGGGACGCGGCTGGCGCTGGGGACGATGCGGGGGTCGGCGGTGAAGACGCCGTCGACGTCGGAGTAGATCTCGCAGATGTCGGCGTCGAGCGCCGCGGCGAGCGCGACGGCGGTCGTGTCGGAGCCGCCGCGGCCCAGTGTCGTGATGTCCTTCGAGCTCTGCGAGACGCCCTGGAACCCGGCGACGATCGCGACGTTCCCGGCATCCAGCGCGCTGCGGATGCGGCCCGGTGTGACCTTCTGGATGAGGGCCTTGCCGTGCACCTCGTCGGTGATGACGCCGGCCTGCGAGCCGGTGTAGGCGCGGGCGGCGACGCCGCTGTTGTTCAGCGCCATCGAGAGCACGGCCATCGAGATCCGCTCGCCGGCGGTCAGCAGCATGTCGAGCTCGCGCGGCGGCGGGTTCGGCGTGACCTGCTCGGCGAGGTCGATGAGGTCGTCGGTGGTGTCGCCCATCGCGGAGACCACGACGACCACCTCGTGGCCGGCCTTCGCGTACTGGGCGATGCGGGAGGCCACCCGGATCACCGAAGCGGCGTCGGCGACGGAGGAACCGCCGAACTTCTGCACGACGAGGCTCATCGGGTGCGGGCTCCTTCATCTCGGTCACGGGGTCGGTCGGCGTCGGGATCGCCGGCCAGTGGTGGCCGACGGACCGTCCGATCCCGCTGAAAAGTCGGGGCGCACGTGTTCCACCAGGTCAGCGCGGGTGCGCGGGTGCGCGCTGCCGTCGGTCCGGGAGCGCGCGACCGACGGTGGGCACGGAACGCGGGCCCGCGGCGCGCGGACCCGTCGACGATTCTACGATCCGACGGCCGACGAGGCACGGGGTCGCCCGGGGAGCGGACTGTGGGGAGGGTGGGTGGTGCGGACGCGGCGTGGTGATCTGGAGCGGGTCTGGCACCGTGCGGAATGCGGAGTGGTCTCACGGAAGATGTCGCCGGTCTCGCTGGCTCTCCGGGGGTTCGGTGGTCGTCGCTCGGAGTGCGGAACGGCCCGGCCGCACCGCTGATCTCGCCGAACGTGTGTCAGTGAGGTGCCCTGCAGGCGAAGAAGGGCAAGTGTGTCGCGCAATCGCCGTCGGGGCCCCTATTGGGGACCGCGGTCCGTATTGAGCGGGGCGTCGTGTTGAGGTATACCCCAGAGCGACAGCGACGCTGCGCCACAAACGACCGTTTCTGGCGCGGACTAGCGAACGGGTTCGTGCTACCTCGTTTCCGCGATCTGCTCGCGCTGCCCGGCCGTGGGGTGCACTCCCGCTCAGGGCAGGTCTTCCCGCACTGCTCGCAAGGTGCGACGGCTGTAGGCGGCTAGTACCGGTTTGAGCGCTGCCCACTCGCCGAACTTGTAGTCGGCAACCTTGACTAGCTTGGAGGCCAGGTCTGGCCGTTGCCTCCGGACGTACACCCGTGCCTTGAGTGCGTGGGCGGGCAGTGACGCGATCTTGATACGGTCGACATCTTCAATCATCGGAAGCAAGTTCGCGATGTTGTCCCAGGTTGAGCGACTCTCCTCCTCAAGCAGATACGCGCCTTGGTACCCAAGCTTGTTCACGGCGTAGTCGGCCATCACTCGGGCCTCCGACCTCGTAGCCGTGGTCGGCCCTCCGCTGAAGATCAGTCGCGTCTCAGCGGTCGGATCGATGGAACGTAGAGCTACTTGAACGCGGATCTGGTTGATGAAGTTGGCATCTGGCTGGGGGTTCTTGAAGCCCAGCACCACAATCGCCTCCGAGCTTCCGGGCGGGTCGTTGACAAGGGTCATTGACCATCGGTGGTTCTGCCACTCGCCCCAGGCCCATATTCCCGCGGCCACGACGCCCGCAATCGCCACTCCTCTACGCATGCGTCAGACACTAGTGCGCGATATGCCAGGGCACTACCACGTCGTCGACCTCGGCGTACAGGACCGCCGGGCTGTTGACCGCCAACAACCGATTATGGTTCGCCGTCCCCAGCGCGCGTCCAGTCCCTAACCGGGCGCGCGGCGTCCTGAACCACGCGATCCATCCAGGGTTGGCGAGGCAGGGAGCCAATTACCCCCAGTGAGAACCAGCCGAGCTCGGCTACTTCCTCCATGTATGGTCGCGCCACCGATAGGGGCTGATGCGAGATCAGGTGTCACCTGCTCGTGCGACAGGTCCGTGCCCCATCGAGGCATCTGCCACGCTGGACGGTAGATAGACGATGGCGTCGAAATCCGTGGAGGGGCGGTGCAGCTCGAACTCTCGACGGGCGGCGAGTTCCGTGAGGCTGCTGTCGAGCTTCCAGCCGATGAATCGGCGCGGCCCGGGGTGTGTGAACTCGGCCGCGGTGACGAAGTCCGCTCGAAGGGATTTCAAGGCCGCCTCTGTTGTATTCGGGCCGGCGGTGGGGAGCGGGACACTGCGGTAATCTTTGTCACCGCTGGAAGGGTCGACCGCTCGGCAGGCACCTTCTCCACACAGGATTCCGATCGACGTGTACCTGGTTCCGATTCGCGAGTGGAGCACCTGGCCCATTGACGGTCCACCGAAGTTGTCGGGGTTGCGCGCGACGTGCTCGTTGTGCGCCCAGACCACAGTGATGCCTCGATGGGGACGGCTCTCCAGCAGCGTCTCGGCCATGTGCGTGTCGCGTCGGTGCAGCCCTTGCAGGTCGGGTTCAGCAAGGTAGACGTCGATGTAGCGCAGCAGTTGGCGTGCGGCTGCCGAGGTGTGCGGGTCGCGATGTCGAGCGAAGTGTCTGCAGGCCCGGCGTGTTTCGTCGAGCTCCGACTCAACAAGTGGCTCGCGTCGCGCGATCCGTCGCAGAGGCGGCGCCCATGCGCCGGCGTCGAGGAGCGCGAGCGCGGAATGGTGAGCAGGCTTGGAATCGATACCGAGGAAGCGAACGCGTTCCTGAGCCGGCAGGGTCGCGTTGATGGACTGCAGGCGCGCGATCCCCTCGCTGATCGTGGTGGTGCGCCAGAGGCTGAGAGCATCGCGCCAGGGCTCAGCGAGATCTCCCCCGTGGCGCAGAGCCTCGTCGACTCGGGTTCCGAGGATGTAGGAGTCCTCGAATGCGACCGCGCCGAGCAATCCCCTCGAGGCGAGCTCGCAGATCACATCGAACTTCCATGAGAAGGCGTTCGCACTGCCGTGGGTGGGCTCGCCCAGGCCGAGCACGCCGTCCGCCTGAACCAGAGGGAGGATTCGGTCGGTCAGGCGCACGTTCACCTCTCCAGTCTTTCATCGCGACGATGACCGAGCTCGCTCGTCGTGCGATTGGTCCACTCGCGCTCCCGTCAACGTGAAGGTTGGCGCAGACCCGGCCACGACGGGCGCGCAGACGCCCGCGCGGCGGGGTGCTCCGTGGAGGGCAGCGCACGGGACAAGACCGTGTGCGACGCGTCAGTCCGGCCTGTCGCCGTTCGGGTCGAACAGGGTGCCTTCATCGGCGCGACGCTCGAAGTTCCCGAGTGCGTGGTCGCGGAGGGACCGAAGTCCCGCGAGGTGCGCGGCCGACGCAACCTGTAGAGGCAAGGTCGCTCGGTGGAGCATCGCCCTTCGAACTTCGTCCTGTGGGCCCAGCGCCGCAACATTCGCCGCGCCGTGGAAGCTGATCAGAGGTGCGAGGTCGATCGCGGGATCTCCGATACAAGCATGGTCAAAGTCGATGACTGAGTCGACTCGGTCGTTCGTCCACAGAATGTTGTGAGGGCCGAAGTCGCCGTGACAGAGCGTGAGCGAGGCACCTCTTTCAGCATCGATCAGGCTCTCCACGCGCTCTGCAGCGCGGGCTCGCACCGATTCGTGGAGCAACGGAATCAAGACGCGGCGAACGATGCCCGGCCAGCGTTGCCCTCCGCACCACGCACGCACCGGTGGCAAGGTGTCGCCGACGCGTAACGATGCCGCTCGGAGCGAATCCAGCGTCTCGGCGTACGCGACGACCCTCTGGGACGAGCACGCTTGGAGATCGACTGTGGGTGCTCCTGGCGCAGTCGTCATCAACGTGAGCCACGTGCGTGGCACCTCAGACCAGATCGGTCCACCGATGACCCTGGGCACGACGAGAGACAATCGGCCGGCATCCAATGTCACGAGCACGGAAGCTTCGCGTCGACTGCGCTCACGTCCTCGCTGACCCTGGATCGCGCGCACGGTCGGGCCGTCCGGGGCAGTCAGTACCTGATGGAACGCCCCGCGGTGCATGTCGGCTCCGCTCCAGTCGTGTTCGGGCCACCGGGCAACCGCTGCGTCGACAAGGGCATCCCGGATTTCTTCCACGAATCCACGGTACGGCCACGGTAGGGCGCAGGACGGAATGTCACACACCGCTAGTCACCCCAACTGCGCGCAGCTGCCTCTTTGAGGTCTATCTCGAGCGACATTTGCTCGACCGTACCTTTCCCCGTTGCGCAGGGTCCGAACCGGCAGGTCTGCAACAGATCCGCCTCGTCTGATACGCCCTAAGAGGGCAACACCCTCACGATGCACACAACCCCACGGCGCTGCCGGCCGTCCAGAGCCCGCAACGGGGATACTTCATCCATGTCTCATTCCACGAACTGGCCCCTGCGTTCCGGCACGCGGGCAGATATCGAGGCGTGTGTCGACCTTTGGGTGAGTGCGTGCGCTTCGCGCGACGGCCAAGCGTTCGATGGGGTCGCGGGACGGGCGCGGAAGAAGTTTGATCGAAGTGTCAGTTGGCTGATCGCAGGTGCCGCAGGGCAGGTCGACGGTTTCGCCCTAGCAACCGCGCCTGGGAGCGGGATGCCGACAGATCCGAGCCTCGCTGCCGTGGTCGGACTTCTCGCAGTCGATCCGAATCGGCAGGCTCGCGGCCTCGGCCGGATCCTGCTCCAGGGGGTGTCCCGTCAACTGCGCATAGCCGGTTATGAGCAGGCAGTTCTCCATGCCCTCCTTGATAATCGTGCAGCACTTGCACTCTACGAAGCCGAGGGGTGGGTGGCGATTGGCGATTCGTTTAGCCACTCTCTGCTAGGGAGACCGGTTCAAACTTTCGCTCGCACACTACGAAGCGCCTGACCTCTCGGCCTCGAACTCGGCGAAAATGCTGAGCACGTTCAACAGCAGGCGCCCCACGGGGTCTGTAGGGTCGTGGACGCCGCCCAGGTTGAGGGCCACGCCCTGGTCGGTGAGCTCGTCGGCGACGTCTCAGTCGTCGGGCACCGAACGAGCCGGGCGGTCGCGCTTGGTGACCTCGAGGAGGCGCCGCGGCGGACCCGCGCCATGGCTTCCCGCAGGGCTGGGCGGACACGGCCGGTGCCGGACAGTCCGTGGGCGACGTCGAAGTGGCCGGGCTCGATACCGAGGGCAAGCAGCCCGCCGCCCTGTGCTGTGAAGCCTTGTGCGGCGGCCGAGACACAGGCGTAGCCGATGCTGATGCCAGTCACCGATCGAGTTCTGCAGTCAGGGGGTCATCACCACGCCTTGCACCGTGAGGGTCTTCCGTGCACCTCTGATCCACGGGACAGCAGCGGCGTCGGTGCGGCCGGTGTGTGCACGGCGAGGCACTCACTCGCGTACATGCGATTAAGTGATTGACCGGTGCGGAGGTGGTTGTGAGCATTGTGGCCATGACCCGTGCGCAGCAGGGCAGCAACTTCGACAACCCCATATCGGCCGCGATCTACGACCGGGCTGAGGGCTCCCGAGAGGATCTCGACCACTACGCGGCGATCGTCGAGGAGCTGGCCGCTGGCTCGGTGATCGACGTCGGGTGCGGTACCGGGACGCTGGCGATCATGCTGGCGGACCGCGGAATCGTCGTCACCGGGGTCGATCCCGCCGGGGCCATGCTCGACGTGGCCCGGACCAAGCCGGGTGCAGAGAAGGTTCGATGGCTCCATGGGACAGCCGAGGCGCTGCCCACTGCCCCGTCAGCCGACCTGGCCATGATGACCGGCAACGTCGCTCAGGTCTTTGTGACCGATGAGCAGTGGCTCGGCACGCTGCGCGCCATCCACGACGCGCTCGACCCCCTCGGGTACCTGGTCTTCGAAACCCGCATCCCTGAGCGTCGCGCGTGGGAGGAGTGGGCGGAGCGGGGCTCCTCGACGTACGACGTCGAAGGCGTTGGAACGGTGCGAGACGTCTTCGAGGTGATCGACGTGCAGGAGCCCTACGTCACCATCCGCTCCGACAACACCCTGCCCGACGGCTCGATCGTGCCGAACGAGTCGACGCTGATATTCCGGTCGATGCCCGAGCTGGAGAGGACGCTCGCTGCGGCCGGTTTCACCATTCGCGAGGTCCGCGACGCCCCGGACCGGCCGGGCCGGGAGTGGGTCGTGATTGCCCAGCGGTCGTGACCGGCCGACCGCGCATCGGTCCCGTCCACCACGCGGAGTTCTCCGGCGACACCCGTCCGTCGAGTCGAGCACTCCCCGGTACAAGGCCGTGCCGCTTTAGTCCTCGACTCGCAGGGTTCGAAGAAACCGTTCTGCGATGGATCCGCGGGCTGCGGCATACCGTCTGGGGACAGCCGATGCGAGTGACGACAGGGCATTGCAGCACGCCATGCAGCCCCTGCAAACTCGATCCATGCTGACGTTCGATCTTCTGTATCCGACTCCCGAGAGCGGCGAGGACGACTTCATCGAACTGGCGCGGCGGGCGGATCCGGCCGCACTCGTGCGGCCGATCTATTTCCCCTGGCCCGACGACGTGGACGACCTGGCCGACCTTCCGACCAGCGAGCGCTACGACGCCGTCCGTCGCCTCGGAAGCGAAACTCATCTCCGCGCATCGGTCCCACCGCTGATCGCGAAGGACGCCCGCCCGACGCCACGATCTTCGGGGTCACGAGCGCCAGCTTCCTCCAGGGCCCGGAGGGCGTCGCCCAGCAGCTGGCGACGCTCGCCGGCATCACGGGGACACCCGTCACGAGCACCACCGCTGCATTCCAACGCGCGCTCGGCCACCTGGGGATCTCCCGAGTCTCACTCGCCTCCATCTACCATCGCGACGGGTCGCAGCCCTTCGTGGACCGGCTCGCGGAAGCCGGGGTGGAGACCGTCGGGCGGCACGACTTCGATGCGGGATCCGATCGGGAGGTTGCAACGTGGGGTGCCGGGCAGATCATCGACCTGGTGATGCGGTCCCTGGCGCCTGACGCGCAGGCCGTGGTCGTCCCGGAGACCGCACTGCACACGGCTGGACTCGGCAGCGTGCTGGACGCCGCCGCGGGGCGCCCAGTACTCACAGCCACTCAGGTCAGTCTCTGGGATGCCTACCGCCTGGCGGGAGTCAGCCCCCTCGCCACCGCCGCCGGCGGCCTCGTCGCGAAGCACAGAAGCTAGGGAGTGGTGCGGTCAGGGCAGACGACCGACTGGTGACGTCGCTCCGGAGACGGCGTTGCTGGATATTACGGTGCTGGCGATCCGTTGCCGTGCGAGCCTGACCGAGATGCAGCTTCGTACGCACGGGAGAAGCTTGATGGTGAACCGCGAGATCCTCATCGAGGGTTCTACTGTTGGGCGCCCTCGAAAACCGTGGACCGAGACGGTCCATGCCTTCCTTGAGCACCTGCGATCACGCGACGTGCCGGTCCCGCGTCCGCTTGCGTTGGATGAGCAGTTCGAGTACGTGAGCTTGGTGGACGGACTCGGCGGTGACGACGCCTGGACTGCACACGTGACCTCGGAGGCTGGGCATTCGATGGGTCAGCTGCTCCGTCGCGTCCACGACGCGGCGCGGGAGTGGAGCCCGCCAGACGATGCCTGCTGGTCCGTGCCGCATACGCCGTCGGGCACGATATGCCATGGTGACCCGAAACCCGCGAACTTCGCGTGGAGGAATGGGCGAGCAGTTGGGCTGTTCGACTGGGATGCGGCGCGTCCGGCGGAACCTGTCAACGACCTCGCCTACGCACTTCTGTGGAGTGTCCCTGTACGGATCCGCCCCATGCCCGAAAGGACTGCTTCAGAACAACTCGCAGCTGATGCGCGCGCAGCGGCGCTTCTCGAAGGATATGGCTGGGAAGGGCCCTTCGAGGTGGCGGAACTAGCCATCGCCCGGCACAGACAGGCGATCAACGAGGTCGAGTGGCTCGGTTCCCACGATCATGAGCCCCACGCATCGTGGGTCCGCGAAGGGTGGCCAGACAGATGGCGGCGCGAACTCCGGGCAGTGAGGCCGTAGGACTCGCCACAAAGAAAGCGCATCCGCTGGGGTCTGTGCTTGCAACGCGATCAGGCCGTTGTGGAGCAGTGTGAAGCGCGCTGGATTTCGTTCCGTGGTTACACTGTCGCGGGCGCCGCCGCCGTGGGGTGAGTGTAGGTTGCTTCGATGACTGCGGGGGTTCGGTAGCCGAGAGCTTCGTGGAGTCGGGACGTGTTCCACTAGTGGACCCAGGCCATCGTGGAGACCTCAACCTCGCTGGCAGGCTCCAGATCTGCTTGGGGTAGATCAGTTCCATCTTGTAGAAGTTATTAACGGTCTCGGCCACTATCGTCGGCCGTGCCAACCGAAGCGTTCACCCCTGCAGTGATCAGTGCGTCCGAATTGGCTAGCGAGATGTATTGACTGCCCCTGTTGGAGTGGTGGATCAATCCGCTCCTATTCCTGCTCGACCCCGTGGAAAGAAGCGCGTGCTCTAGTGTGAGCAACGGCAGCGACTGCGTGCGGAACGTGAGTGCGATCGCCCAGCCCACGATTCTATGACTTTAGACATCGGTGATGAATGCGACGCATCCGAATCCGGTGAGCATTCGGACGTAGGCGATGTCGGCGACCCAGAGCTGGTGCGGGCGACCAGCGAGGAACCAGAGTTCCACTAGGTCGGGACGGTGGTCATCTCCGCCTGCGGGGCAGGTGGTGATGGGTTTGCGATCTCGGCGGAGACGCCCTGGAGGCCAGCGATCTTAATCAGCCTCGCGACCTGGTCGCGTCTGGCGTCCCATCCTGCGTGCCGCGTTGCGTGCCACATCTTCCGGACCTCGTGGACGCTGTAGTTCGCCTGATGAATCCGCTGCACCTCTTCCACCAGCATCTCGTCTCGAACGCTGCGAGCGTAGGTCGGCCTGCTCTTGGGGGCATGGTATCCGCGGGAGGCGATGAACCCACATTCTGTCGCACTGAGCATGCGGCAAGTGGCCTCGACCCGGAACTTCTCGCGCTGAATGTCGATGAACGCGATCATTTCGTCGTGGGGCGGTCGAGTTCCGCTGCGAATAACGCTGAGGCGGCTTTCAGGATCTAGTTCGCACGTCGCGACTCAGCAAGCTCCCACCGGAGACGACGATTCTCCTCCTCGGGCGGCTCTCCCGGTCCGACCGGCTCGGTGAGACCATACCGATTGCACCAGATCTGCAACATCTCCATGCCGACACCGAGCTGCGGTGCGACGGCACGGATCGATGCTGCACGGGGGCTACCCTCGCGGGCCTGGCGGTCATGGACCGTGCGCACGGCACGGTCACGCAACTCTGGACTGAATTTCTTGGGAATGCTCCGATTGCCCTTGCTTAGACTCGGAACGAAACCCAGGCCGCTTCACTGTTTGGCGGTTAGCGCCACGCAGGTTAAGCGTACTTCCATTCAACGCCCGTCGCCCACGAGCCGACTCCACCGCAGTTGACCTTGGTGACTCGGCTTTCGTTGGCCGTGAACTTGGCAGAGACAGTCGTGGTGACCTTCCGACCCGATGGCCCGCAGGTCACCGTGTAGATGACCTTCTTCCCCTTGGGGCAAGACTGGACGACGACGTCCTGCTTGCCGATCTTGTCAAGATGGGCGGCGCCGCAACCGGCCGCATCGGCGGTGCCGGCACCGCCGACCATGAAGCCCGCCGCACAGACTGCAGTCCCAGCGAGGACGGCGACACGCGCCCCCAGAGTTCGGGCCTTGCTCAACGAATACATCTGTCCCCTCTTTGCTTGCTTCACGAATATGCAGCCCCTCGACTGTGAGGTACGCCGCGCAACCTTGGGCGATAAACCGTACCGGGCATAAAGCGGGCCTGCAACACCTTCGTCCACGCCTTGGGATATAAAACTTTCGCGGGCTGGCGGAATCCTCAGCCGGTAACGAATACATGAATAGGGGCGCATCCGGTACGGCAGCGGATGTCGGCGGCACACGTCATGGTGACACCCACACGAAGGCGCACCATGACCTCTCTGGCCCCAGGGCTCACGATCGACACGCGCTACATGGGCGCGCTCGACTTCCACAGCACCCCGCGGCTCGCGCGTTCGGTGCGCCGAGGGCGCCGACTGGCCGCACCGCTGGGTGGAGCTGATCATCCAACCGGACCTCCTCAGCCCCGTGATCCTGCGCGATACGGACACAGCCCGAGCAGACCCCGCCACGCACGGAGAGTTCCTCGGCGCCGCACTCCCCGACCTCGGACTGGTCGTCCCCCGCCTCGCGCTGATCCTGACCCAGATGGCAGGTCAGGTCCCCACACCCAACGTCACCGTCCACGCACTCCACCGCTCAGGCCCCACCGACTCCGAGCGCGGCGCCTGCCTTCGCTTCGTCGGCGACCCCGCCAACCGAGCTTCGATCGACGAGTACATCTGACCCCACCCCCGGGTCGGGCCTACAGTTCCGGTCATGGACACCCCCACGCCGGGCCCGGACCAGGACCCGACCGCGGGCCTCCCGAGCGAGATCCTCCTCCGGATGCGCCAGGAGGCCCGCACCAAGGTCCTCGAGGCGCGGAAGAACGCCCACGTCCGCACCGACGAGGAGAGCACCCACCCATCGGGCCGCATCGACGTCGTCACGTGCGACGAAGCGCGACCCTACGACCTCGAGTCGACGGAGCCACTCGAGCAGCGGCCCTGCTACTGGACAGGCATCCGTGGCGCCCAGTTCGCCGACCCGACCCCGTGGCACTACCAGCCGGAGATCTGGCACGACGTCACCGGCGAGCTCGTACCAGAGCCGGAGAACCCTGCCGACCAGCACGCTGTGGCGATCGACCTGGACGGGACGCGCGTGGGCTACATGTCCGCGAACTCCGCCGAGCACGCGCATCGTCTCGTCTCGACACTGCGCGCCCGCGGATCACGCGTCCATGTCCCGCTGCGCATCCGGATCCGGCACAACCGCCTCCTGGAATGGCCCCAGATCGAGGGGTACGCGGCCCTGCCCACCTTCGTCCAGTTCGACCAGCATCTCCCAACTGAGGAGCAGACCCGGGACGCCCTGCAGCCCCTGTGGGATGCCCTCGCCCCGGGAGTCATCGAGCAGATCGCCCGGGACAACTTCTACCTGACGACGAGCACCCTCCACGAGTTCATCGAACTGCGTCACCTGGCCCCCAGCGTCGGGCTTCCCGACCGTGCCCTACTGCAGGCTGTACCTCGAGGCGTGGAACTGTTTCTGAGCGAGCAGGGCGTCGCGCATCGTCGCGCTCGCACGCAGGAACGGGAGCGGCTGATGCAGGAGCGGAACGCTCGCATCATCGCCCAGCACCGCGCCGGCGCCCCCGTTGCGGAGATCGCTGACGAGGAACAGCTCTCCACGGGCAGGGTCCGCATGATCCTGAGGGAGATGACGCTGCAGAGCCATCTGAACGTCGGAGGTAAGCAGGAGGACGCCGCATCCAAAGCGGACCTGGTCTCCTACATCGCCCGCTGCCGAGATGCGCGCATGCGTCGCCGCGCCGGCGTCCCGCGCGAACGCATCGCCAAGGACATGGAACTCGACAGCGCCTCCCTGAAGACCCACCTCGCCGATGGGAAGTTCATCGAGAACCCTCGAGCGAACACGAATCGGCTGACGGCGGCGCGCACCATCCGCGCCCAGGGCGTGACCCCTGCGGAGTGTCGGAACAACTCCGAGCTCCGAGCCCTACGGGACACGCTCCTCCTCGACCTGGTCCTGCCCGGATGGCAGTCCGATGCTGGACGCGAGGATCAGGCCGAGTAGGCCATCAGCAGTAGCGCCAGCGCACACCCCAACACCGCGAGCGCGCCGACCATCCGCCGGATCTGTCGCAGCCGCTCCGGGCCCGGGTTCTCGACGCCCGAGCGCCACACGCACACCAGCGCCAGCAGCGCCGCGCCGCGCCGGCACCAGCCACGACCACCCCTGCACCCAGTGCCGCGGTGACTGCGACCCACTACTCTCCCTGGCGCCGCGTCACACTCAGTGCGGCACCTCGGCACGCGGCGGCAGCTCGAACGTCCGGTTGTTCGGTGTGTCCGTCGGCAGGGAGAAGATCATCGCGTACGCACTGCGGTGGACCGCTCGCGCGCTGCGACGGATTCTGTCCCTGTAGGTACTCAGCGAGCACCCTGCAGACGCCTCCAACTTCACCTGGAACCTCGGGTCTCCCAGGACTCCCTGCAGATGTGCGCTCACGGATCGCGCGTAGAGCTCAGCAGCCCTGTATGACGACTTCACGCGCGCCCTCGTGAGCCGGGCGTACGCCCCGTCGACCCTGCTGTCCAGCTCCTTCCAGAGCACGACGAAGTTCTCGACGACTCTCGCCGGCACAGCGTTCGCCTGCCCACTCCCTGCAGCATGCACGCCCGACAGCAGGTGCAGCTTCTTCGCATCCGAGGTCAGCTTCCGGCCCCCGCTCATCATGAGCGCCCGCGCGCCACCCTCATCGGCGCCTGGAGCCAGGGTCCCGTCGAACTTCCCGAACTCGATCCGGGTCTCCACCTCGACGTCCCGGCGTCCGTCACGGGTGTCAGCGCCCTCGAAGACTGACGCCGCCGGTGCCGTACGGAACAGGGACATATCGATGTTCTGTACCCGCCCTGTCGCCGGGTTCAAGATCGGCCGCTCCCACAGCGCAGTGTTCCCATGAGCCTCGAAGTCTGAGCGCGCGAGCTGCGAGAACTCGTAGACCACGCTCGTCTCGTACACCGCGTGCCGCCGGGCCTTCAATGCCTTCGGCAGCCGATTCACCCGCGCCACCTCATCGAGCACCTCGCGGCGCGTCGCTGAGACTTCCACTGACGCCAACGTCAGCCGCAGCAGATCCCGCAGATCCTTCTTCTTGTCCGGGGGCTTCCCCCGGCTCCCCATGCTCTCGACGTACACGCTCCCACCTCTCCACCAGTGCAGGACTCGAGCGTAACCGCGCCCGCGCCCGCACGACGCGGCGCGGCACATATAAGGGTGAGCGAGCCGAGAAGGCGAGCGGGCGGGTCCGGCGGTAGCCGCCGAGACGACACCGACCGCGCGATGAGACGACGAAGCGATGACGTGAGAGAACGAGACAGAGGAATGAACGAACCGCACCCCCACCGTGAAGACTCACCCGTCGCACCCTCTCGCCTCCTCGTACCCCTCCCAGGGATCCACATGAGCGGAAGGGGCTGGTGCACGTTCAGGTGGCAGCTGGGGGTAGACCGCCAGGCTGACGGTCGGGTTCATGATGGTCTCGTACTCGATGGAGGCCAATCGGCCCACGCAAGCCTGCCGCCGAACGGCATCGATCACGGCAAGGTCTGCGTGATCATCACCGGTGCGCCTGCGAGCGGCAAGAGCACGCTGACTCGTCGTCTCGCCGAGCACCTGGAGCGCTCTGCATGACTCAACGGAGACCAGATCCACGGACTCATCGTCGGAGGCCGCGTGTGGGCCCTCGGCGCCCCCAAGGACGAAGCCGACCGTCAGACGCGCCTGGGCAACCAGAACCTCGTCGCACTGGCGCAGAACTGCGCTCAGGCGGGGTTCACACCGATCATCGACTGGATCGTCCCCGACGCGGACCAGCTCGCGCAGTTCGCCGACGGCTTGTCACCGCTCCCCCTCTGGCTCATCGTTCTGGATCCCGGCGATGCAGCGTGCCGCGCACGGAACCAGCGGCGCGAGGATTCCTTCACTTTCGAGGGCTACGACGATCTCGTCGGTGGCATGAGACGCGCCTTCGGCACGAGCGGCTGGTGGATCGACTCCTCCGGGCAGACCGCTGAAGAGACACTGCAGCTGATACTGGACCGGGCCCTGCCGGGCGGCGGGAGCGTTCGCGAGATGCTCGAGCCAATGTGAGCTTCCTCCGGGCGGAGGTCGCACAGCGAACCGCGTCGGCAGTTCCGCTACGGATCTTCCCTGCGGCCGATACGCCGGCCACCTCGCCTGCCCTCCGTCGCGGCAGGACATCATCCGGCACCCCTGGACCCGCTTCCCCCGTTCCATAGAGTGGCCGGATGGCTTCGAACGCTCGTAGATCGGTGGTGTCGCTGACGGCGGCGGTGTCGCTCGGGGTCGCGGTCTTCTTCACGCTCTACTCGCTCATCCCCATCACCCGCGCCGATGAGCCAGGGCTGAGCAGCGTGTTCGTGGGCACGATGATGGCGTTCGTGATGGGCGTGCAGGTGTTCACCCCAGCCCTGGTGCGCCGATTCTCCCTGCGCTTCGTGCTTATGGGGGCGTTCGCCCTTCTTGCGGTCGGGGCTCTGGTCACCGGGTGGGCGGCGAACACGTCGATGCTGCTGGTCGGCGCGGTGGCGAGCGGGTCCGGATTCGGCACGCTGATCGTCGCCGGTGCGCTCGGGGTGGCGCTGCTCGTCGCACCGGACAGACTCGGCCGATCGCTGGGCACCTACGGGCTGATCACCATGGCGGCGTCGGCACTGGGCTCACCCGCCGGCGTGCAGCTCGCGCTCACGTTCTCCCTCCCCGTGTTCGGGGTGTGCGCGTTCGTCGCCGGAGTGCTCGCCATCGGGCTCTCGCTCGGCCTCCCCGGGGCTGTCGGGAGGCCACAACCGGAGGCAGCATCGGAGCCGTCCTCGACACCGGACCCCTCACGATCCCGGGGTCTGCGAGGCGCGGTCGCAGATGCACCGTGGCTCGTGCTGGCGCTGCTGCTGGTCTCGGTGGTGCTGCTCTCGCACGGACTGTCGAGCCTTCCGGTCCTCGCGTCCGCGTTCGGCAGCACTGCCGTGGTGGTGTTCGCCGTGCAAGGCGGGAACGCTCTCGGGCGCGGGCTCGGCGGTGAGCTGGAAGCCAGGACCAGTGCCCGCGCGACCACGATCTCCGGTGCGCTTCTGCTCGCCGTGGGCGGAGCATCTGGCGTGGTGATCGACGGCCCCATGGCGATCATCGTTGCCGGGGCGCTGATCGGCCTGGGAGTCGGGATCATACAGACGGTGACCCTGCACGCAGCGATGCTGCGCATGGACCCCGGCCATGCCTCGGTGGTGTGGAACCTCGGCGTCGACGGCGGCCTCTGGATCGGCGGCATCATCTGGGGTCTGGCCCTGGGCACCGATCTTGCCGTACCGGGAGCACTGCTGTTCTCCGCCCTGGTCCTCGTGACAGGCACTGCGGTGGCGATCCAGGTCGGCAGCGGACGCCGAACCTGTTCTGCCGGACCGGACCGCGGAACAGGGCACGGGGAGGCATCGTCCGACCCGCCGCCCGCGACGGACAGCTGATGAGTCGTCGAGGCGGTTCTGTACACGCTGAGACCCGCAGGGCTTCACCGGAGCGGCGGCCACCCCACTCCACGGCCGGTCACCCACAAAATCGTGACGACCGGGCCTGCTCGAAGAGCGCGTTGAGATCGCGCTGGTACTGGGCGATGAGGTGAGGAGGAGTGGCTTCGACCTCGCGGCTGATCCGCCATGTCGCCTCGTCGAGCCCGGGGGACTTTCCGTGTCGGTCCAGAACGGCAACCGGACCGACCGCCGGATAGGCGGGTTCGGTCGCCGACTCCCCGTCCCATTGCCCGACGGTGAGGCCGAGGTCCGCCAGGGCAGGATCGTGCGTCGCATCGACCAGTAACCAGCGGTCCTCCACGAGCACCTGGACGGACGTGTGGACATCGGAGCTGAAGGCGAGTTCGCGCAGCACGGGGACCAGGACGGGCAGCTCGTACTCCCACGAGACCATCCGGCACGTGGCTCCCAGACGCTGCAGCTCCTCGGAGAGCAGGTGCGCCTTCGCCACGCAGTTGCCTCGTCCCAGCGCGCGCAGTCCTGCGGCGTCGTGCGCGCTCACCGTGTCATAGGGAAGGTCGCGCACCCACCGGTAGGTCTCCGCCCGTCGAGCTCGGGAATCCATGGTCAGATCGTGCCGCCCCGCGTCCGTCGTGGGAACCCCCGCACGCGACCGTCTCCGGCGCAGACCGAACGCCCGGTGCAGCCCTCACCCATGGATGATGCGCACCTGCACCGCCGCGAATCTCCCGGCCGAGAGCCAGATGGATGCCCCGCCGTCACACTCCGCGGGCCAGCGTCCCGTACTCGCCGACGATGTCCGCGAGCACATCATCCGGACCGCGACCGAAACTCCTGACCGCGACGGCCGCGCGGCGAGCGAGGTCGATCGCCGACCCCGACGCGCCGTGACCAGCCGACGGGATGAACGCCACGGACGTGAGCGCCTGCGCCGCGAGGGGGTATCCGACCAGTGGTGCGAGCTCGACGATGACGTCGATCATCACCTGATCGGGCACTCCGAGGTGACGGGCCATCGCGATGTGCGTGCGCAGCGGGAAGTCGAGCAGGCCCAGGGAGAGGTCGCAGCCGAGGAAGACCGCGGCCGTCTCGTCGACGCTGCGCTGCGGGCTGTTCCAGGCGGCCCTTCCGAGGGCTTCCGCGTGCTGGGCGAACCGTGGGCTGATCGCGGCGAGTGCGGCGAGTCCGGGCATGTCGTTCATGGTGTCTCCTGAGGGCTTGCGGGCTGGTCGAAGATGGTGAGCCTGATGCGGTCGAACACCGGGTCGGGAAGGCGCCCGAGCGCGGCCAGTGTCCTGGCGTGCTTGCCCGTCAGATATCGGGTGGCAGGTCTGCGCGCCGTCAGCGCCCTCACGATGGTGCGGGCGACGACGTCCGGGGAGGAGCCCGACCGCTCGTTCTCGACCGCCCGTGACGCCGCCCGTGCGAATCGTCGTGCCAGGTCAGGGGCTGCCTCCGCCAGTGCGGCGGACGTGGCCCGAGCTGATGCGTCGACCTTGTCGACGGCCGGCGAAAAGATGGATCCCGGTTCGATGAGGATGACGCGGATGCCGTCTGCCACCAGCTCGAGCCGGAAGGCTTCGGCGATCGAGGCGATCGCCCACTTGGACGCCGTGAGGGCTCCCCCGAAGGGCATGGTGACGCGGTCCCCCACGGAGCCAACGAAGAGCACGCGGGACCCCGATCGCATCAGCGGAAGGCAATCTTGGGTGACCTGTACGGCGCCGAAGACGTTGACATCGAAGATCGCGCGCATCTGCCCGGGAGGAACAGTGCTCATCGGCGCGAGCTGGCCGATGCCGGCGTTGTTGATGACGGCATCCAGAGGAGCCCCGCCGAGGCGATCCCTCATGCCAGCGATCCCTGCCGCGATCGTGTCGGGGGCGGTGACGTCCATGCGGATCGGGATGATGCGCCCGGCGCCCGAGGTCTCAGGGGCCGCGGAGAGGTCTCGGACCCCCGCGAAGACGGTCCATCCTTCGGCGCTCAGAGCGATGGCGGTGGCGGCTCCGATTCCGCTCGAGGCTCCCGTGACGAGCACCGAACGGTCGTGACGTCGGGTCTGGGTCGGATCAAGAGCGTTCATGCCGAGATCGTTGACCGCCCCGAACTACGCTTCAACAGTGATGAATATCCGCCGAGGCCGCCCGACGAAGGGCACTCCTCCGGCGCGCGACCGCATCCTCCGTGCCGCCGAGGAGCTCTTCCTCGCGTCCGGGTACGAGGCGACGACGGTGCGGCGCATCGCCCAGGAGGCCGACTGCGATCCCGCGCTCGTGGCCTACCACTTCGGCTCCAAGCACGGCCTGTTCGAGGAGGTCACCACCGGAGGCCTGGGGCCCGCCGGACTGTTGTCGACGGCGCTGGCCGGGCCACCGGAGCACCTGGGGTTCCGCATCGTCGCGCGCGTCGTGTCCGCATGGGATGACCCGATCGCAGGGCCGCACCTGCACGGGTTGATGAGGATGGCGCTCGTGGAGGAGGACGCCACGTCCGTAGTCCATGAGTACTTGGATCGCGAACTCCTCGGGCCTCTCGTGGAATATCTGGGAGGTCGTGGGGCTCGGAGCCGGGCGACGGCGGTGCTCGCCGTCGTCGCCGGCCTCATCGCCGGTCGCTACCTCCTGCGCCTCGAGCCGCTGGCGTCCGCATCCCAGCAGGACGTGATGCGGTCATACGGCCGCATCGCACAGGTGGCCGCGCACCCGGAGCTCCTCGGCGGGAAGACATGACCCGCCGCTGACCGCCAGCGCGGCCGATGGGAACCCGTTCGATTCCAGGAGAGGAAGCCACCCATCCGGACACGCGCCCCGAGGCCTCCGGAGCCGGCCTGCATCCAAAGATGCAAGACCCCGGATTCGCCCGAAAGGGTCTCGAAGCGCGCTCTCGCACCGTGGACCGTGGAGGAGTCAGCGCCCCTCTACGACCGGAGGCCCTCCATGGTGCACCTCATCCGTTCTCGTCCCGTCCTCAGCTATTTCCTCCTGGCCTGCGGTCTCAGCTGGCTGGGGTGGCTGAACTACATCCTCTCCACCAGCGGCCTCGGCATCATCGACGTGGACTACCCGGTGGTGCTCGGCTCCACACAGCTGCTCGGCGTCATCCCGGGTGCGTTCCTCGGCCCCATCGGCTCCGCGCTCATCGTCACCGCCGTGGTGGACGGCCGCGCCGGCCTGCGCGCCTGGGCGGGGCGCCTGTTCCGGTGGCGAGCGAACTGGCGCTGGTACGCGATCGCCCTGCTCGCCGTTCCCGCAGGGCTGACCGCTGTCGGCACCGCGGCCTCTCTCGCCATCGGCGGGAGTGTCGTCGCTCCCCCGGTCGCGCTCCTCGCGCTGTACGCGCCGATGCTGGTGCTGCAGCTGCTGACCACGGGCCTCGCGGAGGAGCCCGGCTGGCGGGACTTCGCCCTCAGCCGCCTCCAGCACCAGCGCAGCCCGCTCGCGTCCGCCGCGATCCTGGGGCCCGTGTGGGCCGTGTGGCACTACCCGCTGTTCCTCACCGACTGGGCCGACGGGCCCGGCCGCAGCGTGACCGGCCTGCTCGCCTTCACCGTCTTCTGCCTCGGCTTCAACATCGTCATGTCCTGGGTGTTCAACCGGACCGGTGAATCGCTGCCGCTGTCGATGCTCATGCATGTCAGCGCGAACACCTTCGCCTCCGTGCTGTGGTCGGCCATGTTCCAGTCGATCGCGGCGCAGTACGTGTACCCGCTGCTGGCCGTGGCGGCCGTCGTCGCGGCGGCAGGGATCATCCTCGCCACGCGAGGACGACTCGGCACGCGTCCCCCGGAGCCGACGCTCCCCGCGTCGACCTCACTCCCCCGCCGCCAGGGGCTACCGTCGAGCTCATGACGGCGACCCCGAGTCCGGCGCCGCCATGGCGAGGCCCCGCCCCACGGAGGGGCGACGCCGTGGCGGCGCTGTGCTGCCTCGTGATCGCCGCCGGAACACTGCTCGCGATCCCGCTGCTCGAACGGGCGGGAGGCGAGCCGATGGGGGCGCCTCCCGCAGGCTCGGCCGCATGGTGGGCGGTCCTGCTCACGCTGCTCTCCCAAGCGGCGGCGCTCGTCCTGCTCCGGTCCCTCCCGCGCCTCGCAGCGGTGGTGGTGTGCGCGCTCCCGCTGCTGCTCGCCGTCCTCGCCCCGGGCACCGCCTTCGGCACCACGACCGTCGCGGTGCTGTGGGCCGCCTACGTCGCCGGGGTGCGGCTCCGCCGCGAGCATCTCGCCCCGGTGGCGGGGGCGATGCTCGCGCTCACCGTGCTGGCCACGACCGTGAACACGCTCGGATCGGAAGATGCGGGCACCGCCCAGGCTCTCCTCGCCGGGATCGGGCAGGGGGTGATCGTCATCGGCGTGCCGCTCCTCCTCGCCCTGATCGTGGTCAGCCGACGGCAGGCGCGCACCGCCCACGAACGGGAGCTCACGGCACTGCGCCGGGAGCAGGACGCCCAGGTCGCCGTGGCGATCGCCGCCGAACGCACCGCCGTCGCCCGCGACCTCCACGACATCGCCGCCCACCACATGTCGGGCATCGCGATGCTGGCCTCCGCACTCGAGCGCCAGGTGGACCCTGCACCGGAGGCGGCGAAGGAATCGGCCCGTGACATCCGCATGCAGAGCACCGCCGTGCTGCGCGACCTGCGGCGCCTCGTCGGCCTGCTGCGCGACGAGCACGCGGCGCCGCTCGCCGACCGGTCCCTCGCCTCTCTCGCGCAGCTCGTGGACGAGCGGCGCGCCGCCGGGGCGGAGATCGGACTGACGGTGGAGCCGCAGGGCGCGGACCCCGGCGCCGATGTCGGCGCGCTCGCGCAGCTGGTGGGCTATCGCATGGTCCAGGAGTCCCTCGCGAACGCGGCCGTCCACGCCCCCGCGGCGGACTGCGAGGTGCGCGTCGACGCGCGTTCCGCGCAGCGGGTGCGGATCGTCGTGGTCAACGGGCGACCGGCGCGCCCCGGTCCGCAGCCCGGCTGCACCGGAGGGTTCGGTCTGATCGGCATGCGGGAGCGGGCGGAACTGGTGGGGGCCGGCCTCGAGTACGGCCCCACCGACGCAGGAGGCTGGTCCGTGACGCTGGACCTGCCCCGTGACGGCGTCGTCCCGGGGCAGCCGCAGCAGAGGGAGGAACCGACATGATCCGCGTGGTGCTGGCGGACGACCACGCTCTCGTGCGCAAGGGCCTCGCCTCGCTGCTGGAGTCCGAGCCGGATATGGAGGTGGTGGGCGTCGGGGAGGACGGCCCACAGGCGCTCGAGCTCATCCGCGGGCTGCGGCCCGACGTCGCGTGCCTCGACATCCGCATGCCCGGGATGAACGGCATCGAGGTCGCCGTGGCGGTCCGCGAGCTCGAGGTGGAGGTGCTCATGCTGACCACGTTCGACCTCGACGAGTACGTCTTCGGCGCTCTCGAGGCGGGAGTCGCGGGCTTCCTCCTCAAGGACGCGGACCCGGACCTGATTTCGCACGCTCTGCGGCAGGTGGCGGCGGGCCGCGGAACGATCGACCAGTCGCTCACCCGCCGTATCCTCCGCGAGGTCGCCGAGCGGCGACGCCTGCAGCCGGTCGTCGTGCGCCCGGACAGCGGTGCCGAGGAGGTCCTCACCCCGCGGGAGCTGGAGATACTGCGTGCGCTCGCGGAGGGCATGAGCAACGCGGACATCGCCGCGCACCTGCACGTCGAGGCCTCGACCGTGAAGTCCCACCTCGCGCGGATGCTGCCGAAGCTCGGCGTGGCCTCGCGCCTGCAGGCCGTGGTGTGGGCGTATCAGAATCGCGTGGTCGATCTACGGGAGTGAGCGATGGCGAGCGCATGGATCGGATCGAGGGGCACCGGTCCGGCCCGACGCAACGCCCGCACCCGCAGCGCCCGCATGCGGCATGCGGCATGCGGCATGCGGATCGTTCTCCGCTCCGCGTACGCTCTTCGAGGCTCGCGCACAGGCGCAGGCACGCGCCCCCATCCCGATCCCCACCGAGGTGCCCATGACCACGACCACCGCCTCCCGCTGGCGGCTGCTGCCGATGCGCCCCCGCGACCCCCGCGAGGAGGGACGGGCAGGCTCGTCGCTCGAGCTGTTCTTCGACCTGGTCTTCGTGATCGCCGTGAGCATCGCGGGCGTCCAGCTCCACCACGCCCTCGCCGAGTCGCACGTGGCCGGCGGCGTGGGCCACTACGCGATGGCGCTGTTCGCGATCTGGTGGGCGTGGATGAACTTCACCTGGTTCGCCACCTCGTTCGACACCGACGACTGGCTCTACCGGGTGCTCACCATCGCCCAGATGGGCGGCGTGATGGTGGTCGCCGCGGGCATCGGCCCCGTCTTCGAGCACGACTCCTTCGGCGTGATGATCGCCGGGTACGTCGTCATGCGCCTGTCGATGGTCGTGCAGTGGCTGCGGGCGGCGGCGACGCCGTCCTCGACGGGTGAGGCGCGGCGAGCGGCCCTCCACTACGCCGTCGGCATCGCGATCGTCCAGGTGCTCTGGGTGCTCATGCTCCTGCTGCCGCACGGCCTGCTGATCCCCGCGGCGATCTTCCTGATCCTCGCCGAGATCAGCGTTCCCGTCATCGCCGAGCAGCGCGGACGCACCCCTTGGCATCCCGAGCACATCACCGAGCGCTACGGCGGGTTCACCCTGATCCTGCTGGGAGAGAGCCTGCTCGCGTCCTCCCACGCGATCATCGAGGCGCGCGACGCGGAGGTCCCGCTCGCGGACCTGGTCCCGCTCGGTGCCATGTGCCTGATCGTGACCGCCGCGCTGTGGTGGATCTACTTCTGGCCGCCCCACCACGAGGCGATCGGCTCGCTGCGCAGCTCTCTGCTCTACGGCTACGGCCACTACGTGATCTTCGCGGCCGCGGGCGCTTTCTCCGTGGGCGTCGAGCTCGAGGTCGATGTCGCCATGGGCGAGTCGGAGATCGGTCCGACGGCCGCCGCGTACGCGGTCTCCCTGCCGATCGCGATCTTCCTTGTGGGCATGTGGTGCGTGGTGATCCGCCGCTCGGCCGACGCCGTGGTGAGCGCCTCGATCGCGCTCGCGCTGCTCGTGGTGCTGATCGATCCGCTGGTGCCCCTGCCCATCGCCCTCACCACGATCGTCATGGTGCTGCTCGTCGCGGTGATGGTCTGGCGCAGGCCGCGGACGTCGGCCCGCTGACCCGCCAGCCCACGGACCCGCGGACCTGCTCTCACCCCGGCCGACGCCGCTCGCCCACCGCGCTCACACCTGCGCGTGCAGCTCCTGGAGGAGGGCCCGGGCGCCGCGGGTGCGCAGCACCTCGAGCGCGTGGAGGTACGGGGTCGTGAAGGCCTCGTGCTCGACGAGGTCGCCGAAGAGCTCCGCATCGCGCAGGAACGCGAGGGGGTCCTCGTCGTGCTTCGCGGCGGCGGCCATGACGCGGTCGTGCAGGCGGTCGACGACGGGCCACTCCTCGCCGTTCTCGCCCGTGCCCTCGGCGTAGCGGGCCCAGGAGGCGACGATCGCCGCGCATGCGCTCACGTCGCGCCCGGCCTCGAGGTTCTCCTGGATCACGGGGACCATCCAGGTGGGGATGCGGTCGCTGGACTCGGCGGCGAGGCGGGCGAGGGTGTCGCGCACGTGCGCGTTGGAGAAGCGCGCCATGAGCTCGTCCTTGTAGGCGTCGAGGTCGATGCCGGGGACGTCGGGGACCGTGGGCGTGCCCTCCCGGTCCATGTACAGGGTGCGGGTGAAGGGGGCGAGGTCCTCGTCCTGCGCGGCCTCGTGGGCGAAGGTCTGCCCGAGCAGCAGCCCGAAGTAGGCGATGGCCTGGTGGGAGCAGTTCAGCAGGCGCAGCTTCATGAGTTCGTAGGGCTCGACGTCCTCGACCATCTGCACCCCCACCTCCTCCCAGGCCGGGCGGCCCAGGGGGAAGGAGTCCTCGAGCACCCACTGCACGAAGTCCTCGCTGACCACGGGCCAGGCGTCCTGGACGTCGTACTCGCGGGAGATCATCTCGATGTCGGACTCGGCGGTGACCGGGGTGATCCGGTCGACCATGCAGTTGGGGAAGGCGACGTGCTCGTCGATCCACGGGGCCATGGGCGCATCGCCGTGCAGGCCGGCCTCGTCGCGCAACTGCGCATACGCGAGGATCATGCGCTTGGCGAGATCCCCGTTGCCGCGCACGTTGTCGCAGGACATGACCGTGAACGGGGGCGTGCCGGCCTCGCGGCGGCGACGCAGCGCCTCGACGAGGAAGCCGAACATCGTCTGCGGGTGGCCGACGGGCGCGTCCCCGCCGTCGGCCGCTTTGCCGGCCCCATCCCCGGCCCCGCTCCCCTCGCCGCCGAAGGCGGTGCGCAGGTCCTCGGTGACGGCGGGCGTCTCGCGCTGGAACTCGCCGGTCGAGGGGTTGTAGTTGTAGCCGCCCTCGGTGACGGTGAGGGAGACGATGCGGGTGCTCGCATCGCTCATGCGCGCGAGCACGGCCTCCGGGTCGTCGGGCGCGAAAAGGTAGTCGGCGATCGAGCCGATCACCCGCGGGTCCTGGGTGCCGTCGGGCGCCTTCGTGACCAGGGTGTACAGCCCGTCCTGCGCGGCGAGGGCGTCGCGCATGCGTGCATCGCCGGGCAGCAGGCCCACGCCGCACAGGGCCCAGTCGCGGTCGCGGCCGGCGCGCATGAGGCGGTCCAGGAACATCGCCTGGTGGGCGCGGTGGAAGCCGCCGACGCCGAAGTGGACGATGCCGACGGACCTCTCCTCGAGCGGGACATCAGGGACCGGGATCCGGCCCGCGGCCGCGATCTCGGGCAGGGCGGCGGCGTTCAGGGAGGTCATGACGCATCCTTCGTCATCGGCGGATGGAGACGGGGCCGACGATACCAGCGCCTGCATCAGATGAGCAGCCCCTGGTCTCAGCCGAGCAGATCGGCGACCTGGGCCGCGAGCTCGGAGGAGAGCACGAGGTCGTCGACGAGTCCCGCACGGGCGGCTGCGACCACGGCCTCGGGATGGCCCACGGCCGGGGCCACCGCGACCACGTGGGCCCGCCTCAGCTGCTCGGCGCCGACCCCGATCACGCGCTCCTCGATGCCGGCCCGCGCGACCCGGCCCTCGGCGTCCACGAGGACGCCCGCGCACTCGGCGACCACGCCCGCCTCGCGGGCCCTGCCGCGCTCGTCCTCGGACAGCCGGCTCCACAGGGTCGAGGCGCCGGGCCACCAGGCGCCGATCGAGACGGTCGCGACGTCGATCTCGTCGGCCGCCTCGAGGGCGGAGCGCACCTCGTCCATGCCGCGCAGGGAGGCCGCGACCTCGGGCGAGTCGACGATCAGCGGAGTGGGCAGGGCCCAGATGCCACCGCCCGCGAACGATCCGAGCGTGTGGATGAGGGCCGAGGAGTGCGCGCTCGAGTACCCGGGAGCGCTGAGCGGGCCGACGAGCTGGACGACATCGACCCTGGGCAGGGCGTCGAGCGAGTCGGGCAGGTGCATGAGAGTGCGCGACCAGGCGACCCCGAGCCGCCCGCCGTCGTGCAGGAGGTCGGGAAGCAGCCGTCCGACCTGCCGGGCGAGGGCCGCGCGCATGGTCTCGTCCACGCGCGGGGAGGCGACGACGACGCGGGAGATGCCGAGCTTCTCGGCGAGCGGCGCAAGGTCGCGCCCCGACTCCGCCGGGTCGTGGATCTGGATCCGCACGATGCCCTGCGCGCGAGCCTCCTCGAGCATCCGCGCGACCTGGAAGCGCGAGAGCCCGTGCTCCTTGGCGATGTCCACCTTCGAGCGGTTCCGGAGGTAGTACTCGGTCGCCAGGTGCGCCTTGAGGGAGCCGTCGTCCGCGGGCATGGGTGCTCCTGTGGATGGTCGTGGGGTCGTGGAGGGCTGCGCCGTGTCGGGCTGCAGCGCGGCGGCAGGATCCCGTGACGCCGGCCGACGCCGCGCGCCGCACCCGCGTCCCGATTCCGTTCCGCCTGTTGCTCCGCGAAGCGTATATGACTACGCTCACGAATCAGATGAGCGGAGCCGCTTATCAGATGTGCAGCGGCCCGCACCGACCGCACCGACCACCTGCGGTCCGACTCCGACGTCGGCCCGTGGCCCCGGACCGACGTTCCAGCGCGAGACCCGTCGACACCGACGCCGACACCGCCCAGAGGGGACAGCCCATGCCGCACCTCCGATCCCGCACCTCACCACCGCCGTCGGCCGCCCCGGCCCCAACGGCCCTCCGAACCCCCGCCTCCCGCCCGAGCCGGCGCACGGTCCTGGGCGCGAGCGCGCTCGGCGCCGGCGCGGCGACCCTGGGCCTGGCCGGATGCGGCTCGGGCAGCAGCGGCGGGAAGCAGTCCATCGTCGTCGCGATCGTCTCGAACCCGCAGATGCAGGACGCGATCGGGCTCGTCGACCACTTCCGGGCGGACCACCCCGACGTGGACGTGCGCTTCGTGTCCCTCCCGGAGAACGAGGCCCGCGCGAAGATCACCGCGTCGGTCGCCTCGGGCGGCGGCGAGTTCGACGTCGTGATGATCTCCAACTACGAGACCCCGCTGTGGGCGAAGAACGGCTGGCTGACCGACCTGCAGCCGTTCATCGACAAGACCGACGGCTACGACCCCGAGGACTTCATCCCCACGATCCGCGAGGCCCTGACCTCCGGGAAGTCGATGCACTCGGTGCCGTTTTACGGCGAGAGCGCGTTCCTCGTCTACCGCAAGGACCTCTTCGACGAGGCCGGGCTGACCATGCCCGGCCACCCCAGCTGGGACGACATCCGCTCCTTCGCGAAGACCCTGCACGACCCGGAGAACGGCATGTCCGGCATCGCCCTGCGCGGCCTCGCCGGCTGGGGCGAGAACCTCGCGCCCATCAACACGGCCATCAACACCTTCGGCGGCTGCTGGTTCGACATGGACTGGGCGCCGCGGCTGGACTCCGAGGAGGTCCGCGAGGCCGTCTCCACCTACGTCGACACCGTGCGCACCTGGGGCCAGCCGGGCGCGGCGACCTCCGGCTTCGGCGAGTGCCTCACCCAGTTCTCCCAGGGCAACGCGGCCATGTGGTTCGACGCCTCCTCGATGGTCTCCGGGATCGAGAACCCCGACTCCTCGACCGTGGTCGGCAAGACCGACTACACGCTCGGGCCGACGGTCGAGACCGAGTCCACCGGCTGGCTCTACTCGTGGGCGCTCGCGATCCCCGAGACCTCCACGAAGAAGCAGGCCGCCTGGGACTTCATCGCCTGGATGACCCACCCCGACTACTTCCAGCTGGTCGGCAAGGAGGTGGGCTGGGAGGCGCTGCCCCCGGGGTCCCGCAGCTCGACCTACGAGATCCCCGAGTACAAGAAGCTCGCCGCCCACTACGCGACCCCCACCCTCGACTCGATGGACAACGCGACGCAGGAGAAGGCCATGACCCAGGAGGTCCCCTACCCCGGACTGCAGTTCGTCGGCATCCCCGAGTTCCAGGACCTGGGCACCAGGGTGGGCCAGCAGCTCTCCGCGGCGATCGCCGGCGGGCAGAGCGTCGAGGACGCCCTCTCCCAGGCGCAGACCTTCGCCGCGTCCGTCGCCCGCACCTACGGATGGGAGGGCTGAGCGATGACGACCACCGCCGCAGCCGAGACCCCGCAGTCCCGCGGGAGCTCGCAGCCCCGTCGCACCGCGCCGCCGCGCGGCACCGCGCAGTCCCGGGCCGACGGATGGAGCCGGCGCCTGCCGCTCCTGCCCGCTTTCGTGTTCGTGGTGATCTGCACGCAGATCCCGTTCCTGCTGACCATCTGGTACTCGCTGCGCTCGCGCAACCTGCTGCGCCCCGAGGGCGAGGAGTTCGTGGGCCTGCAGAACTTCCTCGACATCTTCCGCGACTCCACGTTCCGCGGCGCCGCGCTGAACTCGATCCTCATCACGCTCGCGTGCGTGGCCGTCGCCCTGCTGCTGGGGCTCGGGCTGGCCCTGCTGCTGGACCGGAAGTTCCTGGGCCGCGGGATCGTGCGCACCCTGCTCATCACGCCGTTCCTCATCATGCCGGTCGCCGGCGCGATGCTCTGGTCGATCTCGATGTTCGACCCCACCTACGGACTCGTGAACTGGCTGATCTCCCTCGTGGGCGTCGGCCCCGTGGACTGGACCAGCCAGCTGCCGGTGTTCTCGATCGTGGTGGCGCTGGTGTGGCAGTGGACGCCGTTCATGATGCTCCTGCTGCTCGCGGGCCTGCAGTCGCAGACCGGCGACGTGCTCGAGGCCGCGTCGATGGACGGTGCCTCCCCGTGGCAGACGTTCCGCCACATCACGCTCCCCCACCTGCGCTTCTACATCGAGCTGTCGGTGCTGCTGGGCGCGATCTACGTGGTCAACACCTTCGACCAGATCTACCTGATGACCGCGGGCGGACCGGGCACGGCGAGCGCGAACCTGCCGTTCTACATCTACCAGCGCGCGTTCCTCGGCTTCGACATCGGCCAGTCCGCCGCGATGGGCGTGGTCACCGTCGTCGCCACCATCATCATCTCCACGCTCGCGCTGCGCCTGATCTTCCGCAGCATCAACGCCAAGGAGCAGTCATGAGCACCGTCGCCGACGCCTCCCCCGCCCCTTCGCCGCGGCCCTCGTCCGCGGGTTCGACAGCTTCCCGCGCGTCGGCCCCCGGCGCCCCCGCGATCCGCCCCAAGCGCGCCCGCGGCACCACGACCGGACGCCTGCTGGGCATCCTCGCCTGGATCGTCGGGCTGATCTTCTTCGCGCCGGTCGCGTGGATGGTGCTCACGAGCTTCAAGCAGGAGTCGCAGGCCGCGTCGAACCCGCCGACCTTCCTGTTCACCCCGACCCTCGACCAGTACAAGGCGGTGCTCGCCTCGGGCGCGGGCAGCTACCTGCTGAACTCGGTGATCGCGACGGCCTGCTCGACGCTGCTGGTGCTCGTGCTCGCCATCCCCGCCGCCTACGCGCTCAGCATCCGGCCGGTGAAGAAGACCCAGGACGTGCTGTTCTTCTTCATCTCCACGAAGATGCTGCCGGTGGTCGCGGTGATCATGCCGATCTACGTGATCGCCGGGCAGCTGCGGATGCTCGACAACCTGCTCACGCTGATCGTGCTCTACACGGCGATGAACCTGCCGATCGCGGTGTGGATGATGCGCTCGTTCTTCCTCGAGGTGCCCGGCGAGGTGCTCGAGGCGGCGTCGATCGACGGCGCCTCGCTCATGCGCACGATGCGCACGGTGCTGCTGCCGATGGTGGCCCCCGGCGTCGCGGCGACCGCGCTGATCTGCGTGATCTTCGCGTGGAACGAGTTCTTCTTCGCCCTGAACCTCACCGCCGCCAACGCCGCCACGGTGCCGATCTACCTCATGAGCACGATGACCTCCGAGGGCCTGTTCCTCGCGCGGCTCTCCGCCGCCTCGGTCATCGCCTCCCTGCCCGTGGTGCTCGCCGGCTGGATCGCCCAGAAGCAGCTGGTGCGCGGGCTCTCGATGGGCGCGGTGAAGTAAGGGGTCGCGAGGGTCTGCATTACGGTCGGAGCTCTCTCGCGCGGAGGACGTCCGTCGCGTGTCGGGTGCGGCGCGAGGGCGGCCGCGGGACTCGGTCAGGTAGGACCAGAGGCGCGACCCGGTCTGACCAGGGGAATGTGGATGATCGACCGACGCTCCGCCCCGCCGCGTGCACCCTGGGGCGATGACCCGGACCCCGGAACCGCTGCCGAGCACCCTCGGGCCCGTGTTCACTGCTGCCGAGGCGTTCGCGGCCGGCGTGAGCGCTCGCCGGCTGCGGGCGCCGGACCTGGGGCGGGTGCAGCGCGGCCTCTACCGGCGGGGTCCCCGGTTCACTCCCGAGGACGTCGCGCGGGCACTGCGCTGGTCGGACGCGAGCGTGATGCTGTGCGGCCCCACCGCCGCGCAGGTCCTCGGCATGCCGCTCCCCTCAGCCCTCGATGTCGCGAACACCCAGCAGATCCATCTCACGAGCGCCCATGCACGGCGCAGCTCGAGGATGCTGATCTGGCACCGCCTCACGATCGCCCGTGACGACGTCGTCGACGCGCAGGGATGCCGCCTCACCGGTCGGGTACGCACAGCGTTGGACCTCGTCGAGCATCTGACGCCCGACGACCTCGTCTCCGTCCTCGACCATCTGATCCGCCACCCGCGCCCCCGATTCGAGGGCCGCTCGGCTCCGTACGCGACCCCCGAGGGTCTGCGCCTCGCGATCGACTCCTCCCGACGAACCGGACGCGGGCACCTGCGCGCCGCGCTCGCGCGGGCACGGGTCGGCAGCGACTCCCCGGCCGAGACCTCGCTGAGGCTGGCGCTCGTGCGCGCCGGCATCCCCGATCCCCAGCTCAACGTCAGGGTGTGGGAGGGCGACGTCGACCTGGGGGAACCGGACCTGAGCTGGCCGGAGTGGAAGGTGTGCGTCGAGCACGAGGGCCCCAGCCACCTCACCCCCGAGCAGCTGGCGAAGGACATCCGTCGCGGCAAGCGGCGCGCGGCCCACGGGTGGATCGAGATCCGCACCGTCGCCGAGCACCTCCGCGCCGGAGGACGGCTCGCGGCGCATGAGGTGCGGGGCGCCCTCCGCTCGCGCGGGTGGGAGGGCTGAGTTGAGGGGTGTGGGAGCGGGCGCCTGGGCTCTGGCTCCTGGCTCGACACGAACAGTGCTGCGCAACGGTCGTTTTGAGCCTCCTAAACGACCACTGCGCAGCACTCAAGATCCGATCCCCACCTCAAAGCACCTCAAAGCAGGGGCCGCGCACGAATAGTGCTGCGCAACGGTCGCTATGAGCGTCCTAAACGACCACTGCGCAGCACTCAAGGAATGGGCACCGCGCCGGAAGGCGGGCCACACACGAACAGTGCTGCGCAACGGTCGTTTTGAGCCTCCAGAACGACCATTACGCAGCACTCAAACGCAACGTGCAGCGGGAGGCACGGTGCGCCGCTCCCGCCGGTGCACCGCCCTCGTGAGCACGGTGCACCCGCCCCCGTGGGAACGGTGCACCCGCGCCCGCGGGAACGAGGCGCCCTCGCCCCTCGCCCTGCGCACCCGCGCGCCCGCGTCAGCCCGCGAGGCGCCCGATGACCTCGGCGTTGAAGGCGTCGAGGTCGCCGGGGTTGCGGCTCGTGGTGATGCCGCGGTCGGTGACGACCTGCTCGTCGACCCAGTCGGCCCCCGCGTTGCGCAGGTCGGTGGCGACCGAGGTGAAGCTGGTCATCCGGAGCCCGTCGACGAGTCCCGCCTCGATGAGGATCCAGGGGGCGTGGCAGATCGCGGCGATGGGCTTGCCCGCGGAGGCGAAGGCCTTCACGAGGCCCACGGCGTCCTCGTCGATCCGCAGGGAATCGGCGTTCAGGGTGCCGCCGGGCAGGACCAGGGCGTCGTACTCGTCGGCGCTCGCGCCCTTGATGGGCCCGTCGACGGGGAACTCCTTCCCTCGGTCCCAGTCGCCGTTCAAGGCGACGACGGCGCCGTCCTCGGCGGAGAGCAGCACGGTCTTCGCGCCGGCCTCCTGGAGGGCGGCGAGGGGCTGGGCGAGCTCGGGCTCCTCGACGCCGCGGTTCGCGATGAGTGCGACGGTGCGTCCGGTCAGGTCGGTCATGATGCTTCCCTTCGCTCGGGGTTCCCGCGGAGCGGGATTCGGTGTCCACGCTATGCCCGGCGGGTGCGGTCGTGAAGTGGTCGCGCCAGGAGCGAACAAGGTGCCGCGCGTGGCGCCTGCGCCGCGCGCGTGACGCCGGTGCCGCGCGTCCCGGGCGCCGCGGGCTCAGGAGCGAACAGGGCGCCACGGGAACCGCGCAGGCCCCGGGCGCTCAGCGCGCGTCGGCGCGGAAGGTGCGCAGGCGCAGGCTGTTGAGCACCACGAACACGCTGGAGAAGGCCATGGCCGCACCGGCGAGCATGGGGTTCAGCAGGCCGAGCGCGGCCAGCGGGATGGCGGCGACGTTGTAGGCGAAGGCCCAGAACAGGTTCCCGCGGATCGTGCGCAGGGTGCGGCGTGCGAGGCGGACCGCGTCGGCCGCGGAACGCAGGTCGCTGCGCACCAGGGTGATGTCGGCGGCCTGGATGGCGGCGTCGGTGCCGCCGCCCATGGCAAGGCCCAGGTCGGCCTGCGCGAGGGCGGCCGCGTCGTTGACGCCGTCGCCGACCATCGCGACCTTCCGCCCCTCTCCCTGCAGGCGGGCGATCACGGAGACCTTGTCCTCGGGCATGACCTCGGCGATCACCTCGTCGATGCCGACCTCGGAGGCGACGCGCTCGGCGACGGTGCGGCCGTCGCCGGTCAGCAGCACGGGGCGCAGTCCCAGCTCGCGCAGGCGCGAGATGGCCTCGGCGCTCGAGGGCCTCACGGCGTCAGCGACGGTGAGGACGCCGCGCGCCTGCCCGTCCCAGGCGACGAGCACGGCGGTGCGGCCGGCCTCCTGCGCGCTCTCCTGGAACTCGGTGAGCTCGGCCGGCACCCGGGCCCCGTCGCCCCCGCTGGACCCCTTGGACCCGCGGGTTCCGTCGTCCCCGAGCCCCCGTCCCACGCTCACGAGCACCCCGTCGACGGTCCCGCGGGCGCCGCGGCCGGGCAGGGCCTCGAAGCCGGTCGCCTCGGGCACGTTCCCGATGCGCTCGCCGGCTCCGCGGGCGATGGCCTGGGCGATCGGGTGCTCGGAGGAGTCCTCGACGGCGCCCGCGCGGCGCAGCAGCGTCTCGGTGTCGATGCCGTCGGCCGGATGCACATCGACGAGTGTCATGCGCCCGGTGGTCACGGTGCCGGTCTTGTCCAGGACCACCGTGTCGAGGTCGCCGGTGCTCTCGAGCACCTCGGGCCCCTTGATGAGGATGCCCAGCTGGGCGCCGCGGCCGGTGCCCACCAGCAGCGCCGTGGGGGTCGCGAGGCCCAGCGCGCACGGGCAGGCGATGATGAGGACGGCCACGGCCGCGGTGAACGCGGCCTCCGCTCCGTGCCCGGTGAGCACCCAGATCACGAGCGTGACGAGCGCGATCCCGAGCACGATCGGCACGAACACGCCGGAGATCCGGTCGGCCAGGCGCTGCACGCGCGCCTTGCCGGACTGGGCGTCCTTCACGCGCTGCGCCATCTGGGCGAGCTGGGTGTCGGCGCCCACGCGGGTCGCGCGCACCACGAGGCGCCCGCCGCTGTTGACGGTCGCGCCGGTGACGGCGTCTCCCTCAGCGACCTCCTGGGGCACCGACTCGCCGGTGAGCATGGAGGCGTCCACGGCGCTGTGCCCGGAGACGACCTCGCCGTCGGTCGCGATCTTCTCGCCGGGCCGCACCACGAACTCGTCGCCCACGGCGAGGTCGCCGATCGGCATGCGCACCTCGGTGCCGCTGCGCAGCACGGCCACGTCCTTCGCGCCCAGGTGGAGGAGGGCCCGCAGGGCGGCCCCGGCCTCGCGCTTCGAGCGCTTCTCGATGTACCGGCCGGCGAGGATGAACAGGATGACCCCGGCGGCGACCTCGAGGTAGATCGTGGAGGCGCCGTCGGACCGGGAGATGGTGAGGTCGAAGCCGTGGTGCATGCCCGGCATGCCGGCGTCCCCGAGGAACAGGGCGTACAGCGACCACAGGAACGCGGCGGTGGTGCCCATCGAGATCAGGGTGTCCATCGTCGCCGCGCCGTGGCGGGCGTTGATGAGCGCCGCACGATGGAACGGCCAGCCGGCCCAGACGATCACCGGCGCGGCGAGCGCGAGCGAGGCCCACTGCCAGTACGTGAACTGCAGCGCCGGGAGCATGGCCAGGGCGATCACGGGGATCCCGAGCACGGCCGCGCCGATCAGACGCTGGCGCAGGGAGGCCAGCTCGGGGTCGACGGGCTCGGCGTCGGAGGTGTCCACGACGGTGGGCCCGGTCGAAGATCCCGGGGCGCTCGACGGACCGGCTGCGTCCGATGGATCTGCGCCGGATCCGTCCGCGCCCGACGGCGCTGGGCTCGACGCGCCCGCGGGCATCGTGGCCGTGTATCCGGCCTTGGCCACGGTCCCCACCAGCACCTTGGGGTCGAGATCCGCGGGTGCGGTGACCCTCGCGGACTCGGTCGCGAAGTTGACGCTCGCCTCGACGCCGTCGAGCTTGTTGAGCTTGCGCTCGATGCGGTTCGCGCAGGAGGCGCAGGTCATCCCGCCGATGTCGAGGTCGATCCCGCGCAGCGGGCCGACGGCGCCGCCCGTAGCGCTGCGCTCATCGGAGTCGGCGGATGTCATCGGAGCTCCTTCGGGGCGGGATCAGAGGGAAGGGCGGCGGCGGGGCCGGACAGCCAGCGCGGACCGGACACCCAGCGCGGGCCGGACGACCGGCGCAGATCGAACGGCCTCCGCGGGCCGCGACGCCGCCTCAGCCGACGCGGCTCGCCTCGTACCCGGCCTCCTCGACGGCGGCGAGCACGGCGGTCTCGTCGATCGCCTCGGGGCCGGAGACGACCAGGCGGCCGGTCTCGTGGCTGACCTCGATGCCCTCGACGCCGGGGACCTCACCGACCTCTTCACGCACGGACATCTCGCAGTGCCCGCAGGTCATCCCGGTCACCTGGAACTCGGTCGTGGTCATGGACTCCTCCTCGGTTCGTGGGCGCCCGCTCGGGCACACCCCGAATCTATACCCCTAGGGGGTATCACTGTCAACGAGTCCCGCAGGCCGCCGCGCACCGGCGCCGCCCCGCTCTCGGGTACCCTGCGGACACCCGTCCCCGTCCGGCTCGTCACGTCCATCCCGTCCCCGACCCCGTCGAGCACTCCGCCCGACGCCTGGAGGTTCCCCGTGCCACCCAGGAAACCGCCGACCGTCTACGACGTCGCGACGCGCGCAGGGGTCTCGATCGCAACGGTCTCGCGCGTGCTGCGCAGCCCACAGAAGGTCACCGAGTCCACGCGGGAGAGGGTGCTCGCCGCGATCGACGAGCTCGGCTACGTCCCCAATGCGAGCGCCCGGGGGCTCGCGGGCCGCCGCACCGGCGTGCTGGGCCTGCTCATCCCCGGCCACGACGCCCCGCCGGTGCCGCAGCCGGGATCCGCGGGCGATCATGTCGTCGAGTTCATCGACGACATGGACCGCAGCTTCGTGGACCCCGAGCGCAACCACTACTTCGAGCAGCTCGTGCGCGGTTGCGAGATCAGCGCCTGGGGCAGCGGCTATGCGCTCCTGGTCGCCTCCGGCCCCGACCTCAGCCGGAGCGTGGTGCTGGACGATCTCGAGGGCCGGGTCGACGGGATCATCGTCATCTCCCGCACCGTGCCCGACGACCTCATCGCCCGCTCGGCGCGCCGCGTGCCGCTCGTGGTGGTCGCCGGCCGCGCCGCCGGGACCGCCGATTCGGTGCGCGTGGACAACGCGGGCGGGATGGCGGCGGTGACCCGCCACGTGCTCGCGCGCAAGCCCGAGGGCCCCGTGCTCTACCTGGGCGGGCCCGCGGATTCGCCCGACGGGGTCGAGCGCGAGGAGGGCTTCCGCCGCGAGATCGACGGCAGCGGCGAGACCTGGCGCATCGCGTCCACCGACTTCACGACCGAGGGCGGGGCGCAGGAGATGCGCCGCGCCCTCGCGGACGTCCGCCCGGGCGCGGTGATCGCGGCGAACGACCAGAGCGCGCTCGGGGCGCTCACGGAACTGCGAGAGGCCGGCATCAGCGTCCCCGACGACTGCGTGGTCACCGGCTTCGACGGCATCGAGGACGCGCGCTGGTCCCGTCCGCCGCTCACCACCGTGCGCCAGCCGATGACGGACGTCGGCGTCCAGGCGGTCCAGACGCTGCTGCGCCGGATGGCCGATGCCGACGCTCCCGGCCAGGACCTGCAGCTCCCGGTCGACGTGCTGCTGCGCGAGAGCTGCGGGCCGCTCGGGCGCTGAACGCCCGGAGCCCCGCGCCCTCAGACGATCGGCCGCACGAGCATCCCCTCGGCGACGCTCCCGGGCACCTCGACGCCCTCGCGCCCGAGCACCCGCACCAGCGGGCCCGCGCCCGCCGCGCCACTCTCCCCCGCGTCGACGTCGAGCTCCACGCCCGGCACGAGCCCCAGCTCGCGGGCGGTGCGCAGCACCTCGGGGTCGGCGTCGGAGACCACGAGGACGCGGAAGCGGCCGGCGCCGGTGACGCTCGCGAGGCGCCGCGCGTCCTCGGGGTGGGCCCAGCGGTGGTCGGCATCGGGGATGGGGTCGCCGTGGGGGTCCGCCGTCGGATGCTCGAGGATCGCGTCGATGCGGGCGATGAAGGTGTCGCTCACGGCGTGCTCGAGGCGCTCGGCCTCGTCGCGCACCTCGTCCCAGTCGTAGCCGAGGGCCTCCACCAGGTAGGTCTCCAGCAGACGGTGGCGGCGCACCATCGCGATCGCGCACTGCGCTCCCGCCTCGGTGAGCTCGACGGGCTTGTAGGGGATGCGGGCCACGAGGCCCTGGGCGTCCAGGCGCTTGAGGGTCTCGGTGACGTTGGCGGCGGAGGTGCCGAAGCGCTGGGCGAGCTCGCCCGTGGTGATCGGCGGGGCACCCCATTCGGTGCGCGACCAGATCACCTTGAGGTAGTCCTGGGCCACGGGACTGAGCTCGTCGGGGTTCACCCCGGCATCGTATCGCCGGGGCCGATGGCGACCTCCGGCTCGCCCCTGCTCACTCGCCCGTGAGGGACATCGGGACGAGCGCGAGGTTCAGGGCGACGATGAGCGCGACGACGATCCAGGCGATCACGGTGACCGGCCGCGAGTTCGCGAAGCTCCCCATCAGGGCGCGCCGGCCGGTGAGGGTCACGAGCGGCACCAGGGCGAAGGGCAGGCAGAGGCTGAGCACGACCTGGCTGAGCACGAGGGCCGCGGTGGGCTCGGCGCCGATCGCGAGGACGACGAGTGCGGGCAGCAGGGTGAGCAGGCGGGAGAGCACGAGCGGGATCCGCCGGTGCAGCAGGCCGCGCATGATCTCGCTGCCCGCGTAGGCGCCCACGGAGGAGGAGGCGAGGCCGGAGGCGAGCAGGCCGATCCCGAAGAGCACGCCGACCACGGGCCCGGAGGCGGCGGCGATCGCGGCCTGCGCGCCCTCGATGGTGTCGGTGCCGGGGATCCCGGGGAGCGCCTCGGCGGCCAGGACCAGCATCGCGATGTTCACGGTGCCCGCGAGGCACAGAGAGAGCACCACGTCCCAGCGCGAGGCGCGGACCACGCGGGTGATCCGCCCGGGCGAGCGGTCGGTGCCATGGCGGTCGCGCACGAGTCCGGCGTGCAGGTAGATCGCGTGGGGCATGACGGTCGCGCCCAGCATCGAGGCCGCGAGCAGCACGGTGCCGCCGCCGTCGAAGCGCGGGATCAGCCCGTCGGCGAGGGCCACCGGATCGGGCGGGGCGACGACGAGCCCGGCGAGGAAACCGATGGTGATCACGCCCAGCAGCCCGATGATCACGTGCTCGAAGGGCCTCTGGCCGAAGCGGGACTGCACGGCGAGCAGGGCCATCGAGACGGCGCCGACGATGACGCCGCCGACCAGCAGCGGGAGTCCGAAGAGGATGCGCAGGGCGATCGCGCCGCCGACGACCTCGGCGATGTCGGTGGCGATCGCCATGGCCTGCGCCTGCAGCCAGAACAGCAGGCGCGAGCGCCGCCCCAGGGTCGCTCCGAGGTGATCGGCGAGGGTGCGGCCGGTGACCGCGCCGAGCTTCGCCGAGAGGTACTGGACGAGCATCGCCATGAGGTTCGCGACCACGAGCACCCACAGCAGCAGGTAGCCGTGGCGGGCGCCGGCGGTGACGTTCGCGGCGATGTTCCCGGGGTCCACGTAGGCCACGGCGGCGACGAAGGCCGGGCCCAGCAGGCGCAGCGTGCGCCAGGGGCCGCGGGGCCGACGGGCGGGGCCGGGCTCGCGCGACCCGTCGGGACGCGCACCGGGCCGACGCCCTTCCTCCGTGCGAGGAACGGGTGCCTGGGTGCGCTGATCGACCACGGGTTCCGCCATGGATTTAACGTACCTTAAAACATGCCTCGGTGCACACCCGTCGGGCGCGCGTCGCGATCACTGCGCCCCGTCCGCCCGCTCGGGCACCGAAGTCCACCGCGCTCGAGCACCCGCACCTGAACCGCACCCAACCCGCGCCAGATCCGTGCCGGATCGGCGCCCGGACACCTCTTGCGCCCGTCTATGTATGCGCATACACTCACAATCCTCCGGCCGCCCGAGCCTGCGCACCCGTCGCGCTCCCCCGGGCGATCGACCCCGAGCGAGACCCCTGGGCGAGACCCATGAGCGACCGCCCCAGCGGACCCGCACGGATCAGGCCGGAGACCTCTTGCACAACGACGTCAGGATCGAGTCCCGTGCCTTCCACGAACACCCCGCGCGTCGGCCGTCGCACCCTGCTGACCGGGGCCTCCGCCGCGCTCCTCGCGGGCGCCGCCTCGGGCTGCAGCCTGCAGGTGCGCAGCCGCCCGGACCCGACCATCGGCGCGGACACCCTGCAGATCGCGGGAGACAAGGGCAATCCGACGTTCACCGCGAACTTCAACCCGTTCCAGGCGAACGCCCGCACGAGCGTCGGCCTGATCTACGAGCCGCTGATCCTGCTCAACCCGCTCGACGGATCCATGGACCCGTGGCTCGCCGCGGACTGGGACCAGAGCGACCCGTCGTCGGTGACGATGACGCTGCGCGAGGGCGTGACCTGGTCCGACGGCACGCCGCTCACGGCCGACGACGTCCTGTTCACCTTCCGCATGCTCAAGGAGTTCCCGGCCAACGACCTCAAGGGCGTCTGGGGGCACCTCGACTCCCTCGAGGCCGACGGCTCGCGGATCCGCTTCACCCTGAAGGGCTCGGACTCCCCCGCGGTCGGCATCCTCGGCGCGACGCTCATCGTGCCCGAGCACATCTGGTCCGACGTCGAGGACCCCACCACCTGGCGCAACGAGAAGCCCGTCGGCTCGGGCCCCTTCACCCTCGCGAGCTTCACCCCGCTCCAGTACTCGATGGACCGCTTCGCGGACCACTGGGCGGCCGACGACGTGGACGTCGAGCACATTGTGTTCCCCGCCGCGACCGGCGAGCTCGACGTGGTCACCAAGGGCTACGACTGGTGCTACTCGTTCATGAGCGACGTCGACGCCACCTGGGGCGCGGCCAACGCGCACAACCGGCACTGGTTCCCGCCGGGCGGCATCATCGGGCTGCACCCGAACCACGACAAGGCGCCGTTCGACGACCTCGACGTGCGCCGCGGCCTCGCGCTCGCGATCGACGGCGACGCCGTGGGCCAGGCGGCCGCGGAGGGCTACATGGACGAGGCCGGTCAGACCGGCCTGCTCCTGCCCAACCAGGAGGACCTCCTGGATCCGTCGATCCCCGACAAGGGGATCATCGCCCAGGACGCGAAGGCCGCCATCGCCTCCTTCGAGAAGGCCGGCTTCACGCACGACGGGTCCGTCATGCGCACGAAGGACGGCGACCCCTTCACCCTCGCGATCACCACCGCCAACGGGTACACCGACTGGCTGCGGGCGGTCCAGGAGGTCCAGCGCCAGCTCGGGAAGATCGGCATCGAGGTCACCATCTCCGCACCCCAGGCCGCCGCCTACGAGGCCGCCCTCTCCGACGGCGACTTCACGCTCGCGGTCGGCTCCTCCAACGGCTCGGACGCCTACCAGGGGTACGCGAACCTGCTCTCGAGCGAGTACTACCAGCCCGTCGGGAAGACCAGCCAGAACAACCGCATCCGCTTCCGCGACGAGGAGGTCGACGACCTCCTGCGCCGCTACCGCGAGAGCGTCGACGAGGACGAGCAGACCGAGATCATCCACGGTCTCGAGCAGGCCTTCTACGAGAAGATCCCGATCGTCTCCCTCTACTACGGCGGCCTCTGGGGGCTGTACAACGACGGCCGGTTCACCGGCTGGCCCGACGCCGAGGACCCGTACACCGCGCCGCAGACGTACGGCTCCTCCCCCCTGAAGGTCCTCACCCGGCTGCGCCGCGCGGGGAAGGAGAGCGCGTCATGAGATACGTGCTGAACAAGCTCGGCCTGTTCGCCCTCACCCTGTGGGCGGCGGTCACCCTGAACTTCCTGCTGCCGCGCCTGATGCCCGGCTCCCCGGCCGACGCCGCGATCGCCCGGCTCGCCCAGAACGGCCCGGTCTCCGAGGAGACCCGAGCGGCCGTCGAGGCCCAGCTGGGAGTGCCGGACGGCAGCCTGCTCGCCCAGTACTGGGCGTACCTGGGGCAGGTCGTGCGCCTCGACTTCGGCGTGTCCTACGCGTTCTACCCGGAGCCGGTGAGCGGGCTCATCGGCCGCGCCCTGCCCTACACGCTGATCCTGGTGGGCGCGGTGACCGTGCTGGCCTTCGTGCTGGGCACCCTGCTGGGCGTGATGGCCGCATGGAAGCGGGGCACCTGGATGGACGCCCTGCCCACCGTGGGAGGCAGCTTCATCAACACCTTCCCCTACTTCTGGACCTCGCTGCTGCTGCTGTTCTTCCTCGGGTACATCGCCCACCTGTTCCCGACCTCGGGCGCGTATTCGGCGACCACCACCCCGCAGCTCAGCGGCTCCTTCGTCGTCGACGCGCTCTACCACGCGGCGCTGCCGGCGCTCACCCTGCTGGTGACGTCGCTGGGCGGCTGGATCATCGGCATGCGCAACGCCATGATCAACACGCTCGGCGAGGACTACGTGACCTTCGCCGAGGCCAACGGGATCGGCGGGCGCACCGTCGCCCTGCGCTACGCCGCCCGCAACGCGATCCTGCCCAACCTCACGGGCTTCGGGATGGCCCTCGGCGGGGTCGTCGGCGGCTCGATCCTCGTCGAGCAGGTCTTCGGCTACCCCGGCATCGGGTTCCTGCTGTTCAACGCCGTGATCGGCCAGGACTACCCGCTCATGCAGGCGCTCTTCCTCATGATCACCGTGAGCGTGCTGGTGGCGAACCTGCTCGTGGACATCCTCTACGGCGCCCTCGACCCAAGGACCAGGCGATGAACCGCAGACCAGAGACCGCACCAGGCGCAGCCCCCACGACCGAGCGGCGGATCCACCCGGGGCTGCGCGCCCTGGCGTCCTCGGCCCGCACGGTGTGGGGCAATCGCAAGGCCCGCATCGGCCTGATCGTCATCGGCATCCTGCTGCTGGTGGCGCTGTTCGCGCCGCTGCTCGCCCCCTACGGCCCCACCGACAACTCCTTCGACCGCAGCCAGGACGCCTCGCTCCAGCACTGGCTGGGCACCACGGCCGCCGGGGAGGACGTGCTCAGCCAGCTGATCTTCGGCGCGCGCATCAGCGTGCTGGTGGGCTTCGGCGCCGGCTTCATCTCGACCCTGATCGCCGTGATCGTGGGGCTCACCTGGGGGTACCTGACGGGCTTCGCGGCCGACGCGATCAACTTCCTCGTCAACCTGTTCCTCGTGATCCCGGGGATGCCGCTGATGATCGTGGTCGCGACCTATCTCAGCAACGGCGGCATCTCGGTGATCATCGTGGTCATCGCGATCACCGGCTGGGCCTGGGGCGCACGCGTGCTGCGCAGCCAGACCGCGACCCTGCGCTCGCGGGACTTCGTGCAGTCCGCCCGGTTCTCCGGCGAGCGGGCGGGCCGGATCATCTTCCGCGAGATCCTGCCCAACATGACCTCTCTGATCACGGGCTCCTTCTTCGGGGCGGCGACCGCCGCGATCCTCGCCGAGGCGGGCCTCGAGTTCCTGGGCCTCGGGGACTCCTCGGTGGTCAGCTGGGGAACGATGATCTATTGGGCGCAGAACTCCAACGCGCTGCTCACCGGGCAGTGGGCGCTGCTGTTCGCCCCCGGTCTGTGCATCGCCCTCATGGCCACGTCGCTCACGCTCATCAACTTCGGCGTGGACGGCATCAGCAACCCGCGGCTGCGGGAAGGGAGCACCGGACGATGACCAGCACCCAGACCTCCGCCGCGCGGGACTCCGCGGCCGACGGTCCGATCCTCGCGGTCCAGGACCTCTCCGTCGTCTACGAGCCCGTCGGCGCCTCCCCCACCCATGCGGTGCGGGAGGTGAGCCTCGAGGTCTCCCGCGGGGAGTTCGTCGGGCTCGTCGGCGAGTCCGGATCGGGCAAGTCCACGCTCGGCTTCGCGATCACGGGGCTCGCCTCGGCGCCCGCGCGGATCGAGGGCGGGCGCATCGTCTTCGCGGGCCGCGACATCGCCACCATGGACCACGAGTCGCTGCGCGCCCAGCGCCAGGGCGGCTTCGCGATGGTGCTGCAGTCCGGCATGAACGCGCTGAACCCTGTGCGGACGATCCGCAAGCACTTCCACGAAATCTTCGCCGCCCACGGGCACGTGCCCCGGGCACGGCGCGATGCCCGCGCCGCGGAGCTCGTGGGCAAGGTGTCCCTGGGGCCCGACGTGCTGGACCGCTATCCCGACCAGCTCTCCGGCGGCATGCGCCAGCGCGTGACGATCGCGCTCGCGCTCTCGTTGGAACCGCAGCTGATGGTGTTCGACGAGCCCACGACGGCGCTCGACGTGCTGGTCCAGCACGCCGTCATGGACACCATCCGCGAGCTGCAGGCCAGCGAGGGCTTCACGGCGATCCTCATCAGCCACGACCTGGGCGTGGTGCTCGAATCGGCGCACCGCGTGCTCGTCATGCACGACGGCCGGATCGTCGAGGACGCCTCGAGCACCGACATCCTCACCCGTCCCCGGCACGAGTACACGCGGATGCTGCTCTCCCACTACGCGGACCCGCGGGCCGAGGTCGTGAGCCTGCCCGGTCTCGAGGACCGCGCGGTGCTGCCCGCGGATCGGGCCGATGGGGACTCGGAGCCGACCCGCGCGCCAGTCCCGTCGGCGGCACCAGTCCCGTCGGCAGCATCGGCAGGACCTGAGCTGCGCGTGCGCGGCGTGAGCAAGGCCTATGCGCCCCCGCGGCGCGGCCTGCCGCCCGTGCGCGCCGTCCAGGACGTCTCCTTCACGCTCGCGCCGGGCGGGGCGACGGCCCTCGTCGGCCAGTCCGGAAGCGGCAAGTCCACCCTCGCGAAGCTCATCACCGGCATCGAGCGGCCCACCGAGGGCACCATCGAGATCGGCGACGTGTCCGTGGGCGACCTGCCCAGGCGCCGGCTGCGGGACCTCCGCCGCACGGTGCAGATGGTCTTCCAGGATCCGTACACGGCCCTGAACCCGCTGAGCACGGTCGAGTACACGCTCTCGCGGGCCGTCGCGAACCTCACCGACGTGCGCCGCGACGGCGTGCGGCGCCGGGTGCGCGAGCTGCTGGAGACGGTGGGGCTGACGCCGGTCGAGCAGTACCTGACCAAACTCCCCCACCAGCTCTCGGGCGGGCAGCGCCAGCGGGTCGTGATCGCCCGGGCGCTCGCCTGCGACCCCCGCGTGATCATCGCCGACGAGCCCGTCTCGATGCTCGACGTGTCGCTGCGCGCCGGGGTGCTCTCACTGCTGCGCGAGCTGCGGGAGACCACCGGCGTCTCCCTGCTGTACATCACGCACGACCTGCTCAGCGCCCGTCTCGTGACCGACGAGATCATCGTGCTGCACGAGGGCCGGATCGCCGAGGACGGCCCGACGGCCCAGGTCATGCGGGCCCCGCGCGACGAGTACACGATCCGTCTGCTCGACGCGATCCCCGATCCCCGCCGGGCGCTCAGCGCCTGAGACGACCCACCACGAAGGAGCCCCATGTCCACCCTCCGCTTCCCCGACGGCTTCCGCTGGGGCGCCGCGACCGCCGCCCACCAGATCGAGGGCAACAACGTGAACTCGAACTGGTGGGAGCTCGAGCACCGGCCCGGCTCCCCGGTCGTGGAGCCCAGCAACGACGCGGCGGACAGCTACCACCGCTTCGCCGAGGACATCGCCCTGCTCGCGGACGCCGGCCTGAACGCCTACCGCTTCAGCATCGAGTGGGCGCGCATCGAGCCCGAGCGCGGCGTGGTCTCCCGGGCCGAGCTCGCCCACTACCGGCGGATGATCCAGGCCTGCCTCGACCACGGCGTCGAGCCCATCGTCACCCTCATGCACTTCACGGTGCCGCGCTGGTTCGAGCGCGACGGCTTCTGGCGGGCCGACGACGCCCCCGAGCTGTTCGCCCGCTACACGGAGAGCGTGCTCGGGATCCTCGACGGGGTGCGCGTGGTGTGCACGATCAACGAGCCGAACATCGCGGCGATGCTCGCGGGCGGCGAGGACGCGAAGAACCTGGTCGCGCACGGCCTGCCGTTCCCCGACCTGCACGTGGCCGATCAGCTGCTGGCCTCCCACCGCCGCTCCCGCGAGGTGCTCTCCGCGCTGCCGGGCGTGCAGTCGGGCTGGACGATCGCCACCCAGGCCTTCCACGCGAGCGACGAGGAGGGGAGCGAGCAGGCGCTGCTGGAGTACGGGCATCCGCGCGACTTCTGGTACCTCGAGAACTCCGCGGGGGACGACTTCCTGGGCGTGCAGGCCTACACCCGCACCTTCATCGGCCCGGAGGGCCCGCTCCCCGTCGCCGACGGGGTCGAGACCACGCTGACCGGATGGGAGTACTTCCCGCCGGCGGCGGAGCTGGGACTGCGCAGCGCCTGGGAGCTGAGCGGCCACGTGCCGCTGATGATCACCGAGAACGGCATCGCGACCGCCGACGACGCCCGCCGCATCGACTACACGCGCGGCGCCCTCGAGGGCGTGCACCGGGCGATCGCCGACGGCATCGACGTGCGCGGCTACCTGCACTGGTCGCTGCTGGACAACTTCGAGTGGGCGAGCGGGTATCGGCCGACGTTCGGGCTGGTGGGCTGGGACCCGCAGACCTTCGAGCGCCGACCGAAGCCGAGCCTCGCGTGGCTCGGCGACATCGCGCGGCACGGCGCGCTGGAGACGGAGACCTCCGCGGCGGAGTGAGCATCGGACCAGATGGTGCGCGACGCGCGGATCGGCTGGCGCTCAGTCCACAGTCCTCAGTCCTCGGACCAGCCGGCCCGCGACGCTCAGACCAGCTGGTCCTCGCCCGGGCGATCGGGCGTCTGCGCCGAGGCCGAGGCGGCGGCCTTCCGAGACTTGGCCCGCTTGCGCAGGGCCTCGATGAGCATCGGCACCACGGAGACGAACACGAGGGCGAGCACGGCGATCTCGAGGTTCTCGCGGATGAACGTGACGCTGCCCAGCGCGTAGCCGAGCATCGTGATGAGCACGACCCAGAGCACGGCGCCGACGGCGGACCAGGTGTAGAAGATGCGCCGCTGCATCTGGCCGACGCCGGCGACGACGGTGATGAAGGTGCGCACGATCGGGACGAAGCGGCCCAGCACCAGGGCTCGTCGGCCGTAGCGGTCGAAGAACTCGATGGTGCGGTCGAAGTAGCGGCGCTTGAGGAAGCGGCCGTCGCGCTCGTAGAGCTTCCCGCCCAGGCCGCGACCGATCTCGTACCCCACGACGTTGCCGGCGAAGGCGGCGACGCACAGGGTCAGCAGGGACAGCGCGAGCGGGACGCCGAGACCGCCGCCGTGGGAGAACATGCCGACGGCGAAGAGCAGGGAGTCGCCGGGAAGGATCGGGAAGAACAGTCCGCACTCGATGAAGACGATCGCGTGGGCGACCCACCAGAAAGCGGCGCCGAAGCGCTCCAGCAGCTGCGTGGGGTCCATCAGCATGTGCAGCAGGTCCATGGGGCCTCTTCCGTGGTCACGTCTCGTGGTCGTGTCGATGTCGGGGCGCGGTGCGCGGGATGCCGGTGCGCCCGGCGCGGGCGTCGCGCGCCGCGCGGGGCGGGTTGCGCGCGACGGGACGCGCGCGGACACCACGTCCATCTTCCGCCACGGTGTCCGATTCTGCGAGCGCTCGTGGTGCAGGCGTCATGCGAGGACTGTGCAGAAGCTGTGGGGGCGGGACGCGCGCACTCCGCGAGCGGGCCCTCGCACGTGGCCGGGCTCGCACGGCCGCGCCCTGATGGACATGCCGCACGCCGGATAGATTGTTCCCGCTCCGCGTCATCAGGCATCGCCCCGCGCCGCCGGACCGCACTCGCCCCGCCCAGGAAGGCCCCCATGATCGAGATCCTCAGCCCCTCCGAGATCACCCGCGCCCGCGCGACCGGGGCGCTCGTCGGCCGCATCCTCCAGACCATGCGCGAGCGCACCCAGGTGGGGACGAACCTGCTGGAGATCGACGAGTGGACGAAGGACATGATCCTCGAGGCCGGCGCGAAGTCCTGCTACGTCGACTACGCGCCCTCCTTCGGCGACGGCCCCTTCGGCCACTGGATCTGCACCTCGGTCAACGACGCCGTGCTGCACGGGATGCCCCGCGATCAGGTCCTCGCCGACGGCGACCTGCTCACCCTCGATCTCGCCGTGATCCTCGACGGCATCGCGTCCGACGCCGCGATCAGCTTCGTGGTCGGCCAGGAGCGCGACCCCGAGGACACCGCCCTCATCGAGACCACCCGGCGGGCCCTCGCGGCGGGCATCGAGGCCGCCGGCCCGGATGCGCGACTGGGCGACGTCTCGCACGCCATCGGCCAGGTGCTCTCCGTCGCCGGGTACCCGATCAACATGGACTTCGGCGGCCACGGCATCGGCACCACGATGCACCAGGACCCGCACGTCGCCAACGACGGCCGCCCCGGCCGCGGGCTGCGCCTGCGCCCCGGGATGCTGCTCGCGCTCGAGCCCTGGATCATGGTCGACACCGACGAGCTGGTCACCGATCCCGAGGACGGCTGGACCCTGCGCAGCGTGACCGGCGCGCGCACCGCCCACATCGAGCACACGATCGCGATCACCGCGGACGGCGCCGAGATCATGACCCTCGCGCCCGGCGCCAGCAGCTGACCTGCTCGCGGGGCCGACGTCCCTGGAGGGCGGCGGCTCCGCTGCGCGGCGGCGCGCACTACGCTGAAGCGCGTGATGACGACGCCGTCCCCACCGCTCTCCCCAACGCCCGCCGAGCACAGTCCCAGCCGCGACATCGGCCCCGCTCGCGACCTCGAGACCCTCCGCCCGCGGATCCCGCTGCCGGACCTCTGGCGGGCCGACTGGATCACCGCCTCTCCGTGGGCCGCGGATCCGCATGCGGCCCCGATCTTCCGCCGGGCATGGGAGCTTCCCTCCCCCGTCGCCCGCGCGACGCTGCACGTCTCCGGGCTCGGCACCGTGCTGGCCTGGGTCAACGGCCACCCGGCGAGCGAGCAGCGTCTCGCCCCGGGGCTCACGAACGCCTCGGTCGCCGCCCGCGCGGTGAGCTGGGACGTGACCGCGCAGGCGGCGGGGTCGACGCGGGTCTGCCTCGCCGCGGAACTCGGACGAGGCTTCTTCGACCTGCACTCGCCCGAGGTCTGGATGTGGTCGGAGGCGCCCTGGCGCGAGGCCCCTCGCGTGACCGCCGAGCTCCACGTGACCTGCGAGGACGGCTGCGAGCACGTCCTGGTCACCGACGAGACGTGGCGCTGCGCGACCGGCGGGCTGCGCTTCGACAGCCTGTACGAGGGCGAGACCTGGGACGAGGCCCTCGAGCCCCATGGCTGGCGGGAGCCCGGCTTCGAGGACGCCGATGGCCACGACACTCGCGCCTCCTCGCGGTGGGCGCCCGTCACGGTGCTCGCCCCCGATCCCGGCCCGTCGGCCGCGCTGCCCCGTCCGCGCGCCGCCCGCGAGATCCCGACCACCGGGCTGCCTCTGCGCGAGGCCATGGCAGAGCCGATCCTCGTGCAGGGGACCCTGCTGCCCACCTGGACGGACCTCGGCGACGGACGCTTCGTCGGCGACCTGGGACGCGTCGTCGCCGGCTGGACCCGTCTCGAGCCGCTCACGGACGAGCGCCTCGAGGTCACCCTCGTCCACGGCGAGCGCCTCGCGGACGACGGCTCCGTGATCGCCGAGAACGCCTTCATCCCCACCGGCCGCTTCCAGCGCGACGACGTGGCGCTCGAGGGCCGACCCTTCGAGTCCCACCACACCTACAAGGGGTTCCGGTACGTCGAGGTGCGGGGCGCCGTGCCGGGCCGGGACGCGGAGATCCTGGGCCGCGCCGCCTGGGCCGACGTGCCGCTCGTCGGCGGCACGGAGACCTCGGACCCGACCCTCGCGTGGCTCGAGGAGGCCTTCATCGCGACCGTGCGCGCGAACCTGCACTGGGTGCTCACCGACACCCCGACCTACGAGAAGAACGGCTGGACGGGCGATGCGCAGGTGGCTCTGCCGGCCCTGCTCACCCGCTTCGACCTGCGACGCTTCCTCACCAGCTGGCTCGACGACTTCCTCGACGCGCAGCGCGAGGACGGCTCGCTGCCCGTGATCGTGCCGTCGGCCGGATGGGGCTACGGCGACGGACAGTGCGCGCCCGCGCCCGAGTGGACGACGCTGTACCCGGTGCTCGTGGACGCGCTCGAGGGCGAGTACGGCCTGGACCTGTGGCCGATCCACGGCGAGGCCGTCGAGGACTACCTGGACTTCGAGCTGGCACGGCTCGACGCGGACGGCCTCGCGGTCGGGATCCTGGGCGACTACCTCTCCCCCGGGGCCGACGGCCCTCCGCCCGAGGACGTGCGCCTGGAGTCCTCCCTGATGCTGCACCGGGCACTGGACGTGATCGCGCGCGCGGGCCGCAGCATCCATCGCGAGCGCTATGCCCGCGCCCGCGACGAGCTCGCCGCGCACGTGCTGCGCGTCTTCTTCGACGCCGAGCGCTCGGTGTTCGCCTCGGCGCCTCTGCACGGGAACCCCCACCTCGCCGACGGTGACGGGGCCGGGAACTCCGCCCCGCCGGAATCGCCTGCCCACTCGGACCCGGGTGCTCCCACGGACCCGGGCTTCCGCCAGACCCCGCAGATCCAGGCCCTGGCCTCCGGGATCGTCCCCGCCGGGCACGTCGACGCGGTCCGCAGGCATCTTGTCGAGGACATCCGCGCGCGCGGCGACCACCACGACGCCGGCTGCCTGGGCATGGCGCATCTGGGCGGTGTGCTCGTGCAGGCGGGTCGTGCGGACCTGGCGCTCGCGGTCGCCCGCAACCCTGCGCCGCCCAGCTGGGAGAGCTGGCGCCTCGCGGGCCATCGCACCCTGCTGGAGATGTGGGTCGAGCCCGTGCGCTCGCGCGCCCACTACTTCATGGGCGCCGGCGTGGACTTCGTGGCCCGTGACCTGGTGGGCCTGCACCGGACCGCTCCGGACTGGGCGACCTTCGAGCTGCGGCCCGTCCTCGTCCCGGGGCTCGACCGACTCGCGGTCGAGCATCGCGGGATCCGGGCGGGCTGGGAGCAGGAGGCCGACGGGGATCTGCGCGGTGACGCGGATGGGGCCTCCGACCTGGACATCCCCTGTTCGAGGGTGCACCTCACGGTGCCCGACGGCTCCCGGGCGCTCGTGCACCTGCCGGACGGTCGCCGCCTCGAGGTCGGGCCGGGCGAGCACCGCTGGGAGCTGGGAGGCTGACCGGCAGGCGAACCTCCGGCCCGGCCACACGCCCTGGCCTCCCCTCACCCCGGCCTCCCCTCACCCCCGGCCGCGCACCCCGGAGACCAGGCGGCACACCCCGTAGATCACGAAGGAGATCGTGGTGATGAAGGGGCTGATGGGCACGGAGCTGCCCGCGGCCAGCAGCACGCCGCCCACGGAGGCGGCGAGCGCGAAGACGACCGACAGCAGCGTCACCCGCACGGGCGAGGCGCTCAGGCGCATCGCGGCCGCCGCCGGGGTGACCAGCAGCGAGAGCACGAGCAGCGCGCCGACGATCTGCACGGAGACGGCGACGGCCGCTCCCAGCAGCACCATGAACACGACCGAGAGCGCGCGCGTGGGCACGCCGCGGGCCTGGGCGGTGACGGGATCCGTGGAGGCGAACAGCAGGGGCCGCCAGATCACCAGCAGCCCTGCGGCGACGAGCGCGCAGATCACCAGCAGCGAGGTGATCTGCGGGTTGTCGATCGCGACGATCTGCCCGGTGAGCAGGCCGAACTTGTTCGAGGCGCGCCCGGAGTAGAGGGACAGGCTGAGGATGCCGAGCCCCAGCCCGAAGGGCATGAGCACCGCGGTCGCGGAGTTGCGGTCGCGCGCCCGGGATCCCAGCACGCCGATCACGAGCGCCGCGAGCATCGAGCCGATGAGCGAGCCGGGCACCACGCCCGCACCGAGCAGCAGCCCCACGGAGGCGCCGGCGAAGGACAGCTCGCTGATGCCGTGCACGGCGAAGGCCATGTCTCGCATCATCACGAACACGCCGATCAGCCCGCCCACGACCCCGAGGGCGACGCAGGCGATGATCGTGTTGCGCAGCAGCGGCAGCAGCTCCGCGTAGTCGGAGAAGTCGACGACCTCGGAGAGCATCCGGGGAAGCTGGTCGCTCATCGGGCGCCTCCCGCCTGTGCGTGGTCGTCGGCCGCGCGCGGGGCGAGCACGGCGTCGTCGTCATGGTGCTGGTGGTCGGGGACGCCCGCGACGAGGACGCGGCCGTGCAGGCGCAGCACGTCGACCTGGACGCCGTAGAGCTCGCTGAGGACGTCCGAGCGCAGCACCTCGTCGGGCGTGCCGATGCGGAAGCGCGACCCGGCGATGTAGAGGACGCGGTCCACGATGTCCAGGATCGGGTTCACGTCGTGGGTGACGAAGAGGACGCCCAGGTCGAGGCGGGTGCGGGCGTCGTCGACGAGGCGGGCGACCATCCGCTGGTGCGGGAGGTCGAGGGAGAGCAGCGGTTCGTCGCACAGCAGCAGGTCGGGGTCGGCCGCGAGGGCCTGCGCGATCCGCAGCCGCTGCTGCTCGCCGCCGGAGAGGCGGGAGACGGGGGCGCCGCCGTAGCGGCTCGCGCCGACCGCGGCGAGCAGCTCGTCGACCCTCTCGCGGGCCGCACGGCGCGGCAGGGACAGACCCCAGCGGTCGCCGTCGAGCCCCAGGCGCACCAGGTCACGGCCGCGCAGGGGGAGCCCGTCGTCGGCCAGGCGCTGCTGCGGCACGAGCCCGATGCGGCGGCTCCCGCGCCCCACGTCGCGGCCGAGCAGGCGGATGCTTCCCGCGCTCAGCGGCTCGAGGCCGAGGATCGCGCGCAGCAGTGTGGACTTGCCCGAGCCGTTCGCGCCGAGCACGGCGATGACCTCGCCGCGGCGCACGTCGAGGTCGACGTCCTGCCACAGCACGCGGTCGCCGAAGCGCTTGGTCGCCCCGCGCAGGGTGAGCAGGGGCGGTGCGGCGGAGATGTTGCCGTCCGTCACTTGCCCAGCGCGTCCTCGAGCGCGTCGAGGTTGGAGCTCATCCAGGCGACGTAGTCCTTGCCGTCGGGCAGGGTCTCGGTGACGCCGACAACGGGCACGTCCGCGTCCTCGGCGGCCTTCTTGACCTGCTCGGTCTGCGGTCCCGCGGTCTGCTCGTTGTAGGCGAGCAGGTCGACCTCGTGGTCGGCGAACAGGTCGAGGGTCTCCTTGAGCACGGAGGCGGAGACGTCGTCGCCCTCCTCGACGGCCTCGCTGAACTCCTCCGGGGTGCGGTTCGTGAGGCCGACGGCCTCGAGCATGTACAGCGGGACGGGCTCGGTGATGGCGACTCCCTTGCCCTTCGCGTTCGCGGAGAGGTCCTTCTCGCGGCCCTCGAGGTCCTCGATCGCGCTCGCGAGCTCCTTGCCGTTGGCCTCGAAGTCGGCCTTGCCCTCGGGGTGAACGCTGCTGAGGGCGCTGACGAGCTCGTCGATGACCTTGCGGACGGTCGGGAAGTCGTACCAGACGTGCTCGTTGAGCTCCTCGCCCTTCTCGGCCTTGTATCCGGAGATCGTGACGGCGTCGAGCACGGTGGCCGACGAGTTCCCGGCCGAGGAGAGCATGCGCGCGACGAAGTCGTCGTAGCCGCCGCCGTTCTCGAGGACGATCTGGGCCTTCTTCAGGGCGAGCTGGTTGCGGGTCGAGGCCTCGTACTCGTGGGGGTCGGCCTCGGGATCGGTGATCAAGGAGGTCACCTCGACGAGGTCGCCGCCGACCTGGGAGGCGATGTCTCCCCAGACGTTCGTCGAGGCGACGAGCGCGACGGCGGCTCCGCTGCCGCCCCCATCGGACCCCGATCCCGAGTCGGAGCCGGTTCCCGAGCCCGAGCCGGAGTCGTTCCCGCTCGAGCAGGCGGCGAGGGTGGTCGCGGCGAGGGCCGACGGCAGGGCGAGGAGCAGGGAGCGACGCTTCATGGGGTGTCCTTCTCAGGGGCGAGGGCGGTGCGCGCGGGGCACCGACTGACACGCTCACGATAATCGTTCGCATTAAAGGTCGACGACACGGACCGCCGAATGTGGCGCACAGAACGCGACGGCTCGGCCGGGCCGCCCGCCGTCAGTCGCCGGGGACGTCCCTCTCGAGCTCGGCGAGCCAGGCGCGGCCGCTCACGTCCGAGGGCATCCGCCAGTCGCCGCGCGGGGACAGCGAGCCGCCTGCGAGGACCTTCGGGCCGTTGGGCACCGCGGAGCGCTTGAACTGGTTGCTGAAGAAGCGGCGGACGAACACCGTCAGCCAGTGCTTGATCTCCGCGCGCGTGAAGGCGCGGCGGTCCTCCTCGGGATAGCCGACGGGCCATTCGCCCGCCTCGATGTCGCCCCAGGCTTGATGGGCGAGGTAGGCGATCTTCCCGGGCCCGTATCCGCGGCGCAGCATGTGGTAGAGCGTGAAGTCGTGCAGGGCGTAGGGGCCGATGGAGTCCTCGGTGGACTGCGCCTTCTGCCCCTCCGCGTGCGGGATCAGCTCGGGGGTGATCTCGGTGTCGAGCACCGCCTGCAGGACCTCGCCGGTGTGCTCGTCGAAGATGCCCTCGCGGATGACCCAGCGGATGAGGTGCTGCATGAGGGTCTTGGGGACGCCCGAGTTCACCGTGTAGTGGCTCATCTGGTCCCCCACCCCGTAGGTGCACCAGCCCAGGGCGAGCTCCGAGAGGTCGCCGGTGCCCACCACGATGCCGCCGTGGTGGTTGGCCAGGCGGAACAGGTAGTCGTAGCGCATGCCGGCCTGGACGTTCTCGAAGGTCACGTCGTACACGGGCTCGCCGTCGCCCGCGGGATGGCCCATGTCCTTGAGCATCTGGGTGCAGGCGGGGCGGATGTCGATCGTCTCGAAGCTCGCGCCGAGGGCCTCTGCCAGCAGCTCGGCGTTGGAGCGGGTGCGCTCGGTGGTCGCGAAGCCCGGCATCGTGTACGCGAGGATCTCGGAGCGGTCGCGTCCCAGCAGGTCCATCGCCCGCGCGCACACGATGAGCGCGTGCGTGGAGTCCAGGCCGCCGGAGACGCCGATGACCGGCTTGGTGCCGCCGGCCTTGTCGCCGCCGATGGCGCGCAGGCGCTGGACGAGCCCCGCGACCTGGATGCTGTAGGCCTCAAAGCAGTCCTGCGCGAGGCGCGAGGGATCGTCGGGCACGAAGGGGAAGCGGTGCAGGGGCCGACGGACGGGGCCGGTGGCGACGGGCGCCTCGATCCCGAGCTCCTCGCGGTGGGTGGTGAACTGCCCGCTCGTGCCGACCGTCCGGCGATTGTCGTCGAAGGTGCCCTGGCGACGGCGCTCGGCGACGATCCGATCCAGGTCGACGTCCACGATCGTCGCGGCCGTGCCCTGCGGGAAGCGCTCGGACTCCCCCAGCAGGTCGCCGCACTCGTAGGCGAAGGTCTGCCCGTCCCAGGCGAGGTCCGTCGTGGACTCGCCCTCACCGGCGGCCGCGTAGACATAGGCGGCCTGGCAGCGGGCCGAGGCGCTGCGTGCGAGCAGCTTGCGGTCCTCGGCGCGGCCGATCGTGATCGGCGAGCCCGAGAGGTTCACGAGCAGCGTGGCGCCGGCGAGCGCGGCCTCCGCCGAGGGCGGCACCGGCACCCACATGTCCTCGCAGATCTCCACGTGCAGCACGAGGCCCGGGACGTCCGCGACGTCCACGAGCTGGCGCACGCCGAAGGGGACGTCGGCCCCCGCCTCGCCCGCTCCGTGCAGCGTGAGACGCTCGCCGACCACGTCGTCGCCGGGGGCGTACCAGCGGCGCTCGTAGAACTCGCGGTAGGTGGGCAGGTTCGCCTTGGGCACGGCGCCGAGGATGCGGCCGCGATGGATCATCACCGCCGCGTTGAAGACGCGCGAGCGCCAGCGCAGCGGCGCCCCGACCACCATCAGCGGCAGCAGCTCGCGACTGCCCTCGACGAGGGTCGCGAGCGCCTCCTCGACCGCGTCCAGCAGCGGATCCTGCAGCACCAGGTCGTCGAGCGAGTAGCCGGTGAGGCTCAGCTCGGGGAACACCGCCACGGCGACCTTCTGCTCGTCGAGGTCCGCGAGCGCCTCCAGATGACGCCGGGCGTTGGTCGCGGGGTCCGCGAGCGCGACCGGCAGCGTCACCGCCGCCACCCGCGCGAAGCCGTGGTCGTAGATCGAGGTCGACGGACCGGCCGACGGGCCGGCCGGGCGGGGCGACGGGCCTGCCGGGCTGGTCGAGGCGGCGTCCGACGGGGTGCTGGCGGTGGTCTGCGAGGTCACGCGCCCAGCGTACCCAGGCGTCACGTGCGGTGCCGCTGCCACCGACCGGCCGGACTGCACGGCCGAGCGGCTCACGCGCGTCCGACCGTCGGCCACCTCGGTCCATCCCTGCACCCACGGCTCACGGCGGACGGAGCTCGGCTCACGGCTCGCGGCTCGCGGCCCACGGGATGCCTGTCCTGGACGGGCCGATGGTGAGGAGCCGTGGCGATATCGCCATGGCTCCTCACCATCGGCCCGTGCGCGACACGGACCGCCCGCATCGCCTGCCGCAGCGGCGCCGGCGGACGACGACGACCCTCTGTCCAGTGCCAGCCAGCCGGACCGCCGGCCCGCCGATGCCGCCGGACGCGTCCGCCGGGCCGCCTTCACGCTTCCTCCCCAGCTCCTCCCCTGCTCGTGCCCTCCGTATTCGCAGGATCCCCGTGACGGCGGTCTCCCCACCTGCTTGGATCGAAGGCGTGAGCACCTCATTGCCCTCGTTCGAGCCGCCGACCGGCGACTCCCCGCCGCCGACCGACGGCTCCGTGCGTCAGCCGCCGGCCCCCGGCACCATCCCGTCGGGCCCCGACGACGCCGTCCCGTCGGTCCACGACCGCCCCCTTCCCTCGGACCCCCAGCACCCCACCGCCCCGTCGTCGCCGCAGCACCCGAGCGACGCCTCGGCCGTGCCGCCGGCGATCATCGCGGCGGGCGTCTCGCGGTCCTTCGGCCCGGTGCACGCGGTGCGCGGGCTGAGCTTCACCGCGCAGGCGGGTTCGGTGACCGCGCTGGTCGGGCCCAACGGGTGCGGGAAGTCCACGCTCATGCTGATGCTCGCGGCGCTGCTCGCGCCCGATGCCGGACACATCCGCATCGGCGGCGTCGACCCGGCGCAGAACCCGACGGCCGTGAAGGCGATGGTGGGCTGGATGCCCGACCAGTTCGGCGCCTGGGACTCGCTGCGCGTGCGCGAGGTCCTCGAGGTCATCGCCTCCTCGTACTTCCTGCCGCGCGAGGTCGCGCGCGGGCGCATCGAGCGCCTGCTGGACGAGCTCGACCTGCGGTCCCTGGCCGAGCAGCGCGCCCATGTGCTCTCCCGCGGGCAGAAGCAGCGCCTGGGACTGGCCCGGGCGCTCATCCACGAGCCGCGCGTGCTGATCCTCGACGAGCCGGCCTCGGGGCTCGACCCGGCCGCCCGGCGCCGCCTGCGCGACGTGCTGCGCTCGCGCGCGGAGGCCGGGGCGTGCGTGCTGATCTCGAGCCACATCCTCTCCGAGCTCGAGGAGATGGCCGACTCCGTGGTGCTCATGGACCGCGGGGAGGTCGTGGACTCCTCGAGCCTGCGCGACCTCGCCCGCCGGCCCCGCACCTGGCGCATCGAGGGGCTCTCGGCCGGTGCGCTGCGCGCGGCGCTGACGGCCCTGGACGTCCGCGGCATCGAGGTGCGCGAGGGCGAGCGGACCACGAGCGGCCACGCCGAGGCGCTCATGGCCCTGCCCGACGAGGCGACCGCCGCGCGGCTGCTGCGGGACCTGGTCGCCCAGGACGCGCAGGTCGTCGGCTTCTCCCCCACCACCGGCCGCCTCGAGGCCGCGTACCTGCGCACCGACGCCGCACGTCGGGAGGGATCCCTGTGAGCACCACCGCCCCGCCTCCCTCGCACCAGCCCTCCTCCCAGCCGCCATCCCAGCCGTCGTCGGCCCCTTCGCCCGACCCCGCCGTGCGCCCGCGCCGCTCCGCCTGGGCCGCGACCCCGCGCGGCGTCGCGCTGATGGCCGGCCTCGAGCTGCGCCAGAAGGTGCGCTCCGTGCGCTGGTACGTCGCGCTCGCGGTGTGGTTCGTGGTGCTCACCGGCACGAGCGCACTGGTGCTGGGCGCATTCTGGCTGAACACGCAGGCCTTCGGGGACATGGCCGGGGTCTCGCGGGTGGTCTACTCGCTGATCGTGCTGTTCATCGTGTTCGCGATGATGCTCGTGCTGCCCGCGCTGAGCGCCGGCGCGATCAACGGCGAGCGCAGCACCGGGACGCTCGCGATCCTGCAGGTCTCGCTGCTCACGCCCATGGAGATCGCCCTGGGCAAGCTCGCGGCCGGCTGGGTCACGGGCCTGGCCTTCATCGCCGCCGCGCTGCCGGCCCTGCTGCCCACGGCGCTGATCGGCCAGATCTCCCCGCTGTACGTGCTGCGCGTGCTCGTGATGATCGCGGCGATCGCCCTGTGCATCACGGCCGTCGGCATCGGCCTGTCCGCGCTCGCCTCGCGGCAGCTGGGCTCCGTGGTCCTCGCCTATCTGGTGGTGCTCGGCACCACGTTCGTGCTGCCGATCATCTGGGGCGCGAGCTCTGTGCTGCTCGTCCAGCATCGCGACGTCACCGTCTACGAGCAGTCCTACGACGCCGAGAACGACCAGGTCGGCGAGTGCGTCCCCCGTCAGCAGGGGCGCGAGGTGGTCCGCACCGACATCCCCCTCGTGCTCATGTGGCCGAACCCGATGGTGCTCGTGGCGGACATGGCGCCGTCGCTCGACCTCGACCGCTCGGGCATGGACCCCGCGTCGTTCGACCTGCTGAGCACGATCTCGCTGGGCATCCGCTACGCCGCCGACCCCACGCATCCCTCGAACTTCAACGAGTGCTACGACGAGGACGCGCCCGGCTACCCGACGGATCTGGGCAGCCCGCAGGACCGTCCCGTCTGGCCGATGGGCCTGGGCATGTGGGTCCTCGCCGGCGCCGGCGGGCTCGCCTTCACGGTGCGGCGCCTGGCCACGCCGCAGCGTCGCATGGGCCGCGGCGAGCGCATCGCCTGATCTCGGGTCAGGCGGTCGGGAGGCCAGGTCGTCGGGCGGGCCGACGGGGCCGACATCACCGTCCGGGCCCGGCGTGAGCTCAGCGCTCGCGCAGCTCGGTGGTCGAGCCCGGGATGGCGTGTCCGGGCTTCCGCCCGCCCCCGGAGCTCGGACTCGTGTCCTCGGCGCCGAAGTCCGGAAGTCCGACGGGCTCGTCGCCCACCCCCGGTGCGCCCGTCGCGCCCCCGGGTCTCGCAGCGCCAGCGGATCCGGCGGATCCCGTCGGTCCGTCCGGATCGGGGCCGACGGGCTCGAGTCCGTGCTCGCCGACCTCGGCGTGCCGGCGTCGACGGATCTCGGCGAGCACCACGGGGTCGTCCGCGCGGTCGGCGCGCGTGCCGAACAGCGGGGCGACCATCGCCCACGGGGTGCGCCGGCGCATGAACGCCCCGGCCCGCCCGTAGACCACGTAGCGCAAGTGGCGGCGCATGGCCCAGGTGCCCGCGGCGGCGACGAACGGGACCAGCACGAGCACGTCGAGCACGAGCCACACCCATCCCACCGCGGTGAGCGCGCCCGCGAGGGCCAGCGCCATGCCCAGCACGACCACCGCGAGCAGCACCACTCCGGCCTGCGCGATGCCCGTGCGGGTCGCGACGGCGCCCTCCCACGGGTTCACGGCCACGCGGTCCGACCAGTTCGGATGGGTGCGCAGGTCGGTGACGCGCCCGCGCAGGGAACGGCTGGTGCGGATCGCGGCGAAGGGGGCGAGGCCCAGTCCCAGCGCGGTGAGCGCGCCCAGCGGCACGGAGATCACGAGCAGCTGCCAGGGCAGCTGCGCGGGGGCCTGCTGCTGCCAGCTGCCGACCGAGCTCATGCGGGAGAACAGCACGACCACGTCGGTGATCGCGAAGACGATCCACGCAAGCCCGAGCCCGGCGGGGACCACCCACAGGCACCAGCCTCGCGCCGTCACGCGCAGGGCGCGCAGCACCGGCGCCGGACCGAACTCCTCGCGATGCGGCGGGAGGTGGCGGCGATCCTGTGCGCGCAGGCGCCCGGAGGCCTCGTGCCGCTCCTCGCGCGGCCCGATCATGACCGTGCGCTCGAGCTCGCCGGGTGAGGGCACGCCCAGCAGGCGGGGCGCGGAGAGCACCCGCCGCAGGACGGCCTGGGCGATCATGCACAGGCCGATCCCCATGGCCAGCGAGCTGAGGGCGCCCGCGCTGAGCCCGTCCCACTGCAGGGGCGCCTGCACCATCACCGCGAGGACCAGCAGGGCGATCACCGCGTAGGAGGGGGTGATCAGCGGCAGCGCGGCGCGCAGGGAGACCGCCCGCTGGAAGGCCCTCTCGTCCAGCAGCTCGCGGGGCCGGATCCTGCCCGCCCATGCCGCGGAGACCGGGAGCAGCAGCAGGGAGAGCGCGCTCGCCAGCAGGGGCAGGCCGAGGAAGGCGAACAGGAGCCCGCTCCCGCTGAAGCCCATCATCACGGTGGTCTGGCGCAGCACGGAGGAGTCCGCGATCGCGGCGAGCAGCGAGAGCAGCCAGAAGGTGGGCGAGGTGCCCAGCACGTAGAGCGCGACCAGGCACAGCCACAGGGGCCAGAGCACGAGGGCCGCCGCCCAGCTGCGCCGGATCAGGCGCCGCAGCAGGTCGCGCCGGGAGTCCACGAGGTACTCCTCCGGCAGCACGGACGCGGGGTCGGTGGGCGGCACGCGGCGGGGCTCGGGCAGGCGCAGCAGCGGCGGGCGGCCGCCGGCCGTGGAGGACCAGGAGGCGCTCGGGACGTCAGGGGAGGCGGGCACGGGGCCCGAGGCGGGGTGCGATGGGGGCGGGGAGTACGAGGAGTGCGGAGGGTGCGAGGGCGGCTGGGTCATCGCTGCGCCCTCACACGCTCTGGCGCCCCAGGAAGGCGCGCCCCAGGGTGAGCTCGTCGGCGTAGTCGAGGTCGCCGCCGACGGGCAGCCCGGAGGCGAGGCGGGTGACGGTGATGTCCATGGAGCCGAGCAGGCGCGAGAGGTAGGCGCTGGTGGCCTCGCCCTCCACGTTCGGGTCCAGGGCGAGGATGACCTCCTCGGTCTCCCCGGTGCCCAGGCGCTTCATGAGCTCGGCAATGCGCAGGTCGTTGGGGCCGACGCCGCCGATCGGGTCGATCGCGCCGCCGAGCACGTGGTAGCGGCCCTTGAACTCACGGATCCGCTCGATGGCGACGATGTCCTTGGACTCCTCGACCACGCAGATCACGGCGTCGCTGCGGCGGGGGTCGGTGCAGATGCGGCAGCGATCCTCGGCCGAGACGTTCCCGCAGATCTCGCAGAAGCGCACGGTCTCCTTGACGCGGATGAGCACGTCGGCGAGCGCGCGCACGGACTGCTCGTCGGCGTCCAGGAGATGGAACGCGATGCGCTGCGCGGATTTGGGACCGATCCCGGGCAGCTTGCCGAGCTGGTCGATCAGGTCCTGGACGATGCCTTCGTACACCCTGCCACTCTAGGCGAGGGGACCGACGTCCCAGGGCATGCGCGCCCGGCGTTCGCGAGGGGCCGATCACGCGGCTACGGTGGGCGCACGATCGACGAAGGAGCCGCGATGTCCCTGCCCGCCCCGTACGACGCTGATGCCCCGGTGACCGAGCTGCGCATCGCGGACGCGCCCGCGGTGCGGACCGTGGTGGTCCACCGCGAGGACTTCCCCGTGTTCAAGCTGCCGCAGCTGATGGACGGGGTGTTCTCGCATCTCGCGGGCGCTCTCGCGGAGAGCGGGATCCGTCCGATGGGCGCGGCGTTCGCCCTGCACCACCGCTTCCCCGTGGACACGGCCGACCTCGAGGTCGGCTTCCCCGTCGACGGCGTGCTGGAGAGTCCGCTCGAGCTGCCGAGCGGCTTCACGGCGGAGGCCTCGAGCCTGCCCGCCGGACGCGTCGCGATGCTCAGCCATCTGGGCGGCTACGGCGCGCTGGGCGATGCGTGGGGCGCGTTCATGGAGGCGGTCGGCGAGGCCGACGAGCAGTCGCGCTTCCCGATCTGGGAGCTCTACGTGTCCAACCCCGCGGAGACGAAGGACCCGTCCACACTGCGCACGGACCTGTTCTCGCTGCTCGAGGAGTAGCGGCGGGCCTCACCGGGATTCGTCGATGATCTCCAGGACCTTGCCGCCCAGCACGGTCTCGGCGATCTCGCGGCCGCTGCGCGTGGCGACCTGCCCGGCGTCCACGTCCTCGTCGTACCAGGTGGCACCGCCCGTGGGGTCCTCGTCCTGCGGGTCGGGCTCGGGCGGCGCCTCGGCGGCGGAGCCGCGCCGCTGCACCGGCTGGCTGCGGGAGGCGAGCACGGCCTCGCGCGCGAGCGCGGCGCCCGTCGAGCGGGTCGCCGGGGCGGGCGCGGCCGAGGACGCCGAGGCCGAGGGGGCGGAAGCCGACGGGGCGGAGGCCGACGGGGCGGAGGCCGCCGAGGGAGCCTGGGCCGCGGAGGTCGCGGATCCGGCGGGAGGGGCGACGGAGGACAGGGCCGACGACCAGTCCGCTTCCGACGATGCAGAGGGTGCAGACGGTGCCGATGCGCCACCCTCCGCGGGCTCCGCCGACGGCGACGGCGACGGCGCGGGGACGGGACCGGGGGCGGGGGCCTCGTCGGCCGCCGAGGTCTGCGCGCCGTCTCCGCCGGCGCTGATGTCGCCGTCGCTGCCACCGCTCGTGCTGTCGTCCTGCCCGCCGATGGGCGGGAGGGAACGGACGGGACGCCCGGTCTCGATCGCCTTCTTCAGTGCGGCCTGCCCGTGGGTGCGCGGGACGTCGCCGGTGAGCGCGTCACGGCCCTCGTCGTGGACCTCGAGCATCTCGCCGGTCGACGCGAGGGGGCTGTCCTCCCCGGCGCCGGGTGCGGTCGCGTCCTGCGCGTCGGCACTCTGCTGAGCAGGGGAACCTTCCGATGGGACAGGCGACGTCCCTGTGGTCCCGGGCGCTGCGGTCTCGGGCGCTGTGGCCTCCGGTGCCGCGGCCCCGCGCGCGGAGGCTGGCCGCGCCACGGGCCGATCGGCCGGACCGGGGGCGAAGGAGTCCCGCGGGTCCGGCGGGTAGGAGTCCTCGGGTTCGGGTGGGTAGGGGTCGTCGTCGGGCTCCGGCGGGAAGTCGTCCTGTGGCGCCGCGTCTCCCCACGGGGCGGATCCGCCGCGGGGCGCCCTGCCGCCGGCTTCGGCGGCGGAGAGGTTCTGCGCCGGGGCCTGCGGCGAGGGCTGGGACGCGGACTGGGAAATGGACTGGGGGCGCGCGGGAGATGCCTGCGGCCGCGGATCCTGCCGGCCGGGGGCCGCTGCGCCGCGAGGAGCGTTCTGCCCCTCGCCCTGCGCGCCCCGGGGAGCCGGGGCGTCGGACGCTCCCGATGCTCCCCCGTCGGGGCCGCCGGAGCCTCCCGGCCCGCTGCCACCACCCGAGCCGCCGGCGGGGCCGTCGTCCGAGGGGTTCTCGTCGAGCACCGCCTCCACGGTGACGTCCTGGTGCATGATCTTCCGCACGGCCTGCGCGAGGTTCTCCGCACCGGTGCCGCGCCCGAAGGCGCTGAGCAGCCCGCCGGAGCGGAAGGAGATCGTCAGCCTGCCGCCGCTGTAGTCGGCGACGTGCGCGTGCTGGGAGACGAGCGCCCATGAGGGACGGCGGATCTGCTGCAGCGCCTCGAGGATCGCCGACCAGTGCTCGCGGACCTCCTGCGCGCCTCCACCGGATGCGGGCTGCGCCGCCTGGGCGGGCTGCCCCTCGGAGCTGGGTCCGCCGGAGCTGGGCTCGTCAGCGCCCTGGGCAGGAGCGGAGGGCTGCGTGGGCGCGGCCGCGGGCGTCGGGGCGTCGGACCCGGACGCCTCGGCGGGCCGACCGCCTGCCGTCCCGCTCCCGGGGATCGCCGCGACCGGGCCCCAGTCGTCGTCGGCCGCGGGCGCGGGCTGCTCGACGGGGGCGCCGGCGGACGCGCTGGGCGCGTTCTGCGGCTCCTCCGGCGCCGACTCGTTCGGCGCGGCCGAGGGCGCGGTCTGCGCGGATCGTGCGGGGATCGACTCCTCCGCCGACGGGCGCGAGGCCTCGGGCGCAGCAGCAGGAGCGGGGGCGGGCGCAGGAGCCGCCGACGCCGCGCTCGAGCTGCGGCTCTGACCGGAGGCGGAGTGCTGCTGCGCGATCCTGCGGGCCTCGTCGCGGCCGGATCCTGCCTGCGCGCCGCCGCCCTGTGCGCCGCGGCTCTGCCCCTCACCGGCCTGCGCGTTCCCGCCCGCGTTCGGGAGCGCGGCGCGCGCGGCGGCGGCCCCGCTGCGACCTGCGGGCGCTCCACCGGGAGCTCCTGCACCACCAGCGCCCGCACCTGCGGCTCCGGCTCCGGCACCGGAAGCTCCGCCTCCGCCCGGCGCACCGCCGGGGGCGGCACCGGCGACGGGAGCCGCGGCGACCTGCTGGCCGCGCAGCAGCAGCCGCGCCGCGAGCAGCTCGAGGTGCAGGCGCGGGCTGGTTGCCCCGGACATGGTGCTGAGCGCCTGGTTCACGAGGTCGCCGCTGAGGGACAGATCGGCGACGGGGAACCAGCCGACCTGCTCGCGCATGCGCTCGAGCTCGGCGTCGGGCACCTCGGGAAGCAGCTCGTGGCCGCGCTCCGGGACCGCCGCGAGCACGATGAGGTCTCGCAGTCGCTCCAGGAGGTCCTCGACGAAGCGGCGGGGCTCGTGGCCGGTCTCCAGGACCCGCTCGATGGCCCGGTAGAGGGTTCCGGCGTCGCGCTGGCCGATCGCGGTGATCGACTCGTCCAGCAGGGAGGTGTCGGTGAAGCCGAGCAGGCTGATCGCCGTCTCGTAGTCCACGCCGTCCTCGCCGGCACCGGCCATGAGCTGATCGAGCACGGACAGGGTGTCGCGCGCGGAGCCGCCTCCCGCACGCACCACGAGCGGCAGCACGCCCTCGCCGACCTGCACTCCCTCGGCAGCGCAGACCTGCTCGAGGTACGGCGTGAGGACCTGCGGCGGGATCAGCCGGAACGGGTAGTGATGGGTACGCGAGCGGATGGTGCCGATGACCTTGTCCGGCTCGGTGGTCGCGAACACGAACTTCACGTGCTCGGGAGGCTCCTCGACGAGCTTCAGCAGCGCGTTGAACCCCGCCGAGGTGACCATGTGCGCCTCGTCGATGATGAACACCTTGAACCGGTCGCGCGCGGGCGCGAAGGTCGCCCGCTCGCGCAGCTCGCGGGCATCGTCCACGCCGCCGTGGCTCGCGGCGTCGATCTCGACCACGTCGAGGCTGCCGGGGCCGTTGCGCGCGAGATCGCGGCACGAGTCGCACTCGCCGCACGGGGTGTCCGTCGGCCCCTGCTCGCAGTTCAGGCAGCGCGCGAGGATGCGGGCCGAAGTCGTCTTGCCGCAGCCGCGCGGCCCCGAGAACAGGTAGGCATGGCCCACCCGGCCGTTGCGCAGGGCGCGCATGAGCGGCACGGTGACATGGTCCTGGCCGATGACCTCGGCGAAGGACTCAGGGCGGTAGCGACGGTACAGAGCGGTGACCACCCGACAAGGCTAACGGGGCGGTGGGACCGACGGGACCGCTGTGGGCGACGGCGCCATGGGGAGGACTCGTGGGGCCCGGCCGTCGGCCCCTCCCCTACGGCAGCAGACCGTCCAGCAGGAGGTCCAGGCCCAGCAGGTAGCGCTCCTCGACGTCGCCCTCCGCCATTGTCCCCATCAGGGAGGTGACGCGCGGGAACGGGTTCTCGCCGCCGCTCTCCAGGTGAGCGCGCACGCGCGTGGTCCAGGCCGCCATCTCCGGCGCCGTGCGGGTGCGGAAGAGCCAGTTCTCGTAGACGTCGGCCGCCGTGTAGAGGAGCAGGCGATCCACCGCCCACATCGCCCGACGGGACCCGATCCCCGCGTCGAGCAGCCGCCCCAGCAGCACCTCGAGGTCCTCGAAGTCGCCGATCCCCGAGGGCACCGCCGCGAAGTCCAGGCGTGCGATGTCCCCGTGCGCGGCGAGCACCCGGTGCATGCGCCGGTAGTGCTCGTGGAGATCCGCGCGGAGATCGCCCGTGTCGGGCACGGGGCCCACCTCCTCGCTGACCCGGCCGTGGGCGAGGGCCAGCAGGTCCTCCCTGCTGCGCACGTGCTGGTAGAGGCTCGAGGCCGTCACACCCAGGTCGGAGGCGAGACGCCGCATCGTCACCGCGTCGGTGCCGTCCACGTCGATGATGCGCAGGGTCACATCGATGATCTGCTCGGCGTCCAGCATGCGCCGCGACCTGGGCGGACGCGGCGGCCTCGGCGGCGGGCCGGGGGTCCTGGGCGGGAGCGGGAACTGACGGCGATCCATGGGACCGACCCTACCCCTTGCGCCGAACACCGTTCAGGAGTAGAACACTGTTCGTCTTTTCCGAACAGTGTTCGGCTACGGAGGAACAGCGTTCTCCGTCGGCCGCCCTCACCCCTTCCAGGAGCCCTCATGACCACCTCACCACTCACCGACTCCGCGGTCGCCGCACCGCCCTCCTCCGCTCCGCCGATCCCCCGCTCGTCCTGGCTCGCCCTCGTCGTGATCCTGGTGGCGGAGATGCTCGACGGGCTCGACGCCCTGATCACATCCATCGGCGGCCCGGCGCTGCTGGCCGACCTCGACGGCGGCCCCGCCCTGCTGCAGTGGACGGCCGCCGCCTACACCCTGTCCATGGCCTCCGGCCTGCTGATCGGCGGGCGCCTCGGCGACATGTTCGGCAAGCGCCGCCTGTTCCTGATCGGCATGATCGGCTTCACGCTCGGCTCGCTGCTGTCGGCCTGCGCCCCCGTCGCCTGGGTGCTCATCCTGGGTCGCGTGCTCCAGGGCCTGCTCGGCGCGCTCATGCTCCCGCAGGGCATGGGCATGATCCGCACCCTGTTCCCCGGGGACCACGCGGCGAAGGCCTTCGGCCTGTTCGGCCCGATGATGATGGTCGCCGGCATCGGCGGCCCGATCCTCGCGGGCGTCCTCATGGACCTCGATCCCTTCGGCCTCAGCTGGCGCTCCCTCTTCGCGGTCAACGTGATCCCCTGCGTGCTCGCGATCGTCGCGGGCCTCCGCCTGCTCCCGCGCGAGTCCTCGACCCGCTCCCTCAGCCTGGACTGGACGGGCGCCGTGCTCAGCGCCGCGGGGATGGCCGCGATCGTCTATCCGCTGGTCGAGGGCCGTGAGCTCGGATGGCCGGCCTGGACCCTCATCGTGCTCGCGGGCGGCATCGCGCTGCTCGGCGTCTTCCTCGTCCAGCAGCGTCGGCGCTCGCGCGCCGGCCGCGACGCCCTGGTCGAGCCCAGCCTGTTCCGCAACCGCACGTTCCTCGCCGGCCTCGCGATCATGCTCGTCTTCTTCGGCGGCACGGGCGCGATCGGCATGATCACGGCCCTGTTCCTGCAGATGGGACTCGGGATGAGCCCCCTGCTCACCTCGATCGTCACCATCTCCGAGGCGCTCGGGATGATGCTGGGCATGGCCGCGGCGGCGAAGCTCGGCGGCACGCGCCGCACGATGGCGATCGGCATGGTGATCGCGGCGCTCGGCCAGCTGCTCACGCTGCTCGGCATCGCCGCCCAGGGCACGGCGGTCGACGCCTGGCTGCTGACCCCGATGATGCTGATCGCCGGGATCGGCATCGGCATCGCGATGGGGCCGACGTTCTCCATCATCATCACCGGCGTCTCCGATGCGGAGGCAGGTTCGGCCTCCGGCGCCCTGACCTCGGTGCAGCAGATCTCCACCGCCCTGGGCGTCTCGACGCTCGGCTCGCTCTTCTTCGCGATCGCCTCCGGCGCCGCCTCCCCTGTGCTGGGCTTCGCCCACGGTCTCGAGGCCGCCCTCGCGGTCAACGTGGTGCTGATCCTGCTGTCGATCGGGCTGCTGCGCTTCCTCCCGCAGCGCGCCGCTGAGGACGCCGAGGAGCTCTGAGCACGGCGGGCCCGCCGAAGAGGAGAATGCGCCCGTGCACATCGTCCTGTTCATCGTCCTGCTGGTGGTGACCGTCCTGGCGGGCTCCGCGATCGCGGACCGCCTGCGGCTGCCCGCGCCGATGGTCCTCATCGTCATCGGCGTGATCGCCTCCTACCTCCCCTTCGTGCCCGCAGTCCGCCTCACCCCCGAGCTCGTGCTGCTGGGTCTGCTGCCGCCGCTGCTCTACTCCTCGGCGCTGAAGACCTCCCTCGTGGACATCCGGGCGAACCTGCGCACCGTCGCCATGCTGTCGATCGCCCTGGTGGTGGTCACGACCGTGACGGTGGGCGCGACCGTGCACCTGCTCATGCCCGACGTCCCCTGGCCGGTCGCCCTCGCCGTCGGCGCCGTCGTCGCCCCGCCCGACGCGGTCTCGGCGAGCGCGGTGGCGCGGCGCATCGGCCTCCCCCGGCAGATCGTCACCGTCCTCGAGGGCGAGTCCCTGCTCAACGACGCCACCGCACTGGTGGCGCTGCGGGCCGCGGTCGCGGCGATCGCCGGGACCGTCGCCGTCGGCTCGATCGGCCTGGACTTCCTGATCGCCGCGGGAGGCGGCGTGATCGTGGGCCTCGCCGTCGCGTTCGCGGTGCTCACCGTGCGTCGCTGGGTGCACGACCCGGCCGTGGACACGGGCATCTCCTTCGTCGTCCCCTTCGCCGCGTACCTGCTGGGCGAGGAGCTCCACGCCTCCGGCGTGATCGCCGTGGTCGTGGCCGGCCTGCTCATCGGCCACAAGGCGCCGCTCGTGCAGACCTCGACCTCGCGCCTCACGGAGAACGCCACCTGGACCTCGATCGCGTTCCTCCTCGAGCACGCGGTGTTCCTGCTGATCGGTCTGCAGTTCTCGCAGATCATCGCGGGTGTCAGCCACTCCCTGAGCTGGGGCTTCGTCCTGGGCGTGTGCGCGGCGACCCTCGCGGTCGTGATCCTCACCCGGCTCGCGTGGATGTGCGCGAGCCGCCTGGTGATGACGCTGTGGGTGCCCGCGGACCGCAGGCCGCCCTGGCCCAACGTGGTGGTGACGGGCTGGGCCGGCATGCGCGGCGTCGTCACCATCGCCGCCGTGTTCGTGATCCCCGCGTCCGTGCCGCACCACGACGTGCTCGTGCTGATCGCGCTCGTGGCCGTGCTGGGCACGCTCTATCTGCAGGGCCTGACGCTGCCGTGGCTCACGCGCGTGCTGCGCGTGGTCCCGAACGATCCGGCGGCCGACGCCCTCGCCCGCGCGACCCTGCTGCAGAAGGCGGCCGACGCCGGCAGCACCGTGCTCGCCTCCTGCGAGGAGCAGGACGATCCCGCGGTCGTGCAGATGATCCGCGACCGGCAGGACCAGCGCACCTTCGCCGCCTGGGAGCGGCTGTCCACGCAGGTGGGGCAGGAGAGCCCGAGCGACGCCTTCACCCGCATCCGCAGCCGGATGCTCGCGGCCGAGCGCGCCCGGGTGCTCGAGATCCGCTCGAAGGGCAAGGTGCCATCGCACGTGGTGCGCGAGGTGCTCGGCATGCTCGACTTCGAGGAGTCGCTGTTGGACTCCGGCGCCGAGGCCCGCGAGGACATCGTGGCGACCGGCAGCGGCGAGGGCGGATGGTGCGAGGACCTGCAGCGCTATCCCGCGGTCGGCACCCCCGAGCCGGAGCGCGCCTTCTGCCGGCGCTGCCGCGAGGAGGGCACCACCACCGTCGCCCTGCGCCAGTGCCTGGAGTGCGGGGAGGTCGGCTGCTGCGACAGCTCCCCCGGCCAGCACGCGACCGCGCACTTCCACGACACGAGCCACCCGGTCATGCAGTCCGCCGAGCCGGGCGAGACCTGGCGCTGGTGCTACGTGCACCAGGCGACGGCCTGAGCGGCGCCGGACCGCCCGGTAAGCTCCAGCAGCCGTCCCGACGAGGTGCCCTCAGCGGCGAGTCTCGTCGTCGAGTCCTTCGCGTCTGCCGTCACGGTCGGCATCGTCCTCGTCGTCGCCGCGCCCGCCGGCGCCGTCATCGGCGGCATCCTCCGACTCCGACCCCGTCGGATCCTCCCCGCGCCGCGCCTTCTCGAGGCGGTTCCTGCGGTCGCGGATCGTACCGATCGTGACCACGAAGACGACCACGACGACGAGGACGGGGACCAGGTAGTCGACGATCCAGTCCGGCACGTCGATGCCCAGATGGATGTCCGGGATCCACCCGAACAGCACGTTCCAGAGCCAGCCGAGGAATCGGCGGATCGGCTCGAGGATCGCGTCGACGAGCTCCCGCACGGGATGGGTGACCTCGCCGATCCAGGTGCGGATGCCGCGGGTCGCCTCGTCGATCCAGGTGACGACGGGCTCGACGCGTCGTGCGATCCAGCGCTTGACCGGATCGAGCAGCCCGGACAGCAGCGCGCCGAGACCCAGCAGGGGCACCAGGAAGCGCGCAGCCTGGGCGGCGGCGGCGATCAGGCCGAACCGCACGGGATGATCGGCCTTGCGGGCCTCGCGCGCGGCCGAGGGCGACCCCTCGGCGGGCACGAGCGGCGCGCCGACGAGCTCGTCCGCGCGGACCACGTCGACCTCGCCGGCACCGCCGAGCGTCGTGGTGCGCACGACGAGCTTCTCCCGGTCCTTCATCTTCCCGTTCGCGGTGGGCCTGCGCACGGTGATCGTGCTGCGGAAGAAGCCCTCCTCGAGCTTCAGCGCGAGGCCGTCCGCGGTGGTGACGTCCTCCGCGCGGTCGGCCTTCGCGAGCGCCTTCTCGCTCTCCGGGTCGTGGCGCACGCCGTCGAGGAAGACGATGGCCTCGGTGTCCAGGAAGCGGTGGCGCACCTGGGCGATGTAGTCGTGGCCGTCGCGCCGACCCTCGTAGTGCACGTCGGCGCCGAAGCGCGTGGCGCGGTGCGCGCCGAACCCCTCCTCGCTCCCGCCCGCGCCGTCAGAGCCCTCGAGGTTCGTCCCCTCGGGGCCCGTCCCCCCGACGTCCGGCTCCCGCTCCTGCGTCCCCTCGTCCTGCATGCCCTCCATCGTGCCGGGCCGGCCCGGCGCCGGGATCATGCGGAAGCATGGGATCGGGGCGGGCGGCGGTCGGCCCCTCAGACCATCGGCCGACGCAGCACGTGCCGCAGCGCCTGCTCGAGCTCGGTGTGGGCGGGGTCGAATCCGCTTCCCAGCAGCCGCGACGCGTCGACGTCCTGGTCGGCGCGCACGAGCTCCTTCGCCCCCTCCTTCCCGAGCAGCAGGGCGGGTCCGAAGCCGGGGACCGGCACGAGCGAGGGCCGGTGCAGCACGCGTCCCAGCGTGCGGGCGAGCTCCCGCGAGGTGACGGGCGCGGGCGCGACCGCGTTGACGGGCCCCTCGAGGTCGTCCGCGCCCAGGGCGTGGGCGTAGGCACGGGTCATGTCGTCCAGGGTGATCCAGGAGAGCACGGCGTCCGGGGCCGCGAGCCGCCCGCCGACCCCGGCGAGGAACATGGGGATCTGCGGGAGCAGCGCCCCTCCCCCGTCGGACAGGACGATGCCCGTGCGCAGGTGCACGACGCGCACGCCCGCTCGCGCCGCGGGGGCGCTGCTGGCCTCCCAGGCCTCGCAGACACGGGCCAGGACGTCGTCGCCGAAGGCGTCGTCCTCGGTGAGCACCTCGCCCGGCCGCTGGGCGCCGTAGGCGCCGATCGCGCTGGCCTGCACGAGGATCCCGGGGCCGTCCGGCGCGCCCGACCCGCCCCGCATGCGCGCGAGCGTGCGGGCGATGAGGTCGCCGCCGTGCACGCGCGACGTGAGGATCTCGCGCTCGGCGCGCGCGGTGAAGCGCGTGGAGATGGGCCGGCCGGCGAGGTTCACGACGGCGTCGACGCCCTCGAGATCGGCCGGGTCGAGCTCGCCGCGCTCGGGGTCCCAGGAGATCTCGTCGGGGCCCTCGGCGGGCCCGCGGACCATGCGGATCACCCGGTGGCCGCCGGTGCGCAGCAGCGCGACGAGCTGGGTGCCGATGAGCCCGGAGGCACCGGCGATCGCGACGACCAGGCGCGGGGACCCGGCATGGCGGGCGTGGAAGGCGAGGTCGTCGCGCAGCTGCTCGCCGCGGAAGGCGAGCATGCCCTCGATCGTCCGCCGGGCCTCGCGCGCCGGGAGACCGCCGATGCCGGCTGCCTCGTCGGCGCCGATCCCGCCGGTCTCGCCGATCCCGCCCGGCAGCTCGAGGTCGATGCGGTCACGGATCTCCGAGCTGCCGGACCCGGTCCCGGCGATCTCGTGCTGGTGCCGCCATGTGCGGAATGGCCCGGTGACCTGAGAATCGACGAAGGAGTGGACGGCCGTCCCGCCGCTTCCGCGATCCTCACGGGAGGCGTGCCGCAGCTCCCAGCGGGGGCTGAGCCCCGTGGGAAGCAGCGGAGGGCCGAGCCGCACGGCGACCCGTCTGCCGACCTCGAGCCCACCGGCGTCCGGGTCCTCGATCCTGGCCATGCCGGGCGGCGTGAGCCGGACCAGGGCGCCGGGCCGTTCGTGCCAGGCGAGGGCCTCGTCGACGCCATGGTCCAGCGGGGTGCGTGCCTCGATGCGCATCGGTGCCTCCCGGCGTCGGTCGCGAGTGTTCGCGGTGGTGCGCCACGGTACGCGCCTTCCCTCCCCGGTGCCTGCGGCGCGGCATGCGCGAGGCGGCATGTGAACGGCCCCGCCCGGGAGAGGCGGGGCCGTTCGAGATCGGAGGGCGTCGCACCTCCCGCAGCGGGAGCGGGGTCAGTCGAGCGCGTCGACCTTGGGTCGACCGCCGTCGCCGCCGGAGGCGCGGGCGTCGGCCCTCTCCTCCCAGAACTCGGCGTTGCGGATGCCCAGCGGGCGCGGGTCGAACTGCGGGTCCAGGCCTGCGCGCTTCTGGCGCCGGTAGTCCTTGAGCGCCTTCATCGCGGGCACCTGCAGCACCAGGATCGCGATGATGTTCAGCCAGGCCATCGCGCCCACGCCGATGTCGCCGAGCGCCCACGCGTTGCCGGTGGTCGTGGCCAGGCCGCCGATCGCCACGGCGATGATCATGAGCACTCGCAGCACCCACACCAGCGCGCGGCGCACCTGGTGGCTGGGCACCCAGCGCATGAGGTAGGTCAGGTTCGTCTCGGCCATGTAGTAGTAGGCGACGATCGTGGTGAAGGCGAAGAAGAACAGCGAGAGCGCGATGAACGAGGCGCCGACGCCCGGCAGGAAGGTGTCGAAGCCCGCCTGCGCGAAGCCGGGCCCCACGGGGACGTCGTCGGCGAGGCCGCCGGGGCCCTGGGTGAGGATCTGCGAGGGATCCTCGACCGCATCGGAGTACACGCGGTACATGCCGGTGGACAGGATCATGAAGGCGGTCGCGGAGCACACGAAGAGGGTGTCGACGTAGACGGCGAAGGCCTGCACGAAGCCCTGCTTGGCGGGGTGGGAGACCTCCGCGGCGGCCGCGGCGTGGGGGCCCGTGCCCTGGCCGGCCTCGTTCGAGTACAGGCCGCGCTTGACGCCCCACTGGACGGCGAGGCCCACGATCGCGCCGTAGACCGAGTCCATGCCGAAGGCGGAGGAGAAGATCTCGGAGAAGACGGGCACGATCTGGTCGGCGTTCACGAACATCACGACGATCGCCGCGAGGATGTAGATGACCGCCATCACGGGCACCACGAGGCCCGCGAAGGTCGCGATGCGCTTGACGCCGCCGACCACGATGAGCATCAGCAGCACCAGGATCACGACGGTCGAGATCCACTGCGGGAGGCCCCAGGCGCCGAAGGCGGAGACGGAGATGCCGTTGGCCTGCACCCCCGGGAGGAAGAAGCTCATGGCCAGCACGGTGACGAGCGAGAAGACGATCGCGTAGACCAGGGAGATGCCCTTGGCGCCGGTGTGCTTGTAGGCCTTCTCGATGTAGAACGCGGGACCGCCGCGGTACTCGCCGGTGTCGCGGTCGCGCTCCTTGAAGATCTGGCCGAGCGTGCACTCGATGAAGGAGGTCGCCGACCCCAGGAAGGCCATCGCCCACATCCAGAACACCGCGCCCGGCCCGCCGAAGGCGATGGCCGTCGCGACGCCCGCGATATTGCCGGTGCCCACGCGGCCGGCGAGCGAGATCATCAGCGACTGGAAGGAGGAGACGCCGCTCTCCGACTTCTCGCCCCTGATGATCTGCCGGAGCATGTCGGGGATGTTGACGACCTGGAGGAGCAGGGTCCTCGCGGTGAAGTAGAGGCCTGCACCCAGGCACAGGATGATGAACGGCGTGCCCTGGATGTTTCCGGACAGCCAGGAGATGAAATCACTCATGCGAGGAGGCTCCTGAGGAGGGGGCAGGGATGTGCAGCACGCACGAGTGTGACGCACGACTCCCCGTTTCCGGGCCGTTTCGGGTCATGTTGCGAAATCGAGACCTCGGCGGCCGGGCGGACGGCGGGGCGCTGCGCGCGACGCCCCCGGCCCCCTCAGACGACCAGACGTCGGGCGATCAGCCTGGTCAGCGGCCCCGCGCTCAGCAGTCGGCGTCCTGCACGGTGGACGAGCCGCTCGGCCGGGCTGCGGGAGATGAAGGTCCCCGCGCTGCGGCGGCCGCTGCGCTGGGCGCGTTCGGCCACCGGCCGCATCCTCCGCTCGTACTCCGCGAGCCCGGCGTCCCGGTGCGGTCCCGCGTGGCGCAGGGAGACGGCGAGCGCCTCCGCCCCGGCGATCGCGAGCGAGGTCCCCTGCCCGGCGAGGAGGGAGACCGCGTGCGCGGCGTCCCCGGCGAGCGTCACCCCGCCCCGGCTCCACGCGGGGGCGGAGGACTGGGCGACGAGGTCGTCGTAGTACTGGGCGGGGGCGTGCTCGAGGGCGCGATCGGCGAGGGGGTGGAGCCCCGAGAACCGCGCCCGCAGCTCGTCGGCGTCCGGGGTCGGCCGGGCGGTGGCGGCGGGGTCGACTCTCTCCATCAGCAGCAGCGCGGCGCTTCGATCGTCGCACGCGTAGAGCCCCGCCGTGCGCTCGAGGGAATCGGTGAGCATCGCCCAGTCGCCGAGCTCGGCGGCGATCTGTGGGTCCTCGAACAGGAAGCTCGAGGCGCGGTACCCCATCGGCACCACGTCGGCGTGCGCCGGCGAGATCGCCGCCCGCACCCGCGAGCGCACTCCGTCGCAGCCGACGACGAGGTCGGCGATCAGCTCCTCGCCGCTCTCGAGCACGGCCCGCGGGCGCTCCCCCGGACGCGCACCCGGGTGCACCTCGCGGACGCGAGCGGAGTAGCGCAGGTCGACTGCGTCGGGGAGGGCGGCGAGCAGGGCGAGCTCGACCTGCGGCCGCAGGATCGAGAAGTAGTCGCTGCCCAGGGCATCGATCAGCGGCGCCACCTCGATGCGCCCGTGCTCGCGGTCCGCGGCGTCGACGTAGCGCACGCCCTCGAAGACCCGCGAGCGCGCACGCATCTCCCCGAGCACGCCCAGTCGTCCCGCGGCTGCGACGCCGGGCCCGAAGAAGTCGATCATGTAGCCGCCGCCGCGCGGGCCGGGCGAGGCCTCCAGGACCGTGACGTCGTGCGCGGGAGCGAGGCCGTGGGCGAGTGCGAGCCCGCAGACTCCGCCGCCCACGATCAGGATCTCCATGGGGCGAGGCTACGCGGCGCCCGCGCGGCGCCTGTGCCGGGCGGGACCATGCGAGGGGCCCGACGGCGCGAGGGCGACGGGACGACGGGACGACGGGGCGTCCGGGCATGAGAGGACCCCTCGCGCACCTGCCAGAGCCCACCTGCCCTTGCTGCCGTCAAGCCCTGGGGGAGTTCAGTGAGGTGACACCGCACGAGGGGTCGCGGACGAGTCTAGCGATCCCGCGCCGCGCGTGCACACCCGCCGCCGCACGGCGTGACGCGGCTCCCTCCGGCGGCCGCGCCCCACCGCTCTCGTCTCGCGAGAATCCGACTCCCCACCAGGGCCCCCGGAGCCGTAGAGTGGTGATGCCCGTCACGTCCCGAGGGGGCGATGTGCTCCCCGGGCGCGACCACCGATGGAACCGATCTCGACGAGGAGAGTCATGACCGTCTATGCACGACCCGGGACCGACGGGGCGAAGGTCTCCTTCGCCTCCCGCTACGACAACTACATCGGCGGCACGTGGGTGCCCCCGGTCAAGGGCGAGTACTTCGAGAACCCGACCCCGGTGACGGGCGAGGTGTTCTGCGAGGTCGCACGCTCGACCGCCGAGGACGTCGAGCTCGCGCTCGACGCGGCGCACAAGGCCGCCCCCGCCTGGGGGAAGACGTCGGTCGCCGAGCGCGCCGTCGTGCTCAACAAGATCGCAGACCGCATCGAGGAGAACCTCGAGACCCTCGCGGTCGCCGAGACCTGGGACAACGGCAAGCCCATCCGAGAGTGCCTGAACGCGGACCTGCCGCTCGCTGTGGATCACTTCCGCTACTTCGCGGGCGCGATCCGCGCCCAGGAGGGCACGCTCTCCCAAATCGACGACGACACCGTCGCGTACCACTTCCACGAGCCCCTCGGCGTGGTCGGCCAGATCATCCCCTGGAACTTCCCGCTGCTCATGGCGACGTGGAAGATCGCCCCGGCCCTCGCGGCCGGCAACTGCATCGTCCTCAAGCCCGCCGAGCAGACCCCGGCCTCGATCATGGTCCTCATCGACCTCATCGGGGACCTGCTGCCCGAGGGCGTCCTGAACATCATCAACGGCTTCGGCGCCGAGGCGGGCAAGCCGCTCGCCTCCAACCGCCGGATCGCGAAGATCGCCTTCACGGGCGAGACCACGACCGGGCGCCTGATCATGCAGTACGCCTCGCAGAACCTCATCCCCGTGACCCTCGAGCTGGGCGGCAAGAGCCCGAACCTGTTCTTCGACGACGTCGCGAGCGAGAAGGACGCCTACTACTCGAAGGCCCTCGAGGGCTTCGCGATGTTCTCCCTGAACCAGGGCGAGGTCTGCACGTGCCCGTCGCGCGCTCTCGTGCAGAAGGGCATCTACGACTCGTTCGTGGCCGACGGTCTCGAGCGCGTGAAGGCGACGAAGCAGGGGAACCCCCTGGACACGGACACCCAGATCGGCGCGCAGGCCAGCAACGACCAGCTCGAGAAGATCCTGTCCTACATCGACATCGGCACGCAGGAGGGCGCGAAGATCCTCACCGGCGGCGAGCGCGCCGACCTCGGCGGGGACCTGTCCGGCGGCTACTACGTGACGCCGACGATCTTCGAGGGCGACAACTCGATGCGCATCTTCCAGGAGGAGATCTTCGGCCCCGTGCTGGCCCTCACGTCGTTCTCCGACTACGACGACGCGATCTCGATCGCCAACGACACCCTCTACGGGCTCGGCGCGGGCGTCTGGACGCGCAGCCAGAACACCGTCTACCGGGCCGGCCGCGCCATCCAGGCCGGCCGCGTGTGGGTGAACAACTACCACAACTACCCTGCTCACAGCGCATTCGGCGGGTACAAGTCCTCCGGGATCGGCCGCGAGAACCACCTGATGATGCTCGACCACTACCAGCAGACCAAGAACCTCCTGGTCTCCTACTCCGACGACGAGCTCGGCTTCTTCTGATCCCGTCGCCCCCGCGTCCCGGGCCCCGGACCCCGGCCCAGGCCCCGACCCGGGGCCCCATCGCTCGCGAGAGGTGAGTTGTCGTCGTCAAAGCATCCTTGTGAGGACGACAACTCACCTCTCGCGGGATCGTGGCGCGGTCGCCGGTCACCGGCTGCCGCGCACCGCGACCACCGGCCCTGCTGTCCACGCCGGAACTCACCGCGCGGGATCGTCGAGGATCCCGCGCATCGGCCTCCTCAGGGGGCCGCACATCGGAAGGAGCGCATCATGACGGATTCCTCCGCCGAGAACCCGACCCCCGCACCCGGCGGCTCGTCGGCCGCGGACACCGCGCCCGCACCGCAGCCGGGTCAGCCGCCCGCTCCCCCGCTGCCCGAGCCCACCTCGGCCGACGACGTGCTCGAGGCCGAGCCCACGATCGAGGGCGAGGACTTCTCCCGGGTGGCCTTCACCCAGGCGGCGCTCGCGCAGATCCAGCGGCTCATCGACCGCAACGGGCCGCTCATGTTCCACCAGTCCGGAGGCTGCTGCGACGGCTCCTCCCCCATGTGCTATCCGGCCGGCGACTTCCTCACCGGCGATGCGGACGTGCGCATGGGGCACGTGGAGGTGCCCCTGCCCGACGGCACCACGAGCCCGCTCGACTTCTGGATGAGCCGCGAGCAGTTCGCCTACTGGCGCCACACCCACCTCACGATCGACCTCGTCGACGGGCGCGGCGGCGGCTTCAGCCTCGAGACGCCCGATGGCAAGCGGTTCCTCACCCGTTCCCGGATGCTCCCGGAGGACGCGCAGGTGCGGGAGCGCCTGGAGCTCTGAGCCCCGCGGGCCCCGTCGGCTCCGTCGGCCCCGCCGACCGCCCGGGACCGTCCGGCCGGGCCGAGGGCCCCTGGTCCTACTCCGACCCGCGTCCCTTCGCGTGCGCGATCGCGGACTCGCGCTGCTCGATCATGCGCAGCACGTCCAGCAGGCCGCGGCTCATGACGGTGCCCACCACGACCATGCGCATGGCCTCGGCGGTGCTGCGGGGCATGTGGGCGATGTCGGCTCCGGCCACGAGGGACATGGCCTCCGCGTAGGCGTCGATGTGGTCGTCGCCCGTCGGCACGCGCGCCTGGTCGCAGGCGGCCCAGGCCTGCTCGAGACGGGTCATGAGGGGGTCGGAGCGCTCCAGGACGGTCCAGCCGCGGCGCTCGGCCAGCGCCCGCACGCGCGGCGAGATCTTCCCGGGAGCGAAGCGGGCGGCGTCCTCGTCGACGGTCGCCGTCTCGGCGTCCTCCGCGGTCTCCCCCGCGAGGGTGCGCTGGGCGATGCCGAGCATGTCGATCTGCTCCTGGTGCGGGGAGTCGAGGGCGTCGACGATGCGGCGCACGGCCGCGATGTTCAGTCCGCCGGCGTCGGTGAGCGCGCGGATCAGGCGCACGCGGTCGACGTGGCCCTCGTCGTAGACGGCGCTGGTGCGGGAGGTGAGCCTGCCGGGAGGCAGCAGCTTCTCCCGCAGGTAGAACTTGATGGTCGCCACGGGCACGCCGGTGGTGTCGGCAAGCTCGGAGATCCTCATGTCACGTCCTCGTCCGGCGGTCTGGGCCTCTGGATATTACCCATCGGCAACCATAGGTATGCGCCAGGGATCGGCGTGCGACCGTTCACCCGGACACGAACGGCGCGAGCAGGGGCAGGACGAGCGTCATCGCCAAGGCGTTCAGCACCATGGCGGCGCTCGACCAGCCGCCGGTGACGGGGGACTCGTCGAGCGCACGGGAGGTGCCGATCCCGTGGGACGTGAGGCCGATGGCGAAGCCGCGCGCCCGCGGGTCCTGCACGCGGGCGAGGCTCAGCAGCACCGGCGCGAACACGGCGCCGAGGATCCCGGAGAGGATCGTGAGCACCACGGCCAGCGGGGCGGAGGCCTGCAGCGACTCGGCGAGGGTGAGGGCGACGGGACTGGTCACCGAGCGCGGCAGCACGGAGCGCAGGATCTGCGGGTCGGTGCCGAAGGCGCGGAGCACTCCCACGGTGACCCCGAGGCTCACCACGGCGCCCGTGATCAGCGCGAGCAGCACAGAGCCGGCCGAGCGGGCCAGGGCCCGCCCGTTCGCCAGCAGCGGCAGGGCGAGCGCCACGGTCGCGGGCCCCAGCAGCAGCGTGAGCACCGTGACCTGCTCGAGGTACTCCGCGTACGGCAGGCCGACGAGCTCGAGCACCGCGGCGACCACCACCACGGTGACGAAGACCGGCGTGAGCAGCGCGGGCCGGCCCGTCCGTCGGTGCAGCCAGAGGGCGCCGAGGTAGACGGCGAGGGTGAGCACGAGACCGAAGATCGGCAGGTGGACGACGGTCCGGACGGCGTCGCTCATGCGCCGCTCCCCTCGAGCCGCCGGTGGCCGTCGTCACCGCGCCGACGGTCCTGCCGGTGCAGCAGCGCCTGCAGGACGCGGCCGACGACGAGCAGGGCGAGCAGGAAGGATCCGCCGACGGCGAGGGCGATCGGCAGGGCGTTGCGGGCGAGTGCTCCCATCTCGACGACCACGCCGACGCCCGGCGGGACGAACAGGAGCTGCAGGTGCGCGAGCAGCGGGGTGCCCGCGGGCTCGGCGACGCGCAGGATCCCGCGGGTGCGCGGCACGAGCCCCAGGATCACCAGCAGCACGAGCCCGAGCACCACTCCGGGGATCGGCAGGTGCAGGAGAGCGGCGAGCGCGAGGCCGATCATCTGCAGGACCAGCAGCACCGCGAGGCCCAGCAGGACGGGCGGCACGAGCGCGGGCCGCGGCGCGCGCCCGTCCTCCACCGGCTCGTCCCCCGGCGACCCGGCTCCCGTCGACCCCTCGTCGATCGGCTCCCTCGCGCTCATCGGCTCACTGTCCCAGGTGGATGCCGTTGCCCGGGCCCAGCGGCAGGTCGAAGGCGAAGAACACGGCGAGGATCAGCGTCCAGGCGATCCAGAAGGGGACCACGAACGGGAGCATGCGGGCGAACAGGCTGCCCAGTCCGGCGGCCGGCTCGTACTTCCTCAGCATGCCCAGCAGCACGACCATGTACGGGTTCATGGGGGTGATCACCTGGGTCGCGGAGTCGCCCACCCGGAAGGCGGCCTGCGTGAACGCGGGCTCGTAGCCGAGCAGGGCGAACATCGGCACGAACACGGCGGCCATGATTGTCCACATGCCCGAGCCGGAGATGATGAACAGGTTCAGCACGCTCGCCAGCAGGATGAAGCCGACGACGGCGCCGAAGCCGGTGAGTCCGATGTGCTCGAGGCCCTCGGCGCCGGTCACGGCGATCCAGGAGCCGATGCCGGACCAGTTGAACAGGGCGATGAAGTTGCCCAGGATGAAGGCGAGGACGATGAACGGGAGCATCTCCTTGAGCGCCTCGGTCATCATCCGCACGGCGTCGCGCGTGGAGCGCAGGGTGCCGGTCGCGATCCCGTACACGCTGCCCAGGACCACGAAGTAGAGGAACACCAGGAAGACGATCGAGTCCAGCAGCGGGGACGTCGGCAGGAAGCCGCCGTCCTCGTTGCGCCACGGGGAGCCGGGCACGAGCGCGGCGAGCAGCACGACCGCGGTGAGCACGAGGCCCGCGAGGACCGTGAGCAGCAGGCCCCGCCGCTCGGGCCGGGTGAGCGAGGCGCGCATCTGCTCGGAGGACTCGCCCGAGGTCTCCGGGGCGGAGCCGTCGGCGTCGTCGTCCTCGACGGTCTCGTCGCGCGGGATGGCCTGGCGCACCAGGCGCGGCTCGATGACGCGGTCGATGATGAAGCCCGCGATGAGGGCGAGCACGATCGAGGCGGCGATGTTGAACCACCAGTTCGACACCGGGTTCACGGTGGTCGCGCCGAGCCCGGAGACGGTCTCGATCACGGAGTTCGTGATGCCCGCGAACAGGGCGTCCAGGCTCGTGGGAACGAGGTTCGTGGAGTAGCCGGCGCCGGCCGCCGCGAAGCCGCCCAGCAGGCCCGCGACGGGGTGGCGGCCCGCGGCCTTGAACACGAGCGCGGCCAGCGGCGGGACCACCACGAAGGCCGAGTCGGACATGATCGAGGCGACCACGCCCACGATGCCCACCACGTAGGGCAGGAGCCAGGCCGGGGAGGAGCCGAACATCGCGCGGATCCCGGCGGCGAGCAGCCCGGAGTGCTGGGCGATGCCGATGCCCAGCAGGATCGGCATCACGGTGACCAGCGGCGGGAACCCCAGATAGTTCTCGCCCAGGCTCGTGGTCAGCCAGGCCATCCCCTCCCCGGTGAACAGTCCCTTGATGACGGTGACCTCGTCGGAGCCGGGCACGCTCACCTTCACCCCGGCCAGCGCCATCGCGGTGGAGACGATCCCGGTGATCGCGAAGAGGATCAGGAACAGCATGAACGGCTCGGGCAGCCTGTTGCCCAGCCGCTCGACGACGTTCAGCAGACGATCGGTGCGGGTCAGGCGCGCGGCGGAGCCGTCAGGGGCGGGCCCATCGGGGGCAGGGCCGACGGGGCGCGGGGAAGGGCTGCTCATCGTCTCTCCTCGGGGCGGGACGGGTCGGTCGACGGGCGTCGGCCGACGGTGGCTTCCGGCGGGATCGGTCGATCGACGGGGGGCCGTTCGACCGGGTACGCGGTCAGTCGAAGTAGTGGGGCACGTCGATCGCGCCGCCGGCGGCCTCGAACTCCTCGCGCACGGCGGCGGCGAGCTCGGCGTCGTGGAGCATGTCGAGCACGGTCGCGGCGAGGCCGAAGGCGCCGTCGGCCGCGGAGGCGCGGGCGAGGTCCCCGGTGGCAGCCTCGGCGAACTCGCGCGTGTGCAGGGCGGTGTCGGCGCCGGCGACGTGGATGACCGGGTGCATGCCGGGCACGCGGAAGCTCACGTTGCCGAAGTCGGTGGAGGCGGCGAGGGTCTCGGAGACCACGCCGCGCGGCAGCGGGTCCCGACCGCGTCGGCGCTGCGCCTCGACCCAGCGCCCGGTGAGCGCCTCGTTCGTGCGCACCGGGAGCGAGGGCGGGTGCTCGTCCCAGCGGATCTCGACGCCGCAGCCGGTCATCAGAGCGGCACCGCGGGCCGCGTCCTCCACACGGCGCGAGAGGTCCCGCAGCGTGGAAGGGGCGAGGGAGCGCACGTAGAGGTCCAGGCGGGCGGTGTCGGGGATGACGCTGGCCCGCTCCCCGCCCTCGCGGATCACCGCGTGGATCCGGTCCGACGGCGGGGTCTGCTGACGCATCAGCCCGATCCCCTGGTACATGAGGTTCGCGGCGTCCAGGGCGTTGCGCCCCATGAACGGCTGCGCGGAGGCGTGGGCCGTGTGGCCGTGGAAGACGACGGTGAGGGTGCGCCGGCCCAGCCATGCCTGGTCAGCGAGGTCGTAGCCGGGGTACGGGTGGGCCATGACGGCGGCGTCGAGGCCGTCGAAGGCGCCCTCGCGGGCCATGTACTCCTTGCCCGTGTGGCCCTCCTCGGCGGGGGTGCCCAGCAGCACGACCCGTCCGGGCACGGCCGCGGGGTCCGTGGCCGCGAGTCGTGCGAGGGCGAGGAAGGCGCCCACGCCCATCGCGGCGATCACGTTGTGGCCGCAGCCGTGTCCCACGCCCGGCAGGGCGTCGTACTCGGCGCAGATCGCGATCGTGGGCGACTCCGGGATGGAGGCGCCGCTGATCTCCGCGCGGATCGCGGTCTCGAGCCCGTGCACGCCGACCTCGGGGTCCAGGGCACGGTCCTCGAGCACGGCGGCGATCGCGGCGGCCGAGCGGTGCTCCTCGAAGGCGGTCTCGGGGTGCGCGGCGAGGTCCACGAGCAGCTCGACCATGGCGTCGGCGTCGGCCACGACGGCCTCCTCGAGGCGGGCGTGCAGCTCCTCCCCCGCGCCCGCGAACGCGGAGCCGGGGTGGGACGTGGTGCGCATCGCCTGCTCACGCGCCGCGTCGAGCTCCTCGAGATAGGCGCCCGACGCGGGGACCGGACTCTCGGTGGGCAGGCCCGCGGCGTCGGGGACGGGCGCGCCGGTCGCGTCGCTGTGGCCGTGGGACTGCAGGTCGGCATCGGTCATGGTCAGACCCTAATGGAACCTCTCCGTCCCGCGGCGCCCCGCTCGCGCCCCACGGTCCGGTCGGGCCGGCCCTGCCCTCCTCGGCCCGACCAGTGGTCCTCGCGTGCCCGGAACGCCGCATATCCCTTAAGGTGCACGCTCAACGTGCGCCGCGGATCCGCTCCTGCCCGCCCGGCTCCGGAGCCCGTCGCGCGCCCCGGGGCGCACCAGCCCCGCGCACCGTCGTCCTCTACTCCTCCATGCGGAAGGCATCCCATGTCCTCCTCCCCAGCCACCGCCGCGGGCGGCGACGCGCCGCAGCGCGAGCGCGCGAACCGCGGCGCGTTCAGCGGCCGCTCGGCCTTCATCTTCGCGGCGATCGGCAGCGCCGTCGGCCTCGGCAACATCTGGCGCTTCCCGGCCGCCGCCTACGAGGGCGGCGGCGGGGCGTTCATGATCCCCTACCTGATCGCCCTGCTCACCGCCGGCATCCCGCTACTGTTCGTCGACTACGCGATCGGCCACCGCTGGCGCGGCTCGGCGCCGCTGGCGTGGCGCCGCCTCAAGCGCTGGACCGAGTTCATCGGCTGGTGGCAGGTGCTGATCTGCGTGATCATCGGCGCCTACTACGCGCTGATCATCGCCTGGTCCCTGAACTACATGGTGTTCTCGGTCGGCCAGAAATGGGGCGATGACGCGGAGGGCTACTTCTTCGGCCAGTTCACCCATTCGCTCATGGGGGCCGACGCGGGCATCTCCTTCGACTACGTGGGCCCGGTGCTGGTGACGATCCTGCTGGTGTGGGTCGCCGTGATCATCACCCTCGCCCTGGGCGTGGAGAGCGGGATCGCGAAGACCTCGATGATCTTCATCCCGCTGCTCGTGGTCATGTTCGTGATCCTCGTGGTGCGCGCCCTGTTCCTGCCGGGTGCGATGACGGGCCTGAACGCGCTGTTCCAGCCGAACTGGGCGGCGCTGGCCGATCCGGCCGTGTGGATCGCCGCCTACGGGCAGATCTTCTTCTCGCTGTCCGTGGCGTTCGGCATCATGCTCACCTACTCCTCGTACCTCAAGAAGAAGACTGACCTGACCGGATCGGGTCTCGTGGTGGGCTTCGCGAACTCGAGCTTCGAGATCCTCGCCGGCATCGGCGTGTTCTCAGCGCTGGGCTTCATGGCGCAGGCGCAGGGAGTGCAGGTCCAGGACGTCGTCACCGACGGCATCGGGCTCGCGTTCATCGCCTTCCCGACGATCATCTCCCAGGCCCCCGGCGGCGCCCTGATCGGCGTGCTGTTCTTCGGGTCGCTGGTGCTCGCGGGCTTCACCTCGCTGGTCTCGATCATCGAGGTGATCGTCTCCGCGGTGCAGGACAAGTTCGGGCTCTCGCGCGTGCCGGGCACGCTGGTGGTGCTGCTGCCGATGGCGATCGGCTCGACGCTGCTGTTCCCGACCACGATGGGCCTCGCGCTGCTGGACACGCTCGACAACTTCGTGAACTCCTACGGGATCGTCGGCGCCGCGCTGGTCTCGACGATCGCTCTCGGCTACATCGTGCGCGGCCTGCCCACGCTGCGCGACCACCTGAACTTCAAGGGCACCTTCCGCCTCGGCATCGGCTGGGAGACCTGCGTGAAGGTGATCGCGCCGCTGGTCCTGGGCGTGACGATGGTGCTCTCGGCGGTGCAGCTGCTGACGGCCGACAAGCCCTACTCGGAGTACCCGGGCTGGTTCGTGAACGTGTTCGGCTGGGGCATGGCGGTCGCCCTCGTGGTGATCGCGATCGTGCTCTCGCTCGCGCCCTGGCCGGCGAACTCCAACAAGGACCGCCCGGACTCCGACGGCGACCCGATCGCCCCGCCCGTGGTCACCGACAGCGTGCTCGCCGCGCCCGGCACCCGCGTCGTGATCGATGACGGCGCACTGCCCGGCACCCCGCAGGAGCTGCGCCCGCCGCAGGTCTCCGGAGCCGGGTCCGCCCGCGGCACCGGCGGAGCGGACGGGGCCCAGGAGCTCGCCGCGAGTGCGATCGCGACCGGCCGCAGCGGGCCCTCGGGCCCGGCCGGCTCCGACGCACCGACGAGGTCCGACGGGCCGACGGGGTCCGGCAACACCCATCGCGCCGCGCAGGAAGGAGGGAACTGATGTCGGCATCGGCCATCGTCATGCTGTGCGTCGCGATCGTCACCGTCTGGGGCGGCCTCGCCGCCGCGATCGTGAACATCGTGCGTCATCCGGAGGAGCCGGAGGACTGACTCCGACGCCGGCGGCCCCCGCGGCACGGTCCCCTCGGTCCGGCCGGGTGTGACATGCACCCGGCCGGGCCGGGGCCGGCTCGCACCACCCGGGGTCCTCCGGTAGTGTGTCTCCTGCTCTACGAGCAATGGAGGATTCGCATAGCGGCCTAGTGCGCACGCCTGGAACGCGTGTTGGGTGAAAGCCCTCGGGGGTTCAAATCCCCCATCCTCCGCCACAGGGAACGCCCCTGATCCGCCACATCGCGGATCAGGGGCGTTCTGCATCCGCCGGTGGCACGATGAGCCCCATGGCACAGGAGTCCACGCCCCGCCGGCGCATCGCCGCCGCGGTCTCACGCGAGGGCGAGGAGGCCTTCGTCGGCCGATGCCTGTCGATCCTCGGGGACGGCGAGATCGACGCGGAGCTGATCGAGGTGCTCGGCGGGAACTCCGCCGGCCCCGTCCTCGCCGGCGCATCCGACGGCCCCCGCGGGTACTGGGTGCGCACCTGGGCCCTGCGCGCCCTCCTCTACGCCTGGTCCGCTTCCGCAGAGCCGGCCGTGGTCGCGGCGACCGCCGACACGCACTGGCGGGCGCGGGAGATGGCCGCGAAGGTGCTCGCCGCCAGGGCGACCTCGCGCTGCGGCGCCGAGGCGGCGCTCGATCGGCTCCTGCGGGACGAGCATCCCCGCGTGCGCGCCGCGGCGCGACGCGCGCTGGACCAGCCCGGCTGACCTCCTCGGTGCGGCGGCGCTCCACGCGACCCGACCGGACGTTCCCGCGGGAACGTCATTCGGGCCCGATCCGTCAGATCGATGGGCGTCGGTGCGCCTCAGCGCTCCGGCAGGTCGTAGGTCCGCCGGATGCTCGAGCCGAGCTCCCGGATGTCAGCGCCGTAGACATGGATGGAGATCGCGGTGCCCTCCCCCGCGTTCCAGACCCGATGGAGGTCCCCGGGCGGGGCGAAGCCGTCGGCGCTGCCGTTCGGGTTGGTCACCTCCGCGATGCGCACGAGGCGCAGGCCGTCCTCCGGGTCCGGCATCTGGCCGTCGGCGAGGTGCACCTCGTCCCCAGCGGCGTCCTCGACCCGGTACCGGATCTCGGCCTCCTCGCCCTCGTAGACGCCGACCACGCACCAGGAGATGTGGTCGTGCACGGGCGTCTGCTGCCCGGGGAGCCATACCAGCGCGACGATCGAGAAGCTGCCGTCGGGCTCGACGTGGACGATGTTCTGCCGGTAGCGCTCGGGGTCCGCGACGCGGGCCTCCGCCGGCAGCAGGTCCGGCACGGCGAGGTGCCGCTCCAGGGTGCGGGTCACGCGCCGTGACGTCTCGGCGGCGTCGCCGCTGGGCGCGACCGCCTCGCGGATCTCGCCGATCAGACGCCGGAGGGAGGGCGGGCAATCCTGCGGCGCACGATCTTCTGGCGCGCCTTCCGGTCGGACCGCCGAGGTCTCCTGCGTACTCATCGGCCCGTCCCTTCTCCGAGTGCGCTCCTGCGGGCAGGCGGCGCACGTCCATCAGCGGTCTTCGACCAGGTTATCGAGCACCCGGCGTCGACCGCACGCTCGGCGAACCCCCGATGTCGAGGGGGTGACGAGCGCGTGGACGGCACCGACGGGGCCGTCGACGACGCCGGCCCGCGCCATTCCGGCGCGCGAGCGCGCCCGACCTCGCGCGAGAACGCATGCGACGCGGTGGGAACCCGCGCGAACCCATAAGTCCTGACAGGCTCACGCCTTAGCTGTCCTATGTAGCGTGCGTGGGGAAGCACCACCCGCACCCGCACCACGACGAAGGAGCTGGCCCATGACCACGACCGAAGCACCCGCGGCAGCATCGCCCGCAGGCACGCACCCGTCCCCGCCCGCCGACCCGGACTCCCCTGCCCCCACCTGGACAGCGCACCCGACCACCACCGAGGGCTGGCTGGAGCGGGCCCAGGAGGTCTCCGACCTCCTGGCAGCCGATGCCGTCGCGCGCGACCGCGCGAACCGGAGTCCCTTCCGGGAGGTCGAGCTGCTGAAGTCCGCCGGCCTGCTGACGCTGCTGGGCCCGCGCGAGTTCGGCGGCGGAGGCCAGACCTGGGAGACCGCGTACACGGCGGTCCGCATCGTCGCGCGCGGCGACGGCTCCATCGGCCAGCTGCTCGCCTACCACTTCCTGTGGTTCTGGACCGCGGAGCTCGTGGGGACCGATGAGCAGCGCGCGGCCTTCGCGCGGTCCGCGACCGAGGGGAACTGGCTGATCGGCGGGGCCGTCAACCCCCGCGATGACGACCTCACGGTCACCGACGAGGGCGAGGAGCTGGTCTTCACCGGCCGCAAGTCCTTCTCCACCGGCGGCGTCGTCTCCGACGTGACGATCCTCGAGGGAGTCCTGGAGGGCACCGGGGACCACGTCTTCACCGCCGTGCCCACACGCCAGGAGGGCATCGACTTCGCCGGCGACTGGGACAACCTGGGGCAGCGCCTCACGGAGTCCGGCTCCGTGCGGATCACGGACGTGCGCGTCCCGTGGGCCGACGCGCTCGGCTACGTCGACAAGCAGTTCCACGGTCTGGTGTACGCCACCCTCAACGTGCCCGCGATCCAGCTGGTGTTCACGAACTTCTACCTGGGGATCGCCCAGGGCGCCCTCGAGCGCGCCGCGGCCTACACGCGGGAGAAGACCCGTGCGTGGCCCTTCGGAGGGGACGACAAGGCGTCGGCCGACGAGGAGTGGTACATCCTCGAGGGCTACGGCCAGCTGGCCTCGAAGCTCTGGGCCGACGAGGCCCTCATCGACCGCACCGGCGCCACGATCAGCGAGGTCCTCCACGCCCCGCGGGAGGAGCTCACCGAGCAGCGGCGCGGCGAGATCGCCGTGCAGGTCGCCGCCTCCAAGCTGCGCATCGCCGAGGACGGCCTCGAGGTGACCTCCAAGATCTTCGAGCTCACCGGGGCGCGCGCCTCCTCGAACTCCGTGGGCCTGGACATCTACTGGCGGAACCTCCGCACCCACTCGCTGCACGACCCGCTGCCCTACAAGAAGCGCGAGGTGGGCGAGTACGCGCTCGCCGGCCGCATCCCGGAGCCCACCTGGTACACGTGAGCAGCGCGCCCTCCGCCGCACCGGCGGGCGGATCCCGCCATGGCCCCGGCTCCCCCGGCCGAGGCCTCCCCGGCCGCGACTCCTTCGGCCGCGTCTACCCTGGGGCCATGGCGGAAGCATCCGGACACTCCCCGACCGAGACGGCCACCACCGCGGGAGCATCCGCGTCCACGGCCCCCGACGCCCTCCCCGAGAAGTACACCCGCGCTCTCTACACCGCGCACGTGGAGAACGTCGGCGGCACGGCGGGCGAGGTCCGCGTCGAGAACGGACCCACGCTGCCCACGGGCGGTCCGTCGGCCGACGCCACCGGCTCGAATCCCGAGCAGTTCCTCGCGATGGCGTGGAGCACGTGCCTGGGCGAGACCCTCAAGGCGGTGCTGCGCGAGCAGGGGATCGACGCCGTCACCCATGTGCACGTCGAGGTCAGCCTGCACTTCGACCCCTCGGGCGGCTACCGCTTCGCGCCGCGCGCCCTGGTGAGCATCGAGGACGTGGGCGAGGACGAGGCCCGCCGTCTCGCGGAGGCCGCGCACGCGCGCTGCCCCGTCTCCCGACTCCTCGGCCGTGCCGATTCGGGTGCTCTCGAGGTCGTGCCGCCGCCCCGGGGCTGATCACCATCGCGGCGGCCGACGGGGCGCGGACCGCCGCGGGGCGACGGAGGATCAGGGGCGCGCGTCGAGGATCTGCTGGGCGCGCGCGAGAGCGACGTCGACCCCCGCGCGGACCTCGGCGAGCCCCTGCGCGACGGGCAGCGCCCGCAGCTCGTCGGCGATGATCTCGACGCCCCAGAAGCCCGTCCAGCCCGCGTCGGTCATCGCCACCACGAAGCCCGCCATGTCGAGATCCCCGCGGCCCGGGAGGCAGCGCGGAGCGACGCCGTCGGCACCCACCGGCGCGTCACCGAGCTCGACCATGGCGACCGGGACGCCCTCCAGGAGCGCGGGCAGGAGCGTGAAGTCGTCGTCGCCGGATCTCGCGAGCTGGAAGATGTCCACGGCGAGCCCGGCACGCGGATGGTCCACGGCACGGACGAGGTCGACCGCGTCGCCGAACATCGGCAAGTTGGTGTCCGCCATCGCCTCGAGCGCCAGGGTGACGCCGAAGGCGTCGGCGCGCTCGGCGACCCGGTGCAGATCCGCGGCGAAGGCCGCGGGGTCCGGCGCCTCGGAGCGATCGGCGCCGAGGTGGCATGCGCCGATCTTCAGGGCGGGGGCTCCGAGCTGCGCCGCGGCCTCGAGGAAGTCGTCGAGCTGGCGGTCCGAGGCCGCGCGAGCCGCGCCCTGTTCCCACCAGTCGCTGAGGAACTCGAGCTCGATGCGCTCGATGCCGGCGTCCTCGAGCTGTGCGCGCAGTCGGGGAAGGCCGATCGTGTCGCGCAGCTCCACGAGATCGGCATGCTGGATCCCCGCGCCTCGCCAGCCCGAGGCGGCGAGGGCCTCGATCCGCTCCGGGAGAGGCACGGGGCTGCGCTGATCCTCGTCACGGGGGCCGACGTCCCCCGCCCAGGTCCAGCAGGAGGCCAGCAGGTCGTGGTGGGTGCTCATGGGTTCTCGCCTCTCCGCGGCGGCAGCGCTGCGATGCGCACTGCCATGGATGCGTACGAGTGTACAAAGGTCGCGTCCGCCACCGCCCGGCCGCTCGCATAGGGAACCGACAGCTCGCGTTCAGCGCCTGCCAGGCTGGGACCGGTTAGGTATATCCCAGGTGCTGACGGAGCGGCGAGCCACTGAGGAGAGGCTCCCGCCTGACCCGCAGCACCGGGGAAAGGGATGGCCCCGGCCCGTGGGGACGGGCCGGGGCGCTTTCTGTTCCGGGGGTTCTGCGACCGGGCCGGACCGTTCAGCCGTTCAGCCGTTCAGCCCAGCGTCGCGGGGCGGTCCCAGGCGATGTCGCGCACGTGCTCGTCGAGGAACCCGAGGAACGTCTCGTACCAGACCTGTGCATTGCCGCGACCGGTGATCCAGTGCCCCTCGTCGGGGAAGTAGAGGAACCGGTGGCGGGTGCGGCCGTGCTCGTCGCGCGGCGTGGCGGAGAACTCGTGCAGGTCGTACCAGAGCGCGTGGCCCTGCGCGATCGGCACGCGGTAGTCCTTGTCGCCGTGGATCACGAGCATCGGCACCTGGATCTCGGCGACCGAGTCCTTGGGGTTGAAGCGGCGGTTCTGCTCGCGCATCGGCCGCTCCCAGCCGGCGTTGTCGGTGGTGCGGCCCATCGATGCCGTGTCCCACAGCGAAGCGTGGGTGACGACGCAGCGGAAGCGGTCACCGGTGTGCCCGGCCACCCAGTTCGCCATGTACCCGCCGTAGGAGCCGCCCGCGAAGGCGGTGCGCTCGGCGTCGATGTCCGCGCGGGCGATCGTCGCGTCCGCGAGCGCCATGATGTCGGTGAACGGGGCGCCGCCGAGCTCGTGCTGGCCGCGGTCGATCATCTCCTGTCCGTAGCCGGTGGAGATCGCCGGGTCCGGCAGCAGCACGGCATAGCCCGCGTCGACGAAGGGACCGGGGTTCCAGCGATAGGTCCAGGCGTTCCAGGATCCCCAGGGTCCGCCGTGCGCGCAGACGACCAGCGGGTGCGGACCCTCGCCCGCGGGCAGACGCAGCCAGGCGCGCAGCGCCGTGCCGTCCTGGGCGGTGGCCGAGACCTCGGTGAGGGCGCCGGGCTGCTCGAGGGCGTCGGCGGGGTGCGGCAGGTCCGTGATCTCCCCGCTCGCCAGGTCGATGCGCACGGGGTGCGGGGCGACGGCGATCCCGGAGGCCGAGGCGACGGCCGCACCGCCCGCGACGGCGAGCTGCGCGAAGGAGAGCTCCTGGTCCGGTCCGCCGGCGAGCCGGCGCCCGGCGGCGTCGCCGAGGCCGCCGATCCACACGGATCCGCGGCCCTCATCATCGCCCGCGCCCACGAGGGTGTCCCCGTCGACCCAGGTGAGATGGGGGTCCCGGTCCAGATCGGGCCAGATCTCGCGGCTCTCCCCGGTGGCGAGGTCGAGCACCTCGGTGCGCGAGCACGCGGAGGCGGTCTGCGTCCAGGTGCGCTCGCGCGAGATCAGCACGCGCGTCCCGTCGGGGCTGAACTCGCCGGGCCAGAACTCGATCTCGTTCGTGGCGTCGCGCAGCAGCTGCGGGGCCTGCGTCCCCGTGAGGTCGAGCAGGTAGAGGCGGCCGACGCCCAGGCGGTCGTCGAGCGAGTCGGTCATCGCCGCGAGCGCGCGGTGGCCCTGCCGGTCCGCGCTCCACGCGCTCAGCCGCCCGGGCGGCATCTCCAGGTGCCGGAAGTGGAGGACCTGGCGGCGCGGGCCGTCGTCGTCAACGGCCGACGGGTGCTGGTCGGATGACGCCCCCTGACCAGCCTGGGCGGTCGCCGTGGCGGTGAAGAGGTCCTCGGGGAGGGCCGCGACGGCGAGCACGCTGCGGGCGGGGCCCAGGTCGTGGTCCCAGTGGCGGGTCGGGAAGCCGTCGTGGAGGGCGGCGCTGACCCCTGCCTTCGTGCGCTCGCGGGAGAGGCGGGCATGCTCTGCCTCGTCGGACGCCTGGGAGTGGACGTCGATCTCGGCGACGAGCACGCCGTCGGCGAGGTGCAGTCCCCCGAAGCCGCCGGGACGGGAGGCGACCTCCCGGGCCTCTCCGCGAGGGGGCAGGGCCCAGAGCTGGGCGTCGTCGGCCTCCTCGCCGTCCTCCCCCAGGCGCTGGGCGGTGAAGAGTGTGGCGCCGTCCTCGGCGAGGGCCACGGAGCCCACGGACGCGTTCCCCCGGGTCAGGGGAAGCAGGGTGTCCTCGAGGAGCTCCACGAGCGAGCTGCGGTAGGAGGTGCCCTTCGCGTCCGGGGCCGAGACCTTGGCGACGATCCTCCCGCCCGGCGTCGTCTCCAGTCCCGCGAGGCGGCGGGCGTCCAGCAGTGCAGTGATGCTCCGATGCGTCATGGCCAGCAATCCTGCCAGAGCGGGTGCGCGCGCGTGCGCGGCCCGCCCTGGTGAGTACGCTCTGTGCTGACGAGGTGCCTGGGTACGCTCTGGGCTGGAGTGCCGCACGCGCCACGAGGGGGAGCCATGACGCAGGGACCTGGATCGCCGCACGGACAGCCGTCGCCGTCCGGGCTTCCGCACCAGCCCGGGCAGCCTGGACAGCAGGGCCAGCCCGGCCAGCCCGCTTCGCCCCGACGCCCTGTCGGCCCCTGGATCGTGGGGGTCTGCGGGTGCCTCGTGCTGCTTCTCATCGCAATCGGCGGCGGAGCGCTCGCCGTGATCCTCAGCCAGCGCGGGGATGACGAGGCGTCGGCGGACCCCTCGGCGACGTCCTCCTCCGACTCCTCCTCCAAGCCGCCGGAGACGCCTCCACCGTTCACTCCGGCCGACCCCTACGAGAAGCTCACGCTGAGCGAGCAGGAGACGCGCGAGGTCCTGCAGACGAACCCGCTCACGCGCGGCACCCTGCCGACCGCGGACCAGTGCGACCTCCCGAAGCTCGCGGCGAAGCACAGCGACGAGGAGCTCGAGGCCTTCCTCAACGCCGGCGAGTCGTGCCTGACGCAGGTGTGGTCCACCGCGAGCTCGGACCGCTCGATGCCGTGGGCGACGCCGAGCATCGTGGTCTACAGCTGGCCCGACGTGCCGAAGTCCAGCTGCGAGAAGGACACCTTCGAGCGCGACTACCCGCGCGTGTGCAACCTCGACAACACCATCTACTGGCCCGCCGACTACGACGCCTCCGATTCCGAGGACCCCGCCGAGGACTACCCGGCCCACCTGCTGTGGGGCCTCGCCCTCGTGCAGCAGACGACTGTCATGTGGCAGTCCAGCATCGGCCTCTACTACCAGCACCTGGACGACGAGGTCGGCGACGACGAGAAGGCGCAGGACGAGGCGCACCGCCGCTATGTCCTGCAGAACCAGTGCATGGCGGCGGCGACCGTGATGCAGCTCCCCGACGGGGCCCGGCCGTCGGCCGCCCTGCAGAAGTCCGTGCTCGACGCCCCGGCGCGCAAGGACAACACCGACCCCACGATCTCCGAGGACTCGCAGGACGCCTGGATCCGCGCGGGCCTGGAGAGCGAGGGCGACCTCGGCGCCTGCAACTCCTGGACGGCCGAGACCTCCGACGTGAGCTGAGCCGGTCGGCCGCGCGCCGCAGCAGACGTCGGCCGGGAGCCGCCACGTGCCGCCGACCGCCGTCGGCGCACTCTTCGATGTCGCCCCGTGAGACCTCAACGGCCATATGGGGTCGAGACCTCATGGAGAGACATCGAAGCGCACGCGCACCCACCGCCTCCACGCCCACGGCCCGAAGCACGCGTCCCGGGTACACCTGAACCCGCAGGTCAGAGCCCCCGCTGTGTCCGACCATCCACCGCCCTTGCCGCCGCCTTCAAAGTAGTTTAATGTTGAACCATCTTCAGACGCTGAGCCCAGGAGGCCGTCATGCAGTTCGGAATCTTCACCATCGCGGACATCACGCCCGACCCCACCACGGGGCGCGTGCCCACCGAGCACGAGCGCCTCGAGCTCATGGTCGAGGAGGCGAAGCTCGCCGAGCAGGTGGGCCTGGACGTCTTCGCGATCGGCGAGCACCACAACCCGCCCTTCGTCACCTCCTCCCCCACCACGACCCTCGCGTACATCGGCGCGCAGACGAAGGACCTCATCCTCTCGACCGCGACCACGCTGATCACCACGAACGACCCGGTGAAGATCGCCGAGGACTACGCGATGCTCCAGCACCTCACGAACGGCCGCGTGGACCTGGTGATGGGGCGCGGCAACACGGGCCCCGTCTACCCGTGGTTCGGCAAGGACATCCGCAAGGGCCTCGAGCTCGCGATCGAGAACTACGACCTGCTGCACCGCCTGTGGCGCGAGGACGTCGTGGACTGGCAGGGCGAGTTCCGCACCCCGCTGCAGCAGTTCACCTCGACCCCTCGCCCGCTCGACGGCGTGGCGCCCTTCGTGTGGCACGGCTCGATCCGCTCCCCGCAGATCGCCGAGCAGGCCGCCTACTACGGCGATGGGTTCCTGCACAACAACATCTTCTGGCCCATGAGCCACACCAAGCAGATGGTGCAGCTGTACCGCGAGCGCTATGAGCACTACGGCCACGGCAAGGCCTCGCAGGCGATCGTCGGGCTCGGCGGCCAGGCCTTCATGCGCAAGAACTCCCAGGACGCGATCGCGGAGTTCCGCCCCTACTTCGACAATGCGCCGGTCTACGGCGGCGGCCCCACGATGGAGGACTTCACGAAGCAGACGCCGCTGACCGTCGGCTCGCCCGAGCAGGTCGTCGAGCGCTACCTGGGCATGGCCGACGCCGTCGGCGACTACCAGCGCCAGCTGTTCCTCATGGACCACGCGGGCCTCCCCCGCCAGACCGTCCTCGAGCAGATCGAGCTGCTGGGCACCGAGGTCGTCCCCGTCCTGCGCCGCGAGCTCGAGGCGCGTCGCCCGGCCGACGTCCCCGAGGGGCCGACGCACGCCGCGATGGTCGCGGCGCGAGACGCCGAGAACGGCGCCTTCGATGCGTCGTACCGTTTCGAGACGGGCGACAACTGGACCGGTCTGCGCGCCGAGGACCGCGGCTGACGCGGACCGGCCGTCGCATCCCGTCGTCCGTCCACCCGTCGTCCGTCGCTCCGCCACCTCACCGAAGGAGGCCACCGTGCCCCGCGCCTACCGCGTCCTGACCCTCACCGCGGGCCTGTCGACCCCGAGCTCGACCCGCATGCTCGCCGACCAGCTCACCGCCGCCGCGCGCACCGCCCTCGAGGCCTCGGGGACCGAGGTCGAGGCCTCCACGATCGAGCTGCGCGAGCACGCCCATGACCTCACCGATGCCCTGCTCTCGCACTTCCCCGGCGAGCGCCTGCGCCCCGTGGTCCAGGCGATCAAGGAGGCCGACGCGGTGATCGCGGTGACCCCGATCTTCAACGTCGGCCCGTCGAGCCTGTTCAAGCTGCTCATCGACGCGCTCGACAAGGACCTCTGGCGCGGCAAGCCCGTGCTGCTCGGCGCGACCGCCGGGACGGCCCGCCACTCCCTGGCACTGGACTTCGCGATCCGGCCGATGTTCTCGTACCTGCGCGCGGAGATGGTGCCGACGGCCGTGTTCGCGGCCTCGGCCGACTTCGGCGGCGCCTCGGCCGCCGAGTCCTCGCAGGATCCGCTGGCCGAGAGGGCGCACCGCGCGGGCGGGGAGCTCGCGGCGATGCTGGGCGCAGGCGTCGGGCGGGCGGACGGGCCCGGCGGGACCGACGACGGCTCGGAGAGCACCGACGGGGACGGCGACGCCGGCTCCGCCGACGGCGCTCCGGCGCTCGACGCGGAGTTCTCGGACTTCGTGCCGATGGGGCGGCTCCTCGGGCACTGACCGCACCGGGTTCCGGGCATTCCGCCCGCCCGGCGGAGGTCGGGACGACGCATCCTCCGCGAGGCCTCCTCACGCCCGGTAGCGTGGGCGGAGACCGCCGCAGCCAGGAGGAACCATGCACGCAGCCCGCCTCACCGACTCCCTCTGCTACCACGGCGAGGGCCCGATCTGGTCGGCGAGCTGGGGCGCGGGCGGCGCGCTGCGCTTCGTCGACATGCTCGCCGGGTCCTTCCTCGAGCTCGATCCCGCGAGCGGTGGCATCACCCGCACCGAGGTGCCGAGCCCGGTGGTCGCATGCGTGCGGCCGCGCCGCGGCGGCGGGGCGGTGCTCGCCCTCGAGAAGGGCTTCGGACTCCAGGACCCCGACGGCACGATCACCGCGCTGCCCGCCCTGTGGGAGGAGCCCGTGCGGATGAACGAGGGGACGGTCGCGCCCGACGGCACCTTCTGGTGCGGCTCCATGGCCTATGACCGCGCCGAGGGAGCGGCCTCGATGTGGCGGCTCGGCACCGACGGCGCGGCGATCCGCGCATGGGGCGACGTCACGATCTCCAACGGGCTGGCGATGCCCCCCGACCACGCGCACGCCTACTACGTGGACACCCCCACCGGCCGCGTCGACGTGCTGGACTGGGACGAGACCGCGGGGTTCGTCGACCGACGCACCTTCCGCGACCTGGACGACGAGGACGGCCACCCCGACGGCCTCACCGTCGATGCCGAGGGCCGCGTGTGGGTCGCGATGAACGGCGCCGGACGGGCGCTGTGCCTCGAGGCCGACGGCACCATGGCCGAGCGCATCGAGGTGGGTGCCCGCCAGGTCACCGCCTGCACCTTCGGCGGCGAGAACCTCACGACCCTCTACCTCACCACCAGCAGGGAGAACCTCCCCGAGGGCGAGGATCCCGCGGCGGGGTCCCTGTTCGCGGTCGAGCCGGGAGCCCGTGGCATCGATGAGGAGCTGGTGTTCGGTGGGTGAGGCCGACGTCGCCGCCGCCCTCACCCGCGGCCCGCGCGGGCTCCGCACCCTGCTCGAGTTCGCGCTGCGCAGCGAGGACGCGGCGATGGGCGATGACGTCGGCCCGCTCGCGGTGCTGGTGCACGACGCGGCGCACCATCGGGACGACTCGAGCTTCGCCGCGATGATCACCGAGGAGGGCCGCGTGGTCCCGAATCTCGAGGTGCCCGATCCGGGGATGGACGAGGTCGCCGACGCACTCGACTCCGTGGTGCTGCTGCTGGAGCCGTCGCATGACCTGATGCTTCGCTGCGTCGCCGACGCCGTGACCGAGGCCCGCTACTGGCAGGCGCCGGCGGGATCCGATGCCGTCGCGATGACCGCCCCCGTGCGCAGAGCGCTCCACCGCGTCGCCGATCGCCTGGCGAGCGAGCGCTCCGTGCGGGACTGGTGGTCCGACATGGATGCCGATCATCAGGTCCACGTGCTGTGGATCGACCCCGACGCGCCCGAGAGCTTCGTCGGCCGCGCGCCGCGTCCTTCGGTCGAGGATCTCCGTGCGGACGCTGCCCGCAGCGGCGACGTGGCCATGTGGGAATCCGCGCCCACCTCTTTCCGTGCGATGACCACCGGTCGTTGGCCTGACGGGACGCCCACACATCTCTGGCTCGTCGAGGACGAGCAGGGCTGGACAGAGGCATTCGCCGACCCGGTCGAATCTGCCGCCGGACGCGACGTGCTCGAGATCCGCTCGGCGCAGGACTGGGTCGCGCTGTGCCGCCGCCATCCGCAGGACGTCACGCGGATGCGCCGCGAGACCTGGGGACCGGCGTCCGGGCACGAGGGGGCATGGGTGCAGCCGAGCTGGGCTGCGATTTCGAGGACGCACGACGCAGTCCACCTCGGCCTGGGCGCCTACCTCGATCTCGCCGGGCGCGCCATCGACGTCGACGGCCGGTCCGCCACGATGGTCGCCGGCTGGCATCCGGACGCGACGTACTGGTTCCGCGAGCCGCCGGACCCGATCGGCGCGCCCGAGCCATGGCGCTTCGTCGACACGGAGGCCGGTGCCGGGGGCGACGATCTGGCGTGGATGCGCGCCGAACATGCCGCCCGCTTCCGGACGGTGGGCACGTGAGCGCGGGCCGCGCCGGTCCCGCCGCGGACGTCGGCCGCTGGTTCTCGACCGGCTCGCGCAGCGCGGACACGGGAGCCGACTCCGGGCACCACTCGTTCCGCACCCACGCCCGCGACCGCCCCTGGGGCCCCGCGGACCCCTCGCTCTACGGCCTGCTGAGCACTCCCGAGGAGGTGCTCGGCGCCCTCGATGTGCTGCAGCGCGGTCCGGTCACCGTGCTGACCGGGGCCGGGCTGTCCACGGAGTCGGGGCTTCCCGACTATCGCGGGCCGCGCGCGGTGCCGCGCACCCCGATGACGTACCAGGAGTTCGTCCGCTCCGATCTGTCGCGGCGCCGCTACTGGGCGCGCTCGACGGTCGGCTGGACCCAGTTCGGCACCGCCCGGCCGAACCGCGGGCACCGCCTGCTCGCCGCGCTCGCCGCGCCCCTCGAGGTCACGGGCGTGATCACCCAGAACGTCGACCGCCTGCACGAGGAGGCGGGGTCGGACCCGGTCGTCGACCTGCACGGACGCCTCGACGTGGTGCGCTGTCTGGACTGCGACAGGACCATCTCTCGCGACTCCCTGCACTCGCGCCTGCTGGGGATGAACCCCGACATCGCCGCACGCCTCGAGGACCTCGCCCGGGACGCCGCCCAGGCACCGGACGGCGACGCCGAGGTGGATCGCACGAGCCGCTTCCGCTACCCGCCGTGCTCACTGTGCGGCGGGATGCTCAAGCCCGACGTCGTGTTCTTCGGGGAGAGCGCACGGCGCGAGATGGTCGCCGACGCCTTCGCGCTGCTCGAGCGCTCGCGCGCCCTGCTCGTGCTCGGCTCGAGCCTCACCGTCATGTCCGGCCTGCGATTCGCCCGCCAGGCCCTCGCTGACGGCAAGCCCGTGGTGATCGTCAACGACGGCCCGACCCGGGCCGACGACCGCGCGACCGTCCGCGTCCACGGCCGCGTCGCCGACGTGCTGGGCGCCTGGGCTCTGGAGCTCGGGATGCCGAACCACCACCGACACGCGAGGAGACTCGATCCATGATCCGTCCCGGCCTCTGCTCCATCACCTTCCGCGACCTCTCGCCGCAGGAGGTCGCCGATCGCGCCGCGCACGCCGGCCTCGCCTGCATCGAATGGGGCGGGGACGTGCACGTCCCGCCCGGGGACACGGAGAGCGCCGAGCGGGTCCGGCTCGTCACCGAGCAGGCGGGGCTCTCCGTCGCGTCCTACGGCTCCTACCTTCGATTCGACGGCGACGAGGCCGGCCATCTCGCGAGCGCGGACGCGGTGCTCGCCTCCGCCCGCGCCCTGCGTGCACCGCGGATCCGCGTGTGGGCGGGCGGCACGGGCTCCCGTCAGAGCTCGGCCTCGCAGCGGGCCCTGACCACCCGGCGCATCCGCGAGTTCGCGATGCGTGCGGGCGAGCACGGGATCGACCTCGGCCTCGAGTTCCACGGCGGGACGCTCACCGATGAGATCGGGTCGACCATGCGCCTGCTCGACGAGGTCGCCGCGGAGAACGTGCGAACGTACTGGCAGCCGCACCAGGACATGCCGGACGGCGACGCCCTGCAGACGCTGCGCACCGCGCTGCCGCGCACGTCGACGATCCACGTGTTCTCGTGGTGGCCCGGCGCCACGCGCCTGCCGCTCGCGGAGCGCGCGGACCTGTGGCGCGCGGCGTTCTCGACCCTGCAGGCCGAGGGCTCGGACCGCGACGCCCTGCTGGAGTTCGTCCCGGACGATGACCCCGCGGTGCTCGACCACGAGGCGGCGACGCTCCGCGAACTGATCGAGGAGGGGCGAGCCGCCGCGCGGTGAGTAGCGGCGGGGCATTCGTCCTTCAGTGCGAGATCTCCTCGAGAACGCGGTCCTTGGTCTCGGTCGCCCACTTCGCCACGACGACGGCGGCGATCGCCGCGATCGCGGCGAAAATCCCGCAGACGAGTCCGAGACCACTCGTGACCAGTGATCCGACCATGACGGGGCCGATCATGGAGGCGATCCGCAGCCAGGACGTCGCCGCACCGACTCCCACGGCACGGATCCTCGTCGGGTAGATCTCCGGTGTGTAGAGGTACAGGCCGATGCTCGCTGCCCCCGCGGCGAGATAGGCGAGCGACCCGAAGACGAGCACCTGCCACGGCTGCTGGGCGCCGAGGAGCGCGAGGACGCCCATCATCACGGCGGAGCCAGCGAGCGAGAGGATGAAGATCCTGCGACGCCCCAGCAGGTCGATCGTGAACGCGCAGATCGCGGCCCCCAGGAACGCGCCGAGGTTGCCGATCAGGGCGTAGTTCAGCGAGGTCTCGAGCGGCAGCCCGAAGTGCCCGCGGTACAGGGAGGGCAGCCACGTCCCGATCCCGTAGTAGACGATGTAGGTGGCGAACCAGATCAACCAGACCGTCAGGGTGCGACGGCGGTAGTCGGGTCCCAGGAGCTCGCGCATCCGTCCTCGGGCCTCGCGGATGCCGATGCCCAGCGGCTCCGGGTCATCCAGGGCCCGACCGGCCCGCACCACGGCGCTCTCGATCCGGAGCATCTGTGCGTCGGCGGCCTCCTCGCGACCGCGGGCGGCGAGCCAGCGCGGAGATTCGGGCACCACCCGGAGGATCGGCAGGATGAGCAGGACAGGCAGCGCTCCGACGAGGAACATGCCCTGCCATCCGAAGGCCGGCACCACGAACCTGCCCACGACGGCGCAGAGAACGACTCCCACGGAGAAGATCAGCTCGAACAGCAGCACGAAGCGACCGCGGCCCTTCGCCTTGGTGATCTCGTTGATGTAGACAGCGCCGATGGGGACCTGCCCGCCCAGGCCGACTCCCTGCAGGAGCCGCATGAGCAGCAGCATCCAGAAGCCCGTCGACAGTGCGCACAGCACGGAGAAGACCGAGAACACGCCGATGGCCAGGGCCATCGCGCGCGTACGTCCGAAGCGCTCGGCAACGCCCGAGATCAGCAGTGCACCGATCAGCTGGCCGAGGTACCCGATCGAGATGAGCGCCGCGATCTGCGTCCCCGTAAGCCCCCACATCGGGGTGAGCACCGGCAGCACCTGTGCGATCGCCAGGGCATCGAAGGCGTCGAAGAAGGTTCCGGTGCCGATGAGCAGACGGATCTTGACCTGCCACCGGCTGAGCGGAAGGCGCTCGAGCCTGCTGGCGACGTTCGATGGCGTCCCTGCACTGCGCCATGGCGTGTCGCCCGCTGCGTCCTCGCTGCGGGAGCCGGGTCCGCCGGCCCCGCCCTCCGTGGAATCGATCGTCATGCGAGCCTCCATCGCCTCGTCATCCCATAGCGCCCGCCAGACCGTGCATCTCACGGAGACACCGGACGGAAGGCGCTTTCCGCTGGAGTGGGACACTACTCCCACGGCACAGTGGCCGTCCACCTGAGGACAACGGCCGCCACGACCCGGGTCCCGACGTCTCGAGGAACGAGCATCCACCCCATGAAAGTCCTGCTCGCGATGCCCGATGGGCTGCAGCACCGCATGTTCGACCGCGACCAGCTGGAGCGCCTGGCCGCGCTCGCGGACGTCGACGTCGAGCGCACCGCGCCCGATCTCTCCGCCCTCGACGATGCCGAGCTCGCTGCCGTCGACGTGCTCCTCACCGGCTGGGGCTCGCCGCTCGTCGACGCGGCGGCGCTCGCGCGCATGCCGCGCCTGCGCGCGATCGTGCACACCGCCGGCACCATCCGCCTCGTCGTCTCCGAGGCCGTGTGGGAGCACGGCGACATCGTCGTCACCTCCGCGACCGAGGCGAACGCCGTGCCCGTCGCCGAGTTCGCGCTCGCGCAGATCCTCCTGGCCGGCAAGCGCACGCTGGCGCAGGCGGCCCGGCATCGGGAGGTGCGCGATCGGCGCCGGGAGCCTCCGGTGAGCGACCGCGTGGGGAACTTCCGTTCCGTCGTGGGCCTCGTAGGCGCCTCGCGCATCGGCCGCCTCGTCGCCGAGCATCTGCGTCGCTTCGACCTCGAAGTGCTCATCAGCGACCCCATCGTGAGCGCCGAGGAGATCGCGGCGCTGGGCGGACGCAAGGTCGAGCTCGACGAGCTGTTCGCGCGCAGCGACGTGGTGAGTCTCCACGCCCCGGACGTCCCCTCCACCCAGGGCATGGTCACGGCACGGCTGCTCGCCTCGATGCCCGAGGGGGCGACGTTCCTGAACACGGCGCGGCCCGCCCTCGTGGATCGCGACGCGCTGCGCGCCGAGCTGCTCAGCGGACGGATCAGCTCCGTGCTCGACGTCGACGACGACCTCCCGGCCGACGACCCGCTGTGGGATGTGCCGACGGTGCTGATCACCCCGCACATCGCCGGTTCGCAGGGCAACGAGCTGCGCCGCATGGGCGAGTCCGCGCTCGAGGAGGTGCGCCGCCTCGCTGCGGGCGAGCCGCCGCGATTCCCCGTGGATCCGCAACGGCTCGCCGTCAGCGCCTGAGCATGCTCATTCGCTGACCATGCTCAGGCCCTGACCGTGGTCAGCCCTTGTTCACGCGGTCGAGCATCTCCTGGAGCTGCTCGCGGCTGAACCCGCCGAGGCCGGTGAAGCGGCCGACGGGGATCTGCTCGGCCATCTTCAGCATCTCGGGGTCCGCGAACAGCCCGCTGTCGCCGAGCAGCGAGCCGAGCGCCTTCTCTCCACCGGGAAGCGCACGGATCTCGAGCGGCGTCGAGGTCATCGTCATCACCGGGCGGGGCTCGTCGCCCGCGATCTCGACGTCGGCCGCCGCACGCAGATCCCGGCTCGAGGCCCCCACCCCGACGCGGTAGGTGCCGCTCTCGACGACCCAGCCGCCGGCCGCGGGACTCCAGTACTGCAGGTCCTCCGCGGGGATCGAGATCCCCACGCGCCGGGACTCACCGGGCGCGAGCTCGACCTCGGCGAAGCCCTTGAGCTCGCGCGGGGCGCGGGTCACGCGGGAGTCCGGCACGGAGACGTAGGCCTGGACGATCTCGCGGCCCGCGCGGTCGCCGGTGTTCTCGACCGTCACCTCGACCTCGATGCCGCCCCCGGCCGAGGCGGTCACCACCAGATCGCTCTGCGCGAAGGTCGTGAAGCTGAGGCCGTGGCCGAAGGGATAGGCGACCTCCGCGTCCACGGCGTCGAAGCCGCGGTATCCCACGAACAGGCCCTCGCCGTAGCGCACGTGCGAGTCCTCGCCCGGGAAATGCAGGTACGAGGGGGTGTCCTGGAGGCGCAGGGGGATGGTCTCGGCGAGGCGGCCCGAGGGGTTCGCGCGGCCGAAGAGGATGTCGGCCGTGGCCTCGCCGCCGCCCTGGCCCAGCAGCCAGCCCTCGAGCAGGGCGTTGACGCCGCGCAGCGCCTCGGGCAGGCGCACCACGGAGCCGTTCGAGAGGACAACGACCACGCGCTCGGCGACCTCCCGGACCTCCTCGAGGAGCTGCAGCTGGGCTGCGGGCAGCTCGATGTCGGTGCGGTCGAAGCCCTCGGACTCGACGTCCTCCCCGAGGCCCAGGAAGAGCACGGCGGTGCGGGCGCCGCGCGCGAGCTCGACGGCCTCGGCGCGCAGGGATTCGGAGCTCGGGGCAGCGTCCGTCTCCCCGTCGGCCGCGCCCGGGACGAAGCCGCGGGCGAACGGCACGTCCTCGCCGGCGATCGCCCGGATCGCGCCGAGCGCGTCGGTGAGCCGGGTCGGGTTCACGTGCGAGGAGCCGGCCCCCTGGTAGCGCGGGGTCTGCGCGAAGTCGCCGATGACCACGAGTCCCTCGGCGTCGGCCCCTGCCCCTGCGCCGGCCACCGTGCCCGCGCTGTCCCCCGGCTCGGCGAGGGGCAGCGTGCCGTCGTTCTCGAGGAGCACGAGCGCGCGGCGGGCCGCCTCGACGGCGATGCGATGGTGCGACTCGGCGTCGTAGGCCGCGTCGGGGTCGGCCGCGGCGAGCGCGCGGCGCAGCAGTGCGACAGCCTTCCCGGCGGCGCGGTCCAGGGCCTCCTGGTCCACGTCACCGCGCGCGACGGCCTCGCGCAGGTCCTGCTCGCCGAAGGGGTCTGCGGGCATCTGCAGGTCCAGGCCCGCCTGCACGGACGCGGGACGGTCCTCGACCGCTCCCCAGTCGGAGACCACGAGCCCCTCGAAGCCCCACTGCTCGCGCAGGATCTCGGTGAGCAGGCGGCGGTTCCGGGCGACCGGGGTGCCGTCCACGCTGTTGTAGGAGCACATGACGGTCCACGGCTGGGCCCGCGTGACCACCGTGCGGAAGGCGCGCAGGTAGATCTCGTGCATGGTGCGCTCGTCCACGTCGACGTCCACGCGCATGCGGTCGGTCTCCTGGTTGTTCAGCGCGAAGTGCTTCACCGAGGTGCCGACGCCGCGCTCCTGCATGCCGTCCACGAAGGCGGTCGCGAGCTCGCCCGACAGGTGCGGATCCTCGGAGAGGTACTCGAAGTTGCGTCCGCACAGCGGCGAGCGCTTGATGTTCATGCCCGGGCCCAGCACCACGGAGACACCGCCGGCGAGGGCCTCCTCGGCGATCGCCCCGGCGACGGCGGCCGCGCTCGAGCGGCTCCAGGTCGAGGCGAGGCCGACGGCGGGCGGGAAGCAGGTGGCCTCGACGGAGTCGTTGAGCCCCAGGTTGTCGGCCGCGCCGGACTGCTGACGCAGTCCGTGCGGTCCGTCGCTCACCTGGATCTGCCCGAGGCCCAGGGAGGGGGCGTCGTGGAGGTGCCAGAAGTCGGCTCCGCCGGTGAGGGCGATCTTCTCCTCCTGGCTGAGCGCGGAGACATCGGCCGACGGGTCGGCAGACCGGGCGGAGGGGTTCCGGGGGTCGGAGGGCGTGTTCTGGGGGTCGGAGGGGGTGCTCTGGGTCATGGCGGTCCTTCCTGCGGCGGGACGACGCGGGCCGACGGCGCGCTGCGCGCGGCTCCTGCGGATCGTGGTGATCGCACAGTACGTCCTGCGGGCTCGTCGGACCCCGAGCACTCGTAGCATGGCCGGACTCGTCGTCCCCGACCCGTCCCCGACTCCCCCGGAGGCCACCTTGGCTGAACTGAAGAAGTCCCTCGGCCTGCCCTCGCTGATCGCGCTCGGCGTCGCCGGGGTCGTCGGCTCCAGCTGGATCTACACCTCCTCCTCGTTCTTCGCGGACCTCGGTGCGGGCGGCATGATCATCGGCCTGCTGATCGGCGCGGCCCTCGCCGCCTGCGTGGCCCTCGCCTACGGCGAGATGACCAGCGCCGTGCCCCGCGCGGGCGGCGAGGTCGTGTGGGGGTACACCTCGCTCGGACGCTCGGCGGGCTTCGCGACCGGCTGGTTCCACATCGGCGCCTACATCTCCTCCCTCGCCTTCTACGTCACCGCGTTCGGGACGCTGCTGGCGAAGTACGTCCCGGCGATGGACGCGATCCCCCTGTACTCGGTGGGCGGCGCGCCCGTGACGCTGCCCGTGCTCGCCGCGGGTCTCGCCCTGACCCTGGTGATCTTCGGGCTCAACTGGTTCGGGGTCTCGCTCGGCGCGCAGATCCAGGTGGTGCTGTTCGGGGCGATGCTGCTGATCGGCGCGGCGCTCGTCATCGGCGCTCTCGTGGTCGGGTCCCCCGCGAACCTGTGGCCGATGTGGACCTCGGAGCAGCCGCCGGTCGCCTCGACCCTGCGGATGGTGGTCCCCGGCATCACCTACGTGGTCGGCTTCTCCCTGGTGGCCGTGCTCGCCGAGGAGTCGAGCCTGTCCCCGCGGCGCGTGGGCCGCGCGGTCGTCGCCACGGTCGGCTGCGCCGCCGCGTTCTACACCGCGGTGCTGCTCGCGACGGCGTACGTGGGCCCGTGGGAGGACGTCGCCGGCATGGACCTCGGGACGATCGACGCCTTCACCGCGGCCGGGCTGCCGCTGCTGGGGCTCGGCGCCTTCCTCATCGCCGTGCTGGGCCTGATCACGAGCTTCCTGGGGCTGTTCGTCGCCTCCAGCCGCGTGGTGCTCGCGCTCGCCCGCTCGCGTCTGCTCCCCCACGGCCTCGCGAAGGTCGACGAGCGCTCGGGCGTGCCCCGGCGGGCGCTGCTGTTCATCCTCGTGGTCACCGTGCTGCTCGGCCTGCTGGGTCCGGGCGCGATCATCTGGTTCCTCGACGCCGGCGGCGTGTTCCTGGGCGTCGTGTGGTTCCTCGTGGTGCTCGCGAAGTACCGTCTGCCGCGCGTCTACCCGGGGCTCGACCGCACCTACCGGGCCCGGCCCGCGTTCCTCCCGGCCGTCGGCGCGCTCGGCGCCGTGCTCGTCATCGTCTTCACCCTGGTGCCCGTGCCGGGCGTCGAGATGTCCCTGCAATGGCCGCAGGAGTATCTGATCCTCGCCGCCTGGGTGGTGCTGGGCGCGGTCCTGTTCGTCCTCACCCCGCGGCCGACGGACCCCAAGCGGGCGTTCGACGAGATGGTCGGCTCTCTCGCGGGGACCCTTCGGCAGGCGAGGCGGGACTGAGGGGATCGGCCGCGCGCACCACGGCGAGCGCGGCCGGCAGCTCCTCGGAGAGGTCGTCCCACGAGCACTCGATCGTCACGTCGGCCGTGCAGCCTCCGCGGCGCAGGGCCTCGAGGAACGCGGCGATCGGCCAATCGCCCCGCCCCGGCGGGGTGCGGCCGCTGTCGGCGACGTGGATGTGGCCCACCCGGGAGGCGTGGGCCTCGACCGTGGACAGCGATTCGCCCTCGTGCTGTACGTGGAAGAGGTCGGCGACGACGCGCATGTGTTCGAGGCCGTGAGCGTCGAGGAAGCGGGCGGCCTCGGCGATCGTGTGGATCAGGTCGGTCTCCTCCCGGCGGAGGGGCTCGAGGATGATCTCGAGGTCCCGCTGCTCCGCGAGCTCCGACGCGAGGCGGAGGACCTCCGCGAAGCGCGCCTCGCCCTCCTCTCGCAGCACGTCGGGCCCGATCGTGCGGGCGGCGCCGCTGCCCAGCACCACCTTCGCGCCGGGTCGGGCGATCGCCGCGACGGCGTCGAGCGCCGTGGTGAGGTATGCGCGGACGGCTGCGAGCGGCACCGAGGGATCGGAGACCCGCAGGGTCGAGGGCACCAGCACGGCGCACGAGCCGATGGGCTCCACGGGGGCGACCTCCGCGGCGCGCCAGACCCCGGGAGAGGCCTCGACGACGAGCCCGCCGACGACCGTCGGCTCGAGGTGGTCGGCCCCGGCGCGCAGGGCCGCGGGCTGCTGGGAGATGTCTGCGATGACTCCGTGGGGCACGGGGACTCCTCGTCGATCGTGCGTGCCGGGATGAAGGGATCCTGACACGTTTCAACCCTGCAGGGCCAGCATCCCGGGGACATTCGGAGGATCTGGCGATCCGTCGCTGACAACACTGTGCAACCGCTTTCCAGCAGGGGTGAGCGTCCTCACACTCGTCCGACATCAGTGCACTTGCACGCATCGAGCGCCGACCCCGCACCGGAGCGGGCGACCGCGATGCCGCCCCGCAGGCCGCACGACAGCCCGGACGGCGCGAGGACGCGACCGTCGCACAGCGAGGAGCCTCATGTCCCTCACCCGCCGCACCCTGCTCGCCGCCTCCGGCGCCGGTGCCGTCGCCGTCGGCGGCGCCGCCTGCGGATCCGGCGGGGCGATGGATCCCTCCGTGCCCCTGGACATCGACGTCGCCGACGCCGACCTCTCCGGGTCGATCGCCCTGCTCACCCCGGATTTCGTGGGCGATGACCGCGCAGTGCTCGACGACGACGTCATCGCTCCCTTCGCGAAGCGGACCGGCGTCGACGTCTCCGTCGACCAGGTCGACTGGAACAAGCTCAACGAGAAGATCTCCACCGGCATCGCCGGCGGCATCATCGCGGACGTCATCATGACCGGGGTCGGCTGGACCCAGCCCTTCGCCGAGAAGGGCATCTTCGCCGAGATCCCCGCCGACTTCATCGAGGGCCTCGGGTACGACGAGAGCGTGCTCGTGTCCACCCGCTACGACGGCCGGTACTACTCCCTCCCGCAGGCCCTGGACCTGCGCTTCATCGGCTTCCATCCCGAGCTGCTCGAGAAGAGGGGCATCGACTCCCCGCCCGAGTCGCTCGACGAGCTCGCCCAGGCGGCCGAGGAGCTCACGGGCGACGGCGTGGTGGGCCTGGACTTCCTCTCCGGAAGCGCCGGCAGCGCACGGCAGGCCTTCGTGTTCCTCCTCTACGCCTTCGGCGGCACCATGTTCAGCGACGACGGGATGGCGCCCCGGCTGCACGAGGAGCCCGGACGGCTCGCGCTGCAGTGGATGCTCGACTGCATGGACACCGGCGCGATCGACTACTCGATCCAGGCCGCGGAGGGGCAGCCCTCGCCGTTCCAGCAGAAGACGGCCGCCATGTCGCTGGTCTCGACCGGGAACTGGCCCACCTGGCAGACGATGACCCCGGACCTGTGCGAGAAGGGCGCGGTGGGGACGTTCCTGCTCCCCAGCGGCGTCGACGCCGACCCGGTGATGTTCCAGGGCGGCACCTTCATCTCGATCTCGAGCCTGTCGAAGAACAAGGACGCCGCGGCCGCGTTCATGAAGCACATGCTCGACCCCGACATCCTCGGCAAGGCGAGCGCCGCGACCGGCAAGGTGCCGCCCACGCCCGACATCCCCGAGACCGACGGCATCCGCAGCAATCTGCTGATGACCTTCGGCCTCGACAACCTCCCCTACGCGGGGGCGACCGAGGGCGGCTCCGCCGCCTACATGGAGGTCAGGGGAAATCTCGACGGCATCGTCGAGACCTGCCTGACCGGCAGGGCCACGGTCGACCAGACCCTGGCCGACATGAAGAAGCTGTGCGACGGCGCGATCAGCAGGATCTGAGGACCGGACCATGACGACCACCGCCCCCACCGCGTCCACGGGCCGCACGGCCCCCGCCGCGAGTCCCCCTGCACCCGAGACGCGGCGACGCCGCTCCGTGCGCACCGCCGAGAAGCGCTGGGGGCTGCTGCTCGCGGCACCGGCGACGCTGCACACGCTGATCTGGATCGGAGCGCCGATCGTCGTCGCGATCGTCCTCAGCTTCACCGCGTACGACATCATCCACGCCCCGGAGTTCTCCGGGCTCGAGAACTACGCGACGATCTTCACCGACGGATTGTTCTGGCTCTCCGTGCTGCACAACGTGATCATCGCCGCCGTCGGGATCCCCATCTCGATGTTCCTCGCGCTCGTGTTCGCCACGATGCTCAACCGGGCCCTGCCGGGCCGCGGCGTGTTCCGGGTGATGATCTTCCTGCCCCACATCACCGCCACCGTCGCCGTCGCGATGATCTGGCTGTGGATCTACAGCCCGTCGCAGAGCGGCCTGATGAACGTGGTGCTGGGCCTGGTCGGGATCAAGCCGCTGCCCTTCCTCACCAATCCCGATCTGGCGCTGGGCAGCGTCATCCTGGTGACGATCTGGCAGGGCATCGGGCTGAAGATGCTCATCTACCTGGCGGCGCTGCAGGGCGTGGACGAGCAGATGTACGAGGCGGCGGACCTGGACGGCGCGAACTTCGTGCAGAAGTTCTTCCGCATCACCGTGCCGATGCTGAAGCCGGCGACCTTCTTCATCCTGGTCACCTCGCTGATCTCGAACTTCCAGACCTTCGACCTCATCTACATCCTCACCGAGGGCGGTCCCGCGAACTCGACCTCCGTGGTCACCTACCGCATCTACCAGACGGCATTCCAGGAGTTCCGCGTGGGGCTCGCCAACGCCCAGTCGGTGATCCTGCTGCTGATCCTGGTGGTGCTCGCGTTCCTGTCCCGCCGCATCGTCGGAGGCACCGATGACGACTGATCACGCCCCGAGCATCACCGGCACCGCCCCGTCCGCGACGCGCGCACGGGACCACAGCCTGCGACGCCGCAAACGCACGTCGAACGCGCTGGTCCTGGCGTTCCTCATCGTCGCCTCGGTGATCATGGCCGCGCCGTTCCTGTGGATGGCGGTCTCCTCGATCCGCGACCCCACGGAGCTCGCCCAGGTGCCGATGCCGCTGATCCCGAAGGATCTGCGGCTCGAGAACTACAGCGAGGCGCTGGGCCGGGCGCCGTTCGCGACCTATGCGCGCAACAGCCTGATCCTCGCGACCGCGGCCGCGGCGCTCAACGTGGTCTTCGCGTCCGCATGCGGGTACGCCCTGGCCAAGCTGAGGTTCCGTCTCGCGCCGGCCGTGTTCGGCTGGATGGTCGCGTGCATCATGATCCCGTTCTACGCGACGGTGATCCCGGTCTTCCTCATGGTGCGCCACATGCCGCTGTTCGGCGGGAACACCCTCATGGGCGTGGGCGGGACGGGCTGGATCGACACCTGGTGGGCGCTCATCGTCCCCGGTGCCGTCTCCCCGTTCATGGTGTTCCTCTTCCGCCAGTTCTACGTCTCCACGCCGTCAGAGCTCATCGAGGCCGCTCGGCTGGACGGGGTGAGCGAGTTCGGGATCTTCACGCGGATCATCACCCCGCTGATCCGGCCCGGGCTGCTGACCGTGGCCCTGCTGAGCTTCGAGGCGGGATGGAACAACTTCCTGTGGCCGCTGCTGGTGACGACCTCCGACGAGCTGCGCGTCATCCAGGTCGGGATCGCCTCCTTCCGGCAGGAGGCATCGACGGACTGGCACCTGCTGATGGCGGGGACGACGCTCGCTGCGGTGCCGATGATCGTGCTGTTCCTGATCTTCCAGAGGTACTTCGTGCAGGGCTTCGCCTCGTCGGGGATCAAGTGACGTCGGCACCGGCGGGCGAGGCCCGGGGACTGCTGCGGTTCTTCGTGGTCCCCGGCGCGCTGATCGCGACGAACTGGGCGGCGCTGCTCGGTGCGCTCACCGTGATCGGCCTGGTGCCGGCGCTCGCGGCGGCGACGCACACGACGGGCCGCCTGCGCGAGCACCCCGACGCCGCCTTCCGCTCGACGCTCTCCCGTGCTCTCGGCACGCTGCGGCGGGACGCCCCGACGTCGGTGCTCGCCGTGCTGGTGATCCTCGCGACCGGCTTCGACGCGCTGTTCGTCGCATCCCTTCCCAGCCCATCCCGGGTGTTCGTGGTGGGGGTCCTGATCCCGCCCGCCTGGGCGACGATCGCGTGGATCTCCGCCTACGTCCAGGTGGCGTCCGAGGCCGGGAGCGCGAGCTGGTTCGAGGTCGCGCGCGAGGCCATGGGACTGTGCGTCTCCCGTCCGCTGCGCGCGGCGCTGGCCCCCGCGGCGATCATCGCCCTGTCACCGCTCTGGCTGCTGGCGCCGCTCACGATCGCGTGCGGCTTCTCGGTCCCGCCTATGGTCGTCGGGGCCCTGTGGGGAGCATGGGGTGCGGAGTCCCGAGAACCGCGATCATCTGCACGTCCTCGCGTCAGAGGATGAGAAGTTCTCGGGATCCAGTCCGGTTCAGCGACGCCCGGACACGCTCACAGCTCCCGCATGATCTGGGCCATCCGGTCCATCGACTCGCCCGCCTCGCGCAGGCCCACGCGGTTCAGATGCCCGTGGCAGACGCCGCGGCGCACCACGTGCTCGACGTCGACGTCGGCCTGCGCGAGCTGGTCGGCGTAGGCGCGGGAGCTGACCCGCAGGTCGTCGAACTCGTCGGACTCGATGTACGTGCGGGGAAGGGCCGCGAGGCGCTCGGCGGAGGCGAAGGCGGGGAACACGGTGGCACCGGCCTGCTCGGGGTCCCCGCCCACATAGGCGGCGCGCATGATCTGCATCGTCTCCGGCGGGAAGCGCAGCACGGGCGGGGTGACGGCGAGCGCCGCCTCCTCCTCGGCCGTGGGTTCCGGGAGCGAGGCGTGGGCGACGGGGTACATGAGCAGGGAGGCGGCGAGCGGGATGCCCTCCTCGGTGAGGCGCAGGGACGCGGCGGCCGCGAGGTTGCCGCCCGCGCTCGCACCGCCCAGGGCGATCCTCAGCGGGTCGGCGCCGAGCTCGTCGGCGCTCTCGCGGGCCCAGTGCACCACGGCGCACACGTCGTCGCCGGGCACGGGGGCATGCACCCCGCCCCGCGATCCGCCGACGCTGCGCGCGGGGTTCCCGCCCAGCTCCGGGGGCTCGTCGCACAGGCGGTAGTCGACGGACACCACGACGGCGTCGGCCCTGCCGGCGACGCCGCGCGCGACCTGATCGGCCTCGGGCATCTCGAGGTCGCCGTGCATGAAGGCCCCGCCGTGGCACCACACCAGCAGCGGGCGCGCCGAGAACGACGGCCCCTGCGGGGTGTAGACGCGCACCGGCACGGGACCGTGCGGTCCCGGGACCTCACGATCGAGCGTCCCGACCGCCCATTCCTCCGCCTCGCCGTAGGGGGCGTCCCAGGCGGTGCGGACCTCCTCGTCCACCTCCTCCCAGCCGGCCGCGTCGCCGAGGTCGCGCATGCGCCGTGCCATCTCTCCGTGAGGAGACTGGATGGACGCCGGGGAGGGGGTCTCGGACGGTAGGTCGGCGGGCATCAGTGCTCCGATCGGTCGGGAGGAAGCGCTCGCGCAGGCCGACGGACGGGCACCGCTGCGAAGCCTGGAGGAGCTTCGATCCTTTCACATCGAGGACTCCGCACGGGGGCGGCGGCGAGGCTGCGGACGGTGCGGGGATCAGCCCAGCGCGTCCAGGAGGAGATCGACGGACTCCTCCCCCACGAGGCGATGACCTGCATCGGTGGTCACGAGCCGAGCTCCGCTGCCGGCGTCGCGGGATCGCTCCCGGTGCTGCTCGAGCCGCGCGAACGAGGCCCGGGCGGCGGCGATCGGGAACAGCGGGTCCGCCTCCCCCGCTTCGAGGATCAGCGCCCGCGGCGCGACGAGCGCGGCGATCTCCGCCATCTCCAAGGCAGGCAGCAGGCCCGGCACGACATTGCAGGGGCAGTGCGGGATCGCGGCGATGCTCGAGGCGAAGGATGAGAAGAAGTTCGCGACCAGGGCCGCGGGGATGCGGAGGTCGAGCGCCGCGAGGAGCAGCGCGACGGCACCCCCGCCGGAGCCGCCGACGACCCCGACCCGGTCCGGGTCGACGCCGGGCTGCGCCCGCAGGGCCGAGACCGCGGCCGAGGCGTCCGCGACCCGTGCACCGAGCACGGGGCTGCCGTGCAGGAGATGCCGGGCGGCGTCGACCGCGCAGCTGCTCTCGGCGGGGCCATACGGCGCGGCGCCCGGCGCGGGCGGCGTGCGCCGCTGTCCGAAGGAGATCATCTCCGGCACGAGCACCGTGACGCCCCGGTCGACGAGACGCCGGGCGATCGCCCCGTGGTACCCGTCGCCCTCGCCGACGAGCGCGTGCATCCCCGCCCCGTGTCCGGGGACGAGCACGACGGCAGCTCCGCTCCCGCGCCCGGGCGCGGGGCGAAGCAGGAGCGCGGGGAACGGGTCCCTGCCCTCGGGGGCCACCTGCACGGCCGCGGATTCGCCGGGAACCAGGCCCGCCGCGGGGGCGAGCGCGCCCGGGCGATCGCAGCCGAGCAGGGCGCGGAGACGGGCGCGCGCGGCCTCGTCCGGATCCGAGGGCGGTGCCTGCGTCGTCTGCGTCATCACCGCCCCATCTTCCCGCCGCCGGCCCTCCGTGGGGCAGCCGCGGGGCCGAAGCGTGCGGACCGGCCGCACCCGCTTGACGAATGAATCGTTTCAGATCTACGGTGTGCATCGCCGGCCCACCATGGCCCCGCCCGCAGCACGGAGATCGCGCCGCGGACCGCACCCTCGACCGGCCCCGCAGCACGACGAAGGAGTCAGCGCTCATGCCCATCGGCCGACCCAAGCCACTGACCGGCTGGAAGGCGACCGCGGCCGTCTCGATGTCCAACTACATCGACTCCGGCTCGATCATCGCGATCGCCACGTCCCTGGGGTTCTGGGGAGCCGCCTACTTCCCGGACGACAGCGGCCGCATCGCCGGACTGCTCGCCGCGTTCAGCTCGAACGCCTTCGGCGCCGCCGTCGGCGCGCTCATCGGCGGCCCGCTCTGCGACAAGTACGGCCGCAAGTTCATCTACACCTACGACCTGCTGCTGTACGCGGTCGGCGGCCTGATCGCGACGTTCGCGATGAACCTGCCGATGCTCTTCGTCGGCTTCATCGTCATCGGCCTCGCGGTGGGCGCATCGGTGCCCGCAGGCTGGACGTACATCGCGGAGTCCGCGCCCACGCACCAGCGCGGGCGCCACATCGGCGCCACCCAGCTCGCGTGGTCCGTCGGCCCGTTCATCGGCTTCGGCCTCGCCGCACTGCTCTCGCCCCTGGGTCTGGTGGGCAGTCGGATCATCTTCGCGCACCTCGTGGTGATCGCCCTGGTCACCTGGTACATCCGACAGGGCCTCTACGAATCCGAGGCGTGGCAGAAGTCCAAGGGCGGACAGCAGGCCAAGGCCCCGTCGATCTGGACCTCCCTGCGCGGCCTGTTCAGCCGCAAGGCCAACATCACGGCCCTGCTGTTCCTGGTGGCGATCTACACCTTCTGGAACCAGGCGGCGAGCCAGAACGGGATCTTCCTGCCCACGATCCTCTCCTCGATGGGCTTCGGGACGCTCGCCTCAGACCTCTTCTCGATGCTCACCTGGGCGTTCGTCATCATCGGCACGATCGTGTTCATGGTGTTCGTCGACAAGGTGTCCTACCGCTGGTTCTTCCTCGTCGGCGGGGCGATGGCCGTGGTCTCGTGGGTCGTCCTCGTCTTCGGCCCGTCCACCGCGGCGGCCACCGCCTTCGGCTACGCGATCCTGTGGGGGCTCTCCTCCGGCCCGTCGGCCCAGGCCTTCTACTCGGTGTGGTCCCCCGAGCTGTTCGCGACGCCGTACCGCGCCGGGGCCCAGGGACTGGTCTTCTTCACCGTCCGCGTCGCCTCGGGGATCATCTCGCTGGTCTTCCCCGTGATCCTGATGGGTGCGAACGGTCTGCTCATCGACGGGCTGATCCTCATCGCCTTCCTGCTCGCCTCGACGCTGATCGGCACGATCTTCGCCCCGCGCACCCAGGGCAAGGAGCTGCGCGAGATCGAGATCGAGCGCTACGGCGAGGTCGTCTCGGCCGGGCTGCTCGATGCCGAGGCGGGACGTCCCCGGGCCGACGACGAGGGGCGCTGACGATGCTCCACCACGACCTCCGCCCGATCCCGGGAGCCCGGTCATGAACGTCGACGCCGCTCCCGAGCGCGCTCCCCGCCCGTGGCACGTCGCGATCGTCTGCGGCATGGCCTCCTACATCGACGCCGCCGCGATCGTGAGCTCCGGGATCGCCCTGGTGATCTACCAGCAGGCGATCGGTCTGACGAACGGCCAGGTGGGGATCCTCTCCGGTCTGCTCACCTTCTGCATCGCGATCGGCGCGATCACGGGCGGTCGACTGGGCGACCGGCTCGGCCGACGGCACGTCTTCATCGCCACGATGGCGATGGTGGTCCTCGGGGCCGTGCTCCTCGTCCTCGCGGGCACCTTCACCAGCCTGCTGCTGGGGACCGTGCTCGTGGGGCTCGGCACCGGCGCCGACCTGCCCGTCTCGCTCGCCACGATCTCCGAGGCCGCGACCGACGCGAACCGTGGGAAGCTGCTCGGCTTCTCCCAGGTCCTGTGGACCGCGGGCATCCTGGGGACGACGGCCACCTCCGCGGTGGTGGGAGGAATGGGGCACCTGGGCGGGCAGATCATGTTCGCCATGATCGGGGTGATCGCGCTCGTGGTCCTCGCGCTGCGGCTGACGATCCCGGAGTCCCGCTCGTGGCAGGACGCCCACGCCGAGCGCCTCGCCGGGGCCGACACCGTCCGCGCCCGGCGCACCGGCCTGAGGGACCTGCTGACCGAGCGCCTCTATCTCGTGCCCTTCGCCGCGATCCTGGTGTTCTACTCGCTCACCAACATCGGCGCGAACACGGGCGGGCAGTTCGGCACCTGGATCGCGGTGAACGTCGTGGGTGTCTCGGTGCAGCTGAACTCCCTGATCAGCCTGGTGCTGTTCCCCGCCGGGTTCCTCTGGGCGTTCCTGTTCATGCGGATCGTGGACACGCCGCACCGCATGACCTGGTTCCTGGTCGGCGCCGTGGCGCTGGTGGTCTCCTACCTGCTGCCCGCCGTGCTGGGCTTCTCCCTGCCGGTCTGGATCATCATGCAGATCGTCAACGGCTTCGGCGGCGGCTTCGCCTTCGAGGCCATCATGAAGGTCTGGTCCCAGGAGTCCTTCCCCACGCTCATGCGCTCGAGCGCACAGGGCACCACGATCGCCGTGGCGCGCGTGATCGCGGCCGTCGCCGGCATCCTCACCCCGTCCCTGCTGTACGCGAACCCTCGCGCCTTCTACGCGGGGATCGCCGTGGTGGTGCTGATCGGCGTGGTCGTCGGCCACCTCGTGTTCCGATCCCGCCGCGCGAACCTCTTCGACGTCGAGGCGAAGGACCTCGGCGAGGCGCAGGAGGAGCTGATGGAGCAGGGGCTCCGCGCCGCCGCGCCGGCCGGCCGCAGTTCCGGACCGCCCTGATCACGGCTCCGCCCCCGTCGTCCCGATCCCCGATCCCGACCCACCCGCTCGATCCACCCGTTCACCCCGCCCGACCACCCCACCCGCGAAGGAGACACCCCATGCCGCAGCTGACCGCCCTCCCCGACCCGATCGCCCGCGACCTCGCCGACTTCTCGATCGAGGTGCCCAGCTGGGGTTACGGGAACTCCGGCACCCGCTTCAAGGTGTTCACGACGCCCGGCACCCCGCGCGACCCGTACGAGAAGATCGCCGACGCCGCCCAGACGCACGCCTTCACCGGCTCCGCCCCGCGGGTCTCCCTGCACTACCCCTGGGACCGGGTCGAGGACTTCGGGACGCTGGCCGACTACGCCCGTGAGCAGGGCGTCGAGATCGGCATGATCAACTCCAACACCTTCCAGGACGACACCTATAAGTTCGGCTCCCTCACCCACGGCGACAAGGCCGTGCGCCGCCAGGCGATCGACCACCACCTCGAGTGCATCGACGTCATGCGGGCGACGGGCTCGAAGGAGCTGAAGATCTGGCTGGCCGACGGCACGAACTACGCCGGCCAGGACTCGATCCGGGAGCGCCAGGACCGCCTCGCCGAGTCCCTGAGCGAGGTCTACGGTGGCCTCGCGGACGACGAGCGGCTCGTGCTCGAATACAAGTTCTTCGAGCCGGCGTTCTACCACACGGACGTCCCGGACTGGGGCACGAGCCTGCTGCACTGCCTCGCCCTCGGCGAGAAGGCGATGGTCGTGCTCGACACCGGACACCACGCGCCCGGCACCAACATCGAGTTCATCGTCGCCCAGCTCCTGCGCCAGCAGCGCCTGGGCGCCTTCGACTTCAACTCCCGCAACTACGCGGACGACGACCTCATCGTGGGCGCCGCCGACCCGTTCCAGCTCGTGCGGATCCTCTTCGAGATCGTCCAGCAGGACGCCCACCGGCCGGAGTCGGGCGTGAACTTCATGCTCGACCAGTGCCACAACCTGGAGTCGAAGATCCAGGGCCAGATCCGCTCCGTGATGAACGTGCAGGAGGCCCTGGCCAAGGCGCTGCTCGTGGACCGCGAGGCCCTCGCCGACGCCCAGCGCCGCAACGACGTGCTCGAGGCGAACGGCATCCTCATGGACGCCTTCTGGACCGACGTCCGCCCGGCGCTCGCGACCTTCCGCGAGGAGCGCGGCCTGCCCGCCGACCCCTTCGCGGCGTTCCGCGCGAGCGGCTACGAGGAGAAGGTCGCCGCCGAGCGCGTGGGCGGCGACCAGATGGGCTGGGGCGCCTGACCCCTCGCCCGTCGGCCGGACCCGATCTCCCCTCCGCATCCTCGACAGGAGAATCTTCATGACCACTGCTCGCGAGACCATCGACGCGCTCCTGGAGCGCTCCCACCAGCTGGGCGCGGACCCGCGCACCACGAACTTCGCCGGCGGCAACACGTCGGCCAAGGGCACCGACACCGATCCCGTGACCGGCCAGGACGTCGACCTGCTGTGGGTCAAGGGCTCCGGCGGCGACCTCGGCACCCTGCAGGAGAAGGGCCTGGCGGTGCTGCGCCTGGACCGCGTGCGCGCGCTGCGCGACGTCTACCCCGGCGTGGAGCGCGAGGACGAGATGGTCGCAGCGTTCGACCACTGCCTGTTCGGGAAGGGCGGCGCCGCGCCCAGCATCGACACCGCGATGCACGCCCTCGTCGATGCCGCCCACGTGGACCACCTCCATCCCGACGCGGGCATCGCGATCGCGACCGCTGCGGACGGCGAGCGCCTGACCCGCGAGATCTTCGGCGACGCCGTGGTGTGGGTGCCGTGGCGGCGGCCCGGCTTCCAGCTGGGCCTCGACATCGCGGCCATCAAGGAGGCGAACCCGCAGGCCATCGGCTGCATCCTGGGCGGCCACGGCATCACCGCCTGGGGCGAGAGCTCGCAGGAGGCCCAGCAGAACTCCGAGCGGATCATCCGCGAGGCCCAGGCATATCTCGACGAGCGCGGCACCGCCGATCCCTTCGGCGCGCACGACGCGGCCCGCGAGGCGCTGCCCGAGGACGAGCGCCGCGCGAAGGCCTCGGCGCTGTTCCCGGTGATCCGCGGGCTCGCCTCGACCGATGCGCCGATGATCGGGCACTGGACCGACACCGAGGACGTCCACGAGCTCCTCGCCGGGGAGAAGCTCGCGGCCCTCGCCGAGCTCGGCACGTCGTGCCCCGATCACTTCCTGCGCACGAAGGTGAAGCCGCTGGTCCTCGATCTCCCGTCGGACGCCTCGACCGAGGAGCAGGTGGCGCGCCTGCACGAGCTGCACGAGGCCTACCGCGGGGACTACGCCGCCTACTACGCGCGCCACGCCTCGCAGGACTCCCCCGCCATGCGCGGCGCGGATCCGGCGATCGTGCTGGTCCCGGGCGTGGGCATGTTCTCCTTCGGGGCCGACGCGCAGACCGCACGGGTGGCCGGCGAGTTCTACGTCAACGCGATCCGGGTGATGCGCGGGGCCGAGTCCGTCTCCACCTACGCGCCGATCGACGAGGCGGAGAAGTTCCGCATCGAGTACTGGGCGCTCGAGGAGGCGAAGCTGCAGCGCCGCCCGAAGCCCAAGCCGCTCGCGACCCGCGTCGCGCTCGTGACCGGCGCCGGATCCGGGATCGGGAAGGCGACCGCCGAGCGGCTCGTCGCCGAGGGCGCGTGCGTGGTCATCGCCGACCTGAACCTGGAGAACGCCCAGGCGGTCGCCGAGGAGCTCGGCGGTCCGGACCGCGCCGTGGCCCTGCGGGCGGACGTGTCGGACGAGGCGTCCGTGGTGCAGATGGTGGCCGACGCGGTGCTCCCCTTCGGCGGCATCGACCTGATCGTCAACAACGCCGGGCTCTCCCTCTCCAAGCCGCTGCTCGAGACGACGGCGAAGGACTGGGACCTCCAGCACGACGTGATGGCGCGCGGCAGCTTCCTGGTCTCCCGCGAGGCGGCCCGGGTGATGATCGAGCAGGCCATGGGCGGGGACATCATCTACATCTCCTCGAAGAACTCGGTGTTCGCGGGGCCCAACAACATCGCCTACTCGGCGACCAAGGCCGATCAGGCCCACCAGGTGCGGCTGCTCGCGGCCGAGCTCGGCGGCCACCAGATCCGCGTCAACGGCATCAACCCCGACGGGGTGGTGCGCGGCTCGGGGATCTTCGCGGGCGGCTGGGGTGCGAGCCGCGCCAAGGTCTACGGGGTCAAGGAGGAGGAGCTGGGCGAGTTCTACGCCCAGCGCACCCTGCTCAAGCGCGAAGTGCTCCCCGCGAACGTCGCGAACGCCGTGTTCGCGCTGACCGCGGGCGACCTCTCCCACACCACCGGTCTGCACATCCCCGTCGACGCCGGGGTCGCGGCCGCGTTCCTGCGATGAGCCCGGGAGCTCGAGCGTTGAGCCCGGGAGCAGAGTCCGACGGGACGCGCCCGCGGGCAGACGGGGCCGACGGACCGCGCCCCCGGGCAGACGGCCGCCCCCTCGCCCTGGCCGCGATCGACCTTGGCGCGACCTCGGGACGCGTGATGGTCGGTCTGCTGCGCCCGTCGCCCTACGGCACGACCGATGGCGGGGAGGGCGACAGCGACGACCCGACCGGCCGCCTGGAACTGCACGCCGCGCATCGCTTCGAGAACCGCCTCGGACGACGCGACGGCCATCTGAGCTGGGACATCGACGCCCTGTGGGAGCAGGTGCGGCAGGGGCTCACTGCCGCCGAGCATCTCGCGCGGGAGCTGGGCGCGGACGGCATCTCGTCTATCGGCGTGGATTCGTGGGCCGTCGACTACGCCCTCGTCGGGCCCGACGGCGAGCGGATCGGCGAGGTGATCGCGTATCGCGACGAGCGCACCGACGGCGCCGCGGAGAGCGTCGCCCGCCGCGTCGACGTCGGGCGGCAGTTCGCGCTGACCGGCATCGCCCAGCAGCCCTTCAACACCCTGTACCAGCTCGCGGTCGACGATCGCCTCGGCAGCGCCCCCGCCGGCACGCCGGCATTGCTGGTCCCGGACCTGCTCACCTTCCTGCTCACCGGCGAGCGCCGCACGGAGCTCACGAACGCCTCGACCACCGGGATGCTCGCAGCCGGTGAGAACGCGTGGTCCCCCGAGATGCTCGAGGCCGCGGGCGTGGACGAGGGGCAGTTCGCCCCGCTCATCAGGCCCGGGGAGCGCGTCGGCCCGGTCCGCAGCGACCTCGCGCGCGAGCTGGGAATCGGCGAGGTGCCGGTGATCGCCGTCGGCTCCCATGACACGGCCTCGGCCGTGCTCGCCGTTCCCGCCGCGGACGACGGCCCCGTCGCCTTCATCTCCTCGGGCACCTGGTCGCTCATCGGCCTCGAGCTCGAGTCGCCCGTCCTCACCGAGAGAGCGCGCGAGGCGGGGTTCACGAACGAGCGCGGCGTCGACGAGACCTTCCGCTTCCTCAAGAACGTCGCGGGGATGTGGCTGGTCAGCGAGTCGATCGCGCAGTGGGAGGAATCCGGGGCGCGCATCGACCTCGACGACCTGCTCGCCGCCGCGGCCGCGGTCCCCGGCGACAGGTTCCGGATCGACCCGACGGACCCGTGCTTCCTCGCCCCGGGCCGGATGGCCGACCGCGTGGCCGATGCCGCCCGCGTGATCGGCGGGGACGAGGAGCGCCCGCGCACCCCGGCCCAGCTGGTGCGCTGCATCCTCGAATCCCTCGCCGAGACCTACCGGGACGAGCTGCACGCGGCGTGCCGGCTGGCACGCCGCCCGCTGCCGGAGCGCCTGCACGTGGTGGGCGGCGGCAGCCGGAACCGCCTGCTCAGCCAGCTCACCGCGGACGCCCTGGGCATCGAGGTCGTCGCGGGTCCGATGGAGGCGACCGCACTGGGGAACCTCACGCTGCAGGCCCGGGCCCTCGGCGCGATCCCCCACCGCCCCGGCTCGATCCGCGAGCTGGTCCGCGCGAGCGTGGAGCTGGAGGTGTTCGCGCCCGGAGAGAGGTCGGGGACGAGCGCTCGGTGAGGACCGCTCAGGCCCTCCGCCACGCCTGACGCGCGAACACCGACGCGTAGGCGGCCGTGCAGGCGGCGAGGGTGAGACCGGCGAGGGCGCGTCCGGCGGCCGGGTCGAGGTCCCCGTGCAGGACGAGCACGATCGCCATACCCGCTCCCAGGCAGCCGACCACAGCGGCGACGACGTGCAGCATCTGGTCCTGGACCAGGCGGAACAGCGCGAAGTGCGCCGCGACGATGAAGGCGACCGCGGGCACGACCAGGGCGCCGTGGCCGGTCCTGCCCAGCAGCACGCAGACGAGCGGGATCAGGAGCACCTCGAGGCCGGCGAAGATCCCGGCCGCGCGCCCGGAGACGAGCCCTCCGTGTTCCCTGTCGCGCTGCGCGGACCGGGGTCGGCCGATCGCGCTCCGCGGGGCCCGTCGGCCTCGGACCAGGCCGACCGCGCCCATGATGACGGCGAGCACTCCGAGCACCATGCCGATGACCGCGATGATGGGGAGCGTCTCCAGGGCGTTGGAGGACCAGGCGGTGGTCATGAGTCCCATGAAGACGGTGAGGCCGGCGAAGACGCGTCGTTCGGTGGTCATGGGTCGATCCTGCCGACCGGACGGGCGCGCCGGATCCGCCCCCTGTCACTCCCGGCCCATGACAACCGTCATCGAGGTGCGGCCCGGCTCATCCCCGCGATGATCCGCGCCTGACCAGCTCCGGGCTGAAGCGCACGTGCCGGTCCACGGCGTCGTCGCCCGCGCTGATCTTCTCCTCGAGCAGGGCGAGGGCGGTGCGGCCCATGAGTTCGGAGGGCTGGGCGATGGAGGTCAGCGGGACCACGGTGCTGCGGGCGAAGGCGATGTCGTCGTAGCCGACCATCGCGATCTCGTCGGGCACGGCGATGCCGGCCTCGTAGGCGAAGGCCTGCATCATGCCGACGGCCACGAGGTCGTTCACGCAGAACACGCCGTCGGGCCGGTCCTCGGGGGAGCGTTCGGCGATCTCGGAGCCGGCGGCGCGCCCGGCCAGGACGGTGAGATCGTCGGCCTCGATGAGCTCGAGCTCGAGCCCTGCCTCGGTGGCGGCGGCCTCGGCGCCCTCGATGCGGGCCGAGACCTGGTGGAGGTCCCCGCGGGCGAAGACCATGGCGGGGCGTCGCGCACCGCCTTCGATGAGGTGGGCGACGGCCAGGCGCCCTCCCTCGACGTCGTCCACGGAGACGGTCGAGCCGCCGGCGCCCCCGCCCGAGCGCCCGTCCGCCCCTCGTTCCCCCTCGTCCTCGACCATCACCACGGGGGTGCCGCGATCGACGATCGAGCGGACCAGCTCGCGGTCGGTGCCTGCGGAGGCGAGGAGGATGCCGCGCACGCGCTGCTCCTCGAAGAGGGAGAGGTAGAGCTTCTCGCGCTCGGCGCTGTTGCCCGAGCTGCCCACGATCACGGCGAGCCCGGAGTCCTCGGCGGCGGCCTCCATGCCGTGCACGAGGTCCGCGTAGAAGGGGTTCGTCGAGTCCAGGACGATCGCGCCGACGGTCCGCGAGCGGCCCATCTTCAGCAGGCGCGCGGCGTCGTTGCGCACGTACCCGAGGTCGGCGATGGCCTGCTCGACGCGGGCCCGACGGTCCGCGGAGACGATGTCGGGCCGGTTCAGCACGTTCGAGACGGTGCCCACGGACACCCCGGCCGCACGGGCCACGTCCTTCATGCCGACCGGTCGCGAGTTCACCACGGCCCAGACGCTACCCCACGGCGCGCCCGTCGGCCCCCGCGCCGGCCCACTCTTGCAACGTTTCATCAACCGTGATGGACTTGCGTCGCACCGCGCCGCGCACGGCTCCGCGCCGCCCGCGCCGCGCACTCCGCACCCCTGACACCGTCGTCCTCCGCAGGAGCAGCCCTCATGTCCTCCGCCCCCTCCCCCGCCGACATCCTCGCGGAGTCCCTCGCGATCACCGCACCCGTGGACACCGGCCGCCTGCCGGTGCTCAGCGGCGCCCTGGCCCTCGCGCAGGACGCCGATCAGGTCACCCGCGCCACCCTCCACGCGACCTCCCACGGCGTCTACGAGGCCACGCTGAACGGGCTCCCGGTGACGGACTCGCTGCTCAACCCGGGGTGGACGGTCTACGAGCGGCGCCTCCAGGTCGCTGCCTTCGATGTCACGGACCTCGTCCACGAGGCCCCGATCGAGGACCCGGACGCCCCGGCACTGCGCCTGGACGTGACCCTCGCGGGCGGCTGGTGGCGCGGCGACCTGGGCTTCGAGAACGCCGACGCGAACTACGGCGACGACCTCGCGCTGCTCGCCGTCCTCGAGGTCGTCTTCGCGGACGGCACGGTCCAGCGCCTGCGCACCGACGAGTCCTGGGCCTCGCGCCTGACGGGCATCGAGCTCGCGAACATCTACCAGGGACAGCGCGAGGACCGCCGCCTCGCCCTCTCGGCCCCCGAGCCGGTGCGCGTCGTCGAGATCGACCGCTCGACCCTGATCCCGCAGGCGTCGCCGCTGATCACCCGCCACGAGACCCTCGCGCCGCAGCGGATCTGGACCTCGCCGTCGGGCCGGACGCTGCTGGACTTCGGGCAGAACCTCGTCGGCTTCCTCCGCTTCTCGGTCACCGGTCCCGCCGGCACCGAGATCACGCTGCGCCATGCGGAGGTCCTCGAGCACGAGGAGCTCGGCACCCGTCCCCTGCGCGGCGCCGAGGCGACCGACCGCATCGTCCTTTCCGGGGATCCCGAGGGCGAGTTCTTCGAGCCCACCCTCACCTTCCACGGCTTCCGGTACGCCGAGATCACCGGCTGGCCCGGCGAGCTCGCCGCGGAGGACATCGAGGCCGTCGTGGTCGGCTCGGACATCACCCGCACCGGCTGGTTCGAGAGCTCCCATCCGGGGGTGAACCAGCTGGTGAGCAACTCCGTCTGGTCGCAGCGCGGGAACTTCCTCGCCGTCCCCACGGACTGCCCGCAGCGCGACGAGCGCCTGGGCTGGACCGGCGACATCGCCGCTTTCGCCGCGACCGCCGCCTTCCAGTTCGACGTCGCCGACTTCCTGCACGCCTGGCTGCTGGACCTCGCCGCGGAGACCGAGGCCAACCCCGACGGCTGGGTCCCGTTCGTGATCCCCGACCTGCTCAAGCTCGCCCACCACGACCCCGAGGTCGAGGCCGCGGGATGGGCCGGGGCGACTGCGATCTGGGGCGACGCCGCGGTCTGGGTGCCCGAGGCCCTCTGGAACGCCTACGGCGACCTCGAGCGCCTGCGCGAGGAGTACCCGGGTATGGTGCTGCACCTGCGCAGCGTCGAGAAGGCGCTCTCCCCGAGCGGCCTGTGGGACACGGGCTTCCAGTTCGGCGACTGGCTGGACCCGGACGCCTCCCCGCACGCCCCCGCCGACGCGAAGGCCGACAAGGGCGTGGTCGCGACCGCGTGCCTCGTGCGCTCCGCGCGCTTCGCGAGCCGCGCAGCCCACCTCATCGGCCGCGAGGAGGACGCCGCCCACTGGCAGGACCTCGCCGATCGCGTCCTCACCGCGTTCACCGACGCCTATGTGCACGAGGACGGCACGATCACCTCGGACTGCGCGACCGTCTACGCGCTCGCGATCTCCTTCGATCTGCTCGCGCCCCGGACCCGCGAGAGGGCCGGCGAGCGCCTGGCCGAGGTGGTGCGCGCCGCCGAGTACCGCGTCTCCACCGGCTTCGCCGGAACCCCCTTCGTCACCTGGGCGCTCTCGGAGACGGGGCACGTCGAGGACGCCTACCGCCTGCTGCTCGAGGAGGAGTGCCCCTCGTGGCTCTACCCCGTCTCGATGGGTGCGACGACGATCTGGGAGCGCTGGGACTCGATGCTCCCCGACGGCTCCATCAACCCCGGCGAGATGACGAGCTTCAACCACTACGCGCTGGGCGCGGTCGCCGACTGGATCTACCAGGTCGTCCTCGGCATCCGCGCCGCGGAGCCCGGCTACCGGCGCGTGCGCATCCAACCGGTCCCCGGCCCGGGCCTCGACTGGGCGCGCGGGGCCCTGGACTCACCGGTCGGCCGCATCGAGGTCTTCTGGAGCACCGAGGGGGCCGACGGCCCAGCGACCGACGGTCCGGCGGCCGACGGGGGCTTCCGACTCGAGGTCACGATCCCCGAGGGGATCCTCGCCCAGATCGTCCTGCCCGACGGCCGGGTCGAGGAGGTCGTGGGCGGCTCTCACACGTTCTGAGACGGCGCGGGCGGCGCGGTGGTCCCGCGCAGCACGAGCTCGGTGGGCAGGAGACGGTGCAGCGGCGCCACGGCGTCGTCCGCTCCGCGGTCGAGCAGCGCATCGATCGCGGCCTCGCCGATCTCGGCGCGCGGCACGCGCACGGTGGTCAGCCCGGGCGCGAGCATGCCCGCGAACTCGATGTCGTCCCAGCCGATCACGCTGAGCGCACCCGGGACGTCGACGCCCCGGGTGCGCAGGTGGTCGACGAGCCCGAGCGCCATCACGTCGTTGTAGACGAGCACCGCGCCCACGCCCGAGCCGAGCACGGCCTCGGCGGCCTGCGCGCCTCCCTCGGCCGTCGGCGGGAAGCGCCCCAGGTCCACCTGCTCCATGCCTGCCCGGCAGGCCAGCGCGATCGCCCGACGCCGATCGGCGTCCGAGCGGCTCGCCTCGGGGCCGCCCACGTAGCCGATGCGCGTGTGCCCGAGCTCCGCGAGGTGCCGCACGGCCGCGCCCACCCCGGGCTCGGGATCCGCGAGCACCCCCGGGAGGCCCGGATCGGTGCGGTTGACCAGGGCGAGGCGGGTGAGGCCCGCGGCCTCGCGCAGGCTCGCCTCGTCCATGCGGCTCGAGCACAGCACGATCCCGTCGACCTGCTGGGCGAGCGTCCGCACGAGCGGCAGCTCGCCCTCGGGCTCCTCCTCGGCGTCGGCCAGCAGCAGCTGCACGCCGCGCTCGCGGGCCCGCGCCCGCGCCCCCTTGAGCACCGCCGGGTAGAAGGGGTTGAGCAGGTCGGGGACGACCACCCCCACCACGTCGCGCCTGCCCGTGACCAGCGCGCGAGCGGTGGAGTTCGCGACGTAGCCGAGCTCCTGGGCGGCCTCGAGGATCCGCGTGCGGGTCGCCGCTCCCACCATGTCGGGGCGCTGGAAGGCGCGGGAGGCGGTCGCGACCGAGACCTGCGCCCGCGCGGCGACCTCCCGCAGCGTCGCGACCATCGGCTCCCCCTTCGTGCTCGCCCGTCCTCGTGCCGCCTCGAAGCGTCGCGGCCTCGGCGTCGAGGCGGCGGCATCACCGTGCAACCGTTTCGAGGGCGGTGGGCGCACGGTCACTATATAGTCGTTCGAGCCCCGCGTTGCAAACGATTGCATCCCGGTGGGCCGCACGCCCGGGCACCCGTCCGGAACCGCCCCGGAGGCGGAGCCGGATCCGAGCCCGGAGCCCCTGCGCTCCCGTCGTCGCCATCTCGAGGAGGAGACCCCATGACCACGCCGCTCACCCTGCACCCCCATCGCGCGCTGCCCGCGGACCCGGCGGTGCGGGACATCGCCGTGCGGATCTACGAGCAGGTCGCGGGTCTCCCGCTGATCTCGATGCACGGGCACGTGGAGGCGCAGGCCTTCGCGGAGAACACACCGTTCGCCGATCCCGCCCAGCTGCTGATCGTGCCCGACCACTACGTGACCCGCATGCTCGCCTCCCAGGGCATCTCCTACGACGCGCTGGGCCTCGCGCGCAGCGACGGCGGCGCGGTCGAGACCGACTCCCGGAAGATCTGGCGCACGTTCTGCGAGAACTGGAAGCTCTACCGGGGCACGCCGTCGCGCTACTGGATCGAGCACGAGCTGGTCGAGGTCTTCGACGTCCACGAGATGCCGTCGGCCGAGTCCGCGGACCGCATCTACGACCAGATCGCCGCGGTCGTCGCGAGCGACGACTTCCGTCCCCAGCAGCTCCTGGACCGCTTCGACATCGAGATCATCTCGACCACGGACCCCGCGACCTCCGACCTCGCCTTCCACGCGAGCATCGCGGAGCAGGGCCTCGGCGAGCGCGTGGTGCCGACCTTCCGCCCCGACGCGGTCTTCCAGATCGGCGGCCCCGCATGGACCCGCGAGGTGGATGACCTCGCCGCGGTCTCCGGCATCGACACGGGCGACTTCTCGGGCTTCCTCGACGCGATCCGCGAGCGCCGCCGGGCCTTCGTCGCCGCGGGCGCTCGCGCCTCGGACCACGGGCACCTGCGGGCCGACACGACGCCGATGGATCCGGCCGACGCCGCGGCGCTCTATGCGCGCGTGCGCGCCGGGGAGCGGCCCAGCCGCGAGGAGGCGTTCGCCTTCGAGGCCCACATGCTGTTCATGACCGCCGAGATGTCCTGCGAGGACGGCCTGGTCATGCAGATCCACCCCGGGGTGCTGCGCGATCACCACTCGGGCGTGCTGGAGACCTACGGCAAGGACAAGGGCTACGACATCCCCGTGCCCGTGGACTACGCGCGCGGCGTGCAGCCCATGCTCGACCGCTTCGGCCGCGACCCGCGCTTCCACTGCATCCTGTTCACGATCGACGAGACCGTCTACTCGCGCGAGCTCGCCCCGATCGCGGGCACCTACCCCTCGGTGCGCCTGGGCGCCCCGTGGTGGTTCCTCGACTCGCCCGACGGCATGCGCCGCTTCCGCGAGCTCGCCACGGAGACCGCCGGGTTCTACAACCTGTCGGGCTTCGTCGACGACACCCGCGCCTTCGCCTCCATCCCCGCGCGCCACGACCTCTCGCGCCGCGTGGACGCCGGCTACCTCGCGAACCTGGTCGCCGAGCACCGCCTGGGCGAGGACGAGGCCACCGACGTCGCGATCGACCTCTCGACCACCCTCCCCCGCGCGGCCTACCCGCCCATCGCCCACTGAGCCGGCGCCGCGCGGCCGCCCGCGCGGCGCCGCCGCACCCTCGCCACCGCACCGCTTCCTGGAGGTCAGCACCGTGAGCACCCCGTCCACCCCCGCCGCCGCGGCATCCGCCGCCGGCGCCGCCCCGTCCGCGGGCGGCCGCCTCGTCCACCTGGGCATCGGCAACTTCTCCCGCGCCCACACGCTGCCGTACACGGCGGACGCCGGCGCGGGCGAGGACGCCTGGCGCGTCAGCGCCTTCACCGGCCGCTCCCCCGCGATCGCCGAGACGCTCGAGGCGCAGGGGAACCGCTACGGGCTCGTCGTCCGCGAGGCCGACGGCGACCAGGTGCGCCTGCTGGACGTCCTCGACGAGGTCCGCCCCGCGTCCGACATCGAGGCCCTGCAGCGCCTGATCGCGGATCCCGAGGTCTCCGTGGTGACGCTGACGATCACCGAGAAGGGGTACGCGGCGGGCGACGACCCTGCCGTCTCCGCCCCCGCGCGCCTCGCGCTCGGCCTGCGCGCACGCCGCGAGGCCGGCGTCGAGGAGCCGATCGCCCTGGTCTCGTGCGACAACCTGCCGGGCAACGGAGAGGTGCTGCGCGAGGCCGTGCTCTCCGCAGCCGACGCGGACACCCGCGGCTGGTTCGAGGACCACGTGGACGTCATCTCCACGATGGTCGACCGGATCACCCCGGCCGCGAGCGCCGAGGACCAGCGGATCGTCGAGGAGGCCACGGGCTTCGCCGACCGCGCGACCGTGGTCACCGAGCCCTTCACCGAGTGGGTCGTCCAGGACGCGTTCCGCGGGCGCCGCCCGGCCTGGGAGACGGCGGGCGCGCAGCTCGTCGAGGACGTCGAGGTGCACGAGAAGCGCAAGCTGCGTCTGCTCAACGGCGCCCACTCCCTCATGGCCTACGCGGGCCAGCTCGCCGGTCACGAGCGCGTGGACCAGGCGATCTCCGACCCGGCCGTGCGCGCCCTGGTCGATGCCCTCTGGGCCGACGCCCGCGCGACCCTCCCCCTGCCCGCCGCGGAGCTCGACGCCTACACGGCAGCGCTCGTCGAGCGCTTCGAGAACCCGCGCATGGCCGACGCCCTGGACCGCATCGCGGCCGACGGCTCGGTGAAGCTCACGGTGCGCGCCCTGCCCGTGATCGCCGACCGCGGCGGCCCCGCGCAGGCGTCCGGCGCCCTCGCGCTCGTCGCGGCCTGGACCGCCTTCGTCACCTGGCGCGTCGCCACCGGCACCTCGTTCTCGGATCCGCGGGCCGACGAGATCTCCGAGGCCGCCCGCCTCGAGGATCCGACGGCGCGCGTGCGGGCCCTGCTCGACATCGTCATCGACGGCGGCGCTCCGCAGGATCTCGTGGACGCGGTCGTCGCCGCCGAGGGGACGCTGCCCCGGGCCTGAGGCCCTTCCCCCTCAGCCTCGCAGGATCCGAAGCACCGGCACCTCGTGCAGGCCCCGGTGGACGTCTTCGAGGGCGCGATCGAGGTCCTGCAGCGCGAACCGCTCGCCGTACAGCCTCCGGGACTCCTCGACCATCGGTCCCACATGCGGGTCGACGGCCGAGGCCCCGGCCGCGGTGGTCAGGACCGTCAGCCGCAGCCGGTGCGTCCCGGGGCGCAGACGATCGGTGAGATCGAGGCGGTGCGGTGCCCGCCAGATGATCCCGGCCCGCTCGCCGTCGACCTCGACCACGGCGATCTCTTCCACGGGCGGGCGCACCTCCGCGCGGAAGCCGTGCGCGCCGTCCGGCCGAGGCATCGGCGCGCACGGCCCCAGGTCGAGCTCGACGCGCGCACCGGCCGGCACCTGCTCCGCCCCGATCTGGACCTCGATCTCGTAGACGCCGCATGAGCGTTCGGGCGCCAGCTCCCCCTCCCAGCTGTGCGGCAGGGTCACCTCGCGCTCCGCGTCCTCCGCGCTCGTGAAGGTCCACGGCCCCGCGAGGGCGAGCTGCGCGTGTGGCTCCGCCCGCGACGCGGTGCCTTCGAGCGACGCCGCGTCACCGTGCGCGTCGGTCCGGGCCGGCGTGCCGTCGCTCCCGACCAGCACGAGCGCCTGGTACGAGTGCAGCTCGAGGGTGATCGCCCCGTCGTCGACGCCGCCCCCGACCTCGTCCCCGCCACCGGCCTCGCCCTCCGCCCCGGCCGAGGACCGATCCCCGAGTGCGCGGCGTCCTCCGTCATCCGGATCGAGGACCTCCCAGTGCGCCCTGGGCGTGCGCGGGGTGATCGCGACGCGGCGCACCGTGCCCCCGGTGTTCGCCACCAGGTACAGGTCCCCGTCGTCCAGCCTGCGATGCACCGTCCCGATCTCACCGCCGTCGCCGCGGAGGGACACGTCGGGCGGGAGAGCGGAGCGCAGGGCCGCGCCGAACTCCGCCTCGGCGACCTGCTCCTGCGCGGGGCACGCCGGCGCCTCGACGGCGATCACGGTGCCGCCGGCCGCGCGCACCGCGTCGAGCCATGCGCGCGTCGTCTCCGGCATCCGGGTCGACCGGGCGACCACGACCACGGGGTAGGCGTTCGGTGCGAGGGTCTCGAGCGCGGGGTCGTCCACCAGGTCGAAGTCCCAGCCTCCCGTGCGGATCGCCGCCGGGATTCGGGGGCCGATGAGGTCGCGCGTGGCCTTGAACAGGTCGAAGCCGCCGGCGTGGGCGGTACGGGCGTCGTCGGCGGGCACCAGCACGGCCACGTCGGCGACCCGCTCCCCGCGCCGCAGAGCGCCGCAGAGCCGGGCGAGCGAGGTGGTGAGCTCCGGCATCGCGGGCCACCACGGACTGCGGTCGTCCAGCGCCCCGGCGGCGTAGAAGCGCCAGCCCAGTCCCGGCGCCTCGGGCGGCGAGTACGGCCAGCCGTGGCCGACGAACCGGGTGATGCCCGAGAGCAGGTGGTCGTGCGCCTCGGCGCGCAGGTCCAGCGGCGTCGCGCGGAAGGAGGGCGAGTGCACCCACGTCCACACCTCGCTCGAGACCACGCCGTGCCCCAGCAGGTGCGCGGCGGAGGACGCCCAGCGGCAGGCGGTGATCTCCTTCCAGCCCGCACCCTCCCCCTCGACGAGGTCGGCCGAGCGGTACGCGCTGAGCGTCACGGGCGGCTCGCCGTAGGCCTGGACGCGGAACGGGACGCCGTGGTCCGCGGCCCAGTCGCGGCAGACGGCCAGGAAGTTCTCCTCGACGAGCTCGCCGAGGGTGCGGCCCATGTCGACCCGCAGCTGCGCGGTGTCGGGTCCCTCGCCGCCGGCCTCCTCGGTGACGAGGCGGTGCAGCACGGGCACGGGGTCGTAGCCGCGGCGCCGCGCGAACTCCTCGGGCAGCCGCGGCGTCCAGCCCGCCTCGTACACCTCGAGGCTGTCGCAGAAGACCGAGCCCAGCAGCGCGGCGGGCACGGCGCCGAGCAGCGCCTCGCCCACGACGTCGAGATGGTGGCGGGTCGCGTCGGCGCTGAGGTGGTCGAGCACGGGCCCCTCTGCCCCGGCCGACGACCGTTTGACCTGCTGCCCGGTCACCTCCGACCAGGCCAGCAGCACGGTGCGCGGCCCGAGCCCGGCGGGGATCCGCAGCGCCTCGGCGTCCGTCGCCGTCGGCACGTGCACCCACTGCGTCGGCGCCGTGCCCTCCCCGACATAGGCGCCCACGAGACCGTCGCCCGGCCAGGAGAGACGCGCCGGGACGTCCAGCGGTGCCGGGGAGATCTCGCGGCGCTCCCAGCGCAGACGCCGCGAGGCGTGCTCGGGTCCGATGTGGGGTCCGCCGAACGACCAGCCGCTGCCGAGCGTCACGTCCAGCCGCAGGCCGAGCTCCCGCGCCCGCTCGGCGGCGTGGCGCAGGGCCGCGAGCATCCGCGGCGAGCCGAAGCGGTCCGCCGTCTCCCGCAGCGGGTGGACGAAGGCGACCTCGGCGCCGCCGAGGCCGGCGGCGGCCATGGCCTCGAGCTCGCGGTCGATCTCCCCGAGCTCCTGGTCGGGCCCGAACCACCACCAGCGCATCATCGGCCGGTCGGCGGGGTCCGGGTCCCGCCACCCGCTGCGCAGCGCGGAGACGGTGCCGGCTTCCGCGCCCGCCGTGCCTGCTCCGGTGCCCGGCCCGGCCCCGCTCACCGCGCGCCCGTTCAGCGCGCCGGCACGGCGGCGAAGGGGGCGAGGTGGCGGGAGATGTGCGGGACGAGCACCTGCGTGTACCGGTCGTGGTGGGCGCGCAGATCCGCCGCGAAGCGCCCGCGCAGCGGGGTCCCGTCGGGGAGGTCCGCGGTGAGGGAGTCGCCGTAGCCCACGTGCAGGATCTGCCGGGCGTCGTCGCTGTCCCGCACGAGCTCGACGAGGGCCTCCGCGCCCAGGCCCGTGAGGTCCGTCGGGGTGCGGTCCTCGTGCGCGGAGACCTGGTAGGAGGCCTTCGCCCGCGCGTAGGCCTCCCGCGAGATGCCCCAGACGGCGGCGAACAGCTCGGGGTCCGCCGCGGCGATGACCTCGAGGGCGCACAGGTAGGAGGTGCCGGAGGTCTTCAGGTGGACGAGGCCGTCGGTGGCCTCGAGGGCGAGCGGGTAGATCGAGAACTTGTCGGACCCGGAGTGCAGCGAGATCTTGTAGCCGCCGTGCAGCTCGCCGATCGCGTGGTGGACCTCGAGGTTGCGTCGCAGCTCCTCCCGGTCGCCGCGGAACTCGAGGCCCTTCTCGAAGCCGTCGACGTAGCGGGGGGCGAAGGAGAACCAGGTGACGCCGAGCCTCTCGAGCTCGGTCGCGAGGTAGTGGTGCTCGAAGAAGGAGGTCTGCCAGGCCGTCTCGTCGACCGCGATCTCGACCTCGACGGCGGGCTCGCCGCCGTGCGCGGCGCGCGCGGCCTCGGGTGCGTGCGCGAGCAGGTGGCGGTGCAGGCGCGCGGCCTCGGCGACCGCCCCGCCGTACTTCACGGCCGCGGTGAGGATCTCCGCGTCCGACGGCGCGATCCGCTCCCCCGCGGCCTCGATGTCGAGGCCGCGGTAGCGGGCGAGGAGGTCGGTCCGGGTGTCCTCGAGCGCCTCCCAGGGCAGGTCGTCGACCTGCTGCTCGGTGATGCCGCCGGTGACGTCCTGGACCATGTCGCCGGGATCGAGGGTGAACATGCGGAACCCGGCATCGAGCCCGCGGTCGATGCCCTCGGTGGTCTTGATGTGGTCGCAGTCGGCCCCGTAACCGCGCTCCCATCCGGCTTCGACCAGGCCGAACACCGCGTCGTCGAGGACTTCCCTCGCGCTGCGCCCGAGCCGGTCCATCTCGCGGATCGACTGCTGGGCGAGCACGGGGAGGACTCCCCCGCCGGCCTCCGCGAAGGCGCGCGCCTGCCCGGCGGTCGCGAGGCCGGTGCGGTCCCCGGTGCCGACCGAGGTGCGGTGCCCGCTCACGAGCCGCGGGCGCAGCGCCGGCACCGCCGCCCGCAGGGCGAGCGCGTTGGCGTGGCTCGCCGGCCCCTCGAGGACCATCCCGTCGGCCGTCTCGGAGACGGTCCCCTCGAACGCGGTCAGGTCCGCGCGGCGGGCGGCGCGCAGCAGCAGGCTGCTCTTCTCGCGGCTGCGGACCACATCGGCCTGCAGGGCAGCGGTGTGCAGGGTCATCGGGATTCTCCTCCGGTGGGATCGGGTGCGCGGTGGCGCGGGGGCGCGAGGGCCGACGCGGTGGTCTCGTGCACCGCGTCCGGGTCGGCGAAGGGCGCGCCGATGCGGCTGAACGGCGCGCCGGCGTGGAGCGCCCGGCCCATCCAGTCCTCGACGTCGCGGACGACGGGGTGGGCCGCCTCGCCCTCGCCGACCCAGGTGACGTGCTCAGGGGCGATGGGCCGCGGGTCGGGCCCGCTCTGGGTGGCTTCGAGGACGGTGGTGAAGGCCTCGGTGCTCTCGAGCGGGGAGAGCAGCGGCGCGGACGAGTCCTCGCGGCCGTCGAGAGGGTCGGGGCCGTCGCGATGGTCGAGGCGATCGAGATGGTCGAGGAGGTCCACGAGCAGATCCCTGCGATCGAGGGACTCCTGCGTGCGCACCCCGGAGGCGTCGGCGAGCTCGAGGCGATCCAACGTGTACTCGAGGCGTGCGCGCCCCTTCTCCCCGCGGATCTCGATCCAGGGGTCGCTCTGCGAGGGCGCGGTGGTCACGAGCGCCGCCTGGACGAAGGGACCGGGGCCCACGGGGTCCACGCGCAGGTAGGTGGTGTCGTCGGCCTCGATGTCGTGGGCGCGGCGCAGCTCGGTGGTGATCCGCGCGATGTCGCTCGTGCGGGAGATGCCCGCGATCTGCAGGGCGAGGTCGACGGCGTGGGCGAGGGGGTTGGTGGCGACGCCGTCGGCCACTCGCCGGCCGTCCATGCGGCGCCTGCCCGACCAGGGGCTGCGCGCGTAGTAGGCGCGGTCGCGCATCCAGGCGCCGAAGGCGTCGACGCTGCGCACCTCGCCCAGCGCGCCGAACGCGAGCAGCTCCCGCATCCGCGCGGCCCCTCCCCCGCCGCGGGCCTGGAAGCCGACCTGCACGACGCGTCCGGCCTCGCCCGCGGCGCGCAGCAGGTCCTCGTGATCGCCGAGGGAGGGCACGGGCGGCTTCTCGAGGTAGAGGTGGCAGCCGGCGGCGAGGCCCTCACGGGCCAGGTCGGCGTGGGTGGTGATCGGCGTGGCGATGATCAGCACCTCGGGTGCCTGATCGGCCCCCTCGAGCAGTGCTGCGAGGCTCGGGAACCACGGGGCGCCGATCCCCGGCTCGGGCTCGGCGACGTCGACGACGCCCACGAGGCGGATCCGCCCGCTCTCGCGCAGCGGCGCCATCTGCCGCAGGTGCACGGCGCCGAAGCCCCGCGTGCCGATCAGCGCGAGTGGCAGCGCCGCCCGCGCCTCCCCCGCGCTCATCGACCGATCCCCATGAACTCCTCGACGTCGACGGCCTGCCCGGTCTCGATCGAGGCGTTGCCGCAGATGCCGATGGAGATCGCGCGCAGACCGTCGTGCCAGTCGGCCGCGCGGCCCAGCGGATCGGTCCCCTCACCGTGAGCGCGCCCGCGGAAGACCTCGGCGAGCATGAGCGCGTCGCCGCCGCCGTGCGCCCCCTCCCCCTGCGCGATCTCGATCTCCTGGGCGGTCTCGAAGTGTCGCTGCAGGACGAGTCTCTCGCCGGCGCGGCGAGCCCCCTCGCCCTCGTCGTCCACGCGCACGGCGCTCGGGTCCACCACCGCGTCGCCCTCGGTCGCTCCGTCGCTCTCGCCCCGCTCCCGGGTGTTCGTGAGCACGGCCGTGCGCTCGACGACCTCGAGCTCGACGCGCCCCTCGGTGCCGTTGACGGCGACCCGGTAGCCCTCCCAGGGGCTGTGGGCGTTCAGCGCGTAGGTCAGGGTGAGGCCGCTGTCGAAGTCGACGATCGCCGTGAGGTTGTCCTCGGTGGTGACGCCGGGCGCGAAGACGTCCTGGTCACGGCGGTATCCGTCGTGCTGCTCCTGGTCGAGGTAGAGCTCCTTCAGGCGTGGATCGCTGCGCAGGTCGAGCTCGAAGGGACCGTGCGGACCGTCGTGCGTACCGCGCTCGGCGGCCGGCCCCTCTCCCCTCTCCTGCGCCGCCCGATCGCCGTAGAAGCGCACGCCGCCGCGCGCATAGACGGTCCGCGGCTGCGCGTCGATCCACCAGGAGGCGAGATCGAAGTGGTGGGAGGCCTTGTGGACGAACAGGCCGCCCGAGTTCGCCTTGTCGCGGTGCCAGCGCCGGAAGTAATCGGCGCCGTGCGCGGTGTCCAGCACCCACTCGAAGACCATCGAGACCGGCGTGCCGATGCGACCGTCGGCGATCACCTCGCGCAGGGCGCTGTTGCGCGGCGAGTAGCGGTAGTTGAAGGTGACGGTCACGCTGCGGCCGGTGCGGCGCACGGTCTCCTCGATCATCCGCGCCTTCTCCGCGTCGATCGTCAGCGGCTTCTCGACGACGACGTCGGCCCCGGCCTCGAGGCTGCGCACGATGTGCTCGGCATGGAAGCGGTCCATGGAAGTCACGATCATGCGCTCGATGCCCTGCTCGGCGATCACGTCCTCGAGGTGCTCGGGACCGACGGCGGGGACGCCCTCGAGCGCCTCGTAGTGCTCGCGGTACCACTGCATGCGCCCGGGGTTCGTGTCGAACAGGGCGACGAGCTCGGCGACGTCGGCGTGGGGGCCGGTGATCGCGTCGATGTACATCTGGCTGCGATGGCCGGTGCCGATCAGGCCGTAGCGGGTGCTCATGCGGGCTCCTTCGGGACGTCGGGAACGGAATGGGCCGCGCGCGGCGGACGGCTCCCGCTCATTTGATCCCCGTCGTCGCGAATCCGCGGATCAGGAATCGCTGGCCGAGGAGGAAGACGATGAACAGGGGGACGAGCGAGAGGACGGACATCGCGAACATGGCGCCCCAGTCGGAGGTGCCCTGGGAGTCGAGGAAGGCGCGCAGGGCGAGGGGGACGGTGAAGTTGTCCGGCGTCGTCAGGTAGATGAGGGAGCCGAAGAAGTCGTTCCACATCCACATGAACGTGAAGATCACGGTGGTCGCGATCGCGGGCGTCATGAGCGGCAGGATCACGCGGAAGAAGATGCGGAAATGTCCGCAGCCGTCGATGCGGGCGGCCTCGTCGAGCTCACGGGGGATGCCCCGGATGAACTGGACCATGAGGAACACGAAGAACGCATCGGTCGCGAGGAACTTCGGGAGGATGAGCGGGAGCATCGTGTTCACCCACCCCGTCTGGGAGAACATGATGTATTGCGGGACGATGACCACGTGGATGGGGAGCATCAGCGTCATCAGCATGACCGCGAACGCGATGTTCCGGCCCCAGAACTTGAGGCGGGCGAAGGCGTAGGCGGTGAGGGAGCAGGCGATGACGTTCCCGATCACGCAGCCCAGGACCAGCAGGGTCGAGTTGATGAGGTAGTGGGAGAACGGCTGGGACAGGGCGTTCCATCCGTTGACGTAGTTCTCGGTGTTGAAGCTGATCGGGAGCAGACCGGGATTGCGGAAGATCTCGGTGTTGGGGCGCAGGGAGCTGACGATCATCCACAGCAGCGGATAGATCATGACCAGCGAGGCGATGATCAATATCGCGTGGCGAACGATCGGTCCTACGCGCCGGGTGCGGCGGGGACGTGCCCCTGGCTGGTCGCCTGTGCGGTGGCCGCGGCCGGCCGACGCGGCGGCAGTGCCGGCGCCGGCGCCGGCGCCTGCGGGACGGGAGGGGCCGCTGGTGGTGAGTTGATCAGTCATCGTAGAACACCCAGAACTTGGAGACGAAGAAGTTGATGACGGTGAAGATCGCGACGATGACCAGGAGCAGCCAGGCCATCGCGGAGGCGTAGCCCATGTCGAACTGGGTGAAGCCCTTCTGGTAGAGGTACAGCGTGTAGAAGAGGGTGGAGTCGGAGGGACCGCCGGTGCCCCCGGAGACGACGAACGCCTGGGTGAAGGACTGGAAGGCGTTGATCACCTGCAGGACCAGGTTGAAGAAGATGATCGGGGTCAGCAGGGGCAGGGTGATCGCGGTGAAGCGCCGCCACCGGCCGGCGCCGTCGACCTCGGCGGCCTCGTAATACATCTGAGGGATCTGGCGCAGGCCCGCGAGGAAGATGATCATCGGGGAGCCGAACGTCCACACGTGCAGCAGGATGATCGTGCCCAGCGCGGTGGAGGGGTCGGAGATCCAGCCGGGCAGGTTCGTGAAGCCGAGCATGCCCCCGATCTGGTTGACCAGCCCGCCGGTGCCGAACATCTGGCGCCACAGGATCGCGATCGCGACCGACCCGCCCAGCAGGGAGGGCAGGTAGAAGATCGAGCGGTAGAACGAGAGCCCCTTGATGCCCTCGTTGAGCAGGACCGCGAGCGCCAGGGCGAGGGCGAGCTGGAGGGGCACGCCCACGACCACGTAGATCAGGGTGACCTTGAGCGAGGTCATCAGCCGGGCGTCGTGGAACATGTCCACGAAGTTCTGCAGGCCGATCCACTTCGGGGCGGCCAGCAGGCTGTAGTCCGTGAACGAGAGGTACAGCGAGGCGATCATCGGGATCAGGGTGATCCCGAGCAGGCCCAGCAGCCACGGCGCCATGAACACCAGGGCCGGTTTGTTGTCCGGATGCTTCTCACGCACCCCGCCCCGTCCACGGCCCTTCGCCATGGACGTGAGCTCACCGATAGCACTCATCACTCATCCTTCCTCGAGAGGTCCTCACCGTCCGGTCCGGGACCGGTTCAGACGGTGATCGCCGACGTGAGCTGATCCAGCAGGTCCTTCCCGGCGGTCTTAGTGTCGGTGCGGCCGAACAGGAGGTCCTCCCCGCACCGCGTGAGGATGTCCTCGAACTGGCCGCCGCCCTGCGGCGTGATGACGGGGGCGTCGCCCAGCTCGTCCGCGATCGACTCGATGAAGTCGACGGCCTTGATGTCGGCGTCGGTGAGGTCGTCCGCGATGGCCTCGCGGACCGTCAGGTTGGCGGGCACGCCGCGCTCGGCGAGCAGCAGCTTGCCCGCGTCCTCGCTGTTGACGAGCCAGTCGACGAAGGCGACGGCCTGCTCCTCGGCGGTCGTCTTCGCGGAGACCGCGAAGTACATCGAGGCCTTGTACCAGAGCTGCGCGTCGGCGGCCTTGCCGGTCATCGACGGCATGCGCAGCACGTGCACCTTCCCGCCCGCGGCGGTGTCGTAGGCGACGACCTGATTGGACCAGGCGACCTGGAGGGCGCACTTGCCGGTGGCGAACAGGGACTGGTCCACGGACTGGCCTGCCTCCTCCACCGACACGGACGCGTCGGGCGCGGCCTTCGTCTCCTGCAGGGACTTCGCGTACGCGAAGAACTTCTCGGCATCCTCGGCGGCGAAGCCGGCGCCGTCGGCCGCGTACTGGTCCTTGCCTAGCTGGCGCATGTACACCTGGAAGGTCGCCTGGACCAGGCCGATCTGCTGGAGCCCGTAGACGCCGTCGTCGGTGGCCTTCGTGATGTCTGCGGCGAGGGATGCGAGGTCGTCCCAGGTCCAGGTGGTGTCGTCGGGCAGGTCGATGCCCGCGTCCTCGAACACGGCGGCGTTCGCGAGCAGCACCGGTGCGTTGATGCCGGCGTTGATGGCGAGAAGCCCCTTGTCCGGCACCTCGCCCGCCACGACGGAGCTGTCCTCGAAGTCGCCCGTCTCAAGACCGGCCTTCTCGAGGTCGAGCAGCGCGCCGCGGTTGCCGTACTCGCTGAGGTACTTCTCGTCCATCTGGACGACGTCCGGCATGTCGCCGCCGGCGACCTGCGTGGCGAGCTTGTCCCAGTAGCCCGACCAGTCGGCCGGCTCGGCGGAGATGCTCAGATCGGGCTCCGCCTTGCCATAGGCGTCGATGGCGCCACGGGTGGCCTTGTCGCGCACGGCGTTCCCCCACCACATGAACCGGAGGGAGGAGGAGCCGTCGCCGCCCGAGGTCTCCGAGCTCGAGCGGTTGGGGCCGCAGGCGGCCAGGGTCAGCGCCGTGGGGACGGCGAGGGTGAGGGCGAGGGCTTCGCGTCGGGTGTGCACGTGATCTCCTTCGATCAGGGCTTCTGCGCGGTGGGTGGGTGACATGGGTGGATGTCCGGTGAGCGGGTCGTTCGCGTTCGACGCCGCTGAGTGGGAACGGTGCCGGAGCCGGCGGGCGGAGTCTTCGTGGTGCGTTCCGCGGAATGTGCGGGGCCGGTTCCGACGGCTGCGCGGGGGTTCTGCGGAGGATCAGCACGGTCCGCGGCGACCGTGCGATCGGCAGATTCTAAGCAGAGGGGACCGTCCGAATGCAAACGTTCTCATCCGCCGGGAAGACGCGGTCACCCTGACCTGGGAGAGCGCTGTCCAGCCGGTCATGGCGCAAGGCCGACATACCGCCCGTCATCCGACCCGCACCAGGGGCCACCACGATCATTCGGCTCATCCGAGCTGCCCCTCGGCTTCGGTGACGGCGGTGCTGCTCGCGTCGGACGGCTTCGCCCGCCCGAAGAGGACGTCCTCCATGTGCCTGCCGAGGGCGTCGTTCACGGCGCTGCCGCCCGGAGGGGTGATCACCGGCGCATCCCCCAGTTCGTCGGCGATGGCCTCGATGAAGTCGACCGCCTTCAGGTCGGAGTCGGTGAGGTCGCCCTCGATGGCCCTGCGCACCGTGAGGTTCGCGGGGACGCCCCGCTCCGCGAGGAGGATCTTCCCTGCGTCGGTCGAGTTCACGAGCCAATCGACGAATGCCATGGCCGCCCCCTGCTGCGCGGACCTGGCCGCGACCGCGAAGTACATCGAGGCCTTGTACCAGAGCTTCACATCGGCGGACTTCCCCGTCATCGACGGCATGCGCAGCACCTTCACCGTGCCGCCGAGCGCCGTGTCGTTGCTGACCACCTGGTTCGACCACGCGAGCTGGAGACCGCACTTGCCGGTGGCGAACAGCGTCTGATCGACGGACTTCCCCGTCTCCTCGACGGCGACCGAGGCCCCGGGCGCCGCCCCGGTGTTCTGGAGCTCGAGGGCGAACTCCATCCACTGCTGCAGCTGTGCGGCCGTGAAGCCGAGGCCCTCGTCAGCGAACTTCTCCGCTCCGAGCTGGCGGAGGTAGACGCTGAGTGCGGGATCGCCGGCGGCGCCGAGCTGCTGCACGCCGAAGGTGCCGTCGGGAGTCGCCTTCGTGATCGCGGCGGACATGTCGACGAGCTCGTCCCAGGTCCATGAGCCGTCGTCGGGGAGGTCCACGCCGGCCGCGTCGAAGACATCGGGATTGGCCAGCAGCACCGGGGCGTTCACGCCCGCGTTCAGCGCAAAGAGCCCGTCGTCGACCATGCCGGCGTCCAGTGCCGACGGATCGAACTCGGAGGTGTCCACGTCGGTGTCCTTGAGGTTCAGGAGGATGCCCCGACTGGAGTACTCGCTGAGGTAGGACTCGTCCATCTGGATGAGGTCGGGCACGTCCCCGCCGGCCACCTGGGTGGCGAGCTTGTCCCAGTAGCCCGACCAGTCGGTGGGCTCATCGGAGATGCTCACCTCGGGATGCGCGGAGTGATACGTCGAGATGGTCTTGCGCGTGGCCTTGTCGCGCACGGCGTTGCCCCACCAGGCGAAACGCAGCGTGCCGGAGTCTGAGGCGCCGGATCCACCGGACGAACCGCCAGGAGCGTTCGGACCGCAGGCGGCGAGGCCTCCCAGGCTCGCCAGAGCCAAGGGCGCTGCGAGGACGGTGCGACGTGAGGGCATGGCGATCTCCTTCGATCTTCGCCGCCAGGTGCGGCGCAGCTGACGATCCACGTGAGCCCGGCGATCTTCGGGACAGCTGCGCGACGGGAGGCCGCGGCGTCGTGAAGCCATCCGCGCCGCATGCGCGGGAAGCGCTCTCCCGCGTCCTGGAGTACCCCGCTCACTGAATCGAGGACGAGCGTATGCGCAACTCTGAAACGTGTAAAGCCCTCGATGCCGAATCGTGACCGCACCCCGTACGGCCACGCAGACCGCCTCCACGCGATGCACCAGGGAGCCGTCAGAGCACTTCCGGGCGCTCGACGGGGGCCGGCGCCAGAGCCGCCACGCGTCCAGCCTCGAGAGCCCGCTCGCCGGACCAGGCTCGCCGGCGGCACACAAGCCACCGACAACACACGGGATCGGGCTATGGACGCGGAAAAGGGTTGTGGCTCGTCACCGCGCTCCACCCGAACCCGATCAATCGAGTCCGAGGAGCAGCTGGCAACGAGCCACAACCCTCTCCACAAAAAATGTCCGGCGGCGTCCTACTCTCCCACACCCTCCCGAGTGCAGTACCATCGGCGCAGAAGGGCTTAGCTACCGGGTTCGGAATGGAACCGGGCGTTTCCCCAACGCTATGACCGCCGTAACACCACGAGACAACACCAACCCACCACACCCCCACACAAAGAAGGGGCCCGGGGGTTGTTTCCCGAGAACCACACAGTAGACGCGAGCACAGCACACAATTCTCAAAATTTGTGTTGATAAGTCATCGGCCATTAGTACCAGTCAGCTCCACACATTACTGTGCTTCCACATCTGGCCTATCAACCCAGTCATCTCCTGGGGGCCTCCCACACCACAAGGGTGCACGGATATCTCATCTTGAAGCAGGCTTCCCGCTTAGATGCTTTCAGCGGTTATCCCTTCCCGACGTAGCCAACCAGCCATGCCCTTGGCAGAACAACTGGCACACCAGAGGTCAGTCCATCCCGGTCCTCTCGTACTAGGGACAGGTCTTCTCAAATATCCAACGCGCGCAGCGGATAGGGACCGAACTGTCTCACGACGTTCTAAACCCAGCTCGCGTACCGCTTTAATAGGCGAACAGCCTAACCCTTGGGACCAACTCCAGCCCCAGGATGCGACGAGCCGACATCGAGGTGCCAAACCATGCCGTCGATATGAGCTCTTGGGCAAGATCAGCCTGTTATCCCCGGGGTACCTTTTATCCGTTGAGCGACACCCATTCCACAATGAGGTGCCGGATCACTAGTTCCTGCTTTCGCACCTGCCCGACATGTCTGTCTCGCAGTCAAGCTCCCTTGTGCACTTACACTCAACACCTGATTGCCAACCAGGATGAGGGAACCTTTGAGCGCCTCCGTTACTCTTTAGGAGGCAACCGCCCCAGTTAAACTACCCATCAGGCACTGTCCCTGATCCGGATCACGGACCGAGGTTAGGAATCCAGAACGACCAGAGTGGTATTTCAACAACGACTCCACACGAACTAGCGTCCATGCTTCCCAGTCTCCCACCTATCCTACACAAGCCGTCCCGAACACCAATACCAAACTATAGTAAAGGTCCCGGGGTCTTTCCGTCCTGCTGCGCGTAACGAGCATCTTTACTCGTAATGCAATTTCGCCGAGTTCGCGGTTGAGACAGTGGAGAAGTCGTTACGCCATTCGTGCAGGTCGGAACTTACCCGACAAGGAATTTCGCTACCTTAGGATGGTTATAGTTACCACCGCCGTTTACTGGGGCTTAAATTCTCAGCTTCGCACCACAAGGGCGCTAACCAGTCCTCTTAACCTTCCAGCACCGGGCAGGCGTCAGTCCGTATACAGCGTCTTACGACTTCGCACGGACCTGTGTTTTTAGTAAACAGTCGCTTCTCCCTGGTCTCTGCGGCCCTCACAGCTCTCACTGCTCAGGCCCCCCTTCTCCCGAAGTTACGGGGGCATTTTGCCGAGTTCCTTAACCACGATTCTCTCGAACGCCTCGGTATTCTCTACCTGATCACCTGAGTCGGTTTCGGGTACGGGCGACCGTATTCGTCACGCCGGAACTTTTCTCGGCAGTACAGGATCACTCACCTACGCCCATACGGGATCCCCATCACGTCTCACCCCATACGGCACCGCATTACCGGTGCGCGGGCTGCACGCTTAGACGGACTATTCCATTAAGTCCGCGGAAGCTACCTCACTGCGTCATCCCATGCGCTGACCTACTACATGCTTGGTTCCCAGCCTCACCCCCACCCACATCCCGAAGGACATGGAGGAGACTCGGGTGGTTAGCATCACACGCCTCGGTATGGGTCCTCCTACGATCGGTTCGGGAATATCAACCCGATGTCCATCGACTACGCCTGTCGGCCTCGCCTTAGGTCCCGACTAACCCAGGGCGGATTAACCTGGCCCTGGAACCCTTGATCAATCGGCGGACGGGTTTCTCACCCGTCTTTCGCTACTCATGCCTGCATTCTCACTCGTGCAGTCTCCACCACTGGGTTACCCCGCAGCTTCACTGCCTGCACGACGCTCCCCTACCCACCCCGGACCAAATCCGGAGTGACACAGCTTCGGCGGTGTACTTGAGCCCCGCTACATTGTCGGCGCAGAATCACTTGACCAGTGAGCTATTACGCACTCTTTCAAGGGTGGCTGCTTCTAAGCCAACCTCCTGGTTGTCTCAGCAACTCCACATCCTTTTCCACTTAGCACACGCTTAGGGGCCTTAGCTGATGTTCTGGGCTGTTTCCCTCTCGACGATGAAGCTTATCCCCCACCGTCTCACTGCTGCGCTCTCACGTACCGGCATTCGGAGTTTGGTTAAGGTCAGTAACCCGGTGGGGCCCATCGCCTATCCAGTGCTCTACCTCCGGCACGAAACACGCAACGCTGCACCTAAATGCATTTCGGGGAGAACCAGCTATCACGAAGTTTGATTGGCCTTTCACCCCTATCCACAGGTCATCCCCTCCATTTTCAACTGAAGTGGGTTCGCGCCTCCACGCGGTCTTACCCGCGCTTCACACTGCCCATGGATAGATCACTTCGCTTCGGGTCTAGAGCCGGCGACTGAACGCCCCGTTCAGACTCGCTTTCGCTACGGCTACCCCACACGGGTTAACCTCGCCACCGACCACTAACTCGCAGGCTCATTCTTCAAAAGGCACGCCGTCACCCCGTAAGGCTCCGACGGATTGTAAGCACACGGTTTCAGGTACTATTTCACTCCCCTCCCGGGGTACTTTTCACCTTTCCCTCACGGTACTTGTCCGCTATCGGTCACGAGGTAGTATTCAGGCTTACCAGGTGGTCCTGGCAGATTCACACCGGATTTCACGGGCCCGGTGCTACTCGGGAACAGCGTCACGCCACACACCACTTTCGTCTACGGGAGTCACACCCTCTACGCCACCGCACTCACCACGGCTTCGACTAGCAGCATGCCAAACGTCGACCCTCCGGCAGAAGAATCAGACACGTCCCAACAACCCCGAACCTGCAACCCCTGCCGGGTATCGCACAGATCCGGTTTAGCCACCTCCGCTTTCGCTCGCCACTACTCACGGAATCACTATTGTTTTCTCTTCCTGTGGGTACTGAGATGTTTCACTTCCCCACGTTCCCTCCACACCACCTATACATTCAGTGGCGGGTACCAGAGCATGACCCCTGGTGGGTTTCCCCATTCGGACATCCCCGGATCACAGGTCGGTTGTCACCTCCCCGAGGCTTATCGCAGACTCCTACGTCCTTCATCGGCTCCTCGTGCCCAGGCATTCACCGTGCGCCCTTGAAGACTTAGGCAACACAAAAAAATATCACAAAGACACTAAAAATTGCTTACAAGATGCTCGCGTCCACTATGCAGTTCTCAAAAAACAACCCCACACCACCACAACCCACCACACGGCAGATCATGACGGGGAGGACCAGCCACACACCCCAACCCCCGAAAGGGGGCAGGGCTGCGTGCAGCCTCAAAACCCAATAGCGTGCCTCCACCTCGAACCCACCAGCCAGACCATCCGTTCCATCCCCCCAAGGAGGAGTACTACGACAATCCCGCGGCCAGCGAGCGAAGCGCCCATCCGTTGATGTTCCACCCATGAGCAACCACCCCCACCACGAACGGGCAGGCAGATGGCCACCAATACTGGTGATGCTCCTTAGAAAGGAGGTGATCCAGCCGCACCTTCCGGTACGGCTACCTTGTTACGACTTAGTCCCAATCACCGATCCCACCTTCGACGGCTCCCCCCACAAGGGATGGGCCACCGGCTTCGGGTGTTACCGACTTTCGTGACTTGACGGGCGGTGTGTACAAGGCCCGGGAACGTATTCACCGCAGCGTTGCTGATCTGCGATTACTAGCGACTCCGACTTCATGGGGTCGAGTTGCAGACCCCAATCCGAACTGAGACCGGCTTTTTGGGATTCGCTCCACCTCACAGTATCGCAACCCATTGTACCGGCCATTGTAGCATGCGTGAAGCCCAAGACATAAGGGGCATGATGATTTGACGTCGTCCCCACCTTCCTCCGAGTTGACCCCGGCAGTCTCCCATGAGTCCCCACCATCACGTGCTGGCAACATGGAACGAGGGTTGCGCTCGTTGCGGGACTTAACCCAACATCTCACGACACGAGCTGACGACAACCATGCACCACCTGTGCACCAGTCCAAAGAAGGCCACATCTCTGCAGCTGTCCGGTGCATGTCAAGCCTTGGTAAGGTTCTTCGCGTTGCATCGAATTAATCCGCATGCTCCGCCGCTTGTGCGGGCCCCCGTCAATTCCTTTGAGTTTTAGCCTTGCGGCCGTACTCCCCAGGCGGGGCACTTAATGCGTTAGCTACGGCGCGGAAAACGTGGAATGTCCCCCACACCTAGTGCCCAACGTTTACGGCATGGACTACCAGGGTATCTAATCCTGTTCGCTCCCCATGCTTTCGCTTCTCAGTGTCAGTAATGGCCCAGAGACCTGCCTTCGCCATCGGTGTTCTTCCTGATATCTGCGCATTTCACCGCTACACCAGGAGTTCCAGTCTCCCCTACCACACTCTAGCCTGCCCGTACCCACCGCACGCCCGAGGTTGAGCCTCGGGTTTTCACGGCAGACGCGACAAGCCACCTACAAGCTCTTTACGCCCAATAATTCCGGACAACGCTTGCGCCCTACGTATTACCGCGGCTGCTGGCACGTAGTTAGCCGGCGCTTCTTCTGCAGGTACCGTCACTCTCGCTTCTTCCCTGCTGAAAGAGGTTTACAACCCGAAGGCCGTCATCCCTCACGCGGCGTCGCTGCATCAGGCTTTCGCCCATTGTGCAATATTCCCCACTGCTGCCTCCCGTAGGAGTCTGGGCCGTGTCTCAGTCCCAGTGTGGCCGGTCGCCCTCTCAGGCCGGCTACCCGTCAACGCCTTGGTGAGCCACTACCTCACCAACAAGCTGATAGGCCGCGAGTCCATCCCCCACCGAAAAACTTTCCAACACCCACCATGCAGTAGGTGCTCATATCCGGTATTAGCCCCGATTTCCCGAGGTTATCCCGAAGTGGAGGGCAGGTTACTCACGTGTTACTCACCCGTTCGCCACTAATCCAGCCGTGCAAGCACGGCCATCATCGTTCGACTTGCATGTGTTAAGCACGCCGCCAGCGTTCGTCCTGAGCCAGGATCAAACTCTCCATCAAAAAATGAAAAACTATAATCCCGACAAAACAAACGACTAGCACATTCATATAAATCTGCTACATCATCCGTCATGCCAAAACAAAAAATTTGGCATCAACAAACAGACACGCTATTGAGATCTCAAACAACACGCGCACTCAGCGATCCGCACCCTTCCGGGCCTTCTCTCCGAGGCAACCCCTAAAGCTTAGGAGCAACCGGTTCTCCATGTCAACTCGGCACCCTGTGATCTGGGCTACCGCCGAAACTGACTATTAGATTAACCGGAGCGCCCGATCCATCCGAGAAACCAGAAACAACATTTCCGATCCCCCGAACCTGTCGGCCGGGCACGAGGTAATAACTTACGCACCCCGAGCCCCCACGTCAACTCCACAGCCCCTGGTCAGAGCGTGTTCTGCACCACGTGACGTGGGGCGCTCGGCCCCGTCCGGGCCTGAGGGCCCGCACGGTGCCCTCGGGTCCTGGGCACGTGTGCCTACCGGACACCGCCTCCGTGCCCGGTGCCGGCGTCGTGTCCCTGCGTGGCGCCTTCCCTGCGCCAGCGGCGCATGACGCCGAACTTGGTGACCGTCGCGATCACCATCGACCCGCCCAGGATCACCGTCTGCACGGCGGTGGGGGCCTGCGGCCACGTGCTGTCGAGCAGCAGGAGTGCGCCGGCGCTGAGCGCCCAGGTGAGCACGAGCAGGGCCAGGCCCTGGAGCTGATGCCACAGGGCCCCTTCGCGCTCACGGATCCCGAAGGTCCAGGAGCGGTTGGCGCTCGTGTTCACGATGGTCGCGACCAGCAGCGCGAGGACGTTCGCCGCCTGGGCCCCCATGCCGAGCAGTCCGTGCAGGGCGGCGAAGCCCGCGAGATGCAGCAGCGTGCTCGCGACTCCTACCGCGGCGAAGCGCATCACCTGGCCGCCGGTCTGCCCCGAGGGCATGGTCCTTCCCAGCCGGCGGCGGATCCCATCGACCCCGAGCTCCCCCGAGCGCAGCGAGCGTCGGACGCGCAGCACGCCCCGGATGTCGTCGAGGGCCGTCCCCACCACATCCACCCGGGAGTCGGGGTCGTCGTACCAGTCGACGGGCACCTCGTGGATGCGCAGCCCGCTGCGCTCGGCGAGCACCAGGAGCTCCGTGTCGAAGAACCAGGCGGGGTCCTCGACGAGGGGCAGGATCTCCCGGGCGACGTCGGCGCGGATCGCCTTGAACCCGCATTGCGCATCGGTGAAGCCGGCGCCGAGCGCGACCGACAGCCCGGCGTTGTAGCAGCGGGAGATGAACTCGCGCTTGGTCCCCCGCACCACTCGTGACGAGCGGTGCAGGCGGGTGCCGATGGCGAGGTCCGAGTGCCCCGACATGAGTGGCGCGACGAGGGGCCAGAGGGCGTCGAGGTCCGTCGAGAGGTCGACGTCCATATAGGCGAGGACGAGCGCGCCCGACGCGGACCAGGTGGACTTGAGCGCGCGCCCGCGTCCCTTCCGGTCCAGGTGGACGGCGCGCACCCGATCGGGCATGCGCTCCTCGAGGTCGGCGGCGATCTCCCGCGTGCCGTCCGTGCTGCCGTTGTCGGCGACCGTGATCCGGAACGGGTACGGGAAGGTCGAGCGCAGGTGCCGGTCCAGGCGCTCCACGCACGCCTCGATCGTGTGGCGCTCGTTGAGGACCGGGACCACCACGTCCAGCACCGTCGTCCCGGGCTCCGCGCTCACCAGGGGACGGGCCTGGGGCTGGTCCTGGGGTGTCTGCGCCGAGGGGTCGTGGCCCCCGACGCGGGAGCCCGGGACGGTGTCCGCGTCGTCGGCCCCGGCGGAGAGGCCGCCCGCGCTTCGTGCGAGGTCCAGGGTCATGACGCCTCCTGGGTGCTCGTGGAGCTCGAGACGGGCTGGGTGAGGTCGTAGAACGTGGAGTCGCCGATGGTGACCTCCTTGTAGTTCTCGCTCGCCCACTCGACGATCTCGCTCGCGGAGTCCGAGCCGCCGTTCTGCTGGCCGAAGCCGCTGCTGGCGAGCAGGTAGTGGATCTGGCCGTCCTCGACGTACTGCTGGAACTGCTCGAGGGTGGGGCTCGGGTCGGATCCGTTGAACCCGCCGATGGCCATCACCGGCTCCTCGCTCGCCAGCTGCATGCCCGCGGCGCTCTGGCTGCCGACGGCCGCGGCGACCCAGGTGTACTGATCGGCGTCGGCGGTGAGGGCGTCGACGACGTCCTGGTCGGGCTCGGTGGCATCGAGCAGTCCGCTCATGCCGCCGCCCCCGCCTCCGCCGGGACCGCCGCCCATGGCTCCCTCGGCTCCGCCGGCCGACGGCATCTGGCCCTGCTGGGACTGCTGCCCCTGGCTCGACTGGCCCTGCTGGGACTGGGAGGACTGGCCGGGAGGAGTACCCATTCCGCCCTGGCCGGTCTGGTTCTGACCGTTCTGACTCTGTCCCGTCGTGCCCTGGCCGGTCTGGCCCTGGCCGGTCTGCCCGGTCTGGCCCTGGCCGCCGGGGAAGCCCTGGCCTCCGCCCTGGCCTCCCGGGCCTCCGCCCATGCCGCCGGGCCCGCCGCCCATGCCGCTGGAGACCGTCGGCCCCGCGGTGATGATCGAGCCAGTCTTGGCCGTGGTCACCGTGCTCACCGCGTAGGCGGCCTGACCGGCGCCCGCGCTCACGATCGCGCTAGCCAGCAGGGCAGCGAGCAGCGCCCTGCCCATGCGGTGGGCGAAGAGCACGCCGAGCGCGGCGAGGATGCCCGTGGCGAGCACGAGGATCGCGAGCCACTGCCCGTACTCCGTCTGGCGCTGGAGGAGCACGAAGCCCCAGACGCCGGTGGCGAGCGCGGCGAGCGCGAGCCCGATCCTGGCGAGCCAGGTGCTGCGGCGCTGCCACAGCTCCCCCGCTCCGGCGCCGACCATCACGGCGATCGCCGGCGACAGGGCCACCGTGTAGTACTGGTGGAAGATCCCGGCCATGAAGGAGAACGTCAGGAAGGTGGCGAGGAACCACCCGCCCCACACCATGTGGGAGGCGCGGCGCATATCGGTGCGCGGAGCTCGTCGGCCCATCCACAGCGCGAGCACCACGAGGATCAGCGCGGCGGGGATCAGCCAGGAGATCTGGCCGCCCAGGTCCGAGGAGAACAGCCGGGCGAGCCCGGTCTCCCCGGAGGAGGGTCCCCCGCCGCCCACCGATCCGGTCTCCTCGCCGTTGATCCGGCCCAGGCCGTTGTACCCGAAGGTCAGCTCGAGGAACGAGTCGTTCTGGGAGCCGCCGATGAAGGGCCGCCAGCTCTCGGGCACGAGCTCGACGATCGCGACCCACCAGCCCCCGGCGACGACGAGCGCGCCGACCGCGGCGAGCAGGCCCAGCACGCGTCGGCGCCAGGTGGTCGCCGCGAACAGCATGAAGGCGAGCCCGAAGAAGGGCACGACCAGGAACGCCTGCAGCGTCTTGGTGAGGAAGCCGAAGCCGATGAACACGCCCACCAGGGCCATCCAGCGGATCGAGCCCTTCTCGATCGCGCGCAGGGTGGCCCAGGCGCCCAGCGCCATCAGCATCACCAGCAGCGCGTCGGGATTGTTGAAGCGGAACATGAGCACCGCGACCGGGGTGATCGCCATCGCGGCGCCGGCGACCAGGCCCGCGCCCACGCCGAAGTACCGCTTCACCGTGCGGTCCACGAGGAGCACGGTGCCGATGCCCATGAGAACCTGCGGCAGCAGGATCGCGATCGTGTTCAGCCCGAACAGGCGCACGGAGAGCGCCATCAGCCAGAGCGAGGCCGGCGGCTTGTCCACGGTGATCGAGTTCGCCGCGTCGGAGGAGCCGTAGAAGAACGCCTTCCAGGACTGGGACCCCGCCTGCACGGCCGCGGAGTAGAACGAGTTCGCGTACCCGTTGGCGCTGAGGTTCCAGAAGTACAGGACGCCGGTCGCCACGAGCAGCCCCAGCAGGGCGAGGCTCGCTCGCGGGGACTCGTCGAGCACGCGCCTGCGCGCGGCCTCGAGCCGGTGCGGGGGCTTATCGGTCGCCGGGCCCGGGCTCGCCGCCCCGTCGGCGGCGGGCGTCGTCCGATCGTCTGGTGAGGACTCGGGGCTCGAACCGTCCCCGGTCCGCTTCTCATCGGTGGTGGTCATGGCGGGAAGACTTCCGGCCGGGCCTATGGATCTGCTGTGCCCCGGGCATGGTGCGCGTATGTGCCGGGCGCCTCACCTCACCGCCCGGCGACAGCACGGTCACAGCGGATCCATAGCCCCGCGGGCGAGCGTCGTGGCATGGACATGATCGACACCTCGATGACCGCCTCCGTCCACGTCGTGCAGGAGGCCGCGCAGACGACGACCGAGCAGGCCCTCGCCGACCCGGCCCCCGAGCCCACGACCTCGCCCGCGCGCACCCCCGTGGCCTGGGCGGGTGCGAAGCCCGCCATCGGCGCGGCGCTCGCGGTCTCCCATGAGCAGCGCTCCGAGGAGCCCCGTGCGGACGCGGCGGGCCGGCACCGGCGCACCCTCGAACCCTGAGTCCCGGAGCTCGTCGCCCCCGGCGGGCTACGCTCGCCTGAGCCGCACCCCCGCCGAAGGAGACGAGATGGCCCTGCACGAGTTCACGTTCCCCTCCCGCAACGGACGCGACGAGATCCATGCCTGGATCCACGTCCCCGTGGTCCCCGCGCGCGCCGTCGTGCAGATCGAGCACGGGCTCGGCGAGCACTCGCGGCGCTATCAGCGGCTCATCGCGCGTCTCCTGGATGCGGGGATCGTGGTCGCGGCCGACGACCATGCCGGTCACGGAGCCACGGCCGTCGCCTCGGGCGTCTGGGCGGACACCGGCGAGGACGGCCTGGAGACCGTCATCGCCGACGAGGAGACGCTCCGCGAGAAGGTCACCTCGATGCTCCCCGAGCTGCCGTACGTCGTCTTCGGCCACAGCTGGGGCTCGATGATCGCCCGCGCGCAGGCCGCGCGGCACCCGCAGGGCCTGGCCGGATTGGCGCTCGGCGGGATCGCCGCCGGGATGCGCTCGATGCGGACGTTCGACCGCCACGCCCTGGACCGGGCGATCGGCGCGGGCGACGGCGCGAGCAGCGGCGAATCCTTCCTGCCGAGCCTCTTCGACGGCTTCCTGGACCGCTACGACGACGTGCGCGGGCCGACCGACTGGGTCGCGCGCGACCGCGACGTGGTGCGCGACCACGGCTCCGACCCGCTCAACGGCTTCGGGACGCCCATGTCCCTGCGCTTCGTCCGGGACTTCGTGGGGCTCTACGACGAGGCGAACGCGCCCGAATGGGCCGCGCGCATCCCCCGCGGCCTGCCCGTGCTGATCCTCTCGGGAGACCAGGACCCCGTGGGCGGCTTCGGGGAGGGCCCGTACAACGTGGCCACCGCGCTGGTCGAGTCGGGGACGCGCGATGTCACCACCCGCGTGTACACGGGCTTCCGCCACGAGGTGCACAACGAGCCCGAGATCCGCGACGAGGTCGCGGACGAGATCGTCGCCTTCGTGGAGCGCGTCGCCGGCTGACGACGCTCCGCCGCCTGCGGGAACGCACGAGGGCGCCGCATCCGTTCAGGATGCGGCGCCCTCGTGCAGGTGGCCGTCGGCCCGGAGACCTATCGGGACCGGACCGGACCGGGCGTCAGACGCTCGGCGCGGCCTCCGGGGCCTCGTCGGCCGGCTTCTGCGCGATGGTGCCCGTCTTGAGGGAGGCGACCATCTCGTCGAACTGTTCGCGAGCCCTGGCCGGCGGTGCGGGCGTGAGCAGCGAGACCACGATCGCCACCAGCAGGTTGAGCACGAAGCCGGGGAGGAGCTCGTAGAGGTGGTCGCCGCCGAAGAGGTTCCAGGCGACGTCCGGCGCCTCCGCGGTGAAGACCCCGCCCCACCAGAAGGCCACGACCGCACCGACGATCATGCCGGCGAGGGCGCCGGGCATCGTGAAGCGGCGCCAGAACAGGCACAGCAGCACGACCGGTCCGAAGGCCGAGCCGAAGCCGGCCCAGGCGAAGGACACGAGATCAAGGATCGAGCTCGAGGGGTCCAGCGCGAGCAGCGCCGCGATCACCGAGATCGTGAGGACCCCGGCGCGTCCGCCCCAGAGCTTGGCCGAGGGGCCGATCGAGCGGTTGAACGCGCCCACGATGTCCTCGATGAGCGCGGAGCTCGTGACCACGAGCTGGCTCGACATCGTCGACATGATCGCGGCGAGCACCGCGGCCAGCAGGATGCCCGCGAGCAGCGGGTGGAACATGATCTGCGCGAGGTCGAGGAAGACCGACTCGCCGTTGGTCTTGTCGGTGAGCAGGGCGTCGCCGTTCTGCTGGAAGTACGCGAGCCCGGCGAGGGCGGTGAAGATCGCGCCGAGCACGCACAGGATCATCCAGCCCACGCCGAAGGTCGCGCCGTACTTCGCGTCGCGCGAGGAGCGCAGCGCCATGAAGCGCACGATGATGTGGGGCTGGCCGAAGTAGCCCAGGCCCCAGGCGAGCGAGGAGATCACGCCGACGGCGGTCGCGCCGCTGGTCATCGACGCGAAATCGGCGTTGACCTGACGCACGGAGTCGAACATCTCGACCGGGCCGCCCACGGAGAACATCGCGACGATCGGGACCACGATGAGCGAGATGAGCATGATGACGCCCTGGACGACGTCCGTGTAGGTCGCGCCGAGGAAGCCGCCGAACAGCGTGTACAGCACGGTGACGCCGGCGACCAGGAGCATCCCGACGAGGTACGGGCCGCCGAAGAAGGACTGGAAGAACACGCCGCCGGAGACCATGCCGGAGGAGACGTAGAAGGTGAAGAACACCAGGATCACGAGCCCGGCCACGATGCGCAGGGCGCGCGTGCGGTCGAACAGCCGGTTGCCGAAGAAGCTCGGGACCGTGAGGGAGTCGTCGGCGATCTGGGTGTACTGGCGCAGACGCGGCGCGACGAGGATCCAGTTGAGGGCCGCGCCGACGGTGAGGCCGACGGCGAGCCACGCCTCGACCAGACCGCTCATGTAGAGCGCGCCCGGCAGCCCCATGAGCAGCCATCCGGACATATCCGAGGCGCCCGCGGACAGGGCCGCGGTGAAGGGGTGCAGCTGGCGACCGCCGAGGATGTACTCGTCGCCGCCCTTCGTCTTGCGGAAGGCGTAGAAGCCGATGCCGAGCATCGCGAGGAAGTAGATCGCGAGCGCGATCAGCTTGAACGTGAGGTCCATTGCCGTGCCGTTCTGATCGGGGACAGGGACAGGGATGCCCTGCACGGTAGCGGCATAAGGAGGCGCGCGTCACCGCGACTCCCCCGTTCTCCCCCGCTCCGGACGGCCCGGGCGCCTGTGAGACGTCTCGCGATCACGCCCGGCTCCTCCTGGTCACAGCGGTGTGATCACGGAGCGAGCAGATCGACCTCGCTGTCTCCGTGCAGCACGGCGAGTCCCCGCCGTGCGCGTGACGCGCCCCACGGACCGAGCAGGTCCAGCTCCTCCTCGTCCGCGAGCATCCAGTCGTCGAGCTCCGCGGCCTGCGGGACCACGTCGGCCTCGAGCCGCGCGGCCGGGACGACGCCCGCGTCGAACAGGAAATGCGCGCCCATCGGAGCCCCGACACGTGCCCGCGAGGGCATCCAGTGCACGGCGAGCAGGCGGCCGATGGGGAGGTCCAGGCCGAGCTCCTCGCGCACCTCTCGATGGGCGCATGCGCGGGCGTCCTCCCCCGGGTCGACGCCCCCGCCGGGCAGCAGCCAGTGGTCGCGGTAGTTCGGCTTCTCGATGAGCACGCGGCCGTGCTCGTCGCGCAGGATCACCGCGCCCGACGTGATGACCTTCGGGAGCGAGTCGAAGTAGACGGCATCGGGGAGCAGCTCGTTCATGGCGCCATCCTCACAGACCCGAGCGGCCCGCGGACGCACCTGCCCGTCGTGCGCCGAGCGCCCCCACGAGCGTGGCGAGACTGAGGGCGATGAGCACGAGCGCGGGGTGCCACCAGGCCTGGCCGGTGGCGCCGCCCAGCGCGGCGGTGAGCAGGGGGACGAAGCCGCTGAGGGTCGCGGCGATCGCGTAGGCGAAGGACAGCGCCGAGTACCGGAAGCGCCCTTCGAACAGGTCGTTCATCAGCCCGCCGAGCGCCGCCCACGACATGGTGGGCAGGATCCCGCCGATCACCATCATCGCGACGAGCACCCCGAAGGTCGCCGAGGGCAGCAGCGCGTACATCGGCAGGGCGATGAGCGCGGTGCCGAGCGCTCCGATGCCCACCACGCGGGCCGAGCCGATGCGCGTGGCGAGCAGGCCGAACAGCGGGATCGTCACCAGCTGCAGGAGGGAGCCGATGGTGGTGGCGGTGAGCAGCTGCAGGAAGGGATACCCCAGCTGCTCCGCGCCGTAGTTCATGGTGTACGTGTTCATCAGGGAGTACGACCCGATGCCCAGCAGTGCGGCCAGCACCGCGGTCCCCAGGGCGAGCGGCCGCGAGCGCAGCATGTCGAGCACGGGGACGCGGTCGCGCGAGCCGTCGGACCTCAGCCGGGTGAAGACGGGCGTCTCGTCGACGCGCATGCGCAGGTACAGCGAGACCAGCAGCAGCGGGAACGCGAGCAGGAACGGCACCCGCCAGGCCCAGGCGGCGATCGCGGACTCGGGCACCGCGGCGATCAGCACCAGGTAGACGGCGGCCGAGAGGATCGAGCCGACGGGCGAGCCCAGCTGCGGGATCGCGGCGTACAACGCACGGCGCAGGGGCTTCGCGTGCTCGGCCGCCAGCAGCACCGAGCCGCCCCACTCCCCGCCCAGAGAGAGCCCCTGGGCGAGGCGCAGCACCACGAGGCCGATCGCGCCCAGCCAGCCCGCCTGCGCATAGGACGGCAGCAGGCCGATGAGGCCGGTGGCGACGCCCATGATCCCGACGGTCCACAGCAGGGTCGCACGCCGGCCGAGCCGGTCGCCCATGTGCCCGAACACGATTGCGCCGAGCGGCCGGATCACGAAGCTCACCGCGATCGTGCTGAAGGAGGCGAGGGTCGCCCCGGCCGGCCCCAGCGGCTCGAAGAACAGCGGGCCGACGAAGAACGCCGAGAAGTACGCGAACAGGTAGAAGTCGAACTGCTCGAGGGAGGTGCCGACGAGCGAGGCCCAGGTGACCCGGCGCGCCTCGCGGGGGCCGGCGGGTCCGCTCGAGGGGGCGTCGGCGGCGGGCCGGGTGGCGGCGTCGGTCGCGGCGTCGGTCGTGGGGACGCCGACGGGCCGGGTGGGATCTGCGGGCATGGTGCTCCGTTCACGGGTCCCGTGCCGGGATCGAGCACAGGTCAGGTCACCCTAAGCTCGTCGGCCCCGCGAGCGGACGCCCGGGCGATGTGGACCACAGACCCCGGGCCGGCGGCTCCTCATCCCTGCGCACCCACGCACCCGAACCGTCGCTCCCCCACCCCCTCGCCCGGAACGACGATGGCCAGGTTCTCTGACAGGAATCGGACAATCCTGTCAGAGAACCTGGCCATCGATCAGGCGCCGGGGCGCTGGGCGGCGAGGCGGGACGCCGCGGTCAGTTCTCCTCGAGCGACCCGTCGTAGGCGCAGATCGCGTCGACCTTCGCGGCAGACGACGAGTTCGGGTCGAACTCCAGATCCAGCCACACATCGACCAGGGCCTTCGCGGACTCCAGCCCGATCACGCGCTCGCCCATGCACAGCACCTGCGCATTGTTCGACAGCACCGAACGCTGCACCGAGTACAGGTCGTGCGCCGTCACCGCCCGGATGCCCTTGACCTTGTTCGCCGCGATCGCGACGCCCAGGCCGGTCCCGCACACCAGCAGCGCACGGTCCGCGTCGCCAGCGGCGACGAGCTCGGCGGCCTCGACCGCGACGTTCGGGTAGTACGTGCCGTCCTCACGGCCGGTGACGCCCACGTCGGTCACCGACTCCACGCGCTCATCGGCCTCGAGGACCTTCTTGAACTCTTCCTTGTATCCGAATCCGGCGTTGTCTCCGCCGACGACGATCCTCAGTGCCATGTTCTGCTCCTGTTCCTGCTCGTGATGCGAGGTATGGGGTTCGGGACGATTATCCGTGCAGCGCGGGGCGATGGTCCCGTGAGGTCCGACGGGCCGAAGGCCCTCCCGCCCGACGGCCCGGGCCCGCCGTGCTCAGGCGAGCTGCTCGCCGAGGCGGGCGACGATCCGTGAGAACGAGACCGCGCCCGGGTCGGGGGTGCCCACGGACTTGTCGCCGAGCACGCGGGCGCGGCCCAGGTGGGCGGCGATGTCGCTGGTGCCCTCGGCGGCCTCGGCGGCCGCCTCGGCCGCGGTGGAGATCGCGGTCCCTGCGGCCGCGAGGTCCGACGGGGTGCCCGCGGACTCGAGGGACTCCCGGAAGGGCACCATCGCGTCGACCATCGTCTTGTCGCCGACCTTCGCGCCGCCCAGGCGCTCGACGGCCTCGATGGCCTGCACGATCCCGGCCACGAGCTGCTCGGGGGTGACCGCGGTGTCGTCCGCGAGCGCGCTGCCGAGGCTCGTGAGCGCGGCTCCCCAGAGGGCGCCGGAGGTGCCGCCGGCCTCGGCGGACCAGGCGGAGCCGCCCTGGACGAGGACGGTGCGTGCGCCCGCTCCTCCGTCGGCCGCCTTCTCCGCGGCAGCACGGGCGGCGCGCACGCCGAGCACCATGCCCTGTCCGTGGTCGCCGTCGCCGGCGACGGCGTCCATCTTCCCGAGCTCGGGCTCCCATTCCTCGAGCTTCTCCTGCAGGTCCGCGAGGATCTCGACGATCCGCGCCGCGCTGCCGCGGGAGTCCTCGGACGCGTCGGGGATGGGGTCCTCGCCCGGGGTGTAGATCTCGCCGCGCTCCTCGCCGGCCGGCCCGTCGACGACCACTCCGCGGCGGAAGGCGGGGGTGTCGGCCGGGGCGAGCCAGAGCTCCTCGAGCTCCTCGTCCAGGCGCATGACCGTCAGGGACAGCCCGGCCATGTCGAGGCTCGTCACGTGCTCGCCCACCTCGGGGCGCACGATCGTCAGCCCCGCCTCGCCGAGCATCCGCGCCACGTGCGCGTAGACGACGAACAGCTCCTCGTACTTCACGGTGCCCAGGCCGTTGAGGACCACGGCGGCGCGCGTCGAGTCCAGCTCGGGGGTCTCGGCGAGGACGCCGTCGACCAGGCGGCGGGCGAGGTCCTCGGCGCTGGGCATGTCGACCTCGTCGATGCCGGGCTCGCCGTGGATGCCCAGGCCGATGGCCATCTTCCCCTCGGGCACGTGGAACAGGGCCTCGTCGGCCCCGGGGATCGTGCAGCCGTCGAAGGCGACGCCGAGGGAGCGCGTGGCGTCGTTCGCCTTCCAGGCGAGGCGCTCGGCCTCGGCGATGTCCGCGCCGGCCTGGATCGCGGCGCCCGCGACCTTGAAGACGACGAGGTCGCCGGCGATGCCGCGGCGGTCCCGGTGGTTCTCCTCGGAGTTCGAGGCGATGTCGTCGCTGACCTTGACGATGCGCACGTCCACGCCCTCGGCGCGCAGCTTCTCCGCGGCGACGCCGAAGTGCAGGACGTCGCCCGCGTAGTTGCCGAAGCCGAGGATCACGCCGCCGCCGTTCTCGGCGTTGCGCGCGACCGAGTACACCTGGTCGGAGGACGGCGAGGAGAAGATGTTGCCGCACGGGGCGCCGTGGGCGAAGCCCGGGCCGACCCAGCCGGCGAAGGCCGGGTAGTGGCCGGAGCCGCCGCCGACGACGAGCGCGACCTGGCCCTCGGGCGTCGCGTCGCGGCGCACCACACCGCCGTGGACCTGCGTGAGCTCCTCGGGATGGGCGGCGACCAGTCCCTCGACCGCGGCGGCCGGGAACTTCTTCGGATCATCGAACAGGTAGGTCATGAGGTGGTCTGCTCTCTGCGAGGGAGGAACGGATCAGGGGTGTGTGCTCGGGGCCGACGGTCAGGGCCTCAGGCGGCGGTGTAGCCGCCGTCGACGCTGAGGACCGAGCCCGTGACGAAGGTGGAGGCCTGCGAGGCGAGGAAGACCGCGGCGCCCGCCAGCTCATGGGGCTCGCCCGGCCGCTTCATCGGCGTCATGAGGTTCCACTGGTCGATCTGCGGACCGCCCTCCTCGTAGAACCCGCGGGTCAGCTCCGTGCGCATGTAGCCCGGCGCGATCGCGTTCACGCGCAGCCCCCGCTCGGCCCACTCGCAGGCCGCGGAGCGGGTGAGGTTGTGGACGGCCGCCTTCGAGGCGTTGTAGGAGGCCTGCTTCTGCGGGATGTTCGCGATGATGCCGCTCATGGAGCCGGTGTTGATGATGCTGCCGCTCCCCCGCTCGAGCATGTGGCGCGCCACGGACTGCATGACGTGGAAGACGGCGTCGAGGTTCAGCCCCATGACGGCCCGCCAATTCTCCTCGGTGACCTCCTCGAGGGGCTGGTGGATCGTGCGCCCCGCGTTGTTGAGCAGGGTGTCGATCTGCCCGAGGTCCGCGACGACCCGGTCCACGAGCTCGTCGACCTCGGCGGGGTCCATGACATTGCAGTGGTAGTAGCGGACGGTGCGGCCGGTCGCCTCCGCGAGCTCTGCGGCAGCCTTCTCGCCGGTCGAGTCGTCGATGTCGGCGAGCGCGAGGTCGCTGCCGTGATCGGCGAGGCCCTTGGCCATGGCGAGGCCCAGGCCCTTCGCGCCTCCGGTGACGAGGGCGACGGTGCCGCTGAGATCGAAGAGGTCTGTGCTGGTGGACATCGGGGTTCCTTCCGTGGGGTGCCGGGGTGCGTGCGGGTGCGTGGGCGGAGGTCAGTCCTCCACGACCGGCCCGTGCAGGCGCGGCTGGTGGACCTTGAGGAAGAAGGTCATGGTGAAGGCGCAGGCGTAGAGCAGCACGAACGCCCAGACCACGCCGACGTTGCCGCCCCAGGGGCGCACGATCGCGACGACCGCGCTGCCGAGGAAGGTCGCGCCGCCCGCGGCGGTCGTGTACATGGCCATCGCGGCGCCCTTCTCCTTGGGTGCGATGGCGGGCATGATCGCGCCGAGCGGGACGAAGCCGGCGAGCAGGATGCCGAAGACGGTGCCCGCGGCGACGGAGACCACGAAGCCCCAGTCGGATCCGGCCGGGACCATGTGCGGGACGTACCACCACAGCAGCAGGCCGATGGCCGAGCCGACGATGCCGAACCAGCGCACGGTCTTCACCCAGCCGACCTTGTCGCCGAGGGCCCCGAAGGCCGCGTTGAACAGGATGTTGCCGGCGTAGACGATCGTGGTCATCAGGAGCCACTGCGACTGGCTCCAGCCCAGTCCGCCGTCCTTCACGGTCCCGGCGATGACGTTCGGCAGGATGATGAACATGCCGAACTCGGGCGCGGTGTTGATCAGGCGCGTCAGGAAGCCCATGGCGATGCGGCCGTTGGTGAAGGTCAGGCGCAGGCCCGAGAGGATCACGCCGCCCGCGGACTCGCCGGCCGGGGCGAGACGGCGCGATCCGTGCTCCTCGTGGACGCCGAAGCGGGCGATGAGGAAGCCGATCAGCACGATCACGGTCGAGGCGAGCATCGTCCACTTCTCACCGAGGAAGCCGCCCCCGAAGCCCGGGATCATGTACCGGGCGACCAAGGAGCCCAGCGTGGGCAGGCCGCCGGTGAACATGACGTAGAACCAGCCCACGGCAGTGCCGTTGCGCTCCTTGTCGACGACGTGGTTGATCCACACGAGGAACGCGAAGGCGAACAGCGGGAAGCCGAATCCGCGCAGGAAGTAGCTGAGGCCGACCAGGAGCTCCGACTCGAGCTGCAGCGACCCGAGGAAGGCGAATTCGAAGACCACCCAGACGCCGAAGCCGATGGCCATCACGCGGCGCGGACCGATGAGGTCGGAGAGCGCGCCGGCGAGGTAGGAGCCGATGAGCACGGCGAGGCTGTACATCGCGATGATGGTCGCGGCGAGGTTGGTCTTGTCGTCGCCGCCGCCGAAGGTGTTCGCGATGTGCGGGGAGACGAAGTTGGACTCGACGCCGTTGCCGGTCATGAAGATGAGCACGCCGAGGAAGCCCCAGCGCAGTGGGTGCGGGATCCCGAGCCGATCGAGGAAGGGCACGCGCTCGCCGCCGGTCACGGGGGGAGCTGCCGGTTCGGCTGCGCTCATGGGGACACTCCTTCGTGTGGGTCACAGGCTCGGCGGCGCGCGCGAGGCGCTGCCGCCGTGACAGACACTAGGGACCCACCCGAACATACGTCAAGCACAAATGTTCGGGTCGCGCAGGGGTGAGCGGCCCGGGTGCCTTCGCGTGCGCCCGGACCGCTGGAGGGACCGCCTCCTCAGCCGCTGTAGGTGAAGGCCTCGGTCATCTTGTCGACATTGTCCTCCGTGATCAGGATGCAGTCGAAGGCCTGCTTCTCCTGCTCGGGCTCGGTGCCGTCGGCGACGAGCGCATGGGCCATCTCGACCGCCTTCGCGGCGAACTGGGCGACGGGCTGCAGCACCGTGTACGCGAGCTCCCCGGCCTTGATCGAGTCCACCGCGTCAGGGGAGCCGTCGAAGCCGCCCACGACGATCCCGTCGAAGGCGTTCGCCTCCTTGAGCGCGGCGATCGCCCCGAGCGCCATCTCGTCGTTGCCCGAGATGATGCCGTCGATGTCGGGGTGCGCCTGCAGCAGCGACTGCGCCTTGTCGTGCCCCTTGGTGCGATCCCAGTCGGCGACCTCCTGACCCACCTTCTTGAGGTCCGGGTACTGGCTGATCGTGGTCTCGTAGCCGTTGGACCGGGTCTGGGCGTTGTTGTCCGAGGGCAGCCCGAACAGCTCGACGTACTTCCCCTTCTCCTTCATCCGCTTCACCCACTCCTGCGCGCCGATCGCGGCGCCCTGGGCGTTGTTGGAGACGAGCTGGGACTTCGCGACGCCGGCCTCGTTGACCTCAGCGTTCACGAGGAAGACGGGGATGCCGGCCTGGTTCGCCTTCTTGATCGTGCCGATCGAGCCGTCGGCGTTGGCCGGATCCAGGATCAGCGCCACGGACTTGTTCGAGATCGCCGTGTCCACGAGCGTGTTCTCGGTGTTGGTGTCGCCCTTGTGGGCGCCGACGGTGGTCGTGTAGCCGAGCTCCTTCGCCTTCGCCGCCGCGACGTCGCCCTCGGTCTTCCAGTAGGGGTTAGAGGGGTCGTTGACGATGATCGTGATGAGCCCGCCGGCCTTGCCGCTGCCGCCGCTGCCGCCGTCCGAGCCGGAGGCGTCGTCCGAGCCGCTCGAGCAGGCGGCGAGTCCGGCCGTCGCGGCGCCGATGCCGAGAGCGGTCAGGAAGATCCTGCGTTCCATGGTGGGTGTCCTTTCCAGGGGCGCGCGTCCGACGCGGACATCGCGAGAGGGGATCCGGTCGCGGGTCACGACCGGTTGTCAGGGGTGTCGGAGGAATCGGGAGCAGCGGAGGCATCGGGCCCGTCGGGGGAATCCGGGGCCGACCGCGCAGCAGGGACCGACGGCTCCGCCCCGTCGACCTTCGCCGACCCGTCGGCCTTCGTCGCCTCGTCGCCCTTCGCCGTCCCCGGTGCCGCGCCGAAGCGACGGCCGGTCCGTCCCGGTCGGCCGTACTGCAGGGAGTTCAGCAGCACGGCGATCACGATGACGGCGCCCACGAAGACCGTCTGCCAGTAGGCGGAGACGCCGATGATGACGAGTCCGTCGGAGAGGAAGCCGATGACGAAGGCGCCCAGGAGGGTGCCGCGCACGGTGCCGCGGCCGCCGGAGAGGGCCGCGCCGCCGATGACGACGCCGGCGATCGCTGTGAGCTCGTAGGTGTTGCCGGCGGTGGGGCTCGCGCTCGTCAGGGTCGAGGCGAGGATGAGGCCCGCGACGGCCGAGCACAGGCCCGAGACCACGTAGACCCACACGGTCACCGTGCGCACGGGGACGCCGGAGAGCTGGGCGGCGCGCTCGTTGCCGCCGGTCGCGTACAGCCAGCGGCCGAAGGTGGTGCGCCCCAGCACGAGCGCGATGACGGCGGCGACCACGACCATGATGAGCACGCCCACGGGGATGCCCAGCAGGCGGTTGAAGCCGAGCCACTCGAAGCCCGTGTTGCCCAGCGACTCGTCGCCCGAGAGGTCGTTGACGGTGCGTCCGTTGGTCATCAGCAGTGCGGCGCCGCGCACGACGTAGAGCATGCCCAGGGTCGCGACGAACGGGGCGACCTTGAACTTCGCGACGAGCACCCCGTTGACCAGTCCGATGAGCGCGCCGAGCGCGACGGAGACCAGCACCGCGACGGGCACACTGGGGTACAGGGTCACGCCCAGGAAGTGCAGGGGCACGCCCTTGAGCAGGAAGCCCGCGATGACGGCGGTGCAGCCGAGGGTCGAGCCCACGGAGAGGTCGATGCCTCCGGTGAGGACCACGAGCAGCATGCCCAGGCTCAGCAGTGCGTAGATCGCGACGTGCGAGGCCATGATCAGCACGTTGTCGATGGTCAGGTAGTTCGGGGAGAGCAGCGAGAACACCACGATGATGAGGGCGAGCGCGAGGAACGCGCGTCCCTCGACGAGCAGCTTCGAGATGTCGAGGCCCCGTCGGGGTGCTGCCGTGGCGGTGGTGGAGGTCATGGGAGTCATCCGTTCGCAGGAATGAGGCGGGAGGCGGGCGGGAGCGGGTCCGAGCGGGTGCGGGTCCGGGAGCGGGTCAGAGGGCGACGGCCTCGCCGGAGGCGGCCATGACGTCGGACTTGTCGGCGGTGCCGGGCTCGAACTCGGCGGAGATGCGACCGCGCCGGAGCACGACGATGCGGTGGGCGATGCTGAAGCACTCCTCGACCTCGGAGGTCGTGAAGAGCACGGCGAGACCCTCGCGGGCCTTCTCGGCGAGCAGGGCGAAGACCTCGGCCTTCGCACCGATGTCGATGCCCCGGCTGGGCTCGTCCAGCAGCAGCACCTCGGGGTCGGTGGCGAGGATCTTCCCGATCACGACCTTCTGCTGGTTGCCGCCCGAGAGCGCACCGATGGCCACGCGCGGACTCGAGGTCTTCACGGTGACCTCGCGGACCATGCGCTCGGCGAGCGCGCCCTCCTTCGACCGGGAGAGCAGGCCTCGGCGCAGGAACTGGCGGATGCTCGCGAGGGTGAGGTTCTGGCCCACGTCCATGGTCTGCACGAGGCCCTCGCGCTGACGGTCCTCGGGCACCAGACCGATGCCGCGGCCGATCCGCTCCCCGATCGTCTCCTGGCCCAGGGCGTGCCCCTCGTGGAGGATGCGGCCGCCCGCGACCTCGCCGCTGCCGGCGACGGCCTCGAGCACCTCGGTGCGTCCGGCGCCCATGAGCCCGTACAGGCACACGATCTCGCCGCGGCGCACGTCGAGCGAGAGGCCGTCGACGACGGCCCGCTCGGGGTTCTCGGGGTCGCGCACGGTGAGGTTCTCGATGCGCAGCACCGGTTCGCCCAGCTCGTAGCCCGTGGGCGGGGAGCCGAGGTCGAAGTGCTCGCCCACCATGTGCCGCACGATCCACGGCAGGTCGATGTCCGCGCGATCGCCCGCGGCGGTCATCGAGCCGTCCCGCAGCACCACGGCGCGGTCGGTGACCTGCAGCGCCTCCTCGAGGTGGTGGGAGATGTAGACGATCGACACCCCGCGCGAGGTCAGCGACTCGATGATCTCGAAGAGGATCTCGACCTCGCGGGCGGCGAGCGCGGAGGTCGGCTCGTCCATGATGAGGATGCGGGCGTCGATCGAGAGGGCGCGCGCGATCTCGACGATCTGCTGCTGACCCACCCGCAGGTCGCCGACCAGCGTGGACGGGTCCACGTCCAGCCGCATCTCCTGCAGCAGCGCGGCGGTCTGCCGGCGCTCCTCGGCGAAGTCGACGCCGCGGGGCCCGGAGATCTCGCGGCCCAGGAAGATGTTGTCGCGGATCGAGAGGTTCGGGGCGAGGCTCAGCTCCTGGTGGATGATCGCGATGCCGTGCTCGCGGGCCTCGGTGGTGTCCGCGAAGGTCACGGGCTCCCCGTCGAGCAGGATCTGCCCCGAGGTGGGCTGCTCGACCCCGGAGAGGATCTTCATGAGCGTGGACTTGCCGGCGCCGTTCTCCCCGAACAGCGTGGTGACGCTCCCCCGCCGCACGGTGAAGTCGACGCCCTTGAGCGCGCGGGTGCCGCCGTAGGTCTTCACGACCTCGCGGGCCTCGAGGACCACGTCCCCGCGGACCTCGCGCTCGTCGGCCGAGCCGGCCGCGTCGGCGCTCATCACGAGACCTCCAGGTCCGAGGGCGTGACGAGCCAGCCCTGCGGGTTGATCGCGGTGAAGGCCCCGGTGACGGTGACGGTCTTCCCGTCCAGGTCGCCCGCGGGATCGAGGACCTGCTTCTTCATCTCCTCATTCAGCGCCGCGCCCGCGTCCTGGTACTCGATCTGGTTGGTGAACTGCCCGAAGCCCAGCGTCCCGGTCGCGTCCCTCAGATCGGTGCCATTGATCGCCGGGCCCACCTGCATGCGCACGGTGACGTCCTTCGGCATGCCGTCGACGGCGACCTCGCAGATGCCGGATTCGCAGTCGTGGACCTTCCCGGTGAAGGTCGTCGCGTAGACCGTGTTGCCGGCGGACTCGACGCCCTCCTTCTTCGCGGCCTCGGGGTCTTTCTCGATGGACGTCGCGAGGTCGGGCGCGGCGACGGCCTTCTCGGCGATGCCCTTCTGGATGGTCGGGAAGGTCTTGGGCCCGTAGGTGGCCTTGTCGAAGGCGGCGGGGCCGGAGGCGACCTCCTGGCCGTCGGGCACGACCTTGGTGCCGGCGACGACGAGGATCACCGCGAGCACGGCGATGATCACGCCGATCCAGCGGCCGAGGTGCCTCTTCTTCGGGATGGTCGCGCGGCGTGCGGCAGGGCGCGCGGCGGGGGCGGTGCTCGTCATGGAGCAGCCTTCCTGTGCGGGCGCCGGGGTCGTCGATGACCCGGGGCGCAGGAGGAGGGAGGAGGAGCGAGCGGGATGCTCGGGGGCGGCTCGGCGGTGAGCCGTGGGGCGCCGGCCCGGGGCCGACGGGTTGGGGTGGTCGGCGCGGCCGGGCGCGATCAGCGATGATCGCGCCCGGCGCCGCCGTCCGGAAGGGGCCTGGTCCGGCTCAGCGACCGGGGAGGATGGACACCTTCACCGAGGCGCCGGCGGAGTCGCCGACCTTGTCGAGGGCCTCCTGGAACTCGGCGAGCGGGTACTGGTGGGTGCAGATGTCGTCGAGCGGGAGCTCACCGGACTCGATCATCTTGATCGCGGCGGGCCAGCAGTGCGGGCCGAGGTGCGCGCCGAGGACGTCGAGCTCCTTGTCGTCGGAGATGATCGACCAGTCGACCGAGACGTTGTCCTTGAACACCGAGTACTCGACGTAGCGGCCGAGCTTGCGCAGCAGGGTGAGGCCCTGGCTGACGGCGCTCGGGTGGCCGGTGCACTCGATGTAGACGTCGGCGCCGTAGCCGCCGGTGAGGTTGCGGATCTCCTCGTAGACGTCGACCTTCGAGGGGTTCAGCGTGAGGTCGGCGCCGCACTTCTTGGCGAGCTCGAGCTTGTGGTCGTCGAAGTCGAGGGCGATGACCATCTTCGGGTTCTTGTGCACGGCGCCGATGATCGCGCCGAGGCCGATGGGGCCGCTGCCGGCCACGACGACCACGTCGTCGAAGGTCAGCTGCGCGCGCTCGACGGCGTGCAGGGAGCACGAGAGCGGCTCGGAGAACGCGGCGTGGTGCGGCGGGACGGACTTGTCGACCTTGTGGGCGCGGGCGAGCGGCGGCACGATCATAAACTCGGCCATCGCGCCGTCGTAGTGCTTGAAGCCGAACATGTCGTGCGGGCCGCACATCCAGTACCAGCCGCGCTGGCAGTACATGCACTCGCCGCAGGGCACGATCTGCTCGCAGGCGATGCGGTCGCCGACCTGCACGCCGTGCAGGGCGAGGGCCTCGTCGGAGCCGGCGACGACCTCGCCGACGAACTCGTGGCCCGGGGTGATGCCGGGCTGGACCCAGCGCTCGCGGTTCTCGTCGCCCCAGAACTTGGTGGCGCCGTGGTAGCACTTGAGGTCGCTCGCGCACACGCCCACGGCCTCGACCTTCATGAGCAGCTCGTCGGGTCCGGGCTCGGGGACGTCGAGGTCCTCCAGGCGGTAGTCCTCCGGCGCGTGCATGACGACGCCCTTCATGGTCTTCGGGAACTCGCTCATCACCGATCTTCTCCTTCGAAACGCCCGGTCAGCGTGATGTCGTGGCTCACACTAGGAGGCGCGAGCACAAACGTCAAACACATTTGTTCGCGACGTGTGTGCGGAGTCGGCAGACCCCGGTCAGAGCGCCGCGGCCAGCACGGCCTCGGCGGTCGCAGCGTCGGTGACGAGGGTGGAGACGAGCCCCGCGCGGCTCGCGGCGAGGATCGAGGGGGCCTTCTCCGCGCCCGCGGCGACGGTCACCAGGTGCGGGATCCGGCGCAGCTGCTCGAGGCTCGGGCGCACCAGACGGTCGGCCCCGGGGAACCCGACCTCGCGACCGGCGGGATCCAGGAAGTGCAGGCAGATGTCGCCCTCGGCGCGCGCGAGCGACGAGTCGCCGCGCGGAACCACCGAGGTCAGGCTCGACCGCGAGCGGTAGGGCGCGCCGACGCCGGTGACCGCGACCCGCGCCCGGTCCCAGAGGTCGGTGATCTCGCGGTAGCTCGGATCGGCCTGCAGCGACTCCCACAGGCTCGCACTGGGAAGGGCGGGGGCGAACATGAACCGCGGCGTCGCCCCGGTGCGGTCGGCGAAGCGGCGCACGAGCTCGTTGGTCTGGAACCACGGGTCGCTCTCCTGCTGGCCGCCGACGGTCGGCGCGACGACCACCCCCGAGAGGTCCGGCAGGCCGGGAGAGTCGCAGACGGCGTGGACGGTCTTCCCCGAGGAGAGCAGCAGCGCCTCGCCGGAGCCGAGATCGAGGGCGCGCAGCTCCTCGCCGAGCAGCTCGCCGAGCCCCTTGAAGTCCCGTTCGTGCTGGTCGCCCGGGGCAACGCGCACCTCGCGCACGCCGAGCAGGTCCCGCACCTGGCCCGCGAGGGAGCGCACGTCGACCGCCGAGGGGTCGAGCACCTCGAAGCGCACCATGCCGATCCGCCGCGCCTCGGTGAGCAGCTTGCTGACCGTGGGACGGGAGATGCCGAGCCGCTCGGCCACCTCGGCCTGTCGCAGGTCGTCGAGGTAGTAGGCCGTCGCTGCGCGGTGCAGGAGGGGGAGATCCATGTCGGTCTCGAGCACCGTGACTCCTTCCGCACGCCGCAGTTCTCCGAGATTGTAGGGGCATGGCCCCCGTGGCAGGATGGAGCGTCGTGACGCGCGGGTCAACAGCGGGTGACGCGCAGGTGAACAGGCCCCGCACACCGCCCGCCCCGCCGCCAGAGCGAAGAAGCCGGAGGAACGCATGCCCCAGCCCCATCCCGAGGTCGTCCTCGGCTTCGACGTGGGCACCTCGGCGAGCAAGGGCGTGCTGGTCACGGCCGACGGCGAGGTCGTGCGGCGCGCGGTGCGCGAGCACGCGGTCTCCCGCCCCCATCCCGGCCACGTCGAGATGGACGCCGAGGTCTGGTGGCGCGAACTGGTCTCGATCACCGACGAGCTGCTCGCCCCGGGGGATGTCGAGGTCGCCGCGATCGGCGTCTCCGGCATGGGCCCGTCCGTGGTCCCGGCCGACGCGGTCGGCGAGGCCGTGCGGCCCGCGATCCTCTACGGGGTCGACTCGCGCGCGTCGGCCCAGATCCGAGAGCTCGAGGACGCGCTCGGCGCCGAGGAGATCTTCGAGCGCTGCTCGCTGACGCTGAGCTCGCAGGCCGCGGGCCCGAAGATCATGTGGGCGCTCGAGGAGCACGCGGACTCCGCGCGTCGCACGCGGCGCTTCTTCATGCCCTCCTCGTTCCTCGTCCACCGCCTGACCGGCGAGTACGTGCTGGACCATCCGAGCGCGAGCCAGACCGCGCCCTTCTACGACCCCCGCACCCGCGCCTGGGGCGAGGAGCTGGGCGAGCGCTTCCTGCCGGGTGTCGAGATGCCCGCGCTGCGCATGCCCGCCGAGCAGGCGGGGAGCGTCACCGAGGAGGCCGCGCACCGGCTCACGGGCATCCGCCCGGGCACCCCGGTCGCGACCGGGACGATCGACGCCTGGGCCGAGGCGGTGAGCGTGGGCGCCGACTCCCCGGGCGACCTCATGGTCATGTACGGCACCACCATGTTCCTCATCGCGACCACGAGCGAGCCGTGCCGCAGCCGCACCCTGTGGGCCTCGGCCGGGCTCACGCGGGAGGACACGCACGCGCTCACCGGGGGCACCTCCACCTCGGGCGCGATCACCTCGTGGGTGCGGGACCTGACCGGCGACGCCGACCACGCGACCCTCATCGCGGAGGCCGAGCGCAGCGGCCCCGGCGCCCGCGGCCTGCTGATGCTCCCCTACTTCGCGGGCGAGCGCTCGCCGATCATGGACCCCGGCGCGCGCGGCGTGATCGCCGGACTCACCCTCTCCCACACCCGCGGCGACCTCTACCGGGCCGCCCTCGAGGCCGCGGCCTTCAGCGTCCGCCACCACCTCGAGGAGATGGCCGCGGCGGGCGTGCGCCCCCGGCGCGTGGTCGCCGTGGGCGGCGGCACGCAGGGCGGGCTGTGGCCGCAGATCGTCTCCGACGTCACCGGCCTCGCGCAGGAGATCCCGCGGCACACGGTGGGCGCCGCCTACGGCGTCGCCCGGATGGCGGCGCGCCTGAGCGGGCTCTCCGCGGCCGAGGGCTGGAACCCGTGCGACCACGTGGTGCGCCCCGACCCCGCGGCCGACGGCGCCTACGACGACCTCTACGCCTCCTTCCGCGCGCTCTACCCGGCGACGCAGGGCATCGTCCACGACCTCGCACGGCGCGCGGCCGACTGACCTGCGTCGATCACCGCGGGCCCCGGCGGGTTCCGGAGAATACTTCCGCGCGGACGACGCGGAGTGGAAGACTCCTCTGCACCCGACGAAGGAGTCACGCATGTCATCCCCCTCCCCCATCGGCCGCCGGACCGCGCTCGCAGCGCTCACCGCGAGCGTGCTCGCCGCCCCCGTCGCCGCCCAGGCGGCGCCCGACGCCGACTCCCCCGACCACGAGAGGCTGCGCGGCCGTGGAGGCCGGCACGGGCATGATCACGGCCATGGCCACGACCACGGCGGCGGCCACGGGACCCGGCCCGTCGGCCCCCTCTCCCCTCCCGACGGCCCCTTCACCCCGGACTGCCCGCGCGGCGTCTCCTGCGACGTGCGCCCGGCGGCCTACGAGTCCACGGGCGAGGACCCGCAGGACTACGCGAACTACACGCTGGGCGGGCGCACCGCCCGGGACATCACGAGCATCGTCGTCCACGACACCGAGGAGACCTACGAGGGCACGGTCCGGATCTTCCAGGACCCGGCGAGCCAGACCTCGATCCACTACGTGATCAGGGAGGACGGCCACATCACGCAGATGGTGCGCGTCCAGGACATGGCCTGGCACGCCGGGAACTGGACCTTCAACCAGTCCTCGATCGGCATCGAGATCATCGGCTATGCGGAGAAGGCCGAGTCCTTCACCGCCGCCCAGTACGAGGCGACCGGGAAGCTCATCGCCCATCTGTGCCGCCGCTACGACATCCCCCGGGACCGCGAGCACGTGGTCGCGCACGAGGACATCCCGGGGTCCTCGGCCGCGAGCCAGGCCGCGATGCACTGGGACCCCGGCGCCTACTTCGACTGGGCCTCGCTGATGGAGGCCGCGGGCATCCGCGTGCCGCGGGCGACGACGGGCCGCCTGCGCGGGGTCGCGACCATCGCCCCCTCGCTGCGCTCGAACACCCTCACCCTCACGAGCTGCACCGAGGACGGCGGCACCCTCCCTGCGCACGGCTCCTCCGCCGTTCCCGTGCGCACCGCCCCGCGTGAGGACGCGCCCCTGCTCGCCGATCCCGCTCTCGCGGCCGACGACACCCCGAACGGCGGCAGCGACCGCATCTGCGACTGGGGCGCGCAGCTCGCCCACGGCCAGTCCTTCGCGATCGCGGAGCAGGAGAGCGACTGGGCGGGGCTGTGGATCGGCGGCGAGATCGGCTGGGTGCGCCGGACCGACGCGGGCGGCAGGCCCACCCTCGCCCAGGGCCCCCGTCGGGCCCGACGGGTGACGCCCCGCGGCTCCGCGCCCGTCCGGGCGACGGGCTCCGCCTACCCGGCGGAAGCAGCCTTCGAGGAGGCGGGACTGGAGCCCTCGAGCACGGATCCCCTGCCCTACGAGCTCGCTCCCGGCCAGTCGTACGTGGTCGAGGACGAGGTGCGCGGCAGCTACTACTGGGCGCCCGACGTCGACGGCACGGGCGGGATGTGGGTCGGTGACGACACCCGCTGGCTGCGCGTGAGCATCAACCACCGCTTCGGCTTCGTGCGCGAGAGCGAGATCCGGGACGTGTGACCCGGACGGAGACATAGGAAGGGCGGGGCACCGGATGCTCCGATGCCCCGCCCCGTCGACCTCTCGGCCCCTCGGCCGAACGACTGCCCGATGCTCAGGCGGTCGCGGCCTCCACGTCCTCGTCGACCCAGTCGAAGGTCTTGGTAACGGCCTTCTTCCACAGGCGCAGCGAGCGCTCGCGGGTCTCGGGATCCATGTCGGGCTCCCAGCGCTTGCCCTCGGCCCAGTTGTCGATGACGTCCTGCTCGCCGTCCCAGTAGCCCACCGCGATGCCGGCGGCGTAGGCGGCGCCGAGCGCGGTGGTCTCGATGACCTCCGGACGCACCACGGGCACGCCCAGGATGTCGGCCTGGAACTGCATGAGGGTCTCGTTCTGGACCATGCCGCCGTCGACCTTGAGCTCGGTGAGGTCCACGCCGGAGTCGGCGTTCATGGCCTCGAGCACCTCGGCCGACTGGAAGGCGGTGGCCTCCAGGGTCGCCCGCGCGATGTGGTTCTTGTTGATGAAGCGCGTCATGCCGACGATCGCGCCGCGGGCGTCGGCGCGCCAGTAGGGCGCGAACAGCCCGGAGAAGGCGGGGACGACGTAGCAGCCGCCGTTGTCGTCGACCTTCTTGGCGAGGTCCTCGATCTCCGGGGCGCTCTTGATGAGGCCCAGGTTGTCGCGCACCCACTGCACGAGGGAGCCGGTGACGGCGATCGAGCCCTCGAGCGCGTAGACCGGCTTGCTGTCGCCGATCTTGTAGGCGACGGTGGTGAGCAGCCCGTTCTCGCTGCGCACCAGCTCCTCGCCCGTGTTGATGAGCATGAAGTTGCCGGTGCCGTAGGTGTTCTTGGCCTGGCCCACCTCGAAGCACGCCTGGCCGAAGGTCGCGGCCTGCTGATCGCCGAGGATGCCGGCGATCGGGGTGTCGATGAGCAGGTCGTTCTTGCGGCCGTACCCGTAGACCTCGGAGGAGGACTTGATCTCGGGGAGCATGGACAGCGGGATGCCCATGTCCTTCGCGATGTCCTCGTTCCAGTCGAGGGTGTCGATGTTCATGAGCATCGTGCGGGAGGCGTTGGTGACGTCGGTGACGTGCACGCCGCCGTTCTGGCCGCCGGTGAGGTTCCACAGGACCCACGAGTCGGTGTTGCCGAAGATCAGGTCCCCGGCCTCGGCCTTCTCGCGCGCGCCCTCGACGTTGTCGAGGATCCACTTGACCTTGGGGCCGGAGAAGTAGGTCGCGAGCGGGAGGCCCACGCGCTCCTTGTACTTGTCGGCGCCCTCGTCGCCCGCGAGCTCGTTGCAGATCTTCTGCGTGCGGGTGTCCTGCCAGACGATCGCGTTGTAGACGGGCTCGCCGGTGTTCTTGTCCCAGACCACCGCGGTCTCGCGCTGGTTGGTGATGCCCACGGCGGCGAGCTGGTGACGGTTGATCTCCGCCTGCTGGAGAGCATCGGCGACGACCGCGCGGGTGTTGCGCCAGATCTCCACCGGATCGTGCTCGACCCACCCGGACTTCGGGAAGATCTGCTCGTGCTCCTTCTGCCCGGTGGCCACGATCTGGCCGCCGTGGTCGAAGACGATCGCGCGGGTCGAGGTGGTGCCCTGGTCGATCGCCAGGATGTACTTCTTCTCGTCAGTCACGGAAACTCCTTCAGTCCCTTGCTGCGGTGATGGTGTCAGTGGTGCGGATGCTCATGGGGAGCCGGTCTCAGAATCCCATCTGGACGACGAGGCCGGCGATGATCGCGCCGATCACGGGGCCGACGATCGGCACCCAGGCGTAGCTCCAGTCGGAGCCGCCCTTGCCCTTGATGGGCACGAGCGCGTGGGCGATGCGGGGACCGAGGTCACGCGCGGGGTTGATGGCGTATCCCGTCGGCCCGCCGAGGGAGGCGCCGATGGCGACGACCAGGAGCGCGACGGCGAGGGGGCCGAGGTCGACCGGCGTGTTGCCGAAGTTCAGGATGATGAAGACCAGCACGAAGGTCGCGATGATCTCGGTGAGCACGTTCCAGCCGTAGCTGCGGATGCCGGGGGCCGTGGAGAAGGTGCCGAGGACGGTCGCCTGGTCCTCGGTCTGGTCGTAGTGGTTGCGATAGGCGAGCCAGACGAACACGGCCCCCAGGAACGCTCCGATCATCTCCGCCGCGAAGTAGGCGAGGGTGGTGCCCACCGTGATCGGGATGCCGGGCGCGTACTCGCCGGCGCCCGAGACCAGCAGGCCGATGGTGACGGCGGGGTTCAGGTGCGCGCCGGTCTTGTAGGCGGCGTAGACGCCGACGAACACGCCGAGGCCCCAGCCCCAGTGGATCATGAGCGGGCCGCCGCCGTGGCCGCCCGTCTTCGCCAGCGTATGGTTCGCGACGACGCCGCAGCCCAGCAGCGTCAGCATCGCGGTGCCCATGATCTCGTAGATCATGATCGTGCCGATGGTTCCCATGGATTCTCCTCGTCGAGTGGGATGCCGCAACGGTGCGGCCAGATGAAGGTGTCCCGCGCGCGGCCATCGGGACCGCGCGCGGGGTGGTCGGTCAGCGACCGGGTGTCAGCTGCGGGGCACCTCCTGGGCGGAGGCGACGGCTGCGGCCGCCTCGGCGTCGGAGTGGGTGGCCTCGCCGGCCAGGCGCGCATCGACGAAGGCCCGGTAGGCGCCGACCTCGGCGTCGCGGGTCGCGCGGTCCCAGCCGAGCTCGCCGGCCATGATGTCGGCGATCTCCTCGGAGGCGGCGGCGCCGCGGTCGCGCACCTCGTAGTCGAGGCGGGTGCGGCGCAGCATGAGGTCGGCCAGGTGCAGGGCGCCCTCGGCGCGGACGGCGTAGAGGACCTCGGCCCGCAGGTAGCGGGGAGCGTCCTTCAGCGGCTCGCCGAGCGAGGAGTCCTCGTCGATGAGGGCGAGCACGTCGCGCAGCAGGGTGCCGTAGCGCATGAGCAGGCGATCGGTGCGCAGCTCGTCGAAGCCGTACTGCTTCGCGATCGCGTCCTTCTCGCGGCGGATGCCCTCGAAGCCCTGGGCGCCGATCAGCGGGACGACGGTCGTCATCGAGGGGCGACCGGGGAAGACGTCCTTGATCGCGAAGTCGACGACGTCCTCGGCCATCACGCGGTAGGTCGTGTACTTGCCGCCGGCGATCGCGGTGAGGCCGGGCTCGACCTCCATGACCGTGTGCTCGCGGGAGACCTTCGTGGAGGCTCCGCCGGCGTCCTTGACGGGCTGCAGCAGGGGGCGCAGCCCGGCGTAGGTGCCCACCACGTCGTCGCGGGTGAGGTCGTGGTCGAGCACCGCGTTGGCGTGCTCGATGATGTAGTCGATGTCGTCGGAAGTCGCCGCGACGTGCGCGGGGTCCTCCTTCCACGGGGTGTCGGTGGTGCCGATGACCCAGTACTCGTCCCACGGGATGATGAACAGGACGGACTTCTCGGTCTGCGTGATGATCCCGGTGTCCGGGGCGGCGGGGATGCGGTCGCGGGCCACGGTGATGTGCACGCCCTTCGAGGCGAGCACCTCGAGGCCGGTGGTCGCGCCCGCGACGTGCTGCTGGTCGCCGGTCCACACGCCCGCGGCGAGGATGGTCTCGCGCGCGTGGGCGTCGAACTCCTCGCCCGTCTCCTCGTCGCGCAGACGGGCGCCGACCACGCGGTCGCCCTCGTGCAGGTAGGAGACGACGCGCGTGTAGGTCGCGGCGCTCGCCCCGTACTCGAGCGCGGAGCGGACGAGCATCATCACGAAGCGCGCGTCGTCCTCCTGCGCGTCGTAGTACTCGAGCGCGCCGACGATCTTCTCGCCGTCGAGCGCGGGGAACACGTTCATCATGCGGCGGTGGCTGAGGTGGCGGTGGAAGGGCACCGCGCGCTTGCGGCCGATCGACTGCATGGCGTCGTAGAGCATGACGCCGGAGCCGATGAAGGCGCGCTCGACCACGCGCTTGAAGAACGGGAAGACGAAGCTGATGGGCTTGACCAGGTGCGGGGCGGTGCGCGTGAGCAGCAGATCGCGCTCGCGCAGGGCCTCGGCGACGAGCTTGAAGTCGAGCATCTGCAGGTAGCGCAGGCCGCCGTGCATGAGCTTCGAGGAGCGGGAGGAGGTGCCGCTGGCCCAGTCGTGGGCCTCGACGACGGCGACGTCCAGACCGCGGGTCGCGGCGTCGAAGGCGGCGCCTGCGCCGTTCACGCCTCCGCCCACGACGAGCACGTCCAGGGGATTCTCGGCCGTGGCGGCCCGGAGTCGATCAAGGCTCTCGGTGCGGCTCGCGGCGTTCAGGGTGGTGGCGTTCTGCGACGGCACGTGCGCTCCTTCGTCAGCTGTGCGTCATCGGATGACGACGTCTGGGACGTCGGCCGACGGGGCGGGAGCTGGGCGAGCGCTCCAGGAGGGAGGGCATGCCGCCGCACGGGCTCCGCTGGCCGATATGTCTCCATCTTCGGGACGATGTGCGCCGTGAGCAACCGGAGTGCACGGATGTGCAAGACTGCCGGGGTGAGAGCGGATGCGCGACGAGCGGCGGCCTTCGAGGCTGCACGGATGTACTACCAGCAGACGCAGACCATGGAGGCGATCGCCTCGCACCTGGGCGTCTCCCGCTCGACGGTCTCGCGTCTGCTCGCGACCGCGCGCGACGAGGGGATCGTGCGCGTGAGCCTGCACGCGCCCGGCGCGCGGCGGGCGGGCGACCTGCAGGAGGAGATCGCCCAGTCGTACGGGGTGGCGGTGCACGTGGTGCCGTCCGTCGCGGAGTCGACGGAGCGCGAGCGGCTCGACGCGGTGGCGGCGGAGGGCGCGGCGCTCGTGCAGTCGCTCCAGCAGCCGGATTCGGTGATGGGCATGGCCTGGGGGACGACGGTCGCGGCGCTCGTCGAGGCCGCCGAGGCGCGGCCGGTGCCGGGGCTCGCGATCGTGCAGCTGAACGGCGCGATCAACCCGCAGGGCTCGGGCCTGGGGTATGTGTCGACAGTGCTCGCGCAGGCGGCGTCGTCCTGGGGCGCGAGCGTGCACCTGTTCCCGGTGCCGGCGTTCTTCGACTACCCGGACACCCGCGAGGCGCTGTGGCGGGAGCGCTCGGTGCGCCAAGTGCTCGCTCTGCAGTCACGGTGCCGTTTGGCGGTGTTCGGCGTGGGCGCGTTCGACGCCGAGGTCCCCAGCCACGTGTACACCTCGGGGTATCTGTCGGCGCGGGACGTGCACGATCTGCGGTCCGACGGGGTGGTCGGGGACGTGTGCACGACGTTCCTGCGGGCCGACGGCAGCTGGGACGACGTGCCGCTGAACGCGCGAGGATCCGGGCCGACCCCTGCGGATCTGGCCCGGATCCCCCGGCGCGTGCTGGTCGCGGCGGGCCCGCGCAAGGCGGCGCCGCTGAGGGCGGCGCTGCTCGCGGGCTGCGCGACCGATGTGGTGGTCGACGAGGTGACGGCGAACCGGCTCGTGCATCTGGGATGAGCCGGAGCCGGCGCATCGGGACCGGACCTCGTCGACCGCAGTGATCAGCGCTCGGCGATCAGAGTTCCGCGATCAGCGCTCGTCGATCAGCTCCCGGAGACGGCGCCCGCGAGGTCGGCGAGGGACTGCTCGAGCTGCTCCTCGGAGACGAGCGGGAAGATCTTCAGCAGGTCCTTGTCGGTGACGTCGGTCCAGGAGTAGGTGAGGGTGACGAGGGTGGAGTCGGATCCCTGGGACTCGAGGGTGTAGAGCCACTCCCAGCCCTTCGGGTCGTCCTTGGCGTCCTCGTTGGCGGGCTTCCAGCCGATCATCTTGCCGTCGTCGAAGGCGGTGACGTGGTTGTACATCTTGTACTCGCCACCCATGTGCTCGCCCTCCATGTTCATGACGAACTGCTCGCCGACCTTCGTGATGCGCTCTGTGTCCTCGGCGCTGCGCACGAAGCCGGAACCGTCGAACTCGTGGTGCCGGGCAGGAAGGGAGAGCAGGTCGAAGATGTCCCCGGCGGGGGCGTCGATGGTGCGGCTGACGGAGATGCTGGTCTCGTTCGTGGTCATGTCCCCCACCGTGCCACCATCACCTGGAGATGTCACGGGGTGGCGCCGACCTGGGCGAACGTTGGTCGCGCGAGGCGCGCAAGCTGGGGACGGCGCGGGTGAACTGCGGCGTCGCTGTTTTCGGGCGCGCATGTAGAGGGGCACGGTGGTGTGCCCCTCTACGGGTGGGGGTGGAGCTGCTGATGGGGTTCTGACCTGGATGCCTTGCAAGGGCGGGCCGCGCCGGGGGTCAGAAGGGTGGTGGTCCGGGGTCGAACTTGGGTGGCGGGTCCTGGCGTTTGCGTGGCCTTCGGGTGGTGGCGCTGATGGGGATGTCGCCGTCGTAATGGAACGTCGGGAGTGGTTGGTACCGGCGCCTGACGGGTTTCTCGACGGGGACTTCTTCCAGGTCGGGGGCGCCGGCGTGGTCCATGTCCACGCGTGGCCACGGGTCCGGGACACCGGCCCGGATCGGCCAGGGCGAGTCCAACCGAGCGGGATCGGGAGACGGCGACTCTGCACTGGTTCCGTCCTCGGCATCGCGTCGCTGCTCGTAGTCATCCTGCCTGCGTTGCATCGAGTCCCACACGGCGTCGAGCTGTGCGACGGCCTGGGGTGTGAGGAGGTCGGTGTCGTCCTCGCGGAACACGCGGAAGCGTTCCTGCATCTCCCACACCGTGCCCGCGGTCCCGCCCGGGGACTCGTCCGCCTCGACGCGGACGGGGTCGAGTCGCCCGGCGGTCTTCATCGCGTGGTGGAACCAGCACAAGAAGTGCAGGTTCTCCACCGCCGTCCGACCACCACACACCGGATCCGCATGGTTGTACTCCACGATGTGGTCCGCCTCGGAGGCCACGGACGCAGTCCGTTCGCAGCCGGGAACGCCGCAGGACTGGCCGCGGAGGCGGAGGTGTTCGAGCATCGCCCCCGTGGGCCGGTACTTGTCCGCAGGACGCGGCAAGAACTCACCCGATGACGGATCGGTGAGGACCCGGAACCATTCCTCGCTCTTCCCGGCGATCTCACGGGCCATCTGCGCGGGGATCGGCGTCCCGTCCTCGAGGACACCGGGGGCGTCGTCACCGCCGACCAGGGTGAGGAAGGGAACGAGGACGTTCAACCGGAACCGTGCCTCCGGGACGGTGATGCCGCCGGTGTCGATCTGCGCGGCATGGGCGAGGTGATAGCGGATCAGGTTGAGCGACAGGGGCATGCCCTCGTTCTCCACCCGACGATCCGGATCCAGCGGGATCTCGGTACCCTCCATCAGGGCGTGACGCTGGGCGTTCTGGATCGCACGAGCCGCCTGATCGAACTTTCCCCCCAATGCTTTGATCTCCGGGGCCGGGCCGATGATCCGCAACGACGCCACCCCATCGAGAGTTCCGGGGTCCAGGACCATGCGACGGCGGGTCGCGGAGACTTCTTCGGGTTCTTTCGGGTGCCGCTGCTGAATCTTCGTCACCAGCAGGTCGAGGCATTTCGTGAACACTCTCGGCATGATCGCCAAACACCACGAAGCGACCGTGACATCCACCAGCACCATTTCCGCCGGAGTGAAATCCGCGGTGCGCCGCAACAGGGTCCGGAACCATTCCGCCGGAAACTCCCCCGCCTCCAATGCTTGCGTGCAGCGAGGGAGGAGGTCCACGGCCCGGTGGGCGTCGGTGATGGCCTTGGCGGCCTGGCCGCGGGTGCAGCGCATCGCCACAGCGACCATCAGATCCTGCTGCTCGACCTCGTACGGGTCCGCGTCCATGTCCTCACGCCCCGCCCAGAACGGCGCCAGGGCCACGAAACGCCGGGAGAGTTCATAGGACTCATCGACACCCTCGTCCCACAGGGCACGGACCTGCGCGGTCAGCTCCGCATCCGGCCTCGCCTTCACCCTGCGTGCCACCACATCCCTGCACACCGGCTTCTTGGATTCCTTCACGACGAACAAGGGCCTCACACCCTCCGGGGGCGCGGCCACGAACCGGGGCGTGTGGACATGCATGTCCTCGCGCTGACGCTCGGTCATCTTCTCCAGATCATCGAGGATCGAGAAGGTCGACTCGATCGCCGGCTCCCCGGGCAGGTCCAGACGCCCCTGCGACTCCGGCTGCTCCACCGCACTCATGACACCCACCCCCCTTCCCCGGCATTCCACGGACCCACGCGAGACTGCGCGATGCGATAACTCTGATTCGAGAGGCCAGAAAGCAGAACCCGTCGACCTCACCAATAAAACCGCTGGCGCTCGCTCTCGATATGTCCGATTCTATCCCGCCGCGCCGCCGAAAACCAGAGCTCGACCGAGAATGTGGATAATCCAGCGGATATTCCCCGCTTCCTCTGCATCCGCCACCCGCAGTGGATAACCCCGTGGAAAACACCCCCGTGTGGAGGAACCACTCCCCGCACAGAGGAGCCCCCGAGCGCGAAGACGAACCGATGCGTGAACCCCGCCCGCAGATTCACCGACTCCCGCGACACGGCACAGCGAGGCCCACCCCACCCGCCAGGCCACGGGCCCCGCGGCGCATCGAGAAGCGGCCGATCCTATAGCTCCGCACGCCTCCCACCTCCAAGCCCGCCTCGGAGCGCGCTCGCACCGTCACCTGCATGTCCCCTCCGTTCACCACCCACTCCCCGACTCCCCACCGCACCCACGACCCACCCGAGCCCACCGCCACGCCACCCGTCGGCAACGAGACACCCTTGACTCCCTATAGGATCCACATCACACTGGCGACCGATCATGGCAGGGACGCCGCGACGACGCGGCCCTGAGGTGCGAAGGAGCGCTCATGACTGCCTCTCACGGTCCGGCCCAACCCGCCGATGCGGACGCCGCCGGGGTCAACCCCGGCACCCACCGCCTGGTGCCGCGCGCACCTGCGATCTCGTGGTGGATGCTGCTGCTCACGACGGTCGCCATCCTCATGACCTCGGTCGATCATCAGATCCTTCCCGCAGTTCTGCCCGAGGTCTCCCAGGAGTTCGGGCTCTCGCCGGAGCAGGCCGGGCTCATCAACTCGGTGTACTTCGCAGGGCTCGTGGCCGGCGGCATCGTGTTCGGCTACCTCTCCGACCGCATCGGCTCCGGATACCGGCGCACGTGGACCTGGAACATCGCGATGCTGCTCGCGATCATCGGCGGCGCCCTCACCTTCGGCCTCGCCGGCAGCTTCCTGGCCTTCCTGCTGCTGCGCATCCCGATGGGCATCAGCCGCGGCGGGTCGGAGCCCGTGAACGTCGCGATCGTCGCGGAGTGGTGGCCCAAGGAGCACCGCGGATTCGCCGTCGGCGTGCACCACACCGGCTTCCCCATCGGGCAGTTCCTGGCCGGTGCGCTCATCGCGATGGTGCTCGGCTCCGGGAACTGGGCGACGGCGTTCCTGGTGATCCCGCTGCTCGGGATCCCGATCATCATCGGCCAGGCGTTCCTGGGCAGGCGGCGGAACCAAGCGACCCTCTATCGGAAGATCGAGGAGAAGGGGCAGACTCCCCCGCTGCCCGAGCTGACGGACCGCAGCGCGGCCGGGCTCTGGGGCCCCGTGCGCGAGGCGCTGCGCCACGCGAACGTGCGCTGGGCCGTGGTGCTGTGCTTCCTGTTCCTGTGGGGCGAGGCCGGGGTCGTCACGTTCCTGACCACGCAGTTCAAGGGGATCGGGATGGAGACGTCGCAGGCGATCCTGGTCTCCGGCGCCTCGGGCCTGACGGGCTGGATCGGCCAGGTCGTGTGGGGCACTCTCTCGGACCGGCTGGGCAGGAAGTTCTCGATCGCCTTCCTGATCCTGGGGTGGACGGGGACGCTGCTCGCGATGATCCTGATCCACGACGTGATGACCGCGTGGATCATCCTGCTGGCGTGGGGGCTGTTCCGGAACGCGCCGTTCCCCGTGGTCTACGCGCTGCTGGTCGACTCGGTGCCGCGGGCCGCCGGCACGGCGCTGGGCATCATGATCGGTGTGGCACTGGGCGTCTCCGGGATCTTCGCCTCGGCGGTGTCCGGTGTGGTCATCACGCATCTGGGCTTCACCTGGCACTACGTCATCCTCGCGGCGATCTGCCTGCTCGGGTTCATCCCGCTGGCGCGGATCACCGAGACCGTCCGCGTCGCGCGCCGGGACATCCCGGACGCGCCCCGCACCGCATGAGCACCCGCCCCGATCCCCTGAAGGAGACCACCCCATGACCGCCTCAGACCCCTTCGACCCCGATGCGCACCTCGAGAAGGTCGCCGACGGCTTCACGTGGACCGAGGGTCCCGCATGGATCGCCGTGCGCGGCGTGCTGCGCTTCAGCGACATCCCCGGGAACCAGGTGCTCGAGTTCTGTGAGGCCGACGGCGTGACGCGGCAGGTCACGGGCGCGGCCGAGTTCACCAACGGCCGGACCGTCGGGCCCGACGGGGCGATCGTCGAGTGCTCTCACGGCCGCCGCGCGGTGCAGATCGATCGCACGGGCGCCACCGAGAACCCGGACACCGCCCCCTACGCCCCCGAGGTCCTCGTGGACCGCTTCGGCCGGGCGCGGCTGAACTCCCCGAACGACGTGGTCGTGAAGTCCGACGGCACGATCTGGTTCACCGACCCCTCGTACGGGATCAAACGGCCGATCGAGGGGCATGCAGGCGAGGAGGAGTACGGGGACAGGTACGTCTTCCACTTCGATCCGGCCGACGGGTCGCTCACGCCGGTCGTCATCGACGTCGAGGCGCCCAACGGCATCGCGTTCTCGCCCGACGAGTCGGTCCTGTACGTCTCGGACTCCTCGATCGACCCGCCCGACCGCGACCACCCGGACCCCGAGCGCCCCGGCGGGCACGCGATCCACGCCTACGACGTGCTGGGCGGGCGGCACGCGAAGAACGGGCGCACGTTCGTCGAGGTCAGCCCCGGTCTTCCCGATGGCTTCCGTGTGGACGAGGACGGGAACGTGTGGTCCTCCTCGGCGACGGGCATCCAGGTCTTCTCACCGGACGGCGCGCGGCTCGGCGAGATCCCCGTGCCGGAGAAGGTCGCGAACTGCTGCTTCGGCGGGGCCGACGGGCACACCCTGTACATCTGCGGCTCGACGAGCCTGTACCGGATCCGCACGCGGGCCCGCGACGCCCACGCGCGGACGCACGGCTGACACGCGGCCGGCACTGGCAGCTGGCCCGTCGTCAGGCCTTTCCGAACACGTCCTCCAGGCGGAGCGGCGGCCTGCCCAGCACCTGCTGCACGTCTCCGCTCACCGGGGCGAGGACGCCTGACGCGATCGCCGTGTAGGTGCTGATCCAGGCGTCGACCTGCCAGTCCGGGGCGCCGTAGGGAGCGCGGGATGCGCGCGCCTCGGCCATCGTCTCGTCGACGAAGCGGTACGTCTCGCCCGTGGCCGCGGTCAGGCGCTCGGCGGCCTCGCCCAGCGTGAGGGCCTCCCCGCCGGTGGTCTCGAGGACGGTGTCCGCCCAGGCCGCGGGATCGGCGAGCACACGGGCGGCGACCTGGGCGACGTCCTCGCGGGCCACGAAAGCGCAGCGCCCGTCGCCCGCCGGCCCGCGCAGCGTGCGGTCCTCCCCCGCCCAGGGCTGCAGGACGTCGAGATAGAAGTCGTCCCGCAGGAACGTCCACGTCAGCCCCGAGCGGCCGGCGGCCTCGCGGATCGCGTCCTCGGTGGCGCCGTGGTCCCGGGCGAGCGTGAACTCGGCGTCGGCGGAGGCGCCCGTGAACGAGGTGTAGACGAGGTGGCGCACACCCGCCTCGGCCGCCGCGGCGATCGCCGTGCGGTGCTGCGCGACGCGGTCGTCGGACTCACCGGCGGAGACGAGCAGCAGGGTGTCGAGGCCCGCGAACGCCTCCCGGCAGGCGGCGGCGTCGTCGAAGGAAGCCACGGCCACCTCTGCCGACTCGCCGTCCGCGAACCGCGGGGCGCGCGCCGGATCGCGCACGATGAGCCGGAGATCCCCGGCACGGCCCTGCTCGGCGAGGATCTGCGCGACGCGTCGGCCGATGTGGCCGCTCGCCCCGGTGATGCCGATCCTGCGGGTGCTGCCGGCGTCGACGCCGGATTCCGGGGCGTTCACTTCGCGATCCCCTTGTCCTTGAGCCAGGCCTTCGCGATGGTCGCGGAATCGGCCTTCTCGTCGACGCTGCGCGTGTTCAGCGCGATGAGCTCGTCGGTGCTGAGCGCGTCGGTGACCTTCTTGATGGCGGCGGCGCCGTCGTCGTCCACCTTGTCCGAGACGATCGGGACGACGTTCTCGGGCAGCACCATGACCTTCGGGTCCTCGAGCGGGACCAGGTCGTTCTTCACGATCGCGGGATCGGAGGTGTAGAGGTCCGCGACCTGCACCTTGCCGTCCATGAGGGACTTCAGGGTGAGCGGGCCGCCGGAGTCGGAGACGGGGACCACGGTGATGTCCACGCCGTAGTCGCTCTTCGCGCCCTTGGGGCCGTAGGGGCGCTCCTCGAACTCGGGGTTCGCGGCGATCTTCAGGTCGCTGATGCCGGCGAGGTCGCCGATGTCCTTGAGCGAGTTCTGCGAGGCGAAGTCCTTGGTGACCGTGTAGGAGTCCTGGTCGGTGGCCTCGGCATAGGGCAGGGCGCGCAGGCCGTCGTCGAGCGCCTTCTCGAGGCCCTTCGCGAGGTCGTCGGCCGTGCCCTTCGCGGCGGACTCGTCGAGATACTGCAGCAGGTTCCCGAGGTACTCCGGGATCACGTCGAGCGTGCCCTTCTGCAGCTCGGGCACGTAGACCTCGCGCTGGCCGATCTGGTACTGCCGCTTCACGGTCGCGCCCGAGCCCTCGAGGGCCTGGGCGAAGAGCTCGGCGATGATCTCGTTCGAGTAGTACTGCTGGGAGCCGACGATGATCTCGCCGCTGCCGCCGCCGTCGGACCCGCCCGATCCCGAGCCGGAGCCCGAGTCGCTCTTCAGCGGGTCGTCGTTCGAGCAGGCGGCGGCGCCGAGGGCGACGATCCCCGTGCCCGCGAGGGCGGCGAGGCTGCGGCGGCCGACGACGGTGCCGGTCACGGTGATCGGGCTGCGGTCGGGGCGGGGGCGGCGATGGGTCATGGAGACTCCTCGGTGGATGGGACGGAGGTCGGGGAGATGCGGGGTCTCAGCCCCGGGCGGCTCCGCGCGGCGCGAGGAGGCGTTCGAGGAGGCGCAGCGCCACGTCGAGGACGAGCGCGAGGGCGACCACCAGGATGGACCCCGCGAGCATCTGCGGATAGTCCTGCAGCTGGAGACCCAGGAAGATGAAGCGGCCGAGGCCGCCGTTGCCGATGTACGAGGCGAGCATGACGGTCGCGACGACCTGCACGATCGCGAGCCGGAAGCCCGAGATCAGCAGCGGCATCCCGAGGGGCGCCTCGACGCGGGAGAGGATCTGCCATTCGGTCATGCCCTGGGCGCGGGCGGCGTCGACGGTGCGCGGGTCGACGGACTCGACCGCGGAGTAGGCGCCCGCGAGCAGGGACGGGATCGCGAGGACCACGAACGCGAGGATCGGGGCCCTCAGCCCGATGCCGAGCCACAGCCCGAACAGGGTGATGAGGCCCAGCGTGGGCAGGGCGCGCGCGGCGCCGCTCAGTGCGACGACGAGCCCGCGGCCGCGGCCCGTGTGGCCCACGAACAGCCCGATCGGCACCGCGATGACGGCGGCGACGACCACGCCGAGCGCCGTGTACCAGAGGTGCTCGAGCAGGCGGGTGGGGATGCCGTCGGTCCCCGACCAGCGGGTGGGGTCGGCGAGCCAGGAGAAGGCCTCGAGGAGCTGGCTCATCGGACCCCCTCCCCGCGCACGCGGGACCAGGGCATCGCGAGGCGGCCCCCGAGCATGATCAGCAGGTCCAGGGCGATCGCGAGGGCTGCGGTGAGCACGATGCCCGCGAGGATCTCCGCGGTGATGCTGCGCTGGAACCCGTCGATGAACAGCATGCCCAGGCTGGGCACGCCGAGCACGCCGCCCACGGTGACCAGCGAGACCGTGCTGACCGCGACCACGCGCAGCCCCGCGACCAGGGCCGGACCGGCGAGCGGCAGCTCGACCCGGAGGAACCGCGCGAACGGCGCATAGCCCTGCGCGGTGGCCGACTGCAGGGTGTCGCGGCTGACCGCTCGCAGGGCCTCGGAGGCGCTGGGCACCATGAGCGCGAGGCCGTAGATGGTGAGGGCGACGATGATGTTGATCGTGGAGCGGATGCCGGTGCCCAGGATGATCGGCAGCACGATGAACAGCGGCAGCGAGGGCACCGCGTAGAGCAGGCCGGCGCCGCCCGTGAGGCCGCCGCGCAGCCAGCCGCGGGAGTTCGCGAGCTTCGCGATCGGGATCGCGAGCACGAAGGCCAGCACGATCGGCGGGATCGCCTGCCCCAGGTGGGCGAGCAGGCGCTCGGCCAGCAGCGGGATGTTCGCGAGCACCCAGCTCACGAGCCGGATCCCTCGCGCAGCACGCCGACGGGCCGGTCGCCCGCGTCGAGGACGACCTGCCGGCCGCTGACCTCGTCCACGTGCAGGGCGCGCTTGCCGACGCCGCTCCCCACGAAGGACTCGACGAAGTCGTCGGCCGGGTCGGCGAGGATCTCCGCCGGGGTGCCCTGCTGGGCGATCTCGCCGCCGGGGCGCAGGATCACCACCTGCTCGCCGATGAGGAAGGCCTCGTCGATGTCGTGGGTGACGAAGAGGATGGTCTTGCCGAGCTCGCTCTGCAGCCGCAGCAGCTCCTTCTGCAGCTCGGCGCGGACGATGGGGTCGACGGCCCCGAAGGGCTCGTCCATGAGCAGGATGTTCGGGTCCGAGGCGAGCGCCCGGGCGACGCCCACGCGCTGCTGCTGCCCGCCCGAGAGCTGCGAGGGATAGCGGTCGCCGAGCCGATGGTCGAGTCCCACCATCTCCAGCAGGGCGAGCGCCCGGGAGCGGGACCGCCGCCTGGAGACGCCCTCGAGGAGGGGGACGGTCGCGACGTTCTCGGCGACCGTGCGGTGCGGGAGCAGCCCGGAGGCCTGCATGACATACCCGATGCTGCGTCGCAGCTTCACGGGGTCCATGCCCGCGACGTCCTCGTCGTCGATGAGGACGCGGCCCGAGGTCGGGTCGACCATGCGGTTCACCATCCGCATGAGCGTGGTCTTGCCGGAGCCGCTGGTGCCCACGAGCACCACGCTCGCGTGGGAGTCGATGGTGAGGGAGAAGTCCCCCACGGCGGTCGTGCCGCCGGGATAGGTCTTCCCGACGTGGTCGAATCGGATCACGGCCGCCTCCCAGCGCGGGGGTCGTCGTACAGATGTTCGAGACGTGCGCGCCCGACACTACGCCACAGCAGTGGCCGGTGCGAACGGGACACGGTCAGCGCGATCGTCCGGTCCCCTCGGCCGCGCGGCGCCGCATGCGCCGCTCGAGGAGGCCGGCGGCCTTGGTGAGCAGGAAGTTGAGCACGATGTAGATCACCGAGACGACCAGGTAGGTCTGCACCAGGAAGCGGGTGATGGAGACCATCGTCTTGCCCTGGAACTGCAGCTCGTTGTAGCTCACCACGAAGCCGAGGGTCGAGTCCTTGAGCAGGCTGACCAGGGCCAGGATCAGGCTCGGCAGCACGAGGCGCACGGCCTGCGGCAGGATCACGTAGCGCATGGTCTGACCGCGGGAGAGCCCGATCGCGGACGACGCCTCGTCCTGGCCGCGGTCCACCGCCCCGATGCCCGCGCGGAAGACCTCCGCGGTGCTCGCGGAGCTCACCAGGCTCATCGGCACCACGAGCATCCAGAAGCGCGGCAGGTTCACGCCGTAGGCGGGCAGTGCCAGCAGGAACGCGTAGACCACCAGCAGCATCGGGATGCCGCGGAAGAACTCGATCCACACCGCGGAGATCGCGCTGAGGGCCCGCGCCCGCGAGATCCGCCCCAGGGCCAGGACGAGCCCGAAGGGGAAGGCGATGACGGCGGCGACGGCCGTCGCCTCGAGCGTCCCCAGCAGCCCCTTGCCGAGGAAGGCGATGTAGTCGCGCCGCAGGTAGGGCAGCCACTTCTCGGCCGCGAGCTGGCCGTTGCGCTGGAACTGCCACAGGCCCAGCGCGATCAGCGCGAGGATCGCGAGCAAGGAGACGATCGAGATCAGCAGGATCCGCCGACGGCCCCGTGGGCCGGGGGCGTCGAACAGGACCTGGGTGGCGGAGGTGCTCGTGGTGCTCATGCCTGCGCCGCCCCCTGCAGCCGGTCGGCGGTGCGCAGCGGGCGCGAGCCGCCCGGGGCGACCGCCCTCTCGACGCGCCGTCCGAGGTAGGCCACTCCCAGCGAGAGCGCGAGGTACAGGGCGCCCGCGACCAGGAACAGCAGCACGGCCTGCGCGGAGGCGATGTTCAGCTGCTGGGTGACGTAGGTGATCTCCACGACCGAGATCGCCGCGCACAACGAGGACCCGATGACGGTCGCGATGAACACGTTCACGAGCGGCTGGACCATCGTGCGGAAGGCCTGCGGGAGCACCACGAAGCGCAGCACCCCGAAGAAGCCCAGCCCGATCGAGCGGGCGGCCTCGGCGTGGCCGATCGGGACGGTGTTGATGCCCGAGCGGATGTTCTCGCACACGAAGGCCGCGCCGGAGAGCGACAGCCCCGCGACGCCGCACCAGAAGTAGGGCAGCAGCACCCCGGCGTCGGGCAGGCCGAAGGCCAGCAGGATCAGCAGGCTCAGCAGCGGGATGTTGCGGAAGATCTCCACGTAGACGGTGGCCGCCCAGCGCAGCGGCGGGATCGGGCTGACCCTGCACACGGCGAGCGCCGTGCCGAGGACCAGCGCGAACGCGTACCCCAGCACCGTGAGCGCGATCGTGGTGCCGATCCCCTGCAGCAGCAGCGGGATGTTGTCGAGGATGATCTGCATGGCGTCCCTCCGTCGCTCCTCCGTCAGCCCTCCGTCGGTTCCCCGCGGATCAGGACGGCAGGTCGCCGATGGTCGGCGGCTCGGGCGTCTCGTCCTCGATGACCTGGCCGATGGTGGCCTCGTAGAGCTTCTTCCAGGTGCCGTCGTCCTCGATCGCCTGGAGGAAGGCGTTGACGAAGTCGAGGCCGTCTGCGTCCTTGTTCAGCCCGATGCCGTAGGGGTCCTCGGTGAAGGGCTCGCCGACGACGGTGACCGACGGGTCCGCCTTCGAGTTGCCCAGCAGCACGCCCTGGTCGAGCACGTAGGCGTCCACGCGCTTCTGCTTGAGGGCGGCGACGCAGGACTCGTTGTCCGCGAGGGTCTCGGGCTTCCCGTCGGGGTCCTTCACGTGCTCCTCGATGGCCTGGATGCCGGTGGAGTTCGACTGGGTGACGAGCTTCTTGCCGGTGAGGTCCTCGGGTCCCTTGATGGAGTCCTTGTCCTCCGTGCGCACCTGGATGGCGGTGCCCGAGAGGTAGTAGGGGCCGCCGAAGTCGATGAGGTCCATGCGCTCGGGGGTGATCGAGTAGGTCGCGATCACGCAGTCCACGGAGTTGTTCTGGACGAGCTTCTCGCGGGTGTCGACGGTGGTGTCCACGTAGTCGACCTTCTCCTCGCCGCCGTCGCCCAGGATGTAGCGGGCGAGCAGCTGCGTGATTCCCGCGTCGAAGCCCGTGACCTTGTTCGTCGAGGGGTCGATGAGGGAGAACACCTGGTTGGCGGTGGTGCCGCCGCGGGTGAGCTTGCCGGCGTCCTTGATCTTCTTCGCCCAGGCGCTCTTCTGCACGTCGGCGTCCTCGGCGACGGGACCGCCCGCGATGACCCCGTCGTAGGCCGAGCTCGCGCCGCCGTCGTCGCTCCCGCCGCCGAGCGACGGGGCGTCCCCGGTGTCGGAGGAGCAGGCGGCGAGCGCGGCGCCGAGCGGCAGGGCGGCGGCAGCGGCGACCACGGAGCGGCGGGCGGGACGGAAGCTGGTGGAGGTCATCGGGTTCTCCTTCGTCGGGAGCGGGATCGGGGATGGCGGGATCGGGCGCGAGGGATCAGTGCGGCAGGATCTTCGAGAGGAAGTCCTTGGCGCGCTGGGACTCGGGGGCGGTGAAGAACTGCTCGGGCTCGCCCTGCTCGACGATCTCGCCGGCGTCCATGAAGACGACGCGGTCGCAGACGCGGCGGGCGAAGCCCATCTCGTGGGTCACCACGAGCATCGTCATGCCGGCCTCGGCGAGCTCGGTCATCACGTCGAGGACCTCGTTGATGACCTCGGGGTCCAGGGCCGAGGTGGGCTCGTCGAACAGCATGGCCTTGGGCTTCATCGCGAGGGCGCGGGCGATCGCGACGCGCTGCTGCTGGCCGCCCGAGAGCGCCGCGGGCAGGCTGTGCTCCTTGCCGGCGAGGCCCACGCGGGTCAGCAGGTCCATCGCCTCCTTCGTGGCCTCGGCCTTGGGGACCCCGCGGACCTTCGTCGGCCCGAGGGTCACGTTGTCGACCGCGCGCAGGTGGGGGAAGAGGTTGAAGGACTGGAAGACCATGCCGACGTCGCTGCGCAGGCGCGCGAGGTCCCGACCCTCCTCTGGGAGTGGCTCTCCGTCGATGAGGATCTCGCCGCCGCTGATCGTCTCCAGACGGTTGATGCAGCGGCACAGCGTGGACTTGCCCGAGCCGGAGGCCCCGATGAGCGCGACGACCTCGCCGCGGTGGATGTCGAGGTCGATGTCCTTGAGGGCCTGGAAGTCCCCGAAGTGCTTGTCGACGCCACGCACCGAGATCACGGGCTCGGCGCCCGACGGGCTGCCCGGGCTGTGTTCGCTCATGCCGGAAGCATTCCCTGATCCGGGCATTCTGTCCACGCGGATGCACATCCGTGAACGGCGGGAGACGGGGCCGCGGGACCTGGTCCGCGGGCTCCGCGGGCCGACGGGGCCCAGCTCCCGGCCCAGCACCGAGCCCGGCAGCCGAGCGGCCCGCTATTCCCTCTGACACTAGTAATCTCGCGATCTCCTCTTGACTGCCCCACGCTCTACCTCTAGTCTCTCTTCACATTGGTGATAGCACCGTGGGGAACGAGCCCCAGAACCGGAACTCAGAGCGGAGCATCGGATGCCGGACTATACGATCCTCGGGCTGCTCGCCCGGGGCCCCGCGAGCGGATACGACCTCGGCAAGTGGCTGCGCACGGACGGACGCTGGCTGGGACGCGGCACGAGCATGACCCCGGTCTATCGGGCGCTCGCCGACATCGAGTCCCGCGGCTGGGTCTCCACGCGCGTCGAGCCCCGCGAGAACGCCCCCGCGGCCACCGTCTACAGCCTGACGCCCGCGGGCGTCGAGGCGCTCGAGCAGTGGGCCGCGTCCGAGTACCGGCCCGACGAGCGCCCGATGTCCCCCGAGTTCACGCAGCGCCTGAGCTTCGCCGGCCAGCTCGGCCCCCGATACGCGCTCACGATCGTCCGCACCGAGCTCGACTTCCGGCGCCGTCAGCGCGCCGCCGAGCAGGACCCCGTGCTCCCCAGCGAGGGGGCACAGCCGATCCCGGAGATCGACCGCGACTGGCTCACCCGCATCGATGCGCTGACGCACGACCGCGGCTGGCAGTCCACCTCGCTGTTCATCGGCTGGCTCGAGACCACCGAGCGCGAGCTCGTGCGCGAGTGCGAGCGCCGAGGGCTCGACCCCTCCCCCATCGACCGGACCCCCACCTCCCAGGAGACACGATGACCCCCACGGACAGTGCGGCGACGACGCCGCTGTCACCTGCCGTGCGCAGCGCCCAGCGCTACGCGACGTCCCTCGCGCTCATCGCGACCCTCGGCCCGTTCTTCTACGGCTTCGAGGGCATGGTCCTCAACGGCGCGATCAGCGCCGTGGGCACCGAGTTCGAGCTCGGCGCCTTCGCGAAGGGCCTCGCCGGGGCGACCGGGATCCTCGGCGGCCTCATCGGCGCCCTCTTCGCCGGCCGACTGTCCGACCGCATCGGCCGCCGCACGGTGCTGGTGCTCGTCGGCCCCTGCCTGCTGTTCGAGGCGATCCTGGGCGCGTTCAGCCCGTGGCTCGGCGGCTTCCTGTTCCTGCTGCTGTGCCGGATCATCGGCGGGATCGGCTTCGGCGCCGCGACCACCGTCGCGCCCGGCTACGTCGCCGAGATCGCACCCGCGAAGATCCGCGGTCGCCTGATCGCCTTCCGACAGCTCGCGATCATCCTCGGCCTCTTCCTGGCCGGCGTCATCAACGTCGCCGTGACCTCGGCGGCAGGCTCCTCCACGACGGAGCTCGCCCTCGGCCTCAAGGCGTGGCAGTGGATGTTCCTGTGCCTGCTGATCCCGGCGATCTTCTACATCGTGTTCACGGCCCGCATCCCCGAGTCCCCGCGCTGGCTGGTCTCACGGGGCCGCGACGACGAGGCGGCCGCCGTCCTTCGCCGCGTCACCGGCGACCAGGAGCCCGAGGGGCGCGTCGCCGAGATCCGCCGCTCGCTCGGCGAGGGCATGGAGAAGCTGGGGATCCTCGCGATCCTGCGCTCCCACTGGCGCGGACTCGTCATGGTGGGCGTCGCGATCGCCGCCTTCCAGCAGCTGACCGGCACCAACGGCATCTTCTTCTACTCCAACACGCTCTTCGAGGCCGTCGGCTTCTCCGAGGACTCCGCGCTCCAGCAGACCCTGATCCTCACTCTGTTCAAGATCATCGGCGTCACCACGGGGATCCTGCTGGTCGACCGCGTGGGCCGCAAGCGCATGCTCATCGCCGGCGGCACCCTGATCTTCCTGTCCCTCGCCGTGGTCGCCACCGTGTTCACCGTCGCCCCCGTGGTCGACGGCGTGCACGACATCTCCGGCAGCCCCGTGCTCGGGTTCCTCGCCGTCGCCGCCCTGTGCTGCTTCCTGCTCGGGTTCACCTCCTCGTGGGGCCCGATCTTCTCGATCGTCATGGGCGAGATGTTCCCGAACAAGATCCGCGGCGGCGCCATGTCCATCGCCTCCGGAGCGGACTTCTTCGTGAACTTCATGGTCGTGCTGCTGTTCCCCTACCTGGTCGCCTGGTCCCCCGCCGGCACCTACTGGATCTACTGCGCGTTCGGCGTGCTCGCGGTCGCCTTCACGGCGCGCTTCCTGCACGAGACCGGCGGACGTCAGCTCGAGGACATGGGGGAGGTCGCCCGATGAGCACCGCCCGAACGGAGCGCCGCATCCCGGAGAACGTCCGCAACGCCCTGGTGATCATGACCGATCAGCACCGGGTGGACACGATCGGCTGCCTGGGCAATCCCCACGCGCGCACGCCGCATCTGGACCGCCTGGGCGAGGAGGGCTTCGCCTTCACCCATGCGTTCACGCCCACCGCGATCTGCACCCCGGCCCGCGCCTCCCTGCTCACCGGGAAGCATCCCGTGACCCACCAGGTGCTCGCGAACCCCGAGTGGAACATCGCGTACTCGACGGCCCTGGACCCCAGCGCCTGGACATACACGCAGGCGCTGCGCGACCGCGGATACAACGTCGGCCTGGTCGGGAAGTACCACGTGGGCCCGAATCTCCCCGACTGCTTCGGCATGGACGACGACTCCTTCTGGGGCGCCGAGAACCCCGTCGGCAACGAGGAGTACGTGGCCTGGCTCGAGGAGAACGGGCATCCGCCCGTGCGCGCGCACGACCTCTGGCGCGGGACCCTCCCGGGCGACCGGCCCGGCCACGTGCTCGCCGCGCGCCTCGACCAGCCGGAGGAGGCGACCTTCGAGCGCTTCCTCGCGGATCGGGCCATCGCCCGGCTGCGCGAGTACGCGGCCGACTGGACGCAGCACGGGAAGCCGTTCAGCCTGGACGTGCACTTCTTCGGCCCCCACCTGCCCTACTTCCTGCCCGACGAGTGGTTCGACCTCATCGACCCCGACGACGTCACCCTGCCGGAGAGCTTCGGCGACTCCCTCATCGGGAAGCCACCGGTCCAGCAGAACTACGCGACCTACTGGTCGACCTCCTCCTTCTCGCCGGACCAGTGGCGCAAGCTCATCGCCGTGTACTGGGGGTACGTGGCGATGATCGACCACGAGATCGGGCGCATCCTCGATGCGGCCCGGGAGCTCGGGGTCCTCGACGACACGGCGGTGCTGTTCACGGCAGACCACGGGGAGTTCACCGGCGCCCACCGGATGAACGACAAAGGCCCCGCGATGTACGACGACATCTACAACGTCCCGTTCATCGCGCACATCCCCGGGGTCTCGACCGTCGGCCGCTCCGACGCGTTCGTCTCCCTGCTCGACCTGCCCGCGACGGTCCTCGAGATCGCCGGCATCGACGCGCCCGACGAGCTCGACGGCCGGTCGATCGTCGACCTCACCCGCGGCGAGGAGGTCGCCGACTGGCGCCAGGACATCGTGTGCGAGTTCCACGGCCACCACTTCCCGCTGCAGCAGCGGATGCTGCGCACCCGGGACTTCAAGCTCGTGGTCTCCCCCGAGTCGATCAACGAGCTCTACGACCTGCGCACGGATCCCTCGGAGATGACGAACGTGTACACCTCGCCCGTGTACGCGGGCATCCGGCGGGAGCTGGGCACCGAGCTGCACCGGCAGCTGCGCGAGCGCGGCGACCACTCGTTCGCGAAATGGATGGCCGCGGTCACCGACATCGACGTCGAGCTCGTGAACACGGCGCGCTCGGACCTCGACGAGGTGCAGGGCGGCTGACGCTCGACCGACCCGCGCGCGGGTCCGATACGGTGCGGGGAGCCGAGAGGGTCCGCCGGACCCGGAAGGATGACAGCGTGCCCTCCTCCGTTCCCCGCTCCGCCGCGTCCCCGTCGTCGGCCCCGCCCTCGCGGGCCCGACGACTGCTGCGCAGCTACCGCTTCCCCCTGGCCATCCTCACCGGCGTCGTCATCGGCGCGGTCATCGGCCTCGTCCTCGGCGAGCGCGCGAGCGTGCTCAAGCCCTTCGGCACGCTGTTCGTGAACATGATGTTCACGCTCGTGGTACCGCTCGTGTTCTTCTCGATCGCCTCCGCGGTCGCGGGCATGTCCTCGGCCAAGCGGCTCGGGAAGATCCTCGGTGCGATGCTCGCGATCTTCGCCGCGACCGGCATCATCGCCTCGCTGCTGATGATCGCGGCGCTCGGGATCTTCCGCCCCACCGACGGCGTGCAGGTCGAGCTCACCCAGCCCGAGAAGACCGAGGACGTCGGCTCGATCGGCGATCAGCTCGTGCAGACCTTCGTGGTCGACGACTTCTCGAAGATCCTCTCGACCGAGCACATGCTCGCGCTCATCGTCTTCGCGGTGCTCGTGGGGATCGCGACCTCGAGCATCGGGGAGAAGGGCGCGCCGTTCTCACGGTTCCTCAGCTCCGGCTCCGAGGTGTTCCTGAAGTTCACCTCGATCATCATGTACTACGCCCCCATCGGGCTGGGCGCCTACTTCGCGGCGCTCATCGGGGAGCTGGGCGCGCAGCTCGTGGGCGACTACCTGCGTGCCTTCCTCGTCTACTACCCGGTCGCGATCCTCTACTTCCTGATCGCCTTCACCCTCTACTCGTTCCTCGCCGGGGGCAGGCGCGGCGTGAGGCGGTTCTGGGCGCACATCCTGGAGCCCACGGCGGTGTCGCTCGGGACCTCCTCGTCGGTCGCGGCGATCCCCGCGAACCTGCGCGCCGGCGAGAGGATCGGCGTGCCGCGGGACGTGCGCGAGACGATCATCCCGATCGGCGCGACGATCCACATGGAGGGCTCCTCGCTCAGCGCGATCCTCAAGATCGCCTTCCTGTTCGCGGTGTTCCAGCGGGACTTCTTCACACCCTCGAACATCCTCATCGCGGTCGCCGTCGCGCTGCTCTCGGGCATGGTGATGGCCGGGATCCCCTCGGGCGGGTTCATCGGCGAGCTGATGATCATCACGCTCTACGGCTTCCCCGCCGCGGCGCTGCCGATCATCCAGATCATCGGCACCGTCATCGATCCGCCCGCGACCACGGTGAACTCCGTCGGCGACCAGGCGAGCAGCATGCTCGTGGCGCGGGTGCTCGACGGGAAGGACTGGATGGACCAGCCCGACGAGCACGACGAGCACGACCCTGCCGAACCCCTGGCGGCGGACCTCGCCGGCGCACGAACGGAGTGACCATGGACCTCACCGCCCTCCCCCGCCGCCGGTACACCGACGGCCCCACGCCGCTGCAGCACCTGGAGCGCCTGAGCGCCGAGCTGGGCGGGCCGGAGATCTGGGTCAAGCGCGACGACCTGCTGGGCCTCGCCCTGGGCGGGAACAAGACCCGCAAGCTCGAGTTCCTCGTCGCCGACGCCCTGGCCCGCGGCGCCGACTGCCTGGTCACGGCCGGCGGCGTGCAGTCCAACCACTGCCGGCTCACCCTGGCCGCCTCCCGCGTCGAGGGCCTCGCCTGCCACCTCGTGCTCGAGGAGGACCTGGGGGCCGACGGCGCGGCCGTCCCGGACGGGAATCCGCCCGAGGACACGGGCAACCGCTTCCTCTTCGACCTGCTCGGCGCGGAGACCGTGGAGGTGCACCCGCACGGCGCCGACCTCGGCGCCCGCATGGAGGAGATCGCCCGGGAGCTCGAGGCCGCCGGCGCCCGCCCCTACGTGATCCCGATCGGGGGCTCCAACGCCCTGGGCGCGCTCGGGTACGTGGATGCGGCCGACGAGCTGCTGCGCCAGGTCGACGAAGCGGGACTCGAGGTCGACGAGATCGTGACCCCGAGCGGCTCCGCCGGGATGCAGGCGGGACTCGTCGCCGGACTGCACGCGGCGGGCAGCGGGATCGACGTGGTCGGCATCAACGTGAGCCGCTCGCGCGAGGAGCAGGAGCCGAAGATCGCAGCGCTCGCCCGGGAGGTCACGCAGCTGCTGGGCCTGCCAGAGGTGCCGCGCGAGAAGGTCGTGGGGCTCGGCGACTTCGTCGGCCCCGGATACGCGCTGCCCACGCCCGGCATGGTCGAGGCGCTGCGGCTGTTCGCGCGCACCGAGGGCCTGGTGCTCGATCCGGTCTACACGGGCAAGGCCGCGGCAGGGCTGGCGGCCCGTATCCGCAGCGGCGAGCTCGGTCCCGGGCAGACGGTCGTGCTCGTGCACTCCGGCGGGGTGCCGGGCCTGTTCGCGCGCACCGCTGCCTTCGCCTGAGCCGGCAGCCGCACCCGCGGGATCAGCCCCGGTAGAAGCCCTGGTAGACGGCGTCGAAGGGGGCGCGGCCGTGCTGGCGGTGCTCGATCGCGCTGGTGACCACGCGCTTCGCGGTGCGCGCGGCGTCGAGCGCGTCGGCGCCCTTCGCGAGCTCGGCGGTGACGGCCGCGGCGAGCGTGCAGCCGGCCCCGGAGACGCGGTGCTCCCCGATCTTCGGGCTGCGCAGGACGACCTCGCGCTCGTCGTCGACGAAGACGTCGACGGCGTCCTCGCCGGCGAGCTCGACGCCGCCCTTGGCGAGCACCGTCACGCCCCAGCGCTCGTGGATCGCGCGCGCGGCGGCGGTGAGGTCCTCGAGGGAGTCGAGGGGACCCGTGCCCGCGAGGATCCGGGTCTCCCCCAGGTTCGGGGTGACGAAGGTGGCGCGCGGGAGGATCTTCGCCATCAGCGCGTCGTCCGTGGCGCGGGCGGGGGTGTCCCCCTCGCCCTCCTTGCAGATCATCACCGGATCGAGCACCACGTGCGGGAAGTCGTGCTCGGCGAGCGCCCCCGCGACGGCGTCGATCGTCTCCGGGGTGCCGAGCATGCCGAGCTTCACGGCGTCGATCTCGTGGACGGCGGTGCTCGACTCGATCTGGTCGGCGATCGTCCCCGGGTCGATCGACACGAAGCGGTGCGCCCAGCCGTCCTGCGGATCGAAGCTGACGATGCAGGTCAGCGTGACAGTGCCGAAGACTCCGAGCTGGTGGAAGGTCTTGATGTCGGTCTGCGCGCCCGCGCCCCCTGTGGCCTCGGAGCCGGCGATGGCGAGGGCGACGTGGACCATGGGGACCTCCGGGAGCTGGGGTCGGCGGCGGTGTGCGATGCGGCCGACGGGGAACGGGCGATCGCCCACTCTACGACCCGGGCCGATAGTGTGCGGGGGTGCCCGGATCAGCATCGGACGGGCTCTGGGCCCGGCATCTGGGTCCGAGCCTGAAGTTCCTCACCGTGGGCGGCCTCGTCTTCCTGTTCGACGCCGCCCTCTACAACCTGCTCGTCTTCTGGTCCCCCGCGACCGGCTGGGGGCACGGACTGCTGCACGCGCATCCGATCAGCGCGAAGGTGCTCACGATCGTCGCGGCCTCGTCCCTCACCTACCTGGGCAATCGGCTCTGGACCTACCGCGACCGGCCGAGCCCCCGCACCGCCCGCTCGATCCTCGTGTTCGTGGGCCTCAACGTGCTCGCCTCGGCCCTGCAGCTCGCCTGCCTCGGCTTCTCGCGGTACGTGCTGGGCCTGGACTCCGCCCTCGCCGACAACGTCTCCGGCACGCTCGTCGGACAGGTGGTCTCGACCACCTTCCGATATCTCACCTATGGGCGATTCGTGTTCCCGCACGACCACGAGACGGCGCCCGAGGACGCCGACATCGCCTCGGACGAGCGCACCGGCTCCCTGCAGGACCGCTGACCGTCCTAGAATCCAGGCAGACCGGCGGACATCCTCCGCGTCGGCCTCGGCGTTCCACCGGCACGCCGCTCCGCCCACCCGGGTTGCGACCTTTCCCGCCCCGGGGCGTCGATGAGGACAGTCATGACTACAACAACCGAGGCCAAGAGCGGTTTCAGTCCGCGCGTGGCCCTGCAGAAGGTCGGCACCTCGCTGTCGAACATGGTGATGCCGAACATCCCGGCGCTCATCGCCTGGGGCATCCTCACCGCGTTCTTCATCGCTGACGGCTGGACCCCGAACGCCGCTCTCGAGAGCGCGACGACGCCGATGATCCACTATCTGCTGCCGCTGCTCATCGCGAACACCGGCGGGCGGATGGTCTACGAGGCCAGGGGCGCCGTCGTGGGCGTCATCGCGACCATGGGGGTGATCGCCGGATCCGACTGGCTGATCGCCCAGGACAACGCCGAGATGCTCAAGCAGTGGGTCGCCGCAGGCAAGGACGCCGCCGACTACACCGAGCTGGGCCAGGTCCACATGTTCATCGGCGCGATGATCATGGCGCCGCTCGCCGCGTGGCTCATGAAGAAGCTCGACCGGCTGTGGCAGGACCACATCCCCGCCGGCTTCGAGATGCTCGTGAACATGTTCTCGGCCGGCATCTTCGGCTTCATCATGCTGGTGATCGGCTTCTTCGGACTGGCTCCGCTCGTGAACGGCCTGATGAGCCTGCTCTCCAGCGGCGTCGAGGCCCTGGTGCACGCGCATCTCCTTCCGCTCGTGTCGATCCTCATCGAGCCCGCGAAGGTCTTCTTCCTCAACAACGCGATCAACCACGGCGTGCTGACCCCGCTGGGGCTCTCGCAGGCATCGCAGAGCGGCAAGTCGGTCCTGTTCCTCCTCGAGGCGAACCCCGGCCCGGGCGTCGGCATCCTGCTGGCCTACACCTTCTTCGGTCGTGGCGCTGCGCGCGCCTCGGCCCCCGGCGCCGCCCTCATCCAGTTCTTCGGCGGCATCCACGAGATCTACTTCCCGTACGTGCTCATGAAGCCGATCCTGATCCTCGCTGCGATCGGCGGCGGCATGACCGGCGTCGCGATCAACGTCGCCTTCGGCACCGGACTCATCGCCCCGGCCTCGCCGGGATCGATCTTCGCGATCTTCGGCGTGGCCGCGCGGGACTCCTATCTGGGCATCTCCCTGGCAGTGCTGGGCGCGGCCGCGGTGAGCTTCGTGCTCTCCATGCTGTTCCTGAAGATCGGCAAGCAGGACGACGGCGACATCGCCTCGGCCACCGCGAAGATGGAGCAGATGAAGGGCAAGAAGTCCTCCGTCGCCGGTGCGCTCACCGGCGCTGCCGCGGCGGGCGGCGCGGCAGGCGCAGCGGCGGCTGCCGACGATTCGTCGCACACCGGCCCGATCCAGCGGATCGTGTTCGCCTGCGATGCGGGCATGGGCTCCTCGGCGATGGGCGCGACGGTGCTGCGCAAGAAGGTGCGCGCCGCCGGCTTCGACGACGTCGAGGTCACCAACAAGGCGATCTCGAGCCTGAACGACGAGTGGGACGTGGTGGTGACGCAGAAGGAGCTCACCGACCGCGCCCGCCAGCGCACCGGCTCGGCGATCCAGGTGAGCGTCGACCAGTTCATGAACTCGCCGCGCTACGACGAGGTCGTCGAGCTCGTCGAGCAGCGCAACAACCCCGATGCCGCAGAGGCCGACGACTCCGCCGGTGATCAGGCCGGGTCCGACGCCGCCTCCGCTGGGACTGCCGGGGATGCTGGCACCGGCGGTGCCGTCGCCGCGACCGGGGCCGGAACAGCCGCGGGCGCCGGCGCTGGGGCCGCAGCGGCCTCCGCGAACACGCACCGCGCCGAGCCCGCCCAGGAGCCGTCGTCGAGCGACGCCGCGTCGGCCGATCAGGGCCCCGAGATCCTCTCGGCGTCCTCGATCGTGCTCGACGGCAGCGCCGGTTCGGCCGACGCCGCGATCGACGAGGCCGGCGGCCTGCTGGTCCGCGCCGGCGCGGTCGACACCGAGTACGTGAGCGCGATGCACGATCGCGAGGCGACCGTCTCGACGTTCATGGGCAACGGCCTGGCGATCCCCCACGGCACGAACGAGGCGAAGGAGTCGATCTCCCGCTCGGCCATGTCGTTCGTGCGCTACCCGAACGGGATCGACTGGAACGGCAACCCCGTGACCTTCGTCGTGGGCATCGCGGGCGTGGGCAACGAGCACCTCGCCCTGCTGCAGAACGTCGCCATGACGTTCTCCGACCCCGCGCAGGTGGAGCGCCTCGAGAAGGCCACCACCGCGCAGGAGATCCTGGACATCTTCTCCGAGGACAAGGACTGATCCGGTATGGCCAGCAAGAAGGCAGTGCATTTCGGCGCCGGCAACATCGGCCGCGGCTTCGTGGGGCTGCTGCTCCACGAGGCCGGGTACGAGGTCGTCTTCGCGGACGTCGCCGACGCCCTCATCGATTCCCTCGAAGCCGCGGACTCCTACACGGTGCGGACCGTCGGCCAGCACCCGACGGAGACCGTCGTCGACGGCTTCCGCGCCATCAACTCGGGGAAGGACGTCGAGTCCCTCACCGGTGAGATCGCCTCCGCCGACGTGGTCACCACGGCCGTGGGCGTGCACATCCTGCGGTTCGTGGCGCCGGCGATCGCCGCCGGTATCGCCGCGCGCCCGGCCGGCGCACCCCGCGTCGCCGTGATGGCCTGCGAGAACGCGATCAACGCGACGGACGCCCTCGAGGAGGAGATCCGGAAGAACTACGAGGGCGACGACCTCGACGCCCGGGCGCTGTTCGCGAACACCGCCGTGGACCGGATCGTGCCCGTCCAGGACCCTGCCGCGGGCCTCGACGTCACCGTCGAGGACTTCCACGAGTGGGCCGTGGACCGCACGCCCTTCGACGGGAACGTGCCCGACATCCCGGGCGTGACCTGGGTGGACGACCTCGCCCCGTACATCGAGCGGAAGCTGTTCACGGTCAACACCGGCCACGCCACCACCGCGTGGCACGGCTGGAGGGCCGGTCACGCGACCATCGCCGACGCCATCGAGGACCCGGCCGTCGAGGCCAAGGTCCGCGAGGTGCTCGCCGAGACCTCCGAGCTGCTCATCGCCAAGCACGGCTTCGACGCGCAGACGCAGCAGGACTACGCGACCAAGGTGCTCGGGCGCTTCCACAACCGCGCCCTGCCCGATCCCGTCGAGCGCGTGGGCCGCGCGCCCCTGCGCAAGCTCTCCCGGCACGACCGCATCGTCGGCCCCGCCGCCGAGCTCGCCGAGCGCGACATGGCCGCCCAGGGTCTCCTGGACTCCTTCGCCGCCGCGCTCGCCTTCACTCCGGAGGGCGACGAGGAGGCGGACCGGCTGCAGGAGATCCTGCGCACCCAGGACGCCGACGGCGCGACCGCCGAGATCACCGGGCTCGAGCCCGAGCATCCGCTGCACTCGCAGGTCAAGGAGAGGATCGCCGAGAGGCAGTCCGTGCTCTGACCAGGCGGGCGAGCCCCTGGGCATCCCGTGGGCGTCCGGCGGGCGTCCGGCTCCAGGACATCGCCCATCGGCGTCCGATATCGTCCCTGAGTACTCCCGATCCAGCGCGCGGGCAGACCCGTCCGCGCCCCGCGCCGCCGCCCCGTGCGGCGGTCCATCGAAAGGCTGAACCATGGCAGAGCGCACCGTCACCATCGCCAGCGCCTCCGGGCTCCACGCGCGCCCGGCGGCCATCTTCTCGAAGGCCGCCGGCGAGCAGCCCGCGACCGTCACCATCGAGAAGGCCGGCGGCAACGCCGTCCAGGCGTCGAGCATCCTCATGCTCATGACCCTCGGCGCCGGCCACGGCGACGAGGTGACCCTGCGCGCCGAGGGCGACGGCGCCGACGAGTCCGTCGCGGCGCTCGCCGCGCTCCTCGAGAAGGATCTCGACGCCGAGGAGTGATCCCGCGGCGGGCCCCGTCGGCCCGTGGTCCCACAAGATATGAGGGCCACGAACCGGATCTCACCGATCCTGGTTCGTGGCCCTCATATCTTCGCCCCCGCGGGCGCGCGGGCGGGCGTCCGCGTCAGAGGCCGAGCTCTCCCAGGATGGGGAGGCCGGCGCGGACGGCATCGCGGGCGTCGTCCGCGGTGCGCGCGGAGACGGCGGCGGTCGCGAGCTGCTTCGCCTGCTCGAGGGAGACCGTGGAGAGCACCTTCGCGACCGCCGGCAGGGAGCGCGGGGTCATCGAGAGGCTGTTGACGCCCAGGCCCACGAGCACGACCGCGAGACCCGGGTCGCCCGCGGCCTCGCCGCACACGCCCACCGGCTTCGCGGCGCTCTCGCCGAAGGCCTCGGGGTCGCCGCCCGCCGCGCGGGCGCCGTCGCAGGTGGCCTTCACGAGGGTGAGCACCGCCGGCTGCCACGGGTTGTTCAGGTGGGCGAGGGTGCCGAGCATGCGGTCGGCGGCCATCGTGTACTGGGTGAGGTCGTTGGTGCCGATCGAGGCGAAGTCGCACGCGGCCAGCTGCCGGTCCGCGGTGACCGCGGCCGAGGGCGTCTCGACCATGATCCCGGCCGGGGCGAGGTCGCGCTCGCGGCACAGGCCCACGAAGTCCTCGGTGTCCTCGGTGGTCGAGATCATCGGGGCCATCACCCACACCTTCGCGTCGCTCTGCTTCGCGGCGGCGGAGATGGCGTCGAGCTGGTTCGTCAGCACCGAGCGCTTCTCCCACGAGGTGCGATAGGCCCGCACGCCGAGCGCGGGGTTCGGCTCGTCGGTGTCGGTGAGGAAGGGCAGGGGCTTGTCGGCGCCCGCGTCGATCGTGCGCACCACGACCTTCTTGCCGGGGAACGACGCGAAGGCCTCGAGGTAGGCCTTCGTCTGCTCCTCGACGGTCGGCTCGTCCTCGCGGTCCAGGAACAGGAACTCGGTGCGGAACAGGCCCACGCCGTCGGCATGCGCCGCGGCCGCGGCCTTCGCGTCCTTCGCGCCGCCGATGTTGGCCAGCAGCTGCATGCGGGTGCCGTCGGTGAGCTCGATCCCGCCGCCCTCGTAGGTCAGCGGGTTCTTCTGCAGCTCGGTCCAGGCCTCGGCGAAGCGCCGGTGCTCGTCGGTGACGTCGTCGGTGATGGTGCCGAAGCCGGCGTCGACGAACACCTCGGTGCCGTCGGCGATGTCGAGCACGCCCTTGGCGGCGACGATCGCGGGCAGGCCCAGCTGACGCGCGAGGATCGCGGTGTGCGACTGGGGGCCGCCGTCCGAGGTCACCAGGGCCATCACCAGCGCGGGGTCAAGGGTCGCGGTGTCCGCCGGGGCGAGATCGGTCGCCGTGAGCACGAAGGGCTCCTCGACATCGGGGATGCCGGGGGCCTGCTCGCCGCGCAGCTCGGCGACGATCCGGCCGCGCACGTCCTTGACGTCGGCCGCGCGCTCGGCCATGTATCCGCCCAGGCCCTCGAGCATCGAGGCGACCTGGTCGCCGGCCTCCCACACGGCGCGCGCCGCGGAGGCTCCGCCGGCGAGCACGAAGCCCTGCGCGGTCTGGGTGAGGGAGGGGTCGGCCGCCATCTGCGCGGTCGCCTCGAGCACGGCCTTCCCGTCGCCCGGTGCGTGCTCGGCGCGATGCGTGAGCGCCTTCTGCACACTCGCAGCGGCCTCGGCGATGCGCGCGGCCTCGGCCTGCGGATCCGCGCCCTCGGGGATCTTCTCGCCGACGGGCGGCTCCGCGACCGGCGGCGCCATCGTCCGGACCGTGCCGACGACGCGGCCGGGGCTGACCGCCACACCTGTGTACTGGGACATCTCGGACTCCCTCTGTGATGGGCCCGTGGGGGAGGTATCGGGCGCGCTGGATCACCTCATGCTACGTGCCCGGCGGGGCGTGCGCGGAGCCGTGGACGCTCCCCGCGGGAGCCCGTGGAGCGGGGCGGGCACGGGCCCGAGGACCGGGGCGGACGCCGTCACGAAGCGGTCACGGTCGGCCGGTCCCGACCCCACCGCGACCAGGACTGTCCTAGAGTCGAGACGTCGGCTCGACGTCGAGCGGGCACCCGCCCCACCCCGCTGCGCACTCCCCCTCCCGCTGCAGCTCCCCACCCCCATCCCGTGTCTTCGAAGGAGAAGAACATGTTGGATCGCAGACGTTTCCTCGCCCTCTCCTCCACCGCCCTCGGTGTCGGCGCGCTCGCCGCCTGCGGCTCGGGAGGCGATTCCGGTTCCGGCGGCGACGGCGGCACCGACGTCGAGGTCTTCACCTGGTGGGCCTCCGGCTCCGAGAAGGCCGGCCTCGACGCCCTGGTCAAGGTCTTCGGGGAGCAGCACTCGGACTTCACGTTCGTCAACGGGGCGGTCGCGGGCGGCGCGGGCTCCGCAGCGAAGGACATGCTGCAGTCGCGCCTCCAGGCGAGCGACCCGCCGGACACCTTCCAGGCCCACGCGGGCGCCGAGCTCCAGGACTACATCGACGCCGCACAGATCGAGGACGTCTCCGGCCTCTACGACGAGTACAAGCTCACCGATGCCTTCCCGAAGGACCTCGTGGACCGCCTGACGGTCGAGGGGAAGATCTACTCGATCCCCTCGAACATCCACCGCTCGAACGTGGTGTGGGCGAACGCGAAGGTGCTCGAGAAGGCGGGGATCGACACGAAGAAGGCCCCGGGCAGCGTCGACGACTTCCTCGCCGACCTCGAGAAGGCGAAGGGCGCGGGCGTGACCGCGCTGTCCGTCGGCACCACCTGGTGCCAGGTGAACCTGCTCGAGGCCATCCTCATGTCCGAGCTCGGCTCCGAGAAGTACAACGGGCTGTTCGACGGGAAGACCGCCTGGGACGACGCCGCCGTGACCTCCTCGCTCGAGGCGTTCCAGAAGATGATGGGGTACACGAACAGCGACCGCGACTCCCTGGACTGGCCCGACGCGACCCAGCAGCTGATCGACGGCAAGGCCGCCTACAACGTGATGGGCGACTGGGCGGAGGCCGCGTTCCAGCAGGCGAAGCTCAAGGACGGCGAGGACTACACGTACTTCCCGCTGCCCGGCAAGGAGAAGATCTTCGGCTTCCTCGCCGACTCCTTCACCCTGCCCGTCGGCGCCCCGAACGCCGACGGCGCGAAGGCCTGGCTCGACACCCTCTCCTCGAAGGACGGCCAGCTCGCCTTCAACCTCGCCAAGGGCTCGATCCCCGCGCGCACCGATGTCGACGAGTCCCAGTTCGGCACCTACTCGCAGACGGCCCTGAAGTCCTTCGCCGAGGACGCGATCTCCCCGTCGATCGCCCACGGCGCCGCGGTCCCGGTGGCCTGGCTCAACGATCTCTCGGACGCCACCAGCCAGTTCACCACGGGCGCCTCCGACCTCGCGGCCTACCAGAAGGCGCTGGTCGCGGCGGCCGACAAGTACGCGAGCTGAGGCACGGAGCTCGATGCGATCCCGCGTGCGCCGGTACGGACCGCCGCTGCTGCTCATCTCCCCCTCGCTGGTGCTGGTGGGCGTCTTCGTCTACGTGCTCATCGCGAGGAACCTGTGGACGTCGATGACCGACAACCACACGGCCGCGCAGGCGAACGGCCGCAAGGACGTCTCCTTCGTGTTCCTCGAGAACTACGTCGCCCTGTTCAAGAGCCCGCAGTTCCAGCACTCGCTGTGGAACCTGGTGCTGTTCACGGCCGTGTTCCTCGTGGGCGCGATGATCGTGGGCTTCGTGTGGGCGTGGCTGCTGGAGCGGCCGCTGCCGGGCGGCCGCGTCTTCCAGACCGTGTACCTGTTCCCGATGGCGATCTCCTTCGTCGCCTCGGGCGTGGTGTGGCGATGGCTGCTGAACTCGAACCAGGGCGACAGTGCGACGGGCCTGAACCGCCTGTTCCAGATGGTCGGCCTCGACGTGCTCGAGAACCCCTGGTGGAACCAGGTCACCTTCGGCATCGCCGCGATCGCGATCCCCGCGATCTGGCAGCTCTCGGGCTACGTCATGGCGCTGTTCCTCGCGGGCTTCCGCGGGGTGCCCGACGATCTGCGCGAGGCCGCCCGCATGGACGGCGCGAGCAGCCTGCAGATGTACCGCCACGTGATCTTCCCGCAGCTCACGCCGGTGCTCATGAGCGCGATCGTCATCATCGCGCACATGTCGCTGAAGTCCTTCGACCTCATCATGTCGATCTCGAAGCCCGCGAACTACCAGACCAAGGTGCCCGCGGTGGACATGTACGTGTTCAAGTCGAGCTTCGACTACGCCAACGCGGCGGCCGTGGGCACGGTGCTGCTCGCGTTCATCGCGATCCTCATCGTCCCCTACCTGATCCAGCAGCACCGGGAGCGCACCCGATGAACACCACGACGTCCGCGCCGCCGAGCGCCGCGCCGCTCGGCGAGAGCTCCCCGCTCGCCTCCCGCGGCCGCGGCGCCCCGGGCACCCGGCCCACGCCCGTCGGCCGCACCCTGCGCTACCTCGTCATCCTGCTGGGCGTGCTGTTCGTGCTGATCCCGGTGTACGTGCTGGTCATCACGAGCTTCAAGACCGGCGGTGACGCGAGCCCCGCGCGGGCCTGGGCGCTCCCGCACACCTGGACCTTCGAGAACTGGCAACGGGCATGGACGGCGCTCGCCCCGGCGCTGGGCCGGAGCCTCTCGCTGGTCATCCCCTCGACGATCATCTCCTCGGTGCTGGGCTGTCTGAACGGCTTCGTCCTCTCGCGGTGGCGCTTCCCGGGGGCCGACATCGTCTTCACTCTCATCCTGTTCGGGATGTTCCTGCCCTACCAGGCGGTGATGATCCCCCTGCTGCAGCTGGTGCTCGCGACCGAGATCCCCAACGGCATCCCCTCGCTGATCCTGCTGCACGTGGTCTTCGGCATCCCCATCACCACCCTGATCTTCCGCAACTACTTCGAGACGATCCCGCACGAGCTCATCGAGGCCGCGACCGTGGACGGCGCGGGCATGCTGCGCACCTTCTCCTCGGTCGCGCTGCCGATCGCGATCCCCGGCTTCGTGGTCGTGGGGATCTGGCAGTTCACGAGCGCCTGGAACGACTTCCTGTTCGCGGTGTTCTTCTCGACCCCGCGCAACGGGCCGGTCACCCTCGCCCTGAACAACCTGGCCAACGGCGCGCTGCTCACCGACTACGGGGTCTCGATGGCGGGCGCGCTGCTCGCCTCGCTGCCCACCCTCGTGGTCTATGTGCTTCTCTCGCGCTACTTCATCGCCGGTCTCATGTCCGGCTCGGTGAAGGGCTGAGCGGCATGGGACGACGAGCGGAGAGCCCGGCGGGACCGCCCGCGCCGGCACCCGCCGCTGCCCAGCATCCGGCCGCTCCCCCGCATCCGGCCGCGCAGACTCCCGTCGGACCCGCGCCCGCCGTCGACCCCGTCGGACCTGCGCCCGACCACCCGGCCACGACCGATAGGCTCGCCACCATGGATGAACGCAGCTCCTACCTCCTCGTCGACGGCGAGAACATCGACGCCACGTTGGGCCTCTCGGTCCTCGGGCGCCGCCCGCACCCCGAGGAGAGGCCGCGCTGGAACACGCTGCTGAGCTTCATCCAGGAGCACTGGGCCGAGCCCACCCACGGGCTGTTCTTCCTGGCGGTCGCGAGCGACCTTCCCGCGAGCTTCGTGCAGGCGCTGCTCGCCATGGGCTACACGCCGATCCCGCTGCGCGGCGACGGCAAGGTCGTGGACATCGCCATCCAGCGCACCCTCACCGCCCTCAAGGACCGTGCGGCCGACGTGGCCCTGGTCAGCCACGACCGCGACTTCGTGGACCAGATGCGCGACCTCTCGGAGGACGAGGAGCGGCGCCTCGCGGTCGTCGGCTTCCGCGAGTTCATGGCCTCCGACCTGCGGCAGGTGCCGCGCGTGGAGATCCTCGACCTCGAGTTCGACGCCGGGACGTTCACCAGCCCGCTGCCGCGCGTGCGCGTCATCGAGATCGACGAGTTCGACCCGTACGAGTTCATCTGACCCCGGGCGTCACGGGCGGCCGACGCCGCCCCCTGCTCACACGACCGCGCCTCAGGAGAGCCGGCCGAGCACCTCGTTGAGCGCCTCGGTCGAGGACGGGTGCGTCCAGATCCCGTCGCGCAGCTGCGTGGCCGTGATGCCCGCGCGCATCGCGAGGGCCACGAGGTTCACGACCTCCTGGGAGTCGACGTGGAACAGGCGCGCCCCCAGCACGAGATCGGTCTGCGCGTCCACGACGACCTTGATCACGCCACGGGCGTCCCCGAGCGTCTTGGGGCGGGGCATCGCCTTGATCCCCGCGACGGGCGCGAGCACCGTGCGGACCTCGTGGCTGGCCTCGCGGGCCTCGTGCTCGGTCAGACCCACGGCCGACAGCGGAGGCGTGAGGAAGGTCGTCGACGGCACCGCGACGCGGTCCGAGAGCCGACGCGAGCCGTCGCCCGTGAGCGCGGACGCCACGATGCGGCTGTCGTCGAGGGAGAGGTAGGTCTGCTGCCCGTGCCCGTGGACGTCTCCCATCGCGAACACGCCCTCGGCGCTCGTGCGCAGCTGGTCGTCGACGACGACGGCGCCGTGCTCGTCGACCTCGATGCCCGCCTGCTCGAGGCCCAGGTCCGCGGTGGCGGGCCGCCTGCCGGTGGCGACCAGGACCGCGTCGGCCACGAGAGGTGCGCCGTTCCCGTCGTCCGTGCCCTGCAGCGCGACCCCGTCCGGGCCGTCGACGTACTCGCTGACGGAGGTGCCGGTGAGGATCGTGATGCCCTCGTGCTCGAGCACCTCGCGCACCGCGTCCGCGACGTCGTCGTCCTCGTCGGGCAGGATCCGCTCGCCGCGGGCGATGACGGTGACCTCGCTGCCGAAGCTGCGGAACATCGAGGCGAACTCGAGGCCGATCGGGCCCGCGCCGATCACGGCGAGGCGGCGCGGGAAGGGCTCCACGTGCTGCAGCGAGGTGGAGGTGTGGATGCGCGGCCCGTCGATGCCGGGCACTGCGGGCAGGGCGGGCTCGGCGCCGGTGTTCACGATGACGGTCTCGGCGCTGATCAGCAGGTGCTCGGCGAGGCCCGCGCCGCCTGCGGAGGGCGCCACCTCGACCTCACGGGGCCCGACGAAGCGGGCGCGGCCGTCCACGATCGTCACGGTGTCATGGTCGGCGAGCATGTGCAGGTTGACGTCGTTCAGCTTCCCGATGAGCGCATCGCGCGTGCTCACGGCCCGGTCGAAGTACTCCTGGGGATCGTCGCCCTCGCGACGCTCGTCGGCGGCGTGCACGAGGGTCTTCGTGGGCACGCAGCCGATGTTGATGCAGGTCCCGCCATACATCAGGGAGGACTGCTCGACCATCACGACGCGGCGGCCGGCGGCGGCCGTGCTCGCGGCGAGCGTCTTGCCTCCCTTCCCCCAGCCCAGGACGAGCAGGTCGGCAGTCAGGGTGCGCGGTGCGGTCATGGGGTTCCTCCCGGGATGGTGCGGCGAGCGGTCCCGACGCAGGGGCCTGCGACGACGCTACTCCCGTGCCATCGAGGGAGTGCAGGAGAGCACGAAGGCCCCCGCCGGGACCGGCGGGGGCCTTCGGGACCCGGAAGGACTCCGGATCAAGGGCGGTAGCGGCGGGATTTGAACCCGCGGTGGCTATTAACCACACATCATTTCGAGTGATGCACCTTCGGCCGCTCGGACACGCTACCGCCAGCGATTCTACGCAGGGCCATGAACGACGGGCAAACCGCGGGGGCCGACGTGCGATCCAGTTCACCGGCGCAGGCACTACCCTCGACGGGATGACGAGCACCGATGCCACGACTCCCTCCCAGCCGCCCGCTGATCCGGCGCCGTCCGCGCCCCAGTCGCCCCGCCCCGCGCATCGGCCGACGGACCGCACCCACCACGGCGACACCGTGAGCGATCCCTTCGAGTGGCTGCGCGACAAGGAGGACCCGGAGGTCATCGCCCACCTCGAGGCCGAGAACGCCTATGCGGACGCGCGCACGGCCCACCTGTCGGCGCTGCGCACCGAGCTCGTCTCCGAGTTCGTCGGCCACACCCAGGAGACGGACCAGTCCGTCCCCGTGCGCCGCGGTGACTGGTGGTACCTCACCCGCACCACCGAGGGCGAGGACTACCCGCGGCATACGCGCGTCGCCGAGGGCCCGGAGCTGCCGCGCGGTGCGGGCGGCGTCCCCGCCGTCGAGCCCGGCGTGCTGCTGCCCGGCGAGCAGGTGATCCTCGACGCGCAGTCACTCGCGGACGGTCGGGAGTTCTTCTCCCTCGGCGGCATGCGCCCCTCCCCCAGCCAGGACCTGCTCGCCTTCAGCACCGATGTGCGCGGCGACGAGCGCTTCGACGTCGTGGTCACGGACCTTCGCCGCGGCGGCGCCGGCGGCGAGGTGATCGACGAGGCAGTGCGCGGCGCCGGCTACGGGCTCGCGTTCTCGACCGACGAGCAGTGGCTGTTCTACGCGGGGGTGGACGACGCCTGGCGCCAGCACCAGATCTGGCGTCACCGCCTGGGGACCGACGCGCAGGAGGACCAGCTGGTGCTCGAGGAGGCCGACGAGCGCTTCACGATCGGGTTCGGGACCTCGCGCGACGGCTCCACGCTGATCATCGAGGCCGCCTCGACCACCACCAGCGAGGGCTGGCTCCTGGACCTCTCCGATCCCACCTCGGCGCCCCGGCCCGCCGGCGGGCGCCGGCCCGGGATCGAGTACTCGCTCGAGCCCGCCGGGGACCACCTGCTGGTGGTCCACAACGACGGCGTGCCCGGTTTCGCGCTCGCGACCGCACCGCTCGAGGACCCGGGAGCCTGGACCACGATCCTCGAGGCCGCCGACGGCGAGCGCCTCGAGTCCGTGGACGCCTTCGCGGGCTTCGCCGCCCTCGAGCTGCGCAGCGGCGGGCTCGCCGCGGTGCGCGTGATCCCCCGGCGCGAGACGGTGGGCGCGGGCACGGGCGCGGAGGCCGACGCGGGCTCGGGCTCGGGCTCGGATGCTGACGCCGACGCGGCGGCGCACGCCTGGGCCGTCGAGGAGGCCTGGGACGTCTCCCACGGCGGCGAGCTCGACACCGTGTTCCTGCTGGCGAACCACCAGTTCGACGAGCAGCTCCTGCGCTACCAGCTCACGAGCCTGCTCACCCCGTCGACGGTCGCCCAGGTCGACGTGCGCACCCGCGAGCACGAGGTCCTCCGCCGCACCCCGGTCCCGGGCTACGACCCGAAGCTCTACGTCGAGAAGCGCCTGTGGGCGCGAGCGGCCGACGGCACCGCGATCCCGATCTCGCTGGCGGCCCGCCGGGAGGCCGCGCCCGACGGCACGAATCCCGGCTACCTCTACGGCTACGGCTCCTACGAGGCGTCCATGGACCCGTCGTTCGTGCCCACCCGGCTGTCCCTCCTGGACCGCGGTCTCGTGGTCGCCGTGGCCCATGTGCGCGGCGGCGGCGAGATGGGCAGGCCCTGGTACGAGCACGGCAAGCTGCTCGAGAAGCGCAACACCTTCACCGACTTCGTCGACTGCGCCGCGCACCTCGTCGACGCGGGCTGGGTCGCGCCGGACCGCCTCTCCGCGGAGGGGCGCAGCGCGGGCGGCCTGCTCATGGGCGCGATCGCGAACCTCGCCCCCGAGCGCTTCCGGGCGATCATCGCGGGCGTGCCCTTCGTGGACGCGCTCACCACGATCCTGGATCCCTCGCTGCCGCTCACCGTCGGCGAGTGGGAGGAGTGGGGCGACCCGCTGCACGACCCCGAGGTCTACGCGTACATGAAGTCGTACTCGCCGTACGAGAACGTGCGCGAGGTCGAGTACCCGGCGATCTTCGCCTCCACCTCGCTGAACGACACCCGCGTGTTCTTCGTCGAGCCCGCGAAGTGGGTGGCGCGCCTGCGCGAGACCGTGACCAGCGACCAGGGCGAGCGGCCGATCGTGTTCCGCTGCGAGATGGTCGCCGGGCACGGCGGGCGCTCGGGCCGCTACGCGAAGTGGGAGCAGCGGGCCGACGAGCTCGCCTGGCTGCTCGACCAGATCGGCGCGACCGCGCGGATCTGAGGGCCCGGCCGGCCCGGCGGGCCTGCCGGTCAGGCCGGCGGCCCGCCGTCCCGTCGTCCCGGCGGCCCGGCGGCCCGGCGGCCCGGCGGCCCGAACGGCCGATGGCCAGGTTCTATGACAGGAAGCCGGACTTTCTGTCATAGAACCTGGCCATGAGCATGTGCCCCGTCGAGCGGCTCCGACGACGCCGACTTCGTGGTCCGACGGACGCCGATCGTCCGTCGGGCCCCGCCCGGTCAGAAGGCCGGGATGACCGAGCCGTCGGTGTACGTGGTGGTGATGAAGTCCTTGACCTTGTCGGAGTGCAGGAGCTCGTCGAGCTTCTTCAGCGCCGCGTTGTCCTTCTCCTCGGTGCGCACCACGACGAAGTTCGCGTAGGGGTTCTCCGCGTCGCTCTTCTCGAGCACGATCGAGTCCTCGGAGGGCTTGAGACCCGACTCGATCGCGTAGTTGCCGTTGACGACGCCCGCCGCGAAGTCGCCCAGGGTGCGCGGGATCTGGGCGGCCTCGATCTCGGTGAACTTCAGCTTCTGCGGGTTCTCGGCGACGTCCTTGGTGGTCGCGTCGGTGACCTCGACGCCGTCCTTGAGGGTGATCAGCCCCGCCTCGGCGAGCAGGCCCAGGCCACGGCCGCGGTTGGTGGGGTCGTTGGCGATCGCGATCTCGTCGCCGTCCTTCAGCTCGTCGAGCTTCGTGATCTTCTCGGAGTACAGGCCCAGGGGCTCGATGTGCACGCCCTTGAAGGCGAAGAAGTCGTAGCCCTTCTCCTTCTCCTGCGAGTCCAGGAACGGCTGGTTCTGGTAGTAGTTCGCGTCGATGTCGCCGTCGTTCAGCGCCTGGTTCGGGATCTGGTAGTCCGTGTAGGGCGTGATGTCGAGCTTCAGGTTCGCGTCCTCGGCGAGGTTCTTGCTGACGAACTCCAGGATCTCCTGGTGGGGCTTGGGTGAGGCGCCGATCTTGATCGTCGTCACCCCGTCCTTCTCCTCGGGGCCGTCGGAGCCCCCGCCCACCAGGCCGCAGCCGGTGATCGAGAGCGCGGCGAGGCCGGCGCCGGAGGCGAACAGGGAGCGGCGGGTCAGATGCGACATGGGGATCTCCTCGGGGAGTGGAACGGAGTGGTGGGGCGGAAGGACGCGGAAGGGCGAGAGGGAGCTCTCGGGGCGGGGCTCAGACGTTGCGGGCGCGGTGGTCGACCGCGCGGGCGAGCACCGAGCCCAGCGACTGCACGAGGATCACGATGACGATCAGGACGACGACGGTCGAGATCATCACGACGTTGTCGTAGGACTGGTAGCCCATGCGGTTCGCGAGGTCTCCCAGGCCCTTGCCTCCCACGGCGCCCGCCATCGCGGTGTAGCCGATCACGGCGATCGTCGTGGTGGTCAGCGAGCCGATGATCCCGGGCAGGGCCTCGGGGAACAGCACCTGGCGGATCACCTGCCAGCGGGTCGCGCCCATCATCTGCACCGCCTCGATCTTCCCGGCGGGGATCTCGCGCAGGTTGATCTCGATGAGGCGGGCCAGGAACGGGATCGCGGAGACCACGAGCGCGAACATGGCGGCGTTCGGGCCGGTCACACGGCCCACCACGATCCTCGTGACGGGGATCAGCGCGATGATCAGGATGATGAACGGGAACGAGCGGCCCACGTTCACGATGAAGCCGACGATCCGGTTCACCCAGCGGGCGCCGCCGCCGGTCGCGCGGTCGGTCTCGAACAGCAGCACTCCCAGCGGGGTGCCGATGAGCGCCGCGAAGATCATCGTGCCGATCGTCATGTAGAGGGTGATCAGCGTGTTCGACCACAGGCTCGTGTTGGAGTCCCAGGTGGTGAACACGGGATTGCTCAGCCATTCGCTCATGCCGAGGCCTCCTTCGTGACGACGCCGCGGCTCTCGAGCTCGCGCAGGAAGGCCGCGAGGCCCTTCTCGCTGATCGGTGTGTCGTCCTCGTTGCGCAGGGCCAGCTGCACGCGGCCCACCTGGCGGCCCGCGATGGTCTCGATGTTGCCGGCGACGATCTGCGCGCTCGCGCCGTGCTCGGCGGCGATGCGCACGAGCTCCTCGCTGCTGGCCACGGCCCGGTCGTTCGTCGGGTCGGCGCCGTAGTCGCAGTCCACGACGCGCGCGCTGATGCCCGTCGGGGCCGGCGGCAGCGGGATCAGCTCGCTGCTGAGCGGGCCGTGCGGGTCCGAGGCGACATCGGCCAGGGCGCCGCTCTGGGCGACGCGGCCGTCCTCGAGCAGGGTCACGGCGTCGCAGATCTCGCGGACCACGCTCATCTCGTGGGTGATGAGCAGGACGGTGATGCCCAGGCGGTCGCGCAGGTCGCGGATGAGCTTGAGGATCTGACGGGTGGTGGTGGGGTCGAGCGCGCTCGTGGGTTCGTCGCACAGCAGCACCTTGGGCTCGGCCGCGAGGCCGCGGGCGATGCCCACGCGCTGGATCTGCCCGCCCGAGAGCTGCGCGGGATGGTTGTGCTCGCGGCCGGCGAGGCCCACGAGGTCCACGAGCTCGGCCACGCGCGCCGTGCGCTGCTCACGGCCCACGCCCGCGATCTCGAGCGGGTGGGCGATGTTGCGGGCGGCGGTGCGCGAGTCCAGCAGGTTCGCGTGCTGGAACACCATGCCGATGTTGCGGCGAGCGGCGCGCAGCTCGGGGCCGTCGAGCGCCGCGATGTCGGTGCCGTCGAGGCGCACGCTGCCGCGCGTGGGCTTCTCGAGTCCGGTCAGGCAGCGGATGAGCGTGGACTTCCCGGCGCCGGAGCGGCCGACGATCCCATGGATCTGGCCCGCGTCGACATCAAGATCGATGCCGTCGAGCGCGACGACGGGGTCTCCCCCGCCCGGCGCGGGGAAGACCTTGGTGAGGTCTTCGAGAGTGATCACAAGCAGAAGTAGAGCATCCCCCTAGCGCACCTGCCGACCCTCACGTTCACGAAACGTCATCTGACCGGGGCGGGGCGTGGTCGGGATCACCGCGCAGGGCCGCGGCGTGTGGTGCGGGACTCAGGCCGTGGCCCCGGGCCGATCTGACATACGTCATGCCCGGGCCGTGAGCCGTTCACGACGAGCGGTGATCCTGCGCCCTACCCCCGCATCCGCGGCTCCGGGAGCGTGGAGGACATGAACACGACACGCGCCTCCCACCCCTCGACGACGCCGACCGCCCCGACCTCAGCGCCCGCGTCCGCCTCGGATCGCGGCCTGCTGATGGACGTGCTGGGGGTCACCCCCGCACCGACCCTCGCCCGGGAGCTCTTCGCCCTGGTCGTGAACGCCGCCCTGGTCGCGATCCTCCTGTTCGTCCTGCAGCCGCCGATGATCGCCGCGGTGATCGCGGGCAGCCTGGTCGGGGCGTGGCTCGTGGGCCGGCTGATCGCCGGTTTCGTCCGCCACGGCTACGGCCGTCCCGAGGCGGGTCGACGATGAGCGCGGCGAGCCCGCAGTCCCTGTCCCCGTCGGCCGTCGGATCCCGAGGCCTCGCCTCCCCGGACGCCGAGGCCGTGATCACCGCACGGGGGCTCGTGCGCCGCTACGGCAGCGGTCGGCAGGCCTTCGTGGCCGTCGACGGCATCGATCTCGAGATCCGCCGCGGCGAGCTCTTCGGACTGCTGGGCACCAACGGCGCCGGCAAGACCTCGACCCTCGAGGTGCTCGAGGGCCTGGCCCGGCCCGACGAGGGCACGGTGCGGGTGCTGGGGCACGATCCGCGGCGCGAGCGCGCCGCGGTGCGCCCGCAGCAGGGGCTCATGCTGCAGACGGGCGGCTTCCCCGCCGATCTCACCGTCTCCGAGGCCCTGCGGATGTGGTGCTCCACGCTGAGCTCCCCGCGCGAGGGGGCCGAGCTCCTGCAGGAGGTCGATCTCGCGGACCGGGCGCGCACCCGGATCTCCTCGCTCTCGGGCGGGGAGGTGCGTCGCCTCGACCTGGCCTGCGCGATCGCGGGCGATCCGCAGATCCTCTTCCTCGACGAGCCGACGACGGGGCTGGATCCGCAGTCCCGGGCGGGGGCATGGGGCCTGATCCGGCGCCTCACCGAGCGCGGGACCACGATCGTGCTGACCACGCACTACCTCGAGGAGGCGGAGGCGCTCTCCGACCGCCTCGCGCTCATGCACCGCGGTCGGATCGTGCGGGAGGGGACCGTCGACGAGGTCGTCGCCGGCCACCCCTCCACGATCCGCTTCCGGGTGCCCGTCTCGGCCCCGGCCCTGCCGGACCTCCACGGCGCCGCGACCCGGGAGGGCGAGCGCACGGAGGTCACCACCGACTCGCTCCAGACCGACCTGGCGCGCCTGCTGCGCTGGGCGGACCAGCACTCCCTGGTCCTCGAGGGCCTCGACGCCCGCGCGGCGAGCCTGGAGACCGTGTTCCTCACCATCGCCCACGAAGGAGATCCGTCATGACCGCCGCCGCCTCCGCTCCCGCCGCCGACCGCGCCCCGCGGCGCGCGCACGGGCACCGCCTGCCCGGGCACCGCCTGCTGGGCCTGGCCCGCGCCGAGATGACGATGCTGCTGCGCAACCGGATGCAGCTGGTCACGGCAGTGCTGATGCCCATCGCCGTCCCGTTCCTGTACCTGCCGATCGCGCGGCAGGGCTCGGGGCCCGCGCAGCTCGCGAACGCCCTCGGGATGATGTTCGTGATCGTCCTGCTGTTCGTCGTCTACTACAACCTGCTCTCCACCTATGTCGCGCGCCGCCAGGACCTCGTCCTCAAGCGCCTGCGCACCGGCGAGGCCTCGGACGCGACGGTCCTCGCGGCGGGCGCCGTGCCCGCGCTCCTCATCGCGGCGGTCATGATCGGTGTGATGACGGCGATCTCGGTGCCGCTGCTGGACCTGCCGACGCCGCAGCATCCGCTGCTGCCCGTGGTGGGCCTCGCGCTCGGGGCCGTGCTCCTGGTGCCGCTCGCGCTCGCGACCGCGAACATCACCCGCACCGTCGAGTCCGCGCAGGTCACGTGCCTCCCGCTCATGGCCGTCGCCGTCATCGGCACCGGCGCCGCCGTGCCCCTGTCGCTCATGCCCGACTGGTTCGCGCGACTGGTCTCGCTCGTCCCCTCGGCCCCGATCGTCGCCCTGGTGCGCCTGGGCTGGCTGGGCGTCGACCCCGCCGGCGACCCGGTGACCGGATCGGCCGTCTGGGCCGACGCGGGCCTGCAGCTCCTGATCCTCGTGGTCTGGCTCGTCCTCGCCTGCTGGTTCGTGCGACTGCGCTTCCGCTGGGAGCCCCGCGCATGAGGGGCCCTTGCAGGGGGCGGCCCGTGCATGACCCGGCAGACGCCGCGGTCGCCGTTCCGGCCGCTCCTCGGGCCCGGGTCATGACAGGATCCGGGGCATGAGCACGCTCGAGGCGCCTGATGTGGGACGCCCCTGGGAGATCTTCCGCGTCTACACGCTGTGGTCGCTGGCCGTGCTCATGCTCCTCCTGCCGCTCCTGCTGCTCAGCGCGCCCGGCGCGGCCGACGCGCCGCTGCTCGCCCCCGAGGGCGCCCTGCGCGATGGCCCCGATGCCGCGTTCCTCGTCCTCCAGTCCCTGACCTCGGCCGTGTCCGTCCTCGTGCTGTGCCGCGCCTGGGCGCGGGGCGAGGCCGGGCCCCGCGGCCGATGGGACCTTCCCGAGGTCGGGGCGCTGCGCGTGCACGGGGCCGGGGCGCGCGCCCTGGCGCTGTCCCCGCTGGTCCCCGCGGCCCTCGCGGCGGCGCGGACCGCATGGGCCGACGACGCGTCGGCCCACGCCCCCGTGCTGCTGGCATGCCTCGGTGCGGCGCTGACGGGACAGGCCCTCCGCCTCCCCTGGACGACGGGGATCCTCGCCGCCGGGGCCACCGCCGGCGTGGGCGTGCTCCTGGGCACGAGCAGGAACGAGGCCTCGATCCTCGCGGGGCTCGTGATCGCGTTCGTCGCGGTCGCCCGCAGCTCGCTGTGGCTCGCCGCGATCGTCCGGGACCTCGAGAGGGCTCGGGTGGCCCAGGCCCAGCTCGCGGTCGCCGAGGAGCGGCTGCGCTTCGCCCGCGATCTCCACGACGTCACCGGCCGGGACCTCTCGGCGATCGTCGTCACCGCGGAGCTGACCGGGAAGCTCGTCGAGCGCGAGGATCCCCGCGCGCTCGAGCGCAGCCGGGAGGTCGCGCAGATCGCCCGCTCGTCCCTCGCCGAGGTCCGGGCGCTGGTGCGCGGCTACCGGGAGGCCGATCTCGCCGCCGAGCTGCAGGGCACCGTCTCCCTGCTGCGCTCGGCCGGGATCGAGGCGGCGGTCGGCGGGAGTCCGGAGGACATCCCCGGGTCCCGCGCGGCGACGGCCGCCTGGGTGCTCCGGGAGGCCGGCACCAACGTGCTGCGGCATTCGAGCGCCGACTCGGTGCGCATCGACCTCGCACCGGGCGGGATCACCGTGGTCAACGACGGGGTGAGCGTCACGGGGACCCCTGTCGTGATGGGCAGCGGGCTGCGCGGGGTCCGAGAGCGGCTCGCGCCGGAGGGGACCCTGACGGCCCGCCTCGACGGCGAGCGCTTCGTCCTGTCGGCGGTGTTCGAGGACCCTGGAGAAGCAACGAACACCGTCGCAGAGAGCACGGCCGCAGAGAGCCCCGTCGCCGAGAGTCCCGTCGCCGAGAGCCCCGTCCCTGAGGAGGCCCCATGACCGCCCCCATCCGTCTCGTCCTCGTGGACGACGAGACCGTGATCCGCTCCGCCCTGGCCACCATGCTCGACCTGGAGGACGACCTGGAGGTCCTCGCGCAGGCGGGGAGCGCCGCCGAGGGCGAGGGCCTGATGGCCGCCCACGCGCCCGATGTCGCGGTGCTCGACCTGCAGCTGCCCGACGGGGACGGCCTCGAGCTCGCCGCCCGCACGCTCGAGGTCTCCCCCGCCACCCGGTGCCTGATCCTCACCTCGCACGCCCGGCCCGGCTACCTCAAGCGCGCGCTCGCCCAGGGCGTGCTGGGATTCCTGCCGAAGACGGTCTCCGGGGAGCAGCTCGCCGAGGCCGTGCGCGCCGTCGCGCAGGGACGCCGTGCGATCGACCCCGAGCTCGCCGCGGAGACCATCGCCTCCGGCGACTCCCCGCTCACCCCGCGCGAGGCCGACGTGCTCGAGTACGCGGCCGACGGCGCCAGCATCGAGCAGATCGCACGGCGCGCGCACCTGGCCGAGGGGACGGTCCGCAACTACCTCTCGAACGCGCAGGCGAAGCTCCAGGCCAGCAACCGGCACGAGGCCTCGCAGATCGCGCGGCGGCACGGCTGGATCTGACGGCCCCTTCGCGTCATCGCCCCCGCCGCGCCCGGAAGAAGCCGCGCAGCAGGTCCCCGCACTCCTGCTCCCGCACGCCCGTGGTGAGCTCCGCGCGGTGGTTCAGCCGGGGTTCGCGCACGAGGTCGTAGAGGGACCCGGCGGCCCCGGCCTTCGGGTCGGGTGCGCCGACGACCACCCGCGCGATCCGCGCGAGCACGATCGCCCCGGCGCACATGGTGCACGGTTCGAGGGTGACGGCGAGGGTGCAGCCGGTGAGGTTCCAGCGGCCCGTCGCGCGGGCCGCCTCGCGCAGGGCGAGGATCTCGGCGTGCGCGGTGGGGTCCTCGTCGGCCTCCCTGCGGTTGCCGGCGCGCGCGATCACGCGCCCGGTCGGGTCCAGGACGACGGCGCCGATCGGGACGTCGGCCGGCTCTCGCTCCGCGGAGGCGCGCGCCTCGTCGAGGGCGAGGCCCATGAGGGCGTCGTCGGAGAGGGGCGGGGTGTCGTCGTCCACACCCCCATTCTCCCCGGCCGCGCCGTCAGCTGCGCGCACCCGTGACCGCGAACCGCGCCTCGAGCAGGGCGCCGTTCCGCCCGAGCTCGCGCAGCTCGAGGTCGAGGCGCCCTCCCATCAGCGGCTTCCCGCTGCCGAGGGTCACGGGGGCGATGGACACGAAGACCTCATCGAGCATCCCGGCCTCCGCGAAGGAGAACGCGAGGTCCCCGCCGCCCACGATCCAGACGTCCTTGTCGCCCGCGACCTCCTCGAGCCGGGCGCGGTGCGCGGCGGGCGGACCGGAGACGCGGGTGATGCCCGTGAAGTCCTCGGGCAGCTCCCGGTGGGAGAAGACGAACGTGGGCTGGTCGTAGACCCAGGCGTCAGCGACGGTCTCGAGGTGGCCCACGACCCAGTCATAGGTGGCGCGCCCCGTGACGATCGCACCCACGTCCTGCACGAACACGTCGTAGGGCAGGATGCTCTGCTCCGCGTCGGTGGGCTGGGAGAGCAGCCAGTCCAGGCTCTCGTGCTCGTCGGCGAGGAATCCGTCGAGGCTGGTCGCGGTGAAGAAGCGATAGCGGGTCATCGGGGCCTCCTGCGCGGCGGCGCAGCGCCGCGGGTCGGGTGCTGCGAGGTGTTGGTCCCAGTATTCGCCGGGGCTCCCCCGAACGGATCCCGCGTGCAGGGGCGTCGGGTAGATTCGGCGCCATGCGCGTGCTCGAACTCGACCATCCCCTCGTCGCCCACAAGCTGACGGCGCTCCGCAAGGCCGAGACGCGGTCCTCGATGTTCCGCCTCCTGGCCGACGAGCTGGTGACCCTGCTGGCCTACGAGGCCACGCGCAACGTCGCCGTCGCCCCCGTCGAGATCCAGACCCCGGTCACCACGATGACCGGCACGCGTCTGACGGATCCCAAGCCGATGGTGGTCCCGATCCTGCGCGCGGGCCTGGGCATGCTCGACGGCATGACGCGCCTGCTGCCCACGGCCGAGGTCGGCTTCCTGGGCATGGTCCGCAACGACGAGACCCTCGAGGTCACGACCTACGCGAACCGCCTCCCGGACGACCTCACCGACCGCCAGTGCTTCGTGCTGGATCCGATGCTCGCGACCGGCCACACCCTCATCGCCTCCGTGAACTACCTGCACGAGCGCGGCGCGAAGGACATCACCTGCGTGACCCTGCTGTGCGCCCCCGAGGGCCTGAAGACCCTCGAGGAGCAGATCGACCCGGCCATCGACCTCACCGTGGTCACCGCCGCGATCGACGAGAAGCTCAACGAGAAGGGCTACATCGTCCCCGGCCTCGGCGACGCGGGCGACCGCCTCTTCGGCGTCGTCGACTGACGGGACCCGTCGACCGACGATCGGCCCCACCGGGCTCTGACCTCGCGCGTCCCAGGATGCGAACACCTGCTTGAGGCCGGGCGTCGGCCTCGGGCATGATGGCCGACATGTTCACGAACGCTCCGAGCCGAGAGGTCGCCACGACGGCGGCCCGCTCGATGATGCGTTCGATGATGATGTGCATGTGCATGATGCACCGTCAGCCGAGCCTCTGAGCGCTCGAGAATCCTCCGGGGTCGGCTGACAGGAGCCGGCCGGAAGGCGCGGGCTCCAGGTGCCGGCCGGGAGCACAACCCAGCGATCCGCGAACCTGACGCGTCGATCGGAACTGGGATCCCGGGTCCCCACCCGTTGCACCAGTCGTGCACGAACCCGGAGAACGCATCATGAGCATCACCCTGAACAGTCCTGTCACCCAGACCCGCACCCCGCAGAGCGCCGCCGGTCAGAGCCCGGCCGCCCGCGTCGAGCGCCCCGCGCACGATCGCGGACCCCGCGCCCTGCGCCCCCAGCACGCCGGCCGTCCCGCCTTCCGGGCCCCCGGTGCCGCCGGGCAGTCCGCCGGATCGTCGGCACTGGCCGCCGCGCCGGAGTCCGACCAGGTCACGCTGACCCTCACGGTCACGCTGCCGGCCGGCACGCCCGACGTCGAAGCGGCCCAGATCGCCGACGCGCTGCGCGCCAACGCCCGTCGCCTGACGGCCGGCCGCCGCGCCTCGGCGAGCGTGGGCGTGCGCTCCCCGCGCCCCTTCTCCCCCGCCGGCGAGGCTGCGGAGACGGGCACCACGAGCACCGCGCCCACCCTGCGGGCGCTCCCGCCGCGCACCCAGGACGGCGAGGCCGCGCAGCCCGAGCGCACGCGCCGCACCGGCGTCGTCTCGCCGAACTCCCCGGCCCGCCGGGACGCCGAGGCGGCACGTCAGCGCCTGCTGCGCGCCACCGCCGTGAGCCCGAACGTCGCTCCCGCCGCGAGCACGGACTGCTCGCTGGTGATCGACCTCTTCGGCCGCCGCGTGCGCATCGACGGCGAGGACGTGGACCTCACCTACAAGGAGTTCGAGCTGCTCGCGCACCTGGCGCGCGGCGCCCGTCGGATCATCGGCCGCGACGAGCTCATGGAGTCCGTGTGGGCCGACGCCTCGTCCGAGACCGGTGAGCGCACCGTCGACGTGCACGTGCGCCGCGTGCGCGCGAAGCTCGGCCGCTACCGCCGCCTGATCTCCACGGTGCGCGGCGCGGGCTACCGCCTGGACACCGGCAGCGACGTCGCGATCCTCGACTGATCGCGCTCCTCCCCCGGCGTTTCACCCCAGTCCCCCACCCGAGGACCATCGGCCCGGACGGGCAGCCGCTCGTCCGGGTCGGTGCATTCCGCGCAGGGTGCTCGTCATCGCCCCCGTTCCGGGAAGGACGAGGATCCGGGAAGAGCGAACGGCCCGGAGCACACATCGACGCACTGTCGGGGCTCACGGGCCGTTCGCGATGCCAGCCGTCCCTCAATGGTGGTGGGTGCGGACGACCAGGCAACACGGGTCCACCGATATCGGGGGGAACGTCGGAGGACCCGTTCGTCGCCTCCCGCGAGGGGGATCGAGGAGGCGACGTCCGGGACGATGCTACGGGTCCCGGCGCGATGATGTAAACGCGAACATGCAATGCTTTGCATGCTTTTGCGCAGCCATGACCAAGTCGGGATTGCCGTTGCCTCTGGCACGTGTCCACCGGTCAGGCGCTTGGCGTCTCGTAGAGTGGAGCATGGCCCCGCGCGCACCGCGGGTGTGTCGACCACCGTAGTGAGGGAGAGCCCATCCATGATCGCGCAGGCGCGCATCGACTCCGACCGGTCCGCGACCGTCCACCTGGCCGATGAGGAGATCGGGATCCACGGGGAGCACATCTCCGAGGTGCGGGCGAACGTCAAGAGCGTGTTCATCGACGCCGCCCGTCGCGCGGGGCGCGACCTCGACGTCGTGATCGTCGAGCCCGACGCCACGCACCATCTGCGCGTGGAGCCCTCGGGCCGCATCAGCACCCGCGAGGCCGACGACCGGCCGCTCTTCGGCCCGTCCGCAGGCCGTGCCGGCCACGGGACGGGCTCACCCTCAGCGCACTCCTCCCCTGCGCACTCCTACTCCGCGAGCTCGTTCGACGTGGCCTCGTTCGGACAGGGCTCGTTCGATCCCGACGGGGACGTCGAGGCGACCGCCGTGCACCCCGCGGTCCCCGAGGGCGGCACGGCGGACAGCCCCTCCTGGATCCCGCCGTCGCTGCTCGGCGAGGAGACCCACGAGGCGCAGGACGAGCAGGACTCCCAGGACGTTCCGGGAGTCCGGGACCCCCGCGACGAGCAGCGCTCCCACGACGCCCAGGGCGCCCACGAGGAGCGCGTCGCCGATGCCGCCGGCTCCGGTGCGCAGACCGGTGCGGCGAGCGGGCCGGGCGTCGGCCCCACGACGGCGATCGCGCCGAGCGCCTCCGCCGCATCGCCCGCGCCGGCCCCCGCCGCCCCGACGGCGCCGGCCCCCGCTTCCACGGCGGCCTCGCCCGCCGAGCCCGGCGACCAGGCGGGCCGCTCGGCGCGTCCCGGCCACGGCCGCCGCGCCGCCCCGACGACGGCGCAGCAGGCTCCCTCCTCCGCACCGGTGGCGGACGCGCCGCAGGCGGCGGACCCGCAGCCGTCGGGCGAGAGCCGTCGGCCCACCCTCCAGGACCTCCAGTCCGCCGGCCGTCAGCCGTCGCCCGCCCCGGCGACCCGCGGCTGGCAGGGCACCCTCACGCGACTGACCGGCGGGCGGATCTCCCCGCGCCCCGGCCGCGCCGAGCGCGAGGAGCGCGCCCAGATGCAGCGCATCTCCCGCACCCTCGACGGCCCGAAGAACATCGCCGTCGTGAACCTCAAGGGCGGCGCCCACAAGACCACCGCCTCGCTCATGATCGCGGCGACGCTGGGCATGGCCCGCGGCGGCGGCGTGCTGGCCTGGGACAACAACGAGACCCGGGGCACGCTGGGCTGGCGCGGCGCGCCCGCCGAGCACCACCGCACCGCGATCGACCTGCTGCGCGACCTCGACCAGCTGCGCACCGAACAGGCCACCGTCTCGGACCTCGACCGCTACGTGCGCCGGCAGGAGGCCACCCGCTTCGACATCCTCGCCTCCGACGAGGATCCGGGCTCCTCCGCCCTGATCGACGACGCCGCCTTCCGCGAGCTCGACGAGACCCTCTCGCGGTTCTACCGCCTCAAGGTCATCGACACCGGGAACAACGTGCGCGCCTCGAACTGGCTGGCCGGCGTCCAGTCGGCCGATCAGCTGGTGATCATCTCGACCCTGCGCGAGGACACCTTCAACGCCGCCGCCTGGATGATCGACGAGCTGCGCGCGACCGGTCTCGCCGAGCAGGTCGACCACGCCGTGACGATCCTGTCGCACTCCTCGGGCAAGAAGATGGACCCCTCGCTGCGCACTCAGCTGCACAAGCACTTCGGCGCGCACACCCGCGCGATCGTCGAGGTCCCCTTCGAGGAGCAGTTCGTGGACGGCGCACCGCTGGACTTCTCGCGGATCCACCCGGAGACCCGGGCCGCGTGGCTGCGGGCGACCGCCGAGATCGTCGACGGCCTGTGAGGATGGGGCCGACCCGCTCGCTCCTCCCCACCGGGCTCCCGTCCACCGCGCGCCCCGGACGTCGGAGGGTGCGCGTAGGTTCGCCCTCATGCCGCTGAACCGCCTGCATCTGGTCGTCGACGACGACCTGGGCCCCGCGCTGTGGGTGCGGGTGCAGGTCGAGGGCGGCGGCTCCCGCCCTGCTGCGGACCTCTCCGGTCTGCTCGACGAGGCGCCGAGCGGGCTCGCCGACGCCCTGTCCCGCGCGCTCGGCCGGCACGAGGGCACGCTGCGCCATCGCGCGCGCGTGCGCGGCCGCACGAGCGAGCACCGCGTCCCCGCCCTGCCGCTCGACGGGGAGGCGCTGCTGGACGTGGTCGGCGCGATCGGCCGCCTCGTGGCCGCGCGCACGGGAGCGGGCACGGAAGTCGCGGGGCAGACGGGGCCGAGCGGGCCGACGGGGGCCTCGGACACCGGGAGCGAGGTGGCCGCCGTGATCGGGCCGCTCGTGGAGGCCGGCACGTCCCTGCGACTGTCCGACCAGGTCATCGCCATGCCGGACCTGCTCACGGCCGTGGTGCTGGACCTGCACGCCGAGCGCCTCGTCGCCGCACGGCACCTGCGGGTGCGGATCGTCGAGCGCTTCGGCCGCCCCTGGGCGCGCTGGTCCGCGCTCGAGGAGGACGCCCAGCCGCTGCTGCACTCCCTCGTCGATACCCGCGCGCGCGAGGTCTTCGCCCGGCACGTCGCCTCCCGTCGCCGCGCGGAGACGGAGACGGAGACGTCTGAGGATGCGGCCGCGAAGGACCCGACGGCCCTCATCTCCTCGCTGTCCGCGCCCTCCGCGGATGCCCCCGTGCGGGCCGACGTCCCGACCCAGCGGCGCATGCAGGCGGCGCTCGACGCGTTCATCGACTCCGGCCGCGCCCGGGTGCACCTCTCCTCGACCGGTTCGGAGCTCGTGGTGCGCCTGCACGAGCCGCCGCTGGGCACCGCGTGGCCGCTGCAGACCTGCCTGCGCGACGCCGACGGGGCGGTGCGGCCCGTCGCCGACCTGCGTGCCGTGGGCGACGTGGGCGTCGAAGGAGCCGCGGAGGCATCGGCCGAGGTCATGCGCCTGGCACCGACGGTGCGCGGGGCCGCCGTCGACGACACCGGCGTGGACTGGCTGCTCACCACCGCCCAGGCCTCCGCTTTCCTCGCCCATGACACCGGGGCTCTCGAGGCCGCGGGCGTCACCGTGATGCTCCCGCGCGAGTGGACGAAGCAGAAGACCCGCCTGCAGGCCGTCGTCGGCGAGGAGGAGGCCGAGCAGGAGAAGACGGGCAGCGGCGTGGGCATGCAGGCCATGGCCCGCTTCGACTGGAAGATGTCGGTCGGGGACGTGGACCTCACCGAGGACGAGGTCGCGGAGATCCGCGCCGCCCAGGCCGAGCTCGTGCAGCTGCGCGGCCAGTGGGTGCGCCTGGACTCCACCACGCTGCGCGCCGCCGAGCGCTTCCTCGACGCGTTCACCGCGCGGAGGCGGGGACGGGACGGCGGGGAGAGCGGGCCCGACGGGGCGAGCGGGCACCACGGGGAACGCGGTTCCGGAGGCGGTGGCGCCGCCGGCGCCGCGCGACGGGCGCCCGCCCGTCGGCCCGACGAGTCCCGCGCCCCCGGGCGCACCGAGCCGATCGCGGCGAGCGCCGGCAGCATGCACTGGGGCGACATGTTCGCGCTGCTGGGCAGCGCCCAGGCCGAGGGCCTGCAGGTCCGTCTGCAGGCGGACGACGCGGAGCCCGTGCCGCCACGGGCCGGCGCCCCCGCGCGCGGACGCTCCAACGGTCTGCGCAATCTGGTGCCCGGCGGGCCCGGGCCGCTCCCCCTTCCGCAGCCCGAGCGCCTGGACGCCTCGCTGCGCGGCTACCAGCTCGAGGGGCTGAACTGGATGTGGGCGCTGCACGAGCTGGGGCTCGGCGGGATCCTCGCCGATGACATGGGGCTCGGCAAGACGATGCAGGTTCTCGCGCTGCTGTGCCGTGAGCGGGAGCCGGATCCCGCCGCGGTCGCCCCCGAGGTGCGGCCCGCGCGCGTGCGTCCGCGCCCCGGGGCCCGCTCGCGCACCGCGGGCGCGGGCCCCGCGCCCGGTCCCACCCTGCTGGTGTGCCCGATGTCCGTCGTCGGCTCGTGGCAGCGCGAGGCCGCGCGCTTCGCCCCGGACCTCGCCGTGCACGTCCACCACGGCGGCGATCGCATCCGCGACGCCTCCTTCGCCGAGGGCGCGGCAGACGTCGACCTCGTGATCACCACCTACTCCCTGCTGGACCGGGACCTCGAGGTGCTCTCCCAGGTGCGCTGGCACCGCCTCGTGCTCGACGAGGCACAGCACGTGAAGAACGCCGGGACGGCCGTCGCGAAGGCGGCGCGGGCGCTGCGGGCCCCGCACCGTCTGGCGCTCACCGGCACCCCGGTCGAGAACCGCCTGAGCGACCTGCACGCCCTCATGGAGACCGTGAACCCCGGCCTGCTGGGCAGCGCCACCTCCTTCCAGGAGCACCTCGCGGGCCCGATCGAGAAGGACGGCGACGAGTCGGCGCTCGAGCGTCTGCGCGCCCTGACCAGCCCGTTCGTGCTGCGACGCGTGAAGACGGATCCGAGCATCATCTCGGACCTGCCCGCGAAGATCGACATGGTGCGCACCGTGAACCTCACCCCCGAGCAGGCCGGGCTCTACGAGGCGCTCGTCGGCGAGCTCATGGCCCAGATCGACGGCGCCGACCAGAACCAGCGCCGCACGCTCGTCGTCTCCACGCTCACCAAGCTCAAGCAGGTCTGCAACCACCCCGCCCACTACCTCGGCGACGGCTCCGCGATCCTGCGCGACGGGCAGCACCGCTCCGGCAAGCTCGAGTACGTCGACGACCTGCTCGGATCCGCCTTCGCCGACGGCGAGAAGGTGCTGCTGTTCACCCAGTTCACGACCTTCGGGCACATGCTCGTCCCCTACTGGCGCGAGAGGTTCGGCCGCGAGATCCCCTTCCTCCACGGCGGGGTGAAGAAGGCCGACCGCGACGACATGGTCGCCCGCTTCCAGTCCACGCCCGGCGAACCCGGGGCGATGCTGCTGAGCCTGCGCGCGGGCGGCACGGGGCTCACCCTCACCGCCGCCAACCACGTCGTCCACCTGGACCGCTGGTGGAACCCGGCCGTGGAGAACCAGGCCACCGACCGCGCCTTCCGCATCGGCCAGACCAAGGACGTGCAGGTGCGCAAGCTCGTGGCCGCGGGCACCGTCGAGGAGCGCATCGACAACGTCCTCGCCGAGAAGCAGACGCTCGCCGACCTCACCATCACCCCCGTCGAGAACGCCCTGGTCAACATGGATGCGGCGCAGCTGTGGGGCATGCTCGCGCTGTCCGACGGGGACGCGCCGGAAGGACAGGCCCCGGGCGAGCAGGCGGAGGGAGGCGGACGATGAGCATTCGCATGCGCTCGCGCCGCGGGCAGATCGGCGCCAGCTGGCAGGGCGCCGCCCTGCGCGAGTCCCTCGAGAGCGTGATCAGCAGCGGCCGCAGATCCGCCGGCAGGCGCCTCGCGCGCGCGGACCGCGTGCAATGGCTCGACGTCGCCCCGCGCCGCGCCCGCGCCGGAGTCCTCGACGACGACGGCACGATCTACGAGCCCGAGCTCGACGTCTCCGCGTTCGGCGCCGCCGACCGGCAGATCGTCGTCGACACCCTGCGCACCCACACCGAGCTGCCCGCGCTTCTGACCAGCGGCACCTACCCGCAGGCGATCGAGTCGGAGCTCGATGCGCACATGGCGACCCTGCTGCCGGGCAGCGCCTCCGAAGTCACCCACGACTGCACCTGCCTGGATTGGCCGGGCCCGTGCGTGCACGTCGCCGCGCTCGCCTACGCGCTGGTCGAGGCGATCGACGAGGTCCCCGTGCACCTGCTGACACTGCGCGGCCTCACCCTCTCCGAGATCGCACAGCCCGTCGCGACGGGCAGGGGCGCACGGGCCCTCGCGGAGGCCGCGAGCCCGTCGGACGACGAGCCCCCGAAGGACTCGTCTGTTGCGGGGGTCCCGTCGTCGGAAGATGCTTCGGGAGATGCGTCGGCGGGAAGCCCGTCGGCCGGTTCGTCATCGGCCGACGGCGCGGCGGAGGGGACGGCGGGAGCGGAGCCTGCGGCGGAGGGGACGGCGGCCAGCCGTCCCGCGAGCTTCGATCCGGCGATCGCCGACCCGACCCTGCTGCAGGATGCGCTGGGAGAGGAGGCGTCCGCGATGCTCGTCTCGTTCTATGCCTCCGGCGCGGGTTCCGCACCGGACGAGACCGCCGGCGAGGACTGATCCCTGCTCGCCGCGCGTTCGGGTCCCGGAGAAGAATCCGGGCCGGCGCGCAGAGGGGGTAGCGCGCCGGCCCGGCACTCAGGGAACCATCACGACACGACAGCTGTGCCGGATCGGGACGAGGGGGTGTCCGTCACGAGAATCATGGAACTCCCCCGACGTGGGAAACCACTGGTGCTTCCCTGTGCATTCGCTATGTCGGGCGCTCCGACGCCGCAGATCGGCGGGTCCGCGCGCCGCGATCCGCACCCCTAGAGTGGGAGCCATGCCCCGCACCACGACCTCGCATTCCCCTGCCTCCGTCGGCCCCGCCGTCCTGCCCGACGAGGCGACGTCGCAGATCGACCGCCTCGCGCGCGACGCCGTCGATGAGAACCGCACCGCCGGTGTGGTCTGGGCGGTCGTCGGCGGCCACGACCACGAGACCCCCGTGCTCGCCGCCGGGGCCGCGGGCGAGCGCCGCCTGGTGGACGGCGAGCGCGCCCCGGACTCCGCGCCCATGGACGTCGCGACGATCTCCCGGATCGCCTCGATGACCAAGTCCTTCACCACGGCGGCCGTGCTGCGACTGCGCGACGAGGGCCGCGTGCGCCTGGACGATCCGATCTCCCGGCACGTGCCCGAGGCCGCACACCTCGACCCCGTCACCCCGGACTCCCCCGCGATCACCGTGCAGGACCTGCTGAGCATGTCCGCGGGCCTGGTCACCGACAACCCGTGGGGCGACCGCCAGGAGGCCATGACCCGCGAGGAGTTCGCGGCGATGCTCGCGGGCGGACTCGGCCACGTGCACGCCCCCGGCACCGGCTTCGAGTACTCCAACACCGGCTTCGCCCTGCTGGGCCGACTCATCGACGAGCTCACCGGCACCCCCTACGACCAGTACATCGCCGAGACCTTCCTGCGGCCCCTGGGCATGGAGGACACCGCCTTCTCCCGCGAAGGCCTGGACACTGCGCGCATCGCCACCGGTCACCGTCTGGCGGACCGCGAGGACCGTACCCGCTTCGAGGCCGTCGAGTTCGACTCCCCCGGCGTCTACGGGGCGATGGCGGGCCTGTACTCGACCGTCTCCGACGTGGCGACCTGGGTGCGCTTCCTGGCCGCGGCCGACGCATCGGACGCCGCCGACCGCGACCAGTCGCTGCTGCGCACCTCCTCCCGCCGCGAGATGCAGCAGCTGCACCGCATCCAGGACACTCCCGCACTGCCCGACGGGCCCGACGGCGTCTCCCCCGGATTCACGCACGTGCGCGGGTACGGCTATGGCCTCGTCGTCGAGCGCTACCCGGACCTCGGCGAGGTCGTCTCCCACTCCGGCGGCTACCCCGGGTACGGGTCCTTCATGGTGTGGCATCGCGACAGCGGCCTGGGCGTGGTGGTCCTCGCCAACAGCAAGTACGCGCCCGCGACGCGGATCGCGATGGACGCCCTGCGGGTCATCGACGCGCAGGCGCCGCATCTGCTCGCGGCGCGACTGCCGACGGCCGCGCCGCGCACCCTCGAGGCCGCCGCTGCGGCGCTGGACTGGCTGCGCGCGGGGATCGGGGCCGACGGGGCGGCGAGTGGGGCGCCCGGCGGCACGACCGGCGCGACGTCGGACGGGCTCGCCGACGGCGTCGCCGACACCTGGTTCGCCGACAACATGGACCTCGACATCTCTCGCGAGGAACGGCGCCGACGCCTCGCGAGAGCCCTGCAGAGCGCGAGGCTGGGGGCCGATGCCCTCGACGCCCTGCACGCCGAGGACGCCGAGGTGCTCTCGCGGGCGAGCGTGCGCTGGACCGTGGCGGGCGGCGCCGGGGACGGCGCGGGCGGCGACGATTCCGCCGGCCGGCGCAGGCTGCGCGTCACGCTGCTCATGGATCCGCGGGCCGATGCCCTCATCCAGTCCCTCGACACGGTGGCCCTCGACAGCACGGGCGCGCCGGTCACGGCCGGCTGACCGGGTCCGGGAGGGTCAGAGGAGGCTCACCAGGAGCACGGCTGTCGGCACTCCGACCACGACCGCGAGGACGGCGCCGACGCCCGCTCCCAGGAGGGTGGCGCCGCGGCCGCTCGGCCTCGGCGCCGGCGCGTGGACCGGGGCCGGTCGCGCGGCCGTCCAGGCGGGAGCACCCGCGGGGGCAGCGGCAGGAGACCCTGGCTGCTCGCCCGTGCCGGCGGAGTGCACGCCCGGTGAGTGCGCGCCTGCTGAGCCGTGGGACGCGGGCCCCTGGCCCGCCGGCCCCTGCGGATGGCCGTCCACGAGCCTCTGACCTGCCGCGTTCCGCGGCGTGCCTCCGTAGGGGTAGGGGCCGTGGTCCTGCGGACCGCCCTGCGGGGCGACCGGCGCGGAGGGCCGGCCGTGTCCCTGCGGTGGGGTGAAGGCCTGCGAGACGCTGCCCTGGCGGATCTCCTCCATCGACGGGCCGGTGCGCGCGGGGGCCTCGGGGCGCTGCGCGCCCGGGGCGTCGGGCGGGAGCGGCGGCAGGGTGTCCGGGATGTGCAGGGGCGCGCCGTCGGCGAAGGCGAGCGGGAGGCCGGGAGGCACGCGCGGCAGGTCCCGGCGCACGCTCGCGGCGTCCTGGTAGCGGCGCTCGGGCTGCGGTTCGAGCATCCGTCGGATCACGGCGGCGAGCTTCGGGGAGACACCGCGCAGGCGTCGCGAGAGCTCCTCGGGTCGGAAGGCGCCGTCGCGCAGCGGGAAGGGCCCGTTGAGCGCGAACAGCACGACGACCCCGGCCGCATAGAGGTCGTGGCTGGGGTGCGGCTCGGCCATGGAGAACAGCTCGGGAGCCATGTACCCGGGGGTCCCGTTGATCATGCCCACGCTGGTGAAGCGCACATCGGTCTCGTGCACGGCGATCCCGAAGTCCGCAAGGCGCGAGTGCGGCAGATGCGGCCCGGTGGACTCGAGCATGATGTTCGCGGGCTTCACGTCGCGGTGGATCCAGCCGTGGGAGTGGACGTGCGCGAGGCCGTCGAGCAGCTGGTCCAGCAGCACCACCACGGCGGGCTCGCCGAGCGGCCCCCGCGCACGGACCATCGACTCGAGGGTCCCGCCGCTGGCCAGCGGCATCGCGATCACCACGTGCTCGTCCTCGGCGCCCCAGCCGTAGGGGGTGAGCAGGTGGGGATGGTCGAAGCTCACGCCCTTCTCGCGCACGAAGCGCATGAGATCGGCCGAGTCCCGCTGACGCAGCACCTTCGCCGCGCACAGTCGACGGGCCTTGGAGTCCCAGGAGCGCCAGACGGCGCCCGATCCGCCCTTGGCGATCAGGTCGATGAGCGCGAAGCGCCCCACGATGACGTCGGCCATGTTCTCCGGTTCCCTCCGTGCTCCCGATCCGCGGCTCTGCCCGCGGCGGGAGCGCAGGTCCACAGTACGATGGATCGTGCGCGAGGTCAGCGCTCCCGGCGTGCCTGTGGACGTCCTCGAGCGCCGTGCGATCGCGCAGGACAGCAGCGCACGACACGGCGCGTCACCGCACGGCACCGCACAGCGAGAGGGGACGGCACATGGACTGGCTCGTGGACTGGCTGAGCGACCCCTCCGAGTTCGACCCGTTCGTGTTCGTCGTGCTGGTCGCCCTGACCGTCCTGCTCACCCTCGGAAGCATCGTCTGGCTCGTGCTGGAGCGCGAGGAGCCGTCGACTCGGCGCGGCAGGCACGGCAGGTCCGACGGCGCCGCCGCGGAGGGCTCCTCGCCCCTCGCGCGGATCGCCGCGCGCAGCGAGCAGGAGGCCGCGCGCGTGCGGCGCGAGATGGACGCGGACTCCGGTCGCGGAGCCGACGTCCGAGGGGGCGCACGCCGATGAGCGCAGATCCGAGGCCGGCCGCCGCGGCGTCGACCGCCGCTCCCCCGCGCATCCGGCTGGCCCTCGCCGAGGACGCTCCCGTGGTGCTCGGCATCCGCGACGAGGCCATCCGCAGCTCCTCGGGCCTATGGATCGACGAGGTCCCGGAGTCCGTGTCCTCCCGCGCCTGGTTCGACGCCCACCTGGACCGCGGCTCGATGCTCGTGGCCTCGGGGCCCGACGACGAGGTGCTCGGCTACGCGTGCTTCTCCCCGCTGCGCGACTACGCGGGCTACCGCTTCACCGGTGAGGACTCGATCTACCTGCTGCCCGCGGCGCAGGGGCGCGGAGTGGGCCGGGCCCTGCTCGGGGCCCTCGTCGCGCACGCCCGCGAGCACGGCATGCATTCCCTGGTGGCGCTCGTCGAGGCCGGCAACGTCGGCTCGATCCGCCTGCACGAGCGCTGCGGGTTCCACGAGGTGGGCCGCATGCCCGAGGCCGGCTTCAAGTTCGACCGCTGGTGGGACCTGGTCACGCTCCAGCTGCTCCTCTGACCGCTCGGCGCCGCACCGGGATCGTCACGTGCGGGAGCACCCAGCCCACGATCGGGCCGATCGCGATCGCGTACACGAAGGTGCCCACGCCCACCGGTCCGCCCAGCAGCCAGCCCGCGACCAGCACCGTCGCCTCGATGCCGAAGCGCAGCGGGCCGACGGGCCGTCCGGTGCGGTGGTGCAGGCCCGTCATCAGTCCGTCGCGGGGACCGGGCCCCAGGTGGGCGCCGATGTAGACGGCGTCGCTCACGGCGTTCAGCAGCACGCCGCCGACCATCATCGTGATCGCGAGCGGCAGGCCGTGCACGGGCGGGACGACGAACAGGGTGAGGTCGGTGGCCACGCCGACCCACAGCGCGTTGGCGAGGGTGCCGATTCCGGGGTGCTGGCGCAGCGGGATCCAGGCGGCCAGCACCAGGAAGCTCACCAGGATGATCACCGTGCCCACGCTCAGTCCGATGCGCTGGGAGATGGCCACGTGCAGCACGTCCCACGGATCCGCTCCGAGACCCGAGCGGATGAGCAGCGCGAGCGCGGCGCCGTATCCGGTGAGGCCCAGGAACAGGGAGAGCAGGCGCAGCGCGATGCGGTCCAGGTGGAACTGGTCGCGCAGGCTGACGTTCTCGAGAGCGGCGGGCATGCGTCCAGCATCCCAGGAATCCGCCCGTCGACGACGCGACGGCCCACGCTCCGCGGGGGAGGTCAGTGCGCGGCGGCGCGGCGACCTTCGTTCACGGGGGCGTCGAAGCCGAGGGCGTCGCGCACGAAGGCGATCTGGGCGCGGCGGGCGCGCTGGGCGGCGGGTCCGCGCCAGACCAGCGGGTAGCAGTGCCAGCCGCCGGGCTGCTCGAGGTAGGTGACCTCGACGTCGGCGAGGCCGAGGGCGTCGCGCAGGCGCTGGGAGTCGCCGAGCAGCAGATCCTGGTCGCCGACGGTCAGGTGCACGGGCGGCAGGCCGTGGAGGTCGCCGTCGAGGGGGCTGAGCCGCGGGTCGTCGAGCGGGAAGCCGTCCGCGTACATGGCCGCGCAGCGCGCGAGCAGATCCGGGCGCACCGCGGGGTCCTTCTCGATCTGCGCCGTGCGCCGCGGGTCCTCGCCCGTGAGGTCCGCCCACGGGGAGGTCAGCAGCAGCGCCGAGGGCAGGGTCTCGCCGCGGTCGCGGAGGGCCTGGACCACGGCGAGCGCGAGCCCGCCGCCGGCGCTGTCGCCGGAGAGGACCCAGCGCGGGGAGACGGCGTCGAGGTCCTCGAGGATGCCGAGCACGCCCTCGACGGCGTCATCGTAGGCGGCGGGGTACGGCATCTCCGGCGCCATCCGGTAGTGCAGCATCGCGGCGGCCGCGCCGGTGCGCCGGCGCAGGTCCGACAGCCAGTCCCAGTGGTTCTGGCTCTCGCCGTTCACGTAGGCGCCGCCGTGGAGATGGATGACGAGACCGGTGTTCGCGCGGGCACGGTCGATCCAGGTCACGGGGATGCCGCGGTGGCGGGAGCGGGTGACCAGCGAGCGGTCGACGAGCTCGCGGTCGGGCTTGGTGGGGTGGTGGGTGCGGCGCACGTTGAGCTCGTAGAGGCCGATGGGCATCTGGGCGCTGATGAACGCGCCGACGCGCAGGGCGCGCGCCCCGGAGGCCTCCTCCTCGTCGACCTGCGGGACGGGGGTCTCGACGTGCATGGACTTCATGAGGGCATCTTCGCATGCGCTCTCGACCGCGCGGTGCGGACACCGCGTGATGCCGCGTGATGCCCTACCCGTCGGCCCCTGATCGGGTCTCAGGCGCGCTCGACGGCGTCCACGAGGTCGTCGTCCACGAGCCTGTTGGCGCTCGCCCGCCAGCCGGCCACTCCCAGCAGGACGGCGCTCGCCACCAGCAGCCACAGCACGAGCGTCATCGAGCCGGTCGCCTGCAGCAGCGCGCCCATCACGAGCGGGCCGATGCCCGCGAGCAGGTAGCCCACGGGCTGGACCATCCCCGAGAGCCTCGCCGTGATCGCGGGGTCGCGGGTGCGGCCGGGGATCATCGCGATCGCGGTGGGGAAGGCGAACCCGCCGATGCCCAGCAGCGCCGCCCAGGCGACGGGCGCGGCAGCCGGCGCGATGATCAGGGCGAGGTAGCCGACCGCGGTGAGCACGCCGAAGGCGAGCGCGAAGACGCCCAGGCGCTGGGAGCGGGCGATCACCGTCGGCATCACGAGGCCGCCGATCATGCCCCAGGCGGCGACCTGCGAGACCGTCGCCCCAGCGGCGGCGCCGGAGAGCCCGGCGTCGGTGAGGATCTGCGGGAGGAAGCCGAACTGCGTGTACGCGTTCATCGACTGCAGGCCGAACATGAGCGTGAGGAAGAGCGCCGTGGGCGAGCGGCGCAGGGGGACGCTGCGCGCCGCCACGCGCGCGGCGGCCCGGGCACGCGAGCGCTCCGTCGCGGCATCGGGGACCGACGGGTCGGACGCGGTGTCCTCAGGGGGCAGGACGCCGTCGGCCGCGCGCGGGAAGTCGTTGCCGACCTTCGCGAGCACCACGAGACCGACCAGCACCGGCAGCACAGCGAGCACGGTCCAGGCCTGCAGGGAGAAGCGCCAGCCGCTGCCCCCGGAGGCGAGCGGGACGGCGATCGCCGGACCGACGGCCGCCCCGACCGAGAGCAGCATCGAATAGGCGGTCATGAGCAGCACGGTCGAGCGCCCGCCGTGGTGCTTGACCCAGGCCGGCGTGACCACGTTGACGAGCGACGGCCCCATCAGCGCGACAGCGCTGAGCAGCACGAACAGCCCGAACGAGCCGGAGAGCGGCCGCAGGATCAGCCCGATCGCGAGCAGCGAGAAGGCGAGCACGATGGTCCCGGTGAGGCCGATCCGCCGGGACAGGGGCACCGCGAGCAGGCCGAACGCGCCGAAGCACAGGCAGGGCAGCGCGGTGAGCAGGCCGTCGGCCCAGGCGCCCACTCCGTAGGCGCCGGTGATGTCCTCCATGAGCGGGCCCAGCCCGGACGCCGCGGGGCGCAGGTTCAGCGAGATCGTCACCACGAAGACGATCGCGAGCGCGAGCCCGACGGCGCCCGCGGTGCGGCCGGACGCGGCGGCACGGCGGGACGCGGCGGGGCGCGTCGAGGCCGCGGGAAGGTCGGGATCGGGGGTCGAGGAGGAAGGAGTGTCCGGGGACGTCACCGGTCGATTCTCCCCCTCCTCGCCCACTCGCCGCGCATCGCCCCATACGCTGGACCGATGGAACCGATCCCCCGCTTCTGGGCCTCGCGCACCACCACCGTCCCCACCCGTCGCCGCGGCGAGGTCCCCGTGGACGTGTGGGGGTGGTCGGACCGCTCCCGCGAGGACGCGCTCTCGCGCGCCGAACGGCGGGCGCAGGAGCTCGCGGCGCGCGGCATCGAGGACACCCGCGCGGCCGAGTACTACCCCGGCCGGCCCGTGCGCGAGGAGATCCTCGAGGAGGTGCGCGGCGACGACGGCGCGCTGCTCGCCGTGATCACCCGCAACCGCTACGGCGCCGCCGTGCTGAACACGGACGCCGTGCTCATCGCCGATGTGGACCTGCCGGCCTCGGCGCTGGCGCGGGGCCGACGGCGGTCCGCGCGCGGTGCGGGTCCGGCTGGGGGCGCGGGCGGGGAGCGCCCGTCCCTGCTGGGGCGTCTTTTCGGCCGACGGGCGCAGGCGCCCGCCACCGCGGGCGACGACGCGAACGCCGGGGCCGATGCGCGCACGGGGACCAGACTCGACGACGCGCCAGGCGTGTCCGATGCGCTCGACGCGACGCCCGAGGCGACGGCCGTGCGCGAGAGGGTCGAGGCCTTCGCCGGGGCCCACCCCGACTGGGGCGTGCACCTGCACCGCACGGCTGCGGGCTTCCGCGTGCTGATCAGCGGGACGGGCGCGGCGCCCGCGAGCGAGCAGGCCCGCGGCATCCTCGACGAGCTCGGCTCGGATCCGCTGTACGTCAGGCTGTGCGCGGCGCAGGGCTCCTACCGGGCTCGGCTCGCGCCGAAGCCGTGGCGGGTGGGCCGCGCGGCGCTGCGTGTGCGCTGGCCGGCCGAGGGCCGGGCGGCCGACGAGTACGCGTCATGGGTGCGGGACTTCGAGTCCTCCTGCGCGGACAGCGCCGCGTGCCGGCGCGTCTGGTGGAACGGCGTCGAGCCGACGAGCGATGCCGAGCGCCGGCTGCTGGCCCTGCACGACGAGCGCTCCGGCGCCGATTCCGGCCACGGGCTCGCATGAGCGTCGACGAGCGCGGGGATCGGGGCGGGCCCGACGGACCCGTCGGCCCGGAGCGGAGCACCGAGCGCCTCGACCTCCACGTGCCGCGGCTCTCCGATCTTCCCGAGCTGCACGCCCTGTACGAGGATCCCCGGGTGTGGCAGCACTTCCCGCAGCTGCGGCATACGGAGGAGCGGGACACTCGCGCGATGCTCGAGCGCTGGATCGCCCAGTGGGAGCGCGATGGCCTGGGCACCTGGATCGTGCGCCCGCGCGGAGAGGACGAGCTGCTGGGCAATGCCGGCTGCTCGCTGCGCGGGGCGGTCGACGAGGCGGCGCAGGGTGCGCGATTCTGGAACCTCGGCTACCGCTTCCGCCCGGAGTCGCAGGGGCAGGGCTTCGCCCGCGAGGCGGCGCAGGCCGCGATCGAGGCGGCCCGCGCAGCGGCCCCCGAGGTGCCGGTGGTGGCCTTCCTGCTCGAGCACAACGAAGCCTCCGCGGCGCTCGCACGGCGCCTGGGACTGGTGCAGCGCCACCGGGGACCCGACGCGGGGAACCCCGATCCGTCGGCGATCCGGCTCGTCTTCTCCGACCGGGAGCTCAGCGACGAGGAGCTGGTCGAGACCCTGCGGTGAGGGCCTCGCCCACGCGAACGGGCCGACTTTCAGTCGCCGAGCAGTGCGAGAGGGACGACGGCGACCCCGTCCGCGCGCCGGTAGGCCTCGGGTCCCGTGGTGAGGACGACGAGGTCTGCGACGTCGTCCCCGAGCTTCTCCCGCAGCCACAGCAGGTGGCGCACGTCGTGGTCGTCGACCGACCTCGCGAGCTTCACCTCGATGCCCACGATCCGCCCGTCGGGCCCTTCGACGATGAGGTCGACCTCGCGATCTCCGTTCCGGGTGCGCAGATGGCCCACGTGCGCATCGGCCGCAGTCGCCGACGCGCGGACGGACAGCGTGGCGAGCGATTCGAACAGCGGTCCCGCCATGTGCGCGCCCCGCGGGCCCATCAGCGTCTTCGCGCTCATCCCCAATGCCCTCAGAGCGAGGGCGGGATCCACGAGCTGGTGTTTGGGGGCCTGCTGCAGTCGTCCCAGCGAGATCCGTACGGGCTCCCACGCGGGTACGGGGTCGAGCACCCACAGCTGCGTCAGATGCTCTCGGTACGCGATCGTCGTCGTCTTCGCCGGCTGCGTCCCATCACCGCCCGTCGTGGCATCCATGATCTTGGCGTACGCGGTGGTCGACGACGACGCCGCCGCATAGGCGGCGATCCATCGGCGAAGCACTTCCGGGCGTCGCACCTTCAGTCCGACCTCGGGAAGGTCTCGATCGATGATCCTCAGGAGGTAGCTGTCCAGCAGGACGCGTCCGGCCCTCGCCTCGGCCCCCATGACTCCCGGGAAGCCGCTGCGCGAGAGGGCCTCCGCGTAGTCGGACGTCGTCCAGTCCGTCATCCCGGTGACCTTGGCGTCCCCCTCGCCGTCCATCATCGCTGCAAGGCTGACGGTCGGCTCGACGACACCTCTCTCGTGCACTGCCATGGGCCGCATCCGGAGCGAGACGATCCGGCCCGCACCACTGTGCGTCCCCTGCGCAGCGGACTCCGAGGCACTGCCGGTGAGGAGGAACCGGCCCGGGCGTGCCCCGGAATCCACTCGACGCCGCACGACATCCCACACCTCCGGCAGCCATTGCCACTCGTCGAGAAGGACCGTGCCCTGGTCACCGTTCAGCAGCGACGGATCGGATGCCAGGAGCTCGCGCTGCGCGGGATCATCCAGCAAGTAGGCGCGGGATGCCCTCCGCAGGGCCGTGGCCGACTTCCCGACGCCTTTGGCCCCGTCGATCGCGATCGCGGGCAACGAAGGCATCAGCGCGTCGAGCGAGCTGTCGAGACTTCGTCGTCTGTATCCCACGATTTCCCCCTGACGTGCACATCTGACGCCACAAGGCCGCGCGTACGCTACCTTCAGCAGGACCTTTACGCTACCTTCAGCACGGACTCGACGCTACCATCAGCACGAGAAGGATCTGCAGGACACCCGGACAGGAGCGAGCCCCGCTCCACGAAGATTCCGGGCACGCACGCGTGCATCCCGGCCCGCCGTCCTCATTTCTTCGGCGGCGCTCAGTGCCGCCGCGCCGCCGCTCACCCGCCGGTGAAGCCGCCGCCCCCGGGCATGTCCTTGAAGCGCGAGTAGTGGCCCTCGAAGGCCACCGCGATGGTGCCCACGGCGCCGTTGCGGTGCTTGGCGAGGATGAGGTCGGCCTCGCCGGCGCGCTGGGACTCCTTCTCGTAGTAGTCCTCGCGGTGGATGAGCACGATCAGGTCGGCGTCCTGCTCGATCGAGCCGGACTCGCGCAGGTCGCTCATCATCGGCTTCTTGTCCTGGCGCTGCTCGCTGCCGCGGTTCAGCTGGGAGATCGCGATCACCGGGACCTCGAGCTCCTTGGCCAGCAGCTTGAGCGCACGGGAGAACTCGCTGACCTCCTGCTGCCGCGACTCCACGCGCTTGCCGGAGCTCATGAGCTGCAGGTAGTCGATGACCACGAGCTTGAGGTCGTGCTTCTGCTTGAGCCGGCGGCACTTCGCGCGGATCTCCATGAGCGACATGTTCGCGGAGTCGTCCATGAACAGCGGCGCGTTGCCGATGCGGCTCATGGCGCGCGCCATCGCCTGCCAGTCGCGGTCGTCCATCGAGCCGTCGCGCATCTTGCCCATCGGCACCTGCGCCTCGGCCGAGAGCAGACGCATGGTGATCTCGGTCTTGTCCATCTCCAGGGAGAAGATGACGCTGGTCTGGCCGTTGTGGATCGACGCCGAGCGGAGCACGTCCATGCCCAGCGTCGTCTTGCCCATCGCGGGGCGGCCGGCGAAGATGATCATCTGCCCGGGGTGCAGGCCCTGCGTGATCTCGTCGAACTCGGAGAACCCCGTGGGGATGCCGGTGACCTGGCCGCCGCGGTTCTGCGTGGCCTCGATGACGTCGATGGTGCCGCCGATGACCTCGGACAGCGGCAGGAAGTCCTCGCTCTGACCGCGCTCGGTGACCGCGTAGACCTGTGCCTGCGCCTCGTTGATGACCTCCTCGACCTCGCCGCCGTCGGCCGCGTAGCCGAGCTGGACGATGCGGGTGCCGGCCTCGACGAGGCGGCGCAGGGTCGCGCGCTCGACGACGATGTCCGCGTAGAAGCCGGCGTTCGCGGCGGTGGGGACCATGTCGATGAGGTCGGCGAGGTAGGCGCCGCCGCCCACGCGCTGCAGCTCGCCGCGCTTGGTGAGCTCGTCGGAGACGGTGACCAGGTCGGCGGGCTCGCCGCGCGAGTAGAGGTCGGTGATCGCGTCGAAGATGACCTCGTGCGCGGGGCGGTAGAAGTCCGAGCCGCGGGCCTTCTCGACGACGTCGGCGATCGCGTCCTTGGACAGCATCATCCCGCCCAGCACGCCGCGCTCGGCGGCGAGGTCCTGCGGCGGGGTCCGCTCGAGTCCGCGATCGGGGCCGGGTTCGAAGGCGTCGTTCTGGGTCACCGGGACAGTCTAGGGAAGAGGGCCGACGCCGCCCGACGGGGCTGTGGATCCACGCGGACCGCGTGTGGAGTCGCACGCCCCCTTCCCAACTCTTTGATCTTTCCACTACCGTGGGCGGCCACCGCCCGATGCCGGACGCTCGCCGTGGCGGGCGCGGGCCCGGGTCGACCCCCGCATCCGACGGAAGGACCCCTCATGGCCACCGCCACCGCACAGCGCCACTCGACCACCCGCGACCTCGGCCTGCTCGTCGCCCGCATCGTCCTGGGCGTCGTCTTCACGGCCCACGGCATCCAGAAGATCTCCGAGTGGGGACTGGACGCGACCGCGCAGAACTTCGCGGGCATGGGCGTTCCCATGCCCGAGCTCGCCGCCCCGGTCGTGGCGATCCTCGAGCTCGCCGGCGGCATCGCCCTCATCCTCGGCGTGCTCACGCCGTGGGTCGGGATCCTGCTCGCGATCGACATGCTCGTCGCGGCCCTGCTGGTCCACGTGGGCTCGGGCGTCTTCGTCGACGGCGGCGGCTGGGAGCTCGTGGGCGGCCTCGGCGCCGGCGCGCTGGCGCTGGCCGCGACCGGCTCCGGCCGCCTCTCCCTGGACCACCTCTTCGTGGGCCGGCGTTCGGGCAGGCGCTCCGCGCGCGCCTGAGACGCGCGCACGGCGCACGGGCTGAACGACCGACGGGCCGCACGACGCACGGTCCGATCGGCACCGGCTCGGCACCGGCTCGACAGGGTTTCGACACCGCTTACGGGCCGAGGGCCCATCGGTGACGACCACGGGGCACGATGGGTGCGGAGCGATCCGCGCTCCTCGTGCCCCGTCGCGTTCCAGGAGGCCCCTTCCGATGGCAGGTTCCGCACGCTCCGAGCAGCCCGGCGGGCCCGCGCCCACCGCCGCAACCACGACCGCGACCGCCCACGGGTCCGCCGCCGCTCACGGGTCCGCGTCCGCCCGCGTGGTCGTCGTGGGCGGCACGGGCACGATCGGCGCGAAGCTCGTGCGGCTGCTCGAGGCGGAGGGCCACGAGGTGGTCGTCGCCTCGCCCTCCACGGGCGTGGACACCGTGACCGGCGAGGGCCTCGAGAAGGCCCTGCGCGGCGCGGACATCGTGGTCGACACCTCGAAGCCACGGTCCTTCGCGCCCGAGGTCCTCGAGGCCTTCTTCACGACCGGGATCCGCCACCTGCTGGAGGCCGAGCGCGCCGTGGGAGTGCGCCGCCACCTCTCGCTCTCGATCGTCGGGGCCGACCGCGCGCCCGACGTGCCCTTCTACCGCGCCAAGGCCGGCATGGAGCAGATCGTCCGGGACGGCGGGATCCCCTGGACGATCCTGCACGCCACCCAGTTCTTCGAGTTCGCGCGCGGCATCGCCGAGGCGTCGGAGCGCACGGAGCGCACGGAGCACACCGAGCGCACGGACGAGCCGGACGGGACGCGCCCCGCGATCCTGCTCCCGGCGATCCAGGTCCAGCCGATCGCCGGCGACGCGGTCGCCGCGCACCTCGCCCGACTCGTCGCCCGGATCCTCGGGGCCGACGGAGTCACCACGACCCTCGGCGGCGACCTCGAGATCGCCGGGCCCGAGCGGATGCCCCTCGCCGCATTCGTGCGCACCGCCCTCGGGACCGACTCGCCGACCCTCCGCGAGTCACCCCGCGCCCCCTACTTCGGCGGTCTGATCAGCGCGGACACCCTCCTGCCGAGCCCGTCGGCCCGCCTGATCGGCCCCTCTCTGAGCGAATGGACGAGCACGGACCGCGGCGTCTGCTAGGTCACGAGGAGCGCGCACGGGTTTGTGCCCGGCGCGCAGCGGCGGCACGATGGCGGCCCGTGAATGCCACCCAGCCCCCGGACCGCACCGAGGCGGTCCCCTCCGCAGCATCCGGCGATCCCGCCGCCCCGCACCACGGGGGCCGCACGTTCTTCGGACAGCCCTGGCCGCTGATGAACCTGTTCAGCCTCGAGATGTGGGAGCGGTTCAGCTTCTACGGCATGCAGGGGATCCTCGCGATCTACATGTACTTCGCGATGACCCAGGGCGGTCTCGGGATCGACCAGGGCGTCGCGACCTCGATCGTCGGGGCCTACGGCGGCGCCGTGTACGTGTTCTGCATCGTCGGCGCGCTGGTCTCCGACCGGCTCATCGGCCCGCAGCGCACCCTGTTCGCGAGCGCCGTCCTGATCATGCTCGGCCACATCTCCCTGGCGCTGCTTCCGGGAGTCCCGGGCCTGGTCACGGGCCTCCTGTGCGTCGCGATCGGCTCCGGCGGACTCAAGGCCACCGCCGCGACGCTCGTCGGCTCGCTCTACGCGGTCGACGACCCCAAGCGCGACGCCGGCTTCTCGCTCTACTACATGGGCGTGAACATCGGCGGCCTGCTCGGACCGCTCGTGACCGGCTTCCTCCAGCAGAACTGGGGCTTCCACCTGGGCTTCGGCGCCGCCGCGGTGGGCATGGCCGTCGGCCTGGTCTGGTACGTCCTCACCCGCGACTCCCTGCCCGCGAACGCGAACCGCGTGCCCGACCCGCTTCCCCGCTCCCGGTTCGTCCTGTGGGGCGTCATCGCCGTGGTCGCCGTGCTGCTCGTCGTGATCCTGGTGCTCGCCGGCGTGATCAACCCCGGCAACCTCGCGAACATCGTGGTGGGGATCTCCGTGGTCGCCGCGATCATCATCTTCGCGATCATGCTGACCAGCTCCAAGATCACCGCGACCGAGCGCTCGCGCGTCCTCGCCTTCATCCCGATGTTCATCGGCACCGCCGCGTTCTTCGCGCTCTTCCAGCAGCAGTTCACGGTGCTCGTCGTCTACGCCGACGAGCGGCTGAACCGCAGCATCTTCGGCTGGGAGATGCCGATCTCCTGGCCGCAGTCCTTCAACCCGCTGTTCATCCTGCTGCTCGCGCCCGTGTTCGCCGCGCTGTGGACGAAGCTCGGCCGCCGCCAGCCCGGGACACCGGTGAAGTTCGCGATCGGCATCCTGCTGGTCGGCGTCGCCTTCCTGCTGTTCGTGCCGATGGCGCCTGTCGCGGGCGTGCCGGTGCTGTGGGTCGCGCTGATCCTGCTGGTCGCGACGTTCGGCGAGCTCTCGATCTCGCCCGTCGGCCTCTCCCTCGCGACCCGGCTCGCGCCCGCCGCGTTCCCGGTGATGATGATGGCGCTGTACAACCTGGCCGTCGCGCTCGGCACCGCCCTGTCCGGCTCGCTGTCCACGCTGTACTCGGTGGACCACGAGGTCGCCTACTTCGGCATCACCGGCCTGGTCACCATCGCTGTCGGCCTGATCATGCTCGCGATCGCGAAGCCCGTCACCCGCGGCATGGCCGGGGTGCACTGAGCCGACCACCGGCCCGCGGGCACCTGAGGCGCCCGCGGGTCGAGCGACCCGCGGTGGGGTCTACCGACCACCGGCGGGTCAGGTGCGGGGGATGCCCGCCGCGTAGGCGGCCTGGCCCACGTGCTGGGCGGCGTCGTCGATGACGCTCACCAGCCGCGCGCCGCGCGTGACCGGCGGGTCCCAGGCATCGTCGATGACGGCGCCGAGCTCGTCCTCGGAAAGGGTGCGCAGGTAGGCGATGAGCGCGTCGGTCGCGGCGCGCACGTACTCGGCGAGCAGGGCGCCGTCGGTGACGACGACGGAGTGGGCCTGGTCGGCGCTCTGGCCGTAGCCGACGGCATCGCCGAGCTCGCCGAGACCGAAGCGCTCGCGGAAGCCTCCGCTGCGCCAGACCTCCTGCTCGCCGGAGAGGTCCGCGAGCTGCACGTCGATCTCGCGCCCCGTGTGCCACAGCAGCCAGGCGATGGAGTTCGGATGTCCGCCCGGGTGCTGGACGAGCAGCTCGGGAGTGAGGGTGGGTCGCAGTGCGTCGACGGCGTCCGCCGGGCGGGCCGCGGCGTCGATGAGGATGTCGATGGCGTTCATGTCCCTCACGCTACGCCCCGGGTCCGACGGTCCGTCGAGCCCGGTTCCGAGGGTCCGTCGAGCCCCGTTCCGGCGGGCCGACCGGTCGGTGTCCCACGGTCCGAGGAGTCGGGTTCCGCGGGGTCCGGGACCGGGACGGCGACTGTCCGTCGGCCGATCAGTGAGGGTCTGTGGGGAGTGAGGGGCCCGCGTGCCGGGGCGCTCCGCCCGAGGACCAGTGGGCGATCTCCTCCGCGATCCGCACCGCCTCGTCCTCGCGGCCCAGCTGGCGCCAGGCGCGCTCGGCGCGGCGTGCGGCCTTCAGCGCCCGTGAGCGCTCGCCGCGGGCGGCGAGCATCGCGGCGTGGCGGTCCTCGAGGTAGGCGCCCCAGTAGGAGGCGCGCGTCTCATGGCCCTCCGGCACCCGCTCCAGGGTCGCCATCGCCTCGCGCCGGGCCTTCTCGTACGGGGTGCGGGCCTTCGCTCCCGCCCCGCGGGCGCCGTCGGTCTGGTGGCCCCTGCCGATCCGTCCGGCCCCGCCGGACCCGCCGGCAACGCGCGTTCCGCTGGTCCCACCGGTCCCGCCGGGCGACCCGGCGTCCCCGGCATCCGCCGCGCCTGCGGCATCCGCGGCGTTCCCGGCACCCGCGGCGTCCCCGGCGTCCGCGGCACCGACGGCCCTGAGCTCGGCGGCGGCGCGCAGGCCCTCGGCGATCATCGCGCCGATGCGGGCGTCGGCCTCGTGATCCCAGAGCAGCGCGTCGGGAAGGCTGCCCGTGCCGCGCTCGGAGCGGACGCGGCGGACGACCTCGCGGGACGCGGCGGCTGCCTCAGCCGGCCTGCCCAGATCCAGGGCGTGGCGCAGCACGAGGGCCTCCGCGTCGAGCTCGGCGCGGATGAAACGGGGCCGCTCGGCGAGCGGGGTGAAGAGATCGTCGGCGACCCAGCGGGCATCCGCGGCCGCGAGACGGAGCTGGTCGAGCGCCTCGAGGCCCTGCCCCTGCTCGTGGTGCAGCCGGGCGAGCAGGCGCGTCGCCTCGAGGCGCGAGCGGCGATCGCGCAGCTGCGCGCTCAGGGACTGCACCTCGCCGAGGGCGACCATGGCCCCGTCGTACCGGCGCGCGGCGACGCGCTGCGCACCGACCGCGAGCAGCGGCTCGATCCGCTGCTCGTCGTGCGGGAGGGTGCGGGTGAGGGAGGCCAGTCGCCCGGCGGTGAACGTCGCCTGATCCTGCAGGTCGCAGCGCACGAGCGCGCGCAGCAGCTCGGTGATGAGGCCGACGCGCAGGGGCGGGTCCTCGACCTCGCGCAGGCCCTCGAGAGCGGCGAGCGCGTGGCCGACGGCCGCCAGCGGGTTCTCCTCGAGCAGCGTCCGGGCGAGCACGGCGTGCGCGGAGACCACCACGCGCGCGGCATCGGCGAAGCCGCCCTCGCGGGCCTCGAGCCGGGAGGCCTCGTCGAGGACGTCGAGCGCGAGGCGCGTCGCCTCAGGCAGCCAGCCGATCGCCTCGAGGTCCTGCGCGTAGCGCACGGCGAGCAGCGGCCCCGGGTCGTCCACGAGCGCCACCTGCAGCTCCGGGAGGGCGACGAGGGCCTCGCGCAGGGCGCGCTGCTCGACATCGACGGCGCCGGGCCTCGGCAGCTCGAGGCAGCCGACGACCGCGAGCAGACCGGGCGGGATCGCGTCGCCATCGCGCCGACGGCGATGCCGACCGTGGGCGCTCGCGCCCGCGGGTGCGGCCGCCGAGGCGGCGGTGGCGGAGGCTGAGGAGTCCGACGGCGCGGCGGCCAGGCGACGCAGGTGGGCCCCGAGCACCTCGAGGGTCGCGGAGGCCTGCTCGGGGGCGCCGGCGTCCTCGATGGTCCGGACCATGTCGCGCACCAGCTCCTGCAGGGCGACCAGGTCCTGCGGGCTCGTCGGACCCTGTCCGGCGCGGTCGTCGTGGGCAGCGAGGTCGCCCTGCCCGGCGCGGCCCTCGTGCGCCCCTCGCCCGTCGTGCGCCCCTCGCTCGCCGTGCGCCCCTCGCTCGTCGTGCGCGGCGAGGGCGGCGGTGAGCTGGGCCCTCAGCAGCTCCAGCCGCTCGGACGGCGGGGCGGGAACGCTGCGGAACCGCTCGGCGACGTACAGAGCCTCGGCGAAGCGCTCGGCGTGGACGAGATCGCGCACGCGGACGGCCGCCTCGCGGACCCCGCGGGGCGGCGGCAGCGGAGTCTCGGGGCCCCGCAGCGCCTCGCGCAGACGGGCCATCGAGGGCACCTGCACCGGCACCGCCGCGAGATCGGGGACGCGCCCGCCCGCACCGTCACCAGGGTGCGCCGTCCCGGTCCCGGAGGACGCGGAGCGGGGAGCGGTCATGGGGGCAACTTACCAAGGAGCGCGTCCGAGGGTCTTGTCGGGAAGGGAGCCGGCGGGACGCCCGGGCGGGATGCGCGACACCTCCCGTCGCGTGTCCGTTTCGTCCGGTTCTGCTGGTGCGGGACGATGTGGCGCATCGGCCCTCGTCATGGGATGTTCAGGCGGAGCCGGGACACCCCGCGCAACCCGTCGGCCGCTCGAGGCGGCGACGGGCCTCTCCGCGCGGCCCCCGCCCCGACGTGGACCCGCTCACAGCGGCGCCCCGGATTCCCACGAGCACCCGGGCGTCACTAGGATGGACGGGCATCCGCTCCCTCGTGGAGCCCGGGCCCGACCGCCGCAGTCCGCAGCGACGGCGTCCCGGACGTTCCGGCGACAACCGATGCTTCCGCGGCCCATCCCCTCGCGCGCCAGGAGGTTCCAGCACCCGTGAGCGCTCCCGCACGGCGCGGCTCCACCCCCCGGAGCCGCACCCCACGCCCGACGCCGCGCCCCGTCGCCTATCACGACGACGCGCCGCGCGAGGGCACGCGCGTCTTCTCCGACGGCTCCGTCGCCCCCGTCATGCGCACGTCCTTCGACGTCAGCGCCTACACGATCGAGGTGCCCGGGAAGATCGACGTCGACGCCGAGGAGATCGCGCGCGCCGCCCGGGACCTCACCGCGGACCCTCACGGCATCGAGGCCCACGACCTCGAGGATCTGCGGCGCGACCTGGCGTTCCTCCACTCCCTGGAGTCGACCGCCCTCACCGAGACCCGCACGATGTACAGCTCGTGGACGGCGAACGAGGCCCGCATCACCGCGTTCCTCGGCAGCTGGCTGTGGGAGCGCCACTGGTGGGCCCACGCCCTCCAGGAGATCGTCGAGGCCCTGCCCGGCGGCGGGCACGACGTCGAGCGGCCCCACCTCCCGCATCCGCGTCTCCCGCACCCGCATCTCCCGAACGCCGCCGCCGCACTGCGCCACGCGTACGTCGAGCGGGCGCTGCCGATCGTCGGCCCGGGCTGGACCTGGCTGGCCGGCGAAAAGGTCACCGCCGGACACATGGCGCGCATGGCGATCCAGGAGGGCGGACTGCGGGCGGCCGTCGACGCCCTCCTCCCCCGCGCCACGCAGGTTCCCGAGGCGGGCCGCGTGCTCGGCGAGCTGCTCGCCCGGCGCACCCGCACCATGGAGTTCTTCCGCCTCGAGGCGATCGCCCGGATCACGCGCTCGCGCGGCGAGGCGATCGCCGCCCGCGCGGTCCTCGCCGTCGGCGGCGACCCGATGCGCCCGGCCGGTCAGCATCTGCCGGACGAGGAGACGGCGCTTCCCAGCATCTTCCGGCGCGCCTCCGACCGCGCCGCCCTGCGCTCGGCCCGCTTCGAGATCACGCGCCTGCTCCCCGGGCCCGACCTGCACGGTCTGCTCGGGCCGGCCCGCGCGATCCGTCGCGGGGTCGGACGTGCCGGCGGCGTCGTCGCGCACGCGGGCGGCGTCATGGCACAGACGGGCGGCGTCATGGCACAGGCGGGCGGGGCCGTCGCCCACGCGGGCGGTGCCGTGGCGCAGAAGGGCGCCGGGATCGTGCAGCAGGGCGTCGGACGAGCGGACGGAGGAGCCGATGGCATTCGACCTTGAGAAGTTCGCGGAGACCTCCGAGCCCGTCGGCTGGGACGACCTCGACTTCGACACCTTCGAGACCCAGCCGCTGGACGAGCCCACCCTGCGCTCCCTGCGCTACATGTGCGACGTCGAGTACCACACCTCCTGCTACCTGCGGGACATGCTGGTCACGCCCTCGCGGCGCGAGCACGCCACCGGCGGCTTCATGACCGTGTGGAACCGCGAGGAGTTCTGGCACGGCGAGGCCCTCGCCGCCGTCCTCCAGCGCCACGGCATCGTCGTCGACTACGACGAGCTGAAGTCCAAGCGCGTCAAGCTGGGCTGGACCCAGGCGCTCAGCCCCCTCAAGCAGTCCGCACTCTCCAACCTCGCGGGCACCGACTTCGTCGCGGTGCACATGACATGGGGCGCCGCGAACGAGCTCTCGGCCGTCGCCGCCTACCGCCGACTCTCCGCGATGACCGACCACCCGGCCCTCAGCCCCCTGCTCAAGCGCATCGCCCAGCAGGAGACCCGGCACGTCGCCTTCTACACGACGCAGGGCCGCGAGCGCCTCGAGGCCTCCAAGAAGGCACGCCTGGCCACCCGCCTCGCGCTCTCGAAGGCGTGGCGGCCCGTCGGCTCCGGCGTCATGAGCGACGACGAGGTCGTGCACGTCATGGGCCATCTCTTCGGCGGCCGCGGCGAGGAGCTCGACGCCCTCGACAAGAAGATCCAGAAGCTGCCGGGCCTGGACGACCTCACCATCTTCCGCAACGCCTTCGGACGGATGGGCATCGCGATCTGACCGGTGGTGGCCCCGCGTGAGGGCCCACTCCTCCTGGCTGGGGCCGTCATGGCCTGCGCCCAGCACAGTCGGCACCCGGCATGGTCGGCGCCCAGCACGGTCGGCGCCCAGCACGGTCGGCGCCCAGCATGGTCGGCAAACGTCATGGAGCGGCGTATACGGGACATCTCTGCCGTATATGGCAGAGATGTCCCGTATATACCGGTCGGTGACAGCAATGCGATGAGGCGCACCCCGGATGAACCCGGTGTGCGACTGTGCGGCCGTGCGGCCGTGCGGCTGTGCGGCTGCTCGCGCCGCTGGCCGTCGGTCCTCCCCATACCCGCTTCGTCCACATCCGGGCTGTCCCACCCCCGCACCCGGGACGCTGCTGGTGGCATCGCCCCATGAAGATCCCCGGAGTCATCCGCAAGTCCCGGCTCTCGAGCATCGAGCCCGACCCGAACGTCCGGCGTCGGCTGCTGCGCGACGGCGCCATGCGCTCCGCAGGCCAGTGGTACGTGACACCCGAGGCACCGGACGACCTCGTCGCGCTGCTCGAGATGGACATGCGTCCCACCTGCCTGGACGCGGCGGCGCTGCATGGCCTCTGGGTCCCCGTCGGGCACGGCGTCCATGCGTTCTGCCCGCGGGTCACGTCGGCTCCCTCACCGCCGCCGATGCTGATGCAGATCCGCCGCAGGATCGATCCGAGGACCGGGCGACTCGCCCCACCTCCGCAGCCCGGGCCCGGCGAACCCCGGCGCCCGCTGGAGCCGCTGATCCTGCACCGGCCCAGCCTGCGCACCTGGCCGGACGACGACCCGGTCCCTGACATCACACTCACGCTCGAGCACGCGGCCAGATGCCTGACGACCCTCGACATCGCCATCCTCATCGAGTCCGCGCTCAACAAGGACGTGCTCAGCCGGCGACAGCTCGACGACCTGCTGGCCGGACTCCCCCGCAGGAAGCGCACGTCCCTGGGTCGGGTTCGCTCGGACGCCCAGTCCGGCACCGAGACGGCTGTGCGCTGGTGGCTCGAGCAGCGCCGTGTGCCCGTCCGCACGCAGGTGCGCGTGCTGCCCGGCATACGCGTCGACATCCTCATCGGCACGAATTGGGTGATCGAGTGCGACAGCAGACGGTTCCACGACGACCCTGAGCAGTCCCGCGAGGACCGTCGGCGCGACCTGGCCCTCGCCGCCCTCGGCTACAAAGTCACGCGGCTGACCTGGGAGCAGGTGTTCCTCACCTGGGACAGGACCTCTGCCGTGCTCATGACGCTTCTCCAGCGCCGTCTGCATCGCAGGGCCCTGCCGGTGTGACGCGTGCGAGGGCAGCGGCGTCGTGGAACGGCGTGGGCGGGCTGTGTCTGCCACATGTGGCAGAGACAGCCCGCCCACGCCGTTCGCCGACACGGCCGCATCCGCAGCAGTCGATCGGTACCCGCCCCGCGGTGGGACGGACCTCTCGCGCTCAGCGGCGGAAGCGGTTCCGGATCCTGCGCAGCGGACCACCGCGACCCGACGTGCGTCGGGCTCCGGCCGACCCGGACCCCGTGCGCCCCTCGCCGGCGTCGCCGCGGCCGGCGGCGTGCGCACCGCTCTCCCCCGCGGGAGCCGTGTGCGCGGGGCCGGGAGCCCGGTGCGAGTTGGCCGAGGCATCGGAACCGGCGGAGCCGTCGGTGCTCGGCGAGTCACTGGCGGGAGCCTCCGCGGACGACGTGCCGCTGGCCGTGTCCGCGGGCGACGAATCAGCGGGTGCCTCGGCAGGTGAGGCCGGGGAGACCGGCGCGGAGGCCGATTCCCCCACCGCCGCAGGGCCACCATTCGTCGACGATGCGTCCGCCGGATCCTGTGCAGCGGCCGCATGGTCCGTCGGATCCTCCGCGCCGGCCGCAGGGGCGGACGCGCCCGACGCCGCTTCCGTCGCCGCGGGCGCAGCCGCCGCGGCGGCAGCCCGCTCGCCGAGCTCCTTGGATTGCGCCTCGCGCTTGGCCTGGGCCTCGCGCTCCGCTGCCTCGCGGCGGTCGCGCTCGGCGGCCTCGCGACGCAGGCGGCGACGCTCGCCCGGCCCCTCGGTGAGCCGGTAGAGCACCGGCACGATCACCAGGGTGAGCAGGGTCGAGGTGACCAGGCCGCCGATCACGACCACGGCCAGCGGCTGGGAGATGAAGCCGCCCTTGCCGGTGATGCCGAAGGCCATCGGCAGCAGCGCGAAGATCGTCGCCGCCGCGGTCATGAGGATCGGGCGCAGACGCTTGGCGGCGCCCATGTGGATCGCCTCGTCCAGGGCCATGCCCCCGCGTCGGTACTGGTTGACCAGGTCGATGAGGACGATCGCGTTGGTGACCACGATGCCGACCAGCATCAGCAGGCCGATCATCGAGGGCAGCCCCAGCGGGACGCCGGTGAGGACCAGCAGGCCCAGCGCGCCGGTCGCCGCGAACGGGATCGACACCAGCAGCACGAGCGGCTGGACGAGGGACTTGAAGATCCACACCAGCAGCACGTACACCAGCAGGATCGCCGCGAGCATCGCGATGCCCAGCTGGCCGAACGTCTCGTCGATGTCCGAGGCGGAGCCGCCGAGCGATGCCTTCACGCCGCTGGGCAGATCCGCGTCGTCGATCGCCTTCTGCGCCGCCTGGGAGACCGCGCCGACGTTGTCGCTCGAGGTGGGGGCGAGGGAGACGGTGACGGTCTCGACGTTGTCCTGGGTCGCGATCGACGGCCGGGACTCCTCCTGGCTGACCTTCGCGACGTCGGTGAGCGGCAGGCCCTCGGCGAGGTCGAGGTCCTTGAGCTTCTTCAGGGTGGTGACGTCGTCCTTCTGCTCGACGTAGATGTCGAGGTCCTCGTCGTCCAGGGTGATGGTGCCGACGGAGCCGGGGTTCATCTTCTGGGCGACCAGGCCGACGACGGCCTGCTCGGTGAGGCCCTTCTCGGCCGCCTTCTTGCGGTCGACGGTCACCACGGCGGTGGGCTGGTCCCCCTCGAGGTCGCTCGTGACCTCCTTGACGCCGCTGGGCGCCGGGTCGAGCTGGTCGAGGATGGCGTCGTTCGCCGCCTTGCGGTCCTTGGCCGTGGGCCCCGTGATCTGGATGTCCACGGTGCTCGAGCCGGTCGCCGAGGTCATGTCCGCCGCCTCGACGTCCCCGGGATCCGGGAGGTCCTGCAGGGTGCGGACCATCTTCGTCTGCAGCGCCTGCTGGTCGGAGTCGGCGTCGGTGGTGATCGAGAAGCTGACCTCGTTCTCCCCGCCGCCTCCGCCGGCGCTGAAGCCGCCGTCGCCGCCGGAGCCGATCGTGGTCTGCACGGTCTCGACGCCGTCGAGGTCCATGAGGGCCTTCTCGGAGTCCTTCGCCTTCTTCGAGGAGTCCTCGAGGCTCGTCCCGGCGGGCAGGGTCTGGGTGATCGAGGCGATGTTCTGCCCGGTGTCGCCCAGGAAGTTCACCTTCAGAAGGGGCGTGAGGAACACGGTGCCCACGAGCACCACGATCGCGACGACGACCGTGATCAGGCGCCGCGGCAGCGAGTTCAGGGTCAGGCGCAGCACAGGCGCGTAGAGGCGGTGCAGCCAGGTGCGCTCCTCGCGCGCCTCGGCGGCCTCGCGCACCTTCGCGACCTGCACCTCGTCGTCCGGATCGTCCGGCACCGGCTGCTTCTTGGGCGGGCGCAGGAACCAGTACGCGAGCACCGGCACGATCGTGAGCGCGACCAGCAGCGAGCTGAGCATCGCGATCGCGACGGTGAGGGCGAACGGTCGGAACAGCTCCCCGGCCATGCCGGCGACGATCGCGATCGGCAGGAACACCACCACGGTCGCGAGCGTCGAGGCGGTGATCGCGCCCGCGACCTCCTTGACGGCGTCCAGGATGGCGCGTCTGCGGGTCTTGCCGTAGGCCAGGTGCCTGGTGATGTTCTCGATGACCACGATCGAGTCGTCGACCACGCGGCCGATGGAGATCGTGAGCGCCGCCAGGGTCAGCATGTTCAGCGTGTAGCCCGTGACGAGCATGCCGATGAACGCGATCAGCAGCGACGTCGGGATCGAGATCGCGGTGACGAGGGTGGGGCGCAGGCGGCGCAGGAACAGCAGGATCACGCCGACGGCCATGACCAGGCCCAGCAGGCCCTCCTCCGCGAGGGAGACGATCGACTCGCGGATGAACGGCGCCTGGTCGAAGACCACGTCGCTCTTCGCGTCGCCGCCGACCTCGGTGAGAGTGCTGTCGAGCGTGGAGGAGACGTCCTTGGAGATGTCCACGACGTTGCCGTCGGACGTCGCGGTCACCATCATCACCAGCGACTGACGGCCGTTGGTGCGGGAGATCGAGGTCGGGTCCTCGGTGGTCTCCTCGACCTTCGCGACGTCGCCCAGGGTGCTGACCTCCTGCTGGCCGGACTGTCCCTGCTGGCCCGCCTGGCCCTGCTGACCCTGCTGGCCGGTCTGGCCCTGCTGGCCGGTCTGGCCCTGCTGGCCCGACTGGCCCTGGTCCGTCGCGGCGCCCTGGTCGGCGCCCGTCTGGCCCTGCTGGCCCGTCTGGCCCGACTGACCGGTCTGGCCCTGCTGGCCTGCGGCGTCGCCGCCGGTCCCGCCGCCGCTCGACCCGTCGGCCGATCCGCCGGAGGCACCGGAGGAGTCGGACGAGCCGGACGACCCGCCCTGCGAACCGGGCATGACGACCATGCCCTTGAGGTCGTCGATGCTGGTCATCTCCTGGCCGATGACCACGTCGATGCTCTGCTTCTTGTCGGTCACGCTGCCGCCGGGCAGGGAGAGGCCGTTCGCATCGAGCGCCGTGGAGATGTCGTCGTCGGTGAGGCCGCGCTTCTCCATCTCGTCCTCGTCGGGCGTGATGCGCACGATCTTCTCGGGCGCGCCGATCACCGCGACGGAGGAGACGCCGTCCACGCGCTCGAGCTCCGGGGTGACGCTCGTGTCGAGGCGGTCGGCGAGCTCGGACGGGTCCAGATCGGAGGAGACAGACAGCACCACGGCCGGGAGGTCGCTCGTGCCGCCGGAGATGACCTGCGGGTCCGCGCCCTCGGGCAGCTGGTCGTCGATGCGGCCGACGGCCGCGTCGACCTGGTTGGTCGCGCGCGCGGTGTCCGTGCCGTAGGTGAGCTCGACGGTCACCACCGAGACGCCCGCCTGCGAGGACGAGGAGGTCTTCTCGACGTCCTCGATGCCCGTGACAGCCTGCTCGATGGGTTTGCTGATCTGCTTCTGCACCTGCTCCGAGGAGGCCCCCGGCGAGGTGGTCATCACCTGGATCTGCGGGAGCGAGACGGAGGGGATCAGCTCCTGGCGCATGGTCGTCATCGCGAAGATCCCGATGATCGAGACGGCGATGCAGACCAGAGCGATGAACGGACGATTGTTCAGGCTGAGCTTGGCCAGACGGTTCATGAGTCTCCTGGGCCGATGGGCCGGGACGGTCGAGCGGGGCGTGCGGACTCGGCCGACGCAGCGCGGCCATCCTCGGGCATTCGACCACAGTCCGGACATCGCGAGCATCAGCCGAAGGTCGGAGCATCGGGTGTGATCCGTGCCCCGCCCGTCGGCCGCCCGGCCCCTGGCACGATGGATCCGTGCCCGACCCCTCGCCCGATCTTCCCCCCGACTCCTCCCCCGCGCGCCCGGCCGACGCCTCCCCCGCGGCGGCGCGGCGCTCCGTCGACCGCGAGATCCTGCGCCTCGCGCTGCCGTCGCTCGGCGCGCTCGTCGCCGAGCCGCTCTTCGTCATCACCGACTCCGCGTTCATCGCGCGCGTCTCGACGACCTCACTGGCCGGGCTCGGACTCGCCTCGACGGTGCTGACGACGGTCGTCGGCCTCTCCGTGTTCCTCGCCTACTCGACGACCGCGGCGGTCGCCCGGGCCGTCGGCGCCGGGCGCATGCGCGAGGCCATCGCCCGCGGGGTCGACGCCGCCTGGCTCGCGCTCATGATCGGCGCGGGCTGCCTGCTCCTGCTGGTCGCGGGCGGCGGCGTGCTGCTCCCGCTCTTCGGGGCGGGGACCGACGTCACCGCCGAGGCCGCCGTCTACCTGCGGATCTCCGCGCTCGGCCTGCCCGCGATGCTCTCCGTGCAGGCGACCACCGGGCTGATCCGAGGACTCCAGGACGCGCGCCTCCCACTCCTCGTGGCCGTGGGCGGAGCACTGCTGAACATCCCCCTGAACGCCGCGCTGATCTTCGGCCTCGGCATGGGGATCGCCGGAAGCGCGACGGGCACCGTGATCTGCCAGTGGCTGATGGCAGGCGTCCTGCTGGGCGTGGTCGTGCGCCATGCGCGGCGCGAGGGCGTGGCGCTGCGGCCGCACCTGGGCTCGGTCGCCGCGACCGGTCGCGAATCGTTCCCGATGCTCGTGCGGACCCTGAGCCTGCGGATCGTCACCCTCGTCACCGTGCTCGTCGCCGCGCGGCTCGGCGCGGTGCAGCTGGCCGCGCACCAGCTCGCCACCACCGTGTTCACGCTGCTCTCCCTCGCGCTCGACGCCCTGGCGATCGCGGGGCAGGCCCTCACCGGCCGGCACCTGGGGGCGGCCCACACCACGACGGTCCACGCCGTGACCAGCCGACTCACCCGGTGGGGCGTGGGCGGCGGAGCCGTGGTCGGCGTGGTGCTGCTCGCGGCGAGCTACGTGGTGCCCTCCTGGTTCAGCCCCGACCCGGCCGTGCAGGAGAGCCTGCGCGCGGCGCTGTGGGTGCTGGTCGTCGCCCAGCCCGTCGCCGGCTACGTGTTCGTGCTCGACGGCGTCCTCATGGGCGCGGGCGACGCCCCCTACCTGGCCCGGGCCGGCATGCTCACGATGCTCGCCGTGATGCCCGGTGCGATCGTCGTCTGGCTCTGGGCGCCGGCGGGACCGCTGGGCCTGGCCGCCCTCTGGGTCGCCACGAACCTGCTGTTCATGGTCGCCCGCGCCGTCGCCCTCGGCGTCCGCGTGCGCGGAGACGCCTGGATGCGCACGGGGGCGTAGGGCGGCACGGATCCGGCGCGGGTACGCGCGGTGCGCGGCGCACGGCACGCACTGAGCCACGGGCCCCGGCCACGGTCCCACGTGCCTCGCGGGAACACGCGACGATGACCAGGATCTATGACGGGAACGGCCCGTTCCTGTCATAGATCCTGGTCATCGTCGGGCGGGAAGGCCGGGGGTCGCCGGACCGACGGGCCGACGGACCGACGGGCCGACGGACCGACGGGCCGACGGACCGAATGCCCGCAGGGGCTCAGTACTCGCTGTACTGGACGGAGAGCTTCCCGTCGTCGTCGACGGAGACCGCGCCCGAGACCGTGATCGAGCTGTCGCTCGTCTCGTCGGTCGGCTTCTCGTCGTCCAGGAACGGCTCCTGCTTGTAGGAGTAGACGGCGGAGCCGGCGTCCTCGTACCCGGTCGAGAAGTACCAGCCGTCCTCCTCTTCGACGGTGACCGTGGGGTAGTCCTCGATCTTCCACGACCCGGAGTCGTCGACCTCGTCGTACACGTACGCCTCGAAGGGGCAGTCCTCGGGAGCGGCGTCCTTGCTGGTCGCGCACTCGTCGATCCTCGCGTTCACCTGCTTCTGGACCTCCTTCTGACCGGCCTCGGAGAGCTGGTAGAAGGGGCTGGCGTAGGTGTCCTCGTCACCGCTCGGCTCGACGAGCACCGGCACCTCGCTGTCCGTCACGGTGACCAGATCGGAAGCGGCGGGAAGCGACACGGTGTACGTCCCGGGCAGCGCCGGCAGGTCCACGAAGCCCGGCGACAGATCCAGCCCGGACACGTCGACCTCCTGATCGTTCACGAGGATCGTGGACGTGCCCTGGTCGACCACGAGCCGGAGCGTCGAGTACTCGACGGCGCCCAGCCGCCACGACGGGAACACGACGGCGGAGCGGCCCGCGCGCTCGACCGTGAAGGTCTGCTCGCTGGTGACGCCGTCCTGCGTGATGCGCGCGGTGACCTGCGCAGATCCGTCGTCCTGGCGGTCTGTGCCCGTGATCTCGTGGGAGTCCGGGCGCTGCGCCGCCGCGCCCGCGATCTCGTCGGTCAGCAGCACCTGCTGAGCGGTCGGCACGTTCGCAGGCGCCAGCTCGGACGCCTGCGAGGCCGAGCCGTCCTCCAGTGCGGAGAGGTAGGCGTCCACGCTCTTCTCCGGCGCGTAGACGGTCCTGGAGACCACGTTGTACGCGATGACCAGCCCCACGACCAGGATGCAGATCGCGCCGGCTCCGGCGAAGCCGGCGATGAGGCGGCGGCGCGCCTTCTTCGAGAGCGGCCGTCGTTCCTGGGTGCCCGACGCCGATCCGGACATGTCCACGGGGGTGGTGCCGCCGGCCGCGGCACCGCCGGCGAGCCCGGTCGCTGGACCGGCGGCGAGGCCAGCGGCGCCCGTCGGGGCGCCGGTCGGGGCGGCGCTGGCGCCTGGCGCCGTGCCGTCGGCAGTCCCCGTCGCCGGGCTCCCGGGAGCGGCGGCCCCCGGAGCACCGACGGCGCTCTGGGAATCGACGACGTCGGCAGGCGCCAGAGGACGACGGAACCACGAGAGCGCTCGGCGCGGCAGGACCGGGACCAGCAGCGGGGCGAAGAACCGCGAGAGCACCTCGACGATCACCCCGGCCAGCAGCGCGAGGAAGGGCGTCCACCAGGCGAGCCCGACGGAGCCGGACATCTGCTCGCCCCCGCCGAAGAACCCGCCCTCCACGCCGAAGGACACGGAGACCCGCGCCAGCACGAGCAGCACGATCCCGCCGGCGAAGTAGACCACGGGGAGCGCGGCCCAGGAGACGACGAGGGCGATGATGTTCCCCGGCACGATGCGCCGGCCGTGGTTCCACGGCAGCGAGACCACCAGCAGCACGCCGATCCCCACCAGGATCGTGAGCAGCCACGCGTACCAGGGCAGGTCGAAGACCGTGGCGCGGCCCGTAAAGCTCGAGGAGGGCAGGAGCTCGCCGAGGACGTCGGGAGCGTTCGCCTTCGCCGTCAGCGAGGACAGCAGCGGCAGCCCGGTGAGCGCCGCGATCATCTGACCGCCCAGCAGCGGCAGCAGGAGCACGAACACGAAGACCGGCGGCTGCTCCCCGTCCGCGAGCGCCTGGATCGTGGTGCCGATGGCGCCGAGGACCCCGAGCGCGATGCCGATGACGAGCGCGTGGACGACGGCGAGCTTCGCAGCGCCGGGCAGGTCCGCGACCAGCGGCCACCAGGCCCAGCGTGCGCGCCGGCTCATCCGGCCGAGCCCGATCGCGAGGGTGATCAGCACCAGCGAGCCGAAGAACGCGTCGAAGCCCGCGGCGTGCACGCGCAGCGAGAAGCCCTCCTCGATCGGGACGGGCTGGGCGAGGATGAGGGCCGCGAGCACCGTGACCAGTGCGGTGGCGATGCCCGTGATCAGCGCGCTGACCCAGATGCCGAGCAGCCCCGTGGTGCGCCCGCGCTGGACGAGGCGACCGCCGTAGAAGGCCAGCAGCACCATCACGAGGGTGACGACGAACGGGAGCAGCCGCACGGAGGCCCGCAGGGCGACCCCCTCGTACTCCGCATGCGTCCCCCAGGAGCCGAAGGATGCCATCGCGACCAGCTGGAACGGCATGCGCACGATCATCGCGATCCCGCTCAGCGCGCCCTCGGGATCGATGCCCGCGGAATCCAGCTCGTCGCCGACCTCACCTGTGCCGGAGGCGCCCACGGCCATCGCCGCCGCCGTGAGCAGAACCGCGAGCAGCGAGGTGAGGAGCGCGCCGACGTAGGCGACGCCGCCCACCGCGAGCGAGCGGAGGGGGCTCTCCAGACCGACACCCCTCAGGGTCGCGACCACCTGCTCCGTGCTCATCGATGACGAGGAGGTCGGCATCGCCTGCGGCCCGGGGGCCGTGGGCGCGCCCTGCCCGGGCGCCGCGCCGACGGGAGCGGCAGGTGCCGGCGACCCGGCGGACGCGGAGCCCTGCTGCCCGGGAGCCGCGGGTGCCTGCTGCCCGAGGTCCGCCGGATCGCCGGCGGACCGGGTCGGCTCCTGACCGTACGAGCCGTACGAGCCGTACGAATAGTCTGCGGTGCGCTGCTCGTCCTGGGGCGAGCTCTGGGCAGTGTGCTCAGGCGGCTGCGCGGACGGCGTCGTGCCGTCGGGCGCGGTCGTGCCGTCGTCGGGCGTCGTCATCGGAAGGTCCCCTCGTGCTGATCCGTGATGTGCAGGATCGGATCCCCACCCGCACCGGTCGCGCCCACCATGAGGAGCCGATGATCAGGGTCCGTGCGGAAGATCTTCACCCTGTTCTCAGACTAGCGTCGCCCACCCACGAATCCAGGGGAATCCCGACGCGCGGACGCCCGATCTTCGGGCGCCCGCTCGGCCCCGCGCCCGTCAGCCGACCGGCAGACCCGACCCCTCCCGAGCCGCCTGCTCGCGGACGGCGCGCGCGGCCTCGACCAGGTGCCGGAGGCTCTCGGTGGTCTCCTCGTAGCCGCGGGTCTTGAGCCCGCAGTCGGGGTTCGCCCACAGGCGCCCCTCCCCCACGCGGTCGAGGGCCGCCGCGAGCTGGGAGCGGATCTCCTCGGCGGCGGGAACGCGGGGTGAGTGGATGTCCCAGACGCCCGGGCCGATGCCTCGGGAGAACCGCTCGGGATCGAGAGCCTCGAGGATCTCGCCGCGCGACCGGGCGGCCTCGATGCTGGTGACGTCTGCCCCCAGGGCGTCGATCGCGTCCACGACCTCGTTGAACTCGGAATAGCACAGGTGGGTGTGGATCTGGGTGGCGTCGGCCGCGCCGGAGGTGGCGAGCCGGAAGGAGTCGACGGACCAGCGCAGGTAGTCGTCCTGATCGGAGGCCCGCAGCGGCAGCAGCTCGCGCAGCGCGGGCTCGTCGACCTGGACGATGCCGATGCCGGCCGTTTCGAGGTCCGCGATCTCGTCGCGCAGCGCGAGGGCGACCTGGTCGGCGGTCTCGCCGAGGCTCTGGTCGTCGCGCACGAACGACCAGGCGAGGATGGTCACCGGACCCGTGAGCATGCCCTTGACCGGCTTGTCGGTGAGCGACTGCGCGTACGCCGACCAGCCCACGGTGATCGGTACGGGACGCGAGACGTCGCCGAAGAGGATCGACGGGCGCGTGCAGCGGGAGCCGTAGGACTGCACCCACCCGTGCGCGGTGGTCGCGAAGCCGTCGAGGTGCTCGGCGAAGTACTGGACCATGTCGTTGCGCTCGGGCTCGCCGTGCACCAGGACGTCCAGGCCCAGCTCCTCCTGCAGCGCGACGACCCGGCGGATCTCCTCGCGCATCGCCTGCTCGTAGGCGGTGGCGTCGATGCGCCCGGCGCGGTGGTCGGCGCGCGCCCTGCGCACGCTAGCGACCTGCGGGAAGGAGCCGATGGTGGTGGTCGGGAGCACGGGCAGGCCGAGCCTGGACTGCTGGGCGGCGCCGCGCACCTCGAAGGCCGAGCGCTCGAGGTCCGCCGCCGTCAGGCCCGCGGCACGCTCGCGCACCTCGCTGCGGCGCACCCCCGCGAAGTCGCGGGGCACGGAGCGGGGCCCGTCGACGGAGCCGGGGGTGATGGACGAGCCCGCGAGGGCCACGATCTCGGCGATCTTCTCGTCGGCGAAGGCGAGGGTCGCGCGCAGCTCGGCGGGCAGATGGGTCTCGCGTTCGAGGGTGTGCGGGACGTGCTGGAGGGACACCGAGGTCGAGACGACGACGCCGCTGGGATCCCCGGCGGCCTCGGCCACGCGCTCGCGCAGCAGGGCGAGGCGCGCGGCGGCCGTGGGGAGCTCGGTGCGCCACACGGAGCGGCCCTCGACGAGACCGGCGACGATCCGGGTGCGGCCGATGCCCGCGAGCTGCGCGGCGCTCGGGATCTCGCCGCGCGTGAGATCGAGGTGGACGGCCTCGACGCCGGTGGCGAGCACGGCGGGCAGCAGGTCGCCGATGCCGCCGTAGGGGGTGGTGACGAGGATCTGCGGACGGTCCTCGGCAGATGCGAGGCGGCCCTCGGCGCGCTCGAGCAGCGCGGCGAGCCCCTGCGGGTCGACGCGCTGGTCGGCGGCGAGCGCGGGCTCGTCGAGCTGCACCCAGGTCGCGCCCGCCTCGTGGAGGCGGGCCAGCAGCTCGGCGTAGACGGAGACCACGTCGTCCAGGCGGTCCAGCGGGTCGAAGTCCGCCGGCGCGCCGTCCTGCGCCTTGGCGAGCAGGAGCAGGGTCAGGGGGCCGACGAGGACCGGGCGGGCCGCGGCACCGGCACCGGCACCGGCACCGGCACCGGCACCGGCCTCGAGGCTCTCGCGGAACAGGTCGATGACCTGGGTGGATGCGATGTGCAGGTCGGTGTCGGGGCCGATCTCCGGGACCAGGTAGTGGTAGTTCGTGTCGAACCACTTGGTCATCTCGAGCGGAGGCTGCTCGGCAGTGCCGCGGGCCAGGGCGAAGTACCCGTCGAGGTCGATCGTCCCGTCGGCCCCGAGGACGTCGGCGAAGCGGTCCGGGACGATGCCCACGGCGAGCGCGGCGTCGAGCACCTGGTCGTAGAGCGAGAACGTCTCGGGGATCGCGGCGGGACCGGTGAGGCCGAGCTCGGCGAGTCGGGAGCGGGTCGCGTCCCGCAGCGCGCGGATGCGCTGCGCGAACTCGGCGCGGTCGATGCGGCCGGACCAGTAGGCCTCCTCGGCCTTCTTGAGCTCGCGGTCGGGGCCGATGCGCGGGTAGCCGACGGGCGTCGCGGCGGGCAGCGCGGTGTGGGCGGCGTCCGGGGCGTGGGCGGTGTCCGGGGCGTGGGCGGCGTCCGGGGTGCGGGGAGCGGTCGTCATCGGGCATCTCCTGTGGTCGGGTCGGACCAGCGGTCCAGGTCGAGGGATTCGAGCACGTCGAGCGACTCGGCGTGGCGGTTGAAGGTGAACAGGTGCAGTCCGGGGGCGCCGGCGTCCAGGACGCGGGTGATCAGGTCGACCGTCCAGCGCACGCCGATGCGTCGCTGCTCGGACTCGTCGCGCGCGGTCTCCAGGGCATGCATGAGATCGCGCGGGAGCGGCACGCCGGAGAGCTCGCCCAGGCGCTCGAGTCGCCGCGGATTCGTGGCGGGCACGAAGCCGGGGATCACGGGCATCCGCAGGCCCGCGTCGCGGGCCTTCCCGATCAGCGCGCAGTACTCGGCGGGATCGAAGAAGACCTGCGTGATCGCGAAGTCCGCGCCCGCGCGCTCCTTGGACAGCAGCACCTCCAGATCGTGCTGGGAGGTGGGCGACTCGGGGTGGCGGTGCGGGTAGGCGGCCACGCCCACGCTCACGCGCCCGCCGGCCAGGGCCGCCGTGCGCTCGCGCTCGACCTCGCGGATGAGGTCCACGAGCGGACGGGCGAAGGGGATCTCGTCGCCCTCGAGGTCGTGCCCCTCCTCCTGGTCGCCGCGCAGGGCGAGGATCCCGCGCACGCCGCGGTCCAGGAGGGCCTGGACGACGGTGCGCAGCTCGGCCCGGCGCGAGCCGATCGAGGTCACGTGCACGAGGGGCCGCAGGTCGGTCTCGTGCAGCACGTGGTCGGTGAGCTCGAGGACGCGAGCGAGGTTCCGCTGTCCGGTGCGGCTGGTGACGGAGACGTAGTCGGGCGCGGTGGTCTCGAGCTGGGCGATGGTGTCTCGGAGGCGCTCGAAGGTGGTGTCGGTGCGCGCCGGGAACAGCTCGTAGCTGAGCGCGGGCCGCCGGCGGGAGGCCACCGTGCGCTCGAGCTCGGGCAGGGTCGTGGGCGCTGTCATGCCCGGGAAGCTACGGGAGCGGGTCGCGCCGACTGAAGGATGGTGACCGTGTGTGAACCCGGTCATATGAAGGGGCTGGTCAGTGGGCCGTGCGAACCCCGCGGGGCTTGACGCCCGCATCGCCCGATCGCCGACGACGGACGGAGCTCAGGGGACGCAGGAGACGCACGGAACTCAGGGAGCGCGTCACCGCGCCGGCTGCATCTCGGTGCGACTCTCCGCTCGCGGTCGCCACGCGCCGGGGAACTCGTAGAGGAAGCGCGACCAGGGACGCAGCAGCACCGCGCCCACACCGGCGCCGACGGACAGCACGAACATCAGCAGATAGGGCAGCACGCCGCCGGCACCGAACCCCATCTGATGCCAGGCGAACATCGCCGGGAAGTGCACGAGGTAGATGACGATCGAGTTCCGGCCCATCCACTCCAGCGCGCGCACCGGCGCGATGCGCGGCACGCGCGGGGCCGCCCACAGCACCACGACGAGCCCGACCCCGGAACCGAGCGCCGCCAGGAGCCCGCCGTTCGCCTCGCCGCCCAGCCGGGCGACGTGCACCATCCACGGCACCGAGAAGACCGCTGCGATCAGCGCGATCCACCACGGAGCCCGGATCACGCGGTGCAGGTGCGGCTGCAGCGCTGCGCCGAGGAAGAAGAAGAACCCGTACCAGGGACGGTGCCAGACCATCCCCGGGAAGTCGTCCGGGGACCCGAGCATCCCGACGGGGAGGGAGACGACCAGGAGCGCCAGCGCCACGACGATCGGCGGGATCCGACGCGTGAGCAGTCCCAGAAGATAGAACATCACGAGCGCATCGAGGTACCAGGTGTGGGGCTGCTCGGCCAGCAGCCAGTACCTCGGATGCAGGGCGTTGTCGATGCCGAAGATGCCCAGCATGATCGCCGTCCAGAGCACGCACGGCCAGACGATCCGTCGCAGCTTCCCGCTGAGGAACACGGAGGTCGGCTTCTCGAGCGAGCGCGGGAGCAGGACCCCGGAGAGGAACAGCAGGGCGGGGATCCGGTACGCGGAGAGCGCGATGCAGATGTGGGAGATGACGGGATTCGTCTCGGGCACCATCGAGTGCCCTGCGGCGACGAGCACGACCGCGAACCCCCGGTACAGGTCCATCCATGTGACGCGTGCGGGCACGCGCGGCGCAGAACCGGACGTGGCGGACGAAACGGTCAATCTGCTCACGTCACAGGAAGCTATCAGACAGCCTCCCGCGCCCCGTCGAGCCGCGGTTCGCCCGCCCGACCGGGAGTGAGCGCGCTCGCAGATGGGTGGAAGTCGGGCATTCCCGTCAATATGGTGACAAGATGGGCTTGGTGACCGAACGGTAGACACCGTCGATCCCGGGAGCGCGGTGCCCCACCGTCCGTCACGGACAGGGCACCGCCGCGGAACGCCGCAGGGGCACGTGGGGAACGAACATGCAGGACATCGGGGGATGGAATGGTCGAGAACGCATCATCGCGCGCTGACACCGCGCCCCTGCACGTCCTCCATCTGATCCACACCACCGCCTTCGGCGGGGTCGAGTCCTCCGCGGAGAACCTCCGCCGGACCCTCGAGGCCCCATCGGCCGGCACCCGGCCGCGCTACCGGATCGCAGCCCTCGCCGCCGCGCCCGAGCGCCTGCAGGCGGTGCGCGCCCATGTCGTCGGCTCCGGGGTGAACAGTCCCCTCTCCGCTCTGCGGATGCTCCGGGAGGTCCGCGCCTCGCGGCCCGACGTCCTGGTCACCTCGCTGTGGCGGGCGGTCGCACTCGGTGCCGCTGCCCGCATGCTCCGGGTGTCGCGACGCACGCGCTGGGCCATCTGGGTGCATCTCCCCCGCTATACGAACCCGCTGGACCGACTGGTCCACACCTGGTGCCTCCCCCGCGCCGACGCCGTCATCTGCGACTCCGAGGCGACTGCCGCGCAGCTCGTGCGCCCCGCCCTCGCCAGGTCGGGGCGAGTGGTTCCGGTCCACATCGTGCAGCCTGCCGCGGTCGCCCTGAACGGCTCGTCGTCCTCGTCCGTCAGGGACGCCCCGCGACCCGACGAGCCGCTGCGCCTCGCCTTCTGGGGGCGCCTCGCACGGCAGAAGCGACTGGACCTGGTGGTCGGCCTCCTGGCGCGTCTGCGAGAGATCCGGGACGCGGGGGCGGAGCTCACCCTCATCGGGCCCGACGCCGGCGAGCGGGCCGCCCTCGACCAGCAGATCCGGGACGCCGGCCTCGGGGCCAGCGTGCACTTCCTCGACCCCATGGACCGCGAGCAGCTCTCCGAGGAGATCGCACGGACTCACGTGTTCGTCCAGCTCTCGGATTCCGAGGGCTTCGCGATGTCCGCGCACGAGGCCCTGGCCTCGGGGCTCGTCTGCGTGCTCACACCTGTCGGTCAGCTCGCCGCGGACACCTCCGACGGACAGGACTGCATCCAGCATCACGGCGATCTCGACACCACCGCCCGGCGACTCGTGGACCTCGCCGCGGCCCCCGAGAGCTTCCGGGCGATGGGCGAGAGGGCACGCACGGCCGGCGCGGCCGACGCCGTGAGCGAGTTCGTGGAGGCCTGCGAGGTCATCGCCGGCCGGGCCGACGGCGGCACGCCGGCCGAGGATCGGCCGTCGCACGACAGGGCGGTCCTCTGATGGAGAACGATCAGAGCACCGGGCTCGGGAACCAGATCACCGTCGTCGTCCTCGCCGGGGCGGCGCTGCTGGCGGCGCTCGTCGCCCGCTTCGTGCTGCCCGCACAGTTCCTGCTGGACGACGGCCACCTCCGCGACGCCATGGATCCGCAGCACGCGTACCTCTCGGACCCCTCGTTCCAGATGGTCGCGGCGCTGTACAGAGGGCTCGGTCTGGCCGACGCCCCCTCCCTCGCGGCCCTGCTCGGCGAAGCGCTGTTCCTCGTGGGCATGTTCGCGGCGATCGGATGGGGTCGCATCCGGCACATGGGCGTCATCTCGCTGGCCGCCGTCGCCGCGAGCGTGCTGCTGTCCGTCGCCTACTTGGGCCAGTACAGCAAGGAGCTGCTCACGCTGGTCGTCATGCTCCTGGTGCTCGCGGCCCCGCGGCGCTGGCAGGGCGAGATCGTGGTCGTGGGTGCGTGCCTCGCGTACGGCGCCGCCGTCCGTCCGTACTGGATCCTGGTCGCGGCGCTCTACGTGCTGTGGCGTCTGGCCTTCCGATACCTGAAGCGCCCGATCTGGCTGCTCGCGGTGCCCGTGCTCGTGTACGCCGCACTGCAGCCGGCGTTCCTCACGGTGCTGGGCGGCGGACTGCAGTCCCAGCGCACGGCGGTCAACGGCACCCGCGAGACCGCCGGGGACGTCGCCTCGCTGATCGTGAGCCCGCTGCCGGACGCGGCCGGGCCGATGGGGGTCGTCGCGGCGCTGGTGATGCTGATCCTGATGGTCGTCCCGGTGCCGCTGCTGCTCTCGCTGAGCCCTTACCACATGGTCAGCGCCGTGCTCATCCTGGGCATCTGGCTCACCGTGCTGCTGCCCGTCGTCCGGGGCGAGGTGCAGGGCCGGACGGGGCCGACGCAGCCCCGCGCGCGGGTCACCGCGAGCCGCTGCGCCGCCCTGCTGCTGGCATTCCTGCTGGTCCAGGCGCTGTTCGAACCGGACTTCGGCTCGTGTCTCAAGCATCTCTCACCGCTGCTCCCTCTGTTCCTGGCGATGCTGCCGTCCTCGATCGGTCGGGTGGGCGCGGGGGCCGAGCCCCACGCGCGGACACAGGCGGACGAGCAGCCCTCGCCACAGGCGCAGGCGCAGGCACGGGCGCAGGACGTGCCCACCGCCCTCACCCCGCACCCGACCCGTCGGCCGCAGGAGGCGGTCCTATGAGAATCCTCCACGTCACCCAGGCATCGTTCGCCGGCGTGCTGTCGTCCTCGACGGCGATCGCCCGCGCCCAGGCCGAGGTCCCGGGGGTCGAGGTCACCTACGCCTGGTCGCCCCGCACCGTCTCCCCGGCCCCTGACCAGATCCAGCAGATGGTGGGGCCGCGCGTCCGCGTGGTCCGGCTGAGCCGCTCGCCGCGCCTGGGAGTCCCCGCGCTCGGCGCCCGGCTCCCCGGACTGATCGCGCGCGGGGACTTCGACGTCGTGCACCTGCATTCGTCGTTCGCGGGGATGCTCGGTCGCATCGCGGCCCTGATCGCAGGCCGACGCTCCACCGTGGTCTACAGCCCGCACAGCTTCGCCTTCGACCGGCCCGACACCTCGCGCGCACGGCGCATCGCCTACCGGTCCCTCGAACGGCTCGGCGCACGGATCTCGTCCGCGATCATCGCCTGCTCCCCCTCGGAGCAGGCCGTGGCACGCAGCGCGATCCCCGATGCGCGCACGGCGATCCTCACCAATGCCGTGGATGCGCGGTCGCTCGCGCAGGAGCGCCGCGCAGCGCAGGAGGAGCGCACCCCCGGCGTCCAGGACGGGACTCACGAGGGCGCGCCCGACGCGCCCAGGCTGCGGGTCGCCCACATCGGCCGGATCGCCTCGCAGAAGCGCCCCGACCTGTTCGGCCGGATCGCCGAGCGCTTCGTCGGCGGCGCGGCCCGCGCGGCCGAGGCCCCCGCGGGGGCCGAGGGGGCGGACGCGCCGCGCTTCACCTGGCTCGGCGAAGGCGATCGCTCGCTGCTCCCTCCGTCGGTCGAGGTCACCGGATGGCTCACGCCGGCGCAGCTGCACCGCGAGCTCGCCCGCACCGACATCGTCCTCTTCACGAGCGCGGCCGAGGGCATGCCGGTCTCCCTGCTCGAGGCGCAGGCCATGGGGATCCCGATCGTCGGCAGCCGGGTGACCGGCATCGCCGACCTCGTGGACGACGGGCGCACCGGCCTCCTCTTCACCACGGAGGACGAGGGCCATGAGGCCCTGCGACACCTGCTGGGCTCCCCCGAGCAGCGCCGCGCCCTGGGCCGGACCGCGGCCCGAGAGGTCGCGGCCGACTTCGACCTGGACGGCCTCGCCGAGCGCTCGTTCACCGCGTACACGTCGCTGGGGCTGCCCGTGACGACGACGAAAGGAATCCGATGAGCACCGAACGACTCCGGCAGCTGCTCGCCACCTCGTGGTGGAAGCTCCTCGCGGGACTCCTGATCGGCGCCCTCCTGGCCGTGCCGGTCCTCGCGATCGCACCGAAGGAGTACACCTCGACCGCGCGGGTCCTGGTGCAGTCCACCCCGTCGGACGAAGCACGCGCCGCTGACCAGCAGACCTACATCGACTCGATGCTGCCCACCTTCATCGCCCTGGCGGAGTCGGACTCGAGCCTCGGGGCGATCGCGAAGGCCTCCGGCGACGGCGTCGACGAGCAGGACGTCCGCGACGGCCTCACCTACGAGGCCGACTCCGACTCCGCGGTCATCACCATCACCGGCACCGGAGACACCCCGAAGACCGCGAGCACGCTCACCGAGGCCGCCGCGGAGACCTTCGTCGACCAGACTCCCGACGCCTCCGGCGCGAAGGACACCACGGTCCAGATCCTCGAGCAGGCGTCCGCCGCGAAGCTTCCCAGCAGCCCCGATCCGCTGGTCGTCGGCCCCGCCCTGATGATCCTCGGCCTGCTCGCCGCCTTCCTCCTGGCGCTTCTCAGCCCCGGTCGCCGACGCCCGCCCCGCAGCGCGCGCGAGCTCGCCTATCTGGCCGACGCCCCCGTTCTCGGAACGCTCGCACCGCGCGGGGCGCGACTGCATCGCGACGCCTCCCGCCGAGGGCTGCCCACGACGGCCGCAGGGATCGGCGGCCGTGTCCGCCGCCTCGGTGATCCCATGATCGCCCTGGTCGGCGTCGGGTCGATCGACGAGCGGGCCTTCTCCGCACTGCAGCGGTCCGCGTCCGCGGCAGAGCCCGACGCGCAGATCCGGACCGGTGCCCGGTCCGGCGCCGAGGCGGAGACCGTGATCCGCCGCCTCGAGCTGACCGACGAGCTCTCCGAGCTTCCCGCCGGGGCGGGAGCGGTGCTCGTGGTCAGCGCCGCCTGCTCGGTGCGCACGCTGCAGCACGCCGCTCGCTTCGCGCGCGGTCACGGCGTCCGCGTGCGCGGTGTCGTGGTCGCGTCGGCGGAGGCCGCCCGCGATCTCTCACGGCACCGGGGCGTCCCGGCGCAGGAGCTCGGACGGATCGACGAGCGCCTCACCGCGGCGGATCCCGCGGATCCCGCGGATCCCGAGGACCATCCGGCGCGTGCGGACGCTCCGGTGCGCGTGTCCACATCAGAGAACTCATGAGGGGGAAACCATGAACACGGAAACCGACCAGAGCAGAGCGGAGCGTCCAGGGCTCCAGAGGAACGCGCCACAGGTCGCGGTCGCCGTCCTCGGGACGTCCGACGCAGTCCTCGCGATCGTCTCCTGGGCCTTCGTCCTGCTGATCTCCTCGCGTCTGGCGCCGCTGGAGACGCTTCTGCTCGGCGCGGTCGCAGTCATCGTCCAGTTCGCGGCAGGCCTGGTCACAGGCCTGTACCTGCGGCGGGTCGCGATCGGGTCCGCGGCCGAGTTCCGCCTGCTGGTCGCGACCAGCCTGGTGCCGCTCGTCGCCGTCCTGATCGTCGGTCTCGCCACCGCGGGCACGGGCGCGCTCGTCGAGATCCTGCTGGCGTGGGCACTGACCGTCGTCCTCGCCGGCACGTCGCGGTTCCTGCTGCGCGTGTGGCTCGACCGGGGCAGCCGTCCTCTCTCGGGCACGCCCGTGGTCGTCGTCGGCGCGTCGCTCGTCGGCACTACGCTGGTCGAGCAGATGCTGCGCGACAAGGACGGCGCGTACCTGCCCGTCGCCTTCGTGGACGACGACACCGCGCGTCGGCGCTTCAGCTTCCGCGGGGTGAGGGTCAGGGGGACCACCTCCCAGCTCGCCGAGGTGATCAGCGAGACCGGCGCCGAGGGCGCCGTGGTCGCGATCGGCCGGGCCGACGCCGATCTCTATGCGGACATCGCCGAGCAGCTCGCGGGGACGGACCACTGGGTCCGCACCGTGCCGTCGGCTCGTGAGATGCTGGGCGTGAAGCCCGGGGTCGGCTCGATCCGAGACATCGACGTCGCGGACCTCATCGGCCGGCCGACGAGCTTCCCGGACCTCACGCTCGCCCGCTCGATGATCACCGGACACCGCGTGCTCGTCACCGGCGCCGGCGGGTCCATCGGCTCCGAGCTGTGCCGACAGATCCACGCGATGGACCCGGCCTCGCTGATCATGCTCGATCGCGACGAGTCCGCACTCCATGCGCTCTCGATGAGCCTCAGCGGCTCCGCCCTCCTGGACACCCCGGACTTCGTGCTCGCGGACATCCGGGACCCCGAGGCGCTCGACGAGGTCTTCGCCCGTCACCGCCCCGAGATCGTGTTCCACGCGGCCGCCCTCAAGCACCTGCCGATGCTCGAGAGCTACCCCGAGGAGGCGTGGAAGACCAACGTCCACGGCACCCAGAACGTGATCGCCGCCGCCCGCAGCCACGGCGTCCAGCGCTTCGTGAACGTGTCCACGGACAAGGCCGCCGACCCGACGAGCGTGCTGGGCGCCTCCAAGCGCGTGGCCGAGGGCCTCACCGCGAGCGCCGCCGCCACGACCGACGCCGTGTTCGCCTCCGTCCGCTTCGGGAACGTCATCGGTTCCCGCGGCTCGGCGATCCCGGCCTTCGCCGAGCAGATCCGCCACGGCGGTCCGGTCACGGTGACCGACGAGGACGTCACCCGCTACTTCATGACGATCCCCGAGGCCTGCGCGCTCGTGCTGTTCGCATGCGCCGTGGGCAACCGCGGCGAGATCCTGGTGCTCGACATGGGCAGCCCCGTGCGGATCGTCGACATCGCCCGCCGGATGATGGCGCTGATGGACACCACCTGCCCCATCCGCTACACGGGCCTGCGCCACGGCGAGAAGCTGCACGAGGTCCTGTTCACCCCGGACGAGAAGGACGTGGTGGGTCGCCACGATCGTGTGTTCCACGTCCTCGGCCATCCCATCGATCCCGTGACGCTGCCGCAGCCCGAGTCGGATCTCGACAGCATCGTCACCTTCGGCCGCTCCGTCCTGGACGGCGCGGACACCTTCCGCGGCAGCGCCGCGCTCCACCCCGTCGAGGAGGTCTCCAGCCGATGAGTCCCAGGATCCCCCTGTCCGTCCCCACTGTCGGCGCGCGCGAGCGCGACGCTCTCATCGCCGCCGTCGAGTCCGGATGGATCGCCCCCGCCGGCCCGCAGCTCGACGCCTTCGAGGCGCGCGCCGCGCAGCTCGCGGGGCGCGACCGGGCCGTCGCGGTCTCCTCCGGGACCGCCGCCCTCCACCTGGCCCTGCTCGTCGCGGGCGTGCGTCCCGGCGACGTGGTCGTGTGCCCGACGCTGACGTTCATCGCCTCGGCGTCCTCGATCGTCCTCGCGCAGGCCACGCCGATGTTCGTGGACTCCGACGAGACGGGCAGCATCGACCCGGCCCTGGTGGACCGCGCCCTCGGCGAGATCGGGGACTCCGGCCGCAGGGTCGGCGCGGTGCTGGCCGTCGACCTCTACGGCAAGGTCGCCGACCACGACCGCCTGCAGTCGATCGCGGACGCCCACGGGGTGCCCCTCGTCGTCGACGCCGCCGAGTCCCTCGGGGCGACCGACGCCCAGGGCCGCCGCGCGGGCTCGGCCGGTCTCGTCTCGGCGTTCTCCTTCAACGGCAACAAGATCGCCACCGCGTCCTCGGGCGGCGCCGTGCTCACCGACGATCCGGCGCTGGCCGATCGTGCACGCCATCTCGCCACGCAGGCGCGCGAACCCGTGCTCCACTACGAGCACCGCGAGATCGGGTTCAACTACCGGCTCTCCAACATCCTCGCGGCACTCGGTCTCGCACAGCTCGAGCAGCTCGACGACTTCATCGCCGCCCGCCGCTCCCACCGGGCCCAGTACCGGGCCCTGGCCGAGGAGCTGCCCGGGCTGGAGATCCTGGGCGGCGCGGACCGCGGCGACAACTGCTGGATGAGCTCCGTGCTCATCGACCCCGAGGTCGCGGGCACGGACGCGAAGGCCGTGCAGGCCCTGCTCGCCGAGGACGGCATCGAATCGCGCCCCGTCTTCGCCCCGATGCACGGCCAGCCCGTGTTCGCGGATGCGGAGCGCTACCCCCGCCTGCTGAACGGCGTTGCCGACCGGCTCTACCGCACGGGCCTGAGCCTGCCGAGCTCGCCGGCGTCGTCCCCCGAGGACATCAGCGAGGTGTGCGAACGGATCCGCGTCATCCTCCGCACCGCCGCACCTCGGGCCTCGGCGGCCCGGCCCGTCGCCTCCGGTGACCGCCTATGACCCAGGACCACGACGAGCAGCAGCCCCGCCGGGCCCCTGACGGCCCGACGGGCGCTGGTCCGGCGGGTGCCGGTCCGGCGGGCGAGGATCCCGCCGACCACGTGCCGCCGCCGGTGGACACCACACGGCGGGTCGCCTCCGACGCCCTCGCCGTCGGTCTCGGGTACCTCGCGTCCTTCGCGTACCCGCTGGTCTCGCTCCCCCTGCTCGCGCGCGTCTTCGGCGTCGAGGACCTGGGTCGCTTCATGTTCGCCCTCGCGGTGCTGCAGCTCGTGGTCCAGTTCACCGACTTCGGCTTCGGGATGAGCGCGCTTCGGAGGATCGCGATCGCCCGGACCCGCGCAGAACGGTCGCGGGTCGCCTTCGCGACGCTCGCCGCGACCGCGGGGCTGTGGCTCGTCGCGAGCGCCGTGCTCATGCTCGTGGTCCTGATCGTGCCGGGCCTGCACGACCAGTGGCCGATCTACCTGATCGGTCTGCTCCTCATCGGAGTGGGCGCGATGTATCCCAAGTGGCTGCTGCAGGGCACCGGTCGGGTGAAGGCGTTCGCCCTGCTCACCGCGGTCTCGCGCCTGGTCGCCCTCGTCCTGCTGGTGTTCACCGTGAACTCGGCCGACGACGACTGGCTGGCGATGACGTGGCAGCAGTTCCCCCTCGCCCTCAGCGCCGTCTCCAGCTGGGTGATCATCCTGTGGTGGTGGAAGGACGTGCACGTGGTGCGCCCCCGCGCGAGCGAGACCCTCGAGGCGCTGCGGGACTCCACCCCGATGTTCTTCTCCAACGTCGCGAGCATCATCATGGGCTCGGCGAACTCCGTCGTGCTCGGCGTCGTCTCCAGCCCGACGGCCGTCGCCTACTTCAGCGCCGCCGAGCGCTTCGGGAACGCGGCGCGCGGGGTGATGCGCGGCGTCGTCGACGCGATGCTCCCCCGCATGACCCGAGGGCACTCGGAGGGCCCCGGGACCAGTTCCCTCCAGCGCATGATCCTCATCGGCATCATGAGCGCGTACGTCGTCGCCGGGCTGTGCCTGGTGATCTTCGCGCCGATGGTGGTGCCCTGGTACCTGGGAGCCGACATGGCGCCTGCGGCCGGTGTCACGCAGCTGGTCGGCATCGCCCTCGCGATCGGCGGTGTGGAGACGGCCCTGATGCTCAAGGCGACCGCCGAGCACCGCTTCCGCCTCGTCGCCCGCTTCGCCCTCATCGGCGCCTGCGAGCACCTGGTGCTGCTGTTCGTCACCGGCAGCCTGTGGGGCGCGCACGGCATCGGCTGCGCGATGATCGTGACCGAGACCCTGATGGGTGTGCTCTATACGCGCGACGCCCTGCGTCGGCGCCGGGAGAGGCGCGAGGCGCGGGACGCCGCGCCGTCGGAGCAGGCCGACGTGGCCCAGGTGGATCCCTCGCACACCTGACGTGCCGCGCTAGTTCCCGAGCCCAGGTCCCGGAGCTCGGTGGCCAGACCCCAGGTCCAAGGGCACAGGGCGCAGGGTGCAGGGCGCAGGACTCAGGCGGGCCCGCAGCTCCAGGGCAGCGGATGGTTCTCGAGCCAGCGGTGGGCGGGCTTGGCCGTGCCGTCGGCGCGGGTGATCCCGAACGTGGCCTCGGCATCCGTGGTCGCCGCCCGGTCCCGGTACTGGTAGAACACGGCATAGCTGAGGTCCAGCCCCCGCAGCAGCCGCACGTACTGCTCGTAGTACTGCTGCTGGGCCCGCTCCTTCCGTGCGGATCCCTGCGTGGGGTCGCCGATCTCGCCGATCGCCACGGGCTTGCCGTAGCGGCGCCGCAGCGCGGCGATGCGCGCGGGGAAGCGGGGCATCTCGGTGTCGTCCACGGCGTGGTCGAAGTAGATGTCGACGGTGACGAGATCGAGCGACGAGGCGATCACGTCCAGTGCGCGCTCCCACCGCGCCTGCACCCGGTCGCCGGAGGGCCATCCGCTGAGATTGGTAGTGACCTGCACGTGCGGGGACATGGCGTGGAAGGTCTTCGAGGCGGCCGCGAGCAGCTCGGCGAGCTCCCCGTAGTAGGAGTCCCGATCGGAGTCCGCGATCTCCGTGTGGAAGCGGTAGTGGGAGCCGTCGGCCTCGTTGAAGATCTGGACGACCGCGACCTCGTCGGCGAACTCCTCGGCGACGAGCTGCCACCACTGCTCGGTCTTCCTCTTCCAGTCGGCCGCGGACGCGGACTCGTCGGGGTAGCTCACGATGAGCATCATCCATACGTCCATGCCGAGCTCCCGGGCGCGCGCGAACACGCGGTGGATCGCGCTGACCCTGTCGGGTGCGAGCGAGGCGCTCTGCGCGCTGGTCCCCCAGCTGCGCAGCACCTGGGTGTCGCCGATCCCGCAGCGCACGACCCTGGCGCCGAGTGCTGCCATCTCCTCGAGCTGCGCGAGGGCGTCGTCGAGCGCGGAGGCGTCGTGGACCTCCGCGCCGGTGAAGCCGAACCGCAGGGAGCCGCCGCACGCGGGCTGCGAGGGAGGGCCCGGCCGGACGCCCGGGATCGCGCTGGCAGCGATCACGGCTCCGGCGAGCAGGCTGCGCCGCGCGATCCGGGCGCCGTCAGTTCGCCACGCGCTCGTCGTCGACCCCTGCCTCGTCGGCCCCGACCTCGGGAACTGCCGGCATGGAGTCCAGCAGCCGCGGCTCGGGCAGCTCGGGAGCCGGCGGCAGCATGGCCACCGCGTGCGCTGCGAGCGTGATGACCACGCGCACCGCTCGCCGCAGCCCGCCGCCGCGCGCGGCGGTCACGATGTGCGGGACGAACAGGAGCGCCTCGCGGGCGACATAGCCCCGCCCCTGCTTGTCCGGGTAGGCCTCGGGGTGGCGGCGCCACACCTCGACCTCGGCGATGCAGCTGGACCAGATCTTGCGCAGGAAGCCCCAGGAGGACTCCATGAGCCGGTAGTCGATCCCGAACTCCGGCACCAGCACGTCCCTCACGCCCGCCTTCCACATCCGGGAGGCGAACTCGATGTCGGCGACGCCGTAGCGCACGCAGGAGACGTCGAACCCGCCGAGCCGGTCGAGGGTCTCCCGACGGATGCCGAGGTTCCCGCAGGCGGCCGTCCGCTCGGCGATCGCGTGGCGCAGGACGGGCGGGTTCGAATCCCGGGCGGTGCGCATGACGTGGAGGGGGCCCTGGACGACTTCGTGCGTGTCGAGTTCGTCGAATGCCGCGCGCAGCCAGGTGGGGAAGACGCGGTCGTCCGCGTCGCAGAACGCGATCTTCTCGGCCCGGGCCGCGAGGATCCCGGCGTTGCGCGCGAAGTTGACGCCGCGCTCGGCGCTCGCATCCAGGATGCGCAGGGGCGCGGGGAACGATCCGCGGCGGGACATCGCCAGGGCCCGGGTGCCGTCCGTCGAGCCGTTGTCGGAGATGATGAGCTCCCAGGGCTCGGCGAAGTCCTGGGCGGCGAGCGCGTCCAGCTGCTCCGAGAGGAAGGGCTCGCCGTTGAAGACCGGGATGATGACGCTGATGCGCGGGGCTGGTTCGGCGGACACGGGTCCCTCAGTTCTTCGCGAGCGCGTTCTGATGATGGGAGCGTCGAGGCGGCGGCGCACGCCTGGCCTCGACCACGTATGCGGCCGGAACCCACTCCCAAAACGTACATTTCGGATCATACAGGCCCACTCTCCGGCGCAGGCAACCGATGTGCGCTCACTCTCGGATGGCCGACGGCGTCCGGGGCTCGCGGCGCACGCCACTCCCCGTGACGCCCGCGACGGCGGCTGCTGCGCCGTCCGCAGCGCCCCGCGCCCGTGCGCGGCGAGCTTCGCTTCCCCTCCGGTAAGTCCGTTTCGTGGCGTACGCTCGGATCGTCGGCGCGCATCGAGAGTCGGGGGCGCTGCCGCACCGGGAGGTGGCACATGCACTTGCCCTCCCGCGCCGGCCGGCTCCCCACGGACGCCGGATACCAGCACGGGGTGCTGCGGGCGCACGAGGACCTGCCCGCGGCGACCTCGCCCGAGAACGAGCGCAGCATGGTCCGCGGCCCTGTGCTCGAGTCCTGGCGGCGATCCCTGGACCTGCTCCCCCGCGATGCGTCGGCGCCCGTGCGCGCGGGCGTCTCCGGCGCCGAGCTCGCCGAGGTCCGTCGTCGGCACGTGTTCAGCGCCGTCCTCCCCATGCTCCACGAGCGGCTGATCGAACCCGCCGTCGAGGCCGGGCTGCTGGTCGCGCTCGGCGACGAGCAGGGACGGCTGCTGTGGCTCGAGGGCCCTTCGCCGCAGCGCACCCTCGCCGAGGACGTCGGCTTCGTGGTGGGCGCGGACTGGTCCGAGGACGCCATGGGCACGAACGCCCCGGCGCTCGCCCTGGCCAGCGGCAGCGCGATCCAGGTGGCCGGCGCGGAGCACTACGTCGAGGTGATCCAGGGCTGGAGCTGCAGCGCGGTGCCACTGCTGGACCCCGCGAGCGGCGAGGTCCTCGGAGTCATCGACGTGACCGGGGACGAACGCGCCGTCGGCCCGCTCGTGCTGCCCCTGCTGCGGGCCGCCGCCCGCGCCGCCCAGGCGGAGCTCCCCCACCGCGGGGACGAGGCGGCGGATCCCGCCCCGATGCTGCGCTTCCAGCGGACCGTGGCGGACCCGCGCACCGGCGACCTCGAGCTGCTGCTCACCGGCCGGCGCACCTCACTGATCCGGCGCGGACGGGTCACGGCGTGCCTCTCCGGCCGCCACGCGGAGTTGCTGACCCTGCTGCATCTGCATCCCGACGGGCTGGGCGCCGGCGAGCTCGCGGAGTCCCTGTACGGGTCGGTCGATGCGGTGGGCACGGTGCGCGCCGAGGTGCTGCGCCTGCGCCGCGTCCTCCAGGGGTTCGCGGGCGATGCGCTGTCACTCGACTCGCGCCCCTACCACCTGCAGGGAGAGCTCGACAGCGACCTGCTGCGCACGCGCGCCGCGGTGGACGGCGGGGACGTCGACGAGGTCCTCGCGCACTACGAGGGCCGCCTGCTGCCCGCCAGCGAGGCGCCGGAGATCCGACGGCTGCGCGAGCGGACGTCGGCCGTGGTGCGGGCGCTCATGCTCGAGAACGCCGACCACGAGCAGCTGTGGCGGTACGCCCAGCTCCCCGAGAACGAGAGCGACCTCGAGGTGCTGATGGCCGTGCTCACCCTGGCCCCGCCCGATGCCCCCGAGCGCGCCGCCGCGGCCGCCCGTGCGGAGGCTCTCGAGGCGGAGGAGCAGGAGGAGCGGACGCGCGCGGACGTCCGCTGAGCACCCGGGAGCCGACGGACGGCCCTCCAGCACGGACCCGTGACCAGCAGGAGCAACGGAATGTTGCTCTGCGTCACCGTGGCGATCACGCGCGTGCAACCTTCGTGCAACGTCCCGCCGCGTAGCTTTCGAGCAACCGACGACGGTCGGCAGGCGCGCTGCCCCCGTAGCGCCCCAGCCAAGCCCCCGCCTCCGCTGGACCCCCACCTGCGGCCGTCGTCGGAACCCCACGCATTCCCGGTCAGGCGTCGGTCCCGGTGACCCTCTCGCGCTTGCGGTCGACGACGCTGACGCCGAGCGCCGCCATCGCCATCAGCATGATCACCGTGAGGGTGATGATGAAGGCCTCCACCCAGGGCGTGCCGTTCTCCGTGAGGGAGAACAGGATGCCGGGGATGAGTGCCGTGCCGACGGCCGCACCGATCCTCTGGCCCAGCGACAGGATGCCGCCGGCGACGCCGCCGTAGCGCGGGTCCACCGCGTTCAGGGTGAGGGTCTGGTTCGGGGAGATCGTCATGCCCTGGCTGATGCCCACCAGCGTGAGCGGCACCGCGAGGGTCCAGAACGGCAGGACGCCGCTCTCGACGACGCCGGCCATGACCGCGACCAGGGCGAGGCCGACGAGGACGACGACGAAGCCAGCGATCACGAGTCGCCTGCCCAGGCGCAGCACATAGCGACCGCCGAGCTGCGAGGAGATCATCGCCGCGACCGAGGACGGCAGGCCGATGATGGAGGCCTCGAAGGGTGTACGGTCCAGATGCATCTGCAGGAACAGCGGCAGCACGATCCAGATGCTCGTGGAGCCCAGGAAGTAGACGGTGACGATGATGATGCCGTTGCGGAAGGGCGGGCTCCGGAAGATGTCGGGGTCCACCATCGGCGGGCGTCCCCCGCGCCGGTAGCGGTTCTCCCAGGTCACCCAGCCGAAGACGAGCAGCAGCCCGAGCGGCAGCAGCAGCCACACGAGCGCGGACACCGAGCGCTCGAGGAACGGCAGCATGATCATGAGGATCGCGAGGCCGAGCAGGATCGTGCCGACGGGGTCGAGGTCCGGCTTGGTGTCCTTGGTGCGCAGCTTGTCGTTGGGGATCCACAGCAGGCCCAGCACGATCGCGAGGATGCCGATCGGGACGTTGGAGAAGAAGATCCAGCGCCAGCCCATGTCCTCGCCGAGGACCTGGATGAGCAGGCCGCCGATGACGGGGCCGACGGCGGTCGCGACGGCGACCGTGGTGCCGAACATCGCGAAGGCCTTCGCGCGGGCCTGGCCGCGGAAGTTCACCTGGATCAGGCCGATGGACTGCGGGTTCAGCAGTCCCGAGCCGAGGCCCTGCAGGATCCGCGAGACGTTCAGGACTCCCACGTTCGGCGAGAGCCCGGCCATCAGGGACCCCAGGGTGAACAGGCCGACGCCGAGGAGCAGGATGCGCCTCTTGCCGGTCGCATCGCCCACGCGCCCGGCAGGGACGAGCAGCACGGCGAAGGCGAGGGCGTACCCGGAGAGCACCCACTGCAGGCCCTCGGAGTCGGCCTTCAGGGAGTGGCCGATGGGCGTGAGCGCGACGTTGATGACCGAGACCGCGACCAGCGCCATGAACAGGGGGAGCAGGAGCACGAACAGCACCCGGCGAGGGTGCGCGGGCGCCTGGGCGGTCGGGGCAGGACGGGTGCTGGGGTCGGGAGCGCTCACCCGATCAAGGATACGGAGGGTGTCGAGGGGTGGGATGGCGTGTGCAGGCGCTCCTGTGCGGGGCATCTCGCGAACAGCGGCGGCTCGAGTACCCTGGTTCGGTGCCGATCCTGCTGCTCACCGCCCAGCTGCTGATCAGTCTGACGCTGCTGATCAGCGGTGCCGCGAAGCTCGGGGACAGGCGCGGAACACAGGACGCGATGGTGTCCCTGCGCCTGCCCCTTCCACGCGCCCACGCCACTGCGGCGCTGCTTCTGCCCGGTGCGGAGATCGCGCTCGCGCTCGGGATCTGGCTGCCAGTTCCTCTCGTGCCCCTCGCATTCTCCGTGCTCATCGTCGTGCTGCTCGTCCTCTACTGGGCGATCATCGCCAGGGCCCTCGGATTCGAAGAGTCCGTGTCCTGCTCATGCTTCGGAACCCTGGGCTCGCCGACGGTCTCCCGGACCACCCTCGTGCGCAACACGCTGCTGCTGGCGCTGGGGGCTCTCACGGTGATCGGCACCGCCCGCTCTCTCCCCGCACACGCGGTCGCGGACGCGTCCGGGCTCCTGGTGCAGCTTGTCCTCGCGGTGCTCCTCACGGGGACCCTCACTCTGCTCACCCTCGGAGGCACCTCGCGCCGGAGTGAGACCGGACCGGGCACGGCCACCGTCGGCGATCGCCCCTCCGCGCACGAGCGGTCGGACGCCGTGGGTCCGCGAACGGGTTCTGCGGACGATGCGGATCTCGACTACGAGCGCACGCCGACGCCGTTCGGCATGCTGCAGAGGAGCGGCGAGGAGCTCGTCTCCCTCGCGTCACTGACCGCCGAGCGCGCGGCGCTGCTGATCTGGGTGCGTCCCGGCTGCGGTCCGTGCGAGAGGGTGCTGAACGCGGTCGGGCCCTGGCGCGCGGCACTCGAGGAGACCGTGAGCGTGCGCACGCTCGTCCGTGCGGATCCGGCGAGCCTCGCCCCGTCCGTGCGAGAGCGCGCCGGCGACAGCCTTGCCAGGGACATCGAGGGCAACCTTGCGATCTCACTCCGGGCTGACTCCTCCCCTGCCGCCGTCCTGCTGGGGGCCGACGGACTGCTGGCAGGCGGCCCCGTCGCCGGCGCGGAGGGCGTGACTGCGTTCGTCGAGGAGATCATCGAGCAGATCGGGCAGGCGAGGGAGAGAGGGGAGCTCGTCTCGCCATCGGCCTGAACCCGGCAAATGCCGGATCCGGAAGCGGAGCGATCAGGGAACGCACGCTTGCACAATGCGGCCGGAGCCTCGAACGTAGACCTCCCCCTCGGAGGCGGGGACGAAGACAGCCTGCCCGGAGCGCACCGCGATGCTGCTGGTCGCCGACTCGAGGAGAAGAGTCCCTTCGAGGCCGAGCACGATCCTCGGACCATTGCCCAGCATCGGCCACGCCCCCGAGTGGGTCGCCCCGTGAAGAGTGGTGAAGGAGACTTCGAAGTCATCAACAGGGGCGTAGTAAGACTCGGTGATCTCACTGCGTCGCTCGGGCGCTATCCGAACCGGCGGCGCAGCGACGACGCTCACGCACTGCAGCAGTTCGTCGACATCCACGCGCTTCTCGGTCAGGCCGGCACGGAGCACATTGTCACTCGCTGCAGTGACTTCGATCCCGAACCCGCTGAGGTACGCGTGGAGTGTACCCGTGGGGATGAAGAGAGCCTCGCCCGGCTGCAGTGACACAGGGTTGAGCAGGAGTGCAGCGACGACGCCCGCATCGCCTGGATGGTGCTCCGCCAGCTCGACAACGATGCGATCGATGCGAGGCGACGGGGATGCACCGCGTCGCTCACGATCACGGCAAGCTCCGACGACCTGTTGCACGAGCGATGGTCCGGGGCGGAGCGAAGGCGAGAGGAGTACGCGCAGGGCCGCATGCATGCCGCGTGCATCGGGGTTCTCCACCAGGAGCAGATGCAGGCGATCGGAGAGATCCGTGCCAAGACCTTCGAGGATCTCGGTGGCTCGGCGAGGTGCCCGGAATCCGCACAGCGCCGTGAACGGCTCCAGTGCGACGAGGAGCTCCGGTTTGTGCTTCGGGTCCCGATAGCTGCGCCGGGAGGACTCCAAGGGGAGGCCTGCGGCGTTCTCCGCGGCGAAGGACTCCTCAGCGCGGTCCTGATTCGGATGTACCTGTAGTGAGAGTGGCCGCTCAGGCGCGATCGCCTTGAGGAGGAACGGGAGCTCACCACCGAAGCTGCGAGCGACACCGCCTCCAAGTTGCATGGGGGGATCGGAAGCCACGAGATCCATCAATGTCTGGCCATCGTCCAGGAGAGAAGGCGCCAGCGGATGACTTCCGAACCACGCCTCGGCCCACGGCCTGCCGTCCGACGGCTGACCGAGGAAACGAGGCAACTGTGTGTAAGACCCCCACGCATAATGCTGGATCCGGCCGTCAATCGAACGCATCATGCGGCGATGCACTCTGTGACGCGGTACTTGGAGGTCGTCATGCGACACCCTCGACGCGGTTCTCGACCTCCCGGGCGATGCGCGCGGCGGGCTCCTCCTCGGGCATGGCGGGCGCCGGGGTGGGCGTGCCGTGGCGGCGCATCCCGTAGCGGTGCCAGAACTCGTGGACCCAGCCGGGCGCTCCCGGCGCGTGCACCCACGCCTCTCCACCGCGGGCGGCGACCTCGAGGACCTCCGCGGCGAGGATCGAGACCACCGGTGCGCGCAGGGTCAGCGGATCCGTGCCCGCGGGCAGCACCTCGATGCCCCGTCGCTCCCAGAGCCGGTGCTGGGTGCGGGCGAGCCTCCCGGTCTCCCCCGCCTCGGGCAGGTAGCGGGCGACGCCGTCGCGGCAGAACGAGGAGGCCGCGCGGGCGGCGAGACGGCTCGGCAGCTCGATGCGCGAGAGCTGTCCCAGCACGACGGGCGAGGGCACGGACGTCGGATCGGCCTGGTCGTCGACCCCCTCGTCCGACGCGTCGGCGCCCGCGTCGGCCCGTGTCCCCGCGCCGTCGTCGCTGCGCGTCTCGGCGTCGTCCTCGCCGCCTCCGCCGCCGCCTCCGCGGCCCTTCCCGGTGCCCTCGGCCGTCGGGTCGTCCTCCCCGCTGTGGTGCCCCAGCTGCCAGAGCCGCTGGGAGCCGACCGCCAGCAGGGTGAGGTCCTCGCGTCCGGAGCGCCAGAAGTCGGCGTCGTCGGCGGACCAGGAGAGCACGGTCGCCTCCGCCGGCAGCGGCGCGGCGTACGGGGTCAGCACATCGGTCTGGACCACGAAGGACTGCAGGCCGCGGCGCTCGGCGACCGAGTGCAGGGCGGCGCCCGTCGGCCCGCCCTGACCGGCGGTGACGACCGCGGCGGCATCGGAGGGGACGGCGTCGCGCGCGGACTCGAACGCCCGCCGGCGCCAGTCGTGCCCGCCGAGCTCAGGGGCGATCAGGCCGCGCGGGGCGATCACGTCGACGCCCACGCGCAGGTACGGGAGGAAGGCGAGCAGGGCGGCGCGGCTGCGCGGGGAGGCGTCCTCGAGACCGATGACCACCCGTGCCGAGGTCTCGCCCTCGCGCGAGTGCAGCACCCACCGGGGCTCCTCCCAGTGGTCGTCGCGACCACGCGTGCCGCGCAGCGTGCGGACCGCATCCGCGACCGAGCCGCGGTGCCGCGGAAGTCCTCCGCGGGAGCGAGCCCAGTCCCGCCACAGTTCGATGCTCTCGGGGTGGACGAGACCGGCCATCATTCCTCCGCGATCCGACATGGGGACGACGGGCCGGTGCTCCCCGGCCGCACGTCCACACTGTCGCACACGCACCACCGCCCGGTCGTCGCGACGCGACGACCGGGCGGAATGCATGTGACCGGCGGGAATCGGGCCGGGCCCCGGAAGGCCCCGCCCGCGGCGGATCAGTTGCCGTTGAGGTGGATCTGCAGGGCCCGGACGGTCGAGTAGGAGGTGCGGAAGTCCCACACGCCGTTGTTCGAGTAGCCGATCTTCGCGCGCAGCTTGCGCGTGGTCTCCGAGCCGATCTTGCCGTCCTGCACCGCGCCGACCTTCTTCTGGAGGGCCTTGATGTCGCTCGTGGACAGGGAGCCGTCGGCCTTCACGCCGACCCACGACTGCAGGCTCGCGGTGGTCTTCGGTCCGAACTTGCCGTCGACCACGAGCCTGCCGCTCGAGGACGAGCCGGTCGAGCCGGACTTCGAGGAGCCGGAGGTCGAGCTCGAGGACTTCGAGGAGCTCGAGCTGCTCGACGGCGTCGCGCTCGAGGAGGCGCCGCCGTTGGCCTTGGTCAGGCCCGCGCGGGCGCTGCACACGGGCCAGGCGCCGGGGCCCTGGTCCTGCAGCGTGCGCTGGGCGATCGCGATCTGCTCGGCCTTGGTGGCCTTGTCCGCGGTCGACGCGTATGTGCCGCCGCCGTAGGCGATCCAGGTCGAACGGGTGAACTGCAGGCCGCCGTAGAAGCCGTTGCCGTTGTTGATCGACCAGTTGCCGCTCGACTCGCACTGGGCGACGTCGTCCCAGACGGCGGGGGTGCTGGCCTCGGCGACGCCCGCGCCGGCCATGCCCAGCCCGGCGGCGATCACGGCGCCGCCGGTCGCGGCGGCGAGCTTCGGGGCGACGCGCGTCCCGCGGAAGTAGACGGCTGCGCCCTCGGCGCGATGGGTGGGGGTGCGGCGGGCTTCGGACATGACGTGCTCCTGGGGGATGCGGGAAGCGGGGGAAGGGCGGGGAGGACGAGGAGGAACACCGGTACGCGAACGCGTGACCTGCGGTCCCGTCGTGGGATACCCCTTACCGTGCACCGGCCCCGTCACCGCGAGAAGGCCTCGTGACCACATCCGGCCGCTCGTTTTGCCGAACTTTTACCTCCCAGGCACGGCATGTCGGGTCGACAGCGCGCACGGCGACGCGTACCGGGCGGCCCTGGCCGGGTCCGGACCCGCCGCACACGGCCGGCTCGGACGCGGAGGCCGCGTCTGCACGGACGTCGTCCGGAGCGACCGTGACCAGGTTCTATGACAGAAATGGCGGTCATCCGTCATAGAACCTGGTCACGATCCCCGCCGGCCGATGATGGGCGGCGGGCGGACGCCGCGGAGCGTCTCAGAGGATCTCGGGGCGCCTCAGCGGCCTCAGTGCCCCTCGCCTCAGCGCGGGATGTTGCGCACGTTCGCGGCGGCCATGTCCAGCATCTTGCCGACGCCGCCGCCGAGCACGACCTTCGTGGAGGCCATGGCGAAGCCGCGGATCTGCTGCGAGGTGACCTTGGGCGGCATCGAGAGCGCCGCCGGATCGGTGACCACGTCGATGAGCACGGGGCCCTTGTGCTTGAGGGCCGCCGCCAGCTCCTTCTTGAGCTTCTTGGGGTCGGTGATCCGCACCGAGTGGATGCCCGCGCCGGCGGCGATCGCCGCGAAGTCGACGTGCTCGTGGTCGGTCTCGTAGTCGGGGAGGCCCTCGACGAGCATCTCGAGCTTGACCATGCCCAGGCTCGAGTTGTTGAAGACGACGATCTTCGTGTCGAGCTGGTGGAGCTTCACGGTGAGCAGCTCGCCCATCAGCATGCCGAGCCCGCCGTCGCCGGACATCGAGATGACCTGGCGGCCCGGGTTCCCGGCGGAGGCGCCGATGGCCTGCGGGAGCGCGTTGGCCATCGTGCCGTGGTGCCACGAGCCGAACACGCGGCGCTTCCCGTTGGGGGTGATGTAGCGGGCGCCCCACACGTTGCACATGCCGGTGTCGACGGTGAAGATCGCGTCGTCGTCGGCGAGGTCGTCGAGGGTCGCCGCGACGAACTCCGGGTGGATCGGCTTCATCTTCTCGACGTTGCGGGTGTACGCCGAGACGACGCCCTTGAGCGCCTTCTCGTGCTTGCGCAGCAGCGAGTCGAGGAACTTCCTCGAGCGCTTGGGCTGCACCAGCGGCAGCAGCGCGTCGATGGTCAGGGCGACGTCGCCGTTCACGGCGAGCTCCAGCGGGACGCGACGGCCCAGCCGGGACCCGTCGGCGTCGATCTGGACGACGGTCACGTCCTTCTGCGGGAGGAACTCGCTGTACGGGAAGTCGGTGCCCAGCAGGATCACGAGGTCCGCCTCGTGCATCGCCTCGTAGCAGGCGCCGTAGCCGAGCAGGCCGCTCATGCCCACGTCGTAGGGGTTGTCGTACTGGATCCACTCCTTGCCGCCGAAGGCATGGCCGACGGGGGCCTTCACGGCCTCGGCGAGAGCGAGCACCTGCTCGCGGGCGCCGCGCACGCCGGCCCCGGCGAACAGGGTCACGGAGTTCGCGCGGTTCACGAGGGAGGCGAGCTCCTCGACCGTCTCCGGATCGGGCTGGACGCGGCCGAAGCGGGTGGCGAGGTCCTTGGTGGCTCCCGAGCCGACCTCCTCGTCGGCGACGTCGCCGGGGATCACGAGCACGGAGACGCCCTTCTTGGCGAGCGCCGTCTGCGCGGCGATGTGCAGCATGTCCGCGCCGTGCTGGCCGGAGTTCACCATCTCGCAGAAGTGCGAGCACTCCTGGAAGAGGCGCTCGGGATGGGTCTCCTGGAAGAAGCCCGTGCCGATCTTGCCGCTGGGGATGTGCGAGGCGATCGCGAGCACCGGGGCGCCGTCGCGGTGGGCGTCGTACAGCCCCTGGATGAGGTGGGTGTTGCCCGGGCCGCAGGACCCGGCGCAGACGGCGAGCTTCCCGCTCACGCGCGCCTCGGCGCCGGCGGCGAAGGCGGCCGCCTCCTCGTTGCGCACGTGCACCCAGTCGATGCCCTTGGTGGTGCGCACGGCGTCGACGATCGGGTTCAGGGAGTCCCCGACGACCCCGTAGATGCGCTCGACACCGAAGTCCCGCAGCTGGGTGACGAGGTGCTGGGCGAGGGTGACTGCCATGGCGTGCTCCTGACGACTCGGCGGATCCGCGACCCCGTCCTGCGGGCCGCATGACGTGATCCAGCCTAGTGAATCGCCGGTGCGCCCAGCCCCCGGACGTGGGAGAGAAGACAGGTCGGGCCTCGTGTCCGGCGGTTCAGAGCAGCGGCAGCAGCTCCTGCCAGACCGCGCGGAGGATCTCCTGCGTGGGCCCGGCCTCGTGATGGGAGGTGAGGGTGACGACGGCGCGCTGGTCCGGCAGCACGATCGAGAACTGGCCGAAGGCGCCGTCGGCCCGCCAGGCCCCGGGCACCGAGCACTTCCAGACGCCGTAGCCGTAGCGGGTGTTCTCCGGCTCCATCTCGCCGGTGGGGACCCAGGACGACTCGGCATGCATGGCGTCGATCCATTCCGCGGGGACCAGCTGCTCGCCCTCCCAGGCGCCGCGCTGCAGCAGGAGCCGGCCGATGCGGGCCACCTCGCGGGTGCGCAGGTGGAGACCGGTCGCGCCCCAGGTGCGGCCCTCGCGGTCGGAGTGCCACTGGGGGTTCACGATCCCCAGCGGCTCGAACAGCCGCGGCAGCAGGTAGTCGCGCAGGCTCGAGCGGGAGCGCTCGGCGATCGTGCGCCCGAGCAGGAAGATCGAGCCGTTGGAGTACTCGAACCTCTCCCCCGGTGCGCGCACCAGCGGCGTGCGCAGCAGCAGATCGGTGAGGTGCGGGTCCTCGCGCTCGGAGTCCAGGAACACGGTGACCGGGTTCCCGGAGGTCATCGTGATGAGGTGGCGCAGGCGCACCAGCTCCATGCCGCGTCCGTACCCGCCGGCGGGTGCGGGCAGATGGTCGATGAGGCGATCCTCGAGGTCGAGCAGGCCCTCCTTCTGCGCGATGCCGGCGGCCAGCGCCGTCACCGTCTTGGACACCGACCAGACATTCTCCGAGGTGTCCTCGACGAAGCGCACCTCGAGGTCGTCGTGGCCCTCGCGGTGCAGGTGCACCGCACGGACCCCGAGCCGCTTCTCGAGGATGCGCTGGCGCAGGGGCAGCAGGATCAGCGGATCGGGCACGGGGGCCGACGGCACGGCGGACGGGGCGGACGCGGGAGTCATGCCCCGACCCTAGACGCGCGGCGCCGCGCCGGGCGGGCGGATCCCGCCCCGTCGGCGGATCCGGGCAGGCCGCATGCGGAACGCACGGTGGGCACGAGATCCTCGTCGCCCGATCTGGGCGAAATGCCCGTACTCGGGAGTAGGATCGACGCGGCGCGCCCGCGGTGGGCGGGCGCCTCGGACGCAGCGGATCCCCCCGGCCGCAGCGCGTCCGATCCTGCTGCAGACGGAACCTCACAGAGAACGCGGATGAGCACTCAGAAGATCTCGGAAGACATCAGGAACGACGTATCGGCCGACGTCATCATCGTCGGCGCAGGGGTATCGGGGACATCGACCCTGCTGAGGCTCCTGGAGGAGCAGCGAACGGGGGCCACGGGGACCGACAGGCTCCGCGTGGCGGTCATCGATCGCAGCGACGACATGTTCACGGGCCTGCCCTACGGCTCGCGCTCGGGCAGCGCGTCGCTCATCGTCACCTCGCTCGACGAGTTCCTGCCCGACGGCATCCGCCAGGACTTCATCGCCTGGCTGGAGGCCCGGAAGGAGCGGATCCTGGCGGCCGACGAGTCGCTGGGCATCTCCCCGCACTGGGCGGAGGACCACGCCGAGGAGATCCGATGCGGCGAGTGGGACGCGCTGTTCATCCCCCGCCGACTGTTCGGCCACTTCCTGCGCGGCCGCGTCGAGAAGATCCTCGCGAGCACGTCCGACGTCGAGGTCCTCCGGATCGCCGGCGAGGCCGCCTCGCTGCGCCGGGCGGGCACCGGCACGGGCGCCGACCTCGAGCTCGAGATCCTCGTCGCCGCACCGGGCGCCTGCACCGGGGGTGGAGCCGCCGGCGGCGCCGATGGCGCACCCGGAGGCGAGACGCGCGTCCGCGGGCGCTCCGTCGTCCTGGCCGTCGGCAGTCCGCCCACCCGGATCCTCGGCCACGATCCTGCGGACGCCGGCAGCGGCCGCTTCCTCGACGACACGCATCTCCACGGCATGGACCGCCTCCTGCAGGAGGCGCGTGCCGCGATCCGGGAGATGCCCGAGGGCGCGAGCCGCGACATCCTCGTGGTGGGCGCGAACGCGGATGCGCTCGAGCTGCTGCACGCGGCAGTCCGCGCCGGCCTCGAGCGCGCCTGGGACCACCACGTGACCGTGCTCGCGACCCACGGCATCCCCGACACCTGGACCGTCCACCCGGACCGTCGCAGCGAGTACCGCTCCCGGCACCTCGCCGACTACGCCGCGCACACGCCCGACGCGGACCTCACCGCCCGCGCCGTGTACGACGCGGTCGTGCGGGACGTGGACGACGCGATGGCCAGCGGCTTCTGCGAGCAGGACACCGTGGACGAGCTGAAGGAGCTGTGCTCGCAGATCCTCGAGCGGCTGCCGGCGGCGGAGCAGAAGCTCTACGTCGACGTCTACGGCACCAAGGTGGGGCGCTTCGCCCGACCCACCGGCGGCGACTACCAGCGCACCGCCTCGGCGCTCCTGGAGTCCGGGCGGGTCCACGCGGTGCGCGGCCATTTCGAGCACGCGGAGAACAGCGCCGCCGGCTGGAGGGTCACGACCTCGACCGAGGAGGGCATCTCCACCCTCGACCGGACCTTCGGCGTGATCATCAACTGCGCCGGCTTCGAGAACGTCGCCGAGACCCGCGACGGCTTCCTGCGCTCCCTCCAGGACGAGTCGGGGCTGCGCTCCTCGACCTCGCGCACGGGATTCCAGGTGGACGAGCACTTCCAGGCCGCCCCCGGCGTGTTCGTGGCGGGCCCGCTCCTCGCGGGGAACCTCAACAGCGCCCTGCGCGTGTGGCACCTCGAGAGCTGCCGGCGGATCCTCGCGATGGCCGACAGGATCGGCGCCGAGATCGCAGCCCATCTCCGCGCCACCGAGCTCGAGCCCGTCTGACGGGAGCACCCCGTCGGACGCGGAGTGACCGGCTGACGCGGACCGCGCGTCCGACGCGGGCGGCACATCCGTCGCGAGCAGCACGAGAGGGGCCGACCCGCCAGGCGGGTCGGCCCCTCTCGTCGTCGTCGGCGCGGAGTCCTGACGCCCGCCGCGCGACGCCTCAGCAGGCGCCGGCCGTGCAGCAGCCCATCAGGCGCCGTCCGCGCAGCGGCTCAGTGCTCAGTAGGCGCCGTCCTTGCCGACCACGGCCTTGACGGTGCGCAGCATGATCCACAGATCCATGCCGAGCGACCAGTTGTGGGCGTAGCGGACGTCGAGCGCCTGCGCCTGCTCCCAGCTCAGCGCGGAGCGGCCGGAGACCTGCCAGAGGCCGGTCATCCCGGGTACGACTCCCAGACGGTGGAACGCGGAACCCGTGTAGAGGGCCACCTCCCCGTCGCGTTGGGGGCGCGGCCCGACGAGGCTCATGGAGCCTCCCAGGACGTTGAGCAGCTGCGGGATCTCGTCGATCGAGTAGCGGCGCAGGAAGCCGCCGATCCGGGTCAGGCGGGGATCGTTCTGGATCTTGAACAGCGGCTTGTCGTCCGTCTGCTGCTCGCGCAGCAGTTCGGCCAGCTTCGCGTCGGCATCGACGGCCATGCTCCGGAACTTGAACATGTGGAACGGCCTGCCGTCCTTGCCCACGCGCTCCTGGCGGTAGAAGATCGGCCCGTGGTCGTCCAGCCGCACGGCGAAGGACACCGCGATGAGCAGCGGCGAGAGCGCTGCCAGCAGCAGCGCCGAGCCCAGGATGTCGAAAGCCCGCTTGGCCATGCGCACCGGCACCGGCTGGCGCGGGGGCCGGATCACGACGGAGGCGCCATGGGCGCCGGAGACCACCCGCACGCGCGACCGGCGGGCTCCCGGGGCCATGAAGGACAGCTTGAGCGGGATGCCGCGGCCCCGGAGCTCCCAGCTCAGGTGCGTGAGCAGCTGAGCCGGCGCGGCGCCGCGGACCTCGACGACCTCGCTGCCGGTCTCCTCGACGCGATCGAGCACGTCCTGGACCTGCTCGTCCATCGGCACGGAGCCGTCGCCCACGACCACCGCGGCCTCCTCCTCGAGGAAACCGGAGGCCATCGCGTCGACGGGCTCGGTGGAGACGAGGACGGAGCGCACGGGGTGCAGGAGGCGGCCCAGCGCCACGATGACGGCGCCGCCCGCGCCGAGCGCGAGGGTGAGCACGAGGAGGGCGGGGCCGGAGGGCACGATCTCCCCGAGGAACGGACGCGCGAGCGCCAGCAGCAGCGCTCCCCCGAGGACGAGCAGCAGGGGACGCGCGGCGAGCGTCCGAGCGCTGTCGAGCGGGCGCGAGGACTGGGCGCTCATCATCACCGCCCACGCGAGTGCGAGGACGGCGAGGGGGGCCGCACCGGCGAGGGGCGCCGCAGTCATGACAGCGCTCGCACCGACCGTGATCACGGCGACGGCGAGGGAGAGGACCACGGTGAGGGCGACGCGGCGACCGTGGGCCCCGAGGCGCGCCGGGGAGCGGTCCGCATGCGGTGCGGCGGGAGCGAGCTCCGGCCGCAGCGGCACCACGAGGCTCTCGGCGCTGCGTGCGCTCGCGCTCGCGGCGATCTCCGTGCCGGGCTCCGCGAAGCCCGTATCCGGGAGAAGCAGGAGCGACGACGCGCGCTCCTCGACATCGACGGGGCTCTGCGCCGTCTCGCTCGCTGCGTGTGCGCGGTTCCCGCGCACCTCCGCGACCTGTGTACTCATAGGAAGGCCCCCTGGTGTCTACTCGCTCGCCCGGCCGGACCCCACGTCCTGGCCGAGCCGTCGGCGGGGCACCCCGCCCCCGATATCCGACGTACTTCACGTTCTGGTCATCCGGACTCAATCCGGACACTTCGGACAGCCTAGGGATGGGCAGACCCGAAGCGAAGGGGGGTGCGGCCTACTTGCGGGTCACCACCGATCCGCGCCCACGACATGCGGGTTCACTGCGGTGCGTTGCGGGTCTCCGGCAATCCCGCAACGACTCGCGGAGGGCCCCGATCCCGGCGGACGATGGACCGAGGGTTCGCCGGGGGTCGTACAGGCAAGAGCCCGGCAGAGCGGCGAATCGGGATGTGATGCGCATCCCGTATAATCCTCGCAAGTCGGACACTTCGGGAGCGACGTGGCATCCTCGATCTGCCCGTTCCACGGAACCGGAGCGGCTCGGAACCCGTCGCGAGGACTGCGGTGCGACCCGCACCACGCAGAGGCCCCCGCATCAGCCCCGACCCGATCTCGCAGGAGGAGGAGAGATGGTCTTCGTCGCGCGCCCGGACGAACTCGCGCAGCTCCAGCGCGACCTCTCGGACCCCGCCGGCCGGATGCTCACGGTCGCCGGCCCCCTCGGCAGCGGCAAGTCGTTCCTGCTCGACGCGCTGCGGGGAAGCCTCTCCCTCCCCTCGACCATCGTCCGCGCCGGGTCCGCTCCCGTCGACTGGCCGCTCGGCGGCCTGTCCAGCGTCCTGGCCGCGCTCGACGGGCTGCTGGGCACCGAGACCCTCCCCGTGCTCGACGCGCACGACCCGGCGGATCTGCCCTCGCTCGCACGCGGCATCGCCGCGGAGATCGAGCGCCGCTCGGTCTCCGAGTTCCTCGTGATCGTCGACGACGCCGAGCTGCTCGACGAGCCCAGCCGCACCGTCCTCGAGGTCGTCACCCTGCGCTGCGCCCCGCACGGGATGCGCTGCGCTCTCGCGGTCCGTCCCGGCGCGCACGGCCCCGACTCCGGCCGGCGTCAGGCGATCGACCTGCTCGACCTCGATCTGGAGACCATGCGCCGCCTCGCGGAGAGCTTCGCCCCCGAGGACGCGGACCCCGCCGTCCTGCTGCTGCTCGCGACCGCGGCCGGCGGCAACCCCCTCGCCCTCGAGGGACTCGTCGACGCCGCTCTTCCGGAGGCCCTGGACGGCACCTCGCCCCTGCAGGTGCCGCTGCCCGCGGACGCACGGTTCGAGGAGGCCCATCGGGCGCTCCTGAGCACCCTCGACGAGCAGCAGATGCTGCTGGTGCAGATGCTCTCGAGCGCGCCCGCCACCCCCGAGACCGTGCTCCTGACGTGCGGGGATCCCGGGGCGTCGGCCGTGGCGCTGGACGACCTGCTCGGCTCCGGGCTGGTGACCCGCACCGGTCGCCTGGTGCGACTGCGCTCGCTCTCGCTGCGCTCCTCGGTCTACTGGGGCCAGAGCGCACACGCTCGTCAGTCCCTCCACGAGAAGCTCGCGGCCACCGCCGTCGGGGACGCGCCCGAGTGGAGGCAGTGGCACCTCAGCTTCGTGGACCCCGAGCACGCGCAGCCGGGGGTGCTGCTCGAGGGAGCACGCGCCCTCGTGGACGCGGCGGACCCGAGGCCCGCCCTCCACCTCGTGGAACGCGCTCTGTCCCTGCCCTCGGGCGAGGACTCCGAGATCGCGCGGCGCCTGTGCGAGCTCGTCGAGTCCCTCCTCGCCCACGGGGAGATCGAGCTGGCCGAGAGATACCTCAGCTTCGCCCGCGAGCGCTTCGCGGGATCGGGGATGCCCGCGCCCCTGGTCCGCTCCGCCCTCCTGTTCGCCCATGTCCGCGGCGAGGCGCTGCCGGTGCACCTCCTACGGCACAGCATCACGGACCGCGCGGCGGGAACGGAGGCCGAGCGCGTCGACCTGGTCGCCATGGGCGCCCTGCTGCTCCTCCACCGCTGGGAGCTGCGCGCGGCGCAGGAGCTGATCGGCCTCGCGCAGGACTCCGGGGAGCGCTCGACGCCCCTGCTCGCGGCGACCGCACGCCTCACCGGCCTCTACCGCCGCGTGCTGCACGGAGAGGGCGCGCCGGCCGACGCCTGCGATCAGGAGATGATCGCGGACCTCGGGCGCCCCGGCGACCAGGGGCTGGTGCGCACCGTGCTCGCGCAGGCGCTGTCGATCGCGGAGTCCTACGCCGAGGCGCGCGATGTCGTGGATCCGTCCGGCCGCGGGGGCACCTCCTCGCCGGCCCCGCGCTCACTCAGCCGCGCCCTCGACCTCACCGAGATCGAGTTGCGCGCGGGCCTGCCCGCACGCGCGCGGGAGTCCTTCCGGACCCTGGCACCGTTCAGCTCGAGCGCGCGCATGATGCAGCCCCTGGTGCTGCGGGCACAGGCCGTGCTCCTCCTGAGCAGCGGGGACGTCGAGGAGGCGGAGACGATCCTCTCCCGTCTCCAGCGCCGGCTCGCCCCCGGCGGCAACCCGCGGCTGGAGTCGGAGGTCACCGTGCTGATGGCCCGCGCCGCGCGGATGAGCGGGAACCTCGAGTCCGCCGCCCAGCACTTCGCGCGGGCCCGGGTGCAGTCGGCGCATTTCCACGCACCGCACCTGCTGCGCTTCCACGAGCACTACATCCAGACGCTCGTGGAGCTGGGACGACGGGAGGAGGCGGCCGCCGTCCTCGAGGAGCTCACGGCGCTCTCCCACGAATCCCCGTCGCCCTGGGCCCGTCTGGCGATCGCCAACTCCCGCGCCCTGCTCAGCATCGGAGAGTCCCCGGACGGCGAGATCCAGGACGTCATCGAGACGGGGCCCGACACGGGCCACGAGCTCCAGCGGGGCCAGTTCCTGCTCGCCTACTCCCAGCGCCTCGAGGAGCTGGGGCGGAGGACGGACTCGCGGTCGGCGCGCGATGCGGGCCTCCTGGCGATCGACAAGACGGGACAGACCGTCGCCGACCTGGCGCCCGCACCGGTTCCGCGCGCGACCGGGAGCGCGGATCCGCTGGCCCGGCTCGGGGAGAAGGAGCGCGCGGTCGCCGAGCTCGTCGGCCGCGGCATGCGCAACAAGGCGATCGCCTCCGAGCTGTTCGTCTCCGTGCGCACGGTCGAGCTGCGCCTGACCCGCATCTACCGCACCCTCGGCATCCGATCCCGCGCCCAGCTCGTCCAGATCCTGCAGGCCACGGGCGTGCGCGGCAGGCACGGCGCGAGCACGCCCGGCGCGCGAGCCGGAGCCGGGTCGACGATCTGACAGGGACGAACCCGCTCCGGTGACCCTCGGTCGAGGGCGAGCGCGACCGCGACCACGCCGACGCCCGCGCCGATGAGGCGCCGAGCCGCGGAGCCGCGGACCTCAGACGCGCACGCGCTGCGGGGACGGGGCGTCGGCCGAACGGGCGAGGCCCTCGCCCATACGCAGGCCGTGGCGCCGGTCGAACGCGTCGCACAGCAGCACGGTCAGCAGGAACACGGCGATCCCCCACGGGGCGATCGAGGCGCCCTGGCCGGGGAACACGGGAGCTCCGAAGGGCGAGAGCAGGCCGCTGAGCCCGAAGGTGCCCAGCTGCAGGAGGATCGGCAGCTCGAGGCCCCCGCTCTTCCAGGCCAGGATCCCGCTGCACAGCGAGATGAGGGCGGCACCGGCGAGAGCGCCCGCGTCGGCCCCGAAGCCGCGGCCGATCAGCGAGAGCGGCACGGGCAGCACGATCGCCCAGAAGGGGCTGCGCAGCCAGGTGCCGACGGCCTGCTGGCCGATCCCGCGGAACACGAGCTCCTCGCCCACCGCGCGCAGGGGCACGAGGAGCACGGTCAGCACGAGCACGCCGACGATCGCGCCGGCGCTCCCCCGCGCTCCCAGCTGCGCGGGTCCGGTGCCCACGAGCATTCCCGCCACGGCTGCGAGGGCCAGCACGGGAAGCATGCGCACGGCGCCCCAGGCCAGCACGTCCCGGCGGACGCGGCCGGCCACCGACCACAGCGTGCGCACCGGTCGCCAGCCGCCGAGCCGCACGCCCAGCAGCGCCGCGGGCACCGCGAAGGCACCGAGTGCGAGGGCGACGAAGATGCTCAGCGGGCTGGCCGGATCGCCCTGGCTGCGGCCGATCGCCATCGGATCGACGCCCGGGAGGATCGCGAGCACGGTCACCGTGCCCACCAGCACGAGGTAGGCGAAGACGATCTGCGCGACGCCCGCGGCCAGCGCGGTCAGCAGCGGCCGGAACCAGCGGGCCCATTCGGGCCGCAGATGGGCGAGCCGATGATAGGGCAGCGCGGCCGACGGGGCGGGCGCGTCGGGCACGGGCCGGCTCCGGCCCTCAGGCGGCACGACGGGTCCCGGGGCCGGCGACCTTGGCGCGGCGCTCGGCGCGCTCCTTCGCCTCGGCAGCGTGGGCCTGGGAGGCCGCCTCGCTGAGGCCGAGGTCCTCGATGCCCAGGCGATGCGCCGGCTGCGGGAACGGGGTCTGCGAGGAGACCTCGCCGGAGGGGCTCACGTGCAGCAGCTCGCCGTCGTCCAGGAGGCGCCACTGGTCGGAGTCGTCCATGGGCTCGCTCGCGATCACGACCGAGCGCACGTCCCGCAGGTCCGCGCTGGTCGCCCGCAGAGTGTCGGAGGCCTGATGGAGGGCATCGTCGTTCCTGCCGCCCGCGGGCCGGTCGCGCACCCACAGCTCGTTGGTCTCGGGCAGGCGCAGCGCGTAGAGGTGCTCGTCCCGGGCGACGACGAGGTTCAACGAGTAGACGGGCACGCGCTCGAGCACCCAGGAGATCGCGGAGATCAGCCCCGCGTGCAGGTCACCGCCTGCCGCGGAGGTCTCACCGGCGATGAGCGCGGCGAGCCATTCGCTGTCGGTCGCGCCCTCGACGAGGTGACCGGCGCCGAGCTCCCGCACGCGCCCGCGCAGCTCGTCCGTCACGCGCAGCACCCCGTTGTGGGCGACGATGATGCCGTCCATGAGGAACGGGTGGGTGTTGACCAGGTCGTTCGCGGTCCCGGAGGAGTTGCGCACGTGGGCGATCATCGCGCGGGACCGGAGGTCGGAGGCGATCCGGGCGTACCGGCTCGAGGAGTGCGCGGCCACCGGGCGCTTCTGCACGTGCGGCGCGCCCTCGTCGTCGAACCAGCCGATGCCCGTGCCGTCGGCGTTGAACTGCGACTGGTGCGCGAGCGAGTACGGGGCGTCGAGCAGCCAGAAGCGGGCGGTGACGGGACGGTCGGCGTGGAGGGCGAAGAGGCGGCACATGGTCCTCCCACTGTAAGGCGGGCGCGCGCGGGCCGCCCGGCGAGTGTGATCCGCGGACCCGCATGGCCCGTCGGCCCCGCCCTCAGACCTCCCGGTCCGGCGGCGTCAGCCCTTCCGGTTCAGGCGGCTGTGGTGGCGGGAGTAGAAGACGTAGATGAGGACGCCCACGACCAGCCAGATGACGAACCGCAGCCAGGTCTCGGCGGTGAGGTTCAGCATCAGGTAGAAGCAGACCACCGCGGCGATGATCGGGAGCACCGGCACGAACGGCACCTTGAAGGAGCGCGGCAGGTCGGGGCGTTTGCGGCGCAGCACGATCACGCCGATCGAGACCAGCACGAAGGCCGCCAGGGTGCCGATGTTCACCAGGTGCGCGAGCTCCGAGAGCGGGATGAACGAGGCGAGGATCGCGATGATGATGCCCGCGATGATGGTGAGGCGGTACGGGGTCTTGAAGCGGGGGTGGGTCTTGGCGAGCCACGTGGGCAGCAGTCCGTCGCGGGCCATCGCGAAGCCCACGCGGGACTGGCCCATGAACAGGATCATGCAGACCACGGTCAGCCCGATGCAGGCGCCGATCGCGATGAGGTCGCCCATCACCGGCAGGCCCACGTCGACGAACGCCGTGGCCAGCGGGGCGCCGTCGCTCGGGTCGATGTCCTTGTAGCTCTGCATGCCGGTGATGACCAGCGAGACCGCCATGTAGAGCAGGGTGACGATCGCGAGGGAGCCGAAGATGCCGATCGGCATGTTGCGCTGCGGGTTCTTCGTCTCCTCCGCGGTGGTCGCGACGACGTCGAAGCCGATGAAGGCGAAGAACACCATGGCGGCCGCGGCGGCCACGCCGCCCCAGCCGAACACGCTGGGCTCGAGGCCGAAGAGGGTCTGGACGAGCGGGAGGCTCAGCGCGGAGCCCTGCTCGCCGGAGGCGCCCTGCGAGGGCGGCACGAACGGCACCCAGTTGGAGACCTTCACGAGGAAGATCCCGGCGATGATGACGGCGAGCACGACGATCAGCTTGATGGCCGTGACCACCTGGTTCACGCGCGAGGAGATCTTCACGCCGCCCACCAGGATCGCGGTCATGGCGAGCACGAGCAGCCCGGCGGGAAGGTTGATGAACCCGCCCTCGGCGGTGGCGACGGCCTCCGGGATCTGCAGCGGGGTGCCGTCCAGGACCACCGCGAGGTACTGGCTGAAGGAGGTCGCGAGCGCCGCGGAGCCCACGGTGAACTCGAGGATCAGGTCCCAGCCGATCACCCAGGCGAGGAACTCGCCCATGGTCGCGTAGGTGAAGGTGTAGGCGCTGCCGGCGACGGGGACCGTCGAGGCGAACTCGGCGTAGCACATGGCGGCGAGCCCGCAGGCGATGCCGGCGATCAGGAAGGACAGGGAGACCGCTGGCCCCGCATTGGAGGCGGCGGCCTGGCCGGTGAGGACGAAGATGCCCGCGCCGACGCACACGCCGACCCCGAACACGATGAGGTCGAGCGCCCCGAGCTTCTTCTGGAGGGAATGCTCGGGATCCTCGGTGTCCTGGATCGACTGCTCCACGGACTTGGTGCGGAAGAAGGTCTGGCTCATGAGGACTCCTCAGAGGAGGGGGCGGGGCGCGCCGATGCGCCACACCGAGGCAGAGGGTTCTGCAGGCGGTGAGACTACCAGCGCCGCTCCCGGGCGCCGTGACCGTGCGGTCCCGTGATCGCGCTGTGATCCGGAGGGGCGCCGCGCGGACGGTCCGGCCGACGGCCGAGAGGGCGGTCCGATCGCACCCCGCCTCGCCTCCGGGGAGTAGCCTGCGTCACGTCCACGGCCGCTCCGGCCGACGTGACGCTCCCACCTGGGCGCCCGCCGACCGCTGTCGCCGACCGCAGATGACGAGGGGGACGCATGTCCGAGACCGCACACCCCGCCCGGGGAGGCAGGGACGCACGCACGACGGCGGGGCCGTCGTTCCAGGCCGTGCGCAGCCTGATCCCGGCCCGCATGGACCGCCTGCCCTGGGCCCGCTTCCACACCCTGGTGATCGTGGGGCTCGGCGCCGCCTGGATCCTCGACGGCATCGAGGTGCAGATCGTCGCGGCCAACGGCTTCGCCGCCGACCTCGGCATGAGCAACGAGCAGATCACCGCCTCGGCGACCTTCTACCTGTTCGGACAGGTGCTCGGCTCGCTCGTGTTCGGGCGGCTGACCGACCGGATCGGCCGCAAGAAGCTGTTCGCCCTCACCCTCGCGGTCTACCTCGCGGGCTCCGCGCTCGCGGGCCTGTCGTTCTCCATGTGGTTCTTCTACCTGTGCCGCTTCATCGCCGGCGCGGGCATCGGCGGCGAGTATTCGGCGATCAACTCCGCGATCGACGAGCTGATCCCCGCGAAGTACCGCGGGCGCGTGGACCTCGCCGTGAACGGCACCTACTGGGCGGGCGTCGCCCTCGGTGCGGCCTCGACGATCTTCCTGCTGGACCCCGAGCTCGTGAACGAGCACTGGGGCTGGCGGATCGGCTTCTTCATCGGCCCGGTCCTCGGCCTCATCCTGATCCTCATGCGCCGGGCGATCCCCGAGTCGCCGCGCTGGATGCTCACCCACGGCCGCGGTGAGGAGGCCGAGCAGATCATCGCGGGCATCGAGGAACGGGTCCACGACAGCGGCCACGAGCTCGGCGAGGTCGACGAGTCGCGGGCGATCACCGTGAAGCCCGAGGAGCGGCTGCCGTTCCGCGAGGTCGCCCACGTGTTCTTCAAGGTCTACCCGGGCCGCACCGTGCTCGGCGTGACCCTCATGGTCACCCAGTCGTTCCTGTACAACGCCATCTTCTTCACCTACGCGATCGTCCTCGAGCAGTTCTACGGGGTCGCGAAGGACGCGGCGGGGCTGTACATGATCCCCTTCGCCATCGGGAACCTGCTGGGCCCGCTGCTGCTCGGTCCGCTGTTCGACACCATCGGCAGACGCAAGATGATCTTCGGGACGTACGGGCTCGCGGCGGTGATCCTCACGGTCTCCGCGATCGCGTTCTCGATGGACCTGCTGACGGCCACCACGCACACCGTGTTCTGGTGCGTCGCGTTCTTCTTCGCGAGCGCCGGCGCCTCCTCCGCCTACCTGACGGTCTCCGAGGTGTTCCCGCTCGAGGTGCGCGGGCAGGCCATCAGCTACTTCTTCTCGATCGCGCAGATCGCGGGCGCGATCGCGCCGCTCATCTACGGGGTCCTGATCGGCGACGGCTCCTCGCGCGGGCCGCTCGTCATCGGCTACCTGGGCGGCAGCCTGATCATGCTGATCGGCGGCATCGTGGCCCTGGTGCTCGGCGTCGACGCCGAGCGCAAGGGTCTCGAGGACGTCGCCGACCCGCTCAGCAAGCGCAACGCGGAGGCCGAGGAGCAGGGCGAGCAGGAGGCGAGGGCATGAGCACCGAGGAGAACACGAGTCGGAACGCCGACCGGGATCCAGAGGGGACGACGGCGGAGGCGCTGCCGATCGTCGTCGGGGTGAGCAGGTCCTCGGGGTCCCCGGCCGCTCTGCGCTGGGCGCTCGAGGAGTCGCGGGTGCGGGGAGTGCCGATGGTGGCGCTGCGCGCCTACCGGGTGCCGGGCACGGCGGCCGGGTCGGTGCGGCCGATGCCCTCCCGGGTCGCCGACAGCGACGACCCCCTGCGCACCGCGGCACTGGACGCGCTGCGGGCCGACGTCCGCAGCGCGCTCGGCTCGACGGTCGACGGGGCAGGCGGGTCCGACGCGACGGCTGGCGTCGATCAGATGGGCGGGGTCGAGCTCCGTGCGGTGCGAGGGGCACGTGCGCGGGTGCTGCTCGAGGCGAGCGACGCGGCCTCGCTCCTGGTGGTCGACGCGCCGCGCCGACGCGAGATCCGCACAGGGCCGACCTTCGCCGCGCAGCTCGTGCAGCGGGCGCGCTGCCCCGTCGTCATCATGCCCGGGCCCGTGCGCGGGGCCGCACAGTCCCAGGTGGAGTGACGGCGGGGCGGCCGCAAGGCTCTTCTCACGGCGAACGTCGGGTGCCGCCTCAAGCATGGCCCCACCCCCTGCACTCGTCCCTTCGGCCGATCCGGGACTCCCGCACGGGTTCCTACGATGTGCGGATGACCTCCTCGCCCGTCGATGCCCCTGCCCCGAGCGGCGTCGACCATCCCCCGGCACGAGGACGCCTCGTGCGTCGTCTCGCCGAGGCCGGCCGCATGCTCGTGATCTCCCTGGTCTGCGTGCTGCTGGGCGCAGCGTTCTTGGTCGTCCTGTTCGCCGCGAACTACGACGAGTACGGCGACCGACTCCCCGGCGGCCTCGGTCTGCTGCTGCTCGTGGACGGCCTCGTCGGCGTGCTCACGAACATCGCCGCGGGCCCGATGCGCCGTGCGGGTCTGTGGAATCTGCTGCTCGTGGCACCGAGCGTCCTGAGCGGGTCCGCACTTCCAGCGGCCGCAGTAGGGCTCGCCCGGATCGGCAGCCGACGCGACCTGCGGACGGACCTGGCGGGCATCGCGGTCTCCGCTCTCGGCGCTCTCGGGTACAGCGTTCTGGAGTGCTGGGCCGACGATGCGTGGTCGTGGGAGGACGGCGCAGGCGTCCTGCTCAGTGTCGTCTTCGCCGCCGCCGCTCTGCTCTGGGGAAGGGTCCGCGGCACCCGCGCCGTCCTCATCACCTCCCTGCGCAGCCAGGCCGCGACCGCCCGGCGCGAGCGGGAGGCCCTCGAGCGCGAGCACGAGGCGCTGGCCCGTGAGCATCGCGCGCTCGTCGCCCAGGCAGAGTCCGAGCAGCGGGCCGCGATCGCCCGCGACATGCACGACAGCCTCTCCCACCACCTGTCCCTGATCGCGATGCACGCCGGCGCCCTCTCCTACCGTGCGGACATGCCACCGGAGCAGATGCGCGACGTCTCGGCCACGATCCTCGCCGACGCCCGTGCCGCGAACTCCGAGCTGCGCCACGTGCTCTCCGCCCTGCGCACCGATGACGCGGAGCCTCTGCCCACAGGCGCCCAGATCGGTGAGCAGATCGAGCGCGCTCGCTCCGAGGGCCAGGACGTGCGCCTGGAGTGGATGGGCACCGATCCGCACGACGTCGATGCCGCCGGCTCGGCCCTCGTGGTGACCCTCTCCCGCGCGGTGCGCGAGCTGCTCACCAATGCCCGCAAGCACGCGCCCGGGCAGCCGCTGGTGCTGCGGATCGCCCACGAGACGGGCATGCTGCGTCTGACCTCGCGGAACACCGTGCCGGAGGAGGTGCGCACCGCGGCCTCCGAGCTCGGATCCGGGCTCGGGCTCACGGGGCTGCGCGAGCGCGTTCGCCTGCTCGGGGGGACGATGAGGGCCGAAGCGGCCGTCGCCGCGAGCGGCGCCGACACGGACGACGACACGGACGACGACCACAGCCCGGCGGAGCACCAGCGGGACGCACCCGCCTTCGAGGTCGAGCTCTCCCTCCCCTGGCCCGACCACCGATCACGAGACGAGGACGACGCATGACGCCCGGGAACCCCGCGACCGACCCGGTCCCCGATCCCCTCACGCCCGGGCGCGGGGGCGAGGCCGCTCCGTCGCCCACCATCGCACCGGCCGGCGTCCGCGTGCTGCTCGTGGACGACGAACAGCTCATGCGCGCCGGTCTGCGGCTGATGATCGACGGCAGCGACGGCATCGAGGTGGTCGGAGAGGCGGCCGACGGCGCCGCCGCCCTCGACGCCGTCGCAGCCCTCGACCCCGACGTGGTGCTCATGGACATCCGCATGCCCCACATGGACGGCATCGAGGCGACGCGCCGGCTGAGCGGCGACGGCGCGCGACCCGGGGTCGTGGTCCTCACCGCCTTCGACACCGACGGGTTCCTGCTCGAGGCGCTGCGCGCGGGCGCCGTCTCCTTCCTGCTCAAGGACTCCCCGCCCGAGCAGGTCGTGCAGGGGATCCATGAGGCCGCCCGCGGCGAGGCGCGCTTCTCCCCCACGGTGCTGCGCCGCCTCGTCGCCCTCGCGGCAGGAAGCCCTGGGACCGGCGCCGGACCCGCCGCCGGCCGCACCGAGCGCACCGACCCGTCGTCCGACCGGGGATCCGCAGCGGAGCAGGCGTCGAACGGGATCCCCGAGCGCACGCAGCCGGCCCCCGCCGATGCGGGCGCGATCCCCCACGCCATCACCGAGCGCGAGTGGGAGGTGGGGCGGCTGGTCGCGCAGGGCCTGACCAACTCGGAGATCGCCGACGCCCTCTTCCTCTCCCTGCCGACGATCAAGACGCACATCGGGCACCTGTTCGAGAAGCTCCAGGTCACCAACCGCGTCCAGCTCGCGATCCGCGTGCTCGAGATCGACGGCGGGTCCTGACCCGCCGCGGCCGAGGCCCGACCGACCCCGGCGGCGGCCTCACCCGCCGCGGCACCGGTAGGCTCGCGGCGAACCGACCGCAGGAGATCCTCACGTGAAGTACCTGGCCATCGCCCTGCTCCTGGGCCTGCTCGCGCTGCGTCTGCTGCGCGGGCGATGGGGCTCGCGATTCCTCGGCGTCTCCGGGCGCGTGCTCGACATCATCTACGTCGCCGTGCTCGTGATCGCCGGGGTCGCCGCGGTCGCCACGAAGTACTGGCTGCTGCTCGCACTGGTGGTGGTGCTGCTCGTGCTGCGGATCATCGAGGCGGCGCGTTCCCGAACTCCGCGCGACTGATCCGCCGGAGGGCCGGGCGGCGGTGCGGACCGGCGCGTTGCGGCGGGTCGGCGATCCGGCGGGGACATGTCGTCTACCGGCATATACGGGACCCCTCTGCCACAGGTGGCAGTGAGGTCCCGTATTTGCCGCTCGGTGACAGGAGCGACCCGCCCGGCCGGCATCGCCTCCCCGGCACCGGGCCGCCTTCCCGCCTTCGCCGCCCGCGCCCTGAGCTGCCCCCTCACCGCCGCCCGAAGACCACCAGGCGCTGGACGACGAAGCTGAGCACGAACAGCGCCAGGTCGGTCGTCACCTTCGCGACCAGCAGCGAGGCCCCGAGGCCGACGAGCGCGTCGACGAGCAGCACCCCGGCCCCGAGCACGACGGCGGCGAGCACCCCGTAACGGGCGAGGGCCCTGCCGAGCGGGACGTCGGCCCCGCCGTCGAAGACGACGCGCCTGTTCAGGGCGAAGTTCCCGCTCGCGCTCAGCAGCCGTGCCGCCGCCAGGGCGAGCCACACGGGGGCGCCGAGCGCGGAGACCGCGAGGAACAGCAGGGTGTCCAGGGCGAAGGTCAGCAGCCCCGACCCCATGAAGGCGACCACCGGGCCGAGGACGCGCAGCGAGTCCCGCACGGGACGGAAGTGGCTGGCCTCGTTGTCGTCGAGGTAGACGGTCTCGATCGGCACCTGGTGCAGGCCGATGCCCTCGCGGCCGGCGCGCACGAGCATCGAATACTCGTACTCGTAGCGGTCGCCCGGGATCGCCTCGGCCCAGGCCAGGCGCGAGGCGGGCAGGCCGCGCAGACCCGTCTGCGTGTCGCCGAGGCGCGCGCCGGACGCGAAGCGCAGCACCCACGAGCTCACCACATTGCCCAGCCGCGAGCGCAGCGGCACCTCGGCCCGGTCGAAGCCGCGCACGCCGAGCACGAGATCCGTGCGGGGCACTGCCCGCGAGGCCGACGCGCGGCGCACTGCCCCATCGGCCGACGCTGGACCCGCTGGCCCGTCGGCCGACGCCTCGATCCCGTCGAGGACGTCGCGCACGCGGCGGATGTCGGCGAGGGTGTGCTGGCCGTCGGCGTCGGCGGTGACGACGCCGCTTCCGGGGCGGGTGGCGCGCACGTGGGCGATGCCGGCGCGCAGGGCGCCGCCCTTGCCGCGGTTCTCCGGCAGGTGCAGGACCTCGGCGCCCTCGAGGGCGCAGCGGTCGAAGACGACCTCGTAGTCGGGGCCGGAGCCGTCGTCGACCACGAGAGCGTCGATGTCGTCGGCGGCGAGCCTCGCGACCAGGTCCACGAGCGGTCGCGCGGGGGCGAGCGCCGGGATCAGGACCACGGAACGGGCCGGAGCGGCCGGCTCGGTCGGTGCGAGCGATGCTCCCGGACGGGCGGGAGCGGTCTCGGGGCGCAGGTGCGGGCGGATCGTGACCATCGCGCTCACCCGGCCACGTAGAGGATGTCGGAGGTGGCGCGCTCGCCGCCGTTCGAGGGCTCGTTGAGGATCTCGCCGTCGAAGATCATCACCGAGGAGCCGCCGCCGTCGAGGTTGTAGCCGCTCGTGCAGTCGAGGTCAGCGAGGATCTCGCCGAGCTCGGTGAGCCCGACGCCGCGCGAGTGCCCCTCGGAGCGGCCGTCGACGACGAGGAAGACCAGGTGGTTCTCGCCGATCACGCCGATGGCGGTGCGCGGCTGCTCGCCCTGGATGGAGTGGTTGCCGATGTTGGTGTCGATCTCGACGTCCTCGACGCCGTCGGGGACCTTCCCGTCCTCGAGCACGGCAGGGCCGAAGCTGAGGGTGTTCCAGGCGCCGTCGGCCAGCAGCTCGTCGGCGCTGGTGGTGGTCTCGTCGTAGATCTCGATGCGTCCGTCGGTATAGAAGACGAGGCCGTCGCGGGCGGGCTCGTCGCGGTAGGAGACGCCGTTGCGGATGACGATGCCGGTGTCGCGGAAGCCGTAGTAGTCGCCGTTGATGGCGAGCACCGCCGAGTTGTCCGAGGCCATCTCGCTGGGCTCGGCGGTGATGTTCTGGCCGAACTCGTCCTGCGCGAAGGCCGAGCGGACGATCGTCGCGTCGTCGATCTCGATCTCCGCGGCGTACCAGGCCAGGGCCTCGGAGCCGCTGCCGGTCTCCGTCTGCGTGAGGGTGATCGTGGTGGTCGACGAGGTGAACCCGGTGCTCGAGTACTCGCCGTCGGTCGCGAGCGCCGCGGCCTGCGCGGTGCCGGCCTCGGACTCGGCGGCGGAGACGTCGGAGACCTCGACCTTCTCCCGCAGGAAGCGGTCGTAGGCCCAGGCCGCGGAGCCGCCGGTGCCGGCGAGCAGGGCGACGCCGGAGCCCAGCAGCACGCGCCGGCGGATCATGCTGCGCCCGCGGTGGGTGCGCCGACCCGCCGGGGGCTGGTCCGACGGGGACTGGTCCGGTGGGAGCTCGCCCGGCGGGGTCTGGTCCGAGGGGATCCGGTCCGACGAGGGTTCGTGCGACGGGTTCTGGCCCGGCGGATGCTCGCCGGGATCGCGGGTGGGTGCGTGGGGTGCGTTCATGCGCCATAGAGTCGGCGCGCAGACTGTGCCGGGAGCCCCGGGCGGGCTGTGGGGGTGCTGTGCGGCCCGGCGGGCCTCGGCTCAGCAGCTCAGCGGATCAGCACCCCGGGCTCAGCGGGTCGGCGCCCCGGACTCAGCGCGCCGTCGGGCGGGCGGCGAGGCGCTCGAGCGTCTCGTCGAGCGCGGCGCGGTCGCGGTAGGCGCCGTCGCGGACCACGCCGCGCACGTCGGCGAGCGCGGCGGCGTCGGCCGTCGGGTCCCCGCCCAGCAGCACGAGGTCCGCCTCGAAGCCCGGGCGGACCGTACCGGAGCGGTCCTCGCGGCCGAAGAAGCGGGCGGCGTCGCTGGTCGCCGCGCGGAGGATCTTCGTGGGGCTCACCCCGGCCTCGGCGAGCAGGGCGAACTCGTCGTGCAGGCCCAGGCCCGGGATCACCCAGCTCGCGCCGTTGGAGTCGGTGCCGGTGAGCATCGGGACGTCGGCGTCGGCGAGCACACGGGTCATCCTCAGCTGCGCCTCCCAGTGCTCGGCGAGAGCCTCCCGCGTGGGCGCCGGGAGCTCCTCGAAGGTGTCGGTGACCGACTCCCACACCGCGAGCACGTCGGGCGCGATGAACCTCTTGCGGGGGTCGTCGCGGTGGCGCGGCGTGCCGGGGAACTGCTGGGTGTGCACGCGGATGAGCGTGGGGCACTGCCAGGTGCTGTTGGCCGCGAGCAGCTCGGCGAGGGACGCGGCGCGCTGCTCGTCGAAGGTGCGGTCCACGAGCCGGTAGTTCTCGGCGGTCTTCGCGCTGGTGCGGGCCACGGGATTGACCACGAGCTTCATGAGGAAGGGCTGGAAGATCCGGTTCGCGATCGGGGCGAGACCGGGGATCCGCGGGAGGCTCGGCACGCCGCCGGCGTTCTTGCGCACCTGCTGCTCGCGCCGCGAGGACGCCGCGTACAGGGCGACGCCGGTGCCCAGGTGCTCCATGCAGTGCATGCCGGCGTCGGAGGCCTCGCGGGCGTCGATGTCGTCGGGCACATGGCCCACGACGTCCAGGCCGACCCTCTCGCCCTCGGCGATGGCGGCGAGCAGCGTGCTGCGGTTGGTGAAGCCTGCCTTGATGAAGTCGGCGCCGTGCTCGGCCTGGTGGCGCACGGAGGCGGCGGCGCCCTTCGCGTCGGGCGCGGTGATCGGGGTGAGCAGATCCCCGGGCAGGGCCAGCAGACGGGGCGAGCCCTCCGGGGTGCGCAGCGTGCCGGCGGCGCGGCGGGCCAGCAGCTCGTCGCTGCCGGACATCTGCCGGTACCCGGCGACGCCCGCGGCGAGCATGAGCGCGTAGGTCGCGTCGACGTCGTCGGGATCGTTCAGCGGATGCGCGTGCGAGTCGACGTAGGCGGGGACGACGAACAGGCCGGAGGCGTCGACGACGCGCGGGGACGCGGCGGATCCCTCGCCGTGCGACCGGTCCGGGGAGCGGTCGTCGTGCGCTGCGACGGAGGCGATGCGCTCGCCCTCCAGCCGCACGTCCTGGTGGGCGGTGACCTCTCCGCTCGCGGGGTCGACGACGGCGACGTCCGCGAGGACGACGGAGCCGGCGGCGGTGGGTGCGGGGACGTAGCTCGCGGCAGTCATGCCCCGAGGCTATGCCCCGTCGATGTGCGCGGGTCCGGCAGGGTCCGAGGGGTCGAGGACGCGCGAGGACGCGAGGATGTGCGCGGCCGCCTGCTCGATGCTCATCCGTGAGGTGTCCACCTCGATCGCGTCCGGCGGGGCGGGCAGCGAAGGGATCGTGAGCAGCTCGCGCAGGACGCCGGCGTCGACGAGCTTCGAGCGCTCCGCCCGTTCGGGGGAGTCCACGCGCGCGGAGAGCTCGTCGGCCGACGCCGTGAGCCAGACAGGTACAAACCGTGCGCCCCGCTCAGCGGCGAGCTCGCGCAGGCGCTGCACGTGGGCGGCGTTGTCCGGATCCTCGGGCAGCCAGTTGGTGAAGACGTGCGAGAGGCCCGCCGGGGCGGCGAGCGTCGCCTCGAGCACGACGTCCAGGACCCGCGCGCGCAGCGCGTCGGTGTCGGCGAGGCCCCTGCCCCCGCGATCCAGGCCCATGGGCACGAAGACGGCGTTGTTGACCAGGTGGTTGTCCACGACGATCGCGCCCGAGCGCCGCCCGATCTCGCGGGCGATGCTGAGCTTCCCGACGGCCGGCGGGCCGACGAGGAGGAAGAGGCGGGAGGGCGCGGGTCGCTCGGGGCTCATGCTGACAGAGCGTAGAGGGTGTCCCGCCTGCTCCTCCGTCGCCCGAGCCGGCCGAGCCGGCCGACGGACCGAGCCCGTCAGCCGCTCAGAGGGTGAAGCCGGCCGGGAACGGGTCGCTGGGGTCCAGGACGACCTGCGAGAGGGCGGTGAGCCAGGCGCTGCCGGTGATCGTGGGCAGCACGGCCTCCGTCGCGCCGATGCGGGTGGTCCCGACCAGGCGCCCGGTGAAGGACGTGCCCAGGATCGACGTGTTCTCGAAGTCCTCCTCGAGGCCCAGGTCCCCGCGGGCGTGGTGGAGGGCCATGAGCGCGCTGGTGCCGGTGCCGCCGGGCGAGCGGTCCATCCAGCCCGGGTGGTTGACGAGGGCATGGCGGGCCCGTCGCGCGTCCGAGGCGGGATCCAGCAGGATCGTGTGCTCGCAGCCCTCGTAGCCGGTCCCGGGATGGCGCGGCAGGATCTGAGCGTTCACCGCGTCCATCACGGCGCTCCCCGCGCGGATGAGCTCTCCGGACGCCTCGCGCTCCACGCGGAGCCCAAGCGCGTCGGCGCCGAGGACCGCGTAGAAGTTCCCGCCGAAGCCGATGTCGACGCTGACCTCTCCGTATCCGGGGACGTCGATGCGCTGGTCGAAGGCGTGCGCGAAGGAGGCGACGTTCGCGATGGTCACCGAGAGGGCCCGTCCGTCGCGCACCTCGACGTCGGCCGTGATGAGACCGATCGGGGCGTCCAGGCGGATGCGGGTCACGGGCTCGCTGACCTCGACCATGCCGGTCTCGACGAGGGCCGTCGCCACGCCGATCGTACCGGCTCCGCACATGGGCAGCACACCCGTGACCTCGATGAACAGCACTCCCCAGTCGGCGTCCTCGCGGGTGGGAGGCTGCAGGATCGCCCCGGACGTCCAGCCGGTGCCGCGGGGCTCGCACATGAGCAGGGTGCGCAGGTCGTCGTGCTCCGCGACGAAGCGGGCGCGGCGCTCCTCCATGGTGTCGCCGGGCAGCGGCGCCACTCCCCCGGTGACCACGCGCACCGGGAGTCCTTCGACGTGGGTGTCGACGACCTGCAGCAGACGTCGCGCGCGCATCAGCGGACCTCCGACGCCGCGGCCGGGGCGGTCGACGCTGAGCCCGTCGACCCTGCCCCCGCGAGCTCGTCGAGCAGGGCGACGGGGAGCTCGACCTCGGTGACCTCGGCCTTGCGCCGCCCGAAGTCCACGCCGTGCTCCTCGCGCAGCCGGCGCAGGTGCTCCTCGGCCCGCTGCGGGTAGTCCTCGGCGAAGGCCGACGGGTCGATGGCGATCGCGAACATGCCCAGGCTCGGCGAGGTCGCGCCGGAGTCGAAGGGCGCGGCGTCCAGCGAGAACGAGCCGCCCGACATGGCCGCGAGCATCTCCACCATGAGCGCGATGTTCCCGCCCTTCACGCCGCCGAAGGGCAGCAGCGCGCCGGCGAGCGCCGCGCGGGCGTCGGTCGTCGGCTCGCCGTCGGGGTCGAGGGCCCAGCCCTCGGGGATGGAGGAGCCGTCGTCGGCGGCGTCGCGGATCTTCACCCAGGCGGTCTCGCTCGTGGCCTGGTCGAACATGCGGGGGCCGTCCGGGTGCGGGAGGGCGAAGGCGATCGGGTTGGTGCCGGTGACCTCCTGGCTCGCGCCGTGCACCGCCATCAGCGCGGGCGAGTTCGCGCCGGTCACGGCCACGAGGCCGTGCTCGGCGAGGCGGGTCGCGTAGTCGCCGAGCTCGCCGGCGGTGAAGGCGTCGCGCACGGAGAGGACCGCGACGCCGCAGTCGCGGGCGGCCGTGACGAGCGCGTCCTCGGCGGTGTCGAAGGCCAGCTGTGCGGTGCCGCCGTCGGCGTCGACCGCGACCACGGCCCGGCGGGACACGGTCACGCGCGGTCGGGCATCGGGCCCGATCCGGCCCGACCGGAGACCGTCGAGGTAGTCGGGCAGGTGGGCGACGCCGATCGCGGACTTGCCGCGGCGCTCGGCGGAGGCGACGGCCGCTGCCAGGGACTCGGCGACCTCGGCGGACCCGCCGGCCGCGCGCACCGCCTCACGGCAGAGGTCCGTCAGCTCGACGAGGGTGAGCCGACGGCTCGGGGCGGGCGCGGCATGGCCGGAAGAAGCAGAGCTCGAGGTCATGGTCGTCCACGCTATCGGAGCGGCGCGCCCGGCTCGCGGGCGTCCGACGTTCGACGCTCCCGACCCGGCCCCAGCCTCCGTCGCTACAGTGCCGGAGGTCGGGCACCCGCACCCGCACCCGCACCCGCACCCGCACCCGACAGAAAGCGATCATGGCCTCTTCCGCCTCGTCCACCGCCCTCACCGCGTCCGACCTCCACGCCGGCTACCCGGGCCAGAGGGTCCTCGACGGGATCGACCTGGAGATCCGCTCGGGCCAGGCGCCCATGGGCCTGCTCGGTCCGTCGGGCGCGGGAAAGACGACGCTGATCGATGCGCTGCGCGGGATCCTGAAGCCGACGTCGGGCCAGGTCATGTACGAGGGCAGGAACGTCTCCCGGCTGCGCGGCGCGCACCGCAAGGCGTTCACGGCCGACGTCCGCTTCGTCTCCCAGTACGCGATGACCGTCACCGATCCGCGGGCGAGCGTCGCCGGGGCCCTGGGCAACGCCGCGCGGGAGGCGCGCAAGGGCGGCCGCACGCACGCGGTGTCGGTGGCCGAGATGCTCGGGACCGTCGGCCTCGAGCCCCGCTTCGAGGACCGTACGCTGCGCTCCCTCTCCGGCGGGGAGCTGCAGCGCGTCGCGCTCGCGACGGCGCTGGCCACACGCCCCGGGATCCTCGTGCTCGACGAGCCGCTGACCGCGGTGGACCCGGGCATGCGCGGGGAGATCGCCGCGGGCCTGCGCTCGCGCGCGGACGAGCTGGGCGTGGGCATGCTGATCGCCTCGCACGACCTCGAGCTGCTGCAGCGGCTGTCCGAGGACGTCGCCTTCCTCGGGCAGGGACGCATCCTCGCCCGCGGCACGATGCATGAGGTGCTCGCGAGCACCGAGCACCCGGCGATCCGGGACCTCGCGGCGAGCGCCCCGCTCGCCGCGCAGCGCTTCCGCTGAGCAGACCCCCGAAGCGGCGCACGCCGCACGTGCACGCGCGCCGATCGCCCCGGGTCTCCCCGGGCAGAGCCGTGGCTCAGCGCGGCCCGTCCTCCGGCGGGAGGGTGCGGATGATCCTCGCCGGCGAGCCCACTGCCAGGACGTGATCGGGAAGGTCACGCAGCACCAGGCTGCCCGCGCCGACCACCGTGTTCCGGCCGATGCTCACGCCGGCGCCGACGGTGACCGAGGCACCCAGCCAGCAGTTCTCCCCGATCGAGATCGGCAGCGCCCGCTCCCAGCCCTCGCGCCTGCGGGCATGGTCGTCGATCGGGTGCAGGGCCGTCATCAGCTGGGCGCCGGGCCCGAGCCGGGCATGGGCGCCCACGGTGATCGCCGCATCGTCCATGAAGAACGCGTTCGCATTGACGAACGCACCGTCGTCCAGACGGACATGGGCGCCGTAGGTGCACTGGAACCGTGGCACCACCTCGACGTCGGCGCCGACGTGCCCGAGCATCGAGGTCAGGGCGCGGTGGCGCTCGTCGTCCTCGTCGGCCCCGGCGGAGTTGAAGTCATCCAGCAGGCGCCGGCAGCGGCGTCGGCGCTCCTGGAGCTCCGGGTCATCGAGGTACCACTCGCCACGGGCCAGGCGCTCGGCATGTTCTCCCATGGCCCGATGGTCTCAGAGCAGGCGGCTCCGCCTCTCACAGCACCCCGAGGTGCTCGAGCAGGATCTGCAGGCCGATGAGGATCAGGATGATGCCGCCGACGACCTCGGCGGGGGTGCGGAAGCGGGCGCCGATCCTCTGCCCCAGGAACACGGCGACGAAGGACAGCACGAACGTCACGACGCCGATCACGGGCACGGCGGCCCAGATCGAGAGCGAGGAGAAGGCGATCGAGATCCCGACGGCGAAGGCGTCGATGCTGGTCGCGACCGCGAGAACGGCCACCTCGCGCGGGGTGACGCGATGGTCGGGATGGTCGGGGTCCTCGGGGAGCTCGTCGGCCGGATCGTCGGGCCGGAAGGCCTCCCAGATCATCTTGCCGCCGACGATCGCGAGCAGACCGAAGGCGATCCAGTGGTCGATCTTGTCGACGTAGGTGCCGAAGGCGGCCCCCAGGAGCCATCCCAGCAGGGGCATCACGGCCTGCGCGACGCCGAAGGCGGCGGCGAGGACGAGTGCGTTGAACAGGAGCTTGCCGCGGATCTGCAGGCCGCGGCCCAGGGCGACCGCGAAGGCGTCGGCGGAGACGCCCAGGGCGAGGATCAGAAGGGTGGCGGTGGTGGCCAGGGTCATGGGGTCGAGGGCCTCACGAGTCGGGCCGGCGGATGGAGTCCTCCGGCATGGTCAGATGCCGAAGGTCTCGTTCACCCTGGCTCCTCCGGTGCTGCGGTCGTGGAGCCGGGCGGCGGGCCGGGTGCCGGGGCACCAGAATGTCGACGTCGCCTCGGCGCTGCGCCAGGGGCCGACGGCCGGGCCGACGTGCCTGCGGCGCTCGCGCGCTGGGAACTACTCCCCTTCTGGTTGCAGGGTACGGGAGGCCGACGGCGGGGCGAAGCGCCGGTGGGAGGCCTCACGGCCCGTCGGCCGCTCTTCTCAGCGGCGTCCGCCCGTCTCAGCGGCGTCCGCCCGCGAGCGCGAACCCGCCGAGCGCGATGACCGCGGAGACGAGCATGGTGAGGGCGAGCGGGAGCGTGGTGTCCTCGCCCGCGAGGCCGACGAGCCCCGCGACGATGCCGGCGAGCACGAACTGGAGCATGCCCAGCAGCGCGGAAGCCGAGCCGGTCGCGCGCTGCGGGACCGACGAGAGCGCGAGCGCGGTGGCGTTGCCGAAGACCAGTCCGAGCGGTGCGATCGCCGCGAACAGCGGCACCATGAGCCATGCCGGGGGCGCTCCGACCAGGGTGAACGCGAGGATCACGAGCACCGCGCAGCTGCTGATCGCCAGCCCCGTGCCGGTCAGGGTGCGAACGCTGACGCGGGAGGCGAGACGGGCGGAGAGGGCGGAGGAGGCCATGAGGCCGACGGCGTTGACCGCGAAGGCGAGCCCGTACTGCACGGTGCCCAGCCCGATCATGTCCTGGTAGACGAAGGGCGAAGCGGAGATGTAGGCCATCATGATCGCCATCCCGAAGCCGAACGCCGCGACGTGCCCGAGATAGCCGCGGGTCAGCATCGCCGACCAGGCCGAGCGCGGCGCCGAGGCGTCGGCGGACGCGGAGTCGACAGCAGCAGGGTCGCCGGCAGCAGGGCCGTCGGAGGCAGAGCCGTCCGCAGCATGCCGCCGCCCCGCGCGGGCCTCGACCGGGAGGGTCTCGCGCACGCACAGCAGCGTCGCGACCAGGGCGACGAGGCCGAGCGCAGCGACGATGCCCAGCAGGCCGCGCCAGCCGAGCGGCTCGGCGAGCAGGCTGCCGCTGAGCGGGGCGATCACGGGCGCGACGCCGCCGATCATCATCATCACGTTCAGGGCCCGCGCGGCGGCCGGTCCGCGTTCGCGGTCCAGGATCATCGCGCGGCCGATGACCATGCCGGCGGCTCCGCCGAGGCCCTGCAGGAGCCGCGCGATCACGAGCATCTGCACGTCGACGGCGAGGACGGCGGCGATGCTCGCCCCGAGGAACAGCACGAGCCCGATGAGCAGCGGGGGCATGCGCCCGGACCGGTCCGACCAGGGGCCGAACACGACCTGCCCGAGCCCGGCGCCGACGAGGAACGCGGTGAGCGAGAGCTGCACGCCCGTGGCCGTGGTCGCGAGGTCCGAGGTCATCGCGGGGAACGCGGAGAGGTACAGGTCGGTGCCGAAGGGGGCGACGGCCGCGAGGATCGCGAGGGTCACCAGCATCGCGACGCCGATGGGGCGGGCGGGCGCGGGGCGCTCGGTTGCAGGGCTCACCGCCTGCGCGGGCTCCTGGGTGGGCGGGTCGATCGTCGCTTCGCTGGTCACGGGGCGCAGTCCTCCTTCGCGGTGCACGGACCGTGCGGCTCCTCGCCGGCTCGTCATGGGTCCGTCGGGCGCTCCGACGCACCGCACAAATATTGTTATGTATTCATCGCAATCTCGCGAGAGACGCGTGCCGCAGGCCACTCGACCGAGGAAAAGGCTCCGGAGCGGCTCGAAGATCCGGGCGGGTCGTCCGTCGGTGCACAGGCCTACGGTGAGGCCATGACCTCCACGCCCACTCCCGGCGCCGCTCCCGCCGCGATCGCCCCGCTCGCCTCGGTCTCGATCGACTGCCCGGATCCGCGCGCGCTCGCACCCTTCTACTGCTCGCTGCTGGGTCTCGCGGAGGCCTTCGCGACTCCCGACGGATCCGTCGTCTCCCTCGCGGGGGCGGGTCCGATGATCACCCTGATGAGGGCCGACGACTACGTCGCCCCGCAGTGGCCGAACGGCCCGCAGCACCAGCAGATGCACCTCGACCTCGCCGCCGACGACCTCGACGCCGCCTCGCGCGCGGTCCTCGCGATCGGCGGCGTCGAAGCACCGACGCAGCCCGATCCCACACGCTGGCGGGTCATGCTCGATCCCGTCGGCCACCCGTTCTGCCTCAGCGCCGTGCGGCCGGACTGATCCGCCGACGGCCCACACGGGTGAGGACGCCTCAGGTCAGGTCGTCGTGCTCGCCGCTCGTCCAGGCCGCGTGCCGACGCGCCGAGGCGAGGACCGCCTCGCGCGCATCCTGCAGCACGGCGCCCGCGAAGTTCCCGTACAGCCGGTCGAAGTCGAAGCGCGCCGCCGCTTCGGCGACCCGCAGCGCGACCGTTCCGGACAGCGGGATCCGATTGGGGTAGGAGCGCATGAAGGCGAGCGTGCGACCGTCCGGGTTCGGCGCGATGGTGTCGCCCGAGAGCAGCACCCCGCGCCCGTCGGCCCCCGCCCAGTGCACGACCGCACTGCCGGGGAAATGGCCGCCGAGCTGGGCCGCCGTGATGCCGGGGACCACCTGCTCCTCGCCCTCCCACAGACGGATCCGCGCGGGTGCGCGGCCCAGCCAGGCGGCGTCGGCCCGTGGGACCCACACCGGCGCGCCGCCGAGCGCCTCCGACCACGCCGACTGCAGACCGAACATGTGCGGGTGGCTGGGGATGATGGCGCGCATCGGCCCGAGGGCGCGGACGGCCTCGATCGCGGAGTCGGTGATCGCGGCGGGCACCTCGACCATGACGTTCCCGTGCTCGGTGACCAGCACGTTCGCCTCCTGCCCGATGCCCACGCCCTCGACGCCCCGCATCGCGAACAGGCCCCGCTCGAGCTCGACGAGCTCGAGCGGCCCGGCGTAGCGGGAGGGGTCCGCCCAGTGCTGGATCCCGTCGGCGGGGAGGTACTGCCGCTCGTCCGCGCAGATCGGGCAGATCCCGGGGTGGTCCCTCGCGTCGTACTCGACGCCGCACGTGGCGCACTGCAGGATCCCGCGGGTGGCGGTCTGCGCGTCGAGCATTTCGGCTCGGGCGGCGGTGCTGACGTTCTGGGCCATGATCAGGCCTCTCCTCGGATGACCTCACCCTCCGACCTCAAGTCCGCTTGAAGTCAAGGGCTTCACGGCGCAGACTTCTCGCATGACCGCCGACCGCACCGACCGCGCCTTCCGCGACGAGTCCTCGGGGGCGCATGCCTCGCCCGAGCAGCGGCTGAGCATCGGCGAGGTCGCCGAGCGCGCGGGCGTCGCCACCAGCGCGATCCGCCACTACGAATCGCGCGGGTTGCTGACCAGCGACCGCACCTCCGGCAACCAGCGTCGCTACGCGCGCACCGTGCTGCGCCGCATCGCCGTCATCCAGGCCGCGCAGCACGTCGGCCTCTCCCTCGCAGAGATCGCCGAGGCCTTCTCGCGCTTCCCGCCCGACCACGCGCCCACCAAGCGCGACTGGGCGCGGCTCGCCCGCGAATGGCGGCCGCGGCTGGATCGGCGGATCCGGGAGCTCGAGCAGGTGCGCGACGGGCTCTCGATGTGCGTGGGCTGCGGCTGCCTCTCCATGCGCCAGTGCGCGATCTTTAACCCTGACGACGCGCTCGGGGCGTCGGGCCCCGGTGCGCGCCGCGTGTTCCCGCACCCTGACGAGGAGTGAGGGCGCCCCCGTACGCTCGCTCCATGGATCAGCCCGCCGACCATCCCTCACCGGCCCTTCAGCCCCTGCACCACGTGGAGCTGTGGACGCACGACCTCGCGGGCGCCGCGCCGTCGTTCGACTGGCTGCTCGGGGCGCTCGGCTGGACGGGCGAGTCGGATCCGGACTGGCCGACGGGCCGGATCTGGCGGCATCCGAGCGGGGTGTACGTGGTGCTCGAGCAGTCCCCGGCCGTCGTCGGCGAGGTCCACGACCGCATGCGGCCCGGCCTGAACCATCTCGCGCTGCGCCTCCCGCCCCGTCTCGGCACGGTGCCCGGGACGGAGTCGGCGCCGCACCGGCACGCGGCCGCGGGCTCCGCCCCCGCTGCGCTCGACCGTCTGCGCGAGCAGGCCCCGGCGCACGGCTGGTCGGAGCTCTTCGCCGAGGCCTATCCGCACGCGGGAGGCCCCGAGCACACGGCCCTGTTCCTCGAGAACGCGCAGGGGTTCGAGATGGAGATCGTGGCCTGAGGACCACACCCATCGTCCCCTGACCAGCGCTGTCACCCTGGGCCACCCCGGCGTTCATCTCTCATACACCCGCGACAGGGCGGGCATAGGCGCTCCACAGGAGCGGGCCGGATTCTCGATGTCATACCGATCATCGAGGAGCACACGTCATGTCCGCCATCACCCTGTACGCCCTGGATCTCGTCGCCGCAGCGACCCTGACCTTCGGCATCTACTGGCCCCGCCATCGCCGACGCGACCTCGTCGTCGCGTTCCTCGGCATCAACGTCGGAGTCCTCGCCGTCTCGGCCCTGCTCGCGAACTCGGCCGTGAGCGCCGGGATCGGCCTGGGCCTGTTCGGCGTCCTGTCGATCATCCGGCTGCGCTCGGACGAGCTCGCGCAGCACGAGATCGCCTACTACTTCGCGTTCCTGGCGCTCGGCCTCGTGGGCGGGCTGTCCGTCACCCCCGCCTGGATGGGCGCGGTGTTCATGGCGCTCATCGTCCTCACCATGACGCTCGTCGACCACCCGGCGCTGCTCGCCGCGCACCGCCGACAGGTGGTGGTCGTCGATCGCGCGATCGCCGACGAGGACGAACTGCGCGAGCACCTCTCCCGGATGCTCGGCGGCCGCGTGACCTCGCTCAGCGTGCAGCGGCTGGACACCGTCTCGGACACCACCACGGTCGACGTCCGCTACCGCCTCACCGGCGAGCGCCCCGCGGGCGCGGCCGTGCCGATCGAGGCGAGCGCCGCCGAGCGCTCGACGACCTCGGCCGGGCGCACCAGCATGGCCGCCCCCGTCGGCGCCGAGTCGGACACTCGATCCGACTCACGGTCCGACTCCCGGGCCTACGCCGGCGCCGGTGCCGACTCTGCTGCCGACGCCTCCCGCCACGTGCAGGGGGTCGCGCGATGACCAGCCTGAGCACCCTCCCCGCCGTGGGCCTCGAGGAGATCTCCGAGCGCGCTGGCCTGATGACCCGCGTGGACCGCAAGTACCTGGTGCCCCGCGAGACCGTGCACATGCTGCTCACGGAGCTCGACGGCAGCGTCCGCGTCCTCGAGATCGGCGGCCGGCGCACCTTCCGCTACGCCTCCACGTACTACGACACCGCCGACCTCGCGACCTTCCGCGCCGCGGCCGGCAGGCGCCGCCGGCGCGCGAAGATCCGCTGCCGCGAGTACGTCGACTCCGGCACCGCGTTCCTCGAGGTGAAGACCGCCACCGGACGCGGGGGCTCCTCCAAACAGAGGATCCCGCTGCCGTCCGGATCCGACGGCGACCCGTCCGCCGGACCCCTGGAGGGTACCTCCCGAGAGTTCGTCGACATCGCACTCGACGGCGCCGGATGCGCCCTCGACGGCGAGCTCGGACCGGTGCTCACCACCCGCTACGACCGCACGACGCTCCTGGTCACCGGCGAGGAGAGCCGCGTCACGATCGACGCCGGCCTGCACTGGGAGATCCCCGGCACGCAGCGTCCGACGGGCACGGGCAGGCACGCCGCGTCCGCGCCGCCGCCCGGCTACGACCTCGAGGGCCTCGTCGTCATCGAGACGAAGGCGGGCACCCGACCGGGACGCGCCGACCGCCTGCTCTGGGCCGACGGCCACCGACCGGTGCGGATCTCGAAGTTCGCGACGGGCCTCGCCCTGCTGGATCCGCGTCTGCCGACGAACCGCTGGCACCGCACCCTCCAGAAGGTCCGCTCGCCGGCCCAGCACGCAGCGTGAGGAGGCCCCCGCATCACCACCGGACCGACCATCGGCACCACACCAGTCGCCGGCACTTCTTCAGTCACCAGCACTTCTTCCACCACCACGGCCCCGGGCCGCGAGAGGACACGATCACCATGACCAGCCAGCACACCCCTGAGAACCCGTCGACCACCGAGCCCGCGACACCTGCCCCGCCGTCGTCCGCACCTCCGTCGACCACCCCGCCGCCGACCGGACGCAGACGCGACCGCAGCGCGCGCAGCGTCCGCCGGACCATGGCCGCCGTGGCGGCGGGCGCCGCGACCCTCGCCCTCGCGGCGTGCGGAGCGGCGACCGCGGTCACCGGCGCCTCCTCGAGCAGCGAGGCGGCGGCGAGCACCACCTCGAGCTCGAGCACCTCGGCGAGCAACGACATGCTGTCGAGCCTGGACCTGACCACCCTCGACACCCACTACGACGAGGACGACCTGAACTGGGACGAGGCCGACGAGCAGGCGATCACCCTCTCCGACGACGGCTCGACCTCCGACTCCTCGGGGGTGAGCGTCGACGGCTCGACCGTGACGATCACCGAGGGCGGCGTGTACCGGGTCTCCGGGGCGCTGAGCGACGGCCAGCTGGTCGTCGACGCCCCGGACGACGAGGACGTCACGATCATCCTCGACGACGCCTCGATCACCTCGAGCAGTGGCCCCGGCATCTCCGTGACCAGCGCGGACGAGGCGACCCTGTATCTGGCCGACGGCACGGAGAACTCCGTCGAGGACGGCTCGGACTACGAGGTCGCGGACGATGCGACGCCCGTCGCGGCGATCGCCTCCGCCTCCGATCTCACGATCGCCGGCAGCGGCGCGCTCTCGGTCACCGGAAACACGAACGACGGCATCTCCACGAAGGACGGCCTCGCGATCGTCGGCGGCGACCTCACGGTCACCGCGGCCGACGACGGCATCCGCGGCAAGGACTACGTGGACATCACCGGCGGCACCTTCGACATCACCAGCGGGGGCGACGCCATCAAGTCCGACAACTACGAGGACGAGGACCGCGGCTGGGTGCTCATCACCGCCGGCAGCTTCACGATCGACGCCGGCGATGACGGCATCGACGCCGAGCAGGCGATCGAGCTCGCCGACGGCACGCTCACCATCGAGAAGTCGCAGGAGGGCCTCGAGGCGAACGACGTCATGATCGAGGGCGGCACCGTGGACATCACGGCCTCGGACGACGGCATCAACTCCACCGCGGCGACCACCGAGGAGGAGGCCGCGGCGGAGGAGTCGTCGGACGCCTCGACCTCCTCGGATTCCACCGACTCCACGGACTCGAGCAGCTCGAGCGACAGCACCGACGCCCAGCAGCAGGGCCCGGGCGGGGGCAGCGAGGAGGATGACGGCTCGTGGCTGTCGATCTCCGGCGGCACCGTCACCATCGACGCCGACTTCGACGGCCTCGACTCGAACGGCTCCATCTCGCTGACCGGCGGCGACACCACCATCACGAGCGCCGACAACGGCGGCGACTCCCCTGTCGACGCCAACGGCGACGTGACCTTCGACGGGGCGACGCTCACGGCGAACGGCACCGAGATCACCTCGGCCGACGACCTGCAGTCGCAGGCCGGCGGCATGGGCGGTGGCCAGGGCGGCACGCCTCCCGACCAGCAGAGCAGCGATGCGGGCACGGACTCCGCGTCCTCGACGACCGAGTCCTGACGTCGGGTCCCCAGCGGCCGGCAGGCCCACACGATATGAGCGTGGCGAACAAGAATCCGCGGATCCTGGTTCGCCACGCTCACATCTTCACGCCCGCGCCGGCACCTCCGTGCCCGCGCGGGCTCGGGCGTCAGCCCTTGAACGCGACCTTCTGCTCGGCGATCAGGCCGTGCAGGAACTCGGCGGCCCATTCGCGGGTGAGCGCCTCGGTGGGCCGGAAGGTGCTGCCGGAGGCCACGCCCTCCTTCTTCAGCCAGGCGATCTGGCGGGCGAAGGTGGAGCTCGCCGGCACGTCGCCGAACGGCGCCTTGGTCGGCTTCGGGGCGGACGGGGAGCCCGCGTACCGGTAGAGGTAGGCGGCGCTCTCCTGGCGGGTGACGGCCTGGGTGGGGCGGAAGGTGCCGTCGGAGTAGCCGCCGACGATCCCTTCCTGCTTCGCCCAGATGATCGCCCGGTAGTTGTTCGTCTCGCCCTGCTCGACGTCGCGGAAGGGCTCGTTGCGCGGCAGGCGCACCTCGGGCTTCCCGGCCGCCCGGTAGAGGAACGCGGCGAGCGCCGCGCGGGTGACCTTCTTGCGCGGGGCGAAGGTGTCGTCGGCCCGGCCGGGGATGATCCCCTTGAGGGCCGCCCACTGGATCGCGTCGTAGTGCTCCGAGCCCTTCTTCACGTCGCTGAACTCGGTGCGCGCGGGCAGGATCTGCACGACGGTCGGCTTCGGGCCGGTGCCCTCGAACTCGGGCCAGTAGGAGACCTGCTCGTCGAAGGTGCCGTCCTCGCCCGGGTGCTGGACCGAGACGAAGGCGGTGCGGTCCTGGTCGCGCACGATCGGGCCGCAGGTCTCGGCGTCCACCGGGACGGAGGCGAACTGCTCGACCTTGCCGCGCTGGTTCCCCTCGAGGGTCACACGGAACAGGCCGTCGTTGAAGCCGATGGTGCTCGGGGCGCCGTCGGTCGAGATCCAGAGGTTCCCGACGGAGTCGAAGGCCAGGTTGTCCGGGCAGGAGATCGGCGAGACCTTCTTCTTCGGGAAGCCCGAGAAGTAGGTGGAGGTGTTCTGCGCGGGGTCGCCGCACACGAGCAGCAGGTTCCAGGCGAAGGAGGTGCCGGACTGCGTGCCCAGCTCGTCGATCTCGACGACGTGGCCGTCGCGGTTGACGGTGCGGGGGTTGACCTCGTCGGGCCCGGCCTTGCCCTCGGTGCCGCGGCCGTCGTTGTTCGTGCAGGCCACATAGACCTTGCGACTCTTCAGCGAGGGCTCGACGTCCTCGCAGCGGTCCATCTTCGTGGGCCCGACCTTGTCGGCCGCGAGGCGGGTCTTCACGAGCACCTCGTCCACGTCCATCCCCTCGACCTCGGACTTGCCGTCCACGATCAGCGGAATCCAGCGGCCGGTGCCGTCGAAGGAGCCGTCCTTCGGGACCGCGCCCGAGCCGTTGATGGTGCCCGAGTTGCCCTCGAACTTCGCGACGTAGAGGTCGCCCTCCTCGAGGAGGGTCATGTTGTGCTTGCGGTTGCCCTCCTTGTACTTCTTCGCGGAGACGAACTTGTAGAGGTAGTCGAACTTCTCGTCGTCGCCCATGTAGGCGACCGCGTGGCCGTCCTCGGCGATGATGACGTTCGCGCCCTCGTGCTTGAAGCGGCCCATCGCGGTGTGCTTGCGCGGGGTCGACTCGGGATCCCACGGGTCCACCTCGACGATCCAGCCGAAGTGGTGGGCGGAGTTCTCGTAGCCGTCGTTCGTGGTGTCGAAGCGCGGGTCCACGTTCTCCCAGCCGCGGGCGGTGGCCTTCGCGCTCATGCCGTAGCGCTTGTCCTCGTCGGTGTCGCCGGCGGTGCGGAAGTAGCCGTTGAAGTTCTCCTCGCCGCTGAGCTGCGTGCCCCACGGGGTGAGGCCGCCCGAGCAGTTGCCGAAGGTGCCGTGGGTGGCGTTGCCGCGGGGGAAGTCCTTGGTCTTCAGCAGGTCGGAGAAGCGGGCGGGGCCGGTGAAGGCGTACTTCGTGTCGGCGAGGAAGCGGCGGTTCAGCTCGGCGTCGACCACGTACTCGTACGGCGAGTCGTGGTCCTCGCGCTGCAGCTCGACCACGGTCAGGCCGTGGGCGTTCAGGCCCACCTCGGCGACGGTCTCGGCGTCGGTGTCCTCCGGCAGCATGATGTTCTCGTTCGTGTACTCGTGGTTCACGAACATCACGGCGCGCAGGCCGTCCGAGTCCGGGATCTCCTGGATCTCGGTGTAGTCGTTGTTGTAGCCGAACTGGCGCTTCTGCGCCTCGGCGGTCTGGGCGCCCCAGTCGAAGTCGGGGGCGTCGGAGAACAGCTTGTCGCCCCACTTGATGATGGGGTGCCACTCGAAGCCCTCGGGGACGGTGAACTCGTCGACGGTGTAGTCGACGGGGTCGATCGCCTCGAAGCGCAGCGGGCTGCCGTTCGGGGCCTTGGGGCCCTTTCCGGCGTCGGCCAGGGGGCCGACGGGGGCCGCGTCGGCCGACGGAGCGCCCGCGGTGCCGGCGACGGCGATCGCGAGAGCGCCCGCGGCGGTGCCGCCGAGCATGGCGCGGCGGCTCAGCGCGGCCGAGGCGACGTCACGGAAGTAGGAGTTCGACGAGCTGTTGCAGGTCTCGCCGAGGCACGCGTTCGCGCACTTCAGGGCACAGGTCACGGGCGACCGCTTGCCGGCCACGTGATCCTTCATGAGCAGAGGGAGCTGGATGACCACGAGGGGTCCTTTCGCGTGGGGACGAGGCCCCGGCGGAAGGATTCCGGCGGCATGCGCAGCGCGGCACGGTCTCCGTCGCCGCACCATCGGGCGCAGCGCGGACTCCGCCGCCGCACCGACGGGCGCGGCGTGATCCTGCGCGGACGCTCGTGTCGCAGTGGCGCGTCCGCACTCCCCCGGGGCGCGAGGGGCGGATCGAGCATGTCGTCCCGGAATGTCCAGGGCCCCACGCCGACATGACAGGGAGGTGTCGGGACGGTGAGCGCGGCGCGGCGGACGCGCGGCGTCAGTGCCCGGAAGGTGCGAAGCGCAGGCTCGAGCCGGGCGGGAGCTGGGCGAGCAGTGGGAGATCGGCCTCGTCGACCACCGCGATCACGGGATATCCGCCGGTCACGGGGTGGTCCGCGAGGAACACGACGGGCAGCCCGGAGGGCGGCAGCTGGATCGCTCCCGGCACCAGGCCCTCGCTCGCGAGCTCCTCGGTGCGCACCCGGCGCAGGGGCGCGTCGCCGTCGGCCGCCTCGAGGCGCGCGCCCACCCGGTCGCTGTGGCCGCCGACCACCCAGGTCCGTCCGAGCAGGGCATCGTCCTCGGCCCAGTCCGCCCGCGGGCCGCGTCGGATCCGGAGCACGGCACCGGTGAGGCCGCCGGCGGCCGAGTCCTCCGCCGCCGCGTCGTCCGACGGCGCATCGCCCGCGGCCGCATCGTCGTCCGACGGCGCGTGGTCCGCGGCCGCATCGTCGTCGAGGTCCGGGGCCTGCGGAGACCGGGGCAGGACGGTCGCCGGCTCCTCGGGGGAGCCGACGCTGCGGTGCGCATCCGCCTGACCGATGGCGAGCACGTCGTCGGCGGCGAGGGGGCGCGGGCCGAGGCCGGAGAGGGTGTCCGCCGCGCGGCTCCCGAGCTGTGAGGGCACGTCGATGCCTCCGCGCACGGCGACGTATCCGCGAAGTCCCGACGTCGGCGCGGCGAGGGCGAGCGTCTCGCCGTCGCGCAGGCCGAAGGGTTCGCACAGGGAGACGGGGAAGCCCGCGTCCTCGCGCTCGGCCGCGTCCTCTCCCTCGTCGAGGTCGCTCTCGTCCTCCTGCGCGGCGTCGGCGTCGGCCCGGTGGATCCTGGCCTCGCCGATCGCCCCGGACAGCGCGAGGACGAGGTCGCCTCGGGCGCGCACGCGGAGCCCGCCCAGCAGCGTCTCCAGGACCGCCGCGTCCGGGGCGTTGCCCACCAGGCGGTTCGCCTGGCGGGCCGAGGGGCCGTCGGCCGCACCGGAGCCCGTGACGCCGAGGTCGCCGAGACCGGGCCGGCCGGAGTCCTCCACGAGGGTGCGCGGGCCGGGGGCGAGGACCTCGAGCGCGGCCGATCCTGCGGCGACATCCGGGAAGGGGCGCGGGGCGGGCTGCGCCTCGCCGGTGGCCGCGGCGCCGTCAGCGGCGGCATCGTCAGAGGCCACTCCGTCCGCCGTCCCCTCGTCGACCGTCCCGCGCCCGCGCCGCATCACCCGCGCGCTCTCGCGCCGCGCCTCGAAGCGCACGGTGTCGCCGGGGCGGATCATCGCGGGATCCTTCGCGTCGGGATCGAAGAGGACGGCGTCGGTGCGGCCCACGAGCTGCCAGCCGCCGGGCGAGGCCTTCGGGTAGACGGCCGAGAACTCTCCGGCGAGCGCGACCGCCCCGGCCGGGACGCGGGTGCGCGGACTGTCCCGTCGGGGCACCGCGAGGCGCGCATCGCCGCCGGTCAGGTACACGAATCCGGGGGCGAATCCTCCGAAGGCCGCGGTCCAGGGTGTGCCGGTGTGGGCCGCGACGACGGCCTCGGCGCTCAGTCCGGTGGCGCGCGCGACCTCCTCGAGGTCCTCCCCGTCGTAGACGACGCCGATCCGGCGGGTCCGTCCCGTCGAGGCCTTCCCCGCCTCCGGGGTGCGCACGGCGATCTCCTCGGCGGCCGCGAGGGCGTCGGCCGAGGTCCCGAAGCGCACGAGCACGGTGCGGGCGGCGACCACGCTCCACTCCTGGCCGGGCAGCGGCGCGGTGCGCACGGAGTCGTTCCAGGCCAGGGCGTCCTCGAGGCTGGGCAGCTCGAGAAGCAGGGCCCGCTCCCCCATCGGCAGCACGCGGGGCGAGGCCGCGCCGGCTCCGTTCCCGCGCTTCGCGGCGCGTCCGCGTGCGGGCCTCGGGTTCGTGTCGCGGGCCTTCCCCGCCCGGTCCTCGCGGGGGCTCATGCGAAGCTCCGGACGTCCACGCCCGCGTCCTCGAGGCCGCGGCGCACGGCACGGGCGAGGTCGACGGCCCCCGGGGTGTCGCCGTGCAGGCAGATGCTCGTCGCCTCGGGTCGCAGGAGCGTCCCGTCCGTCGCCCCGATCTCTCCGCGGGTGGCGAAGCGGACCATGCGCTCGGCGACCTCACGGGGGTCCTCGATCACCGCGCCGCTCTCCCGTCGCGGCACGAGCGTGCCCGAGGGGGTGTAGGCGCGGTCGGCGAAGGCCTCGCCGATCACCGCGATCCCCGCTTCGCGCGCGAGCTCGGCCGCGCGGGAGCCGGGCAGCAGGAGCAGGGCGAGCGCGCCCGACCCTCCTGCGCCGTCGGGCCCGCCCGACCCGTCGGTCGCGCCGGCCGCATCGGCCGCGTCGGCCGCTCCGCCGACCGCCCGCACCGCGTCGACGACGGCTCGGGCGTGCTGCTCGTGGTGGACGATCGTGTTGTAGAGGGCGCCGTGCGGCTTCACGTAGGCGACGCGGGCGCCCTCCGCGCGGGCCATGCCCTGCAGGGCGCCGATCTGAAAGACGACGTCGTCGGCGAGCTCGTCGGGACTCGCGTCGACGAATCGCCGGCCGAAGCCGGCGAGGTCGTGGTAGGAGACGTGCGCGCCGATCGTGACACCGCGCGCGGCCGCCGCCCGCACCGTGCGCCGCATGTGCGAGGGGTCCCCGGCATGGAAGCCGCAGGCGATGTTCGCGCTGGTCACGACGTCGAGGATCGCCTCGTCGTCACCCATGGTCCAGGCGCCGAAGGACTCGCCGATGTCGCTGTTCAGATCGATCGTGCTCATGGGGCCTCTCCGTCGACGCTCGTGGACGCATCTCCTCTCCAAGGATCGCAGACTCCCCCGACAGCCGGCCCGGACCGCGATCCCGGACATTCCGTGCGACCGATCGGGTGACTTCGCGCCCAACCCATAAGCATCCCTAGGGTCACCCGAGTACGCTCGTCCCCATGGATCCTCGTCGTGTGCTCATCTTCCGGACGGTCGTGCGCAACGGCACCATCGGCGGTGGTGCCCGCGAGCTCGGCTGGACCCAGCCGGCCGTCTCCCAGCATCTCGCCGCCCTCGAGAAGGAGGTCGGCACCCAGCTGCTGCTGCGCTCCTCGAGCGGCGTCACACCCACCGAGGCGGGACAGCGCCTGTTCCGCCACTCCGAGCGGATCGCCTCCTCGCTGCACGCCGCCGAGGAGGAGCTCGCCGAGATCACGGCGCTGCGCCGCGGGCGCGTGCGCTTCGCGACGTTCCCGTCGGCCGCGGCGCTGCTGCTGCCGCCCGCGCTCGCGCGCATGGGCCGCGAGGCCGAGGGCGTCGACGTCACCTTCGACGAGCTCGAGCCGCCGGATGCGATCCAGCGCCTGCTCAGCAACGATCTCGACCTCGCGCTGGTCTTCCGCTACGAGGGCACCGCCGTGGACGCCGAGGGCGCCCTCGAGTGGACGCCCGTGCTCGACGACCGCGTGCTCGCGGTGCTGCCGAAGGACCACGCCCGGGCCGAGGACCCCGACCTCACCATGGCCGACCTCGCCGAGGAGGAGTGGATCGCCGGCTGCGAGCGGTGTCGCGCGAACCTGCTGGTCAACGCGCAGCGCGCGGGGTTCAGCCCGAGGGTCCGGCACACCACCGACGATGCGATCGTGGTGCAGCGCCTGATCCAGCACAGCGGCGGCATCGCCCTGCTGCCCGAGAGCGCGATCGAGGCCGCGCCGTGCGCGGACGTCACCGTGCGCCCGCTGACCGGGCTCAACGAGCGCACGATCGGCCTGATCAACCGTCCCGGCGCGACCGCGATCCCCGCGGTCAAGGCGCTGCGGGACGCCCTCATCGACGTCGCGGCGGAGCGCTCGAGCGCCGCCGTGATGATCTGAGGTCCGACAGGGACCCGAGGATCTAAGGACTCGAGGAGAAGCCGATGGAGCCGACGATCGCCCCCGATGCGGGCCGACGGATGAGCCGCGCGAGCCTGTGGGTCCGCCCCGTGCTGATGACCGTGGGCGGGCTCGCGGTGGCCGCGCTGCTGCTGCTCGCCGATCAGGAGATCGCGGCGGCGGTGCTCGTCGTCGCGGCCGTGTTCATGGGCTACTGGACCTCGCCGCTGCGCGCCGGGCGCCACGAGCCGTTCGCCCAGGCGCTCTCGCGCCGCGACGACGCCCACGCGATCATCCTCTGGGCCCCCGGCGATCCGCTCTCGGCGCGCCTGCAGACCGCTGTGCGCGGCGACCGCGAGGACGTGGCCTGGGTGAACGTGCTGCGCGACCCGTGTGCGGTCGAGTTCCTCGAGGCCCACGGCGGTCGCGGCGCGCTGCCGCTCGTGGTGGTCGGCTCGACCGTGCTGCGACGCGCGACCGCGAGCCAGTACCTCGAGGCGAAGGCCGAGGGCGAGCAGCGATCCGCCGCAGCGGACTGAGGCCGCGGCGCGGGCGGTCGGAGGGTCCGATCAGACGACGTGCTCGAGAGGCCCGCTCGCGAGACCCGCTCAGGAGCGGGCGTACTCGGCGAGCACCACGCCGGACTCGAAGGCGCGCGTGTGCTCGCGCGTCCACGCCGAGGGCGCGTACGGGCGCTGGCCGAAGAGCGGCACGCCCCCGCCGAGCAGGACCGGGTTGATCTTCAGGGCGAGTCGATCGATCTCGTCGGCGAGCTCCGCGGCGAGCGCTCCTCCGCCGCACAGCCAGATCCCCCTGCCCTCCTCCTGCTTGAGCGCGCGGACCGTCTCGACGGGATCGGCGTCGGTGAAGGTCACGCCGTCGCTGCCCGCTGGAGCGACGTGGGAGCGGGTGAAGACGATCTGCCGCAGGTGCTGGTAGGGGTCGGCCAGGTGGTGATCGGGCAGGCCCACGCCGTAGGTGTTCCAGCCCATGACCACGGTGTCGAAGGGGCCGTCCTCGACCTCGAGCCCGACAGAGCGGGCGAGGGCGGTCGGCGCGGTCCCGCGGTAGCGCTCCCAGAGGGGCCCCATGTGATCGCCCTCGGCGAGGAAGGCATCGAACTCACCGCCCGGACTGGCGATGAAGCCGTCGAGGCTCAGTGCGACGTAGTAGGTCAGCTCGCGCATGGGGTTCCGTTCTGGAGTGGGGCGTCGACGCGGACGACGACGAGCGCCGGCGGACGCCGGCGGTCAAGGCCAGGCGCTGTCGGACGACAGGCGCCGTCAGGCGACGGGCACGGTCAGGAGCCGAGGGAGCCGATGACCACGTTCCAGGTGTGGATCTCGCGCTCGGCGATCAGGCCCTCTCGGCGGAACGGATCGTCCTCGAGCGCCGATTCGACGGCGGCGACGTCGGCCGCCTCGACGAGCAGGAGGGCGCGAGCGCCGTCGGAGTCGGTGTACGGGCCGCTCGCGATGATCGTGCCGCGCTCCTGCAGGCCGCCCAGGAACTCCCGGTGGGAGGGGCGGTGCTCGTCGAGACGGGCCGGGTCGTTCGCGTAGTGGTAGGTGACGGCGAAGGTGGTCACGGGTGCTCTCCTCGTGCTCGACGGTCGGGCCCGGCGTCCACCGGGGCGACTCGCGGCGGCGCTGGTCACAGCAGGATAGGTCGTCGACGCCCGCGCAGCGAGGCCCGTCCGCAGGCCGCGGATCCCATCACGACCCGCGCCACGCGCGTCAGGCGCTGACGACCCCGCCCGCGAGCAGGCCCAGCAGCACCAGCGCGACGATGATGCGGTAGACGATGAACGAGGTGAACGAGTTCTTCGAGACGAACCGCAGCAGCCAGGCGATCGACGCGTAGGCCACGACGAACGACACCGCGGTGGCGATGATCGTCGGCCCCCATCCCACGGCGTCGGAGATGTCGCCGGCCGAGCCCACGGCCTCGAGCCCGCCCGCGGCGACCAGCGCAGGGATGCCCATGAAGAAGCTCAGGCGGGTCGCGGTGACCCGGTCGAAGCCGAGCATGAGCCCCGCGGAGATCGTCGCGCCCGAGCGGGAGACGCCGGGGAACAGCGGCGCGAGCGCCTGGAAGACGCCGATGATCAGCGCGTCGAGCACCGAGACGTGGTGCATCTCCTTGGCGACGACCTGGTTCGCCTGGATGCGATCGGCCGCCCACATGGCGAAGGACCACACGAACAGCGCGATCGCGATCACCCACATGCTGCGCAGCGGGCCCTCGATGAGGTCCTTGAAGGCCAGGCCCACGACCGCCACGGGGATCGACCCCACGATGACGCCCCAGCCCAGCGTGCAGTCCGGGTCGGTGCGCGCCTCTGCGCTGACCAGTCCGCGCACCCAGGCGACGGCGATCCGCACGATGTCCTTCCAGAAGTACAGGATCGCGGCGATGATCGCTCCGACCTGGATCACCGCCGTGAACGCGGTCATGCCGCGGGAGTCGATGTCGTAGCCCAGGAGCTTCTCGACGATGTTCAGGTGGCCGGTGCTGGAGACCGGGAGGAACTCGGTGATCCCCTCGATGATGCCGAGGAGGATCGCATGCAGCCAGTTCACGGGCGTCTCCGGATGTCGGTGCGGACAGGACGCCCGGAGCATACCGCCGAGGTGCGGGGCGAGCCTGAGCGGCGCGGGCGGCGACCTGGCCCCGGAAAAAGTGGAACAAGGACACCCACTCCGGCCCGAGGCCGGGACCGCGGCAGAACGTGTCCCCACCCTCACGCTTGTCAACTCCTCCGGATTTCCGTAATCTCCATGTCGACAGGCGATGACACCGACGATCGGTATGGCTGACTGCGGGTGACGACGAGGAGGAACGATGGCTCGAGGAACGACGAACAGCGAGGAAGCGTCCACGCAAGCTCCATCGGGCGCGTCTATCCCCGACTCCACCCCTAGCTCGACCTCGACCTCGACCTCGACCTCGACAGGCAGCCTCGAGGACCGCATGGACCGGATGGAGCAGAGGCTCGAGGGCGTCCTGGCGCGACTGGAGTCAGCAGCGGGAGAGCCCTCCGCTCCGTCGGGCGCCGATGGGGAACCAGCCTCGTCGGACGCGGTCGATCCCGCCACCGATCCGACCGCACCGGCCGACCCCACCGCCTCGGACCGCTTCTGGGCGCTGAACGCGCTGAAGTCGCAGCTCCCCACGCCCGGCGGCGTGGTCTACGCGGGCGCCGTCGACCTCCCGATCGGCCACGTCGAGTACCAGTGGGGCCGCCCCACCGATCCGCTGCTGCGCGCGGACTGGGCCGATCGGGCGGAGCGCGTCGCGGCGCTCGGCCACCCGCTTCGGCTCTCGCTGCTGCAGAAGCTGCTCGAAGCCGAGTGCACGGTCGCCCAGCTCGTCGACGAGCTGGACCTCGCCTCGACGGGGGTCGCCTACCACCACCTCCACCAGCTGCAGGGCGCCGGCTGGGTCACCTCGCCCGCCCGCGGGAGCTGGGCGATCCCGGCCACGCGGGTAGTGCCCCTGCTCGCGATCATCACGGCACTCGAGGAGGCGTGAACGGTGAGCGATGAACCCACGACCACCGCCGCGGACGGCGACGGCACGGGATCCGAGTGCCCGGCGTCGGGCGCCCCTGACATCGTCCGACCCTCCCGCCGCACGGTCCTCGGGGTCGGCGCGGTCTCGGCCGTCGCGCTGCTGGGCACGGGCGCGCTGGCCGGCCCCCGACCTGCGCGGCTCGGCGCACCGACGGGCGACCAGGATCTCGCGTCCGAGCTCGCCGACCACCTCGCCGGTCAGCGCACCGTCGCGTGCGCCCTGATCGACGGCGACGACGTCCGCTTCGCGGGCTTCGGGGCCGACGAGCACCGGGAGTTCGAGGTCGGCTCGGCCACGAAGACGTTCACCGCGGCGCTCGTGATGGACGCCGCCCGCCGTGGTGAGCTCGACCTCGAGGCGACCGTGCAGGACGTGCTCGGCGCGAGCGCGAAGGGCTCGGCCATCGCGGACGTGACCGTGCGCGAGCTCGCGAACCACACCTCGGGCATCCCGTCCCTGCCGGGCCCCGTGCTCGCGAAGAATCTCTGGCGCACACCCCTGCACCGCGATCCGTACGCGGGCGTCAGCGCGCAGGAGGTCGTGGACCTCGCCGTCGACGCCACGCCCGCGCGCCGCGGCACGGTCGCCTACTCCAACCACGGCGTGGCCCTCGAAGGGCAGCTCGTCGCCCACGCCGCCGGCGCGTCCTGGCAGGACCTGCTCGCGGAGCGCGTGCTCACGCCGATGGACCTCGCGTCCACGCGCGCCCCGATCACCGCCTCGCGGCTCGGCGCGCACGCCCCGACGGGCTTCACGCGCACCGGTCACCGCAGCGCGGCGTGGACCATGGACGGTTTCGCGCCGGCGGGCGGCGTCCGTTCGACCGCGGCCGACATGGTCGCGTGGGTGCGCTCGATGATGGACGGCTCCAATCCCGGGGCCGACGGGATCCGTCCCACCGCGCAGCAGGACGAGACGACCTCGGTGGGCGTCAACTGGTTCACGACAGCGCTGGCGGGCGGCGGCTCCGCCGTCTGGCACAACGGCGAGACCGGCGGCTTCCACAGCTTCTGCGGCTTCTCGCCCGAGGCGGAGCGGGGGTGGGTCCTGCTCTCGGACACGGCCGACTCCGGGACCGACGACCTCGCCTTCCGCATCCTCGGCGGGGAGGTCGCGGCATGAACGTCTCCACTCTGCTGCTCGCCCTCGCACCCTACGGGGCGGCACTGCTGCTCGCGCTGCTGCTGATTCTCGAGCTCGTCCACATGCTGCTGGGGCGCCGCCACCCGCTGCGCATCCTCGATCACGTGCTGAGCTGCGGGTTCTTCCTGCTGCTCGCGGGCCTGATGGTGCCGATCGGCGGCGCGCTCACGATCGTCTGGTGGGTGTTCGTGGCGCTGTCGCTCGGCGCGGCGGCGGTCGCCCTCGCGCGCAGCCGGGCCGCCGCCCCGACGGCGGTGACGGCTCCGGGCGACGCGCTCCCCGCACGCGGCACTCCTGGGGCTGCCGCGGCGCGGCGGGACCGCCGTCGGCTCCGCCGGGCGACACGGCCATCGGTCCTCGAAGTGGTCATCACGGTCGCCCTGTTCGCGGGTGCCGCGGCGCTCTGGCTCGTCGCCGGCTGATCCCGCGGTCCCGGGTCCGCCGCACTCGGCATCCCGCCGCGGCCCGCACAGCGCCCGGCGCAGCCCTCCAGCGCCCGGCGCAGCCCTCGAGAGGTACGAAGTCGTTGCCAAGAACCGTCTTGGCAACGACTTCGTACCTCTCGAGCACCGGATGGCGGCTCGAGGATCGGATGGCTGCGGCTGAGCGGGTGGCGCCCCGCCCCTCAGCGCGCGCGGACGGGCAGCCAGTCCAGGACGTCCTGGATGCCGCGGTCCCAGAAGTCCCAGGGCGTGGATGCCGGGGCGCAGGCGGGAGGTGAGGTCGACGCCCCGCTCCTCGGCCAGGTCGATGAACGCCTGGTTCTGGGTGACCAGGTGGTCCTCGGTGCCGCAGTCCAGGAAGAGGCGCGGCAGGGCAGTGGGGTCGGCCGACCCCAGCAGGCCCAGGAGATCGTCGGCCGTGCCTGCGATGTCCTGACCGCCCCAGATGCGCTCGGCGAGCTGGCCCGCATGCTGGCTGAGGTCGAGGGCCGTGGGGTCCAGGGCGCCAGAGAGCGAGGCGGCGGCGGCGAAGCGCTCGGGGTGGTTCAGGGCGAGCTTGAAGGCGCCGAACCCGCCCATGGACAGGCCCGCGACGAAGGTGTCCTCGCGCGCGGTGGAGATCCGGAACGTGCGTGCGAGCAGCCGCGGAAGCTCCTCGGAGACGAAGGTCCAGTACTTCTCGCCGACGACCTCGTCGGTGTAGAAGGACCGGCGCACCTCGGGCATGACCACGGCGATCCCGCGCTCGGAGGCATAGCGCTCGATCGAGGTGCGGCGCTCCCAGATCGTGCAGTCGTCGCTCAGCCCATGCAGGAGGTAGAGCACAGGGACGCCGCGCGAGGCGACCCCGTCGCCGCCTGCAGCGCCTGCGTCGTCGGCCCCTCCCATCCCGATGCCGGCCGCCTCCTGCGGCATGAGCACCACCATCGAGGTGCCCATGCCGAGGGACTCGGCGAAGAAGTCGGTGCGCATGCGGATCATGGGGGCTCCTCGTGGCTCTGCGGTGCGTGGCTCAGCGGTCAGCGGCTCAGCGGGCGCGCGGCCTCGCCCGTCGCTCGTGCGCGGCGCCGCCCCGGTGGATCCGCCTCAGTATCCCAGCAGCCGCCCCACGGCGGGCTGCCGGCGGGCATAGGCGTCGACGAGCTTCCCGCCCAGGTCGACCGAGCGCACGAGGGGGTGCGTGGAGAAGCCCTCCCAGGCGGCGCGGCGGGCGCGCACCGGATCGCCGACGGTCGCGGCCTCGAGGATGCAGCGCTCGGCGCCGCGCTGCTGCGCCATCAGTCCGAGCTGCTCGAGCGGGACGGGGCCGACGGCCTGCGGGTGAACGCCGTCGCCGTCGACCAGGCAGGGGACCTCGAGGACGAGGTCGTCCGGGAGCTGCGGGACGATGCGGCCGGAGGGGTCGGCGGCGGCGGTCGATGATCCGGCCGGCGCATTGCCGACGTCCAGGATCATCCGCTCGGTGCGGCCGCTCGCGATCGCGGTCATCAGGCGCAGCGCGACCTCCTGGTAGCCGCCCCCGGCGACGTCCTCGGGACGGCGCTCCTCGTCGGCCTCCCGGGACTCGGCCATGTAGGTCGCCTCCCGCTCGTGCAGCGTCGCGCGCCAGGCCGCGAGCGGCCCGTCGCAGCAGGCCTCCGACTTCTCCGCGGCCTGCCGGTAGAACCGGCCCTGCTGCTCGACGAGGAACTCGCCGCGGGTGGTGCCGGCCTCGAGGATCCGCTCCCGGGCCTGCTGGGTGAACAGGTAGTAGTAGAGGTACTCGTTGGGCAGGGCGCGCATGGCGCGCACCCAGTCGAAGCCGACGAGCCGCGCCTCCTCGATCTGCTCGAGGGCGGCGTCGTCGGCGAGGATCCCCGGTAGGCGGTCCTCCCCGTCGACCGAGAGGCCGCGCAGCCAGCCCAGATGGTTCAGGCCCACGTAGTCGATGCCGATGCGGTCGAGGGCGTCGGGCGCGTCGACGTCCTCGCCGATCAGGCGGCTCACGCGGCGCACCAGGCCGATCGGGGTGTCGCAGATGCCCACCACGCGGTCGCCGAGCACGGAGCGCATGGCCTCCGTGACGATACCCGCGGGATTCGTGAAGGTGATGGTCCAGGCGCGGGGCGCGACCCCCGCGATGGTGCGGGCGATCTCGAGGGCGACAGGCAGCGTGCGCAGGGCGTAGGCGAGGCCGCCGGCGCCCACGGTCTCCTGGCCCAGCAGGCCCAGGTCGAGGGCGACGCGCTCGTCGACCGTGCGCCCCTCGGCCCCGCCCACGCGCACGGCGCTGAACACGAAGTCCGCGCCGGCCACGGCCTCGCGCAGGTCGGTGGTCGCGATCAGGCGGGGCAGGGGGCCGACGGTCCGTCCCTGTGCGCGCAGCTCGGCCCCGAGCTCCTCGACGACCCGTTCGATCGTGCGCAGGCGGGAGGGATCGACGTCCTGCAGGACGATCTCGTCGATCGTGAGCCCGGTGGCGCCGGTCGCGGCGGCCTCGTAGACGAGCGGGACGCGGAAGCCTCCGCCGCCCAGGATGGTGAGCTTCATGGGGTGAGGACCTCCAGGTCGGAGTCGGGGGGAAGGTCGAGTTCGCGGGCCGAGGGTTTCCTGTCCGTGACGAGCTGGTCGAAGCGCGCGAGCGGCGCGACCTCGAGGTACCCGGTGCCGGGGAGCTTCTCGTGGTCGGCCAGCAGGCAGGAGACGGTCGCGATGTCGAGCAGTCCGCGCTTGATCGGCACCTCGCTGGGGGTCGTGTCCAGCACGGTCCCGTCGGCCCGGATCCCCGAGGTGCCCAGGAACGCGCGGTCCACGCGCAGCTGGCGCAGCGCGGACTCCGTGAGGGGGCCGACGAGGCTGCCGTAGGTGGGGCGCAGGATCCCGCCGAGCACCACGAGCTCCACGTCGCGCGCCCCCGCGAGCCCCCGCACGACGGCGAGGGAGGAGGTCACCACGGTGATGGAGCGGCCCAGCAGGAAGGGGCACATGGCGGCGACGGTGGTGCCGATGTCCAGGGCGATCACGTCCCCGTCGGCCACCTGGGCCGCCGCTCGCTGCGCCATCTCGCGCTTCGGGCCGACGGCGTCGCGGGCGACCTGCTCGAAGCGACGCGGGTCGGGCTCGGGATGCGCGTCGCCGCGCGGGTCGCAGGCGCCTCCGCGCACCCGCCGCACCTGGCCGTCCGCGGCGAGCTGCTCGAGATCCCGTCGGATCGTCGCCTCCGAGGCGGCGAAGGACTGCGCGAGATCGGCGACCGGGACCGAGCCGCGGCGGCGCACGGCGGCGACGATCCCACGGCGGCGGTCATCGGTGAGCATGCGGTCAACCTAGCACCGTCCGCGCATCTTCACGCAGTTCCGAACATCGGCATTCATCTTCTCGCATCCTCGCGCAACCTGTGGGAAGCTGAGGTCCCCGCTCCCCTGGAGGACCTCATGCACCGTCGCCAGTTCCTCGCCTCCGCCACCGCCGCGGGCGGCATGGCAGCCCTCGCCGCCTGCGCTCCCGGCACCGGCACGACCGACGACCCCACCGGCCCGTCGGCCGACGAGGTCGACACCGATGTCGCCGGGCTCGGCGACATCACCCTGCGGGTGTGGGACCAGGAGGTCCGCGGCTCGCAGGACGAGGCCATCACCGCCCTCATCAAGGCCTTCGAGAAGAAGTTCCCGAACGTGAAGGTCGACCGCGTCAAGCAGTCCTTCGACGATCTGCAGAAGCAGACCGCCCTCACCCTCTCCGGGGCGGATGTCCCCGACGTCCTCCAGGTCAACAACGCGCGCGCCGACATGGGCGAGTTCGTCAAGGCCGGGCAGCTGCTGGACCTCTCGGGCTACGCCGACGCCTACGGCTGGACGAAGCGCTTCTCGGACTCCGTGCTCTCCAAGGCGCGCTACTCCGAGGACGCGAAGACCTTCGGCGAGGGCTCCCTGTGGGGCGTGCCCCAGACCGGCGAGGTCTGCGGCATCTACTACAGCGCGAAGAAGCTGAAGGGCATCGGCGCCGAGCCGCCGACCTCGTGGGACGAGCTGCGGACGGTCCTGGAGACCGCCCAGAAGGCCGACGAGCAGCCGATCATGCTCGGCAACCTCGACAAATGGCCCGCGCTGCACGTGTTCGGCCCGCTCCAGGCCGCCTCCGTGGACCCCGAGCAGATCACGAAGCTCGCCATGGGCAACGCGGGCGGGGACTGGACCGACGCGAAGAACGTGGACGCCCTCACCGAGCTCGCCGACTGGGCGGAGAAGAAGTACCTGGGCGACTCGCCCAACGGCCTGGACTACGACGCGGCCTGGGCGGACTTCACCAAGGGCAAGGGCGTGCTGCTGATCGGCGGCTCGTGGCTGGGCACCGACATGGCCAAGGCCATGGGAGACGACCTGCACTTCATGGCCCCGCCCGCCGGCGTCGGCGGCAAGGTCGCGACCACGGGCGGCACCGGCCTGCCCTTCTCGATCCCCGCGAAGGCGAAGAACCAGGTCGCGGCCGCGGCCTACATCGACTTCATCACCAGCGAGGACGCGATGAAACTGATCGCCGACAACGGCGGCATGCCCGTGCTGGACACCGCGGCGCTCGCTCCGGAGAAGGGCGTGAACAAGGAGATCTTCGAGGCCTTCGACGCGGTCTCGAACGACGGCGTGCTGCTGCCCTACCTCGACTACGCGACCCCCACGTTCTCCGACACCGCGGGCGCGACCCTGCAGGAGCTGATCGGCGGGCAGTCCTCGCCGAAGGACGCCGCCGCGGCGCTGCAGAAGGACTACGCGGACTTCACGGGAGCCTCGTGAGCACGCGCGCGGGGGAACAGGGAGCCACGAGGGACCAGGCAGACGCGGCGAACGCGAGGACGCGGCGCCGGAGCGCCCCGTCGGCCGTGGTCCGCGGCCGCCTCACGCCCTACCTGTTCCTGCTGCCCGGGTTCGTGGTCTACGGGGCGTTCGCGCTGTACCCGCTCGTGCGCTCGGCCCAGTTCTCGCTGTACGACTGGTCGGGGATCGGCGCCTCGACGTTCGTGGGGCTGGGCAACTACGCGGACCTGCTGCGCGACGGCGGCTTCCTCGCCGCGATCGGCAACGCACTGGTGCTCATCATCTTCTACGCGCTGCTGCCGCTCGCGATCGGCCTGCTGCTCGCCGCGGTGCTGCGCCGCGCGCAGGTGCGCGGACTCGGCTTCTTCCGCACCGTGATCTTCCTGCCGCAGGTGGTCGCGCTGGTGGTGGTCGCCGTCGCCTGGAAGCACATCTATGCGCCCGACGGCCCTTTGAACACCGTGCTGCGCGCCGTGGGCCTGGACTCCCTCGCCCGCGGCTGGCTGGGCGACCCCGGGGCGGCGCTGCCCGCTGTGGGCTTCATCGGCACCTGGCTCGAGATGGGACTGGTGATGCTCCTGCTGCTCGCGGGCATGAGCCGCATCCCCGAGGACCTCTACGAGGCGGCGCGCCTCGACGGCGCCGGACCGGTGCGGGAGTTCTTCGCGATCACCCTGCCCTCGGTGCGCGGCGAGATCGTCTCGGCGCTCGTGCTCACGATCATCGCGGCCCTGAAGACCTTCGACCTCGTCTACATGACGACCTCGGGCGGACCGGGCGACGCCACCACCGTGCCCAGCTACGAGGTATACCGGCGCGCCTTCGAGCTCAAGGACGTCGGCTCGGCGAGCTCCGTCGCGATCGTGCTGACGATCCTCGTGTTCGCGATCAACCTGCTGGTCACACGCATCGACGAGCGTCCGGAGACGCGAGGGGGCCGACGATGAGGGTCTCGACCGCCGAGCGCACCATGAACTACGTCGTCCTCGCGGCGTTCGCCGTGTTCGCGCTGTTCCCCGTCCTCACGATCCTGCGCGACGCCTTCTCCCCGCGCATCGGCGCCGCCGGCGGCATCCACCCGGAGAACCTGATCGACGCCTGGCGGATCGGCGGCTTCGGGGCCTCGCTCGGGAACTCGCTCGTGGTCGCGCTGATCGTCGTGGTGGTCTCCGTGGCACTGTCCCTGGGCACCGGCTACGCCTTCGGCACCATGCGCTTCCCGGGCTCGCGCGCGCTGTTCCCGCTGTTCCTGCTGGGCCTCATGATCCCCGCCGAGGCGATCGTGATCCCGCTGTTCTACGACCTGCGCACGGTGGGCCTCACCGACACCTACGCGGCGATCGCCCTGCCGCAGATCGCGCAGTCGATCGCCTTCGGCACCTTCTGGATGCGCGCCCAGTTCCGCGCCCTGCCGCAGAGCCTCGTCGAGGCCTCCGCGCTCGACGGGGCGGGGCCGCTGCGCACCCTGCTGCGGATCCTGGTGCCGGCCTCGCGTCCCGCGATCGTGACCCTCGTTGTGCTGGTGGGACTGTGGACCTGGAACGAGTTCCTCATCGCCCTGGTGATGACCCCGTCGGGCCGCCACCGCACCGCCCCGCTGGGCCTGGCGAACTTCCAGGGCCAGTACACCGCCGACAACGCCCTGCTCGCCGCGGGCGCGATCATCGTCGCCGCACCGATGCTGATCCTGTTCCTGGTGCTCCAGCGGCACTTCATCCGCGGCATGATCGACGGCGCCTCGAAGGAATGAGAGACGGAGTGAGAGAGATGGACGAGACCGCACCCACCACGACCTCCGCGGCCGGGGACTGGGACCCGCTGGCCTCCCAGCGCACCCCCGACGACCCGCCGCTGGACGTGCTGCTCTCGGGCACGGTCTTCTTCGACATCGTGTTCACGGGCCTCGAACGGATGCCCGCTCCGGGCGAGGAGCTGTGGTCCGAGGGGCTCGGATCGTGCCCCGGAGGGATCGCGAACCTCGCGACGGCGACCGCCCGCCTGGGCCTGCGCACCGGGCTCGTCGCCGGCTTCGGGGACGACGCCTACGCGGACTGGATGTGGGAGACCCTCAGCCGCGACGAGGGCATCGACCTGCACGCCTCGCGCCGCTTCCCCAGCTTCCACTCGCCGCTCACCGTCTCCGTCGCCACCCCGGAGGACCGGGCGATGGTCACCCACGGCCACCCCCTGCCCGAGCCGCTCTCGACGCTCATCGACAGGGCGCCCGCCGCCCGCGCGGCCGTCGTGGACCTCGCCGGGGAGACCGCCTGGTGGTCGCGCCTGGCGGAGGCGGGCACGATGATCTTCGCCGACATCGGCTTCGATGCGACCGGCCGCTGGGACCCGGCCGACCTCGCCCCGCTCACCCACTGCCACGCCTTCACCCCCAACGCGGTCGAGGCGATGGGGTACACGCGCACCTCCACCCCGGGAGCCGCCGTGCGGGCGCTCGCCGAGAAGGTGCCGCTCGCGATCGTCACCGACGGCGCCGAGGGCGCCTACGCGATCGACTCCTCGACCGGCGAGGAGGAGTACTGCCCGGCCGTCCCGGTGCGCGCCCTGGACACCACCGGCGCGGGCGACGTGTTCGCCGCGGCGATCGTGCTGGGCACCCTCGCCGGCCGTCCCCTCGAGCAGCGCCTGAAGTTCGCCTCGCTGTGCTCGGCGCTGGCCGTGCAGCAGTTCGGCGGCTCCCTCGCCGCGCCCGGCTGGGGCGACATCACCGACTGGTGGAGGGCGCTGACCAGCTCCTCCGACGGCGGCGACCTGCGCGCCAAGCACACCCGCGACGGCTACTGCTTCCTCGAGGAGGTGATCCCGGACCACGCCGTCCAGGGCAAGCGCCGCGCCCAGGGCACCTTCGCGCTGCGCTCCGACGCCGGGGCGCACTGAGCGCGGGCCGGCAGCATCCCGAGGATCCGTTCGAGGAGGAATGATGATCCCGATCCCCCAGTCCACGACCCGCCCGACCCGCCGCAGCGTCCTGCGCGGCGGTGCCGCCCTCACTCTCGCGGGCGGCGTCGGAGCACTCGCCGGTGGCGCGCTCACCCCTGCCGAGCAGGCCGCGGCCGCCGGCGCCATCGACCTGGACGTGCTGTACATCGGCGCGCATCCGGACGACGAGGCGTGGGCGCTCGCCGCCTTCGGCCAGTGGCACGAGTTCCACGACCAGGAGGCCGGGGTCATCACGGTGACCCGCGGCGAGGGCGGCGGCAACGCCGTCGGCCTCGAGGAGGGCCCCGAGCTGGGCGTCATCCGCGAGGCCGAGGAGCGCACCGCGGTGGGCATCGCCGGCATCCGCCACGTCTTCAACCTCGACGCAGTGGACTTCTACTACACGCTCTCCGCGCCGCTCACCCAGGAGGTATGGGGTGAGAAGGCCGTGCTCAGCCGCATCATCCGGGTCGTGCGCGCGACGCGGCCGGACGTCATCGTGACGATGAACCCGTCGGCCATCGAGGGCAATCACGGCAACCACCAGCAGGCGGCGCGCTTCGCCCTCGAGGCCTACCTGATGGCCGGCCGCGAGGACGTCTTCCCCGAGCACTTCGACGAGGGGCTGAAGCCCTTCTCCCCCGCCCGGATCCTTCGTTCGGGCTCCGACGGCACCGGCGGCACCGGCCCGGACGCGGTGGCGGACGGCTTCGAGCCCACCGTCGCCTCCGACGTCGTCTTCGGCGCCTGGAACGGGACGGGGTCCGCGGAGCACGGCACGCGCTGGAGCGCCCTGCTCGACGAGTCGATCCACTCCTACGCCACGCAGGGATGGACGGTGAATCCGCCGTCGCCGACCGACCCCGCGGAGATCCCCGTCGCCTGGTTCACGCTCCTCGACTCCCGCACGCCGCTCGCGGATCCCACCAGCGGAGACGAGGCCGCCCTGCGCGGCGCGTCCCTGCCGTCGGCGAAGGGCGGGCTGCCCGAGGGCACGCGACTGGAGATCACCGCCGACGCCTTCGAGGTGGTCCCCGGCGTCCCGTTCACCGTGGAGGTCACGGCGCGCGCCGCGCGCAGCGCCCTGCCGCGGGCGGAGGTGGCGCTGGAGACGCCGAAGGGCTGGACCGTTCAGGGTCGGACCTCCCTCGGCACGATCGCGAAGGGACGCAGCGCGTTGGCCCGGCTCACCGTCACGCCAGCCTCCGACGCCGAGACCGGGACGGCCGTGCAGCTGACGGCGACTCTGCGCTGCCCGCGGGGCGAGGGCCGCAACGTGCTCCCTCTGCAGGTCTCCGGTCCTGTCCGCGCGGGCCTCGCGCCCCGCTCGGAGATCGCGCAGTTCCTGGACTGGACCGACGACCTGGGCATGCAGCGCCTGGACGCCCTGGTCCCGACGCAGCACGCGCTGGGTTCGGGGCTCGCGAGGACGCTCGACGTCGAGGCCCGCAACCTCACCGACGAGGCCCGCTCCGCAGATGTGGAGCTCACGCTTCCCGCGGGCATCACGGCGGACCCCGCGACGCTCACCGTCGCCTCGATCCCTGCCCACGGGACGAAGACCGTGCAGGTCACCCTCGAGAACACGGACGCGTCCCTGCCGACGGCCAACCGCGCGCCGCACGGCGGGGTCTACCCGGTGACGGTGCGCGCCGTGAGCGACGGCACCGCGCACGTGGAGAAGCAGGGGCTCGTGCTCGTGCCCCGGCTGGTCGCGAAGCCCTCGGACGAGGTCGCGGTCGACGGTCGCCGGGAGGACGGCGAGTACCCGGGCGATCCGATCGACGTGGGCACCCTGTGGGAGGGCACCGAGGTCACCGCGGCGGACGCCTCCGGCTCCGCCTGGGTCACCTTCGACGAGGAGGCGCTCCACGTCTTCGTGCACGTCGTCGACGACACCGAGGGCACGGTGCTCGGGGCCGATGACAACAAGCAGCGCTTCCGCACGGACTCCGTGGAGATCATGATCGACCCGCGCGGCGACTCCGAGTCAACGGCCTCGACGTTCATCCTGGGCATCCTCCCGGACACCCTGGACGCCCACGGGGCCTCGGCGGGCGTCGCCGCGGGCCGGGACCACGACCAGCACCAGGGCGCGCTCGCGGAGACGGCACCGGGGGTGCGCGTCGCCTCCCGCATCAGCGACCCGTACGAGGGCTACGACCTCGAGGCGACCATCCCCTTCGACGCGCTTCCCAACGGGATCGATCCCGAGCGCATCGGCCTGAACGTCGTCGTCTACGACTCGGACACCCAGGACCGCACCGGACAGTCCCGCATCGGCTGGTCGACCTTCCCCGGCGTGCAGGCCGACCCGTTCCGCTGGGGCGTGCTGCAGCTGCCGCAGGCCGACGCCGGGGACGACGCGCCGAAGGATCCCGTCATCCCGAACACCGCCGCCCGCTCGGTCGAGTCGGCCCAGTCGATCATCCAGTCGGCGGCCGATGGCGTGGGGCTCGGCGGGCGGCCCGACCTGGGGCGCTCCGTGCTGAGCATCCACGACGTGCGCAGCTCCGGCGGCCGCGTGCGCGCCCGCGTGCGCTCGCGTCGCGGCGGCACCCTGAGTGTTCTCGCCTGGGACGGCGAACGCACGCTGGGCCGGGCGAAGGAGGTCGAGGTCCGCGCGGGCCGCACCACGCGGGTCTCCTTCGCGATCGAGGCGCCGAAGGGCGGGTCGTCCGCGCGGCACCTGATCGTCCTCGCCGCTTCCCTCGAGGACTCCGACGGCGCGACGGCGGCCGCGACCGCGAAGGCCTGAGCGGGTCCGCGCCGCCACTTCCGGGCTGATCACAGCCCAGCTCGTCTCACCTCAGCCTCACCGCCCCTAGCGCTTAAGCCCCTTAAGTATTAGGTTGCCCTTACCGGGTTCGCGTGATGCCTCGCCGCGCTCACGTGCGACGGCCCGGTGACCGCACCCGATCAAGGAGCCTGCGCATGCGCGCCATGAGCGAGGAGAAGACCTCTCCCCCACCCGCAGTGGAGACGCCCTCCGTGTTCCCGCCCACGACGTCCACGACGTCCGCGACGACGGATGCCGAGAAGCGCCGCGAGGCCGACGCGGCGCTGCGCGAGATGCTGGCCCCGGTGCGCGGGAGTCTGCTCGCCGGCCGGATCCTCGGCGTGCTCGCGGGGATCGCGACCGCCGCTCCGTACCTCGCGCTGGTGCGGCTGGGCGACGTGATGCTCGCGGGCGCCGCCGACGGCCGCCTCCCCGCCTCGCAGGAGGTGCGCCCGGTCGTGATGTGGCTGGTCACGGCCTTCATCGTGCAGGCGTTGCTGCTCTTCGCGGGCCTCATGGTCACGCACGTCTCCGACCTGCGGCTGCGCGCGCTGCTGCGCGAGCGGATGATCGGGCGGATCTCGCGCGCGCCGCTGTCGTGGTTCTCCGCGCACTCCTCGGGCAGGATCCGCAAGGCGATCCAGGACGACACCGCCTCGCTGCACCACCTCGTCGCGCACGCGCCGGTCGAGAACGCGATGGCGATCGCCTCCCCGATCGCCATGCTCGCGGCGAGCTTCGCCCTGGACTGGCGGCTCGGCCTGCTCGCGATGGTGACCCTGCCGATCTACCTGGGCCTCCAGGCCTGGTCGATGCGCGGCATGGGCGACAAGACCGCCGAGATGGACACCCGGCTCGGCGAGGTCTCCTCCCGAGCGGTCGAGCTCGCCGACGGCATCGCCGTCATCAAGGCATTCGGGCAGGTGGGCCGCGCGCACGACCGGTACACGCAGGCCGCGCGCGCCTTCTCCCGCTTCTACCTGGACTGGGTGGGGCCGATGCTGCGCGCGAGCGCGCTCTCGGAGGCGCTCGTCTCCGTGCCCGTGATCGTGCTGATCATGATGAGCGGCGGCGCCCTCCTGGTCACCGCCGGGACCGTCACGCCCGCCGCGGCGCTCGCCGCGACGCTCATCGCGCTGGTCCTTCCCGCGACCGTGCTGACCATCGGCAATGCCACCTGGAGCAGCCAGATCGCCAGCAGTGCGGCGCTGCGCCTGCGCGAGGTCCTCGAGGCTCCGCAGCTCGAGGAGACCGGGGCCGACGGACGGGGCGACGAGCGGGCCGACGCAGGCGCCATCGGCCGCGTCGGCCCCGTCGGCCGCGTCGAGTTCTCGGACGTCTCGTACTCCTACGGGCGCACGCTCGCGCTGGACGGCGTCGACCTCGAGCTCGCGCCGGGCACCGTGACGGCACTCGTCGGCCGCTCGGGGTCGGGCAAGTCCACGCTCGCGACGACCCTCGCGCGCTTCCAGGATCCCGACCGCGGATCCGTGCGCATCGATGGCCGCGACGTGCGCTCGATGACCCAGCGCGAGCTGTACTCGACCGTCTCCTTCGTGCTCCAGGATCCGCAGCTGCTGCGCATCACTCTGCGCGAGAACATCCGCCTGGCCAGGCCGGATGCGGACGATACCGCGGTGCGGGAGGCGGCCCGCGCCGCCTGCGTGCTCGACGAGATCGAGCAGATGCCGCACGGCCTGGACACGGTCGTCGGCGAGGGGGTCTCGCTCTCCGGAGGGCAGGCGCAGCGCGTGTCGATCGCGCGGGCGCTGCTCGCCGATGCCCCGGTGCTGATCCTCGACGAGGCCACCGCCGCCTCCGACCCGGACAGCGAGGCGGAGATCCAGCAGGCCCTGAACCGGCTCACCCGAGGGCGCACGGTGCTGGTCATCGCGCACAGGCCCGAGGCCGTGCTGGGCGTCGACCAGCTGGTGCGCCTGGAGGGCGGGCGCGTGGTGCGCCGACTCATCGGCGAGGAGGTGACCCCGTCCGCGATCCGCGCGGCGATGGAGGCGCCGCAGTCCACGTCCGTCCCGTCGATCCAGGAGACCCGATGACCGCCCAGCAGACCCTTCCGCCCCGCACCCGACCGGCCGGAGGCCGTCGGCTCCCGCTCCCCGATCCGCTCATGCTGCGCGACTTCCGCCCGCTGCTCTCGACGCGGGGCCGCAGACTGCTGCGCGGCTCGCTCGTGCTCGAGTGCGCGACCGGCGTCCTCGAGGGCCTGAGCCTGCTGGCTCTGCTGCCGCTCTCGGCCGCCCTCGCACAGGGCAGCCCCGCCGCCGGGCTCGGCGTCGGCGGCTGGCTGATCGTGCTGGTGGTCCTCGCGATAGTCGCGGGCATCGTCCGCTTCCGCGACGCGATCCTGGGTTACAGCGTCGCCACGGACTTCATCGACAGCGCGCAGCGGGCGATCGGCGACCGCCTCACCGTGCTGCCACTGGGCTGGTTCACGGGCGAGCGCGCCGGGAGGATCTCGCGCCTGGTCTCCGACGGGACGATGGCCGCGGGCCAGGTCCTCGCACACATCGCCGGTCCCGTCGTCTCGGGCGTCGCGGCGCTGGTCACGCTGGGCGTCGGCTCCTGGTTCTGGGACTGGCGCCTGGGGCTCGCGCTCACCGTCTCGGCTCCCCTGCTGCTCGTCGTGCTGCTGCTCGGCAAGCGCCTGAAGAGCTGGTCCGACGCCTCCCTGGTCGCCGGGACGGCGGAGGTCTCCACGCGCGTGGTCGAGTACGCGGCCTGCCAGAGCGCCCTGCGCGCGGCCGGCCGGTCCGACGACTTCGCTCCGCTGAGCGAGGCCTGCCGCGCGGACGACGCCGCACGACGGAAGAACCTCTGGTGGTCCTCGCTCGCACTCCTCATCAACGGCGGCGCCGGCCAGTGGCTGATCTGCGGTCTCATCGTGCTTGCCGCGCAGCTCGCGACCTCCGGGGCGCTCGGCGCGATCCAGACGATCGCATTCATCGGCATCGCCCTGCGCTTCGCCAAGACTCTCGACCTGCTGGGATCGCGGATCGTCGGCGTCGAGAACGCCCGTGAGCCGCTCGAGGCGACCCGCGAGATCATGACCGCGCCCACACTGCTCGAGGCGAGCGGCGAGACGGACCTGCCCTCGCCCGGCCGGGTCGAGCTCGAGGACGTCGCCTTCGGCTACGACCCGCAGCGACCCGTGCTGCGCGGCGTCTCGCTGGACGCCGCTCCGGGGACGATGACGGCGATCGTCGGCCCGTCGGGGTCGGGGAAGACGACGATCGCGCGCCTCGTGGCGCGCTTCTGGGACGCCGACGGCGGCTCGGTGCGGGTGGGCGGCGCGGAGCTGCGGACCCAGCCGACCACGCAGCTCATGGACCAGATCTCGATGGTCTTCCAGGACGTCTACCTGCTGGACGACACCCTCGAGGCGAACGTGCGGCTGGGCCGCGAGGACGCCTCGGACGCCGAAGTGCGCGAGGCCGCGGAGCTCGCCGGCGTCTCTGAGATCGCCGCGCGCCTGCCCGAGGGCTGGGCGAGCCGTGTGGGCGAGGGCGGCAGGGCGCTCTCCGGCGGCGAGCGCCAGCGCGTCTCGATCGCCCGCGCCCTGCTCAAGCGTGCCCCCGTGGTGCTGCTGGACGAGGCCACGAGCGCCCTGGACGCGGAGAACGAGGCGCACGTGTTGCGCAGCGTCGAGCATCTCCGCGAGACCGCGACGCTGCTGGTCATCGCCCACAAGCTCGACACGGTGCAGAAGGCCGACCAGATCCTGGTGCTCGGGGCCGACGGGACCGTGCGCGAGCGCGGCCGCCACGAGGAGCTCCTCGCTCGCGGGGGCGACTACCGGCGCTTCTGGGATCGCCGCGTGCAGGCCGCGGGGTGGACACTGGGCGGATGAGCCCCGACCCCGCCCCGTCGAGCCCCGCGTCGTCGAAGCCGGCCCCGTCTGGCCGTGCCCTCCGCACGGGCCCGAAGCCCCGCTTCACCGCTGATCAAGCGGTGGACGCGGCGCTGGGCCTGGGGATCGAGCGCTTCACGCTGGCGGGCGTCGCCGCGGCGCTCGGCATCTCCGCGCCCGCGCTCTACCGCGTGGTCGACAGCCACGAGGACCTCGTGGACCTGTGCCTGGCGCGGATCGCCGGGCAGATGCGGCTGCCGACGTCCGGCGCGAGCTGGCAGGACCAGCTGCGCTTCTTCGCCGACGAGACCTGGCGCCTCACGCAGGAGCACCCGGGGCTGCCGGCGACCATCCTCGAGCGGCCCGGCGCGCACCTGCACCTCGCGGGCACCATGCGCGCACTCATCGGCAGCCTCGAGGCGGCCGACTTCCCCGGTGGCGCCGAGGAGATCGCCTTCGCCCTGGACTTCCTGGGCGACACGGTCTTCGTGACCCACATCGGGATCCTCCCCTACCGCCAGGCCGACGCCTCGGGCCGTCGCGGCATCGACCGCGCGCTCGAGAAGCAGGCCGACCTGCGCGGGGCCGCGTGGACGGGAGCGGGCGACGGGACTGCCGGGCACGACGAGCACGCCGGGCGCGCCGCAGACAGCGGCGAGACCGCGGCTGTCGGCGACGGCCCGGCAGCGGGCGACGACGACCCGGGCGCCCCGTCGGTGCTCACGATCGACGAATCGTGGACGGGACGCGGGATGCTCGACCGGAAGATCGACTTCATCATCGCCGGCATCGAGCAGGGACTCCTCAGCACCCCGTGACGCCGCTCACCGCACGGGGTAGCGTCGAGCCATGAAGAAGCTCATCGATGCCACGGCCGACGTCGTCGTCGACGCCCTGCGGGGCATGGCCCTCACCCATCCCGATGACCTGCAGGTGGACCTCGAGAACCGCGTCGTGCTGCGCGGCCGCCCCAAGGCCGACGGCAAGGTCGCGATCATCTCCGGCGGCGGCAGCGGCCACGAACCGCTGCACGGCGGCTTCGTGGGCGAGGGCATGCTCGACGCGGCCTGCGCGGGCGAGGTCTTCACCTCCCCTGTCCCCGACCAGATCACCGCCGCGATCGCCGCCGTGGACCGCGGCGCCGGCGTGCTGCAGATCGTCAAGAACTACACCGGCGACGTCATGAACTTCGAGATGGCCGCGGAGCTGGCCGACGCCGAGTCCGGCACCGAGGTGCGCAGCGTCGTCACGAACGACGACGTCGCCGTCGAGGACTCCACCTTCACCGCCGGCCGCCGCGGCGTGGGCGGCACCGTGCTCGTCGAGAAGATCGCGGGCGCCGCCGCCGAGGAGGGCCGGTCGCTCGACGAGGTCACCGCGATCGCCGAGAGGGTGAACCAGAACGCCCGCTCGCTCGGCGTGGCGCTGACCTCGGTGACCGTGCCCGCGAACGGCAAGCCGTCGTTCGAGCTGGGCGAGGACGAGATCGAGATCGGCATCGGCATCCACGGCGAGCCCGGGCGCCGCCGGGAGAAGATCGCCCCGGCGCGCGAGATCGCCCGCACCATGCTCGAGCCGATCCTCGCCGAGCTCCCCGGCGAGGGCCCCGTGCTGCTGCTGGTCAACGGCATGGGCGCGACCCCGCTCCTCGAGCTCTACATCCTCGCGGCCGACGCCCACGCGGTCCTCGAGGAGAAGGGCGTCGAGGTCGCCCGCGACCTGGTCGGCAACTACGTCACGAGCCTCGACATGGCCGGCGCCTCGATCACCCTGCTGCGCCTGGACGAGGAGCTCACCGCGCTCTGGGACGCACCGGTCGCCACGCCCGCGCTGCGCCGCGGGCTCTGAGCCCATCGGCCGCTCCCGTCGGCCACTCCCGGCGGCCTTCCCTCATCAGCCACCACGAAAGGAGCTGGCGATGACCAGCGAGAACACCCCCGTCTCGGAGCTCGGACTGCACGAGCTGACTACCTGGCTGCGCCGCTGCACGGAGCTCATCGACGAGAACGCCCCGCACCTCACCGACCTCGACGCGGCGATCGGCGACGCCGACCACGGCGCGAACATGCAGCGCGGCTTCGACGCCGTCGCGGGGATCCTCGACGGCGAGTACGAGGACGTCCAGGCGCTGATGAAGAAGGTCGGGATGACGCTCGTCTCGAGCGTCGGCGGCGCCTCCGGGCCGCTCTACGGCACGTTCTTCCTGCGCTTCGCGACCAGCGCGAAGGGCGCCGACGCGCTCGACCTGCACGCCCTGTTCGCCGCGCTGCAGGCCGGCGTGCACGGCATCGAGGAGCGCGGCAAGTCGATGATCGGCCAGAAGACCATGCTCGACGCCTGGGTCCCGGCGCTGGACGCCTACCAGCGGGCGGGCGAGACCCTGCAGGGCGCGGTCCTCGCCGGTGCCGCGGGAGCACAGGAGGGCCGCGACGCGACCGGTCCGATGGAGGCCACCAAGGGACGCGCCTCCTACCTGGGCGAACGCTCCGTCGGCCACATCGATCCGGGCGCCGCCTCGACCGCACTGCTCTGGGAGGCGCTCGCGGACGTGGTCCGCCCCGGCGGCCCGACGCCCGACGGGGAGGCCGATGCCGACGGAGAGGCGGCCTCATGACCGGCATCGTCGTCGTCTCGCACTCGCGTCAGCTCGCCGAGGCCGCCGTCGACCTCGCCCGGCAGATGGTCCGCGACGGCGGTCCACGCATCGAGATCGCGGCCGGCGTGCAGGACCCCGAGACCGATCAGCCGGGACTCGGCACCGATGCGGCCGCGATCAGCGCGGCGATCGAGGAGGCTGACGACGGCCAGGGGGTCGTCGTCCTCATGGACCTGGGCTCGGCGATCCTCTCCGCGCGCACTGCCCTCGAGTTCACCGAGCCCGACATCGTCGAGCGCACTCGCCTGAGCTGGGCACCGCTCGTGGAGGGGCTCGTGGGCGCGGTCGTCACCGCGGCGAGCGGCGCCGATCCCGCCGAGGTCGCCGCGCAGGCCGAGGTGGCCTCCGAGGCCAAGCACCAGCAGCTCGCGGACTGACGGGCGCCGCTGCGCCGGGTGCACCCAGCCCGGCCGGGCCGCACCTCACCGTCGGCACCGTCGACCCCCACTCCGCAGCGCACCCAGCCAGTCCGGGCCGTGAGAAGTGCGAAACGGTTGCCAAGAGCGCTCTTGGCAACCGTTTCGTACTTCTCACGCCACGCCCGCGCCCGATCGTCGCGAAGTCGGCGTCCTATCGGCGCGAACGCCGCACCCATCGGCGCGACGCGCGGCGCCCCGGCTCACTCGCCCGAGGTGATCATCTCCGCGCACTTCTCGCCCATCATCATCACGGTGATGTTGGGGTTGACGGTGACGATCTCGGGCATCGCGGAGGCGTCGACGACGCGCAGGCCGGTGACGCCCTTGACACGCAGCTGCGGGTCGAGCGGCGAGTCCGCGTCGTCGAGCGGGCCCATCCTGCACGTGCCCACGGGGTGGTAGACGGTGTTGTGGGTGGCGCTGATGTACGCGGCGAGCTCCTCGTCGGTCTGCGCCTCGACGCCCGGGGAGAGCTCGCGGCCCGCCCACTCGGCCATGGCCGGCTGGGAGACGATCTCGCGGGCCTTGCGGATCCCGGCGATCATCACGCGCATGTCGTGGCCCTCGGGATCGGTGAAGTAGCGCGGATCCACCTTGGGCTTGTCGCGGAAGTCGCGCGAGCGCAGACGCACGGTGCCGCGCGAGCGGGCGTGGGTGACGTTCGGGGTGAGGCAGAAGACCTCCTCCGCGGTGGGGTACCCGGCCCGGTAGGTGTGCATGTCGAAGGGCACTGAGCCGTAGTGCATCATCAGATCGGGCCGGTCCAGGCCCTCCTCAGTGGGGGTGAACACGCCGATCTCCCACCACTGGGTGGACTCGCGGACCATGGGCTGCTTCGCCTCCCACTGGACCAGTCCCTCGGGGTGGTCCTGCAGGTGGGAGCCGACTCCCGGGGAGTCCACGCGCACGTCGATGCCCTGCTCCTCGAGGTGCTCGCGCGGGCCGATGCCCGAGAGCATGAGCAGCTGCGGGGTGTTGATCGCCCCGGAGGAGACGATCACCTCGCGCCGGGCCTCGATGAGCGAGGGCCGCCCGAAGGCGTTGTCGACGACCTGCACGCCGGTGCAGCGCTGGTCGTCGTCGAACTCGAGCTCGCGCGCCCAGGTGCCGGTGAGGATCGTGAGGTTCTCGCGCTCGAGGATCGGGTGCAGGTAGGAGACCGAGGACGAGGAGCGGGTGCCGTCGGCCCGGCGGTTGACCTGGAAGAAGTTCGCGCCGTTGATGACGGTCTGGCCGGCGTTGAAGCGCGTGCGCGGGATGCCCGCCTGCTCGCAGGCCTCGAGGAGGGCGACGCCGGAGGGGTCCTTCGGCGGCACGTTCATGAGGTGCACGGGACCGTCGTGCCCGTGGTGGGCGTCGGTGTCCTCGTTGGTCTCGAGCTTCGTGTACAGCGGGTAGGTGCGGTCGGACTCCCAGCCCTTGGCGCCGTGGACGTCGGCCCACTCGTCGAGGTCCTCGCGCGGCGCCCAGAAGGCGATGCAGGAGTTGTGGGAGGAGCAGCCGCCCAGCACCTTCGCGCGGGCGTGGCGCATGAACGAGTTGCCGTTCTCCTGCGGCTCGATCGGGTAGTCCCAGTCGAAGCCGGACTCGAGCAGCTCCATCCAGCGGTCCAGCTGCAGGACGACGTCGTGGTCCTGGTCCGAGGGGCCCGCCTCGAGGAGGCCGACGCTCACCTCGGGGTCCTCGCTCAGGCGGGCGGCGACGGCGGCGCCGGCGGAGCCGCCGCCCACCACCACGTAGTCGAAGGTGTGGGTGGTCTGCATGTGTGGTGTTCTCCTTCGTTCGGTGTCCGGGGGTCGGGGCGCGGCGGGGCCGACGGGCCGGTCAGGGGGTTCCGCTCCGCCCGGTGGCCGCTCGCGCGCTCAGTGCTGGGGGAACCAGCCGGTGACCGCGGGACGCAGGTTCTGGTAGATGTGCTTGGCCTCCTGGTACTCCGCGAGGCCCGTCGGCCCGAGCTCGCGGCCGGAGCCGGACTGCTTGTACCCGCCCCACTCGGCCTGCGGCAGGTAGGGGTGGAAGTCGTTGATCCAGATGGTGCCGTGGCGCAGCGCGCGGGCGACGCGCTGGGCGCGGCCGGCGTCCTGGGTCCAGACGGCGCCGGCGAGGCCGTAGAAGGTGTCGTTGGCGATGGCGATCGCCTCGTCCTCGCTGGTGAAGGTCTCGACGGTGACCGTCGGCCCGAAGGCCTCGTCGCGCACCACGGACATGCCGCGGCGCACCTGGTCGATCACCGTGGGCTGGTAGTAGAAGCCCTCGTCCAGGCCCTCGCCGGTGGCGAAGGCGCCGCCGGTGCGCACGCGCGCGCCCTCGGCCTCGCCGGCGCGCACGTAGGCGTCGACCTTCTCGCGGTGGGCCTTCGAGATCAGCGGGCCGGACTCGGCCTGCTCGTCGAAGGGGCCGCCCAGGCGGATCTGCTCGGCGCGGCGCACCAGCTCGTCGACGAACCTCTCGGCGATGGTCTCCTCGACGATCAGCCGGGCGCCCGCGGAGCACACCTGCCCCGAGTGGACGAAGGCGCCGTTCATGGCGTTGTCCAGGGCCGCGTCGAAGTCGGCATCGGCGAAGACGACGTTGGGGTTCTTGCCGCCCAGCTCGAGGGCGACCTTCTTGACGGTGCGCGCGGCGTTCTCCGCGATCAGGCGCCCGGTGACGAGGCCGCCGGTGAAGGACACCATGTCCACGTCGGGGTGCGTGGACAGCGGTCCGCCGACGCTCGCGCCGGCTCCGAGGACGAGGTTGCCGACGCCCGCGGGCAGGCCGAGGTCCTCGAGCACCTGCAGCATGAGGATCGCGGTGTGCGGGGTGAGCTCGGCGGGCTTGAGCACGAAGGAGTTCCCGGCGGCGAGCGCGGGCGCGATCTTCCAGGCGGCCTGCAGCAACGGGTAGTTCCACGGGGTGATCAGCGTGCACACGCCCACGGGCTCGTGCTCGATGCGGCTGGCGACGTCCGGGTCGCCGGCGTCGACCACGCGGCCGGCATCCTGGGCGGCGATCCGCCCGAAGTAGTCGAAGCAGGCAGCGATGTCGTCCATGTCCAGGTGCGACTCGATCAGACGCTTGCCGGTGTCCAGGGACTCGGCGCGGGAGAACTCCTCCTTGCGCTCGCGCAGCTGCTCGGCGGCGCGCAGCAGCAGGGCGCCGCGGTCGGCGGCCGGGACGGAGGTCCACACCCCGGAGTCGAAGGAGCGGCGGGCGGCCTCGATCGCGGCGATCGTGTCCGTCTCGGTGCCCTCGTCGACGACGGCGACGAGCTCGCCGTCCGCGGGGCAGCGGATCTCGCGGGTGCCGCCCTCGGCGGCGGCGCGCCACGTCCCGTCGATGAACAGTGTGCTGGGCATGGTCTCTCCCTTCGTGGTGGGGCGCGGGCCCCGGGGGTGATGGTCGGTGCTGTCGGCGGGTGGGGTGGGGTCGGGCGGGGTCAGCGCACCGGGGTGGGCTCGTCGTCTGTCCGGTCCTCGTCGGCCCGGTCCCCGCGCGCCGGATCCCCGTCGGCCGACGGGCCCTCAGGATCCTCCTCGACCGCCGGGAAGTCCTCGTGCCAGTCGGTGGTGACGGCCGAGGCGAGGGCCCCGTCGACCCCTCCCTGCGAGACGCGCAGGTACTCGAGGTGCGACTCGTAGAGGTCCAGGACGTCGGTGATTAGGTGCTCCGAGGAGTAGCCGTACACGTCGTAGCCGCGTGAACCGGTCGCGGTGAAGACCTCGAGCCGGTAGTAGTCGTCGTCCTCGGGGGCGACGCGCACGGCGAAGGACGGCATGGGCTGGGCGACGGGGTGCACCTGGTAGACGAAGTCGTCGCATCCGGGCAGGCGCACGCGCAGCACGAGGCTGGGCACGGGATGGCCCTCGACGTCCTGCCGCTCGACGTCGACCTCGGCGCCGCCCTCGCGCATCTCGGAGGCGACCTCCTGCAGGGCCGGGGCGACGGTGCGCTCGAGGTAGCGCAGGGTCGCGCCGCGCTGCGGGTAGGACATGGAGCGGCGCAGTCGCGAGCGCCAGGAGTGCTCGGAGGCGCCGGAGCGGGCCACCAAGGTGGCCCGGAAGCTGTCGACCTGCTGGGTCTCGCTGCGCAGCGCGCGGTACAGGGAGATCATCACCAGGTACAGGACGATCGAGAAGGGCACGCCGATCACGAGCGTCGCCCCCTGCAGGGTGGTGATCCCGCCAACCAGCAGCATCGCGAGGGTGAGCACGCCGGTGAGGACCGCCCAGAACACGCGCAGCCAGGTGGCGCCGTCCTGCTTCGGGTCCTCGATCACGGAGGTGAAGTTCGCGAGGACGAGCGCGCCGGAGTCGGCCGAGGTCACATAGAACAGCAGGCCGGTGAGGGTCGCGAGCCCGATGAGCAGCGTCGCGCCCGGGTACTGGGCGAGCAGGTCGTAGAAGGCGCGCTCGGGTGTGGCCATCGCGACCTGTCCGAAGGCGTCGTCCCCGCCGATCACGAGCTCGAGGGCGCTGTTGCCGAACACCGAGATGAACAGGGCGATGAACAGGAACGGCACCACCAGCACGCCCAGGACGAACTGGCGGAGCGAGCGGCCGCGGGAGATCCGCGCGAGGAACAGGCCCACGAACGGCGCCCAGGCGATCCACCAGGCCCAGAAGAACAGGGTCCAGGTGCTCGACCAGGTGTCCGGCTGCTCCCACGCGAAGGTGTCCAGGAGCATGCCCGGGAAGCGCGAGAGGAAGTCGCCGACGTTCATCACGAGGCCCTCGAGGATGCGGCGCGTGTTCCCGGTGGCGGCGATGTAGACGAGCAGCACGATCGCGAGGATGACGTTGAGCTCGGAGAGCCGGCGGATGCCCTTCTCGACGCCGCTCACGGTGGACACGGTCGCCATCAGCACGCTCAGCACGATGAGGCCGATCTGCGCGCCGACGCCCTCGGGTAGTCCGAAGAGCTGGTGCAGGCCGTAGTTCAGCTGCACCACGCCGATGCCCAGCGAGGTCGCGATCCCGAAGACGGTGCCCAGCACGGCGGCGATGTCGACCGTGTGCCCGGCCCAGCCGTCCATGCGCCGGCCGAACAGCGGCGAGAGCAGCGTGCGGATGCTCAGCGGCATGTTGCGCCGGTAGGCGAAGTAGGCGAAGGCCGCGCCCATCAGCGCGTACATCGCCCAGCCCACGGGCCCGTAGTGGAAGAGAGTCCAGACGATCGCCTGCCGGGCGGCCTCGATGTTCTGCCCGCCGCCCGTGGGCGGCTCGTAGTACTGGGAGATCGGCTCGGAGACCGAGAAGAACATGAGGTCGATGCCGATGCCCGCGGCGAACAGCATCGCCGTCCAGGTGAACAGGTTGAACTGGGGCCGGGCGTGGTCGGGGCCGAGCTTGGTGGCGCCCGTGCGGCCGAGCGCCAGGAAGAGCACGAAGGCGACGACGATGCCCGCGGTGACGATGTAGTACCAGCCCAGGTTCTGGGAGGTCCAGGTGACGATCGCTCCGATCACCACCCCTGCCTGAGCGGGCGCCAGGATCGCCCAGAGCGCGACCGCGCCGATCAGGGCGGCGGACCCGATCAGCACGGGCGGGTTCGCGCGGGGTCCGCGCGGGGCCCCCGGTGCCGGGTAGATCGGGGCTGCGGCCGACGGGTCGGGCGTCAGCGCGGCCGTAGTGGTTGGGGTGCGGTCGGTGCCTGCTGTCATCTGCTCCTCGTCCTGCTGCGGGCGGTCGCGGATCCCGGCACCAGGACGCCGAGCGCCCAGGGCTCGCCGTCGATCCTCCAGCACCCTAGACGAGGCATCGGGCGGCAGCAGCGGTCCCCCGCAACCGGCTGACCGGTTGCGGCAGCCCTCGGGACAGACCCTGCCTCACCAGCGCAGACCCCCGCTTTCCCGGGGTGCTCCGCGAGACGCGCGGAGCGGCCCGAACTCCCGAGAGCGACCCCGCGGATCGGGAGGCACGTCACAGCCCGTGTCCGTACGATGGACCGATGGAGACCTCATCCGCCCCTGAGGCCCTGCCCGCTCCCGACTCCGACGCGCCGCGGTGGCAGCACGCGATCTGCTGGCAGGTCTATCCGCTGGGGTTCTGCGGCGCCCCGCTGCACCGCGAGGACCTGGGAGCCGAGACCTACGGCGAGCGCCATGGCGACAACGTGGTCCATCGGCTGGACCGCATCGTCGGCTGGCTCGACCACCTGCTCGCGCTCGGCGCGGACGTGCTGATCCTGAACCCGATCTTCGACTCCGCCTCCCACGGCTACGACACCCTCGACCATCTGCGCGTGGACCCCCGGCTGGGCGACGAATCGGACCTCGACGCGCTCATCGCGGCATGCCGCGAGCGCGGCATCTCCCTCGTGCTCGACGGCGTCTTCAACCACGTCTCGCACCTGCACCCGCTGGTGCGGCGGGCGCTGGCCGACGGCCCCGACTCCCCCGCCGGCGCGTGCATCCGCTGGTCCGGTGCGCACCCGTACGGCTTCGAGGGCAATGAGGACCTCGTCGAGCTGAACCTCGCCGAGCCCGCGGTCCAGGAGCGGATCGCCCAGGTGATGAACCTGTGGCTCGACCGCGGGATCAGCGGCTGGCGGCTGGACGCCATGTACGCGGCGGGTCCCGAGGCCTGGGCGCCGATCCTGGACGTGGTGCGGGCCGAAAACCCGGAGGCGTGGATCCTCGGCGAGGTCATCCACGGCGACTACCGGACCTTCGCCGAGGCCTCCGGTGCGGACTCGATCACCCAGTACGAGCTGTGGAAGGCGATCTGGTCCTCGATCCGCGAGACGAACCTCTTCGAGCTCGCCCACGCGCTCGGCCGGCACGAGGCGTTCGTGCACGGCGGAGAAGGCGACGGCGGGGGCTCCCCGTTCCTGCCGCTGACCTTCCTGGGCAACCACGACACCACGCGCATCGCCTCGCAGCTGCCCGATGGCCGCGACCTCGCGGTCGCCGTCACCCTGCTCGCGCTGCTGCCGGGGATCCCCGCGATCTATGCGGGCGACGAGCTGGGAGCCGTCGGCACCAAGGAGGACCGCGCGGGCGGGGACGACGCCGTGCGCCCGCTGTTCCCCGCCTCGCCCGACGCCCTGCGCTCCGGCATCGGGCCCGTCGGCACCTGGCACGGCGGGGCTCCCGCGGGCACCTCCCCCTCCCTCGCGCTGCTCTCCCGGCCCGCCGCGCCGCGCCTCTTCGAGGTGCATCAGCGCCTGCTCGGCCTGCGCCGCCGCGAGGGCTGGCTCTCGACCGCACAGGTCCGCGTGGACGAGGACTCGCTGACCAACACGTCGGCGCGGATCGTGCTCGAGGCCGCCGGGGGAGGTGCCGCCGACGGATCCGACGCCCTGCGCGAACTCGCGCTCTGGCTCAACCTCGGCGAGGATCCGCTCGCGCTGCCGGACGAGGGCGAGGTCCTCACTCTCGTCTCGGGCGCCGACATGCTCGACGCCGTCGGCCCTCCGGCGCCCGGCGCCGTACCCCCGCACGGTGTCGCCGTGACCCGGCTGATCTGAGAGAGCCCGTGCGCGGACGCCCCCTGTGATCGTCCAGCGACGGGTCATAGGCTCGGCCGCATGAGCACCTCCACCACGCTGAAGCCCGCCGAGTCCGTCCGCACCGCCCCCGTCGCCGCCGCAGGTCTGCTGGGCGGCTGGATCACGGCGCGGGAGACGGGCATCCGTCCGCTGGGCGGAGTCGTCCTCGCAGCCGCCGGGGTCTACGCGGGCCGCACCTGGCTCGCCAAGCGCGGCGTCGGCACCACCGCGGCGCTGAGCGCGCTGTACGTGCTGGGCTTCGGGCTCTCGCACCCGCTCGCGAAGAAGATCGGTGCCTGGCCGTCGGGGCTGGCCGTCGCCGGCGCGAGCGCAGGCGCCGCGGCGCTGCTCTCGGACGCCAAGCCCGCGCGGGACTGACAACGTCGTCCCCGGGCGGAGCACCCGGTTCCGACCCCCTGGATCCTTCCACACGAAGGGTCCTTACGGAAGGCTGTAGATTATCCTTCCGTAAGGAGCGGGCGGACGGAAGGATCCGGCGATGACCCCGGACGACAGCGAGTACGCGGGATCCGCATGGCCGCGCACGACGACCGAGGAGCGGGAATGGACTCCGTCTGAGCGCATGCTCGCGACGCTCGACGCGTTCGAGCGCCACCGCATCTCACGTCCCTACCGAGCAGTGCTCGCACCGGAGATCGCCACGGCGACTCCTCATCTTCCGGGCGCTCTGCTCGTGAGGGTCATGGAGGCCTCCGAGGACATCAGCCGATTCGACGAGCAGATGACCACGCGGCCGCTCCCCATGCCCGCGGTCCTCCTGCGCTCCGAGTCCGCGTCGAGCTCGCAGATCGAGCACCTCTCCACGAGCGCGCGGCAACTCGCCTTCGCCTCCCTGGGACTCAGCGATCGGGAGAACGCTCAGCTCGTCGCCGCGAACGTGGAGGCGATGAGCAATGCACTCTCCGCCGACGGGCCGGTCGACGCCGCCCTCATCCTGCAGGTCCATGAGGCACTGCTGGGGGAATCCCAGAGCGACATCGTCGGCCGGTTCCGCGACCAGCAGGTGTGGATCGGAGGCCGCTCGACGAGTCCGCACCGCGCCGACTTCGTCGCTCCGCACCATGAACGGGTCTCGGCCGCCATCGACGACCTGTCGGCGTTCGCTGCGAGGACCGACCTCCCCCCGCTCGTGCAGACCGCGCTCGCTCACGCGCAGTTCGAGACGATCCACCCCTTCGAGGACGGCAATGGGCGCACGGGCCGAGTGCTCGCCCAGCTCGTCCTGCGACGGCGCGGCCTCGCCCGACACACGACTCTGCCCATCTCCTCGGGCCTGCTCCAGAACACCGACGCCTACTTCTCTGCGCTCACCGCCTATCGCGACGGCGATCCTGCACCGATCGTGGAGCAGATGTCCCAGGCGGCGCACCTCGCGACGGAGAGCGGGCGGATGCTCGATCACGAGCTGCGCGGGCTCAGGGACCGATGGACCGAACTCATCCGGGCTCGCACGGACTCGACGGCTTGGAGACTCGCCGATCTGCTCTTCGCACAGCCGGTGGTCAATGCTGCATGGGCGGCTCGGCAGCTGGAAGTCACCGATCGCTCTGCCCGCACCGCGCTCGGAGTGCTCGAGGAGGCCGGGGTGGTCAGCGAGACCACGGCCGCCCGCCGCAACCGCGTGTGGCAGGCGAAGCAGGTGCTCGACCTGCTCGACGACCACGCGTCCCGGCTCGGTCGGCGCGCGTAACCCAGCTGACGCCACCTGCCCGCCCCTCCGGTCGCAGCATGTCGACCGGGCACCGGTCCATCCGGCAACCCGTCGGCTCGAACAGATGGGACGCCGCAGCGACCACGCCCCGGATGCCCCTGGATTCCCACGTGATCGTTGACTAGGCTAAAGGGCCGGTCCTCGCGGACCGGCCGGCCCGTCGTCCATGAGACCCACGGCGCGCATCGCCCCGCACGCACTCATCACCCGACCCTTCTCAGCCCGGTGCCCCGACCCCTTGGAGCATCCGGGCTGGACCGTCCTCCCCGCCCGCTCCGCACGTCCGGCAGGCCCCGCCTGCGCCGCCCGCTCCGCACTCCCCCGCCCACCACCCCAGCGAGGTGCCGCCTCTTCATGATCGCGTCCATGGGCCGTCTCTGGCAGACGGTCCGACCCATCCGCTTCCGCCTCTTCCTCGGACTCCTCAGTGCGCTCGTCGCCTCCACGAGCGCCCTGCTCATCCCGCAGGTCCTCGAATGGATCATCAACCGCCTGGACGCCGAGCCGACCGCCGCCGCGGTGTGGACCGGCGGGGCGATGGTGATGGGCATCGGCCTGCTCGAGGCCTCCCTCATCTGGCTGCGACGCATGTTCGCCGTCTCGCCCTCGACCACGGTCGAGAAGGAGATGCGCGTCAGTTTCTACCGCAAGGTGATCCACCTGCCCGTCGCGTTCCACGACGCCTGGGGGTCCGGCCAGCTGCTCTCGCGCATGATGAGCGACATCAGCCTGATCCGCCGCTGGGTCGCCTTCGGCATGATCATGATCGTCACCGACGTGGTCACGATCATCGTCGGCATGGTGCTGCTGTTCCGCTCGAGCTCGCTGCTCGCGCTGATCTTCGTGTGCGCGGCGGTGCCGGTGTGCATCCTCGCCTTCCGCTTCAACCAGCGCTTCGCCTACCTCTCACGCCTCTCGCAGGACCAGAACGGCGACCTCGCCACCACCATCGAGCAGTCCGTGCAGGGCATCCGCGTGCTCAAGGCCTTCGGTCGCGGCCCGACGGCCCTCGAGGGCTTCACCGAGCAGGCCGACGAGCTGCGCCGCACCGAGGTGAAGATGGCGACGGCCATGGCCACCTTCAACATGTTCATGTTCATGCTCCCCGAGATCGCCCTCGGCCTCGCGCTGCTGCTGGGGCTGTACGAGACCTCGCAGGACCACATGAACACCGGTCAGATGGCCTCGTACTTCGCGACCGCGACGATGGTCATCGGCCCCGTCCGGATGCTCGGCAACCACCTGGGGCAGGCGATCAACACGAACACGGCACTCGACCGCCACTTCGAGGTCATGGACCTGTCCAACGACATCACCTCGCCCGAGAGCGCGGACGAGCCCGCACCCGCAGGCTCCCGCGGCGACGTGCGCCTGACCGGCGTCCACTTCCGCTACGCCGACGCCCCCGCGCGCATCCCCGACGTCATCGACGGCGCCGACCTGCACATCCGCCCCGGCGAGACGATGGCGCTGGTGGGCGTCACCGGCAGCGGCAAGTCCACGCTGCTGCAGCTGATCCCGCGCCTCTACGACGTCACCGGTGGCCGCATCACGATCGACGGGATCGACGTGCGCGACATGGACCTCGTGGACCTGCGCTCGCTCACGGCCGTCGCCTTCGAGGACGCGACGCTGTTCTCCGACACCGTGCGCGGCAACGTCATGCTCGGGGCCGACGAGGCCCTCACCCCCGAGCAGTCCGAGGAGCTGCTGCACCTGGCGCTGCGCACGGCCGACGCGGGCTTCGCCCTCGACCTGCCCGACGGCCTGGACACCCGCATCGGCGAGGAGGGCATGAGCCTCTCCGGCGGTCAGCGCCAGCGCCTGGCGCTCGCCCGCGCGATCGCGGCGCGGCCCGCCGTCCTGCTGCTCGACGACCCGCTGTCGGCCCTGGACACCAAGACGGAGGAGCGCGTGACCGACCGTCTGCGCGAGGTGCTCGAGGGCACCACCACGCTGATCGTCGCCCACCGCACCTCCACGGTCGCCCTCGCCGATCGCGTCGCCCTCATCGACCACGGGGAGATCGTCGCGGTGGGCACCCACACCGACCTCATGCGCAGCTCCGCCCGCTACCGGTACGTGATCGCGAACCAGGAGGAGGAGGCCCGCAGCAACCAGGACATCGAGACCCTCACCGGGGAGCTCGATCTGCGGGAGGTCCAGGAGACCGCAGGGAAGGAGGGAGAGCGATGAGCGCCCCCGCACGCGAGGAGGACGAGGAGCAGCGCGTCCTCTCCCCCGAGGAGAACAAGCGGGCCAGGTCCCGCTCGCTGACCCTGCTGCGCGAGTTGCTGCACCCCGTGCGCGGCCAGTTCGCCGCCATGAGCGTGATGGTCGTGATCGCCCAGCTCGCGGTCGTCGCGGGCCCCGCGATCATCGCCTGGGGCATCGACAACGCCCTCACGCCGATGGTCGAGGGCAATCCCGCGCCCGCACTCGGCGCCGCCGCCCTGCACCTGAGCTGCGCGATCGTCGGCGGGGTGCTGACCTTCGGGTACGTCCGCCAGGGCACCGTGGTCGGCGAGCGGATGCTGCTGAGCCTGCGCAGGAAGGTCTTCCGCTTCACCCAGAAGCAGGATCTCGAGTTCCACGAGCGCTACACCTCCGGCCGCATGGTCTCCCGCCAGACCTCCGACATGGAGGCCCTGCGCGAGCTCGTCGACTCCGGCGTCGACATCCTCGTCGGCTCCACCCTGTCGATGGTGTTCACGGTGGTCCTCATCGTCACCATGGACTGGGTGACCGGCGTGGTCATGCTGCTGATGCTGGTCCCCGGCGTCATGCTCACCAGCTGGTTCCAGAAGCGCTCGCGCGAGCAGTACCGACAGATCCGCACCCATTCGGCGCGGCTCATCGTCCACTTCGTGGAGACCATGGGCGGCATCCGCGCCGTCCAGGCCTTCCGCAAGGAGCCGGCCGACGAGAAGCGCTTCGACGACCTCGCCCAGGACTACCGCGATGCCTCGCTGGCCTCGACGATGACCTTCGGCATCTACCAGCCGGCCCTGCGCATCCTCGCCAACGCGACGATCGCGGTGGTGCTGCTGGTGGGCGGCTTCCGCGTGCTCGGCGGTCACCTCGAGGTGGGCTCGCTGGTGGCGCTCGCGCTGTACTCGCGGCGCTTCTTCCAGCCCATCGACCAGCTCGCGAGCTTCTACAACACGCTGCAGAGCGGGCTCTCGGCCCTCGAGAAGATCGCGACGCTGCTCGCGGAGTCCCCGAGCGTCAAGGAGTCCGAGCACCCCACGCCGATGCCGGCCTCCACCGGGCGCGTCGACTTCGAGGACGTCTCCTTCCGCTACACGGCCGACGGCCCCCTCGTGCTCAAGCCCCTGGACCTCCACATCCCACCGGGGCAGACGATCGCCCTGGTGGGGCAGACGGGCGCGGGCAAGTCGACGGTCGCGAAGCTCATCAGCCGCTTCTACGACGCGACCGAGGGCGAGGTGCTGCTGGACGGCGTGGACCTGCGGGACATCTCGATGCAGGACCTCACGCGCAACATCGTCATGGTCACCCAGGAGGCGTACCTGTTCTCCGGGACGGTCGCGGACAACATCGAGCTGGGCATGCCCGGGGCCCCGCGCGAGGACATCGAGCGGGCGGCCCGCGCCATCGGCGCGGACGACTTCATCGAGAACCTCCCCGACGGCTACGACACCGACGTGAACAAGCGCGGCGGCCGCGTCTCCGCGGGCCAGCGGCAGCTGATCTCCTTCGCCCGCGCCTTCCTCGCCGATCCGCGCGTGCTGATCCTCGACGAGGCCACGAGCTCGCTGGACATCCCCAGCGAGCGTATGGTGCAGGAGGGGCTGACCAAGCTGCTCGGCGAGCGGACGGCGCTGATCATCGCACACCGCCTCTCGACGGTGATGATCGCCGACCGGGTGCTCGTGGTCCACGGCGGCGAGGTCGTCGAGGACGGCTCCCCCGCCGAGCTGGTCGCCGCCGGCGGTCGCTTCGCCGCGCTCTACCAGGCGTGGCAGGAGTCACTCTGACGGTGTCCGCGGGGCCATGTCGCGCAGATGACATGGCCCAGGGGGTGTCGTCGTCCGTTCCGGGTGCTACCTTCCGACATATCCCCGTCGGACCGGGTTCCCGCAGGACGATGACGCCCCGCGGCCCCTCAGATCCTCCAGAGGTCACCATGCATCTGCCCCTCCTCCAGCGCGCCCGATTCCAGGACGCCCACATCCGTCCGCTGCTCGCCCTCCTGCTGCTGCTCGCGCTCGTCGCGGGCCCGCTCGCGATCGCCCCGTCGGCCGACGCGGCGACGAAGAAGCCGCTGGACATCGTGAAGATCGTCTACGACCCCTCGGGCCGCGACACGTGGAAGAACGGCCACCTGAACAAGGAGTACATCGTCCTGAAGAACACGGGGAAGAAGACCCTCTCGCTGACCGGGTACACGCTGCGCGACAACGGCCCGCAGCGCTTCCGCTTCCCCAAGGGCACGAAGATCAAGCCCGGCAAGACCCTCACGATCCGCTCGGGCAAGGGGAAGAACACCTCCTCAACCCTGTACTGGGGCACCAAGAGCTACATCTGGAACAACACCCACGACACCGCCCGGACCTACAACTCCAAGGGCAAGAAGCTCGAGTCCTGCACGTACAAGAAGCTCACCAAGAAGGCGACGAAGAAGTACGTGCGCACCACCGCGACGACCGCGTACTGCTGACTCCCGTCCGGCTCCCTTCCCTTCCCGTGCGTCACCTGCGCGCCCAGCCGGCGAGCAGGTGACGCACGGAGTGGGCGATAGAGTGGGAGGGCTCCCGCGACCTGGGACCGCGCCGGCGGTGTGCGTCCACTTCGCCCGAAGCCTCTGACCGCCCGCCGCTGCCGGTTCCCGCGCAGCCGGCCGTCCACGATCCCGGAGCCGCCCATGATCAACCTGGCGCTGGTCATCGGCCTGCTCGCCGTCACCGTCGTCTGCGTCGCCCTGGGCGAGCGTCTGCGACTCCCCTATCCGATCCTCATGCTCCTGGCGAGCTCCGCGATCGCCTGCATCCCCGGTCTTCAGCACCTGGAGATCGACCCGGACCTGATCCTGCCCCTGTTCCTGCCGCCGCTGCTGTTCGCGACCGCGCAGAAGACCGACTGGTCCGTCTTCCGCTTCCGCTGGCGCACCCTGCTGTTCCTCGCCGTCGGGCTCACGGCGACCACGGCCCTGCTCGTGGCGGGCGCTGTGTGGGTGCTCGTGCCGGCCGTGTCCTTCCCGCTCGCGCTCATGGTGGGCGCGATGGTCGCCCCTCCCGATCCGGTCGCGGTCGAGGCCGTCGCCGGCCCCGCGCGGATGCCGCGGCGCCTGTTGTCGATCCTGCAGACCGAGGGCCTGTTCAACGACGCCGTCGCGATCGTGCTGTTCACCTCCGCGCTGAGCGCCCTCACCGGTCCGGACACCCTGGGCGTGGGCCAGGGCGTGGGCCTCGTGCTGAACTTCTTCGTGGGCGCCGCGATCGCCGTCGCGATCGGCCTCGTGATCGGCTTCCTCTACCGCTTCGCCTCCCATCGCGTGACCACGACGGCCGCGCGCACCGCGATGAGCGTCGTCGTCCCCTTCGCCGCCTACATGCTCGCCGAGGAGCTGCACGCCTCCGGGGTGATCGCCGTGGTGGTCACCGCGCTGGAGACCCGTCGCCGCGCCCGCGCGGAGGACTCCGAGGCCCGGATCTCGCGCGCGACCTTCTGGGACGTGGCGAACCTGCTGGTCACCGGCCTCGCCTTCGGCCTGATGGGGATGCAGCTGCGCGACATCGTGGCCAACGAGGGCGCGGACGTGCTCCGCTACCTCCCGGTCGCGGGCGTGGCCTGCGTGATCGTGGTGGCGGTGCGACTGGTGGGCATGCTCCTGATCAAGCCGATCGCCCGCTTCGACGCCGGTGAGAACCTCACGCTCAAGGACTCCACGGTCCTCACCTGGTGCGGCATGCGCGGCCTGGCGACCCTGGCCCTGGCCCTCGCGATCCCCACCTCGGGAGTCTCCGGGTCGGAGGCCGACGCCCGCAACATGATGGTGATCGTGGCCTGCTCGGTGCTGCTGGTGACCCTGGTGCCGACGGGCCTCGTGCTGGGCTGGCTGCTGCGCCTGCTCAAGCTCCAGGACGACGGCACGGTCGCCGACCAGGAGATCGCCGAGCTCACCCACCGTGCGCAGCGCGCCGCGCTGGGCGCGATCCACGAGCGCTTCGAGGAGACCGGCGAGCTCACCGAGGAGCAGATGCGCGCGGTGAAGAAGCGCTTCAAGGGCCTGCGCCAGGAGCTGGACTCCACGACGCAGGCGATGAGCGCGATCAACCCCGACGGCTCCCCGGTCGATCCAGAGGCGCAGAAGGCCCTCGCGGCGCGGCGCAAGAAGATGAAGCGCGGGCGCGAGCTCATGGTCGCCGCGCAGACCGTGGGCCTGGACGCCGCGCGCACCGAGGTGCTCCTGGCGCGCTCGGAGCCCGGCATCGACCCCGAGGCGGCCGATGTGGTGCTGCGCCAGCTGGACCTGCAGATGCTCGCGGCCCCGCCGCGCATGCGCGCCCGCAAGCACTGACGAGCACTGACGAGCACCGAGGTCGGCGGGAGCTTTCCACCCCCGGGGCGGCTGCCTGCCCGACCAGCAGCTGGCAGTCCCCGCTTCGATGTCGCTGGGTGAGGTCTCGAGCCCATATAGGCGTTGAGACCTCACCCAGCGACATCGAAGCTCCGGATGAAGCCGTCGGCCCCAGCCCGGGCCCAGCCCGGCACCGGCCCAGGCCCAGTCGGCACCGGCACCGGCACCGGCCCCGGCCCCGGACGTCAGCCCTCGGCGCCCTCGTGCACTCCCGGCCGGGGGATCGGCCCGAGGTCGCGCAGCTGGGTGACGTGGCGCGGCTCGAGCTCCTCGACCGAGTGCACCTGGAGCAGGCGCATGGTGCGCTGGACCTCGTCGGAGAGGATCTCGATGGTGCGGTCCACGCCCCGCCGGCCGCCGGCCATGAGGCCGTAGAGGTAGGCGCGGCCCACGAGTGTGAAGTCGGCGCCGAGCGCCATCGCGGCGACCACGTCGGCCCCGTTCATGATGCCGGTGTCCACGATGATCTCCGCGTCCGAGCCGACCTCGCGCTTGACCTCGGGCAGCAGGTGGAAGGGCACGGGCGCGCGGTCGAGCTGTCGGCCGCCGTGGTTGGAGAGCACGATCGCGTCGACGCCCAGGTCGGCGAGCTTCCTGGCGTCCTCGACGTTCTGCACGCCCTTGATGGCGATCTTCCCGGGCCACATCTCGCGGATCTCGCGCAGGTCGTCGTAGTCGATCGACGGGTCCATCGCCGAGTCCAGCAGCTCGCCGACGGTGCCTCCCGTGGAGGTGAGCGAGGCGAACTCGAGCTTCGGGGTGGTCAGGAAGTCGATCCACCACCAGGGGCGAGGGATCGCGTTGATGACGACGCCCGGGGTGAGCTGCGGCGGGATCGAGAAGCCGTTCTTCTTGTCGCGCAGACGGGCGCCCGCGATGGGGGTGTCGACGGTGAAGAAGAGGGTGTCGAAGCCGGCCTTCGCGGCCCGCTCGACGAGCCCGTAGGAGATCGACCGGTCCTTCATCACGTACAGCTGGTACCAGTTGCGCCCGTGCGGGTTGGTCGCCTTCACGTCCTCGATCGAGGTGGTGCCCAGTGTGGACAGCGTGAACGGGATCCCGGCGGCGCCCGCGGCGCCCGCACCGGCGATCTCGCCCTCGGTCTGCATGAGCCGGGTGAAGCCCGTGGGGGCGATGCCGAACGGCTGCGCCGAGGACCCGCCGAGGATCTGCACGCTGGTGTCGACGTGGGAGACGTCGGTGAGGATGCCGGGGTGGAACTCGACGTCCTCGAAGGCCTTGCGGGCACGGTTCATCGAGATCTCGCGCTCGGCCGCGCCGTCGGTGTAGTCGAAGGCCGCGGCGGGCGTGCGGCGCTTGGCGATCGCCCGCAGATCGTAGATCGACTGCGCCTTCTCCAGGCGCGTGCCGGTGAAGTCGAGCGAGGGCTTGCGGAACTTCATCAGCTCGAAGATCTCGGCGGGCTTGGGGAACTGGCGGGTGACCATGGGGCCTCCTGTGTGCGGGGTGCGGTGCCGGGGCGTCGCGTGCGGATCATTCCTGGAGCATGGCGCCGAGGACGGCGGCGCATCGCCGTCGGGCGGCCGGGGATCGAGAGGGACCGCGGTGTGGGACACCGTCGGCCGCCCCCTCAGCGTGTCACGAGTTCGAGCACGGGGACCCCGGGCGGGGTGAAGCCGAAGACCTGCCCGTAGAAGGACAGCGAGGACTCGGTCGCCCGGATGATGCTCTCGGCCTTGCGGAAGCCGTGCTGCTCCCCGGCGAACAGGAGGTAGGCGTGCGGGATGCCCTTGGCGGCGAGCGCGTCGCGGAACATCTCGGACTGGCTGGGCGGGACGATGCGGTCCTCGTCCCCCTGCAGCAGCAGCACGGGGCACTCGAGCTCGTCGACGTGGTTGAGCGGGGCGCGCTCCGCGTACAGGTCCTTCCGCTCGGGGTAGGGGCCGACGAGCCCGTCGATGTAGCGGGACTCGAAGTCGTGGGTGTCGCGGATGAAGTTCTCGAGCTCGGCGACCCCGAAGCTCGAGACGCCCGCGGAGAAGGTGCTGGTGCGGGTCAGGCAGGCGAGCGTGGTCCAGCCGCCCGCGCTGCCGCCCTCGATGCCGAGGCGCTGACCGTCGGCCAGCCCCGAGTCGACCAGGTGCTCCATGACGGCGACGGTGTCGGCGACGTCGACCATGCCCCACTGGCCCTTGAGGCGGTCGCGGTAGGCGCGACCGTAGCCGGTGGAGCCGCCGTAGTTGACCTCGACCACGCCGATACCGCGCGAGGTGTAGTAGGCGACCGGGAGGCTGAGCACGGGCGGGACGGCCGACGTGGGTCCGCCGTGCACCCGGGCGATGACGGGCGGGAGCTCCTCGGCCGGGCCCTCGATGCCGCTCTGGCGCGGGGCGAACCAGATCGCGTGGACGGTGCCGCCATCGGGCAGGGGCACCTCGATCTCCTCGGCGCTCGGGAGGACGTCGGGGTCCGGGGCGTCGTCCCGCGAGGAGCGCACCTGGTGGAGGACGCCCATGTGCGGGGCGGCGAGCCCGCCCTCGATGCGGGTGAGGTAGACGGCGGGGAAGCGGGCCGGTGAGGCGCCGAGCAGGGTCAGGGCGCCGTCCTCGCGCACGTCCATGGCGGTGACCGAGGTCAGCGGGAGGTCGAGGTCGACGAGCTCCCCGCTGGAGATCGTGAGCACGCCCAGGGTCTCGCCGGCGTGTCCGTGGGCGACGAGGGCGTGGTCGGCGTCGAGCACCGCGTACCAGGTGGTGCCCAGGCCCCACATGGCGCCGCCGAACTCCTGCTGCGCGAAGGGCGAGTCCGCGGGCAGCACGGCACGGCTCCCGTCGGCCGACGACCACACGCGCGGGTTCCACCAGCCCGATTCGTCGGAGACGAACAGCAGGTGCTCATCGTCGAGCCACTCGGGCTGCAGCACGGAGATCTCGCGGTCCCCCTCGGCCGCGCCGCCGGGCCCGCCGGGGATGCCTGGTCCGCCGGGTCCGCCGGGTCCGCCGGGTCCGCCGGCGACGATCTCGCCGGTCCCCGCGCTGCCGCCGATCAGCGGGGCGACGTGCAGGAGCGTCCCGTCCCAGGGCATGCGCGGATGCTCCCAGCTGATCCAGGCGATGCGCGTGCCGTCGGGGCTGAGCCGCGGGTAGGCGACGAAGCGGGAGGCGGGGGTGACGCGGCGGATGGCGCCCGGGTCCTCGGCGGCCGAGCCGTCCAGCGGGACCGCGGCGACGAAGCGCTCGATGTGCGGGGCGCCGTCGGGGTCCGCGTGCGGCCCCTCGGCGCCGCCGGTGTGGTCCTCGCAGATCCACCAGACCTCGCGGGAGCCGTCGGCGAGGGTCACCGGAGCGGGGCAGGCCCAGCGCAGGGAGGGTCCGTGGGCGGACCCGACCTCGGGGCCGACGGGGGTCAGGGGACGCGGCTCCTGCCCCTCGGTGAAGGCATAGACCCGCTGGTCGTCGAAGTTCACGAAGAGCACGAGGGGGCCGCGGAAACCGGTGGGGTCCTCGTCGACGGGCGCGTCCGGGACCGCGGCCCAGGAGCCGCCGCCGTACTCGTGCACGCGGGAGCGGGCGTTGAAGGGGGCGGGCAGCACGGTGACCGTCCCGGTGCGCTCGGAGCCCGTCGCGGGTGAGCGCTCGCCCGCGGCGGCGGGGGCGGCGACGGCATCGGCGGTGCGCACGATCGCCTGGCGCCCGCCCTCGGCGGCGATGCCCTCGAGCCACCACAGCTGCTCGCCGACGAACACCGGGCCGCCCAGACGTGCTCCCCCGGTGGCGAGCTGCTGGGCGGTGATGGGCGAGGGCCAGGTGCCGTACGGAAGCGTCGTCGTCATGGGGCCAGAGTATGCCGGGCGACGCGGAGCGGGCAGACTGGACCCATGGCAGACTCCACCGATCCCCGCGTCGCCGTCTACCTGGACTTCGACAACATCGTCATGTCCTGGTACGACCGTGTGCACGGGCGTCACTCCTTCAGCCGCGACCGCCAGAAGATCGCCGCCGATCCCAACGACCCCGACGTCGCCGAGCGCCTCGCCGAGGCGACCGTCGACGTGGGCGCGCTCATCGACCACGCCGCGTCCTTCGGCTCCATCATGCTCACGAGGGCGTACGCCGACTGGTCCGCGCCCGTGAACGCCGAGTACCGCTCGCAGCTGGTGGCGCGCGCCGTGGACCTCGTGCAGCTCTTCCCGGCCGCCGCCTACGCGAAGAACGGCGCGGACATCCGCCTGGCCGTCGACACCGTCGAGGACTGCTTCCGGATCCCCGACCTCACGCACGTCGTGATCGTCGCCGGGGACAGCGACTACGTCCCGCTCGCGCAGCGCTGCAAGCGCCTGGGCACGTACGTCGCCGCGGTGGGCGTCGCCGGCTCGACCGCGAAGTCCCTGGCCGCGGCCTGCGACCAGTTCGACTCCTACGAGACCCTGCCCGGGATCGAGCTGCCCGAGAAGCCGGCGAAGTCCCGCTCCTCGCGCGGCGGCTCCGGCGCGAAGAAGGGCCGGGGCGGGGCCGACGGCTCGAACGGATCGGACGGAACGAACGGCGCGGGCGGGCCGAGCGGGTCCGACGGGCCCAACGGGTCCGACGGGTCCGACGGTGCCGGCGCCGGGCCCACCGGCGCCGAGACGGCCGACGGCTCCGGCTCCGCTGCCAAGGGGTCGAAGGGCGCCAAGGGCGCCGCCGGGAACGGAGGCAAGAGCGGCAAGCACAAGGGCTCCGAGCGCGGAGGCGACGCGGCCGACAGCGCAGCCCAGGCCGATGCAGCCGATGCAGTCGCCTCGGATGCGGACCTCGACGCTCTCGATGCGGATCTGGACATCGACGACTCCGACGACATCAGCCCCGAGGAGGCGCAGGCGGCCGCGAGCAGGCTGCTGGGCCGCGCCCTACAGCTGGGCGAGCGGGACGACACCGAGTGGCTGCACAGCTCGCTCGTGAAGACGTACATGCGCCGCATGGACCCTTCGTTCAGCGAGAAGCTGCTGGGCTTCCGCTCGTTCTCCGACTTCCTCAAGGCCAACGACGAGATCGCCGAGCTCGAGGAGACCGGGCACGAGCGCCTGGTGCGCGCGATCGAGCCGCCCGTGAAGCAGACGGCCAAGCGCTCGGGCAGGCGCCGCCGCACCAGCTGAGCGGCCCCGTCGGTCGGCGCGCCTGACCGGCGAGGTCGGCGCACGAGATCGGACGGCGAGAGGTGAGTTGTTGCTCTTATGGAGCCCGGATAGCAGCAACAACTCACCTCTCGATGCTCGGTACGGCAGCCGGGGTCGGCTCTCGGCGTCGCGCCTTCCCTTCGCCCCCTGGTCCCTCGGCCCCCTTGACTCCTGACCGCGCCGCGCGCATGCTCAACATGTGCGGATTACCGCACATGTCTTGGCGGAGGTCCCCGATGGCCGATCCCGATGCCTTCACCGGGCACACGTCGGTCTGGGACGCCCTCGCCCATCCTGCGCGGCGCCGGATCGTCGAGATCCTGCGGTGCGCTCCCGCCCCCACCGGACGGATCCACGAGACCCTCGAGGACGAGGGCCTCTCGACCAGCCGCTTCGCGACTCTGCGCCATCTGCAGCAGATGCGCGAAGCGGATCTCGTGCTCGCGACCCGCAGCGGCCGCGAGCGCATCAACACACTGAACGGCTCCGCCCTCTACGAGGCGACGATCGGCTGGCTCGCTCCGCCGGACCGCTCTCTCGCCGCCTCCCTGCATCGACTGCGACTCAGCGCCGAGGAGAACGCCATGTCACTCACGACCATGCACGTCACCCAGTCCATCGTGATCGCCGCGTCCCGGGAGGCCGTGTGGCGCGCCTTCCGCGAGCACCCTTCGCAGTGGTGGGGCGCGCCGTACACCCTGCTCGACCAGCCCGGGTCCGCGATCGAGATGCCCGTCGAGATCGGCGCGCCGATCGTCGAGCACTCCGGGTCCCACCGCGCCGCCTGGGGCACCCTCACCGAGATCGACCACGAGCTCACCTACGCCTGGACGGGGAACATGGGCATGGGCGGCCCCAGCTGGGGCATCGTGACGTACGTCTTCGCCGACGAGGGTGAGGGCACCCGCGTCACCGTCGACCACTCACAGATGGGCGAGATCCCCGAGGGTGTCGCCGCCGGCTACGACGCGGGCTGGTTGGACCTCAACGAGCGGCTGCGGCTGTTCGTCGAGGAAGGCGAGGCGTACGGGCTCGCGGGCACCAACACGGCTCCGCCGTCGATCGGCTGACCCGACGCGACGCGTCCCGACCCGGCCGATCGGAGCAGTTCGGGCCCGGCTCGGGATGCGGATCCGACCCCGCCGAGCAGTCGGCGCCGACCCACCGGGCCCACGGAACCGAGTCTCAGGCGATGATCTCGCCCTGGATGCCGGTCCTCACCGTCCCGCCGATCCATACCGTCCCCTCGACGTCGACGTCGACGAGGACGCGGCCGTCGCGCCCCAGCCGGGTGCCCTGCCGGACTGTCCACGGCGGGACGAGCCGCCCACGCTCGAGCATCCACTGGGCGATGCCGGCGTTGAGGCTGCCGGTCACGGGGTCCTCGTAGCCGGGCGTGCCTGCGTCGGGATCAGCCGCGACGAAGCCGCGGACCTCGTAGGCGGGCCCGTCGGCGTCCGCGGTCGGGGCGTCGGCCGTTGTCCCGACGACCCCGAGCGCCCCGATCTTGCGCCCCGGGATCGCCGCCATGTCGGGCTCGAGGTCCAGCACGTCCTGCGCGGAGGCGAGCTCGAGGACGCACCATCCGGCACCGTTGTCGACCCAGGCGTGATCGAGGACGTCCGCGGGGTCGATCCCGAGCGCCGCGGCGGCGTCCGCGAGGTGGTCGGCGTCCATCGGTCCGCTCCGCACGAGGAGCGGAGCGGCGAAGGCGAGATCGTCGCCGTCCACCCGCACCTCGACGAGTCCCGCACGGCATTCCTGCACGAGGATGCGCTCGTCGGCCGAGCCCGTCGCCTCCCCGCCGTCCGCCTGAGCAGCGAGCCAGGCGAAGGCGCTGCCGAGGGTCGGGTGGCCGGCGAAGTCGAGCTCGGTCGAGGGGGTGAAGATGCGGACGCGGTAGTCGGCGCCGGGTCGGGCGGGGCCGAGCAGGAACGACGTCTCCGAGAGGTTCGTCCAGGAGGCGATGCGCTGCATCTGCTCCTCGCTCAGACCGTCGGCATCGACGACGACGGCGAGAGGATTGCCGGAGAACGCATCCGCCCCGAACACGTCGACCTGTCGGAAGCGCCGAGTGCTCGGCGTCTTCCCGGGCTCGGTGCTCGGGGCGGATGCGGATACTGCGGCGTCGGCCGCACGGGCGCCGGAGGCCGCGGAGGGCGAGGTCATGGCTCGATCCTGTCAGACCGGCCGCGCCTCGGCCCCCTCGCGGTCAGCGGCCGCAGTCGTCGAGGGCCTGGGTCTCGGCGGTGATCGCCTCGACGCCGTAGTCCTCGCGCTGGGATTCGGGAACGTCGGTGCCCACCAGCGAGGCGCCCGCGGTCTCCTTGAGGAAGAACAGGGCGACGATGCCGAAGAGGCAGCCGAACATGACGTACACGGCCGGGAACTCGAGGAACCCGGTCGCGCTCACCACGGCCTCGTTGATCGGCGCGGCCGTGCCGCCGAAGACCGACGTGAAGAAGTTGTACGTCACCGCGAAGCCCGCGAAGCGCACGTGGGCCGGGAACATCGCCGGGAACGTCGCGGAGATCGTCGAGAGCTGCGGGATGTACAGCAGGCCCAGCACCGCGAAGCCGATGATCGCCCACAAGAAGCCCTGGCCCATGAGGTAGTACATCGGCAGGGCCATGACGAACAGGCCGATCATCGAGGTCCACCACATCTTCTTGCGGCCGATGACGTCGGAGAGACCGCCGCAGAACGGCAGCAGCGCCATCATGATGACCTCGCCGATGAGGATCGTCGCCAGCGATTGGTTCGCCGACATGTTGATCTTGGTCTCGAGGTAGCCCGGCATGTAGGTGAGCAGGGTGTAGTTCGCGATGTTCAGCGGGATCACGAGGCCCGCCATCGTGAGGATCGGCTTCCAGTAGTCGCGGATCAGGCTGACGAGCCCGTGGACGGCGGACTGCTGAGCCTCGCCCTCGTGCTCGAGGTCCTGGAAGACCGGAGTCTCGTCCAGGCGCGACCGCAGGTACAGGCCGATCAGGCCCATCGGCAGCGCGAGGAAGAACGGCAGGCGCCAGCCCCAGGAGGCCATGGCGTCCTCGGAGAGGATGAGCTGCAGGATCAGCACCACGATGGTGCCGAGCGCGAAGCCGCCGAGCGTGCCGAACTCGAGGAAGCTGCCGTAGCGGCCGCGACGCTTGTCCGGCGCGTACTCGGCCATGAACGTGGCCGCGCCGCCGTACTCGCCGCCCGTCGAGAAGCCCTGCACGATGCGCAGCACGGCGAGGAGGATCGGCGCGAGGATGCCGACCTGCTCGTACGTGGGGAGCACGCCGATGAGGGTCGTGGCGAGCGACATGATGATGATCGTGAGGGCGAGGACGTGCTTCCTGCCCAGCCGGTCGCCGAGAGGTCCCCAGATGAAGCCGCCGAAGGGGCGGGCGATGAAGGAGATCGCGAGGAAGGCGTAGGTCCAGAACTGGGCTGCGGAGCCCTCGGGGAAGAAGTGCGAGGCGATATAGGTCGAGACCACGGCGTAGACGCCGTAGTCGTACCACTCGGTGGCGTTGCCCATCGCCGAGGCCGCGACCGCTTCTCTGATGGTCTTGCGCGGCGGGAGATCCGCGAAAGGGGTCCCTCCCGTCGTCGTCGTGGGAGGTTCGTCCGGATGCTTGAACGGGACTGCGGATGACGTGTTCACGTGTCTCCGATCGACGATGACGCACGGGACTCGCCCCCGCACTCGAGTTCGGCCGACGCCTCAGCGTATGTGCCCTACCAGGCACATGCCAGAATGCACAGCCTCTTGCGGCTGTGACCACCGGACATTGCGGGCGGACACGCCCGGACGCATGCCGTCATCGGGCCGCCCGCCACCGGTGCCGCCGCCCGTACAGTGGGCCCATGACCTCGTCTTCCGCTGTTCCGACCCCCGATCCGACACTGGCCTCGACCGCTCGCGAGCTCGTCGAGGCGCTCGTCGCGCTCGACACGACCTCCGCGACCGGGAACCTGCCCGCGATCGCGCTCATGGAGCGGGCGCTGCGGGAGGCCGGCGCCGAGGTGCACGTGCTGCCCAGGGGCGACGGGAGGAACGCGAACCTCGTGGCGACCTTCCCCGCGAACGCGGAGGACGGGCCGGAGGCCGACGGGCGCTTCATCGACCCCGAGGATCCGAGCCGCCGTGGCGTCCTGCTCGCCGGGCACGCCGACTGCGTGCCGGTGACCGGCCAGGACTGGGCGTCTGACCCCTTCACGCCCACCGAGCGCGACGGGCGGCTGTACGGGCGCGGCACCGCGGACATGAAGTCCTACCTGGCGATCGCGACGGCGCTCGCACCCGAATTCGCCGCCGCCCGCCGCACCGTGCCCGTGCACATCGCGGCGACCTGGGAGGAGGAGACCACCTGCAACGGCGCCCGTGCCCTCGTCACCCAGCTCGAGGAGCTCGGGATCCGGCCCGCGGTCGCCTTCGTGGGCGAGCCGACGTCGATGCGGGCCGTGCCCGCCCACAAGTCGATGAACGTGCTGCACGCCGACTTCCACGGCGTCGCCGCCCACTCGAGCCTCCTCCCCCACGGCCTGAACGCGATCCGCTACGCCGCGCGGTTCGTGGACTGGTTCCACCGCGAGATCGTCGACGACCTGCGGGAGAACGGCCCGCACGACCCCGCCTTCCCCGTCGCCTGGACCACCGGCGGCGTGAACCTCTTCGACGGCGGCATCGCCACCAACACCGTCCCCCAGGACGTCCACCTGAAATTCGAGTTCCGCGCCCTCCCGCAGGTCGACGTCGAGCCGATCGTCGCGCGCATCCAGGAGGAGATCGACCGACTGGACCAGCAGATGAAGGCCGATGCACCCGTCGACCCGTCGGACCCCGCGGCGGCGCAGAGGGTGGGCGCGGAGCTCGACGTCGTCTCCCTGCTGTACGGGCTCGACGGCTCGGCCGACGGGCCCGCGGCCCGCGCGGCCGTGGCCCTCGGCGCCGAGCGCACGGAGGAGAAGGTCACCTACGGCACCGAGGCGGGCATCTACGAGCACGCGGGCATGGCCGCGGTGGTCGTGGGCCCGGGAGACATCGCCCAGGCCCACGGCACCGACGAGTTCGTGGAGATCGAGCAGCTCGCCTGGTGCGAGCGCTTCCTGCGGAACGTCGCGGGAGCGCTCGCGGCCTCTTGAGCGTCAGCGGAATCTCGGCCCTCGCAACCCACGTCCTCCCGACTCCCGGACGCTCACGCCCGAACGCGTGCGCCGTGGCACCATGGGCTGCGGTGAGCCGGGAAGTCTGGTCGGCATCAGGGCATAGAGTGCCCTGATCCCCGACCCCGTCCTGCCCTGGAGGCCCGATGACATTCCCGGCCTGGACGATCGCCCCGTTCGTGCTGATGCTCGCGGCGATCGCGATCGCACCGCTCGTCCCCGCGCTCTCGAAGCTCTGGGACCGCCCGCGCAACCAGCTGGTCTACGCCCTCCTGCTGGGCCTGCCCGTCGCGATCGGCGTGATCGCCGTGGGCGAGTGGCACCTGGTCGTCGATGCGCTCGTGGAGTACGGGCAGTTCATCGCGCTGCTCCTCGCCCTGTTCATCGTCTCCGGCGGTTTCTTCCTGCGCGGCGACATCGCCGCGACGCCGCGCGTGAACACGATCTTCCTCGCGATCGGCGGGGTGCTCGCGAGCTTCATCGGCACCACGGGCGCGGCCATGCTGCTGATCCGTCCGCTGCTGAACACGAACCTCGAGCGGCGGCACAAGGCGCACACCGTGGTGTTCGCGATCTTCATCGTCGCCAACTGCGGCGGCCTGCTCACACCGCTCGGCGACCCGCCGCTGTTCCTGGGGATGCTGCGCGGCGTGCCGTTCACCTGGACCTTCCATCTGCTGCCGATGTGGCTGTTCGTCAACGCGATGCTGCTGCTGACGTACTGGGCGCTGGACCGGCGGATCATCGCGCACGAGGCGAAGGAGGACGTCTACGCGGACACCGTGAACGTGATCCCGCTGAAGCTCGTGGGCGCCAGCAACGCCATCTGGTTCGCGATCATCATCTTCGCGGTCGCCCTGATCCCCTCGCTCGATCCCGACGCGATCGTCGAGGGCCATGCGACGTGGACCCAGTACGTGCCCTGGCGGGAGATCGTCATGATCGGCGCGGCCCTGTGCTCGCTGTTCCTGGGCAGCCGCAGCATCCGCTACGACGAGAACGAGTTCGAGTTCGGGCCCATCCAGGAGGTCGCGGCGCTCTTCGTCGGCATCTTCCTGACCATGATCCCGGCGCTCGCGGTGCTGCGCTCCGCCGCCCCGTCGCTCCCCCTGAACGAGATCACGTTGTTCGTGTTCACGGGCGGTCTCAGCTCCGTGCTCGACAACGCCCCCACCTATGCGACCTTCTTCGAGATGGCCTCGCAGCTGCCGGGCGAGCCGCGCGTGGCCGACGTCCCCGAGCTGTACCTGATGGCGATCTCGCTGGGCGCCGTGCTGTGCGGAGCGATGACGTACATCGGCAACGGCCCGAACTTCATGGTGAAGTCGCTCGCCGAGACCTCGGGCGTGAAGATGCCGAGCTTCGGCGGCTACGTGCAGCGCGCCGTCATGTACCTCGCGCCCACGCTGATCGCGATGATGCTGCTGTTCATCGCCCAGCCGCTGTGGCTGAAGGCCATCGGGCTCGCCCTCACCCTGCTGCTGCTCGGCCGGATCATCATGCTGTTCGTGACGACAGACGGCGAGGTCGGCGCGGCACTCGCGCACCTGGACCCCGACGTGCGCGGCACGCGCCCCGCCGTGCCGCCCGTCGGCCGCAGCCGGAAGCCCGCAGGGGCCTTCGACTCCCCGCCCCGGCCCGATGAGCCCTGAGACCCCGGCACCCCCACTCCCGAGGAGAGCCGCACCATGACCAGTCAGCGACGCACCGAGCACGAGTCCCGACGACGCCGCAGGATCCTCGAACGCGGCACCTACCGCGAGCACCTGCGCATCGAGCGGATCCTCACGCAGGAGACCACCGGCGGATTCGTGCTGCTGGGGGCGACCGTGCTCGCCCTCGTGCTCGCGAACTCTCCGCTCGCCCCGGCGTACTTCGGGGTGCGCGATGCGCATCTGGGCTTCGACGTGGGCAGCTTCCACCTGAACCTCAGCATCGGGCACTGGGCGGCCGACGGGCTGCTCGCGATCTTCTTCTTCCTCGCGGGCCTCGAGCTCAAGATGGAGTTCACGGTGGGCGACCTGCGCTCACCGGGGAAGGCGCTGGTGCCGGTCGTCGCCGCGGCAGGCGGCGTCGCCGTGCCCGCCGTCATCTTCACGGTCATCAACGTCTTCGGTCCGCCGGGGGCGCTCACGGGCTGGGCGATCCCCGCCGCGACCGACATCGCCTTCGCCCTCGCCGTGCTCGCCCTGCTGGGCTCGCACCTGCCCAGCGCGGTGCGCACGTTCCTGCTGACCCTCGCGATCGTCGACGACCTCATCGCGATCCTCATCATCGCGATCTTCTACTCGAGCGACCTGCACCTGCTCTACCTCGTGCTCGCGATCGTGCCGATCGCCGCGTACCGCCTGCTGGCCACGCGCGCCGAGTCCCTGTTCCGGATCTCCTACGGCGCGGCATGGTTCCTGCTGCTGCCGCTCGGGGCGATCACCTGGGCGCTGTTCCTGAACTCCGGGGTGCACGCGACGATCGCCGGCGTGGTCCTCGCCTTCATGGTGCCGGTCCGCTCGCGCACCCGCCTGGGCGCGCAGTACTCGCTGGCCGAGACCTTCGAGCACCGCTTCCGGCCGCTGAGCAGCGGGATCGCGGTGCCCGTGTTCGCGTTCTTCAGCGCGGGCGTGGCCGTGGGCGGCGCCAGCGGGCTCCTCGAGGCCTGGGAGTCAAGCGTCACGATCGGCGTGGTCGTCGGGCTCGTGTGCGGCAAGATCCTCGGCATCGTCGGCTCGACGTTCCTGGTCACGCGTCTGCAGCGCGCGAACCTCGATCCCGATGTGCGCTGGATGGATCTCGTGGGCATGGCGGCGCTCGCGGGCATCGGTTTCACCGTCTCGCTGCTCGTCTCGGAGCTCAGCTTCGAGGCGTCCGACCCCATGCACGACCACGCGAAGGTCGGCGTGCTCACCGCCTCCGTGCTCGCCGCCGTGGTGGGCGCGGTGATCCTGCTGCCCCGAGACCGGCACTACAAGCAGATCGCCGAGCGCGAGGCGGCCGACGCGGACGCCGACGGGGTCCCCGACGTGTTCGGCGGGGATGCGGAGGAGCCGTCGGATCGGACGGGCCCGACGGGCCGGCCGGGTGCGACGGGCCCGACGGGCCCCTCGGATCAGCGCCCGTAGGCGCGCGCCGGGATCTGGGTGGCGAGCTTGCCGCCGGAGACGTCCAGCAGCGTGCCGGTGATGAAGCCCGCGGCGTCGCTCGCGAGGAAGATCAGCAGGTTCGCGACGTCGTCCGGGCTCTCCCAGCGCCGCAGCGAGAGCGTGTCCAGGAGGCGGTCCTGGGCGTCCGGGGGCATCTCGGCGAAGCCGTTCATCGCGGTGGGGACCATGCCCGGCGCATAGGCGTTCACCGTGATGTCCCACGGACCGAGCTCGGAGGCGAGCACCCGCGTGAACTGGACGACCGCCGCCTTCGAGGCCGCGTAGGCGGCGCTGCCGACGCTCGGCACGATGGCCGCGAACGACGCCGCGTTGAGGACCCGCCCCCGGCCGGCCTCCTGCATGACCGGGGCGACGGCGCGGCTCATGAGGAACACGCCGCCCATGTTCACGTCGAAGCACGCGCGCCAGCGCTCCCACTCGAGGTCGGCGACGGGCCCGTCGACGTTGATGCCCGCGTTGTTCACGAGCACGTCGATCGTGCCGTGGCGCTCGACGATCTCCGAGACGGCAGCGGAGACCGACTCCGGGTCGGCCACGTTGCAGGTGAGGCGGGTGATCGGAGAGGTCGACGGGCCGCTCGTCGAGGGAGAGCCCGGTCCGTCGCCCTCCTCGGGGAAGGCGAGGTCCAGGGCGACCACGCGCGCGCCCTCGGCGGCGAAGCGCCCGGCGATCACTGCGCCGATGCCGCGCGCGGCGCCCGTGACGACCACGACGCGGTCCTTGAGATCCAGCTCCATCGATGATCCTTTCTCTCGCGCTGTCGGAACGGCGGGCGGAATCGCCCATCGCGAGCGCGCCGACGACAATAAGCATACTATTGCGGTCGGGGCCATTTCGCTCCGACGACTATTGACCCGAGGAGACCGGATGCGAACTCGAGGACCGAGCCTGTGGGTGACCGGTGGCGGCAGCGGCATGGGACGAGCTACGGCGATCAGCGCAGCAACGACCGGCTGGCGGGTGGCCATCAGCGGACGGCGCCGCGAGGCGCTCGAGGAGACAGCCGCCGAAATCACCGCGGCCGGGGGCGACACGACCGTCCTCCCCCTGGACGTCCAAGACCGCGACGCAGTCGCGTCGACCGCGCGCCAGGTCGCTGACCACTTCGGCGGGCTCGATGCCGTGGTCCTCGCCGCCGGCCTGAACACACCACGGCGACGATGGGAGGACCAGGACCTCGGGGAGTTCGACGCCATCGTGCGTACCAATCTTCAAGCGACGGCCAGCGTGATCAGTGCTTCGCTGCCGCACCTGCGTGATGGCGGTGGACTCATCGTGGTGATCTCGTCCTTCGCAGGCTGGGCATTCCAGCCCGGAGCCGGCGTCGCGTACTCGGCCAGCAAGACGGCACTCAGCTCCCTCGTTCGTACGCTCAATCAACAGGAGGCCCCGTACGGTGTCCGCTCCTGTCACCTGTGTCCGGGCGACGTCGCGACCGACTTCCTCGAGCAGCGCCCGCAGGTCCCCGACGCCGAAGCCCGATCTGTGATGCTCACCGCGGACGACATCGCACGCGCGGTGCAGTTCGTCCTGGATTCACCCTCGCACGTGCGGGTCGACGAGCTGGTCGTCTCACCCGTGTCTCAGAGGTGATACGCCCATGAGGCCCCCTGGCGAATCCCGCTTTGACAGCGCGCTGGACACCTTGGGCTGCGCCATCGTCCTCGGTGAGCTCCCCGCTGAGCACGCCGACACCATCGAGGGACTGGTCGCACGCACGGGGGCCTCGCGCAGCGTGGTGCGCGAGGCGACGCGAGTGCTCTCTACGCTGGGGATGTTGACGGCAGGGCGCCGTGTGGGCCTGCGCGTGCTGCCCTTCGACCACTGGGACACGATGGATCCGCTGGTGATCCGATGGCGCTTGCGCTCTCCTGGCCGGATCAAGCAGATCGCGGAGCTGCGCGAGCTGCGCCGAGCCATCGAACCCGAGGCGGCGGCACTGGCGGCACGGCGTGTGAGCAGAGGTGAAGTCTCGAATCGGGCTTGCGGAGCCCTCGCTCACGCCGGTCGCGAGCTACGCACCGTGGCCAGCGGCATCGGTGACGCGACGGAGCCTGCCCACGCCGCCGCATACTTACACGCGGATAGCCTGCTCCATTCGCAGGTGCTCGCCCTCTCGGCGAATGCGATGTTCATCCGCCTGCAGGCCGTGATCGACGAGAGCCTGAGAGAGCGTGCGCTCCACGAGCGCATGGACCTGGCTCCCGAGCCCCATGATGTCGATCTGCATGGAAAGGTCGTCCGGCGGATCCTGGCAGGTGAGCCCCACGCCGCAACCGCCGCGATGCGAGAGATCGTGGAACGCACCGGAGACCTCGATTCCTGACTGGGCCTTGGTTCGACTCACTTCGCTACCGGTTCGCCCTCAAGAATCCAGAAGAGCTACTGCCAAAGGCTCATCGACGACGAGCGTGTCGATGAGCCCACTCCGCACGGCAGCACGCACGGCCTCCACGCGATGTGCGCCCACACAGGTGCCCACAACGTAGGGCACCTGGCGCAACTGCTGGAGCGTCATCCCGACGATGCGGCCGTCGGACCCTGCATCGAGCGCTGCACCACTCTGGTCCAGGACTCGGCCGGAGATGACGGCGCATGCCCCGGCTGCAGTGGTGCGCCGCACGAGATCGACCGGGAGCAGAGGGAGGATCGACGACCCTTCACTGGTCCAGGTGCCGATCCCCACGACAGCGTGGTCGACGCGCTCTGCTCGCCCCAGCGCCCGGGAGATCTCCTCCGTGCGCATGAGTGCGGTGGCGATCTCGCTGCTCGGCGCGACCAGCGGAGCATAGATCGGGTGCGCCGTCCCCTCGGCGATGCGCGCGACCAGACGGACCACTTCGACCGACCCGATCCGATCACCCGCGAACGTGAGAGCCCCTGCGATCTGGACAACGTCGCACGGCGCCAGTCGATCCAGCTCCGCGGGCAGGCACTCGATCACCCGGGACCATCCCAGGCCCAGGGATTCACCGGGCTGCACGGACTCGGAGAGGTACGCAGCCAGCGCTGCGGCGACGGCGTGAGTGCTTCGCCACCGCGACCCCTCGCCAGGAGAGATCGCGGAACGCCCGGCGATGATCACACGCCGCACGCCCAGGGACTCCGCCAGAACGCCGGCAGTTCCGAGCGGCGGTTCTGGGACCGCGACACGGATGGTCACCAATCCACGATCCCGTGCTTCCGTGAGCACGCGGGCAACCTGCCATCGGCTGAGACCTGTTGAGTGCGCAATCTCGGTCTTCGAGCACTCCTCCAAGTAGTACGCCGAAGCAACCTCAGTCATCAGCTCTTCGCTGACCGATTCCTCCCGGCGTCGCATATCCACCATGCGCGCCAGTATTGCACATGTGAGCACTCTATACCGTCATTGATTGCGCGGTCGTTCGGTCGCTCTTTACGCTGAGGGCACATCTGCGGCGCTCTTCGAACGCTCACATGTGCACTCCGCGACACCGGCGTCCCCAGGAGGACAGGACATGCACTCGACTCCGTCGCGCTCCGCGCGCCAGATCCCCCCGTGGTTCATCTATCTGTTCGGAGCACTCGGCGCGATCCTCTGGGGCTACGACACCGGGGTGGTCTCGGGAGTCCTGCTCTACATCAAGAATGACTTCCCGGTGACGGCCACCGAGTCCGGCCTCATCACCTCCTCGTTCACGATCGGCGCCATCATCGGGGCGGTCTCCAGTGCGCTGCTCGTGGATCGTCTGGGTAGACGCCGCCTGCTCCAGGTCGCCGCCATCGTGTTTCTCGTCGGGACTCTTCTGGCGGCGACCGCTGGTAGCGCTGCCGTACTGATCCTGGGTCGCTCAGTGCTGGGCCTGGGGATCGGGTTCGTCTCTGTGAACATCCCGATCTACCTCTCGGAGCTCTCTCCCGCAGGCACCCGCGGCCGGGTGGTCTCCCTCGTGCAGTTCATGAACGCCTTCGGGATCCTTCTCTCGTACATCGCGAACTTCGCGCTGTCGGCCTCCGGAGCCTGGAGGATCATGCTCGCGCTCGCTGTGATCCCAGCGGTGCTGCTGTTCGTCGGCGTCTTCCTGTTGCCCGAGAGCCCCCGCTGGCTGGTGGCTCGGGGACGCCTGGAGGAGGCCGCAGCCGGACTGGCGCGCCGTGACGACGGGCCCGATCCCGCACACACGATTGCCGAGATCCAGCTCGGCCTGGCGGCCTCCCACGGCTCCTGGCGGACCCTGCTCGCACCGTGGGCGCGCCGACCTGCGCTGATCGCGATTCTGCTGACTGTCCTCGCGCAGTTCCTGGGCATCAACGCGATCACGTACTACTCCCCCACCGTGCTCACGGCAATCGGCTTCAGCGAGAGCGCCTCGCTGATCACGACCATTGGATTCGGGTCCATCGCGGTCTCGGCGACGCTTTGGGCTCTGCGCTACGCCGACTCCTTCAGCCGTCGACGGATCCTCATCGGCGGTGCGGCAATCACCGGCAGCGCAATGCTGCTGTGCGCGATCGCCACTTGGTCGTTCGGTCTGACCAGCGTGGTCACAGGCACCGTAGCGATCATCTGCTTCTCGGTCTTCAAGGCGGGTTACGCCTCCACTTGGGCACCCGTCTCGCGCGTGGTGCAGACCGAGATCCTTCCGATCTCGATCCGCGGCACCGCCATGAGCATCTCCGAGGTCGCGAACTTCGCTTCGATCTTCGTCGTCACACTGCTATTCCCCATCCTTCTCCAGGCCGGGGGCGCCGGCTTTGCGTTCCTGACATTCACGACGGTCGGCGCGATCGCGATCGCTCTGCTCTTGATCGTCGTCCCTGAGACGTCCGGACGGTCACTCGAAGAGATCGAGGCGCAGATACGGCGCGGAACGGCCGATTCGCTGCCGGAAGCCACACAATCGGATGGCACCATCGCGCCGCGCCACTCGCACGCTCCCCACTCCTGAGCGCCAGTACCACGACCTGAGTCCGAAAGGAATCCATGACCTCGCACCGCCCGAACATCCTGTTTGTCATCACCGACCAGCAGCGCTTCGACACGATCGCGGCACTCGGCCACGAGCACGCGATCACCCCCAACCTGGATCAGCTGGTGCGCTCCGGAACAACGTTCACCCGCACCTATGTGACCGCGCCGTCGTGCGCGCCGTCGCGCGCAAGCCTGTTCACGGGGATGTATCCCCACTCGACGGGTGTCCTCAAGAACAACGATCCCTGGACCCACTCCTGGGTCGAGCTGCTCGCCGATTCGGGCTATCGCTGTGCCAACGTCGGGAAAATGCACACCTACCCGTACACCAGCAGCGTCGGCTTCCACGAGCGCCATGTCGTGGAGAACAAGGACCGATCGAACCCCGCTCTCCCCTTCTTCCTCGACGAGTGGGACAAGGCCTTCCATGCCCGTGGACTCGTGAAGCCGGACCGCGCCACGAAGTACCGCGGGATCCCGGACTACCGGGAGCGGCTCGGCGCCTTCGAATGGGATGCCCCCGACGACCTCCATGTCGACAACTTCGTCGGCGGCCTCGCGAGTCACTGGCTGGATGTCTACCCCGGCGATGAGCCGTTCTTCCTGCAGGTCGGCTTTCCTGGCCCACACCCCCCATACGACCCCACGGCCGACGCCCTTCGGCAATACACGGGCCGCACCATGCCGACGCCCTACGATTCGCCGGAGGATCGCGAGCACCAGCCGGCAGCCATCAAGGACCTCATCCGCGACAACCTTGAGGTCGACCACGACGCGATCGTGCACCTCGAGCACCCCAGCCCCGAGCAGATCGACCGCCAGCGCAGGCACTACATGGCGAATGTGACGATGATCGATGCCCAGGTCGGACAGTTGCTGGACGCCCTAGAGCGGCGCGGCGTCCTCGAGGACACCGTCATCATCTTCACCTCCGACCACGGTGACTGCCTGAACGACCACGGGCACATCCAGAAGTGGTCGATGTACGAGTCGAGCGTCCGTGTACCGGCGATCGTCGCGGGCCCAGGGATCGTCGCAGACCATCGGGTGGACGGACTCACTTCCCTCTTCGATCTGGGGCCCACGATCCTCGAGCTCGCTGGCGTGACCCCGCCTGAATGGATGGAGGCGCACTCGCTGATGCCTGGGATCCGAGGTGACGCCGACTTCGGGAGGGAATACGCCTTCGCGGAGCATGCCAGGGACATGATCCTGCAGAAGACTGACCTGATGACGATGGTGCGGGACGACCGCTGGAAGCTCGTCGAGTTCATCGACCACGAGGACGGGCAACTGTTCGACCTCGAAGACGACCCCCACGAGATGGTGAACCTGTGGGAATCTGCCGCCCATCGGAGTCAGCGAGACCGGCTTTCCCGTGTCATCGCCCGTTGGAGAGCCGAGAGCGCACTCCTCACCGCCGGTTGGTCAGCTGCCTTCCGCTGACCGTATCCCTAGCGGGTGACGCAACTCGGCACGCCAGATAGGTCAGCGCCCCCGCGCCTTCGGCTTCACGCAGACCACGGGGCACGGAGCCTCCATGATCACGCGCTGGGCCGTGGAGCCCAGCAGCATCTTGCCGATGGGGGTGCGGCGGCGCACCCCCAGCACGACCAGGTCGATCTTCTCGTTGTCGATGGTCTGGAGGATGTCGTCGGCCGCGTCGTCGCGCCGCGGCACGTTCCGCAGCTCGAAGTGCACGCCGCCGGCCTCCAGCCGCTCGTGCAGGGGCTCGCGCCCCGCGTCGCCCGCGTTCTTGCGGGGATCGTCGCTGCGCTCGGAGGCGAGCACCACGAGCGTCGCGTCCTTGGTCCTCGCCTCCTCCAGCGCGTACTCGAGGGCGGCCTCGCTGGTGGGGCTGGGCACGTAGCCGAGCAGGATCTTCATCGTCGACTCCAGGTGTCTCGGGGTTGCTCAGGGTGGATCGGGATCGCGAGGTCTCGACGAGCGCCGCGACCAGGCACCCGGCCGCTCACTCGCGGCCGATCTCGTCCTGGTCGTGGAAGCGCGTGCGCCTGCCCTTGATCGCGGAGTTGTACAGGTAGGTGACTGCGTACAGCACGAGGCCCACGCCCAGCAGGCCGCCCGCGATGTAGTAGTTCTCCTTGGGCTGGGCGAGGGGGGTGACGAGGATCAGGGAGGTGACCCCGCCGATCACGGCCACCACGGTGGGGGTGCGGAAGTGCCCCTTCGCGCCCGGGTCCTTGCGGAGCACGATCACGGAGACGTTGACCAGGCAGAACACGATCAGCAGCAGCAGCGCCGTGGTGCCGCCGAGGTTCTTGATGATGGTCTCCGGCAGCGCGTAGCTGACGACCACGACGAGCGCGAAGGCGAGGAGCGTCGAGAAGACGATGCCGCCCACGGGGCTGCGGCGCCCCTTGAGGACGACCCCCAGGAACGGCGGGAGCACGCCCTGCTTGGCCATGCCGTAGAGCAGTCGCGAGGCCATCATCATGTTGATCAGCACGGTGTTGGCGACCGCGAAGATCGAGATGATCGGGAAGATCGTGTCCATCGGCAGGTTCGGCGCGCCGTGCGAGACCACGCTCAGCAGCGGCGTGGTCGCGGTGGTGAGCTCTCCGATCGGGACCACTGCGACTGCCGTGAGGGAGACCAGCACGTAGACCACGCCCGTGATCGACAGGCCGCCCAGCAGCATCTTCGGGAAGTTCTTCGAGGGGTTCACGGTCTCCTCGGCCATGTTCACCGAGTCCTCGAAGCCGACCATCGAGAAGAACGCGAGGGCGGTCGCGCCGATCACGGCCATGAACATGCTCTTGTCCTCGGGCGCCTCGAACAGCACCACCCGCGAGAAGTCCGCGTCGCCGCGGCCGATCGCGAGGAAGCCGATGATCAGCACCATCGCCAGGCCGCTGAGCTCGATGAGGGTGAGCACCACGTTGGCCTTCACGGACTCGCTCACGCCGTAGGAGTTCACGCAGGCCACGACGGCGATGAAGACGAGCGCGATGATCACCGCGACGTGATGCGAGGCGTCGGCCCCGAGGGAGTCCTCGAGGTGGAAGACCGCCAGCACGTTCTCCGCGAGGAAGATCGCGCTGTTGGAGGCCGAGGTGATGCCCGAGGACAGCACGGCGAAGGTCACCATGAAGGTGACGAAGTGGATGCCGAAGGCCTTGTGGACGTACAGGGCGGCGCCCGCGGCCTGCGGGTACTTCGTCACCATCTCCACGTAGGAGAGCGCCGTCATCATCGCGACCACGAACGCGAGGATCACCGGCAGCCAGCCCGCGCCGCCCACCTGGCCGGCGACCTGGCCGGTCAGCGCGTAGACCCCGGTGCCCAGGATGTCGCCGACGATGAACAGCAGCAGCAGGCCGGGGGTGATGGCCTTCTTGAGCTCGGTGCCCTGGCCCGAGGACGAGCCGTCGCCGTCGGGGGCGGGGAGGGTGGGATCGCCGGGTGCGCCGGAGCCGGCGCCGGTTTCCTGTGTCATGAGGGACTCCCGGGGTCGGAGGTGGGGAAGGTATCGGGCGGGTACGGCGCACGGCGCGGATCTCGCGCTCGGTGACGCCGACTCGGGCGGGCGGGGCACCCGCGGCGCGGGCCCTGGGCCCGCGATCTGGGGATCCTACCGCAGCGTGAGCGCGCTCACGGGATCAGCGCCGGGGCGCAGGGGCCGACGGTGGAGCTCCGTCGGCCTAGGCTGGACGCACCCGTGCGCAGCGCGGCGTCGGCCGACCTCCCGATCGAGAGGCGGCTGCGCGCCCGAGCCCCGCACCGGCACCCGCCCGCCCCGCAGACCACCCGCACGAGGAGCACCATGAGCAGCGTCGCGAACATCGCCCTTGCCGACGGCAACACCATCCCCCAGCTCGGCTACGGCGTCTGGCAGGTCGAGGACGAGGTCGCGGCCGACGTCGTCGGCCAGGCCCTCGAGGCCGGCTACCGCCACATCGACACCGCCAAGGCGTACGACAACGAGGAGGGCGTGGGCCGCGCCCTGCGCGCCTCCGGCCTGCCGCGCGAGGACGTCTTCGTCACCACCAAGCTGTGGAACGACGACCACGACTACGACCGCGCGATCGCGGCGCTCGACGCCTCGCTCGAGCGCCTGGGCCTCGAGTACGTGGACCTCTACCTCATCCACTGGGCGAAGCCCAAGCAGGGCAAGCACGTGGAGGCGTGGAAGGCGCTCGTGGAGCTGCAGAAGCGGGGGAAGGCGCGCTCGATCGGCGTCTCGAACTTCCCCGTGGCACAGCTCGAGGAGATCATCGAGGCCACGGGCGTGACCCCGGTGATCCACCAGATCGAGCTGCACCCCGACTTCGCCCAGGAGGAGCTGCGCGCCTTCGGCCGGGAGCACGGCATCCTCACCGAGGCCTGGTCTCCTCTGGGCCAGGGCGGCGAGCTGCTCCAGGACCCGGTGATCACGGGGATCGCCGCCGCCCACGGGGCCACCGCCGCGCAGGTCGTCATCGCCTGGCACCTCGCGATCGGGAACATCGTGATCCCGAAGTCCGTGACGCCCGAGCGCATCGTCTCGAACCTCGCCGCCGCGGAGCTCGAGCTCACCGACGAGGACCTCGAGCGCCTCGCGACCCTCGACCGGGGCGAGGCCGGCCGCATCGGCGCCGACCCGGCGGGCATCGAGTTCTGAGACGCCGCGGCCCGGCGGCGCACTAGTCCTCGGCGCGCTCCTCGCGAGGGCGCCGGCCGGTCGCGGCGCGGGCGACCTCCTCGGCGGCGGCCCGCACGGCACGCGCGCACTCGGCGACCTTGTCCTCGCCCAGGCGGTTGGACTGCCAGGTGAGGCCGATGGCCGCGATCGGCCAGTCCGCGTGGTCGAGCACGGGCGCCGCGACCGAGCGGTATCCGGGGGTGACCTCGCCGTCCTCGCGGGCGAAGCCGTCGCGGCGCACCTGCTCGAGGATCGCGGCGAGCTGCGCGGGCGTCGTCGGCCCGACCCCGGGCCGACGGGGCACGAGATCCTCGCGCGAGGTGAACAGGCTGCGCAGCTGCACGAGGGGCAGGGCCGCGAGCATCGCCCGGCCGGTCGCGGTGAGGTGCGCGGGGAGGCGCACACCCTGATCGGTGACGAGGCTGCCGCGCCCCTTCGCGCGGTCCTCGACGACGTAGAGGACGTCGCGGCCGTGGAGCACCGCGAGGTGACCGGACTCGCCGATGGTGTCGACGGTGCGCTCGAGGACGACCCGGCCCACCCGGGCGAGCGGCGCATGGCGCATGTAGCCGACGGCGACCTCGTAGGCGGCGGGCCCCAGCGCGTACAGCCGCTCCTGCGGAAGATGCAGCGCATAGCCGTGGGCGACGAGCGTCCCGAGCAGGTCGTACGTGGTCGACCTCGGCAGCTCGAGGTCCTGGGCCACGCGCGCGGCGGCCACGGGCGCCCGCCGCGAGGAGAGGTACGTCAGCACGCGCAGAGTGGCGTCCGCGGCCGGCGCCTTGGGCGGCTTCGGGGACGTCTGGTCCGGGGTTCGGGATGCCATAGTCCGACCAGGATGCCATTGCGCGCCCGGATCGCCGGACTCGTCGGCCGGTTCTCCTCCGCGGCGGGGCACCCGGTTCCGCGCGGATGACCGGCCGCCGACCGACCAGATCCATAGCCTCGCTTATGTGACCCTATGGTCAAGGCATTGACCTGGCCGGGGCGTGCTCCTAACGTCGTCCCTCGTGAGCACCACGACCCCCTCCCCCGCCCCGCGCAGCACCCGCAACCCGTTGCGCGCGATCGCGCGCATCCCCTTCGGCTGGCAGGTCCTCATCGGCCTGGTCCTCGGCGTCGCCCTCGGCCTCGTGGCCTCGGCGATGGGCCCCGGCAGCGGAGAGGAGGGCGCCAACTGGCTGACCACCACCCTGGACACCATCGGCACCGCCTTCGTCACGCTGCTGAAGGCCCTGGTCCCGCCGCTGATCTTCCTCGCGATCGTCACCTCGATCGCGAACCTGCGGAAGGTCACGAACGCCGCCCGACTCGCCTGGAAGACCCTGCTCTGGTTCGCGATCACCTCGCTGATCGCCGTGCTCATCGGCATCGGCCTGGGCGCGATCACGAGCCCCGGCGCGAACTCGAGCGTCTCGGCCGACACCGCGCAGGCCTCCGACACGCAGGGCACCTGGCTCGACTTCCTCATCGGCCTGGTCCCCTCGAACTTCCTGGGCATCGAAGGCAGCGCGGGCGACGACGGCTCGATCTCCCTGAGCTTCAACGCGCTGCAGATCCTCGTCATCTCGATCGCCGTGGGCATCGCCGTGCTCTCCGTCGGCGAGAAGGCCGATCCGTTCCTCAAGATCACCGGCTCCGCCCTCGAGATCGTCCAGAAGCTGCTGTGGTGGGTCATCCGCCTCGCGCCGATCGGCACCGTGGGCCTGCTGGGCAACGCGGTGGCCAGCTACGGCTGGGACGCGATCGGGCAGCTCGGCGTGTTCGTGGCCGACGTCTACATCGGCATGCTGCTGGTGCTGCTCGTGGTCTACCCGATCCTGCTGCGCACCAGCGGCCTCTCGATCGGCTCGTTCTTCCGCGGCGTGTGGCCCGCGACCTCGCTCGGCTTCGTCTCCCGCAGCTCGCTGGGCACCATGCCGATGACCCAGACGGTCACCGAGCGCATGGGCGTGCCGCGCCACTACGCCTCCTTCTCGATCCCGCTCGGCGCGACCACCAAGATGGACGGCTGCGCCGCCATCTACCCGGCGCTCGCCGCGATCTTCGTGGCGAACTTCTTCGGCGTCCCGCTCGGCATCACCGACTACCTGCTGATCGTGCTGGTCTCCGTGCTGGGCTCGGCGGCGACCGCCGGCATGACCGGCGCGACCGTCATGCTCACCCTGACCCTGTCGACCCTGGGCCTCCCGCTCGAGGGCGTGGGCCTGCTGCTCGCGATCGACCCGATCCTGGACATGGGCCGCACCGCCCTGAACGTCACCGGCCAGTCCCTGGTCGCGGTGATCGTCGCCAAGCGCGAGAAGATTCTGGACCAGAACGCCTACGACGACTCCGTGCGCACGTCCTTCGCCGAGATCCAGGCCGACCAGAAGGCCGAGGCGGAGGCGTTCGCAGAGGTCGAGGCCGAGGTCGCCGCCCAGGAGCCCGGCGCACCGGCGCAGGACGCCATCGCGGATCCCACTGCGCCCGACGCGGACAGGACGACGCGCACCGAGGCCGCCGAGGCGGCGCGCCCGCAGGTCTGAGCGCGCCCGCGACCAGTGGAAATCGGTCGCCGTGCTCGGCCTCTGCGCGGTACCGTCCCGGGCGTGGAGACCGGAGACGACGCCCGCGAGATCCCGCTGACCGGTGGGAACGCGAGCGCGGGCGTGGTGCGCGTCGGCGACACCGTGCGCAAGCCGTGGCACGCCGGCACGCCGCTCGTCGCCCGGTACACGGAGGCGCTGCGCGCGGCGGGGATCGACGTGCCCGCCCACCTGGGCCGTGACGACACGGGCCGGCAGATCATCGAGCACGTGCCGGGCGTCCTCGCCATGGACATCGGGCAGCTCGACGTCGGCCGTCTGGAGCGCGTCGGCCGCCTGGTGCGCGACGTGCACGAGGCGAGCGCCGCCCTGCCGCGGGACCGGTTCCCGCTTTCCCCGATTCCGGGGATCACCGCCGCCGGGCGCGGGACCTCCGACCCGCTCGGCGCCCGCTGGGAGGTGCTGCTGCCCGCCCCGACACCGCCCGAGCTGATCTGCCACCACGACATCGCCCCCTGGAACCTGCTGGTGGACGGCGAGCGGATGATCCTCATCGACCTCGACGGCGCCGGGCCGAGCACCCGCGCGTGGGACCTCGCCTATGCGGCGCAGTCGTTCTCGGGAATGGTCGCCGGGGCCGACCCCGCGGACGTCGCCGCGCGCCTGCGGGCCCTCGTCGTCGACGGCTACGAGGCCGACGCGGACCTGCGCGCCCAGCTGCCGCGACTCCTGGCCGAGCGCACGCAGGCGATGCACGACCTGCTCGTGCGCTCGCACGCCGAGGGTCGCGAGCCGTGGGGGTCGATGTTCATGACGGGTCACGGCGAGCACTGGCGGGAGGCGGCCGCGTTCGCTGCCGCCCATGAGGGGGAGTGGCGAGGCGCGCTCAGCTGAGGGCGCGGAGACCGCCGGTCGCCCCGGTACTCTCCGGGGCATGGACGCCGCCGACCAGCCCCGCAGCGCCGTCGACCCGGACAGCGCCGATCGCTCCCCCGCGGATGCAGCCGCCGCGACCGGGCTCAGCCTCGACACCCTGCGCTACTACGAGCGCGAGGGGCTGATCGGCCCGATCGCACGCGACGCCGCCGGCCGACGCCGGTACTCCGCCGACGACGTGGCCTGGATCGGCATCGTCACCTGCCGGCGCGATGCCGGCCTCGGGATCGACGACCTGCGACGATTCACGAGGCTGCTGACGCAGAGCGCGGATCCCACGGATCGCGTCGCCTTCCTGGGGGAGCGGCGTGCCGAGCTCGAGGAGCGGCAGCGGGCGACGCGGCGTGCCCTCGAGGTGCTCGACGACAAGATCGCCTACTACGGAGCGCGCGACTGAGTGCAGGGGTGACGGTCGCGGAGCGAGTCCGCCCCCTCCGACGGCGTCGGCCCTCACCCCGCAGCGTCGAGGGTCTCCCTCTCCTCCGCGGTGAGAACGGTGGTCGCTCCTCGCCAGGCCTCGTCGAGCTGCTCGATCCGGCTGCCGCCGATGATGGGCACCAGGGCGGGCGCACCGCCGGTGAGCCAGGCGAGCGCCACCTGGCCGCGACTGAGCCCGCGACCGCCCGCCACCTCGGCGAGGGCCTTCATGCGCCTCTCGTTGCCAGGATGGCGGTACTCGGTGGACAGCGGACGGTCCGCGCGGTCGTATGCGCCGCGCAGCAGCGGGGTATAGACCCAGCCGGTCAGCGCCGGGTCGCGGCGCAGAAGGTCGAGACCGTCGGCGCCGAGCATGCCGAGCTCCACGGGCTGCCCCTCGACCTCGGTGCCGGGCAGGGGCTGCAGGTAGGAGAAGCGCTGCTGGTAGGCCGACGGGCCCGCCAGGCCCGCCTCGCGGGCGTGGAGCCGGGCCACGGCGAGGCGCCAGGAGGGATGGTTCGACAGCCCCCAGGCGCGCACGCGCCCGTCGGCCACGAGAACTCCGAAGGTGTCCACGACCTGCGTGAACGGCACGTCATGGTCTTCGATGTGCGCCCAGTAGAGGTCGACGGCGTCGACGCCGAGGCGCTCGAGGCTGCGGGAGAGCGCGCGGTCTACGGCATCCGGCGCGAGGCCCTCGAGATCGTCCGGAAAACCACCAGGACGGTTCGGCTCGGCGCCGACCTTGGTGCTGATCCTGACCGGGGCGCCGGGGTTCGCGCGCAGCCAGCGGCCGATGACGGCCTCGCTCTGCCCGCCGAGTCCCGAAGGGTCCTGGTCGAAGTAGTAGTTGTCGGAGGTGTCGAGCCAGCGTCCGCCGAGCTCGACGAAGCGGTCCAGGAGGCCGAAGCTCTCGCGTTCGTCGAGTCGCGTGCCCATGTGCATGGTGCCGAGGGCGGGCGGTGCGGGCGTCGTCGGGAGGGCGGGTGCGGGTGCTGCGATGCGTGCCATGCGCATGAGCATGGATGCTGGAGCGCGCTCCAGGTCAAGGGCCTCCGCGTAGCCTTCTCGAATGTCGTCCCACGCCCGCACGATCGTGAGTGCGGCCGAGCGCCCATGACGCCCTCCGCCCTGACGCTCGTGCTCACCGCGGCTGTGCTGCACGCCCTCTGGAACCTCGCCGCCAAACGCGCGAGCGGCGACGGGTACGTGTTCGTGTGGTGGTACAACGTCTTCTCCGCCGTCCTGTGGCTGCCGATCGGGCTCATGCTCCTCGCCCGCGCCGGGTGGCCCTGGAGCTGGGAGCTGCTGGTGGGTCCCGCGGTCTCCGCGGTCTTCCACATCGCCTACCAGCTGTGCCTGCAGACGGGATACCAGCGCGCCGACCTGGGCGTCGTCTACCCCGTCGCCCGCGGGACGGGCCCTCTGCTGACCGTCGTGCTCGCCCTCACGGTGCTCGGGGAGCGCCCCGGGTGGCCGGCGATCGCGGGGGCCGTGGTGGTGATCGCCGGGATCGTGGTCGTGGCCGCCGGCGGTGCGCGCGCCCTGCGGCACCGGGCGTCGACGGGCATCGCCTGGGGCGCCGCGACCGGCGTCGGCATCGCCGCGTACACCCTGTGGGACGACCACGCGGTGACCGCGTGGGGCCTCGCGCCCGTCGTCTACTTCTCCTTCGGCTGCACCCTGCAGGCGCTCGCGATGACGCCCGGCGCCCTGCGCCGGCGACGCGCGCTGCCGGTGGTCGGCGTGCTGCGCCGACGGTGGCAGGAGATCGGCGTGGTCGCCGTGCTCTCCCCGCTCGCGTACGTCCTCGTGCTCGAGGCCATGCGGTCCACGCCGGTCTCGCTCGTGGCGCCGGCGCGCGAGTCCTCGATCGTGGTGGGGTCGCTGCTGGCCTGGTGGCTGTTCCGCGAGCCGGACCCGGTGCGCCGGGTGCTGGGGGCGGCGATCGTGCTCGGCGGCATCGTCCTCATCGTGGCGTGATCCGGCCTCGCGCAGAGATCGGCGCACGGCCGGCCTTGCGCTTGACGCGACGTCAACTCCTCGCGTCGCTCCTGCCGACGCGGGACCGCCGCGTTCGACGAGGATGATCCGGCGACCACGCCGAGAACAGGCCGAGCACAGGAGAACCGATGACGACGTAGCCGGCCGACGTGCCGATCGGGGAGCTCGCGCAGCGCGTGGGCATCTCGACCCGCACCCTGCGCCACTACGACGCGAGCGGACTGCTCCCGCCGTCGCGCACGGATCATGCCGGGCAGAGGTTCTACGACGACGAGGCCGTGGCCGTGCTGCTGCGCATCGTCGCGCTCAGGGACCTCGGCCTGGGACTCGAGGCGATCCGGGAGATGCTCTCCCGGCCCACCCCGAATGTCGACGCCCTCACCGAGCACGCAGACCTGTTGTGGGAGCAGATCTCCCGCCTGAGCAGGCAGCTCGCGTCGGTCACCACGACCCTGCAGTCACTGCGGAGCAAGGAGAGCATCATGACCGAGCGCACCTTCGACGGCTTCGACCCCGAGGTCTTCGCGCAGGAGGTGACCGAGTGCTGGGGCGCCGACGCCCATCGGCGGTCGATCGGAGCCTGGAACTCGATGAGCGCCGAGGAGAAGGAGACGGAGCGCGCCCTCTCCCAGTCCCTCGTCGACGCCTTCGCCTCCGCCGACGAGCAGGGCCTGCCCCCGGAGGATCCCCAGGTCCAGGCGATCTGCGCGCGGCACGTCGCCTGGCTCGCGCGGTACACCGACCCGACGCCGACGTACATCCGGAACCTCGTGCCGATGTACGCCGACGACCCGCGCTTCGACGCGACCTACCGGGGCCATGGCGCATACGTGCGCGACGCCCTCCTCGCCTACGTCGAATCGGGGGCCATGGGCCCGGGCTGACGAGATGCAGGCGGGGCAGGGGCGGCCGCAGGCGAGGCAGGGCGGGGGGATCCGGCCGGTCCTGTCGCGGACGGGCCGATGCTGGGGAGCCGTGGCGATATCGCCATGGCTCCTCACCAGCGGCCCTTCCGTGACAACCGCCCGTCGACGACCCGTGCCCGTGCCCCGTGCCCCGTGCCCCGTGCGCCGTGCGCCATACCGTGACGCACCGGATATCAGGTGCGATCCCGCACCCTCGGATCTGTGACCTCCGCGGCCGTCCCGGAGCGGACCCCTGGCCGCGGAGCGGCGCCCCCGGATAGGCTCCGTGCGTCCCATCAGCAGTGCATCACCTCGGGTCCGCAGATCATCCGGCACATCTCTTCCGGCGCGGGCCGTCCAAGGCGGCACCCCACCGTCCGGAGGATCGATGACCTCGCCGCAGAACCCGACGCCGGCCCCGCAGGCCACGACCCTGACGCGCGCCGCCGGCCTCGCCTACTTCCCGATCGCGTTCGTGGCCCGCTTCCCGTTCGCGATGATGGTCGTGGGCACGCTGACCCTCGTCGTCTCCGCACGCGGCTCGATCGCGCTGGGCGGACTGAACTCGGCGGTCGTGGGCCTCGGCTCGGCGCTCGTCGGCCCGCTGCTGGGCGCGGCGGCCGACCGCATCGGCCAGCGCCCCGTCATCCTGCTCGCGGGGATCGTGAACTCGCTGGCCCTGCTCGCGATGGCCGCCGTGGCCTTCAGCTCGCTGCCCGATCCCGCGGTGCTCGCCGTGGGCTTCGTGATCGGCGCGTCCTCCCCGCAGATCGGTCCGCTCTCGCGCAGCCGCCTCGTGCACCTGATCCTCACCCGCCTGCCCTCGGGACGCCGTGCGAAGAGCCTCAACGCGACCATGGGCTACGAGTCCGCGGCCGACGAGACCGCCTTCGTGTTCGGCCCCGTCGTGGTCGGCCTGCTGGCCACGACGATGAGCGCCGCGGCCCCGATGATCGGCGCGGCGGTCCTCACCCTCGTGTTCGTCACCGCCTTCGCTCTGCATCCGACGGCGCGCGCCGCGGCGCCGGCGACTGGATCGCCCGTGATCCAGGCCCCGGCGCGGGAGCTGCGCAGCGCGCGGGTGCTCGTGGTGGTCGCGGGCGCGCTCGGCGTCGGCCTCTTCTTCGGCGCGGTCCTCACCTCGCTCACGGCCTTCCTCGCGGAGACCGGCCACGGCGACTCCGCCGGGCTCGTCTACGGGATCATGGGCGTGGGCTCGACGATCCTCGCGCTGAGCATCTCGCTGTTCCCGGAGCGGTTCGCGCTCCGCTGGCGCTGGCTCGTGTTCTCCGCCCTGATGCTCGCCGCGATGATCGCCTTCGGCCTCGCGGGCGGCCTGGCCGGGACCGCGGGCGCGATGGCGATCGCGGGCATCGGGATCGGGCCGACGGTCGTGACGCTGTACAGCCTGGCCGCGGACCGCTCCCCGCGCGGGCGCTCGGCGACGGTGATGACGATGCTGGGCTCGGCGACGATCGTCGGCCAGTCCGGCGCCTCGGCACTGACCGGGGCTTTCGCCGAGAACGTCGGGGCGCAGGCCGCCATGTGGCTGCCGGCCGGTGCGGCCGGCCTGGTGGTGCTCGCGGCCCTCGTGAACGCGGCGCTCGGCGAGGCCCACGGCCAGGCGCCGAGCGCCTCTCCCGGCACCGGCGACGTGGACGCGGAGACCTCGGATCTCCCCGCCTCGCAGCAGGAGGTCCTCGACGAGGCGGAGGAGCTGCTCGAGAGGCCCACCGAGCACCTCTGAGGCGCTGGCCGCCGGCCCGCCCCCTCGGTCAGTCGGTCAGCGCGCGGCCGGGTGGCCGATCTCGCGCAGGGAGCGGGCGAGCATCGACAGCTGCTCGAGCGTCTCGTCCTCCCAGGTCCGGGAGGTGCGGGCGGCATGGGAGCCGTGGGCGGCGCGGGAGTCCTGCGGCCCCTCGTCGGGCGCGGGTGCGGCGCCGACGGCGGCGCTCGCCTCCGCCACGCGCTCCTCATCGGCGACGTCGCGGGCCAGAGCGGCGACGGCATCGCAGGCGTCGGCCACCCGGGGATCGACCCTTGGCGGGTCCACCGGTTCCACCTGGTCCGACGGGTCCGTCGGCCTGACAGCGTCACCGCTCGCGGCCCGTGCCATGACGCGACTGGTCACGGTGCGGGCGATGCTCACGGACGTCGCCACCACGGTGAGCCGGCGGCGCACCCGGCGCGGACGGTGCTCGGTGAGGTGGTAGCGCGTCAGCGGCGCCGCCGCGAGCGCGAGCCGCCTGCGGGCGCCGATCGTCGCGAGCAGCAGGGCGTCGACCTCGTGCTGGGCCCCCGGGCCGGGTTCGCGCAGCGCGAGCGCCGTGCCCTCCATGAGGTCGCCGATCGACGCGGCGACCTCGCGCTCCGCGCGCGCCACGGTGTCGCGCGTGCTGACCGGGGCGAACAGCAGCGCCACGAGCACGCCGATGCCCGCGCCCGCGACGGTCTCCGCGAGGCGCAGCAGGAGCAGGGCGTCGGAGAACAGACCGAGGATCCCGTAGAGCTGCGCGACCAGGATCGTCACGAACAGCATCATGTAGGCGTAGGAGATGCGGATCAGGTAGAAGCCGCAGAAGACGCTGATGAGGATGACCGCGAGCTCGATCATCGGATGGCCCGCGGTGAGGGCGGCGAGCGCGATGCCCACCACCAGGCCCAGCACCGTCCCGATCACGCGGTTCAGGGACTTGCCGAAGGAGTCCATGCGGGTGCCGGTGCCCGTGAACACCACGAACGCGGCGATCACCGCCCAGTAATAGCGGGAGTCGCTGATCAGCGTGCCCGCGAGGATCGCGAGCGCACCGGCGATCGCGACCTGCACGGCCTGCCGCGTGGTCGCCTGCGCGCGCACGACCGGGTTCCAGCGGGCGCCGCGGGCGCGCACGTCCTTCGCGACCGACGGCGGCCCCGGCAGCATGCCCAGACCCGTGAGCGCAGCGGCCGGGGTGAACTCGGCGTTGCGCTCGAGGTCCGGGGGCAGATGGGGATCGGCCGGCCGACGCACGAGCTCGTCGATGCCGCGCACCAGGGAGCGCACCTCGCGGCGCAGACGGCCTGCATCCATCGCCCCGTCGGCCGCGGGGTCCTGTCCGGGAGCGCCCTCGCGCGCCATCATCCGTTCGAGCAGCGCGGCGACCCTGCGGGCGCTCTCGGCGTCGCCGTCGGCCAGATGGACCAGGGCCCGCGCCGCGAGCGAGCGCACGCGCGGCGGCGCCTCCATGAGGTGCAGGGACGCCCAGCCCACGAGGTCCAGGGAGAGCTGGCCCTCGAGCAGGCTGCGGCGCACGGTCTCCGCGCTCCAGCCCACCGGCAGCGCCCGGGCGTTCGCCGCCCAGCCGTCGCTCATGAGCACCATCTCGTCGAACAGGGCGCGCTCGTCGAAGACCCGTCGGGTCAGCCGGTCCCGCTCCCTCTGCGACTGCGCGCGCAGACGGGAGGCCATCAGCCGCAGCAGACGGCTGCGGCGCGCGACCATGCTGCGGAAGACCCGCGCGAGCGTGCGCCGCGGATGGGGCCGGAACACCGTGGTGCACAGCAGGGTGACGACCGCGGTGCCCACCACCACGGCGAGCATGAGGTGCGGCAGCTGACCGGGCGTCGGGCGCAGGAACAGCGAGAAGAAGAACCCCATCCACAGCAGGAAGCCGTAGAAGAAGAAGTCGAGGCCGAAGCGCCGCACGTACACGGCACCGAACATGACCAGCACGAACACGAGGTGCGAGAGCCACAGGGAGTCGCCGACGAGGGTGCCGACGACCAGGCCGACGCCCATCGCGACGGGGAAGAAGAGCGCTGCGCGCAGGCTCTCGCGGGCCATCGGCCGCGCGAGGGCGTTCGAGCCGATCATCGCGATCACCGCGCCGAGGATCATCGTCGGCAGCAGTGCGGCGGGCTCCAGGTGCAGGGCCGTGCCCAGCAGTGCCTCGGCGGCGAGGTTCGCGGCGACGCAGCAGGCCCCGGCGAGGCCCATGCGGAGTCTGCTCAGACCCGGATCGGAGGCGATGAGAGCGTCCAACGGGCGCGAGAGCAGCGGCGGCACTGGGTGGGAGCCTCCTCGGGCGGCAGGGGTGTCGGGGACCCATGGAGTCTAGCCGCGCCTCCCGAGCGCTCCCTGCCCGTCGTCGTCCTCGCCCTGCTCACCCGGCGGAGCGCAGGACCTCCTCGAGCACCTCGCGGGTGCGCTCGGGCCGCTCGATCCAGGGGGAGTGGCCGGCGCCCTCGATGATCCGCTTGCGTCCGCGGCGCGCGTGGGCGGCGAGCGCGACGACGCCGGTGACCGGGCGCGGATCGGCGAGTCCGTGGAGGAACCAGACGGGCGCGTCGGTCTTCGCGAGGTCGGCGACGAGGGCATCGTCGGCCACGGCGGGATCGGCCGCCAGCAGGCGGTTCGCGGTGTGCTCGATGTCGAGCCCGACGGCGGCGAGGCGCTCGGCGCGCACGAGCCCGTCGGCGGTGTCGGCGAAGTCGGTGGCCCACTGCAGGGTGCGCCAGCGGGTCTCCTGCTCCCCGGTGCGTCCGTCCGGTCCGAGGGCGTCGAGCCGGGCGAGCTCCTCGGTGATCCCGGCGCCCTCGCGTCGGCGGTCGCGCTCGGCGCGGAAGCCCGTGCGCCAGTCCCCGATGCCCGTGCCGCTGAGGAAGCCGACGGCGGCGACGTGCTCGGGGTGCGCGCCCGCGTAGGCGAGGGCGAGGGAGGCGCCGAAGGAGTGGCCGATGACGATCCATCGCTCGTGGCCGCCGTGCTGGGCGTCGAAGGCGGCGCGCAGCTCCTCGAGGTCGGCGACGGACTGCTCCACGGCCAGCTGCCCGTCGGGCACCGGGCGGGGCACGCTGCGTCCACATCCGCGCTGGTCGTAACGGTGCACGAGCGTCTGGTCGGAGAGCAGGGCGGCGAGGTCGCCGAGGTCGTCCCAGAGGCCCGGCCCGCCGTGGACGAGCACGACGGGCGGATGGGCCCCGGCCTCGCCGTCTGTCCAGGTGGCGAGCTCGGTGCCGTCGGCGAGAGGGATCATGCGCATGGGGCCGACGGTATCGGGGACGCGGGGCGCGCCGCGCGGGTCCCCGTCTCAGGGGACAGGAATCGTCCGCATCGCAGCGCAGTCTGTGGTCATGGCCGCGGAGCGTCCCGCTCACGGCCCCGCACCGAGCCAGGAGCACACCATGTACGCACCCGCCCAGGACACCGAGATCGACGGCCTCGTCGGATACATCGACGCACAGCTCGATGCCCTGCGCGCGAGCATCCACGGCCTCACCGAGGAGCAGGCGCATGCCGCGCCCTGCCGCAGCGCGCTCTCGGTGGGCGCTCTGATCAAGCACTCGATCTACGTGATGCGCGGGGCGACTGAGCGCCTCACCGACGGGCCGCGCCTCGTTCCCCCGACGCAGGAGGGATTCGTGGAGTTCGAGGACAGCACGCGGCTCGGGCAGGACGAGTCGGCCGCGGCGCTGCTGCCCGTCTTCGACGCCACGCGTGAGGACTACCTCGCCGCCCTGCGGGCGACGGACCCGGCGGCGCCGTCCCAGGAGGCGCCGGCCCCCTGGTTCGGGATCACCGAACCCATGCCGATCCTGCAGCGCTACTACCTGGTCCACCAGGTCGAGGAGCTCGCACGCCACGCGGGCCACGCGGACATCATCCGCGAGCAGATCGACGGGGTCACGATCCCCGCGATCCTCATGACCCTGTCAGGGCAGGGGGCCAACGAGTTCTTCAGCCCCTACGAGGCGCCCGCCGGGACGATCACGGGCTGATCGGAACCCGTGGGGCCGCGCCGCCCGCGCACGTCAGCGGCCCTCGCCGCCCAGCCGCCGCATCTCGGCCTGGATCCTCTCCTCGCTCACCCCGCCGCCGAAGACGCCGAGCACCTGCCAGAGCAGCCCGATGCCCCAGAAGGCGATGGGGAAGAAGGGCCAGAAGAAGCCGCCGCCGTTGCGCGCCCAGAAGACCACGAGCATGCCGTTGACCACGACGTACACGGCGAGGCTCATGACGAGGTTGCGACGGGCGTGCAGGCGGTCGACCGCGCGGCGGCGGAGATCCGTCTCCGCGTCGCTGCTGTCCGAGCGGGGGAAGCTGTCGTCGAAGCGATCCATGGTGACCCTCCTGGCCGAGCGCCGTCGGCGCGTGTGCTGTCGATGCACTCGACGCTAGGCGCGACCGGCCCGCGCCTCCCCTGACAGCTGTCACGTCCGGCCCGGGACAACCCTCCTGTCCGTCGGCCGGGCCGCCCGTTAATCCCGTTGCCCACCTGCACGCCCCGCCGTAGCGTCCGCCCCATGACGCACCAGAACACCGACGACCTGCCCCTCCCCCGCGCCGCGCTGCTGACCGGCGTGGGCCGGCGCCGCGGGATCGGCGCCGCGATCGCGCGCGCGCTGGCGGAGGACGGCTTCGACCTCGCCCTGAGCTATTCCGACGACTACGACCGGCGCGTGAACGCCGAGCCCTCCGACGTCGAGGTGCTCGCCGAGGAGCTGCGCGGCCTCGGCCGGCGCGTGGTCCTCGTCCCCGGCGACCTGTCCGATCCGGCCGAGCCTCCGCGGATCCTGGGCGCGGCGAGCGCCGAGCTGGGCCGCCTGGGTGCGCTCGTCATGTGCCACTGCGAGTCCGTGGACTCGGCGATCCTCGACACCACCGTGGAGAGCTTCGACCGCCACTATGCGGTGAACGTGCGGGCCAGCTGGCTGCTGCTGAAGGCCTTCGCCGAGCAGGTGGAGGTCGGCGACGGCACCCCCGGCGGGGCGGTCGTCGCCCTCACCAGCGACCACACCGCCCACAACCTCCCGTACGGGGCGACCAAGGGCGCGCTGGACCGGCTCGTCCTCGCCGGCACGCACGAGCTCGCCGATCGCGGCATCCGCACGAACGTCGTGAACCCCGGCCCGATCGACACCGGCTGGATGGACGACGCCGTGCGCGAGGCCGGCGCCGCCCAGACCCCCGGCGGGCGTCTCGGCGCCCCGAGCACCGTCGCGGACCTCGTGCGGTTCCTGGTCTCGGAGCGCGGCGGATGGATCCGCGGCCAGCTGCTGCTGTCCAACGGAGGTTTCGCGACGCCCGCGGTGTGAGACCCGCGGTGTGAGACCCGCGGTGTGAGGATGCCCGGCCGCATCGAGGGCGCGGGGGCGCGGGCGCGGCCGCGGAGACTATGCTCGCCCCGGCGCAGAGACGGTGTCCCGTCACCCGGACGCCCTCCGCGCCCCTCCTCCGCCCCCGCCAGAGAAGAGCACCGGCATGACCGAGATCGGCCCCGACGGCAGCACCCGCTTCGCCGAGGAGCAGAACCAGGTGCTGCATCGGACGCTCGGGCGCTTCGACATCGTGTTCATCGTGGTCTCGGCCGTCGTCGGCCTCGAGATGCTCGGCTCGGTGTCCTCGCAGGGACCGGAGACGTTCACCTGGCTGGTCTTCCTGATCATCGTCTTCCTGGTGCCCTACGCGCTGATCTTCGCCGAGACCGGCTCCGCGTTCGTGGGCGAGGGCGGCGTGTACCTGTGGGTGCGCCAGGCCTTCGGGCGCCCCGCCGCGGCCGTGGCCTCGGCGTTCACCTGGATCACGCAGCCCGTGTGGGTGGGCGGGTCGATGGCGTTCCTGTGCGCGGAGGCCGCCCGCGAGCATCTTGTGCACTTCGCCGAGGGCTCGTTCGCCGACTACGCCTTCAAGACGGCGTTCATCTGGATCACCGTGCTCGCGGCGATCCTGTCCCTGAAACGCGCGAAGTGGATCCCGACGATGGGCGCGGTCTGCAAGATCGTGTTCCTGGCCCTGTTCATCCTCACCGCGATCATCTATGCGGCCCAGCACGGCGTGCAGAGCCTCGCGATCGGCGACTTCTCCCCCACCGTCACCGGGTTCATCACCCTGACCCCGCTGCTGCTGTTCGCGTTCCTGGGCTTCGAGTCCGGCTCCAGCGCCTCGGGCGAGATGAAGAACGCCGAGAAGGACGTCGCATTCTCCGTGCTGCGCTCCTCGGCGATGGCCGGCGTGCTCTACCTGATCCCGGTCTTCACGATCCTGCTGGTCATCCCCCATTCCGACATCGACGGGGTCTCCGGTCTGCTGCGCGCGGTCGCGACCGTGTTCTCCGTCTACGGCGCCGCGGCGCCCGTCGTGCTCACCGCGGCCGTCATCCTGTTCCTGCTCGCGAACATCGGGCAGGGTGCGGCGTGGATGATCATGTCCGACCGCATGCAGGCGATCGCCGCGGCCGACGGCTCCTTCTTCGGCGGCTTCTTCGGGAAGTTCCACCGCAGCCTGGGCACCCCGATCCGCGTCAACCTGCTCTCCGGCACGGTCGCGACGGTGTTCATGATCGCCGCGATGCAGCTGACCGGCTCGAGCGCGGCGCTGTTCGACGTGGTGCTCTCCGTCGCCATCACCACCTACCTGTTCAGCTACCTGCTGGTGATCCCCGCTGCCGTGCGCCTGCGCCTGCGCTTCCCGGACCAGCCGCGGCCCTTCCGCGTGCCCGGCCCGAACGGCGTGTTCATCGCGCTGGGCGTCGTGACCACGGCCTTCGTGGCACTGGGCTCTTGGGTCTCGGTGTTCCCGGGCACCCTGGAGACCCTGCTGGGCGTCCCCTACGACTTCTCGAGCGCGATGGGCGTGCCCTACGCGGCCTTCGAGGCGCTCACCCTGGGCACGATCGTCTTCATCATCGCGATCGCCCTCGTCGGCTTCGTCGCCGGACGCAGGCTGCGGCGCGAGACGGTCGCGGCGGAGTCGGCCGGGTCCCGTTCTGAAGGGGCGGAGAGCTCCGAGATCACCCGCTGATCCCGTCCCTCTCCCGTCGGCCGACGGGCCCGAGCATCCTCCCGCGCCGCACCGCGAGGACCAGCATCACCACCCCGGCGGCGAGCCCGACGAGCACGGTGACGAGCGAGCCCTCGACGCCCATCGACCCGCCCGTCAGCCACGTCGGCCCGTCGATGTCGGCGATCAGCAGGCCCTCCTGCCGCCCGGTGCCGGAGACCACGGAGGAGAACACGCCCGCCTGCACCGCGTTCCAGGCGATGTGGATGCCGATCGCGAGCCACAGCCTGCGCGTGAGCAGATACGCGGCGCCCAGCAGGATCCCCGCCTCGATCACGAGGCCCAGGGCGCTGGCGGCGCTCGCGCCGTCGTTCGTGAGATGGATCAGTCCGAAGACGAGCGAGGTGAGCACGAGCGCGCCCCAGCTGCCCATCCAGGCGTCGATGAGCCGCAGCAGGATGCCGCGGAAGAAGATCTCCTCGACGAATCCCGCGCCGATGCCGATCGCGAGCGGCGCGAGCAGCTGCGGGGACGGCGAGATGCCGGTGACCCGGTAGCCGCCGAGCAGGGCGATCAGGGCGACGCTCAGCGAGATCAGCACGGTGCCGATGACGAGGCCGACGACGAGCTCCACGAGCTTGCCGCGCCCGCGCAGGGCGAGGCCGGGGCTGCGGCCGACGGGCCCGACGATCAGCAGGAAGCCGCCGACCCCGACCGCCGCGGCGAGCACACCGCCGAGCAGGAACGCCCAGGGTGCCGGCCCGTCCGCGACGTCACCGCCGGCGAGGACGGAGGCGAGGACCGAGACCGCCCCCATCACGACCTCGGCGACGAGGAAGAGGACGACCCCGAGGATCAGCTGGAGCCAGCGACGGCGGTCGCTGCGGTCGATCGGGGCCGTGGGCGAGGGGTCGCGGGAGGCCGTCGGGCGGAGGGCCGGCGGCGGGGCCGAGGTGCTCATGGCACCGATCATGGACCCGATGGGCGCCCGTGTCCCGGCCCGGGCCCGAACCGTCGGGTCCGCTGGTCAGGGGGCGTCGTGCCTGCCCGGCCCCTTCTCGCCCTCCGCGGGGACGTCGAGGGTGATGGTGCCGCTGTCCAGGAAGTCCGCGTCGCGGCGGGGATCCGTCTCGCTCGCGCTCTCGGCCTCGGCGACCTCCTCCATGTCCTCGTCGGGTCGCGACCAGGGGAACGCGGCGGTCGGCGGGAGCGAGGGGATCGCGCCGCGCCGCAGGGGATTGCGCGACTGCTTCCCGTCGGTGGATTCGTCGTCGGTCATGGTGGTCTCCTCTCCGTCGTCATGCCTACGGTGGCACATGTCTGATTTCCTGAAGCAGCGTCCCGGCGCCCCGCAGGGCTTCTTCGCCGCCGAGGCCGCAGGCCTCGCCTGGCTCGCGGCGCCGCGCGCGGTGCCCGTGGTCGAGGTGCTCGAGGAGGGTGAGGACCACCTGCGCCTCGAGCGCCTCGAGTCGGTGCGGCCCTCCCCCGAGGATGCCCGCGCCTTCGGCGGGCGCCTCGCCCATCTCCACGACGCAGGGGCCGAGGGATTCGGCGCCTCCCCGTCGGACACCTCGTGGTTCGGTCCGCTCGACTCGCCGTTCGAACTGCCGACCACCGCCCGCGAGGACTTCGCGACCTTCTGGGCGCAGGACCGTCTGGAGCCGCTCGCGCGCCGCGCCTCCCCGCAGCTCGGGGCCGACGGGTCCGCGGCCGTCTCCCGCGCGATCGACGCGATCGCCGGCGGCGCCTTCGACGGCGTGAGCGGGCAGGGGCGCGAGGATGCCTCGCGCGTCCACGGCGACCTGTGGTCGGGGAACCTGATGTGGACGGACGCGGGAGGGACGCTCATCGACCCCTCGGCGCACGGCGGGCACCGTCTCGAGGATCTCGCGCTGCTGACGATGTTCGGCGCGCCCCACATCGACGCGATCCTCGCGGGCTACGAGGCCGCGCACCCCATGCCGACGGGGTGGCGCGAGGACCTGCCCGCGCACCTGTTCTTCGCGCTGCTCGCGCACGTGGTCCTGTTCGGGGGCGGCTACGGGGCCGAGAGCGTGCGCGTCGCGGAGCAGATCACCGAGCGCGCCCGGGATCTCACGACCTGAGCACGGCCCGGACGCGGGTGCCGTCCGCGCCGGTCACGCCCGCGCGAGGATCTCCCCGTGCAGCAGCACGAACCAGCCGGCGGGATCGTCGGCCCAGCGCTTCCAGTCCTCGCCGATCGCGTCGAGCTCGTCCTGGCTCGCGCGGCCGGCGTTCAGGAGCTGCTGGGCGACGGCGCCCGCGGTGATGCGCTGCGAGGAGGAACCGGCCCAGAAGGCGCGGTCGGCGGGGGTCGCGTAGCACCAGGTGCCCGCGCCGGGCTCCACGTCGCTCAGCCCCGCCTCGAGCGCCCAGCCCAGCAGGCGCCGACCGGCGTCGGGCGTGCCGCCGTTGGCGGCCATGGCCTCGATGAACAGCTCGCGCCACGTCTCCAGGCCCGGCAGCTCGGGCCACCAGCGGAAGGCGCCGTAGTCGGCCTCGCGGGCGGAGACGATGCCTCCGGGCGCGGTCACGCGGCGCATCTCGGCCAGCACGCGGACGGGATCGGCGACGTGATGGAGCACCTGGTGGGTGTGGGCGACGTCGAAGGCGGCGTCCGCGAAGGGCAGGTGGTGGGCGTCGGCCGCACGGACCTCGACGCCCTCGAGGCCCTGGCGGGAGAGCTCGTCGCGGGTGATCCCCGCGGACTCCTCGGAGACCTCGATCGCGGTGACGTTCTCGGGGCCGACGATGCGGGCGAGGTCCGCGGTGATCGTGCCCGCGCCGCTGCCGACGTCCAGCAGACGCATGCCCTCGCGCAGGTGCGGGAGGAGGTGCGCGGCCGAGTTCTCGGCGGTGCGGTGCCGGTGGGAGGAGAGCACCGCGTCCTCGTAGCCGTGGGTGTAGTGGTGCTCGTGGCCGTGACCGGGGTGCTCGCTCATGGGCGCGACGCTACGCGCGCCTCCTCGGCCCCGGGCGCAGGTCTCGCCATCTGATGTTCCTCGTCGGCCACGGTTCCTCCGGCCCGTCGTGCCCGTCGTGCCCGCCGCGGCGCCCATGACGCGAGCAGCACGCCACCGACCACGAGCACTCCCCCGGCCAGCTCGAGCGGGGCGACGCCCTGGGAGAGCACGATCCAGGCCGCGCTCATCCCCACCACGGGCACCAGCATCGAGAACGGCGCGACGGACCCCGCGGGATGGCGCGACATCAGCCAGCTCCAGATCCCCGAGGCGACCAGCGTCGCGATGACCACCGTGTACAGCAGGCCGAGAATCGCGAGCAGGCCGGGGCCGGTGAGGAGGCCGTCTGCGGAGGCGGCGATGCGCTGCGGCCCCTCGACGAGGAGGGAGAGCACGAGCGTGGGGATCGGCGGGATCACCGACATCCAGAGCACGAGCCGCAGGGGCTGGGTCGAACGGGCCTCCCGCGTGCAGATGTTGCCGATCGCCCACCCGAGGCCCGCGAGGAGGGTGAGGACGAAGGGCCAGATGGCCGCGTTCTCCGCCCGGTGCCAGCCGACGACGGCGAGGCCGAGGACCGCCACGCCGATCCCGATCCCGGCCCGCCGCCCCAGCGACTCCCGGGTGAAAAGGACGCCGAGGAGCACCGTGAACGGGGCCGACGCCTGCAGCACGAGGGAGGCGAGGCCCGCGGGCATGCCCAGCGTCATCGCGATGTAGAGCAGAGAGTACTGGGCGACGCCGAAGCCGAGGCCGTAGCCCAGCAGCCAGCGCAGGGGGACCTGCGGCGGGCGCACGAGCAGCACGGTGGGGATCGCGATGAGGGCGAAGCGCAGGGCGACCAGGAACAGCGGCGGGAACTGCGCCAGGGAGGCGTCGATCGCGAGGAAGTTGACGCCCCAGATCGCGGCGACGGCGATCGCGAGGAGGCGGTGGCGGCTGGGCATGGGTCCACGGTGCACCGGCCCTCACTTCAGCACAATCGCAGAGTTCTGCACCATCGCTGTAGCGTTGCTGCATGGACGTGCGTCACCTGGAGCTCCTGCGCGAGTTCGCCGCGCGCGGCAGCGTCACCGCCGTCGCCGCCGCGACCCACCGCACCCCGTCGGCCGTCTCGCAGCAGCTGCGCGCCGCCCAGCGCGACCTGGGGGTGCAGCTCGTGCGGCCGCAGGGCCGGGGTCTGCGGCTCACCGAGGCCGGGGACCTGCTGGCCCGGGGCGGGGACGAGGTCGCCGAGGCGGTCGCCGGGGTCGCCTCCCGGCTCGACGACCTGCTGGGCGCACCCAGCGGCACGGTCGACGTGCTCGCCCTGGCGAGCGCCGCGGTCTACCTCTACCCGCACGCGGTGTCGACGCTCGAGGGCTCCGGGATCGACCTCGTGCTGCACGACGACGACATCGCCGAGGCCCGCTTCGCCGCGCTCACCGCCGACCACGACATCGTCATCGGCCATTCGCTGATCGGGCCGGCGCCCGCCGGGAGCGAGCGCTGCCGGGTGGTGCCGCTCGGCGCCGAGCCGCTGGACGTGGCGATGTCCGCCGACCATCCGCTGGCCTCCCGCGCGACCCTCACCGCGGCCGACCTCGCTGACCAGGACTGGATCGGCGTGCCCGAGGGCTTCCCCTTCGACCGCGTGCTGCAGACGATCTCGATGGCCACGGGGACCCGCCTGCACGTGGTCCAGCGCCTGCGCGACAACCATCTCATCGAGGCCCTCGTCGCGCGCAGCGACCTCCTCGCCATCCTCCCGCGATACACCACGCGCACCGATCGCGGGATCGCCCTGCGCCCCGTGGAGGGCGTGCCGACCCTGCGCCACGTGAGCGCCCTGATGCGGCCCGACGCGGCGCAGCGCTCGGCCGTGCGGCGGGTGCTCGAGGTGCTGCGCGAGGCGGCCGACGCGGCGACGCGGGCCGCCGCGGGCGCACAATGGGCGGGCGGCCCATGGGACGGCAGGGCCCGCAGCACCGGAGACGAGGAGAGGGACGAGGCATGAGCACAGCCCCGCAGGAGGCTCACCCGGCGCCGCTCGCGCCGACCCCGCAGGCAGGGGACGGCTCCGACGACTCCTCCGGCAGCGGCCTCACCGTGATCCTCGCCTTCGGGGCGAACCTGCTGGTGGCGATCGCGAAGTCGATCGTCGCGGCCCTCACGGGATCCGCCTCGATGCTCGCCGAGGCCGCGCACTCCTGGGCCGACACCGGCAACGAGGTCTTCCTGCTGATCGGCGAGCGCCGCGCCCGCAAGCCGGCCGACGCCGCCCACCCCATGGGCTACGGCCGCTCGGGCTACGTGTGGGCGATGTTCGCCGCGATCGGCCTGTTCGCCGTCGGCGCCGGGGTGTCGATCTGGCACGGCATCCAGTCGCTCGGCGCGAGCGGCGACGAGGGGGCCGACTACACCTGGGGCTACGTGGTCCTCGGCATCTCCTTCCTGCTCGAGGGCACCTCGTTCCTGCAGGCCCTGCGGCAGACGCGCGCGGGGGCGAAGCGGCGTCGGATCAGCCCCCTGCGCTACGTGCGCACCACGTCCGACCCGATGCTGCGCGCGGTGTTCGCCGAGGACTCGGCGGCGCTCGTGGGGCTCGTGATCGCGGGACTCGGACTGTTCCTGCACCAGATCACGGGGAACGCGATGTGGGACGCGCTCGGCTCGATCCTCGTCGGCGTGCTGCTGGGCGTGATCGCCGTGATCCTCATCGGCCGCAACGCCTCGCTGCTCACCGGCGAGGGCGGGACGCCGCTGGTGAGGAACCGCCTGCTGGCGATCCTCGAGGAGAACCCCGACATCGAGACAGTGACCTTCCTGCACACGGAGTGGATCGGTGCGAACAAGCTCTTCGTGGTCGCGTCCGTGGACGTGGTGGGCGACGTCAAGGAGTCCGAGCTGCGCGAGAAGGTGCAGGCCGTGGAGGATCTGCTCGAGCGCGAGGACGACGTGGAGCGCGCGCTGCTGACGCTCGCCCGCCCCGGCGACACCACCCGGCTCGAGCCCTCGCCGCTGCCCGACTGGTACGGACCCTCCGACGGGGACTGAAGGCCGAAGCCTGAGGACCGGGGGCCGAGGACCGGGGGAAACCCCCATCGACGCCTCCGCGCCGCCCCGCCTACGATCGGGGCATGCGTTCGATCCTCACCCTGATCCTCAACATCATCTGGCTGCTCACCGCGGGCTGGTCGCTGTTCCTGGGCTACGTGCTGGCCGGGATCATCGCCTGCATTCTGGTGGTCACGATCCCCTTCGGCCTGGCGTCGTTCCGGATCGCCGGTTTCGTGATCTGGCCCTTCGGGCGCGAGGTCGTGGACACCCATCGCGGCGGCGCCATGAGCGCCGTGGGCAACGTGATCTGGTTCCTGGTCGCCGGGCTGTGGCTGGCGATCGCGCATGTGCTGACCGCGGTCGCGCAGGCCGTGACGATCATCGGCATCCCGCTGGCCTGGGCGAACATCAAGCTGATCCCGGTCACCTGCTTCCCGTTCGGCAAGGAGGTCATCTCCTCCTCCGATGCCCGGGCGCAGATGTTCCCGACCGCCCGCTGAGGTCGGCCGTCCCGGCGAGGGCCCCGCTCAGGCGCCCGACGGCGCGGGCAGCACGCAGAACTCGTTGCCCGAGGGGTCGGTGAACACCCGCCAGGGCAGGTCGCCCCAGTCGGGGTGTTGCTCGGCGCCGCCGCGCGCGACGATCTCCGCGGCGACCGCGTCGGCGTCCTCGCCCGCTCCGAGGCGCACGTCGAGGTGGATCCGGTTCTTGCCGTCGGCCGCGCGCTTGGGCGCCGGTTCCGCGCACATCTCGAGCAGCGGCCCGCGGCGCGAGGGATGGCGCAGGGATGCGTCGGCGACGCCCTCGACCGGCGCCCATCCCGTCAGCCACGACCAGAACTCCCGGTCGCGCGCGGGATCGGCGGAGTCGAGCGGGAGCGCGGCGATCGGGCCCGTGCCGCGATAGGCCGCGCGCTCCTCCATCACGCAGAAGGGGTTGCCCTCGACGTCGCCCAGCACCACCCACGGCACGTCGCCCTGTCCGATGTCCAGGTGCCGCGCGCCGAGCGCGAGGGCCCTCTCGACGACCTCCGCCTGCCCGGGCCCGCCGAGCAGGTCGAGGTGCAGGCGCAGGGCCTCGGTCGGCGGCACGGGGACGGGCTGGAGGCACACGTCGAGGAAGGCGCCCGGCTCGGGGCCGTTCCCGGGATCGAGGTGCACGCGCATCTCGAACCCCTCCGGCCCGTCGGTGAGGCGCTCGGCGTCCAGCAGCTGCCGCCAGAAGCCGCCCAGTCGGTGCGGGTCGACCGCGTCGATGACGATGTTCTCGAGGTGCACGGCGTCCCCCTCAGCGCGCGGCGCCCGCGGGCCGCAGCCGGTCGGTGGGCAGCTCGACGTCGATGCCTCCCACCAGGTCGATGGCCTTGGCGACGTGCCCGGACATGTTCTCTGTCGTGCGGCCGACGATGACGCGGTCGCGATCGATCTCGCGGATGCGCACGCGCGTCCACCCCGCCTCCTCCTGCAGCAGCCAGTCCTCGGCGAGGAGCCGCAGGCCGATCCCGTCGAGCACGGCCTCCGCCTCATCCAGGTCCATCGGCTCGCCGCGGCGCTGCCACAGCAGGTCGTAGGGGACGAAGCCGCCGTCGGCGGTCATCTCCATGTAGCCCACGTGCTCGCCGTCCTCGGCGCGCAGGTGGTCGAAGACGTCGGCCGCATCGGGACGCGGGGAGGCACCTGTGCTCATGGCGTGCGAATCTACGCGGCGCCGTCGGGGATGGCGAGGTGTTTGCGCGCCGGGCCGCCCAAGGGCCCGCCGCGCATTCCGCCCACAGCGCACCCGTTGGCGCTCCCCGTCGGCGAGGCGCAGGATGGCCCCCATGAGCACTGGACACATCGGAGACCTCACCGTCCGCCGCGTCGGATACGGCGCCATGCAGCTCGCCGGCCCGGGCGTCTTCGGACCGCCTGCCGATCCCGAGAACAACAAGAAGGTGCTGCGCCGCGCCGTCGAGCTCGGCGTGGACCACATCGACACCGCCCAGTTCTACGGTCCCGACGTCGTCAACGACCTCATCCGCGAGGCCCTGCACCCCTACCCCGAGAACCTGCGCCTGGTGACGAAGGTCGGCGCGCAGCGCGGCGAGAAGGGCGAGTGGCTGCCCGCGGGCGAGCCCGACCAGATCGTCGAGCAGGTCGAGCAGAACCTGCGCTCCCTGGGCACCGAGCAGCTGGCCATGGTGAACCTGCGCCGCTACGAGCTCGATGCTCCCGGCGGCGAGGAGCCCGACCTCGACGAGCAGCTGGCCGCGCTCGTGACGCTGCGCGAGCAGGGCAAGATCGCGCAGATCGGCATCTCGAGCGTCCCGGCGGCCACGGTGCGCCGCGCGGTCGAGGCGGCAGGCGTGGTCTCGGTGCAGAACCCCTACTCGATCCTGGACCGCTCCGGGCAGGAGGCCCTCGAGGTCGCGCGCGAGCACGGCCTGGCCTTCGTCCCGTACTTCCCTCTGGGCTCGGCGTTCACCGGGGGCCCCGAGAAGATCGCGGCCGAGCCGCACATCGCCGCGGTCGCCCAGAAGCACGGCGTCGCGCCCACGCAGGTCGCGCTCGCCTGGCTGCTCGCCCAGTACGAGAACGTGCTGCTGATCCCCGGCACCGCCTCCGTCGCCCACCTCGAGGACAACCTCGCGGTGGACGACATCGAGCTGGACCCCGAGGACCTCCTGCAGCTCGCGAAGGTCGAGGAGTCGCCCGTCAGCCACTGACCGGGAGGACCTCGCCGCGCGGGACGGCTTTGCCGCTCCCGCGCGGCGAGGACTACCGTCAGCCCGTGCCGAAGATCCCCTCCCCCTCCGACGGCGCCCGCATCGCCTATGACGTGACCGGTTCGGGCCCCGCGGTCGTCCTCCTCCACGGATCCGTGCTCTCCCGCGCGATCTGGCGCGCCTACGGGTACGTCGACGCGCTGAGGAGCGACCGCACGGTGATCCGCATCGACCTGCGCGGGCACGGACGGTCCGACGCCCCGCACGAGGCGTCGGCCTATACCCAGGACGCGTTCGTCGCGGACATGATGGCCGTCCTCGACGCCGAGGGCATCCAGCGCGCCGCGCTGATGGGCTACTCGCTCGGCGCGCGCATCGCGGTCACCGCGGCCGTGCGCCGTCCCGAGCGCGTCACGCACCTGGTCTCCCTGGGCGGCTCCGCCTCCGCGCAGCAGGGCTCCGTGGACACCGTGTTCTTCCCCGGCACCGTCGAGACCCTGCGCAGCGAGGGCATGGAGGGCTTCTGCCGGGCGCAGGGGCTGGGGCCGGAGGTCAGCGGCCGACGCGACCGCGGCACCCGCACCGCCTTCCTCGCCGCCGATCCCCTGGCGATGGCCGCCCTGTTCACGGCGACCGAGACCACCCCCGGCATCCCCGACGCCGAACTCGCCGCGTGCCCGGTCCCCGCACTCTGGATGGCCGGCGATCGCGACCACCCCCGCTTCGAGGAGTCCGAGCACGCGGCGGCGATGATGCCCGACGCGCGCTTCGTCCCCCTGCCCGGCCGCACCCACGCCGGGACGCTCGCCCCCGCCGAGCCGATCCTCGAGCAGGTCATGCCGCTGCTCGACGCCCCGTCCCCCTCCGCCCCCTCCCCCGCATCGACGCGTCAGGAATCCGCATGACCACCTCCTCCTCGGCCTTCTCCCCCGCCCCCGGTGCTCCCGCCGCCTCCGCCCTCCCGGCCCCGCATCCGCGCCGCTGGCTGATCCTGGTGCTGGCCTGGGCGGCCTTCACGATGACCTCGCTCGACCGGTCCGTGTGGGGCCCGGCGGCGCCGAGCGTCGGCCAGGCCCTCGGGGTCGCGCTCGCCTCCCTGGGCGTGTTCGCGACCTGCTACTACATCGGCTACGTGGTCTCGAACTTCCTGGGCGGCCTGGCCTCCGACTGGGTGGGGCCGCGCGTGGTGCTCACCGCGTCGATGGTGCTCGCGGGAGCCGGGATGGTGTTCTTCGGCAGCGTCGAGTCCTTCGCGCTCGGTCTCGTGGCGCAGGCCCTCGTCGGGTTCTTCGCGGGAGCCGACTACTCGGCGGGCGCGAAGTCGATCTCCTCCTGGTTCTCGGGCCGCGAGCGGACCTTCGCCGTCGGCCTGTTCACGACCGCGACGTCGCTGGGCACGGTGGTCGCGAACCTCGTGGTGCCCACGATGATCGCCGAGCACGGCTGGCGGCTCTCCTACCACCTGTTCGGCGCGATCTCGATCGTGCTGGGCCTGGTCATCGCCGTGCTGCACCGGTCGCGGCCCCCGCAGGCCGAGGGCGCCGAGCTCGCCACACCGGCGGCGCCGCGCACCCCGCACCTGGGCCGCGTGCTGCGCAGCCGCGACCTGCTCGTGCTGGGCATCGCCGGCTTCTTCTCGCTGTGGGGCACGTACGGCTTCATCACCTGGTCGAACACCCTGATGATCGAGGGCAAGGGCATCGACCCGGTGCATGCGGGCGGGATCGTCGCCCTGTTCGCGATCACCGCCGTGGTGATGAAGCCCGTGATCGGCCTGGTGGCGGGGCGCGTGCCCTTCCACCGCAAGTACCTGGCCGCGGGCATCCTCGTGCTGTTCGCGCTGATGCTGCTGGTGTTCGGGGCGCTGGGCTCCCTGCCGGCGTTCTACATCGCCGCCCCCGTGCTGGGCTTCGCGGCATACTGCTACTCGCCGATCCAGAACGCTCTGATCCTCGACTACGCGGGCGCGGGCGACTCCGGCTCGGCCGCGGGCACGCTCAACGCGGTGTGGCAGCTGGGCAGCGTGGTGGTGCCGACGGTGGTCGGGGCGGTGTTCGCCTCGACCGGATCGGTGTACTCGGCGTTCGTGACCCTCGCGATCGGCCCGCTGCTCGCGGCGCTGCTGATGCTGCCGCTGAGCGGGCGGTTCCGCTCGGCGGCGCCGGAGGACGAGGCCACGACACCCGAGCCCGCTGCAGGCCCCGCAGCAGGTTGAGCACCGCCCGACACGAGGAGCACATCATGGACCAGCGCATCACCCTCATCACCCTCGGGGTCTCCGACCTCCGCCGCTCGACGTCCTTCTACGAGGCGCTCGGCTGGCGGGGCCAGGAGGTCGAGGAGACCGTGTTCTTCCAGGCGGGAGGCATGGGGCTGGTCCTGTGGAGCCGCGAGAAGCTCGCCCGGGACTCGGGAGTCCCGGCTCTCCCGTCGGGCGACGGGTTCGACGGGATCGTGCTCGCCCAGAACCTGCGTTCGGCCGAGGAGGTCGACGAGCTCATCGCGCGGGCCGAGTCCGCCGGCGCCGCGATCACGCGGGCTCCGGCGGAGACGTTCTACGGCGGCTACGCCGGCTGCTTCGCGGATCCCGACGGCCACCTCTGGGAGATCGCCTTCAACCCCGGGTTCCCGCTCGAGGCGGACGGGTCGCTGCGCATTCCTGAGCTGGGGTGAGGGGGTGAGGATGTCGCCCCGCTTCCCTTGAGCCTCTCGTGAGCGCCGAGACTGCGGCTCATTCGGCCAGCGCCGCGTCGACGGCGGCCTGCGCGTGCAGTCGCGTGGTCGGGAACACCGGGACCGGGGAGTCGTCGGCCCCGATGAGCAGCTCGATCTCGGTGCAGCCCAGGATGATCCCCTGGGCGCCGCGGTCGACGAGGCGCCGGATGACGTGCTGGTACTCGCGGCGCGAGGAGTCGCTGACGACGCCGACGACCAGCTCCTCGTAGATCACGCGGTGCACGAGTGCGCGGTCCTCGGGGTCCGGGACGATCGCCTCGATGCCGTGCTCGCGCATCCTGTCCACGTAGAAGCCCTGTTCCATCGTGAAGGCGGTGGCCAACAGGCCGACGCGGCGGATCCCGGCACTGGCGACCGCATCGGCCGTGATGTCGACGAGGTGCAGGAGCGGGATGTCGACGGCCGCCTCGATGGCATCGGCCACCAGGTGCATGGTGTTGGTGCACAGCACCAGGAGGTCGGCGCCGGCAGCTTCGAGGGCGTGTGCGCGCTCGGCGAGCAGCCGCCCGGCCGCGTCCCAGTCCCCGGCTTCCTGCATGGCCTCGATCTGTGCGAAGTCCACGGAGTCCAGGACGATCCGCGCGGAGTGCGTCCCTCCCAGGCGCTCGCGCACGGCCTGATTGGCCAGGCGGTAGTACTCGGCCGTCGACTCCCAGCTCATCCCGCCCAGCATGCCGATCATCCTCATGGGAGTGCTCCTCTACCTGGTGTCTGCGCTTCGGGTCTGCGTTCCGAGCGTGCTGCTCGGGTCTCTGCGGCACGTTCCGCCGAGGCCCGATCCTTGCACGTGGCGCGGATACGGCGAAGGCGCGCAGGCGTCGGTGCGAGCTGGGCTCTGCGTTGCGAAGGCCGAGAAGCCGATGACGCACCGGCTTATAGGGGCTGGCAGGGCGACGATCAGCCGTCCGCCTCCTTTGGGGCGCGCCTGTAGAGGGGCACGGTGGTGTGCCCCTCTACAGGCGGGGGTGGTGCTGTGCGGGGTCTGACCTCGCGCTCTGCCGGAGCCGACCGGGCCGGGCTCTCGGGTCAGAAGGGTGGTGGTCCGGGGTCGAACTTCGGAGGTGGATCCTGGCGTTTGCGTGGTTTTCGGGTGGTGGCGCTGATGGGGATGTCGCCGTCGTACTGGAACGTCGGGAGTGGTTGGTACCTGCGCCTGACGGGTTTCTCGACGGGGATTTCTTCCAGGTCGGGTGCTCCGGCGTGGTCCATGTCGACGCGGGGCCACGGGTCAGGGACACCAGGCCGGATCGGCCACGGTGAGTCCAGAACTGACGGCTCAGGCGAACCAGTCACCCCGCCACTGGGGGTTTCGCTGTCGTGCTCGCCAGCGCCCCGCTGCTCGTAGTCGTCCTGCCTGCGCTGTATCGAGTCCCAGACGGCGTCGAGCTGGGCGACGGCTTGTGGGGTGAGGAGGTCGGTGTCGTCCTCGCGGAACACGCGGAAGCGTTCCTGCATCTCCCACACCGTGCCCGCGGTCCCTGCCGGGGACTCGTCCGCTTCCACACGGATGGGGTCGAGTCGCCCGGCGGTCTTCATCGCGTGGTGGAACCAGCACAAGAAGTGCAGGTTCTCCACCGCCGTCCGACCACCACACACCGGATCCGCATGGTTGTACTCCACGATGTGGTCCGCTTCGGAGGCCACGGACGCTGCGCGTTCGCAGCCGGGAACGCCGCAGGATTGGCCGCGGAGGCGGAGGTGTTCGAGCATCGCCCCCGTGGGCCGGTACTTGTCCGCCGGCCGCGGCAAGAACTCACCCGATGACGGATCGGTGAGGACCCGGAACCATTCCTCGCTCTTGCCGGCGATCTCACGGGCCATCTGCGCGGGAATCGGCGTCCCGTCCTCCAACACACCCGGTGCGTCGTCGCCACCAACCAGGGTGAGGAAGGGAACGAGGACGTTCAACCGGAACCGTGCCTCCGGGACGGTGATGCCGCCGGTGTCGATCTGCGCGGCGTGGGCGAGGTGATAGCGGATCAGGTTGAGCGACAGGGGCATGCCCTCGTTCTCCACCCGACGATCCGGATCCAAGGGGATCTCGGTGCCCTCCATCAGGGCGTGACGCTGGGCGTTCTGGATCGCACGAGCCGCCAGGTCGAACTTCCCGGCCAATGCTTTGATCTCCGGGGCCGGGCCGATGATCCGCAGGGACGCGACGCCGTCGAGGGTTCCAGGGTCCAGGACCATGCGGCGGCGGGTGGCGGAGACTTCTTCGGGTTCTTTCGGGTGTCGCTGCTGAATCTTCGTGACAAGCAGGTCGAGGCATTTCGTGAATACTCTCGGCATGATCGCCAGACACCACGAGGCGACCGTGACATCCACGAGGACCATTTCCGCCGGGGTGAAATCCGCGGTGCGCCGCAACAGGGTCCGGAACCATTCCGCCGGGAATTCCCCCGCCTCCAATGCTTGGGTGCAGCGCGGGAGGAGGTCCACGGCCCGGTGGGCGTCGGTGATGGCTTTGGTGGCCTGGCCGCGGGTGCAGCGCATCGCCACAGCGACCATCAGGTCCTGCTGCTCGACCTCGTAGGGGTCGGCGTCCATGTCCTCGCGCCCCGCCCAGAACGGCGCCAGGGCCACGAAACGCCGGGAGAGTTCATAGGACTCATCGACACCCTCGTCCCACAGGGCACGGACCTGCGCAGTGAGCTCCACATCAGGGCGGGCCTTGACCCTGCGTGCCACCACATCGCGGCAGACCGGCTTCTTGGATTCCTTCACGACGAACAAGGGCTTCACACCCTCCGGGGGTGCGGTCACGAACCGGGGCGTGTGGGCATGCATGTCCTCGCGCTGACGCTCGGTCATCTTCTCCAGATCATCGAGGATCGTGAACGTCGACTCGATCGCCGGCTCCCCGGGCAGGTCCAGCCGCCCCTGCGACTCCGGCTGCTCCACCGCACTCATCTCACCCACCCCCCCCTTCCCCGGCATTCCACGACCCCGCGCGAGACTCCGCGAGACTGCGCGATGCGATAACTCTGATTCGAGAGGCCAGAAAGCAGAACCCGTCGACATCACCAATGAAACCGCTGGCGCTCGCTCTCGATATGTCCGATTCTATCCCGCCGCGCCACGGAAAGCCAGACCTCTATGGAGAATGTGGATAAGCCTGCGGATATTCCCCGCTTCCTCTGCATCCGCCGCCCCGTAGTGGATAACCCCGTGGAAAACACCCCCATGTGGAGGAACCGCCGCGAATACCCAGACCTCAGCGGGCACCCCCAACACCCCACATCCCGACCCCTTGACCCTGTGCCGACCACACGGTCTCCGATGAACTCTTCACGCCCCCTCGAACCCCGCACGAAGCGCCACCCGAGAGAACGGACCCGCATGAGCCAGCACGACCTCATCACCGACCTCCACGCCCGGCACCCGGACATCACCCACGCCCTGCCCGGCGAGGACATGTACGCCCGCTCGCTCGACCTGTGGAACGGCGGGGTCACGACGAGACCGGCCGTGATCGCGCGACCACGCAGCACCGACCAGGTGTCCTCGCTCGTCCGGCTCGCCCGGGAGCACGGCACTCCCCTCGCCGTGCGCGGCGGGGGCCACGACTGGCTGGGCCGGTCCCTGGCGGCCGACGGGCTCACGATCGACCTCGCCGACCTGCGCGACGTGAGGATCGAGGGCACGGAGGCGATCGTCGGCGGCGGCGCCCTGGCCCGGGATCTCGTCGCCGAGTCGAGCCCCCGCGGGCTGCTCGCCGCGACCGGCACCGCCGGATCGGTGGGGCTGGCCGGGCTCTCCCTCGCCGGCGGCTACGGCCCGCTTCTGGGCACGGCGGGCCTGGCCTGCGACAACATCCTGGGTGCGGAGGTCGTCCTGGCCGACGGCACGGTCACCTCGACGCAGGAGGACCCGGAGCTGCTGTGGGCGCTGCGGGGCGGCGGTGGGAACTTCGGCGTGGTGACGTCGATGCGGATCGCCCTGCACCGCGATTCCGGCATCGTCGGTGGGACCGTGCTCTTCCCGGGGTCGCAGGCGTCGACGGTGCTCGACGGCTGCGCCGAGCTCATCGCACGTGCGGATCGCGGCCTGACCCTGCTCGCCGAGCTCACGCACGTCCCCGACGTCGGCCCCTGCGTGCTCGTGGTCGCTGTGTGGTCCGGAGAGCCCGGCGGGGCGGGCCCCGCGCTCGACGAGGTGCGAGGACTCGGCACTCCCCTCGTCGAGGACATGAAGCCGACGACGCAGCAGGATCTGCTCGCGGGCTTCGACCAGCAGGTGCCGCACGGGATGCACTGGTGCATGCGCGCACGAACGGTCCGCGCCCTGACCCCCGAGGTCATCCAGGCGCTGCTCACCGCGGCCGAGGACCGGCCGGGCCCCGGTGCCGGCATCGGTATGCGCCAGTTCCACGGCGCGGCGACCGACGTGCCAGCGGATGCCACCGCCTTCGGCCGACGCGAGCAGCACGTGGCCCTGGAGATCTCAGCCGGATGGACCGACGGAGAGGACCCGGAGCCCTACGTCGAGTGGGCGGAGCAGGTGCGGAGCGTCCTCGAGCCGCTCGCCCTCCCCGGCGGCTATCCGAACTTCCTCGCCCCGCAGTTCACGGATCAGGTCGCGGCCTCGTACGGGGACCACGCCGAGCGTCTGCGCAGGGCGAAGGCCCGCTTCGACCCCGACGGCGTCTTCACCGCCACGCCCCTGCCCTCCTGAGGCACCATCATCCCGACTCGCGACCGCTGACAGCGCGCCCCGCATGCCCGATCATGGGGCGAAAGAGCGTCAATCGCCCGAGAGCCGAGAGAGCCGAGAACGTGCGAGAGCGGGGAACCCTGTGCACCTGAGCGAGACGGTCGGACACGACGCGACCCGCTGCGTCGTCCTCGTCCACGCCGTGCGGTCATCGCGGACCATGTGGAAGGGCCAGACCCGCAGGCTGCGCCGCCGCGGGTACACGGTGATCGCACCGGACCTGCCGGGGCACGGACGGCGCCGGGACGAGCCGTTCACGCTCGACGGGGCGCTCGCGACGATCGAGGACGCCGTGAGCGCGTGCGAGGAGCCGCCGCTGCTGGTCGGCCTCTCGCTGGGCGGCTTCCTCGCCCTGCACTGGGCCGGCACGCATACCGGGCGCCTCGCCGGCGTGGTCGCCGCCGACTGCACGATCGTCCCGGGCCCGGCGCTCGCCCGGATCTACGGGCTCTGGATCAGCATGAAGGACTGGGTCCCCGGGGATTCCGACGCGCGGGTCGCCCGCGCCTTCGCGCGTCGGCACAGCGAGAAGGCCGCGCGGCGCTACTACGGCGGCGGGCGCGCCCACGGGGTGGTCCGGGGCGTCGTGCGCACCATCGGATCGCTCGACCTGCTGGCCGACGTCGCCGCGATCGACGTGCCCCTGACCTTCATCAACGGCGCGCAGGATCCCTTCCGACGGCACGAAGCCCTGTTCGTGGAGGCCGCGCGCGACGCGCGCCTCGTGATCCTCGACGACGCCGGCCACCTCGCGAACCTCTCCCGGCCCAAGCGCTTCACGAAGGTGCTGCGCCGCGCCGCCGGCGAGAGCGCCGACGGCCACCGCGCTCACCCCGCCCTCAGCACCCACTCCCCGTAGAACAGCGCCAGCCCGGCGCCCACGCAGATCGCGCTGATCAGCCAGAACCGGATCGAGACGGTGACCTGGCTCCAGCCGCGCATCTCGAAGTGGTGGTGGATGGGGGTGATGAGGAACAGGCGCCTGCCCACGCCGTTGTTGCGCCGCTTGGTGAGCTTGAAGAAGCCGACCTGCAGGATCACGGTGACGGTCTCGAAGACGAACAGGCCGCCGAGGACGACCATCAGCAGCTCGGTGCGGGTCATGATCGCGAGGCCGGCGAGCGCCCCGCCGAGGGCGAGGGAGCCGGTGTCGCCCATGAACAGGATGGCGGGCGGCGTGTTCCACCACAGGAAGCCGATGCAGGCGCCGGCGAGGCAGGCGGCGACGAGGGCGAGGTCCAGGGGGTCGCGCACCTCGTAGCAGCCCGGCTCGACCAGTGCGCGGCAGTTCTGCAGCGACTTCCAGATCCCGATGAACGCGTAGGCGGCGAAGGCCATCGCGGAGGCGCCGGCGGCCTGGCCGTCGAGGCCGTCGGTGAGGTTCACGCCGTTGCTCGCGCCGGTGATCATGAGCACCGCCCACGCCACGAACAGGAGGGTCCCCACGATCACCCCGAAGGCGGCGAGGTCGATCGCCGTGTCGCGGACCAGGGAGATCCGGAAGCTCGCCGGGGTGATGCCGTCGCGGGCGAAGCGGGTGGCGAGCAGGGCGAAGACGACGGCCACCGTGGTCTGGCCCAGCAGCTTCTGCCACGACCGCAGCCCGAGGGAGCGCTCTCGGCGGATCTTCGTCCAGTCGTCGAGGAAGCCGACGAACCCGACGCCGAGCATCAGGAACAGCACGAGCATGCCGGAGACCGTGGGCGCCGACCACGTGACCAGGTGCGCGAGCAGGTAGCCGGCGAGCGTCGCGCCCATGATGGCGATCCCGCCCATCTGCGGGGTGCCGCGCTTGGACAGGTGGGTCGTCGGCCCGTCCATGCGCACGAACTGGGCCCACCCTCTGCGCTTGGCGAGCTCGGTGTAGAGCCGCGTGCCGACGGCGCCGACGATCAGGGCGATCGCCGTGCCCAGGAGGATCAGGGTCATGACTCGGGATCATCCCATCCCGGCTCGAGGGTCACCAGTCGGTGGGTCGCGCGGGTGCGCGCCACGTAGAGGTCCCGCGCCCCCGCCTCCCCGGCCGCCTCGATCGCGGAGGGGTCCACGACGATCACGCTGTCGAACTCGAGACCGCGGGCCTCGGGCGCGGCGATCACGCTCGCGCCGCCGCCGCGGAGGGCGTCCTGCGCGGCGTCCGCGTCGTCGGCCGTGGTGATCACGCCGACGAGGCCGTTGGGGTCGCTCGCGCGGAGCTCGTCGACCGCGCGCCGCAGGTCCTCGAGGAGCCTGCCGCGCGAGGAGGGCACCCGGGACGGTTCCTCGCCGTGGCGCAGGGAGCGCGAGAGCCGCTGCTGCGGGGCGATCCGCGCGAGCAGCTCGCGGGTCGACTCGAGGATCTCCGCGGTGGTGCGGTAGTTGATGCTCAGCGTCCGATGCTCGAAGCGGTCCTGGACGAAGGGGGCGAGCGCCTCGTCCCAGCTGCGGATCGTGCTGGTGGGGCCCGCCTGGGCGAGGTCCCCGACCACCGTCATCGAGCGCTCCGGGCAGCGCCGCACGAGAGCGCGCCACTGCATCGGGGAGAGCTGCTGCGCCTCGTCGACGACGATGTGGCCGACGATGTCCTCGGGCGGACCGTCCACGAGCGCTCGCGCCTCGTCGAGCAGGGCGAGATCGGCGAACGACCAGCCCGTCGGGCCGTCCGAACCTGCGCGGCCGTCCGTCCCCGCCATCTGCTCGAGGTCCTCGGCCGACGCCTCCGGCAGTGCGCGGGCGAGCGCCGCGGGATCGGCGAGGACCCGGCGCACCACGTCCTCGGGATCGAGTCGCGGCCACACCGTCTCGACGGCGCGGTCGATGGCGGGATCCTCGAGCAGGTCCTCGTGGATCTGCTCCCAGTCGATGTCGAGATCAGCGCCCGTCCCCTGCGCGCCGTCGCCGCCCATGCGGGTGAGGTCTCCCGCGACCGCCCGGTCGAGGTTCAGACCGTAGGCGGCCTCGAGCTCCGCCTCGAAGGCGCTGTCCTCGCCCGATGTGCGCGCCTCGAGCTCGCTGACCAGGTCGTCCACGATCGCCTCGAGGAACAGGGCGCGGGCCTCGGTGTGCCCGGACGCGCCCTGCAGCGCGGAGCGTCGGGCGGCGTCGACGAGCTCGGCGTCGAGCACGACGGTGTCGTGAGCGGTGCGCAGCTCGAGCGGCACCCCGTGGGGCTGATGGCCGCGCACGTGCGCGGCGAGGGCGTCCGCGAGCTCGGCGCGGCCCTTGAGCCGGGCGATGCGGTCGGGCTCGGTGCGCGCGGGCTCCGTGCGGACGAGGTCGGGGAGCGTCGCCAGGTGCACGTCGTTCTCCCCGAGCGAGGGCAGCACGTCGGAGATGTACGTGAGGAACCGCCGGTTCGGGCCGAACACCATGACGCCGCGCCCGGCGATGGCCGGCCATGCGTAGAGCACGAAGGCGGCGCGGTGCAGGGCGACGATCGTCTTGCCCGTGCCCGGTCCGCCGTCGACCACGGTGACGCCGCGGTGGGGCGAGCGGACGATGTCGTCCTGCTCGGACTGCAGGGTGGAGGCGGCCTCGCGCATCCGTCCCGTGCGGGGTCCGCTGAGGGCCGCGGTGAGCGGCCCGTCGCCGACCACGTCGCCCGGCAGCGGGGCGCTGCCGTCGAGGATCTCGTCGCTGACGCCGACGACCCGTCGGCCGTCCGTGCGCAGGTGGCGGCGCCTGCGCAGCCCCATCGGGCTGACCATGGTCGCGGCGTAGAAGGGGCGCGCGGCCTCGGCCCGCCAGTCCACCAGCAGCGTGTCGCCGTCCGGGGTGCGCATGCCGATCCTGCCGATGTGCAGACCGTCCTCAGGCGCGGAGCCCGCCTCGCCGCTGCCGTCGATGCGCCCGAAGCACAGCGAGCGCTCGGCCGCCCGCAGCTGCCGGATCCTCTCCGCCAGCCGGTGCACCTCGACGTCCCGCGCGTAGGCGTCCGCCGGGCCGCCGACGGGGGCCGCGAGGGCCCGCTGCTGCGCGGCCGTCCGCTCCTGCACCTCCCGGTCGAGCCGCTCATGCATGCGGTCCACCGCGCGCTGCTCGACCTCCGTCTGGCCCTCTCGGCTCCCACCTGCATCGATATCGCTATGACCTGCCGAACTCGTCCGTTCGTCCACGCACCCCGCCTCTCGAAGACCCACCAACTATGAGGACGGCGGCGGCGAAGGTCAACGTTGACTTCCTCTCCCGGCTCGTGTCCTGAGCAGGGGCGGAGCGCCGCCGGCGCTCAGGGACGGCTGGTCAGCCGCCAGGCCCCGGCGGCGTCCTGCTGGCGGCAGAACTCGGCGAAGCGGCCGCCCGCCGACAGCAGGTCCGCGATGGTCCCGTCCTCGACGATGCGTCCGTCCTCGAGGAAGACCACGCGGTCGGCGGCGCGGATGCTGCTGAGCCGATGGGCGACGATCACCCGTGTGCGCGGGGTCGGATCGTCGGTGAGGGCGGCGGCGACCGCCGTCTCGTTCTCCGTGTCCAGCGCGCTCGTGGCCTCGTCCACGAGCAGCACGGGCGAGGGCTTGAGCAGCGCGCGGGCGATGGAGACGCGCTGGCGCTCCCCGCCGGAGAGGCCTCCGCCCGCCTCGCCGACCGCGCTGTCCCAGCCGTCGGGCATGCGGTCCACGAGGGAGTCGACCCGGGCGAGGCCCGCGGCCTCCGAGACCCGGTCCTCACCGGCCTGCGGGTCCCCCACCAGGACGTTCTTCCGGATGCTGCCCTCGAACAGGTAGGGATGCTGGAACACCATGCTGATGAGCCCGCGGCGCGTGTCTGGGTCGAGCGCGGAGAGGTCCGTCCCGTCGATCAGCACGGAGCCCGCGCTCGGCTGCTGGAGCCCGGCGAGGAGGGCGAGCACGGTGCTCTTCCCGGACCCCGAGGGGCCGACGATCGCCGTGGTGGTGCCCGGTGCGAGCGCGAGATCGAAGTCCTCGAGCACCGCCGGCCCCGCCTGGTCGTCCTCCCCGTAGCGGAAGTCGACGCCGCGCAGCTCGATCCGCGGGGCGTCGGCCGGCGCCGCATCCGCCGTCCCCTCGGGGTCGCGGGGTGCGCGCAGCACCTCGCGGATGTTCCGCAGCGCGCCCGTGGTCGTCTCGATCCCCGGGGAGAGCTCGGCGAGCACGGTGAAGGACTCGAGGCAGCGGACGATCACGACGATCAGCGCGATCGCCTGGGGCGCGCTGAGCGTGCCCCGCACGGTGAGCACGACGGTGGTCGCCGCGAGCAGGAGCAGGGCGATCTGGCTGGCCAGCCCGAACAGCACCTGGCCGGGGACCTGCAGGAGCAGGGTGCGCATGGTCGCGCCGTGCTGCGCGGCGAGCGCCGCCCCCACGTGGCTGCGAGCGGGCTCCGCGCGGCGCGCCGCCCGCAGCGCCTGCTGGGTGCGCGCGAACTCGAGGACCCGCTCGGTGAGTCTGCTGTTCGCATGCGCGGCGGCGCGGTCGGCGCTGCGCGAGAGGCGCCCCGAGGCCCACATGGCCCCCAGCAGCACGAGGATCCCGGCGAGTGCGGCGACGCCCAGCTGCCAGGCGATCGGGAACAGCGCGATCGCGATCACCGTGGGCAGCAGCACCGCGCTGAGCAGCGGCGTCACGAAGTTCAGGATGATGCCCACGAGGTCCGGACCGGTCGCGGCGACGGCCTGCCGCGTGGTCGAGGTGTGCTCCGCCGTGAACCAGTCCAGGCGGATGCCGGTGATGCGGTCGGCGACGGTGCGCTGGCCGTCGCGCAGGATCCCGAAGCCCAGGCGGAAGCCGAGCCGGCCGGCGGAGCGGTCGACGATCCAGCCGACGACGGTGACCAGGGCGAGCGCGCCCAGCCACGGCCAGGCGTCGGCGGGCGTCCCGCTGAACAGCGCCGCGACCAGGGGCACGAGCAGCACGCAGCCGACGGCGCGCAAGACCACGCCGAGGACCGTGAGGGCGAGGTGCCGGGCGACGAGGCCGCCGCTGTGCGGGGGCAGGAGGGAGAGCATCGCGCGGATCATCGGACCGCCTCCGTTCCCGTGCCGGAGCCCGTGCCGGGTCCCGCACCGTGGGCCGACGCGAGGGGCCTGCCGGCGTCCCACAGCCGCCGGTACCTGCCCTCGCGCGCGAGCAGCTCCTGGTGCGTGCCGGTCTCGGCGATGCCCCCGTGGTCGAGGACGACGATCCTGTCCACGCCGGTGACGGTGTGGAGGCGGTGGGCGATCACGAGCACGGTGCGCCCGGCCGTCAGCCGGTTCAGCGCCCTCTGCACGAGGTACTCGGACTCGGGGTCGGCGAAGGCCGTGGCCTCGTCGAGCACGAGCACGGGGGTGTCGGCGAGCAGCGCGCGGGCGATGGTGAGGCGCTGGCGCTCCCCGCCCGAGAGCGCCGCGTCCGGACCGAGCTCGGTGTCGTAGCCCTGCGGCATGCGCAGGATCCGCTCATGCAGCTGCGCATCGCGGGCCGCGGCCTCGATCTGCGCGTCGCCCGCGTCCGGCGCGGCCAGGGCGATGTTCTCGCGCACGGTGCCCTGGACCAGCTGGGTCTGCTGGAGGACGAAGCCGATGCGGGTGTAGAGCTCGTCGGCGGTGAGGGAGCGCAGGTCGTCGCCGTCCACGCGGATCGCGCCGCCGTCGACGTCGTGGAAGCGGGCGAGGAGCGCCGCGAGCGAGGACTTGCCCGATCCCGAGGGGCCGACGAGCGCCGTCACCGTGCCGGACTCCAGGGTGAGGTCGATGTCCTCCAGCACGGGCACGCCGGGTCGGTACGAGAAGCCGACGCGGTCGAACTCGACGCGGCCCGCGCGGGCGGGCTCGGCCGAGGAGGCGGCGGCGGGGGCCGTCCCGTCCGTCGGCGACGGGAGGGTCTCGAGCTCCGGCTCGTCGAGCGCCACCTGGATGCGGCGCGCGGCGAGCATCCCCGTGCGCAGGCCGCCCAGCCCGTAGCCGACGCCCAGCAGGCGCGCCCCGAACGTCGTTCCCAGCAGCAGGAACGGCAGCAGGTCGATCGGCGCCATGGAGCCGGTGACGATGAACAGGGTGCCGGGGGCGCAGATGAGCAGCAGGAACGTTCCGGGCCTGGTCACGAGGTCGATGAAGGTCCGCTGCCCGAGCATCGGCTGCTGCCAGGCCCGCAGGAACTCGACGTACTCCCCCAGGCGGGCGCGGAAGCTCGATGCCGCGGCGCCGCCGAACACGCGGATCACGGGCTGCCCGTCGAGGTAGGCGCCGGCCTCGACGTTCATGCGCTCGGCCCACCGCAGCGCGAGGGCGGTCTTCGGGCCGGACTGGACCAGCATCACCATCATCCCCCACACGTAGGCGAGCACCGGGATCAGCAGGATCAGGGCGAGCCGCCAGTCGACGACGAACAGGTAGACGAGCACCCCGATCGGCGCGACCGCGGCGGCCGCCGCGTCGGGCACGGCGTGGGTGACCAGGTAGTGCAGCGAGAGCGTGTCGTCCTGGACGAGCTGCTTGATGCGCCCGGAGCCGCGGGCGTCGAACCATCCCAGCGGGACCCTCGAGAGCTTCGCGAGCAGACGCTCGCGCACGTCGCGAGCGAAGCGCGCGTCGACGGCGTGGAGCCACGCCATGAGCGCCGCCGAGGCGAGCACCCCGAGTCCCATGAGGACCACGGCCCAGATGCCGAGGGCCCACAGGCGGGACGGGTCGTCGCCCCGCAGCAGACGGCGCGCGAGCTCGACGAGCAGCACGAACGGCGCCAGCTGCAGCAGGGTGACGAGGGCCTGCACGACGCCGGCGACGATCAGGTGCGTCCGCATCGGGGCGAGCAGACGGCCACCGGCCTGCGTGCGCCATCGGCCTGTGGATGTGCGGGCAGCGGGGACCGGTGCGCTCTCCTGCTCCTCCTCGATCGCGGGCGCGGACGCCCGCGCCTCCTGCTCCGCCCCGCTCTCCGGCACCGGCGCCGGCACCGGCTCCGGCACGGGCTCCGGTGCGGCCTTGGAGCGGTTCGATCCGAACGCCCGGCCGTAGTACCAGTAGGCCTGCGCGTGCATCTCGCTGCGGGGGAAGCCGAACTCCTCCTTCAGGCGTGTCCGCAGGATCTTCAGCGAGCCCGATTCCGGCGCCGTCCAGACGTACCAGTCCGACCAGTCGCGGGTCTCGATGGCGGCGGCCAGCGACTGCTCGCCCCGACGCGGCACCCAGTGCACCGCGGCCCGCGGATGGTCGACGAGGGGGATGCTGCGATCGGTCTCCGCGTGTTCCTCGAGGTAGACCTCGATCGGCACCTCGGCGGGGACGACGGCGAGGATCCCGTTGATCGCGGGGATCGAGGCCGAGTCGCCGATCAGCAGGTACCCGGCGGGGAGCTCGTCGGGCAGGTCGAAGCGGGGACTGCCGAACGGCGTCACCTGGACCGTCGTCCCGACCTCGGCGCTGCGCGCCCAGGCGGAGGCGGGCCCGGCGGGCTCGTGCAGCACCATGTCGATCGCGAAGTCGCCGGTCGCGGCGTCGCCCTGGGCGACGGTGTATCCGCGCTGGTGCTCGAAGTCCTTGCCCTCGTGGTCCGGGAACCAGAAGCGCACGGCCGCGGCCGGGGCGAGCACGTCGTCCTCGAGCAGCGTGTCCGAGTGCATGTGGATGCGCACGAACCCCGGCGCGAGGGTCTCGGTGCCCGTCACCGTGGCCTCGTGGTCCTTCGCGCCGTACGCGCGCATGATCGCGCCGCCCACGCCTCTCCTGGCCATCACTGCTCCTTCTCCGCCGCGTCGAGCGCGGCCCTGATCTGGTGGGCGCTGGACCCGGGCGGCGCCGACGCCGCGAATCCGCGCACCACGGCGCCCAGCCAGAGCCGCACGTAGTCGTCGTCGCCCACATCGGGCAGGGAGCGCACCGCCGGCCCGAGGGTCGTGTCGGCCCGCAGCTGGGCCTCGGCCGCGAGCTGCTGCGAGCTGAGGCCCTCCTCGTGCCGCCTGCGGGTCTCCTCGGCGGCGGCATAGCCGATGGCGACCGAGGCGACCGCGGTCGCGAGCACGATCGCGGCGTCGGCGTCGTAGCCGCGTCGACCCAGTGCCTCGACCTCCGTCGCGAGCAGCCGGCGGCCGTTCTCGCCGCGCGGGAAGAGGGTCTGCACGTAGCTCGCGAGGCCGGGGCTCGCGAGGATGGCGGCGCGCAGCTGCATCCCGAAGCTCAGCAGGTGGCGCTCGGTGCTGTGGGCGGGGTCGTCCTCGAGCTCGATGTCGGCGAGGATGCTCTCCCCCACCAGGCGCTCGAGGCCCCACCGCCCCTCGACGTGCCGGTAGAGCGCTGTCGAGGTCACGCCGAGGCGCTCGGCGACGGCGTTCAGGCTCAGGCGCTCGAGTCCCAGCTCGCGCCCGGCGCGGACGATGTCCTCGCTCCGGATCTGCGGGGGCCGTCCGCCGACGCGCGCCATCGGCGCCCTCCCGTCCTCGAAGTTATGGGTATCAACTAAGGGGAGGCTAAGCGAACCCGGGTGGCGGCGCAAGGGTCGGCCGGTGAGCGGTCCGCGACGGGCCGACGGGCGGGCGGCCACGGGCCCGTCGGACCCCGGGTCTAGGCTCGCGGAGCATGACACCGGAACTCGACGAGCACGGCCGCCTCGACCCGCCCCTGGACGCCGACGAGTGGGGGACCCTGTGCGGATTCCTCGACTACCAGCGGGCCACGTTCGCCTGGAAGTGCCGGGGCCTCGACGCCGCGCAGCTCGCACGCACCCTCCCGCCGAGCCCGATGACGCTCGCGGGGATGATGAAGCACCTGGCCTACGTCGAGGACGACTGGTTCAGCCGCGACCTGCACGACGAACCGCTGCGGGAGCCCTGGGCGTCCGTCGACTGGAGGGCCCGACCCGAGTGGGAGTGGGAGACCGCGGTCGTCGACGACCCCGACGAGGTGCGCGCGCTGTGGACCGCGTCGGTCGAGCGGGCCCGCGAGCTCGCCGCCCGGGCGTACGAGGAGGGCGGGCTGGGCATCGCCGCGAAGCGCCGGTTCCCCGACGGGCGCAGCCCGAGCCTGCGCTGGATCATGACCCACATGATCGAGGAGTACGCGCGCCACAACGGCCACGCCGACCTGTTGCGCGAGTCGATCGACGGGGAGGTCGGCGAGTAGCGGCGAGCACCTCGGCGGGCAGGTCGGCGCGCCCGACCCCTGGTGCTCGCGGCCGCCCCGCGCGAGGATCGAGCCATGACCGCGCGCACTCTCGCCATCCTCCTGTTCGACGGCGTCGAGGAGCTCGACGCCGTGGGCCCCTGGGAGGCCCTCTCGTACTGGACGCAGAACCATCCCGATGATGGCTGGCGGGTGGCCACCGCGAGCGTCGGCGGCAGCGCGATCACGGCCGCGAAGGGCATGGTCATCACGCCGACGACCGCCCTCGAGGACCTCGAGCACGTGGACGTCCTGCTGCACCCGGGCGGCCGCGGCACCCGGGCGCTGTTCAAGGACGCGGCACACCTCGAGCGGGTGCGCCGGATCGCCGGCACCGCAGAGCTGATGACGAGCGTGTGCACCGGATCTCTCGTCTATGCGGCCGCCGGGCTGCTGCGCGACCGTCCCGCGATCACCCACCGGGGCTCCGTCGACCTGCTGCGCGAGATCGATCCGAGCATCGACGTGCGCGAGGGCGAGCGCTGGGTGGAGGACGGGGACGTGGTCACCTCGGCCGGGGTCTCCGCGGGGATCGACATGGCGCTGCACCTGGTGGGGCGCCTCGTCTCCCCGCAGCGCGGCCGGGACGTGCAGCACGGCATCGAGTACGACCCCGCGCCGCCGGTGTGGGACGACGAAGGAGACGCACGATGAGCACACATCCCGCGAGCAGCGACCCCACGAGCACCGATCCGGCCCCGCGCCCTCCGCTGCCGCCCTTCACCGAGGAGACCGCGCGGGCGAAGGTCCAGGCCGCCGAGGACGCGTGGAACACCCGCGACCCCGAGCGCGTCGCCGGCGCGTACACCGAGGACACCGTGTGGCGGAACCGCGACCGGTTCCTCGTCGGCCGCGAGCAGGTGATCGAGTTCCTGCGCGGCAAGTGGGAGCGCGAGCAGGAGTACCGGCTGCGCAAGAACCTCTGGGCGTTCACTGACGACCGCATCGCCGTGCGCTTCCAGTACGAGTGGCACGACGCCGACGGCCAGTGGTGGCGCTCCTACGGCAACGAGCTCTGGGAGTTCGACGACCTCGGGTACATGAGCCGCCGCGAGGCCTCGATCAACGACGTGGCGATCGACGAGGCGGACCTGCGCGTCACGCCCGGCGAGGGCGAGCTGCCCGCGCACTGACCCGTCGGGCCCGGGCGTCGAGCCGTCAGTCCCGCCCCGCGATCCCGGACAGCAGCACGTCGGCGACGCCCTCGGCGAAGGCGTCGGCGTCGGCCTCGGGATGGGCGCGCAGGTGCGAGACCATGGCCTCGACGGCGCCCTCGTAGACGAGGGCGAGGGTGCGCAGATCCGCCCCGGCCCGGATGACCCCGTCGCGCTGTCCTCGGGCGAAGACGCCCTCCTGCCCTTCGAAGGTCTCCTCCATGTCCGCGATGCCGAGCACCGGCCCGCCGTCCTCGTCGCGCAGGCCGGCGACGATCTGCTCGAGGGCCGCGAGCTCGCGCTCGTGGGTGCGGGCGAGCCGCGCCGCTCCCCTGATCGCCGCGCGCAGGAAGGCCGCGGCGTCGACCTCCGCGTCGAGCCCCTGCGCGACCTGACTGCGCAGCTGGACGAGCGCGGTCCGCGCGGCCTCGGCCATGAGCGCGTCGCGGGAGGTGGCGTAGTGGGCGACGAGCGCCTTGGAGACGCCCGCCCGGGCGGCGATCACCTCGAGGCTGCTGGCCGCGAAGCCGCGGGCGGCGACGGCATCGATGGTCGCCTGCACGATCTGGGCGCGACGCTGGTCGGGCGGGAGCCGGCGGCCCGCCATCACGCGGCCCGTCCGCCGGGGCTCGTGCGGGCGGCCTCGAGGCTCACGCCGGTGACGACGCCGGCCATGAGCACCGCGATGACGATCATCTCCGCGCGCATCCAGACCGGGAAGAGGCCGGGGACCAGCGCCTCGACGACGTTGGCCAGCAGCAGCACGGCGGCGATGATGCCGGCCGCGCGCAGTGCGGAGCGGGAGCCGGTGGCGGCCCGGCGCAGCCGCAGCGGGAGCAGCACCCCCAGCAGCAGGACGATCACGGCATGGATCCAGGCCTCGACCGGTGCGAGGTGCGGGGCGAGGACCGCGAGGACGACGAGCGCCGGGATCGTCACGAGCACGAGCACGAGGTAGACGGCGGCGAGGGTGGAGGCGAGCGGGAGGCGGGGCGATGCGACCATGCGGCCACCCTATTGACCGCTCGGTCAACAGGCAAGGGGTCGCGCGTACACTCGCACCCCTTGACAACCTGCAACCATTCGGTTGTAAGTTGTGCGTGTGCTCGACATCGACGAGGACCGCGCGGATGCGCTGTTCCATGCGCTCTCCGATCGCACGCGGCGGGACATCCTGCGGCGCGTGCTGGTCGGGGAGAAGTCGGTGTCGGCGCTCGCGCCGAAGTACGACATGAGCCTCACCGCGGTCCAGAAGCACGTGGCCGTGCTGGAGCGCGCGGGGCTCGTGACCAGGCGCCGCCAGGGGCGGGAATCCCTCGCCCGGGGCGACGTCGCGGCGGTCGGATCGGCCGCCGCCCTGCTGCGCGATCTCGAGGAGATCTGGCGCGACCGCATCAGCCGCATCGACGACCTGCTCGCCGACGGCCCCGACCAGGAGGACCACCATGCCGGTCACCGACATCACCACTGACCTCGACGCCCTGACCATCACCATCACCGCGCAGTTCGACGCACCCGTCGAGCGCATCTGGCAGATCTACGCCGACCCGCGCCAGCTCGAGAGGATCTGGGGCCCGCCCACGTACCCCGCGACCTTCGTCGACCACGACCTCACGCCCGGCGGCCGCATGAACTACTACATGACGAGCCCCGAGGGCGAGAAGCTCGGCGGCTTCTGGGAGATCCTCGAGGTCGACGAGCCCCGCTTCTTCCGCTACCGCGACGGATTCGCGGACGCCGAGAACGGCTTCGCCGTGAACACCGACCTCCCGGTCGCCGAGAACACCGCCACCTTCGAGGCCGCGGACGGCGGCACCCGCGCCGTCTACGTCTCGATCCACCCCACGCGCGAGGGCCTGCAGCAGGTCATCGACATGGGCGTCGAGGAGGGCTCGCGCGAGTCGATCGACCAGATCGACGCGCTGGTGGGCTGAGGGGCTCCCGCCTCAGACCTCGCCGAAGCCCTCCCAGACCTCGTCTCCCGCGCGGGGGCGCAGGAGGGCCGGCTGCAGGGCCGTGGCCTCGCCGCGCGTGTAGAGCGCGGGGTGCGGGCTGCCGGTGGGCGTGCCGTCGACGGAGCGGTCGTCGGGCACCACGAACCCGTCGGTCGAGAGCACCTTGCGGATGAAGGTGCCGCGGTCCGGGAGGGCTCCCCAGACGGCGCCGTAGACGCTGCGCAGCTCCGCGAGCGTGAACGGCTCGGAGAGGAACTGCGTGGCCAGGGTCGTGTACTCGACCTTCGCGCGGACGCGCTCGAGGGCATCGGTGAGGATCTCGCGGTGGTCGAAGGCGAGCTGCGGGGCGTCGGGGTCCTCGAGGATCTCCTCGACGCCCCACCAGCGCGCGAACGCCGCGTCGTCGCCCGCCGTGGGATCCGGCAGGTCGGGGGCGAACGCCAGGTGGGCGACGGAGACGACGCGCATCCGCGGGTCGCGGTCGGGCGCCGAGTACGTGCGCAGCTGCTCGAGGTGGTAGCCGGCGGTGTCCATGCCGGTCTCCTCGACGAGCTCGCGCGCCGCCGCGGTCGCGGCGTCCTCGTCGGGCTCGATGAAGCCGCCGGGCAGCGCCCAGCTGCCCTCGTACGGGTCGGCGCCGCGCCGCACGAGCAGCACGCTGAGGGCGCCCGAGCGGATGGTGAACACGGCGAGGTCGACCGTCACCGCGAAGGGCGGGTGCTTGCTGGCGTCGTAGCCGGCGGGAGCGGTGTTGCCGGGCATCTCAGGCGTCCTTCCGGGAGTCGGTCGGGGCGGCGGAGCGTGCGGGCGAGACCGTCCGGATCCCCGCCTCCGTCAGGTGCTGCACGGTCTCCGCATCGGCCTCGGGATGCACGGCGGCGGTGAGGTCCCCGAGGACCCGCACGGTGCCCGCGCCGGGCAGCGCGGCGATGTCGCGGGCGCTCGCGGCGACGCAGTAGTCGAAGGCCAGGCCGGTGACGTCGACATCTCCCGTGAGCAGGGAGGGCAGGTCGGTGCCGCCGGCGGGGGCGCCGCCGTCGACGCCTGCCACGCGGCCCTGGGCGAGGCTGTAGTCGGGGGCCCCCTCGCCCTTCACCACGTGGACGACCTCGGCGCCGCTGCCGACGAGCCGCTCGAGGGCCCCCAGGATCGCCGGGTGGTACTCGGCGCCGCAGGTGCCCTGCACGCAGTGGACGGGCCAGGTGTCCACGAAGTCGGGCGCGGACGGCGGGAGGGCGAAGTGGCCGCCGTTGTCGCCCTCGGCGAGGTGCCAGTCGCGGGAGAAGACCACGCGGCGGTAGTCGCCGGCGCGCTCGGAGAGGTGGGCGGCGATGCGCTCGGCGACGGCGTTCCCGCCGGTCACGCCGAGGGCGCCGCCCTCGCAGAAGTCGTTCTGCACGTCGACGACGACGAGGGTGCGGGGTGCGTCGGCCGCCACTCCGTCGCGCGGCGATTCTTCCGCGTCGGCCGTCTCTCCCCCGTCGATCCTCTCCCCCGCGTCGCCCGTCCCCGCCTCGTCCCACTGCTCGCTGGCGCGGAAGGCCTGGCCCTCGCTGATCTCGCGGGCGCGCGCGGGAAGGCTCGCGAGGCTCACGGCGGCGACCTCGCGCGCCTCCTCGGCGCTCGCGACGCGCTGCGGGACGCCGTCGCGGATCACGTCGACGTGCACGGGCCTCGCGCCCTCCGGCACCGAGCCGTCGAGGGTCCAGACCTCGCGGCCGTCGGGGAAGCGGGAGACGGTCTTCGCGCCGCCGGTCGACCCCTTGTCGGCCGAGAGCTTCTGGACGCTGCGCAGCGGCGTGCCGGGACCGTCGCCCACGGCGACGAGCTTGTACACCATGCCCGCCGTCGGATGGTCCGAGCCCGTCGCGACCCGCGTGCCCACGCCGTAGCCGTCGATCGGGGCGCCGGCGAGGTGGACGAGCGCGTACTCGTCGAGATCGCTGGTCACGGTGATGCGGGTGCTCGTCGCGCCGAGCGCGTCGAGCTGGGCGCGGGCGGCGGGGGCGACGGTCATCAGGTCCCCGGAGTCGATGCGCACGGCGCCGAGCCCGGTCCCGGCGACCTCGACCGCGGTGCGGATGCCCGCGGGGATGTCGTAGGTGTCCACGAGCAGCGTGGTGCCCGGCCCGTAGGTCGCGATCTGGGCCGCGAAGGCGTCGCGCTCCGTGGGCCGGGCGAGCGTCGCGGCATGGGCGGCGGTGCCCGCGACGGGGACGCCGAAGCGCCTGCCGGCCTCCAGGTTCGAGGTGGTCGCGAAGCCCGCGATCCAGGCGGCCCGGGCGGCGGCCACGGCCGCCTCCTCGTGGACGCGGCGCGAGCCCATCTCGATGAGGGGGCGATCCCCCGCGGCGATCACCATGCGCGCCGCGGCGGAGGCGATCGCCGAGTCGAAGTTCAGCACCGAGAGCACGAGCGTCTCCAGCAGCAGGCACTCGCCGAGGGTCCCGTGCACGGTGAGCAGCGGCGTGTGCGGCCAGTACAGGCTGCCCTCGGGCAGGGCGGTGATGGTGCCGGTGAAGCTCCAGTCGCGCAGGTACTCCGCGGTCGCCTCCGTGATCGCTCCGACCTCGCGCAGGTAGGCGAGGTCCTCCGCGTCGGGCGCGAAGTCCTCGAGGAGAGGAAGCAGGCGGCCGAGGCCCGCGAACAGGCCGAAGCGTCGGCCCTCGGGGAGGCGACGGGCGAAGGCCTCGAAGACGGCCTCGTGGTGGACGCTACCGTCCTCGACCATGGCCGAGAGCATCGTGTACTCGTACATGTCGGTCAGCAGTGCGGTGCTCGCGGGGATGCTGCCGGTGCCGCGGCGCGACGCGGATGCCGTCATGAGCGCTCGCCCTTCATCGGTTGCGGAGTGACGGAATGGCGGGCCCGAGGGCCCGTCCCAGCCTAGCCCCGCGCGCACAGGGCGATGGTGTGTGATGGACGGATGAGCACCGACGACTGGTTCCTCTCGACGATCGAGCGCGGCAACACCTTCACGCGCCTCGACCACCGGCACGAGGGACGGGCGCTGACCAGCGGCAACACGGCCCGGGTGCACGTGCACGGCGCCGACTACTTCGCGCGCCTGCGGGAGCTGATCACCGCCCAGGGACCGGGCGACCTGCTGCTGTTCACCGACTGGCGCGGCGATCCGGACGAGAGGGTCGGCGAGGACGAGCTCACGATCGTCGAGCTGATCGCCGACGCCGCCCGCCGCGGCGTCATCGTCAAGGCGCTGTTCTGGCGCTCGCACCTGGACTCCATCCACTACTCCGAGGAGGAGAACCGCAGCCTCGCGGACACGGTGCGGGCGGCCGGCGGCGAGGTCATCCTCGACCAGCGCGTGCTGCCGCTGGGCTCCCAGCACCAGAAGTTCCTGGTGCTGCGCCACCCCGGGCATCCCGAGCGGGACGCGGGATTCTGCGGAGGCATCGACCTGTGCCACACCCGCCGCGACGACGCCCGGCACCTGGGCGATCCGCAGACCGTCTCGATGGGCGCGATCTGGGGCGGGACCCCCGCGTGGCACGACCTCATGGTCGAGGTGGGCGGGCCCGCCGTCGGCGACCTCGAGGCGACCTTCCGGGAGCGCTGGGAGGACCCGACACCGCCCTCCCTGGACCCGCTCTCACGAATCCAGGCGCGCATCCACCGCGACGACCAGCACGCCGAGCCGCTCCCGCTGCAGGAGCCCGATCCGGACCCCTCGGGCACGGTCGACGTGCAGGTGCTGCGCACCTACCCGCACAAGCGACCCCGCTTCCCCTTCGCGCCCTCGGGCGAGCGGAGCATCGCCCGCGCCTACGTGAAGGCGGTCCCGCGCGCCGAGCGGATCATCTACCTCGAGGACCAGTACATCTGGTCGCCCGAGGTGCTCTCGTGCTTCGCCGACGCGCTGCGCCAGCACCCCGGCACCCACCTGGTGATCGTCCTGTCGACCTTCACCACCGCGGACACGACGATCGCGAACGCGAGCGCCATGAGCTCGCGGAACGCCGCCCTGGACCTGCTGCACGAGGCGGGCGGCGAGCGCGTGCACGTGTTCGGGATCGAGAACCACGACGGCACACCGGTGTACGTGCACTCGAAGGTGTGCCTCGTGGACGACGTCTGGATGACCGTGGGCTCGGACAACGTGAACCTGCGCTCCTGGACCTACGACACCGAGATCGCGTGCGCGCTCGTGGACCAGCGTGAGGATCCGCGCGAGCCCACGCGCCTGCGCTCCGACGACGACCTCGCCCGGGTCCTCCCCCGCGACGTGCGTCTCGAGCTCGCGCGCGAGCACCTGGATCGGGCCGACGGTGACGACGCAGACCTCGTGGACCCGGACGCCATGGTGCGGGCGTTCGAGGAGAGCGCCGCACGGCTCGACGCCTGGCACGACGGCGGGAAGCAGGGCCCGCGGCCCGCGGGGCGCCTGCGCCGGTACGTGCAGACGCCGATCCCCGCACGGGAGCTGCCGCTGGGCCGGCTCGTCTACAAGATCGCCGACGACCCCGATGCGCGGCCGCGGAGGCTGCGCGGGACGGACTGGTTCTGATGGACGCGCACGACGCGGCGCACGATGCCGCACTCCCCCTCGCCGAGTTCGCCTTCCCGGGCCCCCTGAGGGACCAGCTGGTCGGGGCGATCCTGTCCGGCGCGAAGACCGCGACCGCCTCGCTGCGGGAGGAGTACGTGCGCGAGGGCGCGCCCCTGCCCGTCGTCGGGGCCGAGGAGGCGGTGGTCGATTCCGACGAGCGCCCCGTCGCGGTGATCCGCGCGACCGGCGTGCAAGTGGTGCGGCTGGCCGACGTCACCGACGGCCACGCGCGCGCCGAGGGCGAGGGCCATCCCGACGCCGCGGCCTGGCGCGAGGGCCACGAGGAGTTCTGGGGCTCGGTCGAGTTCATCGCGGGGCTCGGGGAGCCCCGGATCGTGATCGACGACGACACCGAGGTGGTGTGCGAGACCTTCGAGGTCGTGCGCAGGCTCTGAGGCAGTCGGCCGGCCGATCTCGCCGGTGGCGGGGCGGAGTGCGGCGCTCTCAGCGCCCGAGCAGCCCGTGCATCGTGGAGACGAACCGCTGCGCGTGGTCCTTCGTCCCTGTCGACAGCACGATCTGCGTTCCGTCGCGCAAGTGCACGCGCAGCTTCCCGGACAGCAGGGTGGGCTTGAAGTCGACGTCGACGACCTCCGCCGCCGGCGCCTGCTTGAGGATCTTCCACGAGCCGAACGCACGTCGGCGTGTGAGCACGACGCGTCGGTCGGTCGCCAGGAGGATCGGGGTGGTGTCGTTCTGGATGTCGCCGACCTTCGTGTCGAGGACGGTCTCCTCCGGATCGAGGACCCGCTCCGGCAGATCGACGGTGAGCGCGTTCTTTGCCTCGTCGTTCTTGTTCAGAACGGCGAAGAAGGTCTGCTCGGCGTGTGTCGGGTCGGCAAGGCTCACGGGGCCACCGTAGCGGGGGGACGCGCCGGGCCGGGCCGGAAGGGGCCCGCGTGTTTCGTCGGCGTCAGTGCCGCGAACGCTGAGCGCCATCCAGCAGGCCCCGCATGGTCGCGACGAAGCGCTCAGCATGGCCCTTCGTGGCGGTAACGAGCGTGATGGCGGACCCGTCGCGCAGGTGCACGCGCAGCTTCCCCGACAACAGGGTGGGCTTGTAATCGACGCCGACGACCTCCGCCGCCGGCGCCTGCTTGAGGACCCTCCACGACCTGATGGAGCCCTCCTTCGCGAGGAGCACCCTCCTGTCAGTGGCGATCAGCAGCGGGTTCGTATCGGAGGTCGTGTCCCCGACCTTCACGTCGATCACGGTCTCGTCCGGATCGAGGATCTTCTCAGGAAGGTTCAGGTCCCACACGTCGCGCGGCTCGTCATTGCGCTGCATGACGGCGAAGAACGTCTGCTCGGCATGCGTCGGGTCGGCGTGGTTCACGGGGTCACCGTAGCGCGGGCCGCATCGGCTTCCCGTGCCGAGCGGTCAGCGCAGTGCCGGCCCGCGCCCCTGGCGCAGCAGGCCCTCGAGCGTCTGCACGAAGGCCTGCGCCGGCTCCGCTGCTCCCTTGCCCAGGCTGATCGGCTTCTGGTCCCGCACCTCGACCGTGACCGAGGCCGCCTTCAGGGCCGTCCCTCCCGCGCTGCGCACGCCGGTGACCGACGGCGCCGCGGTCTCCCGCTGGGTGATCCAGCTCCCCGGCGTCTGCTCACCCGCGAGCAGCACTCGGTGGTCGCTGAGCACGAGCAGCTGGTGCTCGCTCGACCACGTCGACCAGCCCTCGAAGACGCTGTGCACCCGCTCGCCCCGCGCGAGCAGCCCCTGCACCTCGGAGGGGACGGACACGGCCGTGGCGCCCCCGTCGGTCTCCGGCAGGGCGCCGTTGCCCTCCGCGGATCTTCCCGGGGCGGCGCCGGCACGCAGCGCCTCGAGGGTGCGCAGCAGCTCGGCCGCGGCCTCGTGGCTGCCGATCTTCATCGTGACCGGCTTCTGCCCCTGCACCCCGATCTCCACGGACGCCGCTGTGAGCGTCCCGGTGACCTGTCGCCCTCCCAGCACCGCCGTCGCCGGCACGTCGCGCATCGCCTTCCAGCGGCCTGGGATCGGCGCCTTGACCAGCAGCACCCGACGATCCGTGAGCAGCAGCAGATGCTCGCTCGTGTAGTCGCGGTACCCGTCGGCGACGCAGTGGACCGTCTCCTCGGGATCGAGCATCTCGTGCAGGCGGCGATAGATCGACGGCTTCGCCGGGCGCCCGCGATAGGTGCGGTCGAGGGCGGCCAGCAGGGTGGTCTCGGCGATCGTGGTGGTCACGGGCAACACCCTATGCAGAGCCTGTCGGGCGCTGATCGGTAGGCCTCGCCCGTCTGCTTCCTGTGTCGAGGCCGCCGGCGGCGCCGCCCGTGGCGTCCGTCAGGCCGCGCCGAGGCGCCGGGCCCGCCGGCGCTCGAGGGCGACGGCCAGCAGCACCGTGCCGATGCCCACGACCGCACCGATCGCCGACTCCGAGACGCGCGCGGCGAGCAGCGATCCCACGGGCCGCGGGCTCGCCAGCTGCACCATCAGCAGCGCGAGCGGCGTGATGAACACGAGCGCCAGCGAGTAGTTGCGCAGCACGAACAACTCGGCGAGGAACTGCATGAGGATGACCCACACCAGCAGCTGCCAGGGCTGGCTGGGGAACGAGAGCAGGAACGCCGTCACCCCCACGCCCAGGGCCGTCCCGACGATCCGGTGCAGCCCGCGCTCCACCTGCAGGCGCCGACCGGGCGCCGAGAGCGGGACGACGGCCGCGACCTGCGCCCAGTACGGGGAGGGGATCCCCGTGAGGGACGCGATGATGCCGCTGACCAGCGCGGCGAAGCCGTAGCGGGCGAACTCCTGGCGGCGCATCCTGCCCGTGATGCCCGAGGTGTCCGGGGCTGCGGCGTCGACGTTCGCCTCGCCCGTCCAGCGAGCCAGGAATCCCAGCAGCACGCACCATCCGGCCGAGGCGCCGGCGATCAGGAGGGCGAGCCACCAGGAGGCGACCGACGGGGCGCTGGAGACCGCGGTGACCGCGAAGACGGGGAACACGGCCCCCGTCGGACGCAGGCCCTTGCTCATCACGAGCACCGAGCCGATCGCGGCGGCGAGAGCCCCGGCCACCGTGGTCAGGGCGAGGTGCATCCCGTGGCCGAGCACGTCGGCGGCCGCGAGCTGGGAGAGCAGGGCGCCGATGCCCACGCAGATCGTCAGCAGGACGCCCACGCGCACGTGGTGGCTCACGCGGATCGCGGTCGGCACGTACCGCGCGTAGATGGAGGTGAACCCGCCGAAGGAGGCGAACATCGCCCACTGGATGTGACCGCTCAGCAGCAGGATCACGAGCGGCGCCGCGAGCGAGACCGCGATCCTCACGGCGGGCGCGAGGTCGGCCCTGCCCGGGCCGAGCGTGACCATGCTGCGGGCGGTCGAGGACACATGCCCGCTGAGGGACCGGGGATCGGGGAGAGAGGGGCGCACGGCTTTCCACGATAGGACGACTGACCGCCTGCGGTCCCGGGTGTCCCGTCGATTGCCTGCAATCTCTCATGCGCCCTCCCGGGTGGGATGATGGGTCTCCCGCTGTCCCCTGGTCGGACCGCGCGTCGGCCGGGGCGCATGGCATGCACCCCGTCCCTGCAGCGCGGTCCGCCCGCGTGACCACACACCCCGGAGGCGACGATGTCGTCCGCAGATCCCCGCCCCGTCGGCCCGTCCGACTCCTCCGTCGGCCCCGTCGGACCCGCCGGCCCCGTCGGCTCTCCGCTGGTCGAGACCACCGGCATCGAGATCATCGCCGAGTCCGAGCGCACCGCGAAGCCCCACCAGCTGTTCTGGCCGTGGTTCGCCGCGAACGTGTCGGTGTTCGGCATGAGCTACGGCGCCTACGTGCTGGGCTTCGGGATCTCCTTCTGGCAGGCGGTCGTCGTCGCCGTGATCGGGATCGTCGTCAGCTTCGCCCTGTGCGGCCTGATCGCGATCGCGGGCAAGCGCGGCAGCGCACCGACGATGGTGCTCTCCCGCGCCGCCTTCGGCGTGCACGGTCAGAAGCTGCCGGGGATCATCTCGTGGCTCACCTCGATCGGCTGGGAGACCTCGCTCGCGATCTCCGCCGTGCTCGCCACCGCGACCGTGTTCCAGGCCCTGGGCCTCGCCTCCGGGACGACGGTGCTGGTCATCGCCACCCTCGCGATCGCAGCGATCATCGTGACCGCCTCGGTGCTGGGCTATCACACGATCATGCGGATCCAGTCGGTGCTGACCTGGGCGACAGGCGCGATGACGATCCTGTTCATGATCCTCACGATCCCCCACATCGACCTCTCCGCGGTGATGGCGGCCCCGGGCGGGAACGTGCAGAAGATGATCGGCGCGCTGGTGATGGTGATGACCGGCTTCGGTCTGGGCTGGATCAACATCGCGGCCGACTGGTCCCGCTACCAGCGCCGCGCGACGTCCGACGGCGCGATCATCGCCTGGAACACGATCGGCGGCTCGGCCGCCCCCGTGATCCTCGTGGTGTTCGGACTGCTGCTGGCCGGCTCCGACGCCGACGTGATGGCGAAGATCGGCGACGACCCGGTGGGGACGCTCGTGACCTTGCTGCCGCTGTGGGCGCTGATCCCCTTCTGGATCGTCGCCGTGCTGACCCTCGTCTCCGGCGCGGTCAACGGCATCTACTCCTCGGGCCTGACGCTGCTGAGCCTGGGCATCCGCATCCCCCGACCGGCGGCCGCGTTCGTCGACGGCGCGATCCTCACCGCGGGCACCATCTGGGTGGTGTTCTTCGCGGGCAGCTTCATCGGCCCCTTCCAGAGCTTCCTGGTCACGCTCGGCGTGCCGATCGCCTCCTGGGCCGGCATCCTCATCGCCGACGTGCTCACCCGCCGCACCGACTACGACGAGACCTCGCTGTTCGACGCCCGCGGACGCTACGGGGCCGTGGACTGGACCTCGATCGCGACCCTCGTGGTCACCTCGGCGCTGGGCTGGGGCCTCGTGGTCAACCAGTACTCCGACGCGTCGTACAACGACTGGCAGGGCTACCTGCTCGAGCCGCTGGGCCTGGGCACCTTCATCGATGCGCCCGACGGCGCCTACTGGGACGGCCCGTGGGCGTACTCGAACCTGGGCGTGCTGCTCGCGCTCGTGCTGTCCTTCGCGGTCGCGATGGTGTTCCGCCGCCCGCGCATCCGCCACCAGGAGGTCGGGCTCACGCGCCGCGGGCGGTGAGGTGCGAAGCGCTCGGGCGACTCCGAGACCCGGGCAACCGGGCGGCGCGGCAGGGGCTGCGGGTCATAGTCTGGGGCTCCGCTCGGCGCGGTCATCGGCATCCCGCGCGCCGTCCGCCTCACGACGAAGGAGTCCCATGACCTCGCAGCCTGCGCATCCGCACCCCGACGACCCCGTGTCGTCCCCCTCCCCCTGGCTCGTGGTCGTCGATCCGCAGCGGATCTTCGCCGACCCGTCCTCGAAGTGGTCCTCGCCGTTCTTCGACCAGGCGATGGAGCGCATCGCGCTCCTCGCGGCGCACGTGGGCCCCGAGCGCACGGTCGTGACCCGCTGGCTGCCGACGGCCGACCGCTCGGGGTCCTGGGCCGACTACTTCGCCGCCTGGCCCTTCGCCGACGTCGCCCCGGAGGATCCGCTCTTCGATCTCGTCGGGGCCGCCCACGGTCTCACCGCGCATCCGACCGTCGACGAGCCCACGTTCGGCAAGTGGGGCGCCGGGCTCGAGGAGGTCGTCGGACCGCACCCCGACCTCCTGCTGACCGGTGTCTCGACCGACTGCTGCGTGCTCTCCACCGCCCTCGCCGCGGCCGACGCCGGGGCGCGCGTGCGCGTGGTGACCGACGCCTGCGCCGCCTCGACGGGCGAGAATGCCACGACGGCCCTGCAGGTCATGGGTCTGTACGCGCCGCAGGTCCGGCTGACGACGTCCGCCGAGCTGCTGCAGGGGGCCGCCGGGTCATGGCAGGGTGAGAGGCAGAACTGATCGATCCGAGGGGGCACCGATGGCCAAGAAGGACGAGATCTTCATCGCGGGCGCCGCAGGCACGCAGATCGTGTGCGGGCACTGCGAGGGCAACCAGTTCCGCTCGCGGCGCGTGCTGCTGAACTCCGGCACCTCCGAGCTGTTCGGCTTCGCGGCCTTCAGCCCCGAGGCGATCGCGCTGGCCTGCGTGCAGTGCGGCAAGATGCAGGAGTTCGAGGACGGCCGCGTCGAGCTCGTGCCCGTCGAGGACTGACCAGGTAGACGAGGCGGAAGAGACCGCGACGGACGGCCGGAGGGGCAGGAGGCATACGCCGATGGACGCGAAGCAGCTGCGTGCGGTGCGCGACATGGTCGTCACCGCCGTCGCGGGTTCGAAGGCGGTGACCTGCTATCACTGCGCCGCCGACCGATTCCGCTGGCAGCGGGTCGCGCTCGCCTCCCGTGCCTCCTTGCACTTCGGTGCCGAGTTCCTCGACGACGGCGCGATCGCGCTGGAGTGCGTGGACTGCGGCTGCATGCTCGAGTTCCGCGAGGACCGCATCGAGCTGACCCGGGCGCCCTCGAGCATGCGCCGGAAGAGCTGAGCGCGCCGCACCTGAGCTCAGCAGACCTGACCACGACGGCGCCCCGAGGACCTGGTCCTCGGGGCGCCGTGGTCGGCGGAGGCCGACAGGGAGTGGGTCGGTGATCAGCTGCGGCCGTGGCCCTTGCCGTGGCCGGAACCGCCCTTGCCCTTGCCGTGGCCCTTGCCCTTCCCGTGGCCCTTGTCGTGGCCCTTGTCGTGGCCCTTCCCGGGGCGGTTGCCGTCGTCGTGCTGCGACTCGCCGGTGCCGGTGAACACGCCGTGCTGGACGATGCCCTCGGTGAGGTCGCCCGAGCCGGAGCCCGAGCCGCCGCCGTGCTTGAGCACGGTGCGACGGTCGGCCTCGGGATCGGCCGCCCGCGACACGTCGCGGGTCACGGCGAACCAGCCGTAGGCCTTCCCGTCCTTCAGGCCCTTCCAGGTGACCTTCGCGTCCTCGCCCGACTCGTGCGTGACCTCGTCGATGGTCTTCGTCGTCGGGGTCAGGCCCATCATCGCGTCGGTCGTGAACGCGGTGGTGCGGCCGTCGAACTGGACGGGGACGCGGAAGTCGTCCTCACGGCCGTCGTACCGCCCCTTGGTGTCGTACTCGTGGGCCCCGAAGTTGTCGAGGTACGGGGAGTAGGTGTCGACGCTGACCTCGCCCTTGTCGAGGTCGAACTGGAGGAGGCGGAAGAAGCTGGCGCCGAAGCGCAGGCCCGTGTCCTTGCCGTAGCCGCCCTCCTCGGTGAGGCCCAGCTCGTCGGAACCGACCTCGTAGAACTGGTAGTCGGCCAGCAGCTCGGTGACGTCGTTGCCCTTCTGGCCCACGTCCTTGCGCACGCTGATGTTCACACCGTGCTCGTGGCCCGAGAGCACCAGGTCCGCGTTCGGGCTCTTGGAGAGGACCCGGTCGTAGATGAGCTGGCCGTCGGCCGAGAACGGGCCCCCGCGACCGTCGGGCGAGGACGAGGGCTTGAGGTAGGCGTGGGTGAGGACGATGCCGTTGCGGGTCGGGTACTTCGCGAGGATCCCGGCGGCCCAGTCGGCCTCCTCCTTCGTCACGGAGTAGCCGAGGTTGACGGTCACGAAGTCCTCGCCGCCCGCGCTGAACAGGTTGTAGGAGTTGGAGTTGTCGCCCTCCTTCCACGGGTGGTACTCCGCGCCCTCTGCCTTCCAGGACTCCTTCTGCGCCTGCGCCTCGTAGCGCTCGGGACCGAAGGTCTCGTTGAACAGGGTGTCGTCCTCCCCGCCCAGGTTGTCGTGGTTCCCGGGGATGGCGGCGTTGGGGATGCCGGTGTCCTCGAGGATCTTCTGGGCGCCGTCGGCGAACTGCATCTCCTTCTCCGGCACGGAGCGGTCGGTCGCGCCGGAGTTCCAGGACTCCACGACGTCCCCGGTGTGGGCGACGAAGGCGACCTTGCGCTCCTTGCCGTGCTCGGCGAGCCAGCGGTAGGAGTCCTCGTAGGCGTCGGCCCACTCGGTGCGCTCGGCCGCGGTGGGCCGGGCGGTCGCGCCCTGGGAGAGGTACTGGGTGTCGGTGATGTGCATCAGCGAGAAGTCGTAGTCGTCGGGGTCCTCGAAGGAGTCGTCGACCGGCTTGTCGAGATCGTCGGCGAAGGGATCCGTGCCCAGGACCAGCGTCTTGATGGTGCCGTGGTCGTCGTTGGCCTTCGCGGCGCTGCCGTCGAGCTCGACCTGGCCGTCGGAGGAGCCGCGCGCCGAGTCGAGCACCTCGTAGCGCCCGGTCTCGGTGTTCAGGGCGAGCAGCTGCACGGCCCGCTCGGGGTCGACCTCACCGCGCCAGACGAGGCTCTGGCCCTCCTCGGAGAAGGGGATCTCGGTGGAGAGCGCGGGGATCTGATCGGTCTTCTCGGTCTGCAGGGTGGTGCCGTCCGACGGGGCCAGCTCGTCCTTCGTCGCCTTCGCGTCGGAGAGCTTCACGTCGCCGTCCACGCCCTCCTTCTCGTCGAAGGCGGAGGCGGGGATCGTGCCCGTGCGGGAGTTCTTCGCCTGCGCGACGTCGCCCTGCAGGAAGGTGGTGCGCAGGGAGGCGCCGCTGGGGCTGGTGGCGCGGGCGGTGAGCGTCGCCTGGCCGCTGCCGCTGGACTGGGTGGTGCCGCCCGCCGTGGGGATGGTGGTGCTGGTGAAGGCCGTCGAGCCCTTCACGGCCGTCCCCAGGGCGTCCTTCCCCGAGTAGCTGATGGTGTGGGTGCCGGCCTTGAGGCCGGGGCCGATCTCATCGCCGAGGGCGATCGGCTTCCCGTCGAGCTTCAGGGTGAGGTCGCCGGCGAGGAGGTCCTCGTTCTCGACGGTGCCCTGGAGGGTGGTGGGACGGGTGAGCTGCTTGCCGGGAGCGGGGCTGGAGAGGGTGAAGCCGGCCTGGTCCTCGGTGCGGTGGGTGAAGGTGTCCGCATAGCGCGCGGTGACCTGGTCGTCGCTCAGGGCCCTCGAGTAGACGGCGGCGTTCGCGACCGAGCCGGTGGCGTTGAACTGCGGCTTGCCGGTCGAGTTCGTGTCTGCGCCAACGAAGAACTGTCGGGCGGAGTCCTTGGGCGCCGTGATGGCCTTGCCCTCGGCGGGCGACTCGGCGACCTTCTTGCCGTTGAGGTAGAGGGAGACGGTGTCGCCGTCCCACACGCCGACCGCGTGGTACCAGACGCCCTGCTCGATGTCGACGCCGGCCCCGTAGTACTTCCCGTCGACGTTGACCATCATCTTGAGGGTCTTGCCGTAGGCGGTCAGCGAGTAGCCGCCGCCCTCCTTGGCGCCGCAGAGGTTGCCGGAGCCCTCGTCGCTGCCCTCGGGCAGCGGGGCGTCGAAGCGGATGGTGCACTCCATGGTGAGCGCCGTCGAGGTCTTGTCGTAGCCGTCGGCGAAGTCGTAGCCGATCGCGTTGGTGCCGTCGAAGGCGGCGACGTCGCGGCCCAGCGCGTGGTCGGTGGAGACCTTCGGCGCGTCGCCGAAGGCGGTGGCCTTCCGGCCGGTGGCGTCCTCGGTGTTCCCGCGGGAGGGGTCGACGTCCAGGACGTCGGGCGCGGGCGTCTCGGCCTGCGCCTTCGGCAGCGGTGCACGGGCGGCCTGCTTCGCGCTGTCGCCGTCGGCGGGGACGGGCTGAGCGGGTGCCTCGACCGACGGGCCCGTGCCGAGCGGCCCGGTCGGCAGCGGCGTCGAGGAGGCCATCGCGGGGCAGAGCCCCAGGGAGAGCGTCGCGGCGAGGGTGAAGGTCGTGGCGCGCCATGGCGTCGAGGTCATGGGGACTCCTTGAGGAGGTGATGGGGAGAGGGACCGCGACGGACGCTAGGGAGCCCCGGCGACGGGGGCATGACCTGCCGGCGACATGATCGGGGCCGCGCGGGGGCTCACCGGTGGCGCGCGGGCGAACCCGAGGAATCATGAACGGACCTGCGACGACGTGACCTCGCGTGACCTGTGGGAGCGCTCCCAACCCGAGCGCCGGTGAACACGGATGTCGGGTTGAGGAAGCGCGGGTGACGATCCGACGGCAAGCGGACACGGGTGGCCGCGAAGAGGTCGGAGAGGGCCGGCGAGGGTCAGAGCCTCGGCTTCCAGGCCGACGGCGAGGAGGCGCCCGGGGCGCCCCTCGTGGTCATCGAGGTCGACGATCTCGCCTCGACACGCGCAGCGGTCGAAGCGGCCGGCGGCACGGTGACGGTCGAGCCCTTCGACTTCCCGGGCGGCACGCGCTTCCATGTCCGCGAGCCCAGCGGGAACGAGCTGGCCGTCTGGGTGCGAGCGGCGGCGTGATCACCGTCGGCGCGCGGCTCCCTGCTCGTCGTCGCCGCAGGTGAGGTCCGAGACCGCCTCGCTCAACCGCATGCGGATGTCGCCAGCGATCTCGTGGAGCGAGAGGCCCGGGGGCCAGGTGTCGAGGCCGTCGCCCTCCCACCGCGGCACGACGTGCATGTGCAGGTGCGGCACCGACTGACCCGAGGCGGGGCCGCTCGCGTTCAGGACGTTGACCCCGTGGGCCCCGAGGCCTGAGAACATCGCAAGGGCGATGCGCTGGACGAGGTCGGAGACGGAGTGCAGGGCTCGGGGGGAGGCGTCATGGACGCCCACACAGTGCTCCGCCGGGATCACGAGCGTGTGCCCGGGTGCCAGCGAACTCTCGGGCAGGGGCAGCAGCGCGGCGGCGTCTGCCCCGTCCTCCCGGGTCACCCAGGCGGCGTCAGGGTCGGCGAGGAGGGAGCAGAAGAGGCAGCTGGCCGGGTCCATGTCGGGAGACTGTCATCGGGACCGGGTGCTGTCACCCGGTTTCCTGCTCATCGCCAGCGCGGCTCCGCGGTCCCGTACTCGGCGATGGGGGCGGTCAGAGGGGCGCCGTCGAGGCGCAGAGGGGCGGGCGCGGTGCGGACCCTTCCGTGTGCGGTGCTCTGCTCGACCGTCGTGACAGGGGAGGGCGCATTCGGCTCGGTGGTGGTGGACGGCGGGCCCGCCTGCGCAGCCGCCTCCATCACCCCGGGCGTCGTCGCCCCCGTTCCCCGCCCCATGAGCTCGCGCGCGGCGCCGAGCAGGTGCACGCGGACCAGGCCGCCCCGCCCGTCGGCCAGGAGATCGAGGATGCCGGCGGCGAGCACGTTCCCGGTTGCGTGGTCGAGGGCCTGGACGGGCAGCGCGCCGGGTGTCCGCGCGGAGCGCGTGCGGGGGCGGCCGGCGCGGGAGTCGCTCTGTCCGTGCCGGCCGACAGGGGCCTCCTGCGCTCCCCCGCTCGCATACGCCTCGGCGATGCCGGTCGCGGCCTGCACGATCGAATCGAAGCCCGCACGCTCTCCCCACGGGCCCACCTCGCCCCACGCGGAGAGGGACCCGATCACGAGGTGGCCGAAGCGCTCGCGCAGGTCCTCGGGTGCGAGGCCGAAGCGGGCGAGGGCACCGGGTCGGTAGCCGAGCACCACGACGTCGGCGCGCCGGAGCAGCGTCTCGAGGACGGGTCGCGAGGTCGCGAGGTCGAGCGACGTCGAGTGCTTGCCCATGCCGCTGGCGAGGAAGGCGTCGCGCAGCTCGGGCCGACGGGGCGGGTCGATGCGCAGCACGTCGGCGCCCAGGCAGGCCAGGAGCTGGGTGGCCATGGGGCCGGCGACGACGCGCGTGAGATCCAGGACGCGCAGCCCGTCCAGCGGCAGCGGGGCCGACGGGGCGGGTCCGGCCACGCGTCCGACGGGCGGGTCGGTGCGCTGCTCCCCCGCCTCGATGCTCCGCCACGGCACCTCCGCCATCGCTCGGGCCTGCGGGTGCGCCTTCCACTGGCCCGCGGTGCGGACCGTCGTGGCGATGCCACCCTCTTCGAGAATCCGCCGGACCGCGACGTCAGCGGGAAGACGTCCGATCGCCTCCGCCGCGCCGGCACGGTCCTCGACGGCGAGCGCACGACGGATCGCGGCCTGGTGGTGCGGATAGTTGCCGTGCAGGCGGATCCAGCCGTCGTCGGCCGCGAAGAAGCCCGAGAGCTCGCCCCAGGCCTCAACCGGCCTGCCCTCCACACGCAGGTGGTCGATCGCCGCGAACGAGCCCTCGACCAGGGAGGACGTGGTGTCGATGTGCACGTCGAGACCTCGGGCCCGGGCGACCCTGCCCGCGGCGCAGACCACCTGCCCGACGGCGTCCATCGCGAGGGCGGAGACGTCGAGCGGGCCGGTCCATGCCGGGATCGCCGGGGTGCTCATGCCGGGAGCCTCGCACATCCCGCCTCGCGCGGTCTCAGATATCGCTCGCCGATGACGAGCGCGCCTGGAAGGCTCACGGCATGGAAGATGCGAGCATCCGGCCGCCTCTCGGGACCTCCGAGGACCAGACTCTCCCGCTGCAGCACTCGGATGCCTGGCAGGCCCGGACCCTGGCTCACATGAGGGCGGCCCTGCCGGGAGCCGAGGTCACGGTCCACGGGTCCGCGACAGATCCCGCCGCCCTGGACCCGTGGAGCGACCTGGACGTGCGCATCGTTCTCGACGCCCCGGTCGATGTGGAAGCCGTGCTCGGGGCTCCGATCTGGGCCTTCCAGCACTCCCTCACGGAAAGTCGGGCGGTGGTGCGGACGGTTCTGGTCGACGGCCGGGCCGTGGACCTTTCGGTCGACGGCGGCCCGGTCGTGCTGCCGGAGCCGGCGCCCGATGCCGCGATCCGCTTCGACGCGGCGCTGGCCGCGGCCCGGTTCGGACGCGGCAGCGAGCTCATCGGTCTGCACCTCACGCTGGGCATAGTGCGCGAGACGCTCGTCCAGGGCATGCTCCTGGCGGATCGCCGCGAGGGCACGGACCACCACCGTTTCGCCACCGCCCAGGATGCTCGCGCCCGGGAAACGCTCGCGGTCGTCGACGGAACGCTGTCCCCGCGGACGGCGCTCGCGGCGTACATGCAGTACGGGCGCTGGAGGCGAGAGCTCGACCCCTCCTACCGCCCCGATGGCACGGGACTCGAGGCGCTCATCCGACGTGGGACCGACGGCCGGGACGGCTGAGGCGGCGCCGGACGGCCGGAGGACGACCGCGGCGCGGGCGCGCACTCGCGAGGAGCTCCCCCGGAGGCCGCGCTCTCCGTGTCACCCCGGCCCGTCCGGCCGTGCTTGGATCGGGGAATGCGACTGTGGAGCCTGCACCCCTCAATCCTGGACCGCGCAGCGCTCGTCGCCGGCTGGCGCGAGGCGCTGCTCGCGCAGAAGGTGCTGGCGGGAGGCACCACGGGATACACCCGCCATCCTCAGCTCACGCGCTTCCGTGCGCACCCCGAGCCCCTCGCCGCGATCGGTGCCTACCTGGTGGGGCTGCGCGAGGAGGCGACGGCGCGCGGCTACCGCTTCGACGCCACGCGGATCCTGCAGCCCGGCGATCCGTCGGCCCTGCGCTCGTCCGCGCCGATCCCCGTCACCACCGGCCAGCTCCAGTACGAGCTCGCCCATCTGCGTCGCAAGTGCGAGGAGCGCTCCCCCGACTGGCTCGAGCAGCTCCCGGCCGACGGGCAGATCCCCGCTCCCCACCCGCTGCTGGCCGCGAAGGCCGGGGACGTGGAGGCCTGGGAAGTCCGCTGAGCTCAGGCGATGCCGAGCTCGTCCCACACCGGCACGGTCAGGTCGACCCGCAGCTGCCGGGGCGTGGTGGTCTTCGCGAGAGCGCCCACGGCGAGCAGATGCGTCAGCAGTGCCTCCGCGAGCGGGCCCCGGGCATGGTCGCGGCGCTCGGTCCAGTCCAGGCACGGCTGCACGAGCACCCCGCGGCGCGGGCGGCCGGGGTCGATCCCGTGCGCCTCGAGCCATTCCTCGCCGGTTCTTGTGACCTCCCATGCGGGGCCGACGAGACGCTGGGCGTGCAGTGCGTCGGCGAGCGCGACCCCGAGCCGTCCGGCGAGGTGCCGGTAGCAGGTGCGGGCCTCGCGCAGCGCGGCATCGGCCCGCTGGGCGCGCAGGGCGCTCGCCGCCGGGCGCACCAGTCCTCGCTGGGCCGCCAGGGCGCTGAGCGACTCGACGGCGTGGGCGACGTCCGGGTCGGCGATCCTCACGTACCGGTGGCGGCCCTGGCGCCGCTCCTCGACGAGCCCGGCGGCGAGCAGCCGGTTGACGTGCTCCGTGGCCGTGGGCCTGGCGATCCCGGCTGCCGTCCCGAGCTCGCCCGTGGTCCAGGCGCGGCCATCGAGCAGCGCAAGCAGCATGGTCGCCCGGGAGTCGTCGGCCATGGCGCGCGCGAGGTCGGCGAGACCGGGGGCAGAGGGACCGGTGGTGGACATGGTGCGATCCTCGCACCCGCATGCTTCGGCGTACGCCGAACCGCCCCGGGACGAGGCTGGCGCCCATGCACATCTCGATCGACCCCAGCGTCTACTACTTCGGCACGACGATCGCCCTGGTCACCACCCTGAACGAGGACGGCACCAGCAACATCACCCCGATCTCCTCGGCCTGGGCCCTGGGCCGCACGTACGTGCTGGGCTTCGCCGATGACTCCCACGCGATGTCGAACCTGCGCCGCCGGGCGCGTCTGGTGATCAACCTTCCCGATGCCTCGCTCGCCGATCGCATCGAGGCCATCGCGGACACCACGGGCGCCGATCCCGTGCCGGCCCGCAAGAGAGCGCAGTTCCGCAGCGTGCGCGACAAGTGGTCGGCCGGCGGCTTCACTCCCGTGCCCGCGGACCACGGCGCGCCGGCGCGGATCGCCGAGTGCCCGGTGCAGCTGGAGGCGCATGCGGCGAGGGTGATGCCGTGCGAGGACGGTGCGAGCGCCGTGCACGCCCCGGTGAGCCGGGTGCTCGCTCGCAGCGACCATGTCCTTCCCGGCACCAGCCATATCGACCTCGGCGTCTGGAGGCCGTGCCTGTACACGTTCCGCCACTACTTCGCGCAGGGCGAGGAGGTGGCGCGGAGCTTCCGGGCGGAGTACTGACCCCGCCGCTACCCGCCCAGCGTCTTGTACAGGTCGAGGGCGAGGGCCGTGCGGTCGCGGGCGCTGAGTTTGCGCAGCAGCGCGCTCACGTGGTTCTTCACGGTGCCCTCGGCGAGCACCAGCTCCGCGGCGATCTCGGTGTTCGTGCGGCCCCGGGCCACCTGCTCGGCGACCAGGCGCTCGGTGCGGGTGAGGATGGCGAGGGTGTCGGCCTGCGCGTCGGGCCGACGCATCGCTGCCCGGGCCACGCGCGGGTCGATCACCATCCCGCCGCTCGCGACAGCACGCACGGCATCGGCCAGGGCGTCGGTCGAGGTGTCCTTGAGCAGGAAGCCGCTCGCGCCGGCAGCGAGCGCGCCCTGCACCAGCGCGTCGTCGTCGAACGTGGTCAGCAGCAGCACCGGGAGGCGGGGATGCCGCTCGGCGCAGCGGGCCACGAGCTCGACGCCGTCCATCCCGGGCATGCGGGCGTCGGTGAGGACCACGTCGACAGGCCGACGGTCGAGCACAGCGAGGGCCTCGGCGCCATCGGCCGCCTCCCCGGCGATCTCGAGGTCCGTGACGGTGGACAGCAGCATCGTCAGGCCGCGCCGCAGCAGCTGCTGGTCATCGACGAGCAGCACGCGCAGCGCAGCCGTCTCCGCCCTCATCGGGCGACCCCGGTCGCCGTGCGGCCGACGCCGCCGACCACACCTCGGGGTGAGCCGCTCGCGCGCGAGAGGTCGGGCACCGGGAGCTGCAGCGCGACGAGGAAGCGGTCGCCCTCACGTGCGGCGCGCAGGCCACCGCCGCGAGCGAGCGCGCGCTCGGCCAGTCCGCGCAGGCCGAAGCCCGGTTCGGCCTCACCGTCGGGCACCTGGGCGCCGGGCCCCAGGTCATTGCTCATCCGCAGGCGCAGCTGCCCGTCAGCGGCGTGGAGCCCGAGACGCACCTCGCGCGCGCGCCCGTGCCGCAGGGCGTTCGTCAGCCCCTCCTGCACGGCGCGGTAGACGAGCAGCGAGAGGGCATCATCCGTGGTGAGCACGGTGTTCGAGCGGTCGTCGACCGTGACCTCGACCGCGAGGCCGGTGCCGCGGAAGGACTCGGCGATGGCGTCGAGCGCCGCGGCGCCCCGGGCGGCGGGATCGCGCACCGGGCTGAGCGCGCGCACCCAGGTGCGCATCTCCTCGAGGGCGTCCTGCGAGGTGGTGCGCGCCTGGGCGACCTCGTCCCAGGCGGCCCGTGCGTCCCGCTCGCGCATCCGCTCGGCGAAGTCGAGGCTCATGGAGACCAGGGTGAGGCGGTGGCCGAGCCCGTCGTGCAGCTCTCGGGCGCTGCGGGCCCGCTCGTCCGCCAGCAGCAGCTCCTTCTCGGTCTCCGCGGCCCGCCGCAGGCGGTCGATGAGGGCCGCGTCGCGCCGCAGCTGCCGCTCGTAGGCGCGCAGCGTCCAGCCCAGCACGATCCCGAAGCCCAGCAGGACCATCACCGGGACAGAGTTCACCAGCCCGATGGCGAATCCCGTCCCCAGATCGCCCCAACTGGCCACGTGCAGGGCCACGCCCAGCACACCGATCCAGGCCGTCGCGACGACCCCGGCGCGCACCGAGGCGTCGAGCACCACGAGGGCCACCGCCAGCAGGAGCACGGGGACCGTGAAGCCGATCCGCCCGAACACGGCCACGGGCGTGACGAGCAGGACCACCACGGCGGAGAGGATCGCGCGCGAGCGGGGCGTGCGCAGCCGGGGCCGCAGCATCCAGGCGAGGGCGATCAGGACCGCCAGCGCGCCCCACACGACCGACAGCACCCAGACGCGCCCCGCTCCCGGGCCCTGCTCCAGGGGCAGGCCCAGAACTGCGGCGATCACGAGGCACACGAGCGCGAGGGACTGGAGCACGGGCAGCATGCGGCGGGGCAGGCTCGGGGCAGGGGCCGTGGTCGCCGGCAGCTCGCTCATGGTGCCACCGTAGGGGGATCGCCCCCGCACCGACCCATGACCGCGGTCATGACCTCCGGTGACCCGAGGGGGACGTTCCCGGCGCGGCGTCTTCCTAGCGTCGGGGACATGACCTCCGCACCCCGCTCCCGCCCACTCGCCATCCCCATCGATGCCGGCCCCCGCACCAGCCCTCCCGGACCGCGCCTGCCGCGCTGGCTGCGAGTGCTCCTCCCGATGATCGTCTTCCTGCCCGCCGCCATGACGTCCGCCCTGCCGGGTCTGATCCCCGGGGTCGCCGCCACGAGCGAGAGGGAGGACTGGTGGGGTGCGGGCGCCTATGCGCTGGTCTGCGCGGCCCCGCTGCTGGCGTATCTGCTGCTGGCCGCTCTGTTCGTGCACGGGGTCGATCGGCGACCCTTCGCCGCGCTGGGTCTGCGGCTGAACGTCCGTGCCGGAGCCGCGCTCGTCACCGGGATGGTGATCGCGATCGCGCTGCTCGTCATCGCCTCCTTCGTCGCCGAGGCCGCCGGGCTCGTGGCACCGGTGCCCGCGGCGGAGATCCGCCGATACATCCCGACGGGGGCGGCGATCGTCCCGGTCCTGGTGCTCGTGCTCCTGCGCGCGTTCGTCCTGCAGGGGATCGGCGAGGAGGTGCTGTTCCGCGGCTACGTTCTGCAGACCCTCTCGCGGCGCCCGCGCCTGGCCGTGCTCGTGACCGCTGCGGCGTTCACCCTCCCCCATCTCGCCTCGACCGGGGGCCAGGAGGGCATCGGGCAGCGGCTGGTCTATCTCGCGATGCCCTTCGGATTCGCGATGAGCGCGGGGATGCTCGCGATCGCGCTGCGCTCCGTGTGGGCGGCCATCGGCGTCCACGGCGGCTTCCATGTCGCCACCGCCCTCGTGCCGCTGATCGGCTTCGCGGCCGACGGGCCGGTTGTCTGGGCGCTGCTGGGCGCCGCGCATCTGCTCACGGCGCTGGTGATCGCGGCCGCGATCCCGCGGCGGCGCTGGGACGAAGTGCGCGCGAGCGGCCCGTACGCCCGTCCATCGGCGCCCTGACGCGACGCCCCCGCCGCTGGTCCGAGCGCGGTGCCATCCTGGTCAGATGGATCCTGATCTCCTGACCCTCGGCCACGGCACCCTCTCGCGCGAGGAGCTCGCCGACCTGCTCACGGGCGCGGGCATCGAACGGCTCGTGGACGTGCGCCGGTTCCCCGGGAGCCGCGCGAACGAGGCCGCCGCGAAGGGCTCGGTCCCGGAGATCTGCGCGGAGTCGGGGATCGGGTACCGCTGGGAGGAGCGCCTGGGCGGCAGGCGCCGTCTCACGAAGGACCAGGACGCGGACTCGCCGGACACCTGGTGGAGGGTCGCCGCCTTCCGCGCCTACGCCGCCTGGACCCGCACCCCGGAGTTCCGCGCCGGCGCAGATGAGCTGCTCGAGGACTGCCGCGCGGCCCGCACGGCGATCATGTGCTCCGAAGCGGTGTGGTGGCGATGCCACCGCCGGATCATCGCCGACGTGATGGAGCTCGAGCATCGCGTCGAGGTCCTGGACCTGATGCACGACGGGGCGCTGCGTCCACACGAGCCCAGCGAGGGCGCCCGACTGGATGCGCAGAGCCACGTGGTGTGGGACGGGGCCGAGGGCTGACTCGCCGGCGATGGCGAGGTCACCGGTGTGCGCCGTCTCGTCCCGAGCGCACGATCGGGGCCTCCCGTCCTGGTCGGACGGGAGGCCCCGGCGTTCTGGCGAACCCGTGCTCGCGCAGCGCAACGCCGTCAGCCGGCGACGACGCTTCCCACTCCCGGCGTGTCGGCGAAGTTGGCGTAGTACGTGTCGAGCCAGCTCGACTTCACCTGGTGCGGGGTGTTCGCATCAGCGGCGGACAGCGGATCCAGCACCGTGTACTCGTCGGTGTCGGCGTCGTAGTCGACGACGACGATCCAGTGCAGGATCGGGGTCTTCGCTGAGAGAGCATCGGGGCTGATGTTGACGTTCCACCAGGGGGCGGCCGCCTGGGCATCGCCCATGACGATGGCGACCTTCCCGTCCCGGACGGCCTTCTTGGCGGCGCCCAGGTCGTACTCCTCGTGCGCGTCGACGCCATAGGCCTTGAAGCCCTCCACGCCCTGGCCGATCATCGTGCCGCCGCCATCGGTCTCGTTCATCGAGGCCTTCATGTTCTGGACGGTGGCGTCGGTGCTGGAAGCCTCACCGGTCCACCCCTTCGGGGTCTTGCCCAGGGCGAGGAGCGCCATGCTCACGCTCGTGGGTCCGCACTCGTGCCACGGGTCCACGGTCGTGTCCCCCTGGCGCATCGGGACGATCTTGCCGTCCTTCGCGGCGAGCTTCGCCGGCGCGACGACGGACTGCGGGGCGGCGGGAGCCTGCGTGGGCGTCGTCGCGACGGCGCCGGGTGCGGCGAGGCCCACGAGGAGGGCGGCGCCGGCAGTGCCGGTCGCGGCGAAGGTCGCGAAGCGGGTGGTGCGGTTGCGCATGTCGAATCCTCTCGCTGTGCGCATCCTCGGGAGGGTGCGCTGTCGTTCGGTGTTCGGGAACCACCTTCGACCGCCGCCCCGTGCCCGCACCATCGGTCCCGGTCCGATCTTCGCCCTGGAGGTCCTAGGACCCCTTCCGCCGCACCGCTCGCGGGGACGGGATCAGCCCGTCGTCGAGCGGGAGCTCGCGAGCGAGCCGTCCGCTCCGCCGTGGAGGACGAGCGCGAGGCCGGAGCGCTGGGTCTGGCCGCACTTGCGCAGGATCGCCCCCACATGGGTCTTCACCGTCTTGACCGAGATGAACAGCCGCTCGGCGATCTCGACGTTCGTCAGGTTCTCGGTGACGATGAGGAGCGCGATCTCCTCCTCGCGCGGCGTGAGGCCGGGGTCGGGCGATGTCGCGGCGTCCGACGCCGGGAGGGGGGCCGTGGCCGCCATCTGCGCCAGATGCGTGGATGCCTCCTCGCACAGTCGCGAGAGGACCTCAGCGCGTGCGGTCACCTCGTCCCGGGCGTCCTCCGGGACGGCCGACGGGAGCGCGAGGAGACCTCGGCGCACGGAGTCCATGAGGCTCGCCGCTTCGTGGAGCTGATCGATGCCGTCCCCCGTCGAGGGCACGAGCTCGGGGAACTGGGCGTGGAGGGTCTCGTCCTCGATACCGGTGCCGGGATCATCGGCGACCGTGCCCAGGAGGTGCGCGAGGGCCTCGACGATGCGGACGTGCCCGGTGTCGAAGGCGTTCTCGACGAGCGAGTGGACGCCGAGGAATCCGCGCACCGCGTCATCGCGGTCACGGATCGGAGCGAGCACGGCGTCACGGCTGGGTTCGGAACCGTCGCCGAAGGACACGGAGTCGCAGAGCATCCGGCCGTCGTCGTCGCCGAAGCGGTACGTGGTCCCCGTGTCGCGGACCCAGCGAGCGGCGGTGCCGGCGCGAAGATGCAACACGTCGGGCGCCTCGAGCACACCTTGCTGTTCGGCATACGGGACGACCATCAGATCGTCCCGGAACAGTCCGACGACGAGCGCATCGACGGGCAGCAGCGTCGTGGCGGCATGGTGCACCGCCTCGTAGCGGTCCCGCGGCCGGTCCTGGTCGATCGCGCGCAGGCGACGCGCGGTGCGTCGCAGGATCGTCGCCGTGGTCTCGTCGCGCTGCCTCTCGGAATCGGCGGTGCCCGGCGGGGGCGCGGTGGAAGACGTGCTCACGGATCGAGAGTAAGCGCCGACCCCTGGCCCCCGTCGAGAGGACGGCAGTCAGGGGCCGGCGCGCGCGGGGCCACCGGATCGCTGGGGGCTGCGATGGGGGTCCGGGGCTCGTCGTGGGAACGCCGGAGCGTGCGGCTGTCAGGGATGGATGTAGCTCATCCCCGGCAGGTCCTGCACGACGCGGGAGTCGAACACGCCGACTCCGCCGCCGAGCTCGGGCGGCCCGTTCATCTCGGTGATGTGCACCCCGGCGTCGTCCACCGCGTCGACCCACGCGACGTGACCGTAGTTCGGGTCCGCACCCTGCACCCCGGCTTCGAAGACGACGATCGCATGGACCTTCGCGTCGGCGGAGACGCTCAGTCCTGCTGCCCCGGCGGCATCGTCCCACTGCGCGGCGTTGCCGGTCAGCGCGGGGAAGTAGCCGTACTGCTCACGGAACTTCTGTGCCGCGCCCTCGGTGCACTGGCCGGAGAGTCCCGGGTTGCTCGTGCCGTGCACGGGCTCCGCCGACGCGCGGGTCGCCGGCAGCGCGGTCACGCCGACGCCGGCCAGAGCCGTGACGCCGAGGCCCATGAGCAGGTGGCGTCGTGTCGGCTTCGCAGTGCACCGTGCGTCCACAGTGGAAGTCTGAGTCGCGCAGTCCATGTCTGGTGCGTTCGTCGCGATCTCCGTCATGCTGCTGTCCTTCCTCTCGTCCTCGGTCATCCCGTGAACGGGGCGATCGAGCCCCAGGTGTTGTAGATGTCGGTGGCTGCGGCGGCCCAGTCCTGGTAACGGGGCTTGAGGTCTTCTCGTGGGCTCTGCACCGCGGAGGCGGCCTCCCACAGCGACATGTCCTCCCAGCCCGCCGTCTGGAGCAGGCCGTTGTTGTTCGTGTGCTCAGAGCCGGGGACCCCGTAGAACGCCTTGGTGGCCAGGAGCTTGTGGCAGACCTGGCTGTGGGTTCCCCAGCCCGCGGCGGGGCGCTGCTGGAAGAGGCCCCCGGAGTCGGCGTCCAGGGCCGCGTGGATGTTCAGCAGCATGGATTCGCGGATCGCCGTGGCGAGCGCGACCTCGATGCCGAACCGGGGGATGTCGTGGCCCTTGCCCACGGCCATGATCAGCTTGGCGTTGTCGACCTGCGCGTCGAGCATGGCGTCGATCTTGATGTCCCCTGTGTACTGCGCACCCTCGTCGCGGGTGAAGAAGGCTTCATCGAACGTCGGGTCCGCTGCGAGAGCGGGGGCGGCGCCCGCGAGGGTGATCGCGCCGATCGCTCCTCCGATCAGCAGGCCCCTGCGCGTCATCGGGTGAGTCATCACGGTCCTTCCGTCGAGCGGTCATCTCTGACATCCGGAAGTCTTCTCCGGCGCTCTCGCCCGCACCATCGGACCGAGGCCGACTTCTGCACGGCGGGTCCTAGGACCCGCCGCACCGGATGGCGCCCCACGCAGGCCTACGCTGTGCGCATGCACCTGGAGTGGGAGGCACTGCTCCCGGCGGCCCTGAAGTACCTGCTCGTGCTGGGCGTGATGCTCGGCGTCGGAGTCACGAGCTCGATCATCGTGCGCTGGCGCAGTCGGCCCGACGCGCACCGCCGCCCGCAGGACCCCGTGCGCCGGCGGATGCCGCTGCTGGGGCCGATCGCCGGGCTGCTGATCCTCCTGCTCGGCGCGCTCATCGGCCTGGTCGGGACGACGGAGGACGCCGACCCCGAGAACGGGCGGCAGATGATGATCGCGGGCCCGAGCATGATGCTGCTGGGCCTCGTGCTGCTGGTGCTCTACCTCGTGGTCTACGTGGAGGCGACGCCCACGGCCTTCACCATGCGAGGCATCCTCGGGCGCACGCGCACGATCTCCTACGAGGACATCGTGTCGATCACCGACAAGCACTCCTGGGGCGCCCCGGTGGTCGAGGTCCGAGGGCGCTCGGGCAAGCGCATCCAGGCGGGCCCGATCATGTTCGACTGGTCCCACTATCAGCGGTGGCAGGCGGCGCGGACGCAGTAGGCTCGTGCTCATGAAGGGACAGCGACTCGGGATGCTCAGCCTCCGGCTCGACGCGCTCTACTGCCTCGTCCTCGGCGTCATCGTCGCCGCGGCCTCGCCACTCATCTCCACGGCGACGTCGCTGCCCACCTGGCTCGTCGCCGCTGCCGGCGTCGCGGTGGTGGTGTGGGCGGGAGCGGTCGAGTGGATGCGCTCGAGGCTGCACCTCCGCACCGCGCTGCGCATCGTGATGACCGCCAACGTGGCCGCAACGCTCGCCGTGGCCGCCGTGTCCTTCACGGCGGCCGCAGTCTTCACCGTTCTGGTGATCCTCGCGATCGCGGTCGATGTCGCCGCCTTCGCAGGCAGTCAGGCTCTGGCCCTCGGCAGGCTGCGCACCCGCGCATCGTGAGCAGCTAGCCCTTCTCCTCGACGCCCGACGGCTCATTCGGCGCGGATCGCCCGCACGCCTGCCGCCGGGACGGCCCCACCGCGAAGCTCCCACCATGGCTCGCACCCCGCAGCGACAGGACTACCGCGAGCCCGAATCGTCGCGTCGCTCTCCACGCAGACGGGTCAGCCACGAGAGCAGCAGCGCGGACTCCGCCTCCCCGAGGACGTCCGGCGCAGCCGCGACGATCTCGATCGTCGCGGCCACAGGATCCGTGGAGTCGCGGGCAGTGCCGGTGATGGCGGCGATGACTCCCTCGCGGACGGCGGCGGACAGCTCCGGATCAGGCTGCGCCAGGACGATATGTCGCAGCGTCACCCCGATGTTGGCGACCAGGACATGGGCCGCGGCCTGGTCGGACGGCACCGCGAGGCGACCCTGCTCGGCCGCACGCGCCGTCAGCCCTCGGAGGATCTCGCTCGGGCGGGACTGCGCCTCCGGGGAATGGCCGGGCCGGACCTTGCCGTACATGAGCGTGTAGAAGCCGGGGTTCTCCAGGCCGAACGCCACATGCGCATCCCATCCCGACCGGATGTCCTGGATGGGATCGCCGGAGGATCCCATCGATTCCTTCTGGCCCAGGTACACGTCGAAGCCGTGCTCGACGACGGCGTCGATCAGCCCCTGCTTGGAGCCGAAGAAGTGGTACAGCGTCGGCATCTTCACGCCGACGGCGTCGCACACCGCGCGCAGCGAGAAGTCCTCACCGGGACTGGCGGCGATGAGCTCCGCCGCAGCGGAGATCAGGCGCTCCCGTGTACCGCTTCCCTCATGCTCTGTCATGCTGCTACATTACCTACTGTATCGCCGCTATGGCGTTACATATCTACGACATGGAGGTTGCGAGATGACGGATCCGACCCTTGCAGGCAAGAACGTCCTCATCGCCGGCGGCGCGAAGAACCTGGGCGGCCTGATCGCCCGGCAGGCCGCGCAGGCCGGCGCGAACGTCGCCATCCACTACAACTCCGATGCCAGTCGGGCCGATGCGGAGGAGACTCGCGCCGCGGTGCGCGAGGCCGGAGGGCGGGCCGAGATCTTCCAGGGAGACCTGACGGTCCCCGCCAACATCGCCCGGCTCTTCACCGACGCGGAGAAGGAGATCGGCACGATCGACGTCGCTGTGAACACGGCCGGCAAGGTGCTGCGCAAGCCGATCGTCGAGACCACCGAAGCCGAGTACGACTCGATGTTCGACATCAACGCGAAGGCCGCCTACTTCTTCATCCAGGAGGCCGGCAAGCACGTCGCGGACAACGGCAAGATCATCACGATCGTCACCGCCCTGCTGGCAGCCTTCACGGACGGCTACTCCACGTACGCTGGCGGAAAGGCGCCGGTGGAGCACTTCACCCGCGCCGCGGCCAAGGAGTTCGCCGAGCGCGGCATCTCCGTGACGGCCGTGGCCCCCGGCCCGATGGATACGCCGTTCTTCTACGGTCAGGAGACCCCGGACCGCGTCGAGTTCCACAAGTCGCAGGCGATGGGCAACCAGCTCACGCAGATCGAGGACATCGCTCCGATCGTCCGATTCCTCGCCACCGAGGGCTGGTGGATCACCGGCCAGACCATCTTCGCCAACGGCGGCTACACCACCCGCTGACAGCGCCCCTCACGACAGGAGACACCGATGACCGACACCATTCCTGAGCCCGTGGCCTCGTTCCTCGAAGCCGTGATGGCACGCGACACGACCGCATTCACGCAGGCGTTCACCGCGAACCCCACCGTCGACGACTGGGGCAAGGTGCTCACCGGGTTCGATGAGATCCATGCATGGAGCGACAAGGAGTTCATCGGCTCCGCTCCCACCCTCGCCATCACCTCCGTCACCACCGCCGGCGACTCGGTCACGGTCGTCGGCGACTGGCGCTCTCGACACGCCAACGGCCCGTCGAGCTTCCGCTTCGACCTCGAGGGCGACAAGATCGCCACGATGACGATCCGCGAAGGCTGACCCGGCGTCTACCCCGAACCCTGCCGACGCCGACCCGCGTCACCCCAGCTTCCCCACGACCCCCTCGACCGCGGCGAGCACCGACCCGTCGGCCAGCAGCTCCTCGGCGGCGGCGATGTCGGGCGCGAGGAACCGGTCGGGGCCGGGACCCTCGACCCTCTCGCGCAGCACCGCGATCGCGGCGGCCGACGCCTCGGAGGGCGCGAGCGGGGCGCGCAGGTCGATCGCGCGGGAGGCCGTGAGCAGCTCGATCGCGAGCACGCGGCGCAGGCAGTCCACGGAGCGACGAAGCTTCCGGGCGGCGTGCCAGCCCATCGACACGTGGTCCTCCTGCATGGCGGAGGACGGGATCGAGTCGACGCTCGCGGGCACGGCGAGGCGCTTCATCTCTGAGACCAGGGCGGCCTGCGTGTACTGGGCGATCATGAACCCGGAGTCCACGCCGGGGTCGTCGGCCAGGAACGGCGGCAGCCCGTGCGAGCGGGACTTGTCGAGCATGCGGTCGCTGCGGCGCTCGGAGATCGAGGCGAGGTCGGCGGCGACCACGGCCAGGAAGTCCAGCACGTAGGCGACGGGCGCGCCGTGGAAGTTGCCGTTGGAGGTGACCTCGCCGTCGTCGAGCACCACCGGGTTGTCGATCGCGGCGGCGATCTCCCTCTCGGCGACGGTGCGCGCGTGGGCGATCGTGTCGCGTGCGCCGCCCGCGACCTGCGGGGCGCAGCGCAGCGAGTAGGCGTCCTGGACGCGGGAGCCCTCGGCGGCGACGTCGGCGATGATCGGCGACCCCTCGAGCAGAGCGAGGATGTTCGCGGCCGACGCGGCCTGGCCCGGATGGGGACGCAGCGGCATGTGCAGCTCGGGGCGGAACACGCTGTCGCGCCCGCGCAGGCCCTGCACCGTGAGCGCGGTGGTGAGGTCGGCGATCTTCACGAGCTCCTCGAGGTCGGCGAGGGCCATGAGCAGCATGCCGAGCATGCCGTCGGTGCCGTTGATGAGCGCCAGGCCCTCCTTCTCCTCGAGCAGCACCGGCTCGATGCCCGCCTCGGCCAACAGCTCGGGCACGGGGCGCTCGACCCCGTCGGCCCCGCGGGCGCGCCCCTCCCCCATCAGCACGATCGCGCAGTGGGCGAGCGGCGCCAGATCGCCCGAGCAGCCCAGCGAGCCGAACTCGTGGACGATCGGCGTGATGCCCGCGTTCAGCATCGCGAGCATCGTCTCGAGCACCATCGGGCGCACGCCCGTATGCCCTGTGGCCAGGGTCTTCGCGCGCAGCAGCATGAGAGCGCGCACCACCTCCGGCTCGACCTCGTCACCGGTGCCGGCGGCGTGGGAGCGGATCAGCGAGCGCTGCAGGGCGTGGCGCATGGACGGCTCGATCGAGGTGTCCGCGAGCGCCCCGAAACCGGTGGAGACCCCGTAGACCGGCGCGTGGCCGGGGGCGGCGAGGGCGTCGATGTGGGCGCGCACCCGGGCGACCTCCTCCCGGGCGGACGGATCGAGCTCGACGCGGGCTCCGCGACGGGCGACGGCGAGGACGTCGGCCGGGGTGAGGTCGGAGCTCGCGAGGGTGATCGTCTCGCGGGCGTCGGTCGACGCGGGGGCGGGGGCGGTGCTCATCGGGGTGGGGTCCTTTCGGGCGGGGTCAGGCGACGCGGCGCCCGCGGCGCCACACCTGGTGGGTCAGCGGCATGCCGGGGCGGTAGGCGAGGTTGATCGCGGCGGGCGCGTCGAGCACGTGCAGGTCGGCGCGCGCGCCGACGCCCAGGTGGCCGACGTCGGAGCGCCGCAGGGCGAGGGCCCCTCCGCGGGTCGCGGCGCGGATCGCCTCGGCGAGGCTCAGGTGCATCTGCAGCACGGCGGTCGCGACGCAGAAGCTCATGGCGCTCGTGTACGAGGTGCCGGGGTTGCAGTTGCTCGCGATCGCGAGGTGCGCTCCCGCATCGAGCAGGTCGCGTGCGGGCGCGAGCGGGGCGCGCGTGGAGAGATCGCAGGCCGGCAGCACGGTCGCGACCGTCGGCCCCGCATCGACCGCGAGCAGTCCGTCGCTCGCGCCGGGTCCGACGGGGTCGCCGCCGGGCGCGACGGACCGGCCGACGGTCGCGGCGAGGGCCTCGACATCGGCCGGCTCCAGGTGGTTCAGGTGGTCGACGCTCGCCGCGTGCTCCTCGACGGCGAGCTGCACGCCGCGCTGCGCGCCGGAGAGCTGGTTGCCATGCACGCGCAGGCCGAGCCCCGCGGCGCGCCCCGCCTCCAGGACCCGCCGGGAGGCGGCGGTGTCGAAGGCGCCGTCCTCGCAGAACACGTCGATCCAGCGCACGCTCCCGCGGACCTGCTCGAGCATCGGCCCGACCACCAGGTCCAGGTACTCGGCGGGGCCCGGGCGGCCGTCGGCGCCGTCGTACTCGGAGGGCACCAGGTGGGCCCCCAGGAACGTCGCCTCGTCGAGCGTGCCCTCCGCGACGAGGCGGGCGGCGAGCGCGGCGGCGCGGGCCTCGTCCGCGACCGTGAGGCCGTAGCCGGTCTTCGTCTCCAGGGTCGTGGTGCCGCCGGCGGCGGCCTCGCCGATCCGGCCCCTGACCAGCGTCTCCAGGCGGTGATCGTCCGCGGAGCGGGTCGCGTCGGTGGTGACCTGGATGCCGCCGGCGGCGTAGGACTGTCCGGCCATGCGGGCCTCGAACTCGGCCGAGCGGTCGCCGTCGAAGACCAGGTGCGTGTGCGAGTCGACCCAGCCCGGCAGCACGGCGCGCCCCTCGAGGTCGATGCGCTCGTCGGCAGCGGGCGCCGCCGTCGCAGGGCCCGTCCATGCGATGCGGTCGTCCTCGATGACGAGGGCGGCCTCGCGCTGGATCTGCCCGTCGGCCGCGCCGCGCTCCTTCGAGGCGCCGAGCGGCGCGTCCTCGAACGCGGGGTCCAGGGTCCAGAGCTCGCTGATGCCGGTGAGCAGAGTGGTGGTCATGCGTCCTCCCAGAAGGGTGCGATGGCGTCGCGCAGCAGGGCGCCGACGTCCCCGAGCCGGTGCCGGCCGTCGGAAACGATCGTCTCCCCGTCGCGGATCACCGTGGTGACGTCCGCGGCGCTCGCGGCGAGGAGCACCTGGGCAGGATCGGCACCGGCCGTGCGCACGGAGTCCAGGCGGATCGTCACCAGGTCGCCGCGGGCGCCGGGCGCGATCCGGCCGGCGCCCTCCCGGCCGAGGCTCTCGTGACCGGTGGCCAGGGCCAGCAGGTCCTGCGGGGTGAAGCGGCCGCGCTCGTGGGTGGTGAGCCGCTCGTGCATCTCCACAGCGCGCGCCTCCTCGACGAGATCGACGACGGCGTGCTGGTCGCTGCCCAGCGACAGCCGCACCCCGGCGTCGTGGAGCGCGCGGGCGGGGCCGATGCCGTCGGCCAGGTCCCGCTCGGTCGTGGGGCACAGGCTCACCCAGGAACGCGCGGCCCCGAGCAGACGCACGTCCTCCTCGGTCAGGTGCGTCGCGTGCACGGCGGTGAGATCGGGGCCGACGAGGCCCGCCTCGGCGAGCAGTCCCACCGGGGTGAGGCCGTAGCGGGCGAGGGCCGCACGGTTCTCGGCGGGCTGCTCGCTCACGTGGACGTGCAGCGGGGCGATCGTGGAGCCCGTGTCGCACACCGCGGGGACGAGGGCGGCGGCCTCCCGGAGCTGGGCGAGGGGCACCGCGCGCACCGAGTGCAGGGCGGCGCCCACGCGGAACGTGCCCTCCGCGCGCAGGCCGCCCGCGCGCTGCGCCCAGGCGTCGATGTCGGCGTCGCCGAAGCGCGCCTGCTCCGGGGAGAGCGCGGTGTGGCCGGTCTCGTCGAGCCCGCCGTGCAGGTAGGCGGTGTCCAGCAGGGTCAGGGCGACGCCCGCCTCCGCGGCGGCCTGCTGCAGCGCGCGGCCCATCTCGTTCGGGTCCTCGTAGGGGACGCCCCCGACCTGGTGGTGGACGTAGTGGAACTCGCCCACCGCGGTGACGCCGGCGAGCGCCATCTCCGCATAGGCGGCGCGTGCGAGGGCCAGGTAGTTCTCGGGGTCCAGGCGCGCGGCCACGTGGTACATCCGCTCGCGCCAGGTCCAGAAGGTGCCGCCCGCGTCGTGGGTGCGGCCGCGCAGGGCGCGGTGGAAGGCATGGCTGTGGGTGTTCGCGAACCCCGGCAGGGTGACCCCGTGCAGGATCTCGTCGCCCGTCCGCGCCTCGGCCCGCTCGACCGCGCTGATCCGCCCGTCCTCACCGAGGACCACCCGGACGCCGGCCGCCGGACCGTCCGGCAGGAGGGCGTGCTCGCACCAGAAGGAGCGTCCTCCGTTCCCGGGGGTGCTTCCGCCCTGGTCCGGGGCCGCTCCGCCCTGGACCCCGCTCTGGTCGACGCTCATGAGGCGAGGTCCCGGACGACGGTCAGGAGCGCTTCGACGCCCGCGTGGCAGTCGGCCGGCTCGGCGAACTCCTCGGGGGTGTGGGAGGCGCCGCTGGGGTTGCGGACGAAGAGCATGGTCGTGGGCACGTCCGCCTGGGCGAGGATGCCCGCGTCGTGGCCGGCGCCGGTGCCGAGCATCGGCGTCTCCGGCCCCAGGGCGTCGCGCACCCGCAGCGTGAGCTCGTCGTGGAAGCGCGTGGTCGCGGTCCAGGACTCCTCCCGGAGCGCGCCCGGGAACATCGCCGTGAGGTCCTCGATGACGCCGCGCACCAGGGATTCGTGCGGGGAGCGGGCGTCGAGCCAGGCCGTCACGTGGGAGGGGATCGCGTTGACGCCGCCGGGCTGCACGCTGACCTTGCCGACGGTCGCGACGCAGCGGTGCTCGCCGTCGCGACGCTCGGCGGCCTCGCGGGCGGCGAGCGCGAAGCGGGCGGCCTCGAGCATCGCGTCCTCGCGGTCCGCGAGCGCGGTGGTGCCGGCGTGGTCGGCGCGGCCGGTGAAGTCCGCGCGCCAGCGACCATGGGGCCAGATGTCGGTCCCGACGGCCACCGCTGAGGTCTCCGGATCGAGCAGCGCGAGGGCCCGGCCCTGCTCCACGTGCAGCTCGACGAAGGAGCCGATCCGGGCGAGCGCCGCGGGATCCGGGCCGATGTCCGCGGTGCGGCCTGCGCTGCGCAGCGCCTCGGCCATGCTGATGCCCTCGGCGTCGGTGAGCCCGAGCGCCCGCTCGGGCGTCATCGCGCCGGTGAGGACGCGCGATCCCGCGCAGGCCACGCCGAAGCGGGCGCCCTCCTCGTCGCCGAAGTTCACGATGCCGATCGGCACGCGGGGCGTGAAGCCGCTCGCCTGCAGCTCGCGGACGACGGCGAGCGCGGAGACCACGCCGAGGGGCCCGTCGAAGGCTCCGCCGTCGGGCACGGAGTCCAGGTGGGAGCCGATGACGACGCCCGGGGTGCGGTCGGGATCGCCCCACCACGCCCACTGGTTCCCCATGCGGTCCTCGGTGAGGTCGAGGCCTAGGGCCGCGCACTCCCCCGCGAACCATTCCCGCAGGGTGTGGTCCTCGCGGGTCCACGCGTACCGGCGGTAGCCGCCGGTCTCGGAGCTGCGTCCGACGGGCAGCAGCTGCGCCCAGCGGGCGTCGAAGTCCTGGGCGAGGCTCATCGCCGCACCTCCTCGGCGTCGTGGGCGGCGTCCCCGTCGGCGTCGGGGTCGACCCCGGCTCCGGTGGTGGCCGCGCCGTCGTCCGCGCCCTCGGGCAGGATCGTGCGCTCCGGCGGGCGGCGCGTGGCGCGCCCCCAGACCAGGAAGATCGCCCCGGGGACGACGAGCCCGACGATCCAGCTCACGTCGGCCCCGCCGAGCATCTTGGTCAGAGGACCCGTGTACATCGACTGGGCGAGGAACGGGATCTGCACGAGGATGCCGATCACGTACGTGATCAGCGCCGGGACGTCGAAGGCGCCGTACCTGCCCTCGGGGTCGTAGAGCGCGGGGATGTCCACGCGCTCCCTCGAGACCAGGTAGAAGTCGACGAGGTTGATGGCGCTCCACGGCGTGAAGACCATGAGCAGCAGCAGCACGAAGTTCTTGAAGTTGTCGAGGAAGTCCGCGGAGGCGGCCAGCGCGATCACGACCGACAGCGCGAGGAAGGTGAACACGAAGACCAGGCGCAGGGCCGGCCGCACCACGCTGCGCTTCGAGAAGCCGGTGACGGTGGTGAGCATCGTCATCGCCCCGCCGTAGGCGTTGAGCGTGTTGATCGTGAGCTTGCCCGAGACGATGACCAGGTAGATCACGAGGGCGATGAGTCCGCCCCCTGCGAGCTCGCCGACGAACCCGACCTGGTTGTCCAGGAAGCTCGAGTGCGGGATCGACGCGAGCAGGGCGCCGATCGTCATCGCCCACATCGACCCCAGCACGGAGCCCGCGAAGGTCGCGGTGAACGTGCGGCGCGCCGGGGTGTCGGCCGGGAGGTAGCGGGAGTAGTCGGCGACGTAGGGGCCGAAGGTGAGCTGCCAGCCGGCGCCGAGCGCGATCGCCAGCAGGAACGGGACCGCGCCGAAGGTCGCGTCGGCCAGCAGGTGCGCCCCGTCGTAGGCCGTGAAGATCCGGATCGTGATCCACGCGAAGCCGAGCATGCCCAGCACGGTCGCGATCCGGCCCAGACCATGGATCCAGCGGTAGCCGACGGCCGCGACCACGAAGGTGATCAGGCCGAAGATCACGATCCCCACCCAGGGGGCGTCCACGTGGAGGATCCGGTTGATCGCCTGCCCCGACAGCACGGTGCCCGTCGAGGCGAACCCGAGGTACATGAGCACCACGAGCACGAGCGGCAGCGCGGCGCCGATCACCCCGAACTGCGCGCGGCTGGAGATCATCTGCGGCAGCCCGAGCTTGGGGCCCTGCGCGGAGTGCAGGGCCATCACGGCCCCGCCGAACAGGTTGCCCAGGAGCAGGCCGATGATCGCCCACAGCGCGTGGGCGCCGAAGACGACGGCGAGGGCGCCGTCGACCACGGCCGTGATCTGGAGGGTCGCACCGAACCAGAGGGTGAACTGCTGGGTGACGCCGCCGTGGCGCTCCGAGGAGGGGACGAACTCGATGCTCCGGCGTTCGACGGTGGAGCTGGTCGCAGCCATGTCCGCCTCCTCAGATCTTCGCCGGCGCGGCGGTCGCGCCGGCCTTCGCGGACGCCGCGCGCTGGGCGGCGTCGGGATCGTCGGCGTCGCGCACGTGCGGCGTCATCGGCACCCGCACGCCGCGCTCGTCGGCGACCTCGGCGGCACGGGAGTAGCCCGCGTCCACGTGTCGGAGCACGCCCATGGCCGGGTCATTGGTGAGCAGGCGATCGAGCTTGCGCGCGGCGAGCTCGGTGCCGTCGGCCACGCCGACCTGCCCGGCGTGGATCGAGCGGCCGATGCCGACGCCGCCGCCGTGGTGGATCGACACCCAGGTCGCGCCCGAGGAGGTGGAGGTGAGCGCGTTCAGCAGCGGCCAGTCGGCGATCGCGTCGGAGCCGTCGAGCATGCCCTCGGTCTCCCGGTAGGGGCTCGCGACGGAGCCGGAGTCGAGGTGGTCGCGGCCGATGACGATCGGCGCCTTCACCTTGCCGTCGCGCACCAGGTCGTTGAAGAGCTTCCCGGCCTTCGCGCGATCGCCGTAGCCGAGCCAGCAGATGCGGGCGGGCAGGCCCTCGAACTCGACGAACTCGCCCGCGGCGTCGAGCCAGCGGTGCAGGTGCTCGTTCTCGGGGAACAGCTCCTTGAGCGCCGCGTCGGTGACGGCGATGTCCTCGGGGTCGCCCGAGAGCGCCACCCAGCGGAACGGGCCGAGGCCCTCGCAGAACAGGGGGCGGATGTAGGCGGGGACGAAGCCGGGGAAGGCGAAGGCGCGCTCGCAGCCTGCGCGTCGGGCCTCGTCGCGGATCGAGTTGCCGTAGTCGAAGACCTCGGCGCCCTCGTCGGCGAACTCGACCATGGCCTGCACCTGGCGGCCCATCGACTCGCGCGACTTCTTCGTGAAGCCCTCCGGATCGGCCTCGGCCTCGGCGTGCCAGGAGTCCATGTCGTGCTCGATCGGCAGGTAGGACAGGGGGTCGTGGGCGCTGGTCTGGTCGGTGACGACGTCGATCGTGACGTCGCCGGCGCGGTGGCGCGCGAGCAGGGCGGGGAAGACCTCGGCCGCGTTGCCGACGATGCCGATGGAGACGGCGCGACGCTCCTCGCGGGCGGCGTTCGCGCGGGCGATGGCGTCCTCGAGGTCGTCGGCGATCTCGGTGAGGTAGCGCTTGGCGACGCGGCGCTCGAGGCGGGTCCGGTCGACGTCGGCGATGAGGCAGACGCCGCCGTTCAGCGTGACGGCGAGGGGCTGGGCGCCGCCCATGCCGCCGCAGCCGCCGGTCAGCGTGATGGTCCCGGCGAGGGATCCGCCGAAGCGCTTGGCCGCGACCGCGGCGAAGGTCTCGAAGGTGCCCTGGAGGATGCCCTGGGTGGCGATGTAGATCCAGGAGCCGGCGGTCATCTGGCCGTACATCATCAGGCCCTCGGCCTCGAGGCGGCGGAACTCGGGCCAGGTCGCCCAGTCGCCCACGAGGTTCGAGTTCGCGATGAGCACGCGCGGCGCCCACTCGTGGGTGCGCAGGATGCCCACGGGCTTGCCGGACTGGACCAGCAGCGTCTCGTCGTCCTCGAGGTCGGCGAGGGAGGCGAGGATCGCGTCGAACGCCTCCCAGGAGCGGGCGGCCCGGCCTGTGCCGCCGTAGACGACGAGGTCGTCGGGCCGCTCGGCGACCTCGGGGTCGAGGTTGTTCTGCAGCATGCGCAGAGGCGCCTCGGTCTGCCAGCTCTTCGCAGTGATCTCCGTGCCGCGCGGGGCGTGGACGGGGCGGGATCCGGGGAGGGTCATCATCGACTCCAAAGCATCGGGGGCGGAAGCTGCGTGACAGCACACCACCGCGCGCCCCCCGGGTCGACCCCAGACCCCTCCTAGCGTCCGGTATATGCGACGGAGGCTGTTTCACCAGCGATCATACGACCACTGAGGGCGTCTCGTCCTCCGGGTCCTGGGCCGCACGCTCCCGCACGACGAGCTCCCAGGTGCGCACCAGTCGCGGCAGGGTGAGGATCACCAGACCACCCGCCATGTTCAGTGGGATCACCCAGGCGCACCACACCAGCCAGTCGGTGTAGGGGATGTCGGCCCCCGCATGCATCGCCCCGAAGATGACCGACGAGCTCAGCGCGCCGTGCAGCATGCCGAGACCGACCACGAGCAGGCCGGAGATCAGGGAGTTGGCAAGGGTGGCGATGCCTTCGCTCGACCCTTGGTTCATGCGGGTGATCAGTGTGATCGTGAATCCGGCGAGCACCGCGAGAGACCCCGACTCGAGCGTGGGACCTCCGGCCATGTAGCCCTTCGCGGTCTCCACCAGGATCTCGTCGAACCGGGGGAAGGCGGCGACGACGAGCCAGGAGAATGCCCAGCCGCCCAGGAGGTTCGTCGCCAGCGTGGCCGACCACAGGCGCAGCAGCTGCCGCCAGGTGCCGTGCCGCGAGACCACGGCGTTGATGGGAAGCAGGAAGTCCTCCGTGAACAACTCGGAGTGGGCCAACCGCAGGGCGTACAGGCCGATGCCGAAGGCGATGCCTCCCAGGAGCTTCGAACCGGTCGCGTCCAGGACCGCGAGCATCGCGAGCAGACCGATGCCGACGTCGATGCCCCCGAAGAGCCCGGTGATGATCAGTGCACGCCACGTCCGGTTCAGCCGATTGGCCCCCTCGGCGACCGTCTTCTCGAACTCCTCGACCAGCGCATCCTCGACGGGTTCGTCGCTTGCGCCGAGCCGCCGCCGTTCCTGTGCCTGACCGCGATCGCGATCGCGTCCGACCATCTGCATCTCCGATCCTCGGAAGGGAACCTGGTCGGCGCACGCTACCAGCGGCGACGGCCGCTCAGAGGACCCCCGCCGCCCTGCTCATGCCACGAGCCACTGGTCGAGGGTGAGGTCGTCGACGATGGTGCCCTCGGACGACGGCACGAGCACGCCCCCGGCGAGCTGCCTGCCCAGGTACGGGTACTCCGCGACCAGGCTCGGCGAGCGCCCGGCGACGCTGCCGCGGGAGCCCAGGATCCTGCGCACGAGCTGTGCGGACGTCATCTCCTCCGGTCCGCGCAGGCGGACGATCCGATTGCGCGGGTCCTCGCCGTCCTCGGGCGCGAGGCGCGCGTTCTGGCCGGGGACGATCTCCGGGACGACGCCGCGGCCGGTCGCGATGATCTCCTCGGCGATGTGGTCGGCGGCGCGCTCGGTCGCCAGCGGCGCCATGCGCATCTGCGGCAACACGGCGACGGGACCGAGGCTCGCCTGGGCGACCATCTGCTCGCCGAGCTCGAACCACTGCGCGGAGCGGATGATCGTGGTGGGGATCGGCGCCGCCCGGTAGCCGCGCTCCTGCGCGCACTTGCCCCGGTAGTAGCCGAAGCCGAGGGCGGCGCCCGGCTTGGTGACCCCGGCGATCGAGATGCACACGACGCGTCCCGCGCCGCCCTTCTTCGCCGCCGCGGCGATGTTCTTCGCGCTGCGGGCGAAGAAGCGCACGGCCGGCGTCGCGCGGATCGTGGCGATGTTCGTCGCGTCGACGACCACGTCCGCGCCCTCGAGAGCGGCCTCGAGCCCCTCCCCGGTCTCCGTGTTCACGCCGCTCGCGCGGCTGAGTCGCCTCACGTCGTTCCCGGCCGCCTCCAGGCGGTCGGCGACGAGAGATCCGATGGTTCCAGTGGCCCCGAGAACAGCGATGTCCATGGGGCCACTGTAGGGCCGACGGCCGATCTGCGGACCCAGGCTTCGCGTTCGTTCATGTCGGGCTCGGGCGGAGTTCGCGGACATGCGGACGGCGGAGCCGGGAGGAAGCGGTGGAGGGGGAGGAGGGCGCGGTCAGCCGGCGGGCGTCGGGACGGGGCCGTGGGTCCAGGTGCGCGCGGCGGCGCTCGACGGGGCGGTCGCGTCGGGATCGGCCTGGCCCTGGGCCGTGTACTCGATCCGCGTGTGCTGGCGGTCCTCCCGCGCCTGCATGAACTCGAAGGCGCTCGGGACCAGGGCGTACACCTGCCAGTCGGGATTGGGATCACCGGTGAAGCTGGGGCGCGAGGCCCAGTCGGCCTGGGACGCCTCGTCGTCGAGCGCGATGACCGTGCCGGTGATGCGCACCTGCCGCCCGGACTCGCGCCAGAAGAAGATCATCGACGCCTTCGCGTCCTGCTCGAGCTGCGCTCCCTTGCGGGAGGTGCGGTGGGTCGAGACCTGGTAGCCGCCGTCCTCGATGTCCTTGAGGATGAGCGTGCGGCCGACGGGGAATCCCGCCTCGTCCACGGTCGTGAACGTCATCGCGTGGGGCTGGCGCGCTCCGCTCGCGATCGCCTCCTCGAGCCAGTCGCGGAAGAGCGTCTCGGGGTCCTCGGGGACGGAGTCGGGGTCGAGGACGGGAAGATCGGCCGGGAATGCGGGGAGCTTCCGCAGACGGTCGCGCAGCTCAGTCATCGGGGAGGTCGCCTCTCTGCTGGACGATGCCGGAACGGGCGCGGTCCACTGTACGGCGGCGGGCGGCCTGGAGGCGGGTGGGTCGGAGGCGGGTGGGTCGGCGGGCGGAAAGGCTTCGATGTCTCCGGGCGAGGCCTCAACGCGTATATGGGCGTGAGGTCTCACCCAGAGACATCGAAGCGGGGGATCCGGTGCGCTCAGGCGGCCTCGTCCTCCGCGTGATCCTCGTGGTCGTGGCCCTCCTCGGAGTGCTCGCCGCCGTCGTCGGCACCCGGGGAGACCTCGTACTCGCCCGAGGCGGCGCCCGTGGTCACCTGCATCTCGTGGGGGACCTCCGGCAGGTCGATCTCCTGGTACGCCTTGCCCGTGTCGATGTCGACGAGCGTGAGCTTCTTGTTCTTCGAGTCGGCGACGAAGGCGGTGCCGTCGGCGACCGAGAGCATCGGCCCGGCCTCCTGCCACTGGTCGGGCTCGGTCCACTCCTCGGCGACCTTCGTCTCGTGCAGGACCTTGCCGCTCTCGGGGTCGAGGATGTTCAGCTCGCCGTCGGCCGTGAGGACGAGCGCCTCGCCGTCGGGCCCGCGGTCCAGGGAGCGGAACCAGTACTCCGAGCCCAGGTCGACGGTGTCGAAGGAGCCGTCGCGGGTGTCCAGCAGGCCCACCTTCGTGGGGCGCTCGATGCCGCCCTCGGGGTCCTCCTCGACCTTGTAGTCGGTGAGGACGATCGGCGAGTCCTCATGCCCCTGCTGGTTGCCCGAGCGCTGGAAGTCCTCGTCGACGTCGATCTTGTGGAACGTCCCGTCCTTGTACATGACGGGGCCGTTCTCGCAGCCCAGGGTGACGACGTCGCCGCCCTCCGTCGCCTTCGCGGCGGCCTCGCCGTGGACGCCCGGGCAGTCCCCGGTCTTCGCCGTGACCTTGCCGTTCTCGTCCTCGACAACGACGGTGTGGCGCTCGTCCTCCGTGCCGACGGTGTGCAGCAGCGACCCGTCGGACAGCGGCACGGCGACGCCGTGGTGCGGGGCGTCGGTCCGCGTCTCGGCGACGGTCTTCAGCTGTCCGTCCGCGAGGGCAGTGGAGTCGAAGACGGTGATCGCGCCGGTGCCGTCGGCGAAGGTCGCGGTCCTCTCGCCGTGGGGGACGACGTGGCCGGGCTCCTCGGCGGGGATCGTGACGTCGGAGAGCAGGGCCGGGTCCTGCGTGTAGTAGTGGAAGTGGTCGCCGTGCGCCTGGGCGATGAGGCCGGTGTCGTAGGCGGTGATCGAGGATCCGGCGCTGACCATGACGCTGCGGCCGTCGCCCGAGGGATTCAGACGCACGTACCCCTCGACGGGAGTCTCGTCGATGACCTCGCCGTCCGAGGAGTCGAGCGTGGTCACGCCGCCCTCGTGGGCGAGGACGATGCGCGGGGTGAGCGCGCCGACCTCGGTGCGGTCGGAGGCGGCCTGCGCCGCAGACTTCTTCGAGTCCTCGCCGTCGGAGGCGGCGGACTCCCCGCCCCCGGCTCCGCATCCGGAGAGGGCGAGCATCGAGGCGGAGACGGAGGCGACGAGAAGCCCCCATCGTCGCCGCTTGGTGAGAATGGTTCCTGAGTGGGTCATGCGCAGGACCGTAGCATGTTCTGAGAACGGTTCGCATCTTGGTGTCGGGGTTGGCCCGCGCATCAACAGGGGTAAGGGTGTCGTCCGGGCGCACGAGCCCGCGGGCTAGGGTCGGACCATGGCAGACCCACAGTCCCTACCCACCATCGGCACCATCGGAGCCGGGCACATCGGATCGACAGTCGCGCGCCTGGCGCAGGCCTCCGGGATCGACGTGGTGCTCAGCAACAGCCGTGGGCCTTCGACTCTCGAGGACCTGGCCCAGGACATCGGTTCGCACGTTCGAGCCGGCACCACGGCCGAGGCCGCAGCGAGCGACATCGTGGTGCTCACCGTGCCGCTCCTGACGCTGACCTCGCTCGATCCCGAGCTGCTCGCGGGACGCATCGTCGTGGACACCATGAACCACTACCCCGAGCGCGACGGGAAGATCCCCGCACTCGATTCCGGCGCGACCACTTCGGGCCTCACCGCGGCACACTTCCCCGACGCGCGCGTCGTCAAGGGTCTGAACAACATCGTGTACTCGCACCTGCTGGCTCTCGCGCGTCCGAGCGGCGCACCGGACCGATCGGCCCTGCCGATCGCGGGCGATGACGCCGACGCCAAGGCCGAGGTCACCCACCTTCTCGACGCTCTCGGCTACGACGCCCTCGACGCCGGGCCCCTGAGCGAGGGATGGCGCTTCGAACGCGGACGCGAGGCCTACACGCTCCCCTACGCAGCCGATCCCGAGGCGCTCCGCGCGAGCACGCCCGGGGCACGCCCCAAGGGCGCGCGCCCGGCGAGCACCGACGTGCTGCGCCGCGCGCTTGCGGAGGCGTGAGCGGAGGGCACGATGGCCAGCACGTCCTCCGCTGCCGCGGCCTCTGCGGCGCCCACTCCCCCAGCGGCCGCCTCGTCGGAGATGGGCGAGCGGATCCGGCGCGCGTGGCATGAGGAGACCCTGCTGCTCCCCCTGCGGGACGCAGATCATGCACGGCGCCTTCCGGGCCAGTCCAAGCGTTCACGGCTCGCCGGTCTGGGAGGGCCCGCGCAGGTCGAGCTGCTGGGCACGGGCGAGACCTTCGCCGCCTGGCGCCTGAGCGCGGAGGACGGCACCGCTCTGCTGGTGCGGATCCCCTGGCACACTCCTGCCCACCCCCTGGCCGATGAGCTCGCCGCTCTCACCCAGCTGCCGCCCGACGTCGGCCCCGAGCCCCTCGCCCTGCACGACGACGCGGAGTCGAGCCCCCTCGGGGCCCCGTATCTGGTGACGACGCCCGTGCCCGGTCGGATCCTGGCGCCGCCGCGGTGGACCCGCGGCCACCTCACGGCACACGCCGATCGTCTCGCCCACCTGCATCGGGTGGCCACGCCGGGACGCGGCCCGGTGTCACTCGGAGCCGATCCGTGGGACCGCATGGAGCCGGTTCGCCTCTCGCTCCTCGAGCTCTTCGAGGCCGACACCGAGTCGGTGGACGAGGCGGCCCTCGCGAGGATCGGCGGCACGGGCGTGCTGCGCTCCGCCGCGCGACGACTGGGGGAGGCCGACTCCGCGTTCGCCGACCTCGAGGGATTCGTGCTCAGCCACGGCGACCTGTGCGCGACGAACATCGTGTGGGACGCGCAGGTGCCCCGCTTCATCGACTTCGAGTGGGCGATGGGCGACGATCCGGCGCGGGACCTCGCGATCATCGGAGGCGCAGTGCACGGCGGCCCCTGGTACGTGCCGCTCACCGAGGAGGACATCGAGGCCTTCGTGGGCAGCTACCTGCACGCGCGCACACGGCTCGACGATGCGTCCGAGCTGCCGCGCCTCGAGGGCCAGGCGCCGCCGCTCCCCGCACCGACGCTCGATCCTGCTGGCCTGCGCGCCCGTCGGGATGCGTGGGAGATCTACGAGAAGACCGCGATGCTGCTGCACGTCGCGAGGCGGGTCACCGATCGCGGCGACGCAGGTCGGGGCGGGGCGGATCGGGTCGGGGCCGCACACGACGGGGCCGACGGGACTGCCGATGCGCCCGCGTCCACCGCCGCCCACGACCCCTACGCCACGGCGCTTCCCATCCTGCGCGACACCCTCCGCGCCCGCCTCGGCGCCGACTGACCGACGCCCTGGACAGCCCGAGCCAGCCGGAGACAGCTCGAGAGGTACGAAACGGTTGCCAAGATCGATCTTGGCAACCGTTTCGTACCTCTCGACGGACGCGGCGGCCGGCGCAGGTCGCCCTGCGCCGGCCGCGCTGCGGATCAGATGACGCCGAAGGCGATCATCGCGTCGGCGACCTTGCGGAAGCCGGCGACGTTCGCGCCCACCACGTAGTCGCCGGGGCGGCCGTACTCCTCGGCCGTCTCGAGGCAGGTGCGGTGGATGCCGACCATGATGTCGGTGAGACGGCCCTCGGTGTAGTCGAAGGACCAGGCGTCGCGCGAGGCGTTCTGCTGCATCTCCAGGGCGCTGGTCGCGACGCCGCCGGCGTTCGCGGCCTTGCCGGGGCCGTAGGCGATGCCCGCCTCGCGGAACACCTCGACGGCGTCGGGAGTGCAGGGCATGTTCGCGCCCTCGGAGACCGCCTTGACCCCGTTCTTGACGAGGGTGCGGGCGGCGTCGGCGTCGAGCTCGTTCTGGGTGGCGCTAGGCAGGGCGATGTCCACGGGGACGTCCCACACGCTGCCGCCCTCGACGAAGCGGGAGCGGCCGCCGCGGCGATCGGCGTACTCGGCGATGCGGCCGCGCTCGACCTCCTTGATCTGCTTGAGCAGCTCGAGGTCCAGGCCGTCCTCGTCCACGACGTAGCCGGAGGAGTCCGAGGCGGTCACGGCGATGCCGCCCAGCTGGGCGGTCTTCTCCGCCGCGTAGATCGCGACGTTGCCGGAGCCGGAGATCGCGACCTTGCGGCCGTCGAAGGACTCGCCGCGGGCCTTGAGCATCTCGTCGGCGAAGATGGCCGCGCCGTAGCCGGTGGCCTCCTTGCGCACGAGCGAGCCGCCCCAGTCCAGGCCCTTGCCGGTGAGGGTGCCGGCCTCGTACTTGTTGGTCAGGCGCTTGTACTGGCCGAACAGGTAGCCGATCTCGCGGGCGCCCACGCCGATGTCGCCCGCGGGGACGTCGGTGTACTCGCCGATGTGGCGGTGCAGCTCCGTCATGAAGGACTGGCAGAAGCGCATGACCTCGCCGTCGGAGCGGCCGTGCGGGTCGAAGTCGGACCCGCCCTTGCCGCCGCCGATGGGCAGACCGGTCAGGGAGTTCTTGAAGATCTGCTCGAAGCCGAGGAACTTCACGATGCCCACGTTCACCGAGGGGTGGAAGCGCAGGCCGCCCTTGTACGGGCCCAGCGCCGAGTTGTACTCGACGCGGAAGCCGCGGTTGACCTGGACGGTGCCCTGGTCATCGACCCACGGGACACGGAAGATGATCTGGCGCTCCGGCTCGCACAGGCGGGTGATGATGCCCTGGTCCGTGTACTCGGGGTGGCGGTCCTGGATGACCTCCAGCGACGAGAACACCTCGCGCACGGCCTGGTGGAACTCCGGCTCTCCCGGGTTGCGACGCAGTACAGCGTCGTAGGTCTCCTGCAGGGTCGAATCGAGCATCGCGGTCCTTTCGCTCGGGGCAGGTGAGGGCACACAGGTGTGCCCGGGCCTTCAACAGGTGGGGCGCTGAGGACACAATACGAGCCATGGCGTCTCACGTCACGGGACGATCGTCCTGCGGGACGGGACGAGGGGCCGACGGGGCCGCATGGCCGGCAGACTGTCGCGGCGTCGCCCTCTCCACGTCTTCTCCTCGCGCGCGTTCTCGCGACCCCTCGCGGGACCCTCGCGCGCGCGTTCCCGCGGAGCGTACAGTCGTACACATGACCGCTCTTCGACCGGCCCGGGCCGCGGCGCCCCGGCCCGACTCCGCCGCGCCCGCTGGGCGGTGGCGGCGCTGTTCCTCACCAACGGCGCCCTCCTCGCCAACGTGCTCCCCCGCTACCCCGAGATCAAACAGGGCCTGGGGCTCGCGAACTCCACGTACGGGCTGGCCATCGCCGCATTCCCCACCGGCGCGATCCTCGCCGGGCTCGCGGCGGCGCCCGCGATCCGGCGCCTCGGATCGGCCCGTGCGGCGACCATCGGCACGGTGCTGACGGCGCTCGCGCTGCTGATGGTCTCGGCCGCGCCGTCGGCCGCGATGTTCGCGCTCGCCCTGGGCCTCGCGGGCGCGTGCGACGCGATCACGGACGTCGCCCAGAACGCCCACGGGCTGCGCGTGCAGCGCGCCTACCGCCGCTCGATCCTCAACTCGTTCCACGCGGTGTGGTCGATCGGAGCGGTGCTGGGCGGCTCGATGGCGGCCGCCGCGATCGCCCTCCGCCTGCCGCTCGGGATCCACCTGACGGTCTCGGCGGTGCTCTTCGCCGTGATCTCGCTGGTCGCACTGCGCTTCTGCCTGCCAGGGAAGGACGAGGGAGCGCAGGACGCACCGGCGTCGGACTCTGCGCCGGCCTCCGTCCCGGAGCCGGAACCCGAGCACGCGGAGACAGAGCGCGCGGAGCCCGGCGCGGGCTCGTCGGCCGCCGGCCCCCGCGTCCCCACCCGCACCCTGCTGCTGCTCGCGGCGCTGGTGGTGCTCGCGATCGGCGGCACCGTCGTCGAGGACTCCGGCAACTCGTGGGCCGCACTGTTCCTCGGGCGCGACCTGGGCGCGAGCGCGGCCGTCGCCGCCTACGGGTACATCGCGCTGGTCGGGGCGCAGTTCGTCGGCCGCCTCATCGGGGACCGCATGGTCGACCGCTTCGGCCAGCGGGCAGTTGCCCGGGCGGGCGGGCTCCTCATCGCCGTCGGCATGGCCGCGGCCCTCGCGGTCGCCACGGTCCCCGCCGTCATCCTCGGCTTCGCCGCGGCGGGCCTGGGCTGCGCGACGCTCGTCCCCGCCGCCATGGGGCATGCCGACGAGCTGCCCGGACTGCGCCACGGCACCGGGCTGACCGTGGTCTCCTGGCTGATGCGCCTCGGCTTCCTCGCCTCGCCCCCGGTGGTCGGGCTGATCGCCGATGCCGCATCCCTGCGTGTCGGCCTGCTGGTGGTGCCAGTCGCGGGTCTCGCCGTCATCGTCGCGGCGGGCGCGCTGCGCGGCCGGCGCACGTGATCGAGGGGGCGGAACTCAGCCCTCGTCGGCCCCACGCGCGATCCGCGCGAGGGCGTCGGCCGCGAGGCCCTCGCTCGCGGGATCCGCGTGCAGGGCGCGGTGGATCGTGAGCCCCTCGTTCATGGCGTCGAGGATCTGCCCGGTGCGCGGGTCGACGAAGGGGTCGAGGGTCGCGCGGGTGCGCGTCATCCAGGTGGTGGTGATGTCGCGGAACTCGGGCCTGCGTGCGGCGAGCGTGTAGAGCTCGAGGGTGAGGACCAGATCCCGCTGCGTGGCCAGGACGTCCTCATCGATGTTCCGGCTGAACTCGGCGAGCGCGTCGTCGAGGTCCTCGGCCGCGGCCATGCGCCGCTCGGCCTGCTGGGCGACGGAGTCGGCGAATCGGGTGAAGGCCTCGCGGAGCAGGTCGTCCATGCCGTTGAAGTGGTAGGTCATCGAGCCGAGGGGGACGTCGGCCGCGGCGGCGACGCGGCGGTGCGAGGTGCCCGCCAGCCCGTGCTCGGCGATCACGTCGAGGCACGCGTCGATGATGCGGTCGCGGCGATCCGGGTCGTGCCGGCGCGGACGGGGGAGGCGGGCAGCGCGCGGACGCGACGCCGGGTCGTCGTCCTGCTCGATCGAGGAGGGGCTCATCGCACCCTCAGCCCCGCCCGCCGTGCACGAGCGCGTGGAGACGATCGACGAACGCCCGGGACGTCCGCTCGCTCGCGGACATCACGCGGAGAGGTCGCTTCCCCCGCACGCGGATGCGGACGATGCCGCTGACGAGCCACGGGCGGAACTCCGCGCCCAGCACCTCCGCCGGGGCCGCCTGCTGCTTGAGGCGCCAGGGCTGGAAGGGCAGCTGGCGCATGCGCATCACGCGCTGGTCCGTGATGACCAGGATCGAGTCCCACCAGGTCCATCCCTCGCCCTCGAGCGCGAGCAGCACCGTCTCGTCGTCCCGCAGGAACTTCTGGGCGAAGCGCCTCCAGGCGACTGCCGGCGGCGCCTTGCCCTCCTCATCGCTCGCGCCGAGCGCGGCGACGAGGGAGGCGAGGGTGTCGGAGGTCTGCGTCACCCGGTCGAGTCTAGGCCCGCCGACCGCGCCGCCGTTCGCCGACCGCGCCGCCGCCCGGCGCCTGGCCCCCTCGCCCCGAGGCCTCAGACCCCGACGCCCTCGAAGGCGCCGCGGAACCTGGCCGCGGGATGCGAGTCCGGCAGCCGGTCGGTGCCCGAGAGCCGCCCGCGCAGGGTGCCGTCCCGCTGCGGCAGGCGCCCGCGCTCGCGCAGGATCGGCGAGACCAGCTCGGCGAAGTCCCGCACGGTGTCGAAGGAGTGGTACTGGCGCAGGTTGATGCCGTCGATGCCCTCGACGTCGAGCCAGTGCTCGATCGCGTCGGCCACGACCTCGGGGGTCCCGGCGACGAAAAAGCGGTCCTGCCAGGCCTCGTCGACCGCGTCGAGCAGGTCGCCGACGGTCTCGTGCGCCCCCTTGCGGCCGACGGGGGTGTCGGCGGGGAGGCCCTCGATCTCGAGTGCCTCGGCGATGGTGCGCTCGCGCGGGTGGTCGAGCGCGCGGATCGGCACGGACTGGTGGACGAGCATGCCCTCGGTCGAGCGGTGCGCCTTGTAGCGGGCGAGCTTCTCGTCGACCTCCTCCTGGGTGGGGGCGGTGATCACGGCCGCCTGGACCACGAACTTCGGGTCCGTTGCCTCGCGCCCAGCCGCCACGGCGGCCTCGCGCACGGCGGGCACGGTGCGCTCGAGCAGCGGGCCGTGGGTGAAGACGATCTCGGCGTGCTCGCCGGCCCGCTTCGCGCCCGCGGGAGAGGCGGTCGCGAGGATCAGCGTGGGCGTGCGCTGCGGGGACGGTTCGGCCAGGTGCGGGCCGGCGACGCGGAAGTTCGCGCCCTCGTGGTCGATCCGGTGCACCTTCGCGGGGTCGGTGTAGACCGCGCCCTCGGCGTCGCGCACCACGGCGCCGTCGTCCCAGGAGCCCTCCCACAGCTTGTAGAGGACCTCGAGGTACTCGTCGGCGATCTCGTAGCGGTGATCGTGCTCGATCTCCTCGGAGAGGCCGAAGTTGCGGGCGGCGTTGGGCAGGTAGGAGGTGACGATGTTCCAGCCCACGCGGCCGCCGGTGAGGTGGTCGAGCGTCGACATGCGGCGCGCGAAGGCGAAGGGCGGCTCGTAGCTCGTGGAGAAGGTGATGCCGAAGCCCAGGCGCTCGGTGACGGCGGCCATCGCCGGGACCACCAGCATCGGATCGTTGCTGGGGATCTGCAGCCCCTCGCGCAGCGCGGTCTCGGCGGAGCCTCCGTAGACGTCGTAGGCACCCTGGACGTCGGCCAGGAAGATCGCGGTGAACCCGCCGTCCTCGGCGATCCGCGCGAGCTCCGTCCAGTAGTCCAGCTCGGTGTAGCGGTGGCGGTTGTTCCCGGGCAGGCGCCAGAGTCCGTGCGTGATGTGGCCGACGCAGTTCATCTCGAACAGGTTGAGGATGAGCGGTTTGGGCGACATGGACCGTCCTGGGTGATCGGCGGGTGCGGGTGGGGCTCGACGCCCTGCACTCTCCGCCGCCGGGCCGCGCAGGCGCATCCCGTGTGACGGCGCATGACGGCGGATGCCGCCGCCCGCCCGCGCCGGGCACGCGGGCGACGTCCGGCGCCGCAGGCCGTCACAAACCTTTGGTGGCTCATCACTCCTGCTTAGGGTCGGGCGGGTCCGACCGGATCCGACGCCGATCCCGTGCCCCGCCACCGCCTCGTCCCAGCACATCCCGCCCCGCACACCAGGAGCCGCCCATGCGACCCCGCCCCGCCCTCGCCGCCGTCGTCGCGGCCGCCGTCCTCGCGGTGCTCGCCGGCTGCGGGACCGCCGACCCCTCCGCCTCCCTGCCCGCGGGCACGAAGGAGGGCGGCGACCTCGTGTACGCCACCGACCGCGAGCCCACCTGCCTGGACCCCCACAACAGCGGCGACATGCCGCAGACCTACATCGCCCGCCAGTACCTCGACTCGCTGGTCTCGATGAAGGCCGACGGCACGGTCGTGCCCTGGCTCGCCCAGTCCTGGCACGTGTCCAAGGACGGTCGGACCTACGACTTCGACCTGAAGAAGGGCGTGGAGTTCACCGACGGGGAGCCGCTGGACGCGGACGCGGTGGTCGCGAACTTCGAGCAGATCATGGACCCGGACACGCAGTCCTCGACCGACCTGCTGTACCTCTCTCCGTACTTCGAGAAGGCCACCGCGGTCTCCGAGCACACGGTGCGCGTAACCCTCAAGCGCTCCTATTCGCCGCTGCTCACGGTGCTCTCGCAGGCGTTCTTCGGCATCGAGTCACCGAAGGCGATGGCCCGCGGGCTCGAGGCGAACTGCGCGGCGCCCGTCGGCACCGGCCCCTTCAAGGTCGCCGAGTGGAAGCGGAACCAGGAGGTCGTGCTGGTGCGCAACGACGACTACGACTCCGCCCCGGCCGACGCGAAGCACCAGGGCCCCGCCTATCTCGAGAAGGTCACCTGGCGGTTCCTCAAGGACAACACCGCGCGCTTCGGCGCCCTGCAGTCCGGGAAGGCGCAGGCCATCTTCAACCTCCCGCCCGAATCCGTGCCCGCGGCGAGCGCCGACTCCCGCATCGACACCGACGACTTCGTGCACTCCGGCGTGCCCTTCGCGCTGGACTTCAACACCGACAGCCCGCAGCTGTCCGATGTGCGCGTGCGCCGGGCGATCGTGCATGCGGCCGACGCCCCCGGGATCGTCGAGAGCGCCTACGGGGGCGTGTTCCCCTACGAGGGCAACGCACTGTCCAGCGGCACCCCGGACTACGACGAGAACTACCACGAGCCCTTCCCCTACGACCCGGACAAGGCCGCAGCGCTGCTGGACGAGGCCGGGTGGACGGGCCGCGACGCGGACGGCTACCGCACGAAGGACGGGAAGACCCTCACGCTGCGCCTGCCGTACAACTCGGATCCCGGGGAGACGCCACCGGCGGACCTCACGATCTTCCAGAACTTCCAGGCCATGGAGAAGCGGGCCGGGATCAAGGTGGAGCTGCAGCCGAAGGACGCGGCCTCGATGACCGCGATCAAGCAGGACCCCACCGGCTACGACGTCAAGGGCGGCTACTGGAACAGCCCCACGCCCGGCGTCATGTACATCAAGTTCTCCCAGGAGACCCTCGACATCGACAACGGGCAGAACGTGGCGCGCGACTTCGACGACGAGCTCGATCGGACCCTCGTGCAGGCAGCCGGCACCACCGACCCCGAGAAGCAGCAGCAGCTGTACTCCAAGGCCCAGGGGATCCTCACGTCCCAGGCCTGGCACCTGCCGCTCTATCCCGTCCAGACGCGCCTGGCGACGAGGTCCGACCAGGTCCGGGACATCTGGATCGAGCCCAGCGAGGGCGAGCCCGTGCTGCACGACGCCTACCTGATCCGGGACGGAGCCTGAGATGACCGCAGAGACAGCAATCGCCCCCTCCGGCCCGCGCCCCGCGCTCCTCGCCCGCCTGCGCGCCTCCCTCGGCGGGCGGATCGCCCTGCGGATCCTCTCCGCCCTCGTCCTGCTGTGGGCCGTCGCGACCATCGTGTTCTTCCTGCAGCACCTGGTGCCGGGTGATCCGGCGCTCGCGATCCTGGGCGGCGCCTCGGCGAACCCGCCGCCGGAGACCGTCGCCGCGGTGCGCGCGCAGTACGGCTTCGACCAGCCCCTGCTCGCGCAGTACGCGGACTTCCTGGGCGGTCTGGTGCGCGGGGACCTCGGCAGCTCGTACACGATGAAGGAGCCGGTGGCCCGGATCATCGCCGAGCAGATCGTCCCCACCCTGCAGCTGACCGGCGCGTCCCTCGCGATCGCCTGGGCGATCGCGATCGGCAGCACCCTGCTCACGGCCGCCCGTCCCGGCCTCGCCGCGCGCATCGGCTCGGGCCTCGAGGTGGTACTCGCCGCCCTCCCCCACTTCTGGCTCGGCGTGGTGCTGCTCGTCGTGTTCGCGGTGACCCTGCACTGGCTGCCCGTGGTCGACGACGGCCCGGCGGGACTCGTGCTGCCCGCGCTCACCCTGGGCGTGCCGCTCGGCGGCTTCCTCGCCCAGGTCACGCGGGACGAGTTCGACGCCGCCTCCCGCCAGCCCTTCGTGCTCTCTGCTCTCTCGCGCGGCACGCGCCCCCGTGACGTGCGGTGGCGCCACGTCCTGCGCCATGCCGCCCTGCCGGGGATCGCGCTCTCGGGGTGGGGGCTGGGCTCGCTGATCTCCGGCGCGGTCGTGGTCGAGGTGATCTTCTCCCGCCAGGGCATCGGCCAGGTGCTGGTGACGGCCGTGACCTCGCAGGATCTCCCGCTCGTGATCGGGGTGACCTTCGTGGTCGCGCTGGTCTACGTGATCGCGAACATCCTCACCGACCTCGCCGCCGTGGCCGTGGACCCGCGGCTGCGCACCTCGATCGGAGGCGCCTCATGACCGCGCTCGCCACCGCACCGGAGACCGCCGCCCCGGCGGCCGGCTCCCGACCCCGCACCCGACGGACGCGCCCCGCGACCGCCCTGCGCAGCGTGAGCTTCTGGCTCGCGGCCGTGGTCGTCGCCCTGGTGCTGCTCGCGGCGATCGCGCCGGGGCTGCTCGCCCCGCAGGACCCGCTCGAGATCAGCCTCGGCGAGAGCTTCGACGCCCCCAGCGCCGCGCACGTCTTCGGCACCGACCAGTCGGGCCGCGACGTGTTCTCGCGCGTGGTGCACGGCGCCGGGCAGTCGCTCGCGATCGGCCTCGGCGCGACCGCGATCGGCCTCGTCGGGGCGATCGCCCTGGGGCTTCTCGGCGGCCTCGGCGGACGCCTGGCCGACGCCTCGGTGACCCGCGTGATCGAGGTGCTCTACGCCTTCCCCGGGATCCTCCTCGCACTCATCCTCATCGCCGTCTACGGCAGCAGCGCGCTCACGCAGATGGTCGCCGTGGGCGTCGCGACCATGCCCGGCTACGCCCGCATGGTGCGCGGCCAGGTGCTCGCCGTGAAGGGCTCCCTGTACGTGGAGTCCGCCCGCGCGCTCGGCCACTCCCCCGCGCGGATCCTCACGCGCACGATCCTCCCGAACGCCTTCCGCCCGCTCACCGTGCTGGTGACCCTCGGGGTGGGGCAGGCGATCGTGTGGGCCGCGGCGCTGGGCTTCCTGGGCATGGGCGTGCAGCCGCCCACCGCCGAGTGGGGCGCCATGCTCAACGCCGGCCGCACCTACATCCAGCAGGCCTGGTGGATGGACTTCTTCCCCGGCATCACGATCGTCGTCTTCACCCTGTCCCTCACCGTGCTGGGCCGTCACCTGCAGCGCGCCGCCGATTCCGGAGCCTCCCGATGAACGCCCTGATCACCGCAGATAGCCTCTCGGTCGCCTTCGACGGGGACGAGGTCTTGCACGACGTCTCGCTCGCGCTCCGCCCGGGCAGCTGCCTGGGGATCGTGGGCGAGTCCGGCTCCGGGAAGTCGGTGACCGCCCGCAGCCTGCTGGGGCTGAACGGCGAGCGCGCGGAGGTGCGCGCCGATCGTCTCGAGGCGACCGGCACCGACCTGCTGCGGGCGACCGACGCCCAGCTGCGCGCCCTGCGCGGCCGCCGCATCGGCTACGTGCTGCAGGACGCCCTGGTCTCCCTCGATCCGCTGCGCCGCGTGGGCGCGGAGATCGCCGAGCCCCTGCGCGTCCACGGCGTGCCCCGGCGGGCCCGGGAGGGCCGGGTGCACGAGCTGCTCGCGGCCGCCGGCGTCCCCGAGCCCGAGCTGCGGGCCCGTCAGCTGCCCAGCGAGCTCTCCGGCGGGCTGCGCCAGCGCGCGCTGATCGCCGCGGCGCTCGCCCTGGATCCCGACGTCCTGATCGCCGACGAGCCGACCACCGCCCTCGACGTCACCGTGCAGGCGCAGATCCTCTCGCTGCTCGAGGCGAACCTGGCCGCGGGCCGCGCGATCATCCTCATCAGCCACGACCTCGCCGTCGTCGAGCGCCTGGCCGACGAGGTGCTGGTGATGAAGGACGGCCGCGTCGTCGAGCAGGGGCCCACGTCCCAGGTCCTCTCCCGCCCCGCCGACCCGTACACGCGCCGCCTGCTCGCGGCGGTCCCCTCCGCCCGCTCGCGAGGGTCCCGCCTCTCCGACGCGCCGCCGCTCGAGCTCTCGGCGCGGGACCGGGAGCTGCTCGGCGCGCGTCGCGCGGGAGCAGAGCCCGCGGCCGACGGCGCACCCGCTGCCAAGGCCCCGGTGCTGAAGGTCGAGCACGTCTCGAAGCGCTTCCGCGGGCCCGACGGGCGCGAGCGCACCGTCGTGGACGACGTGTCCTTCGCCCTCGCACCGGGCGAGACCCTCGGGATCGTCGGCGAGTCCGGATCCGGGAAGTCGACCACGGCGCGCATCGCCCTGGCCCTCGCCGAGCCGAGCGCGGGGCGCGTGCTTCTCGACGGGGAGGCCTGGTCGGGGCTGCGCGAGCGCCGCCGCCGCTACCGTCGGCGCCGCATCTCCGTGGTGCCGCAGGACCCGCTGGGCTCCTTCGACCCGCGCTGGGACGTCGGCCGCACCATCGCCGACGCGATCCCCGCGGAGGTCGGCGGCTCCTCCCGCAGCGAGGCCCGGTCTCACCGGGTGTCCGAGCTGCTCGAGGCCGTGGGGCTCACCGCGGCGCACGCCCGCCGCCATCCCCTGACCCTCTCCGGCGGGCAGCGCCAGCGCGTCGCGATCGCGCGCGCCCTGGCCACCTCGCCGGAGATCCTGGTGCTCGACGAGCCGGTCTCCGCGCTCGACGTGTCCATCCAGGCGCAGGTCCTCGACCTGCTCGGCGACCTCCAGAAGGCCCTCGGCACCGCGCACCTGTTCATCTCCCACGACCTTGGCGTCGTCCACCACGTGTCCGATCGCGTGCTGGTCATGCAGGCGGGCCGCGTGGTGGAGCAGGGCACCGCCGACGAGGTCTTCTTCCGCCCCCGCCACGACTACACCCGGGAGCTCGTCGCCGCGCTCCCCCACCCGACCCTCCAGGAGACCGCATGAGCACCACCGCCGCACCCGTCGGCCCGACCGACTCGACGACCAAGGCGACCCCGACCGCCCGGACCGACGCCCCCGCGTCGCTCGAGGACCTGCGTGCGCGCTTCACGCCCGTGCTGGCCGAGATCGCGGAGGGCGCGGTCGAGCGCGAGCACGAGCGCCGCCTGCCCTTCGCCGAGGTCCGCGCGCTCGCGGACGCGGGCTTCACGGCGATCACCGTCCCGCGCGAGCAGGGCGGATCCGGGGCCGACGTGGAGGCCCTGTTCGGCCTGCTCATCGACCTCGGTGAGGCCGATTCGAACCTCCCGCAGCTGCTGCGCGCCCACTTCGCCTTCGCCAACGGCCTCCTGCTGGGCGATGAGGAGGAGGACCCGAGCACCTGGCAGCGCCTGCTCGCGGGCGGCGCCGTCTTCGGCAACGCGAGCCATGAGCGCAGCACCGCCCGGGTCGGGGACCTCGCCACGACCGTCGTCCCCGACGGTGAGGACTTCCTGATCAGCGGCGAGAAGGCGTACTCCACCGGGTCGATCTTCGCGGACTGGATCAACGTCACCGCGCAGACGCCCGGCGGCCGCCGCGCCCGCGTGACCGTGCGGCGCGACGATGCCGGCGTCGAGGTGAGAGACGACTGGGACGGCTTCGGTCAGCAGCTCACCGGCAGCGGCACCACGGTGCTGCGCGACGTGCGGGTGCCCGCCTCGCGGGTGCGGATCCGGGGCGGGAGCGCGGACGGCCTGCCGACGCCGCAGACCGCGTTCCTGCAGCTGGTGCTGCTGTCCTCGCTGGTGGGCGTGGGGCGGGCGGCGCTGCGCGACGGCGTCGAGTTCGTGCGCTCGCGCACCCGCGTCTACTCGCAGGGCAGCGGGGCCACCGCGGCGGAGGACCCGCTGGTCCAGGCGGTCGTCGGCCGGCTCTCGGCGAAGCTCGCCGCCGCGAAGGACTCCGTGCTCGCCGCTGCGCGCGTCCTCGGCCGCGCGCAGGACTCGGTGATCCGCGACCATCGCGACGGGGTGGCGGGCTCGGAGCGCTCGCTCGCGCTCATCGACGCGGCCGAGCTGCGCACCGTGCAGGCGCAGCTCACCGCCGTCGACAACGTGCTCGCGGTGACGACCCAGCTGTTCGAGGTGGGCGGCGCCTCGGCGACCTCGCGCGGACGCGCCCTGGATCGGCACTGGCGCAACGCCCGCACCCTGTCCTCGCACAACCCCGCGATCTACCAGGAGCGTGCGATCGGCGACCGGCTGCTCAACGACTCCGAGCTGCTCTACTTCTGGTCGACGGGCGAGAAGAAGAAGAGCTGAGGGGCGAGGAGAGAGACTGCGGCACGAGAAGGAGAGTTGAGCGGCGCCGAGGCGACCGCTCAGACCGTCTCGAGCGCCTCCCGGTACGCCGCGAGGGACGCATCGTCGAACAGCCAGAAGCGGATCTCCTCGAACCCGCCGACCGCGGCCGCGGTCTCCCGCACGGTGCGGATCGCGACTGCTGCCGCGCGCTCGACCGGGAAGCGATAGACGCCGGTCGAGATCGACGGGAAGGCCACGCTGGCCAGGCCGTTCTCGCGTGCGACCTCGAGACTGCGCCGATAGCACGAGGCGAGCTGGGAGTCCTTCTCCTGTCGGCCGGCCTCGTCGGCCCGCGCCGACCAGACGGGGCCGACGGTGTGGATCACGTGGGCCGCGGGCAGGTCGTGCCCGCCGGTGATCTTCGCGTCGCCGGTCTCGCAGCCGTCGAGCGTGCGGCACTCGGCGAGCAGCCCGGGCCCGGCCGCGCGGTGGATCGCGCCGTCGACCCCGCCGCCGCCCAGCAGCGTCGAGTTGGCGGCGTTGACGATCGCGTCGACCTCGCCGTCCGTCGTGATGTCGCCGCGGTGCAGTGTGATCGGGACCGTCGGCTCGCTCATCTGCGCACTTCCCTTCTCACCTCGGGCTCAGCGGGGCCCGCTCACTCGCTGACGCGGACCACGATCTTGCCGCTGGTGTGGCCGTCCATGTTGGCGCGGAAGGCGTCGGCCGCCTGCTCGAGCGGGAACGCGCGGGCGACGTCGACGCGCAGCTTGCCGGTGTCGACCATGTCGGCGAGGACGGCGAGGTCCTCGGCGTCGGGCCGCACCCACATGTAGGTGCCTCCGGACTCCGCGACCGAGCCGTCGGCGATCGAGGCGTGCCGACCGCCGTCCGCGAGCACGTCGAGGGTCGCCTCCAGGACCCCGCCCACGTAGTCGACCACGACGTCCACGCCGTCGGGCGCGAGCTCGCGCACGCGGTCGGCGAGGCCCTCGCCGTAGGTCACGGGCTCGGCGCCCAGGGAGCGCAGTCGGTCGTGGTTCGGCTCGGAGGCGGTGCCGATGACGCGCGCGCCGAGGGCCACGGCGATCTGGACGGCGAAGCTGCCGACGCCGCCGTTCGCGCCGTGGACCAGCACGGTCGTGCCCTCGGCGACGCCCATGCGGGTGAGGGACTGGTAGGCGGTGAGGCCGGCGAGGGGCAGGGCGGCCGCCTGCTCCCAGTCGAGCGCCGCGGGCTTGCGGGCGAGGGTGCGCACGGGCACCGTCATCTGCTCGGCGAAGGAGCCCTGCTCGACCCAGTCCTTGCGGCCGTAGGCCATGACCTCGTCGCCCTCGACGACCTCGGTGACGTCCAGCCCCACGGCCTCGACGACGCCCACGACGTCCCAGCCGGGGATCGCGGGGAACTCGATGTTCATGAGCGGGTCGAGGCCGCCGGCCACGATTTTCCAGTCCACCGGGTTCACACCGGCGGCGCGGACGGCGAGGCGCACCTCGCCGGGGCCGACCTTGGGGGTCTCGACCTCGCTGACCTCGAGGACGTCAGGGTCTCCGTACGCGCTGTAAGTGATGGCCTTCATGTCCATTGCGAACGCGCGCGGCGGGGGTGCGTATTCCGAGGGGCGGGCGGCGCGGCGGGACGTCGTCGAGCTCGGCTCGGGATCTTGTTAGGGTGCCAGGGCGAATGTGCCGTGGGTCACCGTGGCCCCGGGCGCGACCGCGTGCTTCGAGGATCCGAGCGGGCCGACCAGTCCCTCGCCCCCTCGCGCGGACCCACGGGAGGGTCGCTTCGGTCAGGTTCCGTGCCCGATCGACCGCATTCCGGCGCAGATCCTGGCCGACCGCCCCTCCCGCTCCTGCCCGCCGCTCTCCGTCCGACACCCCCGACCGGACTCCACCCCGACCGCCATTCCTGCCCCCACTCCGGAAGGCCCTGCTGTGAATCCTTTGACCCCTGATCAGCGCCCCACCAGCTCGCCCCGTCCCACCGACTCGACCGGCCCGGCCAGCACTCCGCGCGCCACGGGGCCCCGTTCCGACCTCACCCGTCGCCGGGCGCTCGGTCTCGCGGCGGCGGCCGGCGGCGGGGTCGTCGCCGCGTCGGCTGCCGCACCGGCCCTCGCCGCGGGGACCGCAGCAGGCGGCGGCACCCCCGGCCCCGCCACCCCCGCGAAGGAGCTGCCTCCCGTGCACCCCGTCCCCCAGAAGGTGACCGTGTTCGACGGGAACGTATCGCTCGCCGGGAAGGTCAGCGTGATCGTCGGCAAGGACACCGACGACTCCGCGCTCGCGGCCCTGCGCGAGGTGCTCGAGGACGCCGGTGCGTCCATCTCCCTCATCACCGCCACCAGTGAGAAGACCACGGCGCAGGGAACCCGCATCCACCTGGGCACCTCCGAGGACAACCCGACCCTCGCTCCGAACCTGGAGGCGCTCGGCGCGAAGGGGGCCGATGATCTCGAGGCCGAGGGGTACGTGCTCGCCGCGGGCCGCTCGAAGAGTGCGCTCGTGGTGCTCGCCGGCCGCGATGCCGCCGGCTCCTTCTACGCCGTGCAGACCCTGCGCCTGCTGCTCGCGGGCACGAGCCGTCTGCGCCAGGTCGAGGTGCGGGACTGGCCGCTGATGCAGATCCGCGGATCCATCGAGGGCTTCTACGGGATCCCGTGGTCGCACCAGGCGCGCCTGGACCACTTCCCGTTCTACGGGCGCCGCAAGCTCAACACCTACATCTACACGCCCAAGGACGACCTGCTGCTGCGCTCGAAGTGGCGCGACCTGTACGAGGGCGAGGCGCTGGAGGACATGGCGGAGCTCGTCGAGACCGCCACGAAGAACCACGTGCACTTCACCTATGCCCTCTCCCCCGGCAACGACATCACCTACGGCAGCGACGCGGACTTCGCGGCCACCGTGAAGAAGTTCGACCAGGTGCGGGATCTGGGCGTGACCAGCTTCTACATCGCCCTGGACGACATCCCCACCGAATTGGGCGAGGAGGACGCCGCGCAGTTCGACTCGCTCGCCGCCGCGCAGGCGCACTACCTGAACCGTCTGCAGGACGAGTACGTGAAGGCCAACGACCTCGAGCCGCTGCAGACCGTCCCCACGGAGTACTGGGGCTCGGGCCCCTCGGACTACAAGACGGCGTTCGGCACCGGGATCGACCCAGACATCCGCGTGCAGTGGACGGGCGAGGGAGTGTTCTCCCCGCAGGTCACCGTGGATTCGGCGAGCAAGGCCGAGGAGTCCTACCACTCCGAGCACCTGTACGTGTGGGACAACTTCCCCGTCAACGACGGGCGCCGGGACCGCATCTTCCTGAACCCGCTCGAGGGTCGCGCGGACACCCTGCACGAGCACTTCGACGGCTTCACGTCGAACCCGATGATCGAGCCCTACGCCTCGCTGCCGGCGCTCGCGAACTACGCCGACTACTGCTGGAACCCGCCCGCGTACGAGGCAGAGGACTCCTTCGCCGACGCCCTCGACGAGCTCGCCGGCGACGACCGGCAGGTGCGCCGGGCGCTCGACGTCTTCGTCGACCTCAACGTCAACTGGCCCTACCGGGACGGCTCGCCGAAGGCCCCCGCGCTCGCGGCCGACGTCGAGGCCTACCGGAAGGCCTACGAGGCCGGCACCCAGGGCGGGCGCGCGGATCTGCGCACGCGGCTGAACCGGATCACGGAGCTGCCGCGGGCCCTCGAGGCGATGGCCTCGCAGGGCTTCGTCGACGACACGAAGTCGTGGATGACCGCCGCGTCCCAGTGGGCACAGGGCATCAAGGAGCAGGACCGCATGCTCACCGCCCTCGAGGAGGGTGGGCTGAAGAAGGCGTCGAGGGCCGCGGCGAGCGCGAAGGCCAACTTCCGCGCGGCGACCGCTGCGACCGTCCCCGACCAGGGCGACGACGGGGTGTACGAGGAGGACCAGATCACCCCGAGCGTGGGCGACGGCGTGTTCGAGGTGTTCATCGCCTGGGCGTGGGCGCAGCTGCGCGACGTGCTGCCCGACGACCCGTCCCTGCCGTTCGTCGGGCTCCCCGCCACGGCGAGCACGACCCTGGACCAGTACCAGGACCACGCCCCGGCGCTCATGGTCGACGGCGACGAGTCCACGATGTTCTGGTCCTCGCGCGCCCCGAAGAAGGGCGACACGATCACCCTCGAGCTCACGAACCCGTCCGACCTGCGCTTCGTGCAGCTGAAGATGGCGAAGTCCGACGAGACCGCGGGCGACCAGGTCTACGCGGGGGTCGTCGAGGCCTCCGCCGACCAGGAGACCTGGACGAAGATCGGCACGCTCGCGGGCGACCCCGTGTTCACGAAGGAGCTCGCCCAGCCCGTACGCGCCGGATGGGTGCGCGTGACCGTGACCGGGAAGAACCCGGGCGGAAAGTGGGTGCAGGTGCGCGAGTTCGCCGTCTCCGACGAGGTGCCGAGCGGCGGCTGAGCACGGCCGGTCAGCCGGGCGGCGACCGGGCCCGGCCGGTCAGCCGACCGGCTGGGCCCGGCCGTCGCGCTCGCGGACGACCCAGCCGGGGTCGTCGGTCGTGATCGAGGCGACGCCCGCGGCGAGCGCGGCGTCGAGGTGCTCGGGCGTGTTCACGGTCCACACGTGCAGGCTCGCGCCGCTCGCGGCCCAGGCGCGGTCGGCGTCGCCGTCCTCGAGGGTCTGGATCCACACGCTCACGCGCTCGGCGCGCAGCTCGGCGAGCACCTGCATCACCTCGTCGTCGACCCCGGCGGCGAGCAGGCCGATCGGGATCTCCGGTGCGGTCTCGCGCACGGTGCGCAGCGCCTCGGGGTGGAAGGAGATGATCACCGCGGGCGGGGTGCCGTCGGGCAGAGGCATCGGCTGCGCCCCGAAGCGCTCGCGCAGGGCGAGGGCGGTCGCGCGGGCGGCAGCCGGGGCCTTGACCTCGACGACCGCGCCGACGGGTCGGCCCGCGCCGCCCCCGCACGCGTCGAGGAAGTCGTCGAGCGAGGGGATGCGCTCGCCGCCGCCGAGCTCGACGGTGTCCAGCTGGGCGCGGGTGAGGTCGGCGATGTCGCCGCCGCACAGGGGCCCGTGCGGGGAGGCGGTGCGGTCGATGCTGGAGTCGTGCATGACGACGAGGTGGCCGTCGGCGCTGAGGTGGACGTCGCATTCGAGGGCGTCGGCCCCGTCGCGGACGGCGCGGCCGAAGGAGGCGAGGGTGTTCTCGGGGGCGCCGACGGGGGCTCCGCGGTGGCCGATGACGGCCGGGCGGGGCGAGGCGACCGGGGTGGACAGGGAGGCGGACGAGGAGGAGGCGGTTCGTGCGGAGGCGGAACGGGCGAGGGACATGCGCTCCATGACGGAATCCATGTCTTCATCCTGTGCGCGATCGCCCCGTGCGACGACGGCGCGCGAGCCGTGATGCCGAAGTGTTCGCCCGATGTTCCCCGCACGGAGTCCGGCCGTCAGCGCATGTTCGCCGGGGCCGCGCGGCACGCCGCGGACGACGGCCCGGTCACCAGCCGTCGACGGTCGCGTAGCCGGGGGCGCCGAAGATGCCGGGAGTCTCGTCGACGTCCTGCGACCACTTCAGGTGCTTCGGCTGGTCGGACGGCAGCGTGCCGTCCTGGTGATCGGCGAGATCGAGATGCAGCACCACGCGGGCCTGCAGCCGGTCGTCCCAGAGCTCGGTGTCCGCATCGTCCGCAGAGCCGGAGGCCGCAGGTTCCGGGGCGCCGATCCCGGCGAGGTCGGCCGTGGCCGTCGCGCGCGCCTCCGTGCTGTCCTCTTCGTCCGCCGCGACCTTCAGCGGGACGGTCTTCTCGCCGGTCGTGAGCTCCGCGTCCCGGATCTCGACGCGGGTCACGTACTTCGCGCGGTGTGCGCCCTCGGGACGGAAGGCGATGACCCGCGGGCGCCCGTCGTCGGTGTCCAGCACCTGGTCGTCGCTGTTGGCGAGGGAGGAGACAGCGGCTCGGAACTCGACGGGCATGGTGTCGTGCCTCGTGCGTCCGCCGAGGTCGAGCGTGCCGTCGACCCCGAGGACCATCCCGGCGGGCAGGGTGTCGCCGTACGGGTCGATGATCGGGAAGAAGTCCTGCTGGTCCGCGGGGACCGTCGTCGAGGACAGCGCCTCGTCGCTGCGGAAGGCGGCGTCGTGGTCCCCGTCGGAGACCGTGACGACGACGGGCTCGTCCTCGGGGACGGCCACGAGGCGAACGGTCGTGCCCGCAGGGCTGTCCTCGTCGGTCGTCGGCGGGGCGTCGCTGCTGAGCCGGTCGAACACCTCGTCCGCGGTCACCGTGGTCTCGGGGAGGTCGCCGAGGCCCTGGGCCTTCTCGTCGCCGACGGCGAGGGAGGCCGTGAGCGTGCCGTCCTCCGCGCCGCCCAGCGCGCCCTCGGTGCCTACGGGCATGAGCGTGGCGAGGGTTGCATCGTCGGACTCCCCCTCGCCCGACCCGCCCCCGCCGGTCACGCCCTTCGACCGGGTGTTGATGATGGTGACCGCCATGAGCCGCGTGCCGGGCGCGGGGTCGTAGGGCTCCGCGGCGTAGCCGGCGTCGCGGACATCCTGGAAGACGACGAGGACCTCGCGGCCGGCGAGGCCGAGGACGCGGCGGCCGCTGTCGCCCGCTGTGTCGAGGGTGCACAGGGCGCTGTCGGTGAGCATGCAGCCGCCGTAGGTCGAGCGGTCGTCGGCCGTCTGGGGGCGCGCTGGGACCTCGACGGATTCGCCCGCGGCGAGCTCGGTGCCGCGCGGCGGGCCGATCGAGACCGTGAGATCGGGCTCCGAGCCGTCGGCCGCGCGCAGCTCGCCGACGCTGCGCGGGTCGACGTCGCGGAAGCTGCCGTCGCCGCCGAGAGTCAGCGCGACCTTGCCGCTGCGCTGGTAGAAGGACGTGATCGGCGCCTGCTGCCAGATCGTCGCGCTGTGGCCGGCGCGGCGGGTGGGCCCGCAGACGACGTCGTCCTGGACCGCGCCGCCCTCGAGATGGAAGTAGCAGGCGGCGTCGGCGGGGATGTTCGCGCGCACCGCCCCCTCGGTGAGGCTCTCGCGCCACGCGTCCCCGATGGTGCGCAGGTCATCGGCAGGGCGCAGCAGCGCCGCATGGCTGAAGGTCCATTCGGAGGGCTCGGGGACGGAGCATCCGGTGAGGACCAGCAGCAGGGCGGTCGCCGCGGCCGCTGCACATCGTCGAGCGTGCATGTCCCCTCCTCCCGCGTCGCCCGGCCCGCGCACACATGCAACGGGCCCTGCCCTCTCCCCGCCCAGAGTAACGGGGGTCACATCCGGGTGATACTGTCCGGCACCGGCTCCGCACTCCATCCCGAAGGACACCCGTCATGGCCTCTCCCGCGTTCGCCCCGTACATCAGCTTCCCCGGCACGGCCGACGAGGCCTTCCGCTTCTACGCCGACGTGTTCGGCGGCGAGCTGCAGATCTCCCACTACGGCGCCTTCCCGACCGAGGGCTTCCCCTTCCAGCCTCCGCAGGACGCGGTCGCGCACGCGGAGCTGCACGGGGGTCGCATCACGCTCACGGGCGGCGACGCCGTGGGCCCCGACCAGCCCGAGGTCGCCTCGGACGTGTACTCCTTCCTCATCGGACTGGAGACCACGGCGGAGGCGAACACGCTCATCGACGCCCTGGTCAGCGGCGGCGGGCGCGTCGCGATGCCCTTCGCCCTCGCCCCGTGGGGCGACCACTACGGGCAGGTCACGGATCGCTTCGGCGTGCTCTGGGCGTTCGTCGTGCCCGGTGAGCACGGCCCCGGAGCGTCCGGGGCCGACGGCGCGGGCACGGAATCGGGCGCGGAATCCGCGTGACCTGACCGCGGGGCGGACGTACCGTGCCGCCATGGGCAGACCCGAGGGGTTCGAGTACGTCGAGCGCGGCGAGGACGTGGTGATCCTCCACCGCGGCAGGCCGGCCGCCACCCTGCGCGGCCGGCGCGCCGCCGACTTCCTCGAGGACGCCGGAGCCGGGGATGCGCAGGAGCTCATGGCGCGACTGACCGGGAACTACCGGCGCGGCAACGAGCGGGCGGCGAAGCGGCATCCGCGCAACGCGGGCCGATAGCAGCGGCCATCGCGGCAGCAGGCGCCGTCAAGGGGCGCCGTCGGAGGACGGGTCGCGCACCCCGTGACGCAACCGCTGCTGCTGTCGTGGAATATTCAATGACCCGATAGGGTTGGTCCCACTATGCGAGCCTTCGGATTCCTGAGCTTCGGCCACTACGGCAGCGCCGTGGGCGCTCCCGGCGTCGACGCGCGTCAGATGCTGCACGACGCCGTCGACATCTCCGTGGGCGCGGACGAGCTGGGCGTGAACGGCGCCTACTTCCGCGTCCACCACTTCGCCCGGCAGTCGGCCTCGCCGATGCCGCTGCTCGCGGCCGCCGCGGCGCGCACCGAGCGCATCGAGCTCGGCACGGGCGTGATCGACATGCGCTACGAGAACCCCCTCTACCTGGCCGAGGAGGCCGCGGCGCTCGATCTGCTGGCCGACGGCCGCGTGGCCCTCGGCGTCTCCCGCGGGAGCCCCGAGCCGGCCGACCGCGGCTGGGAGGCGTTCGGATACCACGGCTCGACCGACCCGCGCGGCGCCGACCTCGCCCGGGAGAAGTTCGAGCTGTTCCTGCGCGCCGTGCGCGGGGAGCCCATGGCCCGCGCCGCCGAGAACGGATATATGTCGAGCGCCGCGCCCGGGGCGGGACTGCGCATCGAACCGCACTCCCCCGACCTCGCCGACCACATCTGGTGGGGCGCGGGAAGCCGCGAGAGCGCCGAGAACGTGGGCCGCACGGGACTGAACCTCATGAGCTCGACCCTGCTCACCGAGGCGACCGGCGAGTCCTTCGGCGACCTCCAGGCCGAGCAGATCGACCGCTTCCGCGCCGCCTACCGGGAGGCCGGCCACACCGGGCGCCCGCGCGTCTCCGTCTCGCGCAGCGTGTTCCCGATCGTGGACGAGCAGGATCGGATGCTGTTCGGCATGCGCCCGGGCGAGGGCGCCGACCAGATCGGCATCATCGACGGCATGCGCTCGACCTTCGGCCGCACCTTCACCGGCGAGCCCGATCAGCTGATCGAGCAGCTCAGGGCCGACGCCGCCGTGCAGAGCGCCGACACCCTCATGCTCACGATCCCCTCGCAGGCCGGCGTCGACCTGAACCTGCACATCCTCGAGTCCTTCGCGCAGCACGTCGCGCCGGCGCTCGGCTGGAAGCCGAACACGGAAGGGCCCGTGGAGGGCGATCCCGTCTGACCAGAGACCGCCCCGAAAGCGTCAAGATTGTTGACACTCCTCCTCGCGCATGGTGAGGTGACACACACCGCGTTCCCGCGGTCGTCCCTGGACCCGCTCGAGGAGGAGCCATGCCCCAGTCCCGACGCAGCAGATGGATGGTCGGCGCCCTGACCCTGGTCGCCGCCGCCGCGCTCGCGGCCCCCGCCCAGGCCGCATCCCACGACACCCGCCCCGCCCCCGCCGCGCAGCAGTCGTCTGCACAGCTCCCGTCAGCACAGCTCACGGCGGCTCAGCTCTCGTCGGCCGCACCGGCGCACGGGTCCGTGGGCCCCCGCGCGGGCGACCGCGGGGTACCCGGCACCACGGCCTGGGAGCACTCCCGCCGCGACCACCGCTCCACCGGCCGCGCCTCCCGCACCATCCACGTCGACTGCTCGGCCGCCTCGAACGGCGACGGCAGCGCCCGCGCCCCACTGAACTCGCTCGAGGCCGCCGGCGCCAGGAAGCTCTCCGCCGGGGACCACCTGCTCCTGCGCCGCGGGACGACCTGCGAGGGGACCCTGACCCTCACCGGGCGCGGGACGACGAGGGCCCCGATCGTCGTCGGCGCCTACGGCCACGGCACGGCCCGCGCGCACGTCGAGGGCGCAGGGGCCGCATCGGCCGTCCACCTGCAGAACATGGAGCACGTCGTCCTGCAGGACCTCGAGGTCACGAACGCCGCCGACCCGGGCACCGCGCGCCGCGGCGTGCTCGTCTCCCTCGCCGACACGGGGACACGGAGCGGGTTCGAGATCCGCAACCTCGACATCCACGACGTCCTCGGCGACGACGCGAAGGGCCCCGACGGCTCGCAGGGCCTCGCGTTCCGCGTCACCGGGAGCACGCCGTCCGCCTTCGACGACGTCCGCATCCACGACAACTCGATCCGTCACGTCGACCGGCAGGCGATGGTCGTCGTGCTCTCGGACTTCAGCTGCCGCCCCGAGGTCGACTGCACGGAGGCCGAGGACTGGACCCCGTCGACCCGCGTGAAGATCGAGCGGAACCTCATCGAGGACGCGGGCGGCGACGGCATCATCGCGAACACCACGACGGGCGCCCTGCTGCAGGACAACGTGGTGCGCGGGTTCAACGTGCGCTCGAAGCAGTACAACGCCGGGCTCTGGACCTTCAACTCCGATGACGCGCTCGCCCAGTACAACGAGGCCTCGGGCGGGAAGGGCCACCTGGACGGCATGGCCTACGACATCGACGGCGCGACGGTCGACAACACGTTCCAGTACAACTACAGCCACGACAACGAGGGCGGCTTCTTCCTGCTGTGCACCCACACGGACAGGCAGCGCGGCTCCCTCGTCCAGTACAACGTCTCCCAGGACGACCAGTACCGGGGGATCGAGAACTGCGCCGGTGAGATCGAGTCGGCCCTGATCCGCCACAACACCATCTCCGTGGGCGAGGGCGTCACCCAGACCCTGGTCAACGAGAACACCGACTCGCTGCGGAACGTGCGCTTCGAGGGGAACATCGTCTCCGCGCGCGAGGGAGGGAGCATCGACATGAATCTGGCTCCCACCACCGGCTATACCTTCACGGGCAACGTCCTGCACGCGGTCGTCGGCGCCCCGGAGGATCCGACGGGCAGCACCGAGGACCCGCGGCTGTGCGCCCCGGGGACGGCCGAGGACGCCTCCGACGTCGCCCGCGCGTACCGGGTCGACCGGCGCTCGCCCGCCCGCGGGCTCGCGCCGTCGGTCGAGCGGGGCCTGCGCGACTACAGCGGCGAGCGTGTGGACCATCGTGCGCCCACGGCGGGCGCGCTCGAGTCACCGCGCCGCTGCTGAGCACCGCCTGAGCTGCGCGCCGCGAGGGCGGGCACGCAGGAACGGGGCCGATCGGGAGACATCCCGGTCGGCCCCGTTCTGCGGCGCCGCGCCGATCAGTGCCGCGGCAGGGCGGGGCCCCAGTCCGGGCGCGGCGTGGACGGCCCCGTGTAGGGATGGTCCTCGTACCGCTCCTGGAGCCGCGCGAGCTCTGCCTGCATCCGTGCGAGCTCCTCGGCGTAGCCCGGATCGTGGGCGACGTTGTGCAGCTCCGCGGGGTCGGAGCGCAGGTCGTACAGCTCGAACTCCTCGGCGAGGCGGTCCTCCGAGGATCCCGGGGCGCCCATGCCGTCGCCGTAGTAGTCGATGAACAGGAAGTCGTGGGTGCGCACCCCATAGTGCGCCGGGGCGTTGTGGTCCACGTCCAGGTGCTCCCAGTAGCGGTAGTACATCGACTGCGGCCAGTCCGGGGGCGTCTCGCCGCCCATCACCGGCAGCAGGCTCCTCCCCTGCTGCCTGGGCATCGCGGTCCGCGCATCGATCCCGGCGGCGTCGAGGATGGTCGCCGCGAAGTCGACGTTGGTGCCGATGTCCTCGCAGACGGAGCCGGCGGGGATCCGCTGCGGCCAGCGCACGAGCACGGGCATCCGCAGGGACTCGCGGAACATCAGCCGCTTGTCGTACCAGCCGTGGTCGCCGAGGAAGAACCCCTGGTCAGAGGTGTAGATGACCAGAGTGTCGTCCGCGACGCCCAGCTCGTCGAGCTCGTCGAGGACCCGCCCCACCCCGTCGTCGATCGCCTGCACGGTCTGCAGATAGTCCCGCATGTACCGCTGGTACTTCCACCGGGTGCGCTCGACGCGCGCGTCCTCGCCGCGCAGCTCCTCGGGGACCTCCTCCTTGATGTCCGCCTCGGTGAGATGGTCGGCGATCGTCATGTGGAGGTCCCGGATCACCTCGGAGCGGCCCTCCTGGTCGTCGAAGAGCGTCTCGGGCTCGGGGATCGACCCGACGGGATACAGGTCGCCGTGGCGCTCGTGAGGGACCCACGGGCGGTGCGGCGCCTTGTGGTGGACGAGCAGGCAGAACGGGTCCTCCGGCCGCTCCTCCCGGACGCCTCGCAGCCAGTCCAGGCTCATGTCGGTCACGAGATCCGTCGCGTAGCCCTCGACCGTCTCCTCCCCGTCCGGCCCGATCATGACGGGATCGCGGTACTCGCCCTGGTTGGGGAAGATGCGCCAGTCGTCGAAGCCGCGCGGCCTCGACTGCTCGCTGAGCCCGAGGTGCCACTTCCCGAACAGACCGGTCGCGTAGCCGCTGTCGCGGAGGACCTCCGGGAAGGTCGGGAGGCGATGGTCGATCTCCGTGTAGATCGTGGCGACGCCGTTGATGTGGCTGTAGGTGCCCGTGAGGATCGAGGCGCGCGACGGCGTGCAGATGGAGTTCGTGCAGAACACGTCGTCCATGCGCACCCCCTCCTGGGCGATCCGGTCCAGGCAGGGGGTGCTGTTCAGCCCGGCGCCGTACGCGGAGATCGCGTGCGCGGCGTGGTCGTCGGACATGATGAACACGATGTTCGGGCGTCGGTCGGTCCGGTCAGCGGGTCGCTGTGCCATGGGCACCGCGCACCTCCTTCGTCTGCGCCTGCGGGAGCAACGGGGCCGCGCGGCGCGTGCGCGGCCCCGGGATGATGTGCGCGGCTGCGCCCTGCGGCCTCACAGCGGTCGCACGGGCCGGGACGGATCGGGTCGGGTCGGGTCGGGTCGGCCCGGGATCAGCCCTTCACGGCGCCGCTGACCATGCTGTCCGCCATGCGGGTCTGCACCAGGGCGAACAGGATGATCACGGGGACGGCGATGAGGGTCGAGCCCGCCATCACGCCCGCCCAGTCGGTGTCGCGCAGCCCCTGCTGGAAGGACTGCAGCCAGATCGGGAGGGTCACCGCCGAGTTCTTCGAGAGGATGATCAGCGCGAGCGTGTACTCGTTCCACGAATGCAGGAAGGAGAAGACGCTCGTCGACACCAGGCCCGGGGCCAGCAGCGGGAGGGTCACCCGGATGAAGGCGCCCACGCGGGAGCAGCCGTCGATCATCGCGGCCTGCTCGAGATCGGCGGGGATGCCGTCGACGAATCCGCGCATCATCCAGATCACGAAGGGCAGGACCCCGCCGATGTAGAGGAGGGACAGGCCCGCCACGGAGTTCAGCAGGCTCCAGGCGTCGAGCATCCGGTACTGCGAGATGAACAGCGCCTCCGCGGGGATCATCTGCACGACGAGGATCGCGATGATCAGCGCCTTGCGGCCCAGGAAGCGGAAGCGGGAGATCGCGAGCGCCGCGAGGAACGAGGCCGTGGTCGTCACGACCACGGTCACGAGCGCCGTCGCGAGGGACATGCCCATGGCCGACCAGAAGGCGCTGTCGTGCAGCACGCTCGCATACGCCTCGAACCGCGGGTGGAGCGGGAGCACGTGCGGCGGGCTCGAGAGCAGGTCGCTCTCGCTCTGCAGCGAGGAGTTCACCATCCAGTAGACGGGGATCAGCCACACGAGCGCCGAGACGACGAGGATCGCGTCGACCACGATGCGGCGGCGCGAGCGCCGGCTCGTGCGGCGGCGGGCGCCGTCGCGGACGACGGGCGCGGCCGCCCCTGCGGGGCTCCCGGCATCCGCGCGCGCGTTCAGGGATGTGGTGGTCATGCCGGGTCCTCCTGCGTGAAGAGCATGCGGATGTACGCCGCGGTCATGATCAGCGTGAGCAGCAGGATCACCATCGCCAGGGCCGAGGCGACCCCGTAGTCGCCCTGGGAGATGCCCACCTGGAACACGTAGGTGCCCAGGAGGTTCGTCTGCGTGGTCACGCCGCCGGAGGCCTGGAGCACGTGGATGTGGGTGAACACGCGGAGGTCCCAGATGACCTGGAGGACGCCCATGAGCATGACCACGGGCAGGATGATCGGCAGGATCACGTAGCGCAGTCGCGACAGGTAGGTCGCGCCGTCCAGCTGCGAGGCCTCGAGGAGGGATTCGTCGACCTGCGTGAGGGAGGCGAAGATCGTGATCGTCACCAGCGGTGTCGAGACCCAGATGATCACGAGCGAGGCGATGAGGAAGAAGGTCCATGGGCTGTCGGCCAGCCAGGAGAACCCCTCGAACCCGTCGAGGCCGATGCCCGTGAGCACGTGGTTGACGAGACCGAAGTTCGGGTCGACGAGCCACTGCCAGACCGTGAGGGCCGCCAGCAGCGGCATCGCCCACACGATCACCAGGGACACGCTCATGAAGGTGCGCCCCACGCTCGAGGCGGCGCGCATCATCAGGGCGAAGGCCAGTCCGATGCCCATCGTCCAGCCGGCGGTCCAGACGCAGAAGAGCACGGAGCGCCCGAGGACCGTCCAGAAGTACGGATCACTGAGGATCTTCGCGTAGTTCGCGAGGCCCACCCATGCGGGCGGCTGGCCGAACTGCTGGGCGAGTCCGAACTCCTGGAACGACATGATGACCTGCCGCACCAGCGGATAGCCCAGGGCGATGACCACCAGCAGCACCGCGGGGAGCAGCAGGAGCAGGGGGGCGAGGCGGTGGGCGAGGACGCCGCGGGGCCGCCGCGGCCGGACGATGGTCGTCATCGGACGAGGACCTCCTGTGGGGGACGGACGGTGCCGGGGCGGCTCACTTGTCGTTGAGGACGTCGTCGAGCTGGCCGCTGAACTCGTCCGCGGTGCTCTTCACGTCCTTGCCCTGGGCGATCTTCGTGTAGAAGTCCCGCACGATGTTGTCCCCCATCGCGACGCCCCACTGGGGGGTGTTGGGCGTCAGCTTGGAGGCCTCGACGATCTCCGGAGAGATCTTCCCGAACGCTCCGGGGATCTTGTCCCCGTAGTCGATGTTCCCGGGCACCCAGCCGTCCTGGGCCAGATGGTTCTGGAAGTCCTCGGCGAAGATGAGCTTGAGCGCCTCGCGGGCGAGCTCGGGGTTCTGGGCGTTCTGGGCGATCGAGATGTTGGATCCGCCGGCGAAGGTCGCGCCGATCTCGCCTTCGTGGAGACCGGGCAGGGCCATGACCCCGACCTTGTCCGCATCCCACAGCTTCTTGTCGATCTTCGTGCCGATGTTCCCGGTCGCGATCAGCATCCCGACCTTCTCGTCGTTGAAGTACTTCTCGAACGACTTCTGCGCGGCCGCGGAGTCGAGGGCGTACGCGGTGCCGTCGGAGAAGATCTCGGAGATCGTCTCGAGCGCGGAGACGGAGGCGTCCCCGGCGATCTCGGAGGTCCAGGACTCGCCGGACCCGCTCGCGTACTCGCCGCCCGCGGCGAAGAGCAGGGACTCGACGCCGTGGATGTCGACGGCGGCGAGGTAGATGCCGGAGAAGCCCTTCGTGTCGGCCGGATTGGCGTCGCCGAGGTCGATCGCGGCCTTCTTCAGCTCATCGATCGTGGTGGGCACGTCGATGCCGGCCTTCTTCATGAGGTCCTTGCGGTAGAACAGGCCGCGCGCGCCGGCGTACAGCGGCACCGCGTAGTTCTTGCCGTCGACCGCGCCCGCGTCCACGAAGCTCTGGATCAGCTTGTCGCCGCCCAGATCGGGGAGCAGATCGGAGATGTCGGCGAAGGCGCCCACCGTGGTGAAGGTGTTGGACTGGGTGTTGCCGGTCTCCACGAGGTCGGGGCTCTCGGACTTCGAGGCCAGAGAGGTCTGCAGCTTGGAGACGATGCCGTCCCACGGCTGCACCTCCACGGACAGCGTGTTGCCGGGGAACTTCTTCGCGAAGGCGTCGACGAGGGCCTTCGTCGACTCGTCGGAGATCGAGCCCTCCATGAACCAGACCCGGACGGTCTGATCGGTGATCTCCGAGGGGTCGCGGTCGGACGAGCCGGAGCTCGAATCCGAGTTGCCGCATGCGGCGAGACCGAACAGGGTCGCGCCGGCTGCGGAGGCGGCGAGGACGTGACGGCGGCTGAGGCTGGACTCCATTGTCGTGCTCCTGGATCACGAGGGACTGCCACGCGGGAGCGGGCATGCCAGGAGTATGCGATCACCTCTCGCATACTGTCAACTATCGTGACACTCTCGTGATGATGGGGGTCAGGCGGCCGTGCCCAGCGCCTCCTCGACGGTCCGTTCCCGCACCTCGGGGTCCCAGCGCAGGCTCCCCAATCCGGCCTCGAGCACGGCGGCGGCGCCGCGCGAGGCCCGGGCCCCCACGATCTCCAGGCTGTCGCCCGCCATCGGCAGTGCGCGCTCGCGCACCTCCTCCGCGATGGTCTCGAGCACGAGGTCCTCGGCGGGCAGGAGATCGCCGCCGATCACGACCATGCCGGGGCCCAGCAGATTGCAGATGCCGGCGAGGGCCGTTCCCACCGCGCGGGCTGCGGCGACCACCGCGTCCCGCGCTTCTCCCCCGCCGCGCGCCGCGGCCTCGTACAGATCCTGGGCTCCGGCCTCGGGCCCGAGGATCCGCTGCGCCGACGCGGCGAGGACGCGTGATCCGGCGTACTGCATCAGGCATCCCCGTGACCCGCACTCGCAGGGCAGCCCGTCCCTGTCGATGCTCAGGTGGCCGAACTCGCCGGCGCCGCCGCGCACCCCGGGGATGATCACCCCGTCCACGACGTGCCCCAGGGAGATGCCCCGCGAGAGATGGACGTAGACGAGGTCCTCGGCGGCTCGCTCCGAGCGATGGATCCTCTCCGTGAGCGCGAGCAGCCTCGCCGTGTTCTCGACGCTCACGGAGGTCCCGAGCGCACGCTCGAGCTCGACCTTGGGATTCACTCCGGACCACTGCCGCGAGGCGAGCCCGCCGAGGACCTCGCCGGTGCGGCGGTCGCTCTGCGTGTTGACGGCGAGGTGGACCGCACGCAGCTGCGCATCGGGGGCGGCGCTCCTCATCGTCTCCGCGATCCCCTCGACGGCGAGCGCGAGCCGCTCCGCTCCCCCCGTCTCCGCGTCGATGGCGGTGGTGCGCTGGGCGAGCAGGCTGCCGTCGAAGGTCCCCACGCCGACGGAGACGGAGCCCGACGCCATGACCACCGACCCGGCGACGCCGAAGTCCCGGGTCAGGCGGACGGCGTCCTTGAGGGTGAGCCTGTCCTCCGCCCTCACGGGCACCTCGACCAGCCCGGCGGACTCGAGTCCCTGCACGGCGTTCGAGATGGCGGTGCGCGAGACGCCCAGGGTCCTCGCCAGCGCGGCACGGTGGTCCGGCCCGTTCTGCACGATCTCGCTCAGCATGCGCGCCGGAGTCGTGTTCAGCATCGATGCACCTCTCGGAAGGGTCCGGGACGCTGGCATCGTAGCCGCAGCGGGGCGATGGCGGGACGGGCGCTCGAGGCTCCTCGGGCACCCGGAGCCGCTCAGTCCCGCACCTCCAGGTGCAGCTCGACGTGCACGTCGTCCCCGACGCCCACGCCCGTCGCCCGCTGCACGGCGACCTTCACGGGCACGAGGTAGGCCCCCTCGCGCGGGAACAGCGAGGTCGTGAACTCGATGCCCTCGATGCGCGCGGTCACCGGGATCGCGCCCCACCCGTAGGTGACCAGCGAGGCGACCTCGGCGATCGCGTCGGACTCGTCCTCGGGCACGCGCGCGAAGACGAACGGCGCGGGGCCGCGCCAGGAGATCGTCGTGGTGTCGAAGGAGAGGTCCACGGGGCAAGCATGCGCCCTCTCCCCGTCGGCCGTCCTGTCCTCCGTCGGATCGGGCGCGTAGTGTCGCGAGCCCGGTGGACGCATCGTCCGCCCGCGCTCACCGAGCGCACCGAGCGATCGAAGGAGAAGACATGCCGCATCCCGAGGAGCTCACCCAGGACAGGACCGTCGAGATCATGCGGGAGCAGCGCTTCGTCATGCTCTCCACGGTGCTCGACGGCAAGATCGTCTCCCATCCCATGACGCCCATGCGCGTCGAGGACGACGCGAGCGTGTGGTTCTTCGTCGGCCGCAGCGGCGAGCAGGGCACCGCCCTGCAGGGGAACCCGCAGGTCAACCTCGCGTTCGCGGAGACGGGCAGCTGGCTGTCCGTGGCCGGCGCCGCCGAGTTCGTCGATGACCGGGCCAAGGTCGAGGAGCTGTGGGACGACCAGCTGGAGGCCTACTTCCCGCAGGGCGCCGACGATCCCGACCTGGGGCTCGTGAAGGTCCGCGGCGAGTCCGCGCAGTACTGGGGAATCCCCGGACCGCGCCCGGTCGCCGCCGCGAAGATGCTGGTCGCGAAGCTCAGCGGGGACGAGGGCCCCGGCGTCTCCGGCAAGACGGAGCTCTGAGCGCGCAGGCGCACGGAGCTGGCGTCCGGGAGAGCCGGCCGAACGGGGACAATCATGGGGTGCACTCCGACTCCGATGACCCGATGCTCGCCGACGTCCTGCGGGCCCTCGAGGCCGCTCCCGCCCTCGGCAACCGCGACGCCTATCTCGCCTTCGTCCGCGGCCACGGCGAGGCGGCGCTGTGGAAGGGGCTCGCGCCCGAGCACCTGACGGCCTCGACCTTCGTGTTCTCGCCCGACGGCGCGCAGGTGCTGCTGTGCTTCCACCGCAAGGGCGGCTTCTGGGTGCAGGTCGGCGGGCACCTCGAACGGGAGGACGCGACCCTCGCCGACGCGGCCCTGCGCGAGGCGCGCGAGGAGTCCGGACTCGAGGACCTCGCCCTCGCCACGCCCTCGATCACCGATCTGGACCGCCACGAGCTGGCCGGCGCCTTCAAGTGCCGCGCCCACTGGGACATCGGCTTCACCGCGGTCGCGGAGCCGTCGGCCCGGATCGTGGTGAGCGAGGAGAGCCGCGACGTGCGCTGGTTCCCCATCGACTCCCTGCCGGGCGGGCTGGCTCCGGGGTGCGCGCGGAGGATCGAGGCCGCGCGACAGGTGCTGCGATGACCGGCCCGGTCACCTTCGGCGGTGCGGGCACGTCGCTTCGCATCGCGACCGTGAACATCAACGGCATCCGCGCGACCCTGCGCCGCGGCTTCGGGGACTGGCTGCACGAGCGCGGATGCGACGTGATCGCGCTGCAGGAGGTGCGGGCCCAGGCCGACAAGCTGCCCGCCGGTGCCTTCGGCGAGTGTCACGCGGCCCTCGACACCGGGAGCGTCCCCGGGCGCAACGGCGTCGCGGTGCTGACGCGGCAGCCGCCCGCGGCCGTGCGCACGTGGAGCGGCGCCGCGCTCCTGGCGGGACCGTCGGCATCCGGTGCAGAGCCCCCGGCATCCGGTGAGGGGCCCTCGGCATCGGATGAGGAGCCGAGCGCACAGGGCGAGACGCCCCTTCTCACCGAGGTCCCCGCAGCAGACCGCGTCGTCCTCCCGCGGGGTCTGCGACCCTTCGCCGAGCAGGGACGATACATCGAGGTCGACCTCGCCGATGCTCCGGTGACGATCGCGAGCCTCTACCTTCCCAAGGGCGGTCTGCCGGCCGAGCTGCAGCGGCCCGAGAGGATGCGCGAGGCGCCCGACGGCGGCGCCCGGTACGCGCGCAAGATGGCGTTCATGGCCGCCTTCTCGACCTACCTCACGCGGACCCGTCGCGCCGCCGCGGCGGCCGGCCGCGAGTACCTGCTGATGGGCGACATGAACATCGCCCACACCCGCAGAGACCTCGCGGCGTGGCGCCGCAATCAGCAGAACGATGGCTTCCTGCCCGAGGAGCGGGAGTGGTTCGGGCAGCAGCTCGGTCCGCGGACGCTCGTCGACGTCGTGCGCTCGCTGCATCCCGAGGAGGACGGCCCGTACTCGTGGTGGTCCTGGCTCGGACAGTCGTTCGCGAAGGACGCGGGGTGGCGCATCGACTACCACCTGGCCACCCCGCGGCTCGCTCGCAGCGCACGCTGGGCGGCCGTGGACCGGGAGGTGGCGGGGACGCGGCTGTCGGACCATGCGCCGGTGGTGGTGGAGTACCGGGCCTGAGGGCGCATGGACACGCCGCACCGGGTGCAGCGTGGAGCGATCAGCCGTACGATCCCCGTATCGCGGCAGCCGACCGGCGCGCCGTTCGTCAAGGGAGTTCGGCTCCCGGGTGGGTGGGCATCCTCTCCGGAGGCATGCCATGCCGAACCCGTATTCCACGATCCTGCGCACGCCAGGGGCCGCACGCCGGTTGCTTGCCCTCCTGCTCAGCGCGCTTCCTCTGGGGATGCTGTCGCTGACGATCATCCTCAGCGTGCAGGAATGGACAGGATCGCTGCGCGCAGCGGGCACGGTCAGCGCCCTGTTCGGGCTCGGCAACGCGATCGGCCTGACCGTCCAAGGTGCACTCATGGAGCGCCGAGGCGAACGCGGGCTGCTCCTCGTCACAGGGACCTCGTGCGCCGTAGCCCTGGCTATGTTCACCACGGTGGGCGTTCTCGAAGGGCCGCTCTGGGCCCTCGGGGTCCTGGCGTTGACCGGCGGGACGTGCGTCCCGGCGATCACCGCGGCCGCGCGCGCATGGCTTCCGCTCGCGTTCGCCGAGCCCACGGAGCGCAGCGCCTCCTACGCACTGCTCGCCGCACTGTTCCAGACGGCGGTCGCCGTCGGACCGCTGCTGCTGTCGCTCGCACTCCTGCTGCACGGGCCCGTGCTGGCCCTCGCCCTCTCGGCGACCGCGATCCTCGCTGCGGTCCTCGTCTTCGCTCTCCCGCGCGACGAGAGGCGCGGTCCGGACACCTCGGCTGCGGATGTGGAGCCCCCACGGGCGCGACGAGTCGACCCGGAGCGTCGCGCGGCCCGACGATCACGGTTGTCACCCGGCATGCTGACGATCCTGTGCGCAGAAGCGCTGGGCGGCATCGCCGTCGGCGCCACGGGCGTCGCCGTCCCCGCGGCAATGGACTCCGCGGGCAGGCCAGTTCTCGTCGGCGTGGGCTTCGCGGCGCTCGCGTGCGGCGAGGTGCTCACCGCACTGATCATCGGCGCAAGGCCCATTCCGACTCATCGCCGAATGATCCTGCCCCTGGCCCTGGCCGGATCTGCGTTCTCCGCGCTGCTCGTCCTGCTCAGCGCAGCGTCTCCTGGACTCCTGGTTCTGGCGATGATGATCCTGGGCGCGTCGACTGCACCCGCCACGCTCGCGAAGTCCGCGCTGCTCGATGTGGTCTCCACGGCGGACGCGGTGGCACGCGGCTACTCGCAGCTCGTCGCCGTCAGCCTGATCTCTGCCGCTGCCGGGAGCGCTCTGGCCGGCCAGCTCTCCGACGCCCTGAGCCCGCTAGGCCTGCTGGTCGTACCCGTCGCCTCGCTCGGCCTCGCTGCCGCCTGGACCGCGTCCCGCATGCGAACACTCAGATGACAAAGCCGGTGCACGCCCCGCGAAGACGAGCGGAATGCACTCCGCAGATCCTCCCGCGCGGACCGTCGGCCATGATGACCGTATGGCTTCGTATTCCGGGAGCGACTTCTACTGCGACGTCGCCATTCCTCACCCTGACCTCCTCGACGTCGTGCTCGAGAACCAGCGCGCGCTCGCGTTCCACCACACCTGCCCGTTCTGGGAGGTACACATCGTGGTGGTCCCGAAGTCGCACACCCCCTCGCTCACGGACACTTCTCCGGACGATGGCGAGGACCTGGCGGCCCTGTTGGCGGCCGTGAAGGAGGTGGCGCGCGGGGTCGAGCAGGAACACGGCGCGGCCACCGTCACCACGAATCTCGGGGCGTACCAGGACTCGAAGCATCTGCACGTGCACATCCACTCCGGGGGCCGACGGACGGTCGACTGACCGTTCAGAGCACGACGATCCCACCGCTCCCGTTCCGTGCCACGTCCCTCCCGTCCGGCTCCGTCGACACACGCCGTCACATCCGCACGCGGCGGGAACACCTCGGCCCATCACGCGTTGCACCACGCATGACAACCATCGGAATCATCGGCGCAGGCAACATCGGCAGCCAGGTCGCACGTGCGGCCCTGACGGCGGGATACGACGTGGTCATCGCGAACTCGCGGGGACCCGAGACGCTCGCGGACCTCGTCTCCGAGCTCGGTGACGACGCGCGCGCCGCGACCGCGACGGAGGCGGGCGAGGCGGGCGACGTGGTCGTCGTGACCGTCCCCCTGAAGGCGATCGACCGGATCCCCGTCGAGCCCCTCGCCGGGAAGATCGTCCTGGACACGAACAACTACTACCCCGGTCGCGACGGGCAGATCCCGGCGCTGGACGCGGGCGAGACCACCACCTCGCAGCTGCTCCAGGAACACCTGCCGACCTCGAAGGTCGTCAAGGCGTTCAACCACATCCCGGCGGCCGACATCACGACCGACGTCGCCCCGGCGGGCACGCCGGACCGTCGGGCGCTCGCGGTCTCGAGCGATGATCCCGAGGCGCTCGAGTTCGCGACGAAGCTGTACGACGAGTTCGGATTCGACGCGGTCGACGTGAGTCCGCTCAGCGAGTCGTGGCGGGTCGAGCGCGACCGTCCCGCGTACGTGGTGCGCCAGAACGCCGAGCAGCTGCGCGCGAACCTCGCGAAGGCGCAGCGCGAGGGCTGAGAAGGCTCGGTCGACGACGGGCCGACGAGTGAGGGGCGGCGCGGCTCAGGCCGCGCCGCGACCGTCGTCGGCCCGCTCCTCGTTGTCGTAGCCGAGGACCTCCGGCTCGCCCGTACGGGTATCCAGCCCGTGGTCCACGCGGTACTCGCGCACCACGAGCCGATCGCGCACCACCAGGGCGATCAGCAGGCCGACCGCCGTGACCGTCACCTTCACGTTCGCCGCCCAGTGCGCGTTGTAGGCGAGGACCAACGTCACGATGATGATCACCGCGGTGATGCCTCCGGACGCCCGTCGCATATCTCCACGCATGTTCTCCACCGTAGCGAGAACGCGGCGGCGGGGAGCCGGATCCCTGGACGCAGATGTGTGCCGAACCCTCGGCCCCGTCGTCGGTTCCCCGATCTCTCGCTGCGCGCGCGGAAGCACCACCACACCCTGATGCCCCTGCGTGGGTCACGCACCGGCATATAGCGGACCTCTCTGCCTATATGGGCAGAGAGGTCCGCTATACACCGGTCGGCGACAATTGCCCGCGCCAGCGCTGGCACCAGCGCCAGCACCGACGCCGCCACCAGCTCCCGCCAACTGCCAGGACACGCGCCCCGGCCCCCACGCGATCCGCCGCCACCCACCCGGCCCGAAAACCCCCTCCCCACCCCGCGCATCGCGGCCTAGTGTGGATCGCATGCCATCGACGCCCACTGACGTGCCCACCGATTCGCCCTCGACGCCCTCCTCGACGAGCCCCACCGCACCCGGCAGCGCGTACCTGCGCTACCCCGATGTCCGCGGCGATCGCATCGTCTTCACCGCGGCCGACGCCGTCTGGGCGGCCCCGCTCTCCGGCGGCCACGCCTGGCGACTGAGCGAGGACTCCGCGCCCGTCGCCTACCCGCGGATCTCGCCGGACGGCACGCAGGTCGCCTTCACCTCGCGCGCGACCGGCAGCCCGGAGGTCCACCTGGTCCCGATCGACGGCACGGGCGCCGCGCGCCGCCTCACCTGGTGGGCGAACCGGCACACCCGCGTCGCGGGCTGGCTGCCGGACGGCCGCATCATCGTCACCAGCGGCCACGGCGCCACGCTCTCCTCGCGCGATGCGCAGCTGTGGGCGCTGGACGCCGAGGGCCGTGTAGAGCTGCTGCCCTTCGGGCGCGCGAGCGAGGTCGCGGTGCACGAGGGCACCGGGACCACCGTCGTCGCGACCATGTGGCGCAAGGAGCCGGTCACCTGGAAGCACTACCAGGGCGGCACCGCGGCTCGGCTGTGGATCACCCGCGAGGACCTCCCCATCGACGCCCCGCACGAGGCCCATGCCGCGCGCTCGTGGGAGCCGCTGCGCGACGACCTGCTGGCGAACAAGACGCGCCTGGCGTTCGTCGGCGACCGGCTGCTGTTCGCCTCGGACACCCCGGGCGAGGGCGCCGCGATCACCGACCGGGCCACCGGCAACCTGTGGTCGGTCGCCCTGGACGGCTCCGATCTGCGTGCACACACGCACCTGACCAGCGAGGACGGGTATCTGCGCGATCCGGCGTCCGACGGCGCCTCGATCGTCTTCTCCTCCCGCGGCCGTCTGTTCGCGATGGACGGGCCCGACGCCGCGCCGCGCGAGATTCCTGTGATCGTCGCGGGCGTGGGCTCCGCCCGCCGCATGCGCGCGGCCGACCCGCACAAGAACCTGCTGGCCATGCGCCCCACCTTCGACGCCCGCGCGAGCGTGGTCGAGTGGCGCGGCTCCGCGCACGTCCTCACCCATCGCGGCGGGCCCTCGCGCCTGCTCGCGGGCTCGTGCGGACTGCGCTTCCGGGAGGCGACGCCCCTGGGGCGCTCCCCGTTCGCCGTGATCGTCACCGATGAGCTCGCCCAGGGCGACCGCACCGACCCCGACGCCTTCACGGGCCGCACGGGCTCCGACGCCCTCGCCCTGCGCCGCCTCGACGCCGAGGGCGAGCAGATCACGCTCGACCTCGGCTCCGTCGGCCGCATCCTCCACGCCGTCCCCTCGCCGGACGGCACCCGCATCGCGATCGCCACCCACGACTACGTGGTGCGGGTGGTGACCCTGCGCGGCATCCTCGACCCGGCCGGCACCAGCGGGAAGGATGCGAGCACCGCCGAGGACCACCCTGACGTCCCGCGTCTGGACTCGGTGCGCGAGGTGGGAACGTCGCATCACGGCGAGATCAGCGACCTCGCCTGGTCGCCGGACTCGCGGTTCCTCACCTGGGCGCAGCCGCGCAGCGAGTTCGCCTCCCAGCTCATGGTCTCCGAGGTCGCGGACCCGGAGCCGACGGGACGCGCGCTGACCAGCGGACGCTTCCTCGAGTCCTCGCCGACCTTCACGGCCGACGGCAAGCACCTCGCGTTCGTCTCCGCCCGCACGTTCGAGACCCAGTACGACGACATCGTCTTCGACCTCGGTTTCGTCGACTCCCAGCGCCCGTTCCTGCTGCCGCTCGAGCGGACCACCCGCGACCCCTTCGGGCCCGACGCCGACGGCTGGCTCCCCGGCGGCGAGGAGAAGCCCGGCGAGTCGGGCGGCGAGGGGCACGGCGGCACCGGGACCGGGTCGAGCCCGGCCTCGCCGTCGGCCGATCCCGCCTCCGGGAGCGCACGCACCAACACCCATCGCGGCGCCCCCTCGCCGGCGGATCTGTCCGCGCCGGCGACCGCGTCGAGCGCCGCGGGCGCGCAGGACGCCGAGCGCCCGCCGCAGACCACCATCGACCTCGACGCGGCGGAGGAGCGGGTCGTCCCGTTCCCCGTCCCCTCCGGGCACTTCACGGACCTGCAGGCCGTCGCGGGCGGCGTGATCTGGCTGCGCCACCCGGCCGAGGGCGTGCTGGGCACGACCCGTGCGGGCCTCGAGGACGAGGCGCCGAAGCCCACGCTCGAGCTGTGGGCCTTCACCGACCACAAGGTCACCGTGCTCGCCGAGGGTGTGGACCAGGTGTGGGTCTCGGGCGACGGGAAGCAGCTGGTCACGCGGCAGGGCGAGGCGTTCGTGCAGATCCCCGCGGACCGCAAGGTCGAGGACGAGGATCCCGCCCGCATCACGATCGACCTGGGGCGTCTGACGCTGCGCGTCGACCCGGTGCTCGAGCGCCGCGGCATGCTCTGGGACAACTACCGGATCATGGCGCAGCAGTACTGGCGCGCGGACATGGACGGGCAGGACTGGCACGCGATGGTCTCGTGGTACGACGAGGTCGTGGATCGCCTGGTCACGGCCGACGACTTCGCGGACATGATGTGGGAGGTCGTCGCCGAGCTCGGCACGAGCCACGCCTATGTGATGCCGGCGCCCGGCGATCGCGAGACCGAGGGCGCACCGGGCCTGCTCGGCGCGGACTTCCGGATCGAGGGCGGGTCGGCCGACGGCTCCGTCGCGCGCCTCGTCATCGCGCGGATCCTGCGCGGGGAGTCCTCGGACCCCGACGCGCGCTCCCCGCTGCTCGCACCGGGCGTCGCGGCCCGGGAGGGCGATGCGGTCGTGCAGATCGGCGGGCGCGCGGTGGACGCGGGCGCGGGCGTCGGGCCGCTGCTCGCGGGGTGCGCGGAGAAGCCCACCGAGATCGTCCTCGAGCGCGACGGCGAGCGCCGCCGCGTGGTCGTCACGCCGCTCGCCGACGAGTCGCAGCTGCGCTACCAGGACTGGGTGGCCTCGCGACGGGCCTTCGTCGCCGAGCACTCCGACGGCCGCCTGGGCTACCTGCACATCCCCGACATGGTCTCGAGCGGCTGGGCGCAGATGCACCGCGACCTGCGGGACGCCTCCGCGAAGGAGGGCCTGGTCGTGGACGTGCGCTACAACAGCGGCGGCCACACCTCGCAGCTGGTCACCGACCGTCTGGCCCGCAGGGTCGTCTCCTGGGACTATCCGCGCGGCGAGCAGCCCTCGACCTACCCGGCGTTCGCGCCGCGAGGACCGGTCGTGTTCGTGACGAACCAGGAGGCCGGGTCCGACGGCGACATCGTGGGCGCGGTCGCGAAGTCCATGAAGATCGGCCCGCTCATCGGCACCCGCACCTGGGGCGGCGTGATCGGCATCGACGGTCGCTTCGACCTGGTCGACGGCACGGGCGTCACCGAGCCGAAGTACGCGAGCTGGTTCGCGGGCGTGGACTGGACCATCGAGAACTACGGCGTGGACCCCGACATCGAGGTGCCGTTCCCGCCCAACGAGTGGCTCGCGGGCAAGGACCCGCAGCTCAGCCGCGGCATCGAGGAGGCCCTGGCCACGCTCGAGCAGACGCCCGCGGCCGTGGCTCCGCCGCTGCCGCCGGCACGGTTCGGGGGCGGCGAGGGCTGAGCGGGCAGAGGACTGCCGGATCAGTCCTCGTCGAGAGTCCGGATGAGGGCGCCGAGACCGTCGAGCATGGCCTCGGCGCCCTCGCCGTCGAGCGCGTCGAGCATCTGCGCCTCGATGCCGCGCACGTGCGCATCGGCCGCGTCGAGCAGGGCGATCCCCTCGCAGGTGATCTCGATGGGCAGGCGTCGACCGCTCGGCGCGGTGTCCGGACGAGTGATGAGTCCGCGGGACTGCAGGCCTTTGACCACGGCGTTCATCGACTGCGCGGAGACGAAGCCGGCGCGGGCGAGTTCTGCGTTGGTCTGCCCGGGGCGCTGTCGGAGGTTCTCGAGGCACACGTACTGGGGCACCGTGAGACCGAGCGGCCGCAGTCGTGCATCCATCCGGGAGTGCAGGGCGCCCTGCGCGCGCTTGAGCAGGTAACCGATGCGATGCCCGAGGTCGCCGGGAGCCGTGATCGGCGCCTCCGGCGCCCCGACGCGGCCTGCTCCGGCGGCCTCCGCTCCACCATCGCTCGAACCGGCATCGGTGACGGTGCCGCGCGTTTCGGATCCACTCATATCAATATCTTGACATACACACTCGGTGCGCGTTTGATGTCAGTGTCCTGATATTGATCGGAAGGAACCGCCATGACCGCCCTCGGTCCCGACTTCATCGCCCTGCAGGTGCGCGACCTCGACGCCGCCGCGACCTTCTTCGAGGAGCACCTCGGTCTGCGCCGCGCGCCGGCGTCCCCTCCGGGCGCCGTCGTCTTCGTGACCCCCCCGATCCCCTTCGCGGTGCGCGAGCCGCTGCCCGGCGTCGACCTCGCCGCGGCGAGCCCGAGGCCCGGCACCGGGGTCGCCCTGTGGCTCGCGGTCGAGGACGCCGATGCCCTGCACGAGCACCTCGTCGGCGCGGGCGTCGAGGTGCTCGGCCCCGTCGCCGACTCGCCCTTCGGCCGGACCCTGACCTTCGTCGGCCCCGAGGGGTACGCACTCACCGCCCACACCGCGGAGGACCCCGCGTGATGGCGGCCGGCAAACCCGTCACGCATGACCTCGAGGTCCGCGGACCCTGGTCGCTCACCACGAGCCGCCGCTTCTGGGAGGGGTTCGCCCCGCAGCGGCTTCCCTCCCAGGAAGGGCCGCTGACCACCGTGTTCCGCGCCGAGCGCACGTGGGAGCCGCTGCGGGCGCAGGTCACGCAGGACGGGTCGACCGCCCGGATCACCGTCGGCCGCACGGACGGCACCGCTCCGAAGGACCCCGAGGCGGCGATCGCGCAGGTCGCGCGCTTCCTCTCGCTCGACGTCGACGCCGCCTCGTGGCCGGCGGCCGGTGAGCACGATCCCGTGATCGGAGAGCTGCAGCGCGAGCTGCCGGGCCTGCGCCCGTGCGGCTTCCACTCCCCCTACGAGGCGGCCGCATGGGCCGTGCTCTCCCAGCGCATCCGCATCACCCAGGCGGCCTCCCTGCGCGAACGCCTCACAGCGGACCTCGGCGAGGACGGCGCCTTCCCCGCCCCGGGCGCGCTGCTCGAGGCGGATCTCGACCTGCCCGGCCGCAAGGCCGAGTACCTGCGGGCCGTCGCCCGCGCCGCGCTCGAGGGAACCGTCGACGGCGAGCACCTTCGAGGACTCGACCCGGACGACGCCTTCGCCGAGGTGCAGGGCATCCTGGGCCTGGGCCCGTTCGCCGCCGAGCTCGTGGTGATCCGCGGCGCGAACGCCCCCGACGCCCTCCCCCGCAACCAGCGGCGCCTCGCGCAGGAGATCACCGAGCGCTACGGCGAGGGCGCCGACCTCGCCACGGTGAGCTCCGCATGGCGGCCCTTGCGGTCCTGGGCCGCCGTGCTGCTGCGCATCGGACGCGAGCAGCGCACGGGCGAGATCGAGGGCGGGCGTTCCGGCAGGAAATGAGCCTGGCCGCCGCGGCCGTCAGAAGCGCACGGCGATGCGGTCGATCGCGCGGCCGACGGGATCCTGGTCGCGCGAGACGTCCGGCTCGGGAGGTGACGCCGGCTCGTCATCCCGGGCGAGACGGGCGATCGGGACGGTCGCGTCGGGGGCGAGGGTGCGGGCGATCGCAGCGTTCTCGCGCTCGAAGGCCTCGGTCGGCGTGCGCGGCGTCGGATCGGCGCGCCGCACCCAGCGGGGGTCGTCGTCGGGCGGAGGAGCGGGGAGGAGGAGTCCGAGGACCACGCGGATCGCGGCCCCCAGCGCGACGGAGACGGCGGCGATGAGGAGGATGAGGGCGATGCCCATGACGAAGGTGCTCATGCGTCGATCCTGCGACCACCCATCCGGAAGGACAAGCGAACATTCCTACCCCATTGTTCAGCGCTGCTGATCGGTCGTAGGGTGGCCGCATGCTCGATCCCGTGAAACTGCGCGTGCTGCGCTCCGTCGCCGCGACCGGCAGCATCCGCGCGAGCGCCGAGGCGCTCGGATACACGCCGTCGGCCGTGAGCCAGCAGCTCTCCGCGCTGCGCCGGGAGACCGGCGTCGACCTGGTGGAGCGCTCCGGTCGCGGCATCGAGATCACCCCTGCGGGCGCGGAGATCGCGCGGGCCGCGGGCACCGCACTGGACGCCCTCGACGACGTGCAGCGCCTGGCCGCGAACCTGCGGGACGGACGCTCCGGGACCCTCACCTTCGCCTACATGACCTCGGTCGCCGCCACCTGGGTCCCGCGCCTCGCGCAGGACGTGCGCGAGGCGTTCCCCGACCTCTCCCTCACCCTCCTGCACCGCGACTGCTCGGTGAGCGAGCTCGATCTGCGCGGCGACGTGCTGATCGCCGACGACATCGACGCAGAGCCCGGCACCGACTGGCAGCTCTGCGACCTCCTCGAGGAGTCGTACGTGGCCCTCGTGCCCTCGAGCCACCCGCTCGCCTCGCGCGAGAGCGTGGCCCTCGCGGATCTCGCCGAGATCCCGTGGGCGACGGACGACCCCCTGGACTCCACCTGGTTCGCTCGGATCCTCTCGGCCTGCCACGCCGCCGGGTTCACACCCAGGGTCGAGGTCAATCCGCCCGACTACTCCGCCGTGCTGGGCTTCATCGCCTCCGGGGGCTTCGTCAGCGTGCAGCCCTCGCTCCTGGAGCAGAACCCGCCGCCCGGCGTCGTCGTCCTCCCGCTGCGCTCCCCGGCACCACGGCGCAGCCTGCAGGTGTGGGTGCGACGGTCCTCCGCGAAGAACCCCGCCGTGCAGTTCATGGTGCAGCGCCTGTGGGCGATCGCGGCCGAGCACGCGGAGCGCATCCCCGGGATCACCCTGCTGGGAGAGCCGCCCCAGTACGCGGCCGCCCCGCCCCGCGCCCCATCCGGCGCGACCGCCGGGTGAGATGATCACGGGAGCCCGCGCCGACGCCGGCGCGGATCCGTCGTGAGGAGGCCCCATGAGCAGCGACAGCACCGGCGCCGAGGGAACGCACCCCGTCGACATCGACACCCGCATCCGCGACCTGCCCGTCCGCGCCGAGATCGCCGACGACACCCTGATCCTCGAGGTCGACATCGCGGGCACCGAGGAGCAGCTGTGGCGCGCGATCACCGACCCCGAGCAGCTCGCCCGCTGGTCCCCCGTCGTCCCCGACCGTCCGCTCACCGAGGTCGGCCCCGCGCTCAGCCGCGAGAACCCCGAGGACGACCCGGTCACGGCCGACGTCCTCGCGACCGCCGGCCAGCACGCGCTCACCCACCGCTGGGGCGACGCCACGATGGGCTGGATGATCGAGGAGGGCCGACTGGACATCCAGGTGGGCCTGCCCGACGTCCAGCAGGCCCAGTACTTCGCGGCCGGCTGGCAGGTGTGCCTGGCGGTGCTCGACGCCCAGCTCAGCGGCCTCGACCAGGAGCGCATCGTGGGCATGGAGGCCATGGACCACGGCTGGGAGGAGCTGCGGGCGCGCTTCGCCCAGGAGTTCGGCCATCCGGACGGGGCAGCGCCGGAGGCGTGAGGACCCGCCATGCGTCCTCATAGGATCGTGACCATGCGATCCCGTCCCACCCGCCCCCTGCTCCTCGCACCCGTCCTCGCCCTCACCCTTGCCGGCTGCGGCGCAGGACAGGGCGACTTCTGCGAGGTGCTGAATGACAACACCGACCTCGCCGCGACGGTCTTCACCCCGGTCATCCCCGAGATGGTCGACGCGACGACGGTCCAGCAGCGGCTGGACCTCGTCGATCAGATCGAGGACCCGCCGAGCGATCTCGAGGACGACCTCACGACGTGGCGCAACTACCTGCAGAAGGCACTGGACAACATCGACGACGCGACCGCGGTGATCAACGCCGGTACGGACGAGGTGGATGCGGCCCAGGAGGCCCTGTTCGATCGATACACCGGAACGTGCATGTCCTGATGCGCCCGGCGACAGATGCGGGGCCGCCGTCCCGTGAGAGCGCCGGGTGACCACCGACCCATGGCTCACCCGCCCCGCGGCAACAGGCGGCCGCGAGCGCGCGTCCGGCCGCCCTTTCCCTATCCTGGAGCGCATCGCCGTGCCGTGACGCCGCACGGCAGCGCGCCCGGAGCAGCCGGGCATCGCGACGCCCACCTGCTGGAGGACCTGTGACCCCGCGCTTCTCGATCCCGACCGACGACGCCGTCGGCCCCTTCGTCGTCGGACTCGACGTCGGCTCCGGCGGCAGCCGCGCCGCCGTCTACGACGCGTCCGGACGCGAGGTCGGCACGCGCCATCACAAGGTCGAGCATGCGTTCACCACCGCCGCCGACGGCACCTCCACGATCGACGCCGACCAGGTCGTCGAGGAGCTGTGCGTGGCCATGGAGGCCGTCCTCGACGGCGCCCTGCCCGGGCCCGTCGTCGGCATCGGCGTCGACACGTTCGCCTCCTCGCTGATCGCGGTCGACGCCTCCGGCGCCGCCCTCACCCCGTGCATCACCTACGCGGACACCCGCTGCCGCGAGCAGGTCACCGCCCTGCGCGAGCAGCTCGACGCCGTCGCCCTGCACGACCGCACCGGCTCCCGCCTGCACTCCTCGTACAACGCGCCGCGCCTGCGCTGGCTGCGCGAGGAGCACCCCGACGTCTTCTCCCGCGCGAGCTCGTTCATGGCGCTCGGCGAGTACGTCGCCCTGAAGCTGCTGGGCGAGGGCGTGCTGGGCACCGCGTCGGCCGCCTGGGGCGGGATGATCGACCGCCGCACCGGCGAGTACGTTCCCGAGCTCCTGGAGGCCGCCGGGGTCTCCGCGGATCTGCTCGGGGCCCCGCGCGACCCCTCCCAGGGGCAGCCGGTCGCGGGCACCCCGCTCGCGCAGCGGATCCCCGCGCTGGCCGATGCCACCTGGATCCCCGTCGTCGGCGACGGCCTGACCGCGAACCTCGGGATCGGCGCCGTCGGCCCCGGCACCTGGGGCATCTCCACCGCCACCTCCGGCGCGATCCGCCAGCTGCTCGACACCGAGACCGGCACCCTGCCCGGGGGTCTCTGGGCCTACCGCGTCGATGCGCGCCGCACCCTCGTCGGCTCCGCGATGAGCGACGCCGGCCGCGTCCTCGACTTCGCCCGCACCCGCTTCGCGATCCCCGAGGACGTCTCCCAGATCGACACCGAGACCCTGCTCGGTGCGGCCCCGCAGGCCGGGAACCCGCTGGTGGTGCCATTCCTCTCCGGCGAGCGCGGCACCAAGTGGCGCGACAGCGCCCGCGCGGTCCTCGCGAACGTCTCCGCGTCCACCACCGCCGAGGACCTGCTGCGCGGCTGCTTCGAGGGCCTTGCCCTGTCCTACCTGCGCATCGCCGACCAACTGCGCGAGGTCGGCGGCGCCCCGCAGCGGATCGTGCTCTCCGGCGGCATGACGGAGAACGCTCCGGCCTGGCTGCACCTGCTGGCCGACGCCCTGCAGACCCCCATCGACCACGTCGCGATCTCCCGCTCCACCATGCGCGGCGCCGCCCTGCTCGCCCTCGAGCAGACCGTGCCCGACGCCGAGCGGGCGCCGATCCCGGTGCGCAGCACGATCGAGCCGGTCGCCGCGCACGCCGACTACTACCGCGAACGCCTCGCGCGCTTCGAGATCCTCGCCGACGTCGCCTGATGGCCCACTCGTCCGGCTCTCGGATTGCCTCGCGAGCCCGGACGCGGTGTGCTTGTGCCATGGACCCGACACTGCGCGCCCCCAGCGTCCCCGAGCTGCTCCTCGCCGCCGACGCACTCGCCACCTGGCAGCGGGACGACGCACCGCTGCAGCTGCACCCCGGCGACCTGGGCTGGCACAGCATGAAGGGGCTGGCGGCGACCGCCGCGGCGACCCGGGTCTGGGAGCTGGACGACGTGCCGGTCGCGATCGGGCTGCTCGACGGCCCGGACCTGCTGCGTCTGGCCTTCGCCCCCGGCGCGGAGGACGACGCGGCCCTGGCCCGACGGATCTCGAGCGATCTGGCCGATCCCTCGCACTGCATCCTCGACGCGGGCCCCGGTGCGGTCGAGGCGCGCGGCGCGGCCGCGCTCAGGCGCACCCTCGCGGCGGATGCCTGGGAGGAGGGCGAGCTCTGGACGCCGCTCCGCCTGGATCTGGGTCCGATGCCGGACATGAGCGACGCGCTGGCCTCCGCCGATGTCGTCGACCCGCAGTCCGCCCCGGACTTCACGGAGGACGAACCGACCCCCGATGCAGCGGACCCGGACGGCGGCCGGCCCACCGACCAGGGCCTGCCCGCGCGGCTCTCCCCCGTCGAGGAGTGGGCGCGCGTCCACTTCTCCGCGTTCCGACGGCGCGACCCCTCGCCCGCCGAGCTGCGAGGGCGCGCCCGGGACTGGACCGTGATGGCCGCGACCCCGCTCGCGAGCTCGTCGCTCACGCTGCTCGGCCGCGACGACGACTATGCGGCGGTCGCGATCGCGACGGTCTGGTCGGCGGGCGCCGGCCGGCCCGGGCTGCTCGAGCCCGTCGCCGTGCACCCCGAGCACCGCGGACGCGGGTTCGGCCGGGGGATCACGCTCTCCGCGCTCCATGCGCTGCGGGCGATGGGCGCCTCGAGCGCGCTCGTGTGCACGCCGAGCTCCCTCTCCGGCGCGGTGCCCACCTACCTCTCCGCGGGATTCCGGGCGGACGACGAGGTGGCCGACATACAGCGGAGGTTCTGAGGGGCCCGCCCACCAGCCCCGGTGAGTGCCGGGCGCACGCCGAAGTCCCCTGCGCTCCGAAGTGCCCTGCGCACGCCGGCGGGCCGTGACAGTCTGACCGGGTGCACACCATCGACATCACCGACCCCCTCCTCCACGGCCACGCGGAACTCGAGCGGACCGCCCACGGAGTGCGCGTCCATCGCCTGCCCGCCTGGCTGCGGCGGCTCTGGCCCGAGCCCAGGCTGATGGCCATGGAGCAGCAGCCCGCAGGCGTGCGGCTCGTGCTGGACACCGACGCCCGGGCCCTCGACCTCACCCTGCGCAGCGCCCGCGCGGCGTTCCCCACGGCCGAGCGCCCGCGCGGCGTGCTCGACGTCGTCATCGACGGCGAGGCGGTCTCCCACGACGTCCTCACCGGCGGCACGCTGGTCATCAATGACCCTTCCACGGGGGAGTCGTCGTTCAGCCCCGGCCCCGCGCACACCTCCCGCATCGAGCTCCGACCCGGCACGCACCGCGTGGAGCTGTGGCTGCCGTACAGCGAGGGCATCCTGCTGGATTCCCTCCGCGCGGAGGCCGACACGGGTACCGGTCGGCCGCTCGTGCGCCCCGTCGCCCCCTCGGGGCCGCGCTGGGTGCACCACGGGAGCTCCATCAGCCACGGCTCGAACGCCGCGACCCCGCTGGGGACCTGGCCGGTGCGCGCCGCCCGTGCCGTAGGCGCGGACCTGCGCAATCTCGGCTTCGGCGGCAGCGCCCTCGTCGACGCGCCCGTCGCACAGGTCATCCGGGACGCTCCGGCCGACGTCATCAGCCTCAAGCTGGGCATCAACCTGGTGGGAGGCGACATCATGCGCCGGCGGGCGCTCGTCCCCGCCATGCACGGCTTCCTCGACACGATCCGCCAGGGCCACCCGGACACGCCCCTCGTGCTCGTCTCACCGCTCCACTGCAGCCTGTTCGAAGGGACTCCCGGGCCCAGCGCCCTGGATCCGCACGCGCTCGCACGCGGGGAGATCCGCTTCATGTCCACCGGCGATCCGGCCGACCTTGCCGGCGGTCGGCTGGACCTGCCCGCCGTCCGCGAGGTGCTCGCGGAGGTCTGCGCCGCCCGCGAGGATCCGCAGCTGCACCACATCGACGGCCTCGATCTCTACGGTGCGCAGGACGAGGCGGAGCTGCCGCTGCCCGATGCCCTCCACCCGGGCCCCGAGGCGCACGCCCGCATCGCCGAGCGGTTCGTCGAGCGCGTCTTCGCCGACGGCGGGGCGTTCGCCCAGCACGGGGCACCGGCATGAACGGCGGTCCGACGGAGGTCAGCGTGCGCCCGGCGACGACCGAGGACGTCGCCGCCTTCACGGGCGCCTTCCCCGATCTGATCGAGGACCGCTGGCGACCGGGCGGCAACCGGCGCTCCTTCGTCGCGGTCGCGCCCAGCGGCTCGGGCGAACGCATCGTCGGCCACTGCCGCGCCGTCGACAACACGGTGCACCCGGGCTCGCGCGTCATGCTTCTCGAGGTGGCGCCTGACTTCCAAGGCCAGGGCGTGGACGATGCGCTGCTGCGGGCGCAGGTCGACGCCTCGACGGCGCCTCCCCGGATGAAGATCTTTGAGCACCAGGTCGCCGATCAGCAGCTCGCGGAGCGCTTCGGCGGTATCGCCGTGCAGGTCACGCCACCGTGGCGCTACGTCGTCGGTCCCGAGATGCGCGCGTGGGCGGCGCGGCACGGTCCGGTCGGCTCCGCCGAGATCGGTCCCGCGCTCGCCGAGGAGCCGGGCGACCTGCTCGCGCTCGAGGTCGACCACTACATCGACCAGCACGCGTCCTGGTCTCCGACCGCGCCGCGCGAGTCGCTTCTCGTCGAGCTCGGCGAGGACCACGATCCCCAGTCACCGTCCACCTGGGACCGCGGCCGCAGTCGAGCACTGCGACGGGACGGCCGGCTCGTCGCCGCCGTCCTGGTGTGGCCGGCCGAGGACGACGAGGGCGGTGCGCGAGAGGTTTCGCTGCGCTCGCGCCCCTACGTCGGCCCGAGCTCGCGCGCCGACAAGGAGGCGTGCCTGGCCGCGCTCATCGACGCGAGCGCCGACGGCGACGAGCTGCTCATCGACTCCCACCTCACGATGCGCGAGGAGTGGGCGATGATGCGCGAGGTGCCGGGGCTGGTCCCGTCGGACGGCATGGGGTGGATGGCGATCACCGCGATCCCCGTGCCCGGCGGACCCGTACCCCGACCCGTGCCGCGCGAGCTGGTGCCCGCGGAGACACCCTGGGTGCACGCGCTGCTGCCCTGAGCGCCGCTCGAGGGTCCCGACGGCCGCCGGACGAGGGGATCAGCGCTTGTCGTGAGAGGCGGCACCGTCGCGCCCGCCCGTGCTGCCGCGCACCACGAGGCGCACCGGCAGGGCGCCCTCGACGGGGCCCTTCACGCTGGAGGGCTGGCGGATGCGGCGCACGATGCGGTCCACGGCGACGCGTCCCTGCTCCCGCTTGGGCGCGGCGACGGTGGTGAGGCCGGCCCCGACCAGTCGCGAGAGCGGGATGTCGTCGTGGCCGATGACCTGCAGCTCCTGGGGAACCCGGATGCCGCTGCGCAGGGCCGCGACCAGAAGGCCCAGAGCCTGCAGGTCGTTGTAGCAGATCACCGCGTCGGGCAGCGGGTCGCCGGCGCCGCGCGTGGACTCGATGAGCTCGGTGAAGGCGTCCTCCCCGCCGCGGGAGGTCGGGGGGAACGGGCCGATGCGGTGCACGCGCATGCCGTGGGAGGTGCCGATGGTGCGTGTGGAGCGCCAGCGCTCGCCGTCGGACCACGAGTTCGCGGGACCGGCCACGTAGGTCACGGTGCGCACGTGATGCGTGGCCAGGTGCGCCACCGCCTGGCTGATGCCGTGCTCGTAGTCCGGCGTGACGGAGTCCAGGCCGGCCACCCGACGGTTCAGCACCACGATCGGCACGCGCTTGGCCAGCTGCAGGAGCGTTGCGTCCGAGAGTCGCGTGCCGGTGAGCACGATGCCGTCGACCACCTCGAGGGAGCGCTCGAGGGAGATGCGCTCGCGCTCCTCGTCCTCACCCGAGTCCAGGAGGATCGGCAGGTACTCGGCGACGTGGGCGGCCTCCTGCATGCCGGAGAGCACCTCGGCGAAGTAGGGGTTCGACAGATCGGGTGCGGCGACGCCCAGCCGTCCCTGCCTGCCCTGCCGCTCCTGCTGGTCGGGGGCGTCCGTGCGGTAGCCGAGGCGCCGCGCGGCATCCATGACCTTCGCGTGGGTGGCGGCGCTGACGCGACCGGGACGGGAGAAGGCGCGCGAGACCGTGCTCGGGGCGCACCCCACCTCGCGGGCCACGTCATAGATGGTGACGTGCTCCTTCTCCGTCATCCTGTGCCTCCCTGGGACTCCGTCGGCCGACCAGCGGCAGGGTCCCAGGGTAGCCCGGGAGACGAGCACGACGGACGACGGGGCGCGGGCCCGACCCCGAGGCAGGCACGGGCCCGACCTCGAGGCATGGCGCGCGCTGTCACCCCGCCGCGAGGATCCCCCGGGGGTCGAAGGCGACCCGGATGGCGCGGATGCGGCCGTCCTCGACGTGGCACCAGTTGACCACCGGCGTCGGCTCGGAGCCGCCCACGCCGAGCGAGAACCAGGTCATGACATCGTTCTCGTCGACCAATCGCCGTTCCACCTCGAGATGAGTGGTGGCCCTGGCGAGCCCCACGAGCCCCTCGAGGCAGTCCTCCCTCCCGCGGACGGAGGCGAGCGGGCCGTCGAAGGCGACCTCGTCGGCGAGGTGCGGGGCGAGGTCCGTGAAGTCGCGACGGCGCCAGCAGAGGAAATAGGTCTCGGCGAGTCCGCGAGGCGTGTGCGTGTCGGTCATGGCTCCTCCTGGAGGGCGTTGTCACCTGCGTGGAGACTCCAGGGAACGGGGCATCGACGACAGCTGTGTGTCGGTGTTTCCGGACCGGTTTCCCCCGTTGTCCGCCTACCGTGGTCCCGTGAAGCGCAGCGACCGTCACCGTGCCCTCGTGGACCTCCTGCGCGCGCGGGCCGAGCAGCCGATCCCCGTGCCGCGCCTCGCCGAGCGCTTCGAGGTCTCCACGCGCACGATCGAACGGGACATCCGTGCGCTGCAGGAGGCGGGTGTCCCGATCTTCGGGGTCCCGGGGCGCACGGGAGGCTTCGCGATCGGCCGGGACTACTCCCTGCCGCCCCTGGCGATCACGCCGTCCGAGGCTCTCGCCGTGCTCGCCGGCCTCGGCGTCATGCACGGCTCCCCGCTCGCCCGGGATGCCGGCCGAGTGCGGGACAAGGTGCTCGCCGCGATGAGTCCGCAGCAGCGGGCGCAGGGGCGCACGTTCGCCGCGCGCGTGGCGCTCATGGCCCCCGACGTCCCGACGGAGGACGAGGTGGCCCGCGTCGTCCGCGAGGTGCTCGTCGAGCCGAGGGTGGTCGAGCTCGCCTACAGAGACCCCCGCACGGGCGAGCGCACCGAGCGCTCGGTCGAGCCGCTGGGGATGATCCTGGTGCGCGGCAACTGGATCCTCGTCGGCTGGTGCCGACTGCGGGATGGCGTGCGCGGGTTCCGCACCGACGCGATCACCGCGATCCGGCAGACGTCCGAGCGTCCGCCCGTGCGCGACCCCGACCCCTTCGCGAGCGATCTCTCGCGCTGGGACTTCCTGGCCGCCGCGCCGTAGGCACGTGCGTGCGGGTGCGGGACCGACCTCGGTCAGGCCCCGGTTCCCGCTCCCTCGGCCTCGCGGCGCTCGTGGAGCTCCTCGACCATGGTGCTGAAGGTCTTCTCGTCGATCGGGTAGAACTTCATGACGATCGCGGCGAGGATGCCCATGAGGATCGGCAGACCGCCCATGACCAGGGACAGGCCCAGGCGCACGTGGTCCGAGGCGTTCGTGGCGGTCGCGACGGCGTCGGACCCGGACATGAAGCCGAACAGGGCGATGAAGCTGAGGGCGAGGTAGCGGCCCACGGCCTGGCTCATCTTGCGGGCGAAGGAGAACAGCGAGTAGGTGGCGCCCTCGGCGCGATCGTCGTTCTTCCACTCGCCGTACTCGACGGTGTCGCCCTCGAGGGCCCACATCAGGGTGTTGTTCAGGCCCACGCCCAGGTTGATGAGGAAGTAGCCCAGCAGCGCGAAGGCGAACACGTGGCCCAGCAGCAGCATGATGATGCCGCCGACCACGAACGCCGTGCAGCCCAGCAGGTAGCCGCGGCGCTTGCCGATGCTGCCGATGATCTTCGGGGCGAAGGGCGCGATCACGAGGTTCGCGACGACGCCCGCGAGGGTCAGCCAGATGAACAGGGTCGCGTCGCCCAGCACGAAGGTGGTGAAGAAGGCGGCGACCGCCTGCATCCCGTACATCCCGCCCAGAAAGATCACGCTCGAGGCGCACAGGAACGCGAGCGGACGGTTGGTGCGGATCACCCGCAGGGACTGGCGCACGCTGAGCTTGGGGGTCTCGCGGAACACGCGCTCGCGCACCCCGAAGAAGGTGATCATGAACAGCACCATGCCCAGGACCAGGAAGCCGAGCGCGCTGATGGTGATGGAGTGCTGAAGGGCGTCAGCGTCGCCCTGGTGCTGGTTGATCTGCGGGGAGATCACGAGCACGAGCAGCAGGGTGATGATCTGGCCGCCGTAGGTGCGGGCGGCGCCGAGCTTGCCGCGGTCCTCGGCGACCTGGGTGATCGCGGGGGCGAGCGAGCCATAGGGGATGTTCACCATCGAGTAGACGAAGCCCCACACCGCGTAGATCACGGCGGCGACCACGGCGGTCAGACCCTGGCTGCCCATGTGGGGGATGGTGAACAGCAGCACCGTCATGATCATCAGCGGCAGGCTGCCGAACAGGATGAACGGGCGGAACTTGCCCCAGCGGGTCATCGTGGAGTCGACGATGCGCCCGGCGATGACGTCGGCGAAGGCGTCCCAGATCAGCACGACCAGGGAGATCGTCGCGACGACGCCGGCGGGCAGGCCCAGCACGGTGATGAAGTACAGGGGCAGGAAGTTCCCGGCGAAGGCGAAGGCCGTGTTGCAGCCGGCGTCGCCCGCGCCGTAGGCGAAGACCTTGCGGAACGGCAGCCGCTCCATGGCGGCGCGCGGATCGGGCCGGGCGGCGCGCAGCGCCTCGGGCGACGGGTCGCCGGGGCCGGCGGGCTGTGGCTGTGTCATGTCATCTCCTTCGATGCGATTCCGCTCGTGCTGCGGTGCGCGGGGTGGCGGCGTCGGACGCCGCGGGATCCTGCTCCACGGGAGCACGTCGATGGCTCACCTTCCGGGGGCTCGCCCGGCGGCGCAGGACCACGCCCGAGTGTGTGCTCCACTGCACCCAGGTGCCCCATGCCGTGCCATGAGTTGCCACGTTGCCGGGCCGCGGCGCTGGTCAGAGGGGCGGCAGAGGAACCACCCGACCTGCGGGTAACGAGACTCGGCTCACAAGGGAGCGGCCTTCGGCAACCTGTTCCGTGCAGGCACTGAGGGGGCCGACGCGGACGACGCGGACGACGGCCACGGTGCGACCGACGTCCACGGTGCGACGGCGGGCCGGTGCGACGGCGGGCCGGTGCGACCGTGCGGCGGTCGGCGTTGCAGGGGCCTGTGTCGTGCGAGGGCATATAGCGGACATCTCTGCCGTATTTGGCAGAGAGGTCCGCTATACGCCGGTGGACGACAACTCAGCCGAGCAGTCCACCGGCGCATCACCACCTCCCCTGCCTGCGCGGGGGCAGCGGTGCTCAGCCGCGGGGATCGGTGCCCGGATCGGTGCCCGGCCCGGGAGCCCAGCGTGCGATCTGGGCGGCGAGATGCCCGGCGCCGTAGCCGTTGTCGATGTTGACCACGCCGATGCCCGGGGCGCAGCCGGAGAGCATCGTGAGGGCCGCCGTGACGCCGCCCGCCGCCACGCCGTAGCCCACGGAGGTGGGCAGTGCGACCACGGGAGCAGCGACCTGACCTGCGACGACGGTGGGCAGGGCGCCGTCCATGCCCGCGGCGACGATGACGCACGCCGCCTCCCGCAGCTCGGGGAGACGGGCCTGCAGGCGGTGGAGGCCGGCGATGCCGATGTCGGCGATGAGTCGGGCGGGGCGCCCCAGGTGCTGTGCGGTGAGCAGTGCTTCGCGGGCGACTGGCAGGTCGCTCGTGCCGGCGCAGGCGACGATCACCAGGCCGCCGCTCGGGGCGGGCGGCTGGGGAGGCCACGCGAGCAGGCGCGCCTCGGGATCGTGATGGGCGTCGGGGAGAGCCTCGAGGACGGCGTGAGCGCGCTCCTCGTCGGCCCGCGTGAAGAGGATCGGGCCCAGCGGCGCAGGTCCCTCGTCGCGCGTGGTCTCCCCCGCGGGCGCGGTTGCCCCGGGGGGCGCCGCTCGCTCGTCAGGCGCAGTTCCGACATCCGGCACAGGCCGGGCGTCGTGCGCGGCGATGAGCCGCGCGTACTCGCGGGCGATGGCGCCGACCTGGGCGACGGTCTTGCCGTCGCACAGCACGGCCTCGGGTGCTCCTCGGCGCCGGGCGCGGTCGAGGTCCAGCGTGACCAGGCCGTCGATGACGCCGTCGGCGGACCCGCTCACAGGCTCCCCCGCGCGTTGAGGATCTGCAGGGTGAAGGCGCCGGACTGCATGCCGCCGAGGTCCAGGGCGACGTGGCGGAAGCCCGCGTCCTTGCCGGCGCGCTGCAGCTGCTCGCGGATCCCGGGGGCGACGGCCCGGGGCAGCTCGTCGGCCGGGAGCTCGAGGCGGGCGATGTCGCCGTGATGGCGCACGCGGCAGTCGCTGAACCCGGCGTCGATGAGGGCGGCCTCGAGCTGCTCGATCTGGGCGAGCTTCTCCGGGGTGACCTCCTGCCCGTGCGGGATGCGGGAGGCGAGGCAGGGGGCGGCGGGCTTGTCCGCCACGGGCAGCGAGAGCACCCGCGCCACGTCCCTGACCTGCGGCTTCACCATGCCGATGCGGGCGAGGGGTCGCAGCACGCGGTGCTGGGTCGCTGCCTCGGCGCCGGGCCGGTCGGGGCGCTGGGCGTCGTCGGCGTTCTCGCCGTAGGCGACGGCGTCCAGCCCGAGCTCGCGGGCGACCTCGTCGTCGATCCGGGTGAACAGCTCGTCCTTGCAGTAGAAGCAGCGGTCGACGTCGTTGCGCCGGTACTCCTCGCGCTCGCCCTCGTGGGTCCGGATCTCGACGACCTCCGCACCGATGAGGTCCGCGACGCGATGGGCGATCGTGCGCTCGCGCGCGGCGAGGGACGGGGAGACGCCCAGCAGCGCCACCACCCGCTCCGGCCCGAGGGCGCGGACGGCGAGCGCGAGCAGCGTCGCGGAGTCGACGCCGCCCGAGTAGGCGACGCCGAGTCGCTCGACTCCCTCGAGGTCTGCGGCGACCGCGTCGGCCAGGCGCAGGGTCTCCCCGCTCAGCGCCTCCGGGGTCATGGCCCCCGACCAGGCGCCGGCCCCGTCGGCCGACGGCGATCCGCCCGGCGCGACGGGGGACGCCGACGGCGCGGGAGACGCAGGAAGAGCGGGGGACGCGGAGGAGGCGGGCAGGGCGCTCACTGGCCGTCCCTCTCGCTCGCCAGGCGGAACAGGACCTCGCCGGCATGGTCGATGACCAGGGTGTCCGGGTCCGCGCGCAGCGCCTCGAAGTCCAGCGACTCCGGGTCGACGTACTCGACGGCGTACTCGGCGCAGACCTCCGGGGGGATCGACGTCGCGAAGGCGCGGCGCACGCGGTTGCGCTCCTCGCCGGTCTCCGAATCGTAGGTGCCCAGGCCGGTCACGTGCGTGGAGTGCGCGAGCTCGCCCCAGGGGTGATCCTTGAAGCGGTCCCACTGCTTCGTGAAGTACTCGATGTTGTGGTACCCGATGTCGCGCAGACCGGGGTGCATGCCCGCGACCTCGGTGATGTGCGGGGCATAGATGATGACCTCGCCGCCGTCGGCGCACACGGGCTCGGACTTGTAGAAGCCCTTCGCGCCGGTCCAGATGTCCTCGTACATCTCGGGGACGATCGCGACGATCCGCTGGTAGGGCTTCTCGACGTAGGTGATGTGGGTGCGCGCGGAGATCTTCGCCATCGCGGCCCAGGCGGCCTGCGGATCGCCGAAGGACATGGCGCCCAGGTCGGCGCCGCCCTCGGCGACGTCCATCGCGAAACACAGCTTCTCGGTCTCGATGAGGTCGCTCGCGGCGTCGACGAGCTGGCGCACCGGGGTGATGCCGAGGGTGCCGATGATGCGGCTCGCGGTGATCAGCGCGCCCACCCAGTGGGAGATGTCGATGACGTCGTGCACCGAGCAGCCGGGGAAGAAGTACTTGTTCCCGCCCGAGAAGCCGACGACCTCGTGGGGGAAGACCGGGCCGACGATCAGGTCGACGTCGCTCTCGACGACGAGGCGGTTGATCTGCACGCGCATCGGAGTGTCCTCGAGGAGACCGCCGGTGAGCTCGGAGATCCGCTCGGCGGGGATCTCGCCCAGGTCGGCGATCTGCGACTCGTCGTGCCAGGCGTGGTTGACGACCTCCCAGCCGGGGTAGGTGCGCTCGGGGTGTCCGGGCTCGGAGCCGAGCAGCCGCCCGATGGCCTCGTCGCTCATCGCGGCGTGGGTGCCGAGCGCGATGAGCACGGTGACGGAGCGGGCGCGTCCGGCGAGCGCGCGGTGGATCGCGGGCAGCACGCGGGGCAGGGGCACGGAGCGGGTGCCGTCGGGGATGATCAGGCAGACGCTCCTGCCGTCGAGGTCGCTCGCGGCGAGCTGGTCGGCGACGAAGGCGTCGATCTGCTCCTGGGTGAGGATCCCGCCGGCGCCGCCGATCTGCGCGGCGCGCTCGGCCAGGCCCTCGGGGATCGGATGGATGGTGGGCTGCGCCGCCCCGTCCTGCCCGGACGCACTGGCCCGGGGACTGGCGTCGGTCCGGGACGCCGTGCTGCTCTGGCTCATCGCTCCACTATGCGCCGTGGCCTCGGCGGGGACAAGCAGAGGTCCGGGTGTTGCCATGCGGGGACAGTGCGTTGCCATGTGGGGACGGTGTGTTGCCATCGGCCGACGCCCGCCGGGGCTCAGCGCAGTTCAGCGCAGCGGGGGCGGTTCCCTGATGTCGTCGTCCTCCGGGGCCATGTCCAATTCGGACCAGGCGACGTCGTGCCAGGCGCCGAGCTTCCAGCCGACCTTGGTGAAGGTGCCCACGGGCGTGAAGCCGAACGACGCGTGGAGGCGGTCGCTCGCGGGATTCGGCTGCGCGACCAGGGCGATCGCCCGGCGGAGCCCGCGCTCGCGCAGCGCCGGCAGCAGCGCCTCGTAGAGCGCGCGACCGCGCCCGGATCCGCGCTGGTCGGGCGCGAGATAGACGCTCACCTCGCACGTGAAGCGATAGGCCTCGCGCGGGTTGAACGCTCCCGCGTAGGCGTAGCCCGCCACGCGGCCCTCCTCCTCGAGGACGAGCCAGACGTAGCGCTCGCGCGCGCTCTCGATGCGCCGCGCCATCTGCGCCGCGTCCGGCGGCTCGGTCTCGAAGGTGACGGCCGTCGTGCGCACGTAGTGGGCGTAGATCTCCGCGCAGGCGGCGGCGTCCTCGACGCCCGCGGGGCGGATCCCCCACGGCTGTGCACCCTTCGGCGCCGTGGTCGTCCGCGCGCTGCGGGAGGGTCCGCTCTTCGACGTCATGCTCACATAGTAGTCTTATGAAACCACTATCGTGTCAAGGAGTCCCATGGCCGAGGATCTCGCTGTCGCCCTCGCACGCATCGTCCGTGCCGCCCGGGAGGAGCAGGGGCTCACCCGTGCGCGCCTGGCGGAGGATTCCGGGGTGTCCCGGGCGATGATCGCCCGCATCGAGCAGGCCGAGGCGCAGCCCACCGCCGCCCTCCTCGCCCGGCTCTCCGCCGGGCTCGGCCTCACCCTCTCCGAGCTCATCGCGCGCGCCGAGACCGACGGATCCCGCGTGCGCCGCGCCGAGGCGCAGCCGACCTGGACGGACCCCGAGACCGGCTACGCGCGTCGGGCCGTCTCCCCGAGCGGTTCCCGCCTGGAGCTGGTCGACGTCCTGCTCCCGCAGGGGGCGCGCGTCGACTATCCGGCCGGCGCCTACCGCGCCCTCGACCAGCAGGTATGGGTGCTTGAGGGCACGCTCCGCGTCATCGAGGGGACCTCGGAGCACACGCTCGGCCCCGGGGACTGCCTGACTCTGGGCCCTCCCTCCCCCACCTCGTTCCGCAGCGAGGGCGAAGGCGGCTGCCGCTACGTGGTCGCGCTCGCGAAGCGCTCTCCGCACGAGCCCGGCCCCCGATCCTGACCAGGACACGGCGCGAGCGAGGGATAGGTTGGACCGCGCACGAGGACGCGCAGTCGAGCCAGGAGCGGACATGACCATCGATTCCACCAAGGCCATCCACACGTGGTCGCTGTTCCGGACCCTCGGGAGCTTCGCGGCACCGGGGACGATGCCTGCGCTCGAGGGCCGCACCGACGGGGTGGCAGACCCGGTCGCCCTGCTGGACCTGCCCGCGCTGCTCGCCTCGCACGGCTTCGCGAGCGCACAGATCTGCCACTTCTCCCTGCCTTCGACGGACCGCGGATACCTGGATGACCTGCGCAGTTCCTTCACCGACGCGGGGGTCGCGCTCGAGTGCTTCCTCGTGGATCACGGCGACCTCGCCGATCCGGCCGAGGGCGAGCGCTGGCGCTCCTGGATCGACGACTGGATCGGCGTGGCCGAGCAGCTCGGCGCCCCGAAGGTGCGCGTGAGCGCCGGGGACCAGCCGTCCTCCCCCGAGACCATCGCCCGCAGCGCCGCAGCGTTGCGCGCGCTCGCGGCGGACCACGACGGGATCCGCGTGCTCGTGGAGAACTGGCAGGGCCTGCTCCTGGACGCGGACTCGACGCTCGAGCTGCTCGACCGGTGCGAGGGTGCGATCGGCTTCCTCGCGGACTTCGGGAACTGGACCGGCCAGCACAAGTACGCCGACCTGGCGCGCGTCGCGCCGCTCGCCGAGGCCTGCCAGGCCAAGGCGGGCTTCGGCGAGGACGGGTCGCTCGACGCGGAGGACTACCGGGCCTGCCTGCGCCTGATGGCCGACGCCGGCTACGCCGGGCCGCTCTCGATCGTCGTCGACCCGCAGCGGCCCGACGTCTGGGAGCGCCTGGACGAGGCGCACGCCCTCATCCGCGCGGAGGCCGGAGCGGCCTGAGCTCAGGCCAGCGGCTGGCAGACATCCGTCAGCTGCTCCTCCTCGCTCACCTGATCGGGCGAGTTCAGGTAGATGTTGAAGGCGTGACCCGCGAGCGTGCCGTCCGCGCGCGCCGCGAGGCCTTCGGAGGCCAGACGCTCGTTGATGAGGTCGTGGGCCTCGCTGATCTGGTCGTAGGCGCCGGTGACGCGCGCGACCAGGCAGTCGCGCGCAGGCAGTTCGAGGATCTCGAGCTCGTCCGCGGCCTCCGTGCCCGCGGGCACGGGCAGGAAGATCGACAGGTCCGGATCCTGGTCCATGTACTGGTCGTCGTGCTCGATGACGCCGCCGGGGCCGACGGGCACGATGCTCTGGGCGGACAGCGCCGGCATCATCCGCTGCCAGAGCCGACCCTCGTCGGAGTAGGTCGGGACGGTGCCGCGCAGGGCGACGGCCGTCATGGCGAGGACGGTGGTGCGGGTCAGGGTGATGGACATGGTGGGCTCTCCTTCGTCGAGCAGGCGGGTGATCAGGGAGAGCTTTCCCTGGGACGCGCGCAGCTCCTCGACGAGGGTCTCGCGCTGCAGCCGCAGGGCGTCGGACCAGGCCGGGGTGCCGCGGACGGCGAGGAGGGCTCCGATGGCGGAGACGCCGAAGCCGACGTCCCGGAGCATCCGGATGTCCGCCGCGTCGGCCAGCTGCGCCGGCGCGTAGCGGCGGTACCCGGTCCAGGCGTCGGTCTCTGCGGGCACCAGGACGCCGTGGGCGTCGTAGTGGCGCAGCATGCGCACGGACAGCCTGCTCAGGGAGCTGAACTGCCCGATGCTCATCAGATGCGAGATCTCGGCCATGGGCTCACCCTCGCGGCTGACACGGTGGCAGGGTCAAGGTGCACCTCTTCGGTTCCGGGTCTCACCCCACGAGCAGGCAGAACGGGTGCCCCTCGGGGTCGCCCATGACGTACAGCGGCTCGTCGGCATCGTCGGAGCGGTCCATGAGCAGCCGCGCGCCGAGGGACTCCGCGCGGGCGCGCTGGGTCTCGAGCTCGTCGGCGTCGCTCACGCGGAAGTCCATGTGCAGCTGCATGGGGATCTCCTCGCTGGGCCATGTCGAGGGCCGCAGGTCCGTCTTCTCCTGCACGGCGAGGACGCGACGGTCCTGGTCGTCCAGCAGGACGAGCCAGTCCGAGTCGTCGGGAGCCGCGCCGTCGGCCGGAGGGTCGTCGCCCTCGCGGTAGTGCAGGCCGAGCAGCTCGCGGTAGAACTCGGCGAGCGCGCGGCAGTCGCGCGCATCGAGGGCGGTGCAGCTGAGCACGGGATACGACATCGGGGCCTCCTCGCTCCGGGCTCATCACCCTACGGCGAGGCGACCCGAGGAACCAGAGGGGGCTCTTCCCGGCCGTGCCCACTAGCATCGGTCGATATGAGCGCGCAGCCGGACCTTCCCCCCACCAGCCCCGCCGTCGACGGCAGGACCGCTTACATCGACGCGACCGCCGGCATCGCCGGTGACATGCTCCTGGGCGCGCTCGTGGACGCCGGGGCGGACCTCGACGCGGTCCAGGCCGTGCTCGACGCGCTGATCCCCGGCTCCGTCCGCTTCAGTCGGCGCACGGTCGACCGCTGCGGGCAGCAGGCTACGAAGGTCGACGTGGAGCTGCTGGTCGAGGATCCGCCCCATCGCACCTGGTCATCGATCCGGACGATGCTCGAGGCAGCGCGCGCGGAGGGCACGGCGCCCGTGCGCACCCTCGAGCTCGCCCTGGACGCGTTCTCGCGCCTGGCCGACGCCGAGGGCCTCGCCCACGGCCTCCCGCCCGAGCAGATCCATTTCCACGAGGTGGGGGCTCTGGACTCCCTGGCCGATGTGATCGGCGCCTGCGAGGCGTGGCGGCAGCTCGGGATCGCGGGAGCGGTGGGCAGCGTCATCGCCGTCGGATCCGGGCGCATCCGCGCGGCCCACGGCGACATCCCGGTGCCGGTGCCGGCGGTGGTGCGTCTCGCACAGGGCTGGCCGACGGTCGCCGGCGAGCTGCTCCCCTCCCGCGGCCACTCGCACGGGCACAGCCACGGCCCGGGTCACGACCACGACCACGGCGGCGATCACGCGCATGCGCACGACCACGAACACGACCACGACCACTCGCACGGGCACGAGCATCCCCACGGACACAGCGGGCACGACCACGACCACGACCACGACCACGACCACGACCACGGTCGCTCGGACGACCACGAGAATCCTTACGGACTCCGTCACCTGCCGCACGTGGTCAGCGGCGACGGCGTCGGCCATTCCCACTCCATCCAGGAAGCCGTCGTCGCAGGCCATCCGGACCCCCACGCCCAGGCGCCGACCGACCCGACTGCCGGCACCGGCACCGGCTCGGACGCGGACGAGCAGCTCGCGCCGCACGTCGTCGGCGGGCCCCACGCCCACCCGTCGCGACCGGTGCCCCCCGGCGTCGCGCCCGGCATCGGCGAGCTCGCGACGCCCACCGGCGTCGCCCTCGTGCGGGCGCTCGCGCAGACCGCGGGCCCCCAGCCCGCGCTGACCGTCGAGACCGTGGGCATCGGCGCCGGCACCAAGGACACCCCGGGACGCCCGAACGTGGTGCGGGTGATGGTGGGTCGCGACGCCGCACCGGGGCGCGCACACGGAACGACGACCGGCGGCGTGGGCGCCGCCGGCTCTCGCGCCGGCGCGGGCGATGAGTCCAACGACGGTGCGACCGCCGACGCGGCCGACGCGCACGCGACCCCCCGCGCGGCGATCCAGCTCGAGGCGAACGTCGACGATCTCGATCCGCGTCTGTGGCCCGGCGTGATCACGAGTCTGCTCGGATCGGGCGCGCTGGACGCGTGGCTGACGCCGATCGTGATGAAGCAGGGGCGGCCCGGGATCACGGTCCACGCGCTCGTGCGCGAGGGCGATGAGGAGTCCGCGTCGTCCCTGATCATGGACCTGACGGGCAGCCTCGGCGTGCGCCGGTTCGGCGTCGACCGCTCGATCCGCACCCGTTCCTTCGAGCAGGTCGAGGTGGACGGACAGCCCGTGCGCGTGAAGGTCGCACGAGACTCCTCCGGCCGCGTGGTGCGGCGAGAGCCCGAGTTCCGCGACGTCCAGGCCGCCTCCCGGCAGCTCGGCATCTCGGAGCGCGAGGCCCTGGAGAAGGCACGGGTCGCCGCGCTGCGGGAGAGCTGAGCGCTCAAGACGTGGAGTCGGGCGAGGCAGGGCGCACACCGCCGTCGGCCTCCTCGGCGGCCTCCGGGGCGCCGCTGCCGCCCGCAGCGCTCTCAGCGGCCTGCTTCAGGAGCTCGAGCTGCGTGGTCCAGCGATCAGCGGCACGGGCGAGCATGCGCGACGCCTCGTCGACGGGGGCCGGGATCACGCGATAGCTCTCGCCCGTCGGCCCCGGCCGTGTCTCCACAAGGCCCGCCCGACGCAGCACTCCGAGGTGCTTGGCGGTGCCCTGGCGCGTGATCGGCAGAGTGCGCGCGAGATCGGTGACGCCACGGGGATGTTCCGCGAGGCTGTCCATGATCTGCAGGCGCACGGGGTCGGCGAGCGCCTTGAGCACCTCCGCGGAGGCGGCGTGCGTCTCGTGCTGCTCTGTCCGCTCAGGCACCCGCACCCTCCTGCGGGCTCGGCCCCTCGTGCGAGCCCTGTGCCTCGAGCGCGTCGCGGGCGAGGGAGATCTCGAGCTCCCAGCCCGAGACGTTGTCCCCGTAGTTCCGCTCGTGCTGCTCCGTCGTCATCGCGGAGAACCCGGACTCGGTGACGGTGAGCGTGACGGTCCCGGGCTGCTCCTCAGCCAGGACGAACGCGATGCGCGTACTGGGCATCCCGGCATCGCGCTCGCCGTCGCCCCGCTCCCCGGCGAGCCAGGTGAACACGGCCCGGTGCGGAGGGTCGAGCACCTCGATCCCGACAGGGAAGGTGCCCAGGGTCGGGTCGTGGACCCGGCAGGTGGAGCCGTCGCGCTCGATGCGGTGCCCGCCGAGAGTTCCGTCGTTGATCCACCAGCCGGGCTCGGAGACCAGCGCCCAGACCGCCTCCAGGGGCGCGTCGATGTCGATGCTCCGGGTGATCTCGTCTCTCATCTGTGCCATGCAACCATATGGTTGCCGCCGGGAGCGCTGACGTCAACCCCTCCTCCCGGCGCGGCGGTTCCTTCGTCGGGGCGCGCCGCTAGGCTGGCTCGCGTGACCGGCATCCTGCCGGCGCCGACGTCGAGGAGGACGCCATGCCCGCAGCACTCCACCCCTACCTGAACTTCGCGGGGAACGCCCGTGAAGCCTTCGAGTTCTACGGCGAGGCGCTCGGTGCGACCCCGCAGTTCGCGACCTTCGGCGAGTTCCACGCCGTGCCCGAGGGCGACCCGAACGCCGACAAGATCATGCACGGATCCCTCGAGGTCACCGAGCTGATCCGCCTCTACGTCTCGGACACGATCGAGGGCATGGGCCCTCCCTTCCAGCAGGGCACCAACGTGACCCTCTCGCTCATGGGCGACGACGAGCCGGTCCTGCGCAGCGCCTACGAGAAGCTCTCCGTGGGCGGAACGGTGACCATGCCCCTCGAGAAGCAGATGTGGGGCGACCTCTACGGCTCCTTCACCGATCGCTTCGGGATCGTGTGGCAGGTGAACATCAGCGCCCCGGAGGAGTCGCAGGGCTGACCCTGCGGCGCCCGCCGTCGCAGGGCGCGACTAGCATCGTGCGAGGACCGCAGCATCGGCCCCCGTGATCCCCGGATCGCGGGGGCTCTCGCATGCACCGCCCCGCCGCCTCCCGCCCATAGTTTCCCGCCCATCCGCTTCCGAAGGACCCGCCACGCCCACCGTCGACCCCCACGACCCGCCGGATCCGACCTCCAAGACGCCCGCGCTCGACCCGGCTCCCGACGCACCCGCACCGGAGTCGGCCTCCTCGCCGACCGCTCCGCGCACTCTCCGCTCGCGCGCCCGCGGGCTCTTCGCCGACACCCGTCCCCTGCAGAACCTGCACTTCAAGCGGCTGTGGCAGGCGAACATCATCACCGTCATCGGCGCGCAGATCACGATCATCACCGTGCCCGCCCAGCTCTGGGCGCTCACCGGCAGCTCGCTGTACGTGGGGCTCACGGGCCTGTTCGGCCTGGTGCCGCTCGTGGTGCTCGGACTGTGGGGCGGGGCGATCGCCGACGCCTTCGACCGCCGCAAGATCCTGCTGGTCACCACTCTCGGCCTCATCCTCACCAGCGGGCTGTTCGCCGCGCAGGCGCTGCTGCAGGTCCGCAACGTGTGGGTGATCCTGGGGATCTTCGCCGCCCAGCAGGCGTTCTTCGCGGTCAACCAGCCAGCGCGCACCGCGCTCATCCCCTCGCTCGTGCCGCGCGAGCAGCTGCCCGCGGCGAACGCCCTGAACATGACCGTCGGCCAGTTCGGTGCGATCGCAGGGCCTCTCGTCGGCGGAGCACTGCTGCCCTTCCTGGGCTTCTCGCTGCTCTACCTCATCGACACGGTCTGCCTGCTGGCGACGCTCTGGGCGGTGCTGCGACTGCCGGCGCCGAAGCCCGAGGGCGCCATCGCTCGGCCCGGACTGCGCAGCATCCTCGACGGCTTCGTCTACACCTGGAAGCACAAGATCCTGCTGGTCAGCTTCGCGGTGGACCTCATCGCGATGGTCTTCGGCATGCCGCGCGCGCTCTACCCGCAGCTGGCCGACCAGAGCTTCGGCGGTCCCGCGCAGGGCGGCATGGAGTTCGCGGCGCTCTCGGTCGCGATGGCCCTCGGCGCGCTGCTGGGCGGGATCTTCTCCGGCTGGCTGGGCCGTGTGCATCGGGTGGGCCTCGCCGTGCTGATCGCCGTCGGCGTCTGGGGCCTGGTGGTGATGGGCTTCGGGGGCGCGACGTGGCTGGCCGGGGGCCGGGCGATGCCCTGGCTCGCCGCGGCCGTCGCCTTCATGGCCGCGGGCGGCATCGCCGACATGATCTCGATGGTCTTCCGCCAGACCATGCTGCAGGGAGCCGCCTCCGACGCGGTGCGAGGTCGCCTCCAGGGCGTGTTCCTGGTGGTCGTTGCGGGCGGCCCGCGCTTCGCCGACGTCGCCCACGGCGCGGCGGCCGACGTGCTCGGCGCGCCGCTGACCGTCGTCCTCGGCGGAGCGCTCGTGGTGCTCGGGGTGGCCGCCTGCGGCGTGCTCGTCCCGCAGTTCACGCGGTACCGGGTGGGACCGGGACACTGAGGCGGCGGCGGGATCGCACTCCACCGGGCCTTCCCGAAGGGCTCTGACCGGACCGTCGACCGCCGCCGCTCGCGTCCGGTCAGCTCGCTACCGACCCGACCGCTCGCCCCCGGGATCTACTCCTGCGACGGGTGCTGCGAGGTACCGCTCGCCGCGTCCGCCGTGCCCTCCGCGGACTCGTGACGGAGGAGGCGGAGCAGGATCCGCACCACGATCCCCAGGTACAGGCGGCCGCGGAACTTCGCGATCCTGCGCACGGTGGCCCGTGGCATGCCCCGCACGACCGTGACGATGGTGCGGATCTCGGCTCGCGTGGGCGGCACCGCCTCGACCCCGAGCGCACTGTGCTCGTCGGTGAACCAGCGGAGGTATCCGTCGAGGGTCTCGCCGTTCGCCGTGCGCCACGAGCCCGACTCGTACAAGCTCTCGACGTCCTGCAGGGCGGCGCGCAGTGCGGGCGCGCTGCCGCCGGCGATCTCCGGGCGGATGCCGCGCTCGTCCAGACGGTCCATCGTCTGGCGGGCGACGGGAAGCACGATCGGCAGGATCTCGTCGATGAGAGCGTTCAGGCGCTGCCGCTGCTGGGGCGAGTACTCGTCGATCGAGGGCGTCTCGCCCTCGTTCCGTCCGTCCTCGGGCTCCGCATCGGATCCGGGCCGGCCGTGCTCGGCGTCGACCTCGCCCTGGAGCTCCTGGAGCTGCTCGATCGGGCCTTCGAGACCGGGCAACCGGTCCACCCACGAGCTGTCGACCCCGAGGGAGACCAGCAGTTCCTGACCGGCACGGAGGAGGAACTCCTTGTCGTGCATCCACTCCGGCCCGTCGGCGATGGACGCCTTCGAGGTCTGGCTCCGGTCCTCCGTCGCCCCCTGCGTGGTCCCGCTCCCGGCGTCCTGCCGCTCCGTCATGCGTCCCTCTTTCCTGCGGTGCCCACCGCACCTGCGGTCGTTCCTCCGAGCGAGCGTAGCGCCAGGATCCGAGGGTGCTGGGATGCCGACGCTCACTCGGCGGGCTGGACGACCTGCTCCCAGTGCTCGAGCAGGTGGGTGAGCGCCGCCCGCGCCGTGCCGAGCTCGTCGCTGCTCGCATCGGGAGCGGCGAGCACGTGCATGTCCTCGTCGCCGACGACGACCACGAAGGGGAACCGCTCGGGCGCCTCGTGCAGGGCCTCGTCGATCTTGTCGATGACCTGCGGTCGCGTGTGGTCGTGGGCGGGGGTGTCGGTCACGGGTGCACTCCTGTCGTTCGTCGTCCGCCCGCGGGGCGATGGGGCGGATCGTCCGTCCCCGAGGATCCCACGGACCGGAGCGCGCGGTGCACCGGAGCCCCTGGGTTCACGCGTCAGGGTCGGATCACAGGTGGTCGAGCAGCTGGCCCAGCACGCGGATCCGAGTCCCGCCGGCATCGGCCCCGCCGACGCCGGCTTCACCTCGGCGATCCAGGTGCAGCGCTCGCAGTCCCGCGTCCTGCGCGCCGCGGAGGTCGTGCTCCGGATTGTCGCCGACGTGGAGCACGTCGGTCGGCTCCAGATCGACCGCCGCGCAGACCGTGAGATAGCTGGCCGGATCGGGCTTCGCCGCCCCGATCCCCTCGCTCGTCCAGACGCCCACGACGAGGTCCCGCAGCCCGAGAGCCCTCATCTTCTTCTGCTGTCGCAGCTCCGGCCCGTTGGTGAGCACGGCGACCGGGAGCCGCAGGTCATCGAGTGCGCGAAGCGTCGGCAGGACGTCGTCGAACGCTCTCCACTCCTGCTCGTACAGGGTGAGGAAGCGGTCGTAGAACGCGTCGCACTCCGCATCGGCGAGCCGGTGCGGGTCGCCCGCGGGGCGAGGCCCGCCGGGTCGACGGGGATCGTCGAGCCGCAGATCGTCCACGAGGTGCCGGACGCGCTCGCGTCGGTACTCCGCGCGGTCGATCTCCCCTGCCCGCCGTCGTGCCATGAGGTGGACGGCGGTGGCCTCCCAGGCGTCCGCGATCTCGTCGCTCGGGGTTTCGCCCAGTTCCTCGACCAGGTGCGCCAGGCCAGCCCGGGCCGAGGTCCGATGGTCGAACAGCGTGTCGTCGAGGTCGAGGATCACCGCTCGCGTCCGGATCCGGTCCACCACGGCCACCGCCTCATGTCGTCGTCCGACGATCCTCGCAGACGGCGACGTCGGAGTCTCGCAGACGGTGGCGCCGCGGTACGGGAGACTGGCCCCATGCATCGCTGCCGCCTCCACGTCCTCGGCGCGAGCGGCTCGGGGACCACGACACTGGGCCGCGCCGTGGCCGACTCCTGGTCCGTCCCCCACGCCGACGCCGACGACTACTTCTGGGTGCCCACCGACCCGCCGTTCACCACCAAGCGCACGCCGGCCGAGCGCCTGGCCCTCATGGACCAGATGTTCGCGCCCCGCGACGCCTGGGTGCTCTCCGGGGCGATGACCGGGTGGGGAGAGCAGATCGTGGAGACGTGCAGCGCGATCGTGTTCCTCACCCTCGACCCCGACGTGCGCATGTCGCGCCTGCGCGAGCGCGAGTCCCGGCGCCGCGAGGGCGGGGCGATGGACGACGACGCCTGGCGGGACTTCCGCGACTGGGCCCGCTCCTACGACGACCCGTCGTTCACGGGACGGAGCCGCCACCAGCACGAGGCCTGGCTCGCCGCCCGGAGCCAGCCGATCCTGCGCCTGGACGCCGCCCGCACCGTGACGGAGCTGCGGGACGAGGTGCTGGCCTGGGAGCCAGCTGACCGCCGCACCCGGCCCAGCAGAGAACCGGCGCAGCCTCTCCCCCAGTCCCAGTCCCAGTCCCCGTCCCCGGGCCCGAGACCTGGAAACCCGGTGACCCGGTGACCTGGTGACCTGGTGACCCATCTGCCCTTGCCGCGGCCCCTCGCGCGTGCGACCGTGAGAACGGATCCGACGACAGGGTCCCCGGACGAGGGTGCCGTACCCGGACAGCGACAAGACGGCCGCAGGAGGCTGACATGTCCTGGATCGTTCTCGTGCTCTCGGGCCTGATGGAAGCCGTGTGGGCCACCGCCCTGGGCCGCTCGGAGGGCTTCAGCAGGCTCACCCCGTCCATCGTCTTCGCCGTGGGACTGGTGCTGAGCATGGCCGGCCTCGCCTTCGCGATGCGCGACCTGCCCACGGGCACCGCCTACGCGGTGTGGGTGGGGATCGGCGCGACCGTCACCGTCCTCTTCGCGATGGTCACGGGCGCCGAGGCGGTCTCGGTGATGAAGGTGCTGTTCCTGGCGATGATCATCGGCGGCGTGATCGGCCTGAAGATCAGCGGCTGAAGCCCTGCAGATCGTCGCCGCTCAGCTGCTCGTGCCCTCCGTGAGGCGGGCACGGACGAACGCCGCCACCGCGTCGAGGATCTGCTCGTCGATGCCGTGACCGAGGCTCGGCGAGATTTCCTCGGTGAGCCGCGTACGACGGCTCAGCCAGTCCCTGACCTGTGCCTCCATCGTCGGGTCGAACAGCGGATCCTGTCCGCCGTGGCCCCAGAGCGCGGGCACGTCCCGATTGGCGAGCGCGGCGTCGCCCGGGAGGTCCGCTGGGAACGGTGCTCCCGAGAGCACGACCACCCAGTCGAGGGTCTCGGCATGGCGGCGCAGCAGCTGCAGGGACAGCCCGGCGCCCTGCGAGAAGCCGATCGCGCCGACGATCCGCCCGGGCACCGCGCGCGAGGCCCAGTCCTCGAGCGCCGCGGCGGACTCCTCGAGCAGGCCGAGGTCGTCCGCGCCGAGCGGCGGCGGCGCCAGCCAGCCGAAGCCGGGCCCGCAGGCGAGGACTCCCCGCAGCGACGCATAGACCACCCCGCCCGGCAGCATCGGCGCGAGGGACAGCAGATCCTGCTCGTTGCTGCCCAGCCCGTGCAGGAGCAGCACCACGCGGTCCTGCGGACCCGGCGCGTGCGGGAAGAAGCGCACCGCGCTCTCGTCGATCCGCGCGGGTCCCTCGCCGATGCGCTCGACGGGCGGGAAGCCGAAGGGGTTGGGCCTGCTCATGGACTGCTCCTGATTCATCCGTTCCGGTTCAGCCGTGCCGATTCAGCCGACGTCGGGGAGCGTCGCGCGCAGGGCGTCGAGCTCGTCGCACAGCTCATCGGCGAAGGACGTACTGCCGTCGCCGTCGGTCCAGGTCGCGTACGCGTTCTTGAAGGCGAGCAGCCCGATCTCCGCGGCGAGCGCCGCCGTCCGGGGAGCGATGCCGCGCTCCTCGAGCGCACGCGCGGTCTCGGCCGCGAGTCCCACGTGCTTGAGCTGGTCGCGCTCGCGCAGCTCGGCGCTCGCCGCGATCACCGCGCGCATCCTCGGACCCATCTCCCGGCGCTCCGGTGTCATCGCCTCGCTCGCGCGGAGCAGTCCGGACTCGACCGCGGTCAGCGGCGAGGCGTCGTCGGGCGCCGCCGCGACCCCCTCGCGCAGCAGCTGCGAGAGGGACTCCTGCCCGGCCGCGAGCACGTCGCGCTTGTCGCCGAAGTGGCGGAAGAACGTGCTGCGGGTGAGGTCCGCGGCCTCGGCGATCTGCGCCACGGTGGTCGCGTCGTATCCCTGCTCCGAGAACAGGCGGATCGCGGCGGCGACCAGGCGCTCTCGTGCATCGGGCTTCCAGCGGGGCATGGAAGGGGACTCTACCGCCCGGCCGGTTAATCGCGCCCGTCGGCGGCCCGAGCCATGGGACGACCATCCCGTGACTGCCATTCCTGCTGGCAGGGGCGATGTGCACCGCTGAACATCACCTGTTCCATCAACCGATGCGACACCAGTCCCATCGGGTGTACGTTGACGGCACACATGTCGCACCAGGCGGCATCCTCGAGAGGACTCACCATGAAGGTCTTCGTCACCGGCGCCACCGGGTTCATCGGATCCGCCGTCGTCCCCGAGCTGATCAGCGCAGGGCACGAGGTGGTCGGCCTCGCGCGCTCCGAGCGCTCGGCCGCTCGGCTCCAGGAGCTCGGAGCCTCCTCCCTCCCCGGCGATCTCACGGACCTCGACGCGCTGCGCCGCGGGGTCGCGGCGACCGATTCCGTCGTGCACCTCGCCTTCAGCAACGACTTCACCGCGGTCGAGGCCGGGGTCGAGGAGGAGTCGCGCGCCGTGCACGCCATGGGCGAGGCGCTGGCCGAGCGCGCCCTCGCTCCCGCCCCCGCTCCGCACGAGGGCCCGGCCTTCGTGATCGCCTCCGGCACGCCCGCGATCCCCGGCCGCGCATCCACCGAGGACGACCCCTACCTCGCCGAGGGCCCGATGGCGGCCCGCGCGCGCACGGCCCAGTACGTGATGGACCTCGCCGCGCACGGCGTGCGGCCCGTCGCGGTCCGACTGCCGCGCTCGGTGCACCAGGCGCACGTCCGCTACGGCTTCGCCTCCATGCTTATCCAGGCGGCCCAGCGCAGCGGCGTCTCCGGGTTCGTCGGCGACGGCGGCCAGCGCTGGCCCGCGGTGCACGTGAAGGACGCCGCCCGGCTCTTCCGCCTCGCCCTCGAGCGCGCCGACGCCGGATTCCAGGCGCAGGCCGTCGCCGACGAAGGGGACGCGATGCGGGACATCGCCGCCGCGATCGGCGAGGCCCTCGATCTCCCCGTGCAGTCCGTCGACGCGGAGACCTTCGGGTTCCTGGGCCAGATCTTCGCCCTGGACCAGCCGGCGAGCAGCCGAGGGACCCGCTCGGCCCTGGGCTGGGAGCCCACTCACCCCAGCCTGCTCGAGGACCTGCGGGCCGGCCGCTATCCCTCCTGAGCGGCCCCACGCCAGAGGCCCCGCGCCAGAACTCCTGCGGGACTACTCCTCAGAGGCCCCGCTCCCGGGCAGGCGTCCTCCTCGGCGGGTCTCCGGACCTCCGAAGGCCTCCGACGGCACCACGCGATCCCCGCGGCACCCCCATGGGGCGCGGGGATCGCTGTGTCCGCGACCCCGCACGCACCGCACGCACCGCTCGGTCCTGCGCCCTCCCGTGACTCAGCAGACACCGTGCACTCTATGCAAACGTGCACTCGGTGCATATTCTGGTGCACGTCGTCGGACGACGGACTCCCGAGCCGCCGGAACCCGCTCAGCGCAGGATCCGCGGACCCCGATCCCCGTCGGCCGACCCACGGAACCATCAGGAGAGGTGCGATGTCCCCGACAGACACCCAGACCCCGCGCGACGCGGAGGCGACCCCGGACGGATCGGCCGCCACGAAGAAGCCCGGGCTGCGCGAGCGCAAGCGCGAGGAGCTGCGCCGACGCATCGAGCGCGCCGCCCTCGAGCTGATGATCGAGCACGGCTTCGCCGACGTCACCGTGGAGATGATCTGCGAGAGCGCGGACGTCTCGCGGCGGACGTTCTTCAACTACTTCGGGTCGAAGGAAGCGGTCGTCATCGGCCGCGATCCGGGCCCGCTCCCCGAACACCTCCAGGAAGCCTTCATCGACGGCCCGCGCGGCAGCATCCTCGCGGATCTCGTCCGCATGCTCCTGGCGATGATGACCACCAAGCCGCACGACGTGGACCCGAAGATCTGGCGAGCCCGCCTCGAGCTGATCCGCAGCGACATGACCCTCGCCAAGGCGATGGCCGACAAGGTCGCCGCGAAGAACCGCGATCTCGAGGACCTGGTCACCCGCAGGATCCGCAAGCGCTACGGCGCCTCGGGCACACCACCCGGACCGGGCGGCGCCGCCTCCGATGCCGGGTCCGACCCCGACGGCGCAGGCACTCCCGCAGCCGATCCGGCGGTCGAAGCGCTCATCACCCGGCAGACGGGCTTCATCGTCGCCATGTGGTGGGGCATCGCCCGCTACGCCATCCAGATCACCGTCGAGAACCCCGACATCGAGGACCGCGAGCTCATGGAGTCGCTCCTCGACACGTTGACCCTCATCCAGGAAGCAGAGCTATGACCGCCACCCAGACCGCAGCCCCCGCGGCGCGCGGAGCGCACGGACAGCCCGCCGCTCCGTCCGCGTCCTCCGGCACGGCTCCGTCCACCAAACTCGTCCCGCTGTTCGCGGGCCTTCTCATCGCGATGTTCATCGCGGCGCTCGACCAGACCATCTTCTCCACCGCCCTGCCCACGATCGTGGGCGACCTGGACGGCGTCGACCAGATGCTGTGGGTGACCACGGCGTACCTGCTGGCCTCGACGATCATGATGCCGATCTACGGCAAGCTCGGCGACCTCATCGGCCGCAAGCCCCTGCTGATCTTCGCGCTGTCCGTGTTCGTCGTCGGCTCCCTCGTGGGCGCCGTCGCCGGCAACATGGGCGTGCTCATCACCGGCCGCGCCATCCAGGGCATCGGCGGCGGCGGGCTCATGCTGCTCGCCCAGGCGATCATCGCCGACGTCGTCCCCGCCCGTGAGCGCGGCAAGTACATGGGCGTCATGGGCGCCGTGTTCGGGCTGTCCTCCGTGGTGGGCCCGCTGCTGGGCGGCTGGTTCACCGAGTCGCTCAGCTGGCGCTGGGGCTTCTGGCTGAACATCCCGCTGGGCGCGATCGCGATCCTGGCCGCCGTGTTCTTCCTGAAGCTGCCCAAGAAGTCGCAGCGCGCCCGCCTGGACGTGTTCGGCATCCTCACCATGGCGATCGCCGTGACCTCGCTGATCCTCGCGACCTCGTGGGGCGGCAACACCTACGAGTGGGTCTCCTGGCAGATCATCCTGCTGTTCGTCGCGACCGTCGTGTTCGGCGCCCTGTTCGTGCTCGCCGAGCGCTACGCCGCCGAGCCGATCATCCCGCTGCACCTGTTCCGCAAGCGCAACTTCGTGCTCACCACGATCGCCGCCCTGGTGATCGCGATCGCGATGTTCGGCGCGATCGGCTACATGCCCACCTACCTGCAGATGTCCACCGGCGTCTCCGCCACGGAGTCCGGTCTGATGCTGCTGCCGATGGTCGGCGGGCTGCTGATCACCTCGATCGCCTCGGGCCAGATCGTCTCGCGGACCGGCCGCTACAAGTGGGCGCCGATCCTCTCGATGCTGGTCGCCGCGCTCGGCGTGTTCCTGCTGTCCACCATGACGACCGACACCGCGACCTGGGTGATCATGTCCCACATGTTCGTGCTCGGCGCGGGCCTGGGCATCGGCATGCAGAACCTCGTGCTGATCGTGCAGAACACGTTCCCCGCCGCCGAGGTCGGCACCGCGACCGCCTCGAACAACTTCTTCCGGCAGATCGGCGCGTCCCTGGGCTCGGCCATCGTGGGCTCGGTGTTCACGAGCCGGCTGACGGACCTGCTCAGCGAGCGCATGCCCGCGCAGGCGGCCCAGCAGATGGGCGGCAGCGGGGACACCAACTCCCTGACGCCGGCCGTCGTGGACAAGCTGCCCCAGCAGATCCAGGACATCGTCGTGGGCGCCTACACCGACGCCCTCACCCCGATCTTCCTGTGGCTGGTGCCGCTGCTCGGTGTCGCCTTCGTGATCGTCTTCTTCATCAAGGAGGTCCCGCTGGCCACGACCGTGGGCGCCTCCGGGATGACCGAGGGCGAGGCCGGCGCGGCGAGCGCTCCCGGGACCGGGTTCCCCGCGACCGGTGCGCCGACGAACGGCCTCCCGGCCGGCGGCGCCGCGCTCGCGGCCCGCACCGAGCGCGAGGACGATCTGCGGCTGGGCCTCGTGCTCTCCCTCGTCATCCAGCGCGCCCATCGGGCCGACGAGGACTCCGAGCTCACGCGGGCCCTCGCCCACCTCGCCGGGGAACGACCCGGCAGCACCGCCGAGCGCGCCGACTTCGCCGTGCGCTCGCTGGTCACGCCGGCGGCCATCGCCCTGCTGCGCGGGGCCGGGGCCGACGTCGACGCCGCCGACCCCTCCCGGGGCCGCCACCGCGCACCGCACGCCGCCGACCTCGACGGCACCGATGCGGCCGAGCACGGGCACGAGCACGAGAGCCACGACCCCTACCGGGCCGACGGCAGCGCGCCCCTCATGTCCCCGCACCTCGCCGCCCAGTCCTGAGCGGCACTCGACACACCTCGCCGTCCCGTCCGGGACGGCCCCCGAAAGGACAGTTCTGATGACTCGTCGACTGATCGGAGCGATCGCCTCGCTCCTCGCCATGATGGCCGGGCTCTGGCTCGTGCTCTCCCCCTTCGCCCTGGGCTTCCAGAAGAAGGACGCCGACTGGACCGACGCGACCCTCACCGACGTCTGGACCGGCCTCCCGCTAGCCCTCGTCGGCCTGATCGGCGTGATCGTGTTCGCCGCCGCGCTCAGCAAGCACATGGTCCAGGCCGGGTTCGTCACCCCGCGCCCCGCACCCCAGCAGGCGCAGTACGGGCAGCAGGATCCCGCCCAGCAGTACGGACAGCAGCAGTACGGACAGCAGCAGTACGGCCAGCAGTCCTTCCCGCAGCAGGGCTACGCGCAGCAGGGCGCCCCGGCGGCCCCCGCCTCGGAGCGCTCCCGTGAGATGGATGCGATGCTCGAGCCGCTGATCGCGGCCCTGGCCCGCGACATCGAGCGCGAGGAGCACACCGCCTCCGCCGCCGCGGAGACGCCCCATCACCGCGAGTACGGCCGCGCCGCCGTCGGCACCGACACCGGTGCCCAGGCCGCCGTCCCCGCCGAGCGCTGAGCGCTCCCCCGTATCCAGCGCTCCGGCGCGCGCATCCCGCGCACGCAGCCAGCGCATTCTCGCCTCAAGGAGAATCCTGATGACCCAGATCTCGCACACCGCCCCCGCCGGCACGGGCTCGCACGCCCAGACCGCCGCACCCCAGACCGCCGACGCGGCCGGTTCCGCCAGCTCGACCGGCTCGGTCGGCACCGTCGGCTCGACCGGCTCGGTCGACCGCGCCGAGTCCGTCTCCGCCGTGAAGGCCGAACCGATCAGCGTGCTCGACAAGGTCGGCATGGGCGTCCTGGGGCTGCTCACCCTGAGCGGCCTGTGGATGATGCTCGCGCCGTTCCTCACCGACACCCAGAAGCGCGGGGGCGACTGGTCGGTCGGCACCACGAACGACTTCTTCGTCGGCCTCGTGCTCGCCGTGGTCGCGCTCGCGGCCCTGGTCGCAGTCCTCGCCGGCGGGCTCTCCGCCGTCGCCCGGCGCGCCCGCGCCCGCGCCGCCCGCACGGAGGCCTGAGCCCCTCCCGTCGGCCGGGGTCGTCCGTCGGCCGGACCGGCCCGTCGGCCGGAGCGCCCGTCGCCCCGGCCGACGGCCCGCTCCGGGCATCCGCCGGGCCCGATCCGGCGCCCGACGCACTTTCAGTGCTGCGCAATGGTCGTTATGAGCCCTCATAACGACCATTGCGCAGCACTGTTCGTATGCATGGGCCCTCGGGAGGCGCGTCACGGGGCCGCAGCCGGTGCGCCCTGCTGCTTCTCCCGTGCCCCGCCTCGTCCGTCACCTCTCCGCTCTCCTCCGCCCCGTCCCTGCCCGTCCCCCTCCTCGACCACCCGCACCGTCCCGGCGCCGCCGTCGATCCTCACCCGCTGACCGGTGCGCAGGCGGCGGGTGGCCGTGCCGGTGCCGAGCACGGCGGGGATGCCGTACTCGCGGGCGACGATGGAGCTGTGGCTGAGCGGCCCGCCCACGTCGGTGATCACGCCCGCGGCCATGGCGAACAGCGGCGTCCACGCCGGGGTGGTGATCGCGGCGACCAGGATCTCGCCGGGACGGAAGTCGCGGAACTCGTCGGGTCCGGAGAGGACGTGGACGGGTGCGGTGACCGTGCCGCCGCTGCCGCCGATCCCGGTGAGCACGGGGCCTTCCGCACCGCCCTCGCCACCGCCGCCGCCCGCCCCGCCCCCGCCCTCGCCGACCGACGGCATCCAGCGGTCGAAGCCGTGCCAGATGGAGCGCTCGGGCAGCAGCTGCGGGGGCGTCGCGAGCTTCTGGCCGCGCCAGGTCACCCGGCGGTCCTCGATGATCCCCGCCCGTGTGGGCAGGGACTCCGCGCCACCGTCGAGCGCGCGGGCGAGGTCGAGCAGCTCGTCCCTGCGCAGCCAGAACACGTCGTCCGCCTGCGCGATCACGCCCGCTGCGACGAGGCCGCGGCCGATCTCCCGCAGGGCGCGCCGGGCCGCGGGCCAGCCCAGGCCGATGCATGCGAGCGCGTCCTCGCGGGCGGGCGCGAGCTCCTGGGCGCGGCGCAGCAGGCGCTCGAACAGCCTGCGCAGCGGTGAGGAGAGATGGGCGGAGATCCGTGCGGCGCCCTCCTCGCGGTCCCGCGCCGCCTTCTCGCGGCGCTCGCGCGGATCCGTCCCCTCCCCGCGCAGGTACATGCGCAGCACGTCCCACAGCAGCTCGGGGGTGTCGGCGGCGACCGGCTGGGCGAGGTCCAGGGTGTAGGTGGCGTGGCCGTGCGCGTCCAGGTGGGCGGCGAAGCGTTCGCGCCACTGCGTCCACACCACCTCGTCGACGCCCTCCGGGCAGTGCTCGGGGACCGCGTCGGAGGCCTCGAGGGCCGAGGCGAGGCTCTCGTGCTCGCGCGCCCATGCGGCGAGGTCGTAGAGGGACTGCTCGGCGCGGATCGGCTCGCTCTCGAAGCCGAACAGGAGGGTCTCCGGGCGCGAGTCACCGGGCCGGGCGACGCGGCGGCAGAAGGCCGTGAGAGCGGACTCGGCGATCACCACGGGCGGGATCACGGTCTGCACCGCCGTGTAGTAGGCGAAACCGGCCGCGACCAGGCGCTCCGCGCTCTCGAGCAGCGCCACGGCCCCGGTCGAGCGGGCGTCCGTCGCGGACTCCTCCTCGACCACGCGCCGGTACCGCGGCAGCGCCGTGGTGCGCCAGTAGCGCGGCCCGCCCACGCCGCCGCGCAGCAGACGGGGCACGAGCAGCCCCGACCGGGCCGTCATCCCGGCCATCGCGGCGTTCGTGTACCCGTAGTAGGCGTAGCCGTTGATGGTCGTGAACTCGACACCCTTGTCGCGGAAGACGCGGCTGCCGCTCGCGTCCGTCACCGTCGCGATCATCTGCTCGATGACGTGTGCGGCGGCGAGGTCCGCGAACAGCGGCGTGAGCGGGTCGGGCATCTGCTCGACGATGCTCGCGCGGAAGTAGCCGGCGTGGCGACGGGGCACGGACCACGACGTCGGGGCGGGTCCGGCCGGCGCGGGGAGGCCGACGATGGGCCGCGCCTGGGTGATGACGAAGCCGGTGCCGGCGCGCGCCCACTCCACGTCCTGCGGGGCGCCGTAGTGGTCGGTGATCCGTGCGCCCCAGGCGGCGAGGTCGAGTGCGGCGTCGTCGTCGAGCACGGGGGCGCGCCGCTCGGCGGGGCCGACGGGGACCGTTAGGGTGCCTCCGTCGGCCCCCCTCGCGTCGTCCGCGTCGTCCGGGGCGGCCGGGGCGGCCGGGGCGGCCGGGGCGGCCGGCACCACCATCACCTTCTTGTCGGCCGTCGAGCGGGAGGCGACGCGTCGGCGCAGGGTGTCGATCACCAGGTCGTCGGTGTCGACCTGCCCGGAGACGACGGCCTCGCCGAGGCCCCAGGCGGCGCTGATGAGCGTCTCGGAGCGCCTGCCGTTCTGCGGGTTCGCGGTGAACATGACGCCCGCGGAATCGGCCGCGACCATCTCCTGGACCAGCACGGCGAGCGCGACGTCGGCCGGGTCGATGCCGCGGCGCGCGCGATAGGCCAGCGCCCGGGCGGACCACAGGGAGGCCCAGCAGTCGCGGACGGCCCGCAGCAGGCCGTCATCGCCGGTGACGTGCAGGTACGTCTCCTGCTGTCCGGCGAAGCTCGCGTCCTCGAGGTCCTCCGCGGTGGCCGAGGAGCGCACCGCGACCGGTGCCTCGCCCAGCGTCTCGCGCGCCGACAGGAGCGCGTCTCGCAGCTCCGCGGGGATCTCGGTGCCCGCGAACAGCGCTCCGACCTCGGCGCTCGCCCGGTCGGCGGCCTCGGTGTCGTCGGGGTCGAGATCGCGGACGGCGTCGAGCAGCCGCTCCTGGATGCCTGCGGTCTCGACGAACCGTCGGTAGGCGTCGGTGGTGAGCACGAAGCCCGGCGGCACGGGGATCCCCGCCTGCGTGAGCTCGCCGAGGTTCGCGGCCTTGCCGCCCACCTCCGCGACGTCCTCCCGTGAGATGTCCTGGAACCCGCGGACGGTGCGGTCGACCATGGCGCCTTCTTCGACGGTGCGCCCGGAGTGGGACGCGTGGCGCCAGAGAGCGTAACCCCGCGCCGACCGGGCGGCCACCCGCTGCACCGCCGGCGGCCACCCGCTGCGCAGCGGTGGCCGCGCCGCCCGGCGTCGCCGTCCGCCTCTGCTAGCGTCGCGGCACGCCGTACCGTCGGCCATCGATCCGAGGAGGGCTGGCCCCACCATGCAGAACGACGCCCCTCACAACACCCCGCGCATCGCGCAGACTCGTGCCCACCACGAGGACCACTCCCTGGACGTGCGCATCGGCCATCACGAGCTCGTCCTTAGCCAGCGCTACGAGGCCGCGAGCATCGCGAACGACGTCCTGATCGGCATCTGGTTCATCGTGGGCTCGATCTTCTTCTTCTTCGCCTCGATGATGACGGCGGGCACCGTCCTGTTCCTCATCGGCTCGATCCAGATGACGATCCGCCCCGCGATCCGCCTGGCCCGACGCTTCCACCTGCAGCGCGTCAGCGGCCGACCGGTGCCGCACGCGATGGACTTCTGATGACCCGGCTGAAGGACTCGACGCGCCTGCGCCTGCTGCTCTCGATCGTGGTGGGCGGTGTCCTGGGGGTCCTGCTCTGGCTCGCGACCGATCGCGTCCACGCCACGATGATCGCGATCACCGTGGGCGAGACCGTCTTCCTGGTCACCTCGTGGCTCTCGCTGTGGCCGATGGACGCCGAGCAGACGCGGCGCAGCGTGGGCCGGGAGGACCTGCGCCCCTCGGCCGACGAGGCCCTCACCGCGGGCGCCTCCGCCCTCGCGGTGATCACCGTCGTCGCCCTGCACCTGGGCGCGGCGGGCCCCAGCGGGGCGTCCACTCTGGGCGCGGTCATCACCCTGGTGGGGGTGTTCGGCGCCTGGGCGTGCGTCCACCAGACCTACGCCGTGCACTACGCCCACCGCTACTACGCGACCGGCGGCGGGCTCGACTTCGGGGACGACGATCCGCCCGCCTACTCGGACTTCCTCTACGTGGCCTACGCGGTGGGCATGACCTACGGCGTCACCGACACCGGCGCGGTGGACCGCGGCATGCGCAAGATCGTGCTGCGCCACGGTCTGGTCTCGTTCGTGTTCGGCCTGGTCATCCTCGGTGCGGCCGTGAACCTCGTGGCCGGGGTCTTCGGGCTCGGCTGAGAGGGCCCGCCGGATCGGGCTCGATCATTCGGCCGCCGTCAGGGACGACGAGCACGACAGCACGACCACCGCTCCGGCCGGGTGTCGTCGGCCGGTTGTCGCCGGTCGTCGGCCGCACGTCGCTGGTCCCGGGTCAGGCCCGCGCCAGGATCGCGACGAGGAAGTCGTCGGAGGCGGGCCGCAGGTCCCAGCTCGAGAAGCGCTGCTGGAGGACGAGGCCCGCGGCCTCGGCGTCGGCCGCGAAGTCCTCGAAGGCGTAGCCGCGCCCCGCGCCGAAGCCGGCGACGAGGCGACCCTCGGGGGCGAGGTGCGCGGCCAGGCGCTCGAGGGCGGGCCGACGCTCGGCGGCCGAGAGGAAGGCGAGCACGTTCCCCGCGCTCACCTCGAGGTCGAACACGAGGCGCTCGCCGGCGTCGGAAGGCGTCGCGCGGTCCCCGCCCGCCTCGCGCAGGTCGAGTTCGGCGAGGTTCTGGACCTCCCAGCGCGCCTGCGGATGGTCCTCCCGAGCCACCGCGATCAGCTCGGGATCGAGGTCGACGCCCACGAGCGCGTGCCCGGCGGGCAGCAGGTGGGCGGCGAGCCGGCCCGTGCCGCAGCCGGCATCGAGGATGCGCGCGCGACGGGGGGCCATCGCATCGATCAGTCGCGCCTCGCCCAGGATGTCGGTGCCCTCGGCGGCGATGCGCCGCCAGCGCTCGGCGTAGCGGCGGGCGTGCCCGGGATCGCGGCGCACGGCCGCGTGCCAGAGGTTCTCGTCGGGGCCGATGGAGGGCGTCCGATCCGAAGCGGCCGTCGGATCCGCAGGGCCGGACGAGGGCGCCCCGGCACCGGAGTCCGACGGCGGCGTGGGCTGCAGGGGAAGGGAGGGCATGCCTCCAGTGTGCCAAGCCGAGCGGGCCGATGGTGCGCCGACGGGGCGCCCCGCCGCAGCGGAGCGCCCCGTCGGTCAGAGCTCGGAAGGAGCAGGCGTCAGGCCTGCGGGCCCTCCGTGGTGGGAGCAGAGGCAGGTCCCCCGGTGGCAGGACCGGAGGAGGCCGGACCGGAGGAACCGGTCGCGCCCGCAGCCGCGGATGCCTTCCCGGAGGCCGCCGCCCTGCCCTTGTTCTCCTCGATCTTCTCGAGCTGGCGGGCGGCGGCATCCCGGCCGCCCAGTCCGAAGGCGAGCACGGCGGCGGCCGCGAGGCCGATCACGAGCGCGCCGAAGGCGATCTCGATGATCCTGTCGGCCACGCCCATGGACTGCAGTCCCATGGCGGCGAACAGGATGATGATCGCCCACTTGATGACCGTGGAGGCCGTGCCCGAGACGAGCTTGGAGACCACGGAGGCGATGAAGAAGCCGGCGGCGATGATGACCGCGCCGAACAGGACGCTGCCGCCGAGGTTCAGGATCTGGCTGAGGATCTCGGTGATCTGCGGGAAGCCCAGCACCTGCGCCGCCATCACGGCGAAGAACAGGACCACGGCGATCTCGATGATCCGCAGCACGGTGGGCGTCGCCGAGGAGCCCTCGGAGATCACGTCGTTCTTCTGCAGCCAGTCGTCGATCCCGGTGGACTCGAGGATCGGCCGGAACAGCCCGGTCACGAAGCGCGCGATGAGCACGCCGATCCCCACCAGGGCGACCGCTGCGATGATGTTCGGGATCGCCGTGAACACGGTGGTGAGCATCGAGGCGGCCGGATCGGAGATCGAGGCGATCCCGAGGATCTGCAGCGAGGCGATCGACACCACGATCATGATCAGGGCGAACACGACCGAGGCGATGATCTCGGGGATGTTCGAGCCGGGCTTGCCACCGCCCTGGCCGGGATGTCCCTGCTGAGTCTGTGCCTGCGGGTGCTGGCCCTGCTGGGGCTGACCCTGCTGCGGCGCCTGGCCCTGCTGCGGAAGCGGCTGGGTGTGTCCGGGAGCCTGGCCCTGCGCCGAGGCGGTGCCCTGCGCGGAGGCGGCGCCCTGCGGGCCGCGCTGATCCCCCATGGCACCGCCGGTGGCCCTCTGGATGCCCGACTGGGCGGTGCCCAGGAGCTTGCCGAAATCGACGGCGTGCAGGGCGGTGGTGATGAGTGCTCGCACGATCTTGGCGATGACCAGGCCGATCACGAACACGAACACGGCACCGATGATGTTGGGCAGGAACCCGAGGCCCTGCTCGAGCATCGAGGTGACGGGCGTGAGCACCTGGTTCAGCTGGAAGATCCCCAGCACGATCACCAGGCCCAGCAGCCAGATCACCATCGAGAGGATCGTGCCCACTGCATTGCCGAGGGACGCTCCGTCCTGGCCGATGCGCCGCAGCGCCGGCACCTTCTGCGCGAGCTTCGAGGCTGCGCTCTTGAGGACGGCCGCGAGGATCGCGGTGATGATGAGGACGACGATGGCGGCCAGGACCTTCAATCCCAGTCCCGCCCAGTCGACATTGGACAGTGAGTTCACGGCTACCTCCGTGGGTCACGGGAGCCGACCGTCCGACGGGTTGTGGGCCGGGGACGGTGAGGAGGCTCCTCTGCCGGGGAATTGCGGATGTGTGACCACGCTAACACCCAGGGTTCGCGACGAGGCCAGGCCAGAGGGCGGATCCCCGCACGACGGAGCCCGAGGGATGCTCGTCATGTCCTCCTTCCTCGGACGCCATGTCCGCGCCATGTGGCGGTGCTGGGCTGGATCCCATGGCTCATCCCGATCCCCGCTGCTCGCCCGTCGACGCCCGTCGTCCGCTCACACGGAGAGGACTCCTGACGGTCTCCGCCACCGCGATCGCAGGGACCGCAGCGGCGGTCGCACCTGCCCGTCGTGCCTTCGCCGAGGACTCCGGACTGCGGGCCGACGGCACCACGCTGGATGCCGTCGCGACGCCCGAGCAGGGCGCCGAGGACGGCTACCGTCGGCTCGTCGCCGGCCCGGGCTACGAGCACGTGGTGCGCGAGGACGGCCTCGAGAACGCTCCGAAGGCCTCCCGGGCCGACACCCGCCGGTCTCTCGCGTCGTTCGTGCAGTTCACGGACCTCCACGTGCTGGACGCCCAGTCGCCCATGCGCTTCGAGTTCCTGCACGACCTCACGGGCTCCGCGTTCCGTCCGCAGGAGTCCCTGACCACGCAGGGCGCCGTCGCCCTGGTCGAGCGAGTGAACTCCCTGCGCCGCGGCCCGCACACCGGGCGACCCTTCGACTGCCTGGTCAGCACCGGGGACAACACGGACAACCACGAGCACATCGAGCTGGACTGGTTCCTCGCCGTCATGAACGGCGGCGAGATCGCGGCCTCGACCGGCGATCCGGACCGGTGGGAGGGCGTGCAGAGCAGCGGCGACGCGAGCTACTGGAACCCCGCCGACCCCGTGCGCGACCGCTACAAGGAGGTCGGCTTCCCGGAGCTCCCGGATCTGCTCGAGCGCGCGACCTCCTCGCATCACAGCCCCGGTCTGCAGGTGCCCTGGTTCAGCGTGTTCGGCAACCACGACGACTCCATCAGCGGCACCCTGCCCTCCGACTGGAAGGGCCTCGCGGACCTCTACACCGGGAGCTGGAAGTTCACCGGCTTCGAGGACCCGTCGGCCCAGAAGCAGCTGCGCGAGCAGGTGAGCCGCGCCGAGAGCACCCGTGCGCTCTCCGGCTCGGTGAGCCGCAGCAGCGGGAGCGCCCGCTCGAAGCGGGACTTCTCGGTCACGGCCGACGAGCGCCGCGCGCCCTTCACCACCGAGGAGTACATCCGCGCGCACCTCGAGCGCCCGCAGCCGGTGGGGCCGGCCGGCAACGGCTTCACCGAGCAGAACGTCCAGGAGGACACCGGGTACTACACCTTCGAGATCGCCGAGGGCGTCGTCGGCATCGCGCTGGACTCGACGAACCGCGCCGGCTTCACGGGCGGCTCGATCGGCCACGCCCAGTACCGGTGGCTCGAGGACGTGCTCGAGCGCGGCTCCAGCCGGCACTACGACGGACTGGGACGGCTCGTGCGCAGCCGGGCCGAGGACACCCGCTTCGTGGTCTTCAGCCACCACACGCCCGATTCGATGAACAACCTGCTGCTCGAGCCGGGCAACGGCGAGCTGCGGCACGCCGGCTGGGATGTCGCGAACCTGCTGGGGCGCTTCCCCAACGTGCTGGCCTGGGTCAACGGCCACACCCACACCAACGAGATCAGCCTGCACGGGCACGCGAAGCCCGAGCGCCGCTACTGGATCATCAACACCGCCTCGCACGTGGACTTCCCGCAGCAGGCGCGCGTGGTCGAGATCGTGGACAACCGCGACGGGACCCTGTCACTGCTGAGCACCCTGATCGAGGCAGACGCGCCCTATCAGGGGGATGCACTGGCCTCCCTCTACCGCGAGCTGTCGTTCAACGACATCCACGCGGACCTCTCGCAGGAGGGCACGCCGCAGGACCGCAACGTCGAGCTGCTGCTGGTGGCGCCCGGCGCCTGAGCCGCGCTCGGGTCGCCCGCCGCCCGACCCGCGACCCGATCCGGCCGACCATGCGAGAAGGCCCCCGGGATCTCTCCCGGGGGCCTTCGTCTCACGTGCGCGAGGGGGGACTCGAACCCCCACGCCCTCTCGAGCACACGGACCTGAACCGTGCGCGTCTACCAATTCCGCCACTCGCGCGTGTCTCCGGCACCAGGAGTCGCAGCTCACCGAGACCGAAGTGCCCTCAGACTACTCGTACGCAGGCGCTCGCCCAAACCCCGCCGACCGTGGGGTGCGCAACACCACTCCGGCACCGGGCCGCCGGCGCGCACGTCAGCGGGAGGATCCGGCCTGCCGCTCGCGCACGAGCTCCGCCTCGGTGAAGGCGTCGTCGATGTGGGCGGGGTCGATGCGTCGGCGCACCACCGTCACGTACAGCACGGTCGCGATCGCGACGGCGATGATGCCGACGATCGCGGCGAGCGTCATCTCGGCGCGCACCACCACGGTCGCGAACACGGCGAGCAGGCCGATGATCCCGACCGTCGCGGAGACCCGTCCCCCGGGCATCCGGAACGTCGCGCCCTCGACGCGGCGGGCGCGGAAGCGCAGGTAGGTCACGAGGATCAGCATCCACACCAGCAGCACGGCGAACACCACGACGCTCATCAGGTAGCCGAAGGCGGCGACGCCGCTCATCTGCAGCACGGCGGCCGCGAGGATCCCCACGCAGCTCACGGCGATCGCAGGCGCGGGCACCCTGCGCCGCGTGACGCGGGAGAAGACCTGCGGTGCCAGGCGGTCCTCCGCGAGGGAGTGCATGATGCGGCTTCCCGCATAGAGGTTCGCGTTGGCGGCGCTGAGGGCGGCGATGAGCACCAGCAGGTTCGTGATGCTCGCGGCGGCGGGCACGCCGATGGAGTCGAAGACGGTCACGAACGGGGAGGTCTCCACGGCCTCGCCGGTCGCCGACGCCTGCCTCCACGGCACCAGCGCCACGACGATCCCGATGCTCACCACGTAGAACAGGGCCAGGCGCACGATGGTGGTGCGGGCCGCGGTGCGGATCGAGCGCGCGGGCTCCTTGGCCTCGGCCGCGGTGATCGACAGCAGCTCGATGCCGCCGAAGCTGAACATCACCACGCTGAGGGCGATCCAGACCGCCGCCCAGCCGTTCGGGGCGAAGCCCCCGTCGGCCGTGAGCCCGGAGAGACCCGGCGCGGGGTGCGCGCCCGTGCCCAGGAACACCAGGAACAGGCCGACGAGCATGAACACGACCACCGCGATCACCTTGATGCTCGAGAGCACGAACTCGACCGCGCCGAAGGAGCCGACGGTGGTGAGGTTGATGGCCAGGATGACCGCCGCGAACAGCACGATGCCGACGGGCACGGGGATCGCCGGGAACCAGTAGGCGAGGTAGAGCGCGCAGGCCACGAGCTCGGTCGCGGTCACCGCAACCGTCACGATCCAGTACAGCCAGCGGCTGAGGTAGCCCCAGTACGGGGAGAGGTAGTGGGCGGCCAGCGTGCCGAAGCCACCGCGCACCGGGTGGCGGGAGGCCATCTCGCCCATCGCCAGTGCGATCGTCGCCGCGATGAGGGAGCCGATGGCGAACGCGATGATCACGGCGGGGCCCGCGTAGCCGATGGCCTCGCCGGAGCCGAGGAACAGGCCGGTGCCCAGCGCGGAACCCATGGCGATCATGGCGATCTGGCCGTGACCGAGCGAGCGGGCAAGCTGCGGAGCGGGGGCCGTCGGGGCCGGTTCCGTGCCCGATCCCGCGGAGTCGGACGCCCTGGGAGGGGGCGTGGAGGAGGAGGAATTCATCCGCTCAGGGTAGATGTCTGCACGCCCGCTCCTCCACACGGGGTGGCGCGGTCGTCCTCGGGGCCCCTGGCGCTTCCCGGGCGCGCATCGCGTCATGCGACGGCGTATGCGCGACATCTCTGCCTCATGCGGCAGACATGCTCGCTATATGCCGGTCGGCGACGCCGCGGCCCCGCCCGCACCTGCCAGCGCCCCGCACCCCGCACCCCGCCCGCACACGTGAAGCGCCCCGCCTCCGATTGCTCGGAGGCGGGGCGCTTCGCACGTCGCGGCTCAGGCCGCGACGGAGGGGGTCACTTCGCGGCGCCCTTGGCGGCGACGGCCTGGACGACCAGGTTCGCGAAGACGTCCTCGTGCAGACGCACGGTCGCCTTGTACTCGCCGAGCGACTTGATGGGAGTCGTGAACTCGACGGAGCGGCGGTCGATGTCGCGGTCGAACGCGGTCTTCACGGCGTCGGCGACCTCCTTGGAGGTCACGGCGCCGAAGAGACGGCCGTTGGTGCCGGCGCGCTCGGAGACGACGACGGGCTTCGACTCGAGCACGGCCTTGAGCGACTGCGCCTCCTCCAGGCTCGCCACGGCGCGCTTGCTGCGCGCGGAGCGGATCTGGTCGAGCTGGCGCTGGCCGCCGTCGGTCCACGGGGTGGCGAGCTTGCGCGGCAGCAGGAAGTTGCGCGCGTAGCCGTCCTTGACGTCGACGACGTCGCCCGCGGTGCCGAGGCCGGTGACCTCGTTGGTGAGGATGAGCTTGGTGGTCATGTGTGTGCCTTCCTCGCTCAGCGACCGGAGGTCGAGTAGGGCAGCAGGGCGATCTCGCGGGCGTTCTTCACGGCCTTCGCGATCTTGCGCTGCTCCTGCACGGACACGCCGGTGACCCGACGCGCGCGGATCTTGCCGCGGTCGGAGATGAACTTGCGCAGCAGGGCTGCGTCCTTGTAGTCGATCGACTCGACGCCCGCTGCCTTCAGCGGGTTCTGCTTCTTCTTCGGCTTGCGAAGAACAGGCTTGGCCATCGTGGTGCTCCTTGTTCCTTGATGCGGAGCCCGGGTCTCCCCGGGATGGGTGAATGGTGTGTGCGCAGGGCGCCTGCCCTGCAGTGGTCGGGGACGCGTCCGTCCGTCGACCCCTCGGTCCCGCCTCCGGTCACCCTCGGGTGATCAGCGCGGATCCCTCGGGATCAGAACGGCGGGTCGTCGTACCCGCCCTGGTTGCCGCCGGCCCACGGGTCCTGGTCGGCGCCGCCGCCCTGGTTCCCGCCGTAGCCGCCCTGGCCGCCTCCGGAGAAGCCGCCGCCCTGGCCGCCCTGGGGGCCGCCGAAGCCGCCGCCCTGGTTGCCCTGGCCGCCCTGGCCGCCGCGCTGACCGCCGCCGTTGAATCCTCCGCCGCCGCCGCGCTGGACCTTGTTGGCCTTCGCGGTGGCGTAGCGCAGGGACGGGCCGATCTCGTCGACGTCCAGCTCGATCGAGGTGCGGTTGTTGCCCTCGCGGTCGGTGAAGGAGCGCTGCTTGAGGCGGCCCTGCGCGACCACGCGGGTGCCCTTCTCGAGGGACTCCGCCGCGTTCTCGGCGGCGTCGCGCCACAGCGAGCAGCGCAGGAACAGGGCCTCGCCGTCCTCCCACTGGTTCGACTGGCGGTTGAACGTGCGGGGGGTGGAGGCGATGGTGAAGGAGGCCACGGCGACGCCGGACTGCGTGAAGCGCAGCTCGGGATCGGCCGTCAGGTTCCCGACCACCGTGATGATCGTGTCATTGGCCATGCTCTGCTCCTGATCTCCGGGTGCTCTCGTGCGGGGGTGGGGTGCGGCGAGCCGACGTCGGCTCCGTCATGCGGCTGCGGGTCCGGGGTCCCCTGTCTGCGGGGTCCGGGGATTCTGCGGCCGACGGGCCTGTCAGCTCTCGCGGATCACTTCGCGTCGAGACGCATGAGCTTCGTGCGCAGGACGGACTCGTTGAGTCCGAGCTGGCGGTCGAGCTCCTTGGCGGTCTCCGACTTCGCGGTGAAGGACAGGACGACGTACACGCCCTCGGACTTCTTCTGGATCTCGTAGGCGAACTTCCGCTTGCCCCAGACGTCCACCTCGTCGATGGTTCCGCCTTCGGCAGGGATGACCTGCACGAGCTTCTCAAAAGTGGTGCCGACGGTCCGCTCGTCGATCGAAGGGTCGAGGATGACGACCATCTCGTACTTGCGCATGTTCGAGTACCCACCTCCTGTGGTCTCAGCGGCCACGGGACTTCCGTGGCAGGAGGGTTCCATGCTGTCCGGGCCGCTCGGATCGCGGCACAGACCAGCCAAGACTACCCGGGCGTGCGCAGGCCCGCCAGGCCGGTGCGCGGCGTGCGCGGGGGATCACAGGGACGGGCCGCCGACGGGCCCCGGGCCCTCAGGCGCCCCGGCTCACTCGCCGTCGTCCTCTGTGGCCTACTTGGAGTCGTCCGAGTCGGAGTCCTTGCCCGTGCTCTTGTCGCCCGAGCCCTTGCCCGAGTCGCCCGTGCTCTTGTCGCCCGAACCCTTGTCGTCCCCGGAGTCCCCGCTCTTGTCGCCGGAGTCCTTCGAGTCGCCCGAGTCGCCCGTGCTCTTGTCGGAGTCCCCGCCCTTGTCCTTGTCGGAGTCCTTCGAGTCGTCCTTGCCCTTGTCCGAGTCGTCCTTGTCGGACTCCTTGTCCGTGGGCTTCTCGGTCTTCGAGGACTCCTCCTCAGTGGGCTTCTCGGTCTTCGAGGACTCCTCCTCGGTCGGCTTCTCGGTCTTCGAGGACTCCTCGTCGCTGGGCTCCTCGGTCGGCTCCTTGCTGGGCTCCTCCGTGGTGGGTGCCTGCGTGGTGGTCGGGGCCTTCGTCTGCGGGGCCTGCGTGACGGGCGCCTTGGTGGCGTTGCCCGCGGAGGACTTCTGGTTGTCCAGGACGACCTCGCCGTCGAACTGCTCGATGGGCTCGCCCTCGAGGGTCTGGGACATGATGCGGCCCCAGATCGTCGCCGGCCACGAGCCGCCGGTCATGCTGGAGACGCCGCCGAACGGGGTGAGCTGCTCCTCGCTCTTGCCGTCCTCGGAGGGCTGGAACATACCGACCGCGGTCACCATCTGCGGGGTGAAGCCCACGAACCAGGCCGACTTGAAGCTCTCGGAGGTGCCGGTCTTGCCGGCGACGGGGCGACCGCCCATCACGCCGGCGACGCTGCGGGCCGAGCCGGTGGACGGCGGGCCCTGCAGGGCCACGGTCGCGTTGATCGCGACCTTCTCGTCGAGCACGCGCTTCGAGCTGTCCTTGTGCTCGTACTCGTCGGAGCCGTCGGGGTTGGACACGGAGTCCACGATGTAGGACTGGTGGTGGACGCCCTTGGCGGCGATCGTCGCGTACGCCTCGGCCATCTCGCGGACCGTCGGCGAGGCGCTGCCCAGCACGTTGTTCGCGTTGTCGTCCAGACCCGGGGTCTTCTCGGGGATTCCCAGCTGGACCGCCATCTTGCGGGTCTTCTCGGGCCCCATGGCGACGTTCAGCCCGGCGTACGCGGTGTTCACCGAGTTCGTGGTCGCCTGCCGGAGACTGATCGGGCCGTAGGAGGTGTGGCCGAAGTTGTTCACCGTCCAGCCGCCGAAGGTGCGCGGCGAGTTGCCGTCCCAGGTCGAGTTCAGGCCGTAGCCGTTCTCGAGGCCCGCGACCAGGGCGAACGTCTTGAAGATCGAGCCGGCCTGCATGCGCGACTGGGTGGCGTCGTTGATCGACTGCTTCACGAAGTCGGGGCCGCCGTACATCGCGGTGATCGCGCCGGAATCGGGGTCGATCGACATCGTGCCCACGCGGTTGGCGTCGGGCCGGCCCTCGTCCTTCAGCCCGTCGATGGTGTCGACGGTGATGTCCTGGTCCTTCTTGGAGACCGTGGAGACGATCTTGTACCCGCCGGTGTTGATCTCCTCCTCGGTGAAGCCCTCGCGCTCGAGCTCGCTGCGCACCATCATCAGCAGGTAGCCGTTGGTGCCCTCGAGGTAGTTCTGCTGCTTGTTCTTCGAGGTCTCGGGGAACTCGAGCTTGTCGGCCTGCTCCTCGGTGAGGGAGCCGGTCATGTTCACCTCGCGGGTGATCACGCGGTCCCACTTCTTGGCCGACGCCTCCTTGTCGTTCGCGGGGTCGTAGGCCGAGGGTGCCGGGATCACGGCCACCAGCAGCGCCGCCTCGGACTCGTCGAGGTCCTTCGCGTCCTTGCCGAAGTAGGCCTCGGAGGCGGCCTGGATGCCGTAGGCGCCGCGCCCGAAGTAGATGGTGTTGAGGTAGCGGGAGAGGATCTCGTCCTTGCTGAGCTCCTGGTCGGCCTTGAGCGCCATGATCATCTCCTTCACCTTGCCGGTGTAGGAGGTGGTGGTGCCCGTGTAGTACCGCTCCACGTACTGCTGGGTGATGGTCGATCCGCCCTGGCGGGAGCCGCCCTTCAGGTTGTTCCAGAGTGCGCGCACGATGCCCTTCGGGGACACGCCGCGGTTCTCGTAGAAGGTGGTGTCCTCGCTCGCGACGACCGCGTCCTTCACCGTCTGCGGGATCTCGTCATTGGGCAGGATCGTGCGGTTGACCTCGGAGAACTGCCCCATCTCGGTCTTGCCGTCGGAGAAGTAGACGCGCGTGGTCTGGGCGACGGCGACGTCGTCGGCCTGGGGGACGTCGGTCGAGTTGTAGAGCCAGACGGCTCCGCCCAGACCCAGCAGCACGATCAGCGCGATGGCGCCGCCGAACATGCGCAGCGAGGGGAGCCAGCGCAGCGGGCCCTTCTTGCCGGCGCGCGGGTAGTTCAGCGCGGCGGCCAGACCTGTGCGCTTGGCCGTCCCACGACCCCCGCGTCCGCCGCGGCCCGAGCCGGCCGCGGCCGAGGTGCTGCGCTTCGCGGTCCCGCTCTTCGCGGTCCCGTTCTTCGCTGCGCCGTTCTTCGCTGCGCCGCTCGCGCCCGCGGCGCCGGCCCCGGCGGTGCCGGCGCGGCGTGCGGTGCGGCTGGTGCCCTTGGGCGAGCCCTCGTTCGCGGATCGGCCGGCGGCTGATCCCGCGCCGGCGCTCCTGCCCGAGGACTTCCCCGCGCCCTTGCCCGCGCCCGCGCCGTTCGTACGGCTGCGGCCCTGAGCGCCCGGGAACTGCTTGCGCGCCGAGGAGGCGCCGTCGCCGGCGCCGCGGGACCGGCCTGTGCCGGAACCGCCGTCGCGTCCGGATCCGGACGACGGACGCGAGGGTCCACGAGAATCGCTCACAGCTGCTCCTGACGGCTCGACTCCAGGGCATCCCGGAGCGCCTGGGGCAGGCGTCCGGGGGCGAGGCGCCGATGGGCACGGCGTCGCAGTCCTCCAGTATCCGCACGAGCACGCGCGGATGGGAACGCCCCGGCGGTGACCATCACACGCCCTTCACCCCGCCCGTCCAGGTGAGGAGAGGTGCGGGTGGCCCATGCCACAGCCGCTCGGAGCGGGGTCCCGGCCGGCGTCGCGTCACCGTCGGTGCGGCCCCGCTCAGCGCTCGCTCGCAGCGTTCACCCGCGATCCTCCCACCAGGCGCGCAGCCGGCGTTCGGCCTCGTCCTCACCGAGGGGGCCGTGCTCCATGCGCTCCTCGAGGAGGAAGGCGTAGGCCTCGCCGACCTCGCGCCCCGGCGGGATCCCCAGGACCTGCATGATCCGGTTGCCGTCGAGGTCGGGGCGGATCTTCTCGATCTCCTCGCGGGCGGCGAGGTCGTCGATGCGCTCCTCGAGGTCGTCATAGGCGCGGGCGAGCGCGCGGGCCTTGCGACGGTTGCGGGTGGTGACGTCGGCGCGGGTGAGGCGGTGCAGGTGCTGCAGCAGCGGACCGGCGTCGGTGACGTAGCGGCGCACGGCCGAATCGGTCCAGCCGGAGTCCGCGTAGCCGTGGAAGCGCAGGTGGAGCTCGACCAGTCGGGCGACGGCCTTCGTCGTGTCCTTGTCGAAGGCGAGCTTCTTCATGCGCTTGGCGGTCATGCGGGCGCCCACGGTCTCGTGGAAGCGGAAGGTCACCAGCCCGCCGGGCTCGAAGCGGCGGGTCGCGGGCTTGCCCACGTCGTGCATGATCGCCGAGAGCCGCAGCACCAGGTCCGGGCTCTCGCAGGGGCCGCCCGACCCCTCGGGGCTCTCGAGGTCGATGGCCTGGTCGAGCACGGTGAGCGTGTGCTCGTAGACGTCCTTGTGATGGTGGTGCTCGTCCCGCTCGAGGCGCAGGGCGGGCAGCTCGGGCAGCACGTGCTCGGCGAGGCCCAGGTCGACCATGAGCTCGAGGCCGCGGCGCGGGTGCGCCCCCACCAGGAGCTTCACGAGCTCGTCGCGGGTCCTCTCGGCGGAGACGATCTCGATGCGCCCGGCGAGCCCCCGGATCGCCGCGGCGGTCCGGTCCTCGATGGTGAAGCCGAGCTGCGAGACGAAGCGCACGGCGCGCATCATCCGCAGCGGGTCGTCGTCGAAGGACTGGGCGGGCTCGACGGGCGTGCGCAGCAGTTCGCCGGCGAGGTCGTGCAGGCCGTCGAAGGGGTCCACGAACTCGAGGGAGGGCAGGCGCACGGCCATCGCGTTGACCGTGAAGTCGCGGCGCGAGAGGTCGCCCGCGAGGGTGTCGCCGAAGGCCACCTCGGGCTTGCGGCTGGTGGGGTCGTAGGACTCGGTGCGATAGGTCGTGATCTCGACCTTGACGCCGTCGCGGGTCGCGCCGAGCGTCCCGAACTCACGGCCCATGTCCCAGATCGCACCGCCGTGCGTCCAGCGCCGCAGCACGGCCTCCGTCTCGTCGGGCCGCGCGGAGGTCGTGAAGTCCAGGTCGGCGCTCGAGCGGCCCAGCACCGCGTCCCTCACGGGACCGCCGACGAGCGCAAGCTCCTGCCCGGCCTCCTCGAAGAGGCGTCCGAGCTCGTGGATGGGTGCAGGCAGAGCCTGGAACATCGAGGCCGCGCGGGTGCGCGCGGCCGTGAGACGAGCGGCGCGCTCGTCGGGGTGCTGCGGGTCGGTCACGGAAGTCCTGTCATGTCAGGGGCGCAGGGAGCCGAGATCCCGGGGCGAGGGCTCCGAGGGGCCGACGGCCGTGAGGGATGCCCTGTGGAGATCTCGCGGCAGGCCCGGTCACCTGCCGGGCTCTACCGTATCGGCCGCATACAGTGTCCCCATGTCCGAGCCGAGCCCGTCCGTGCGCCCGCGCGCGCCGCTCCCCGGACCCAGGGCCCTCGCAACGGCCGCCCCGCGGCTCCTGCTGGTGGCGCTGATCGCCCTCGCCCCGGCGCTCCTGATGCCCACGGGGCCCGCGATCGCCCAGGTCACAGGCTCGAAGTCCGCATCGGCCAGCTCGCAGTCCGCGTCGACCGGGCAGACCTCGAGCACGCGGGCCACCGCCTCGTCGGCCTCTGCCTCCTCCTCGAGCGCCCGGCCCTCGGCCCCTCAGCCGGCGGAGCCCGAGGCGACCGGCGGAGTGAGCCTCGACCTGGTCGACGGCGGGGACGTCGCCCTCAAGCCCGGGGGGAAGCTCACGCTCACCGTGCGGCTGACCAACCGCGGCACGACGGCGATCGAGGATCCCGCCCTGGAGCTGCGGGTGCGCACCGATCGCGTCACGGACCGGCGCACGCTCGCGCAGTGGCAGCAGCAGGACGGCCCGGACACCTACGGCGTCCCGGCCACCACCGAGGAGGGCCCGGCGAGCCTCGACGCGGGCGACTCCGCCGAGTTCACCCTCTCGGTCGACGCCGATGACCTGGGCCTCTCCACCGCCTCCTACCTGTGGGGCGCACGGCGCCTGTCGGTGACTGCCACCGATGCCGACGGCCCCCTGGCCTCCCTGCGCTCCTTCACCGTGTGGCGGCCCGACGACGCCGACGCGAAGATCGCCGGGAGCGTGCTGCTGCCGCTGTCCGCGAGCGACCCCGGCGCCGCCGTCAGCGATCCCGACGCCTACGAGGCGTCGGCCGAGAGCGGCCGGCTCAAGGATCTCGAGGGCCTCGCCGCGCGCGACGACGTGGACTGGATGCTGGATCCCGCGCTGCTGGATCCGCCGGCGCTCTCGGACGCCGATGCCGGCGACTCCTCGGGCTCGGGGTCGTCGGGCTCCGACTCCTCGGCGGACGCGGAGGACGGGGACGACGCCGGGGACGACGGCGACTCCGCGCAGACCCCGCCCGCGCGCTTCACGACGCCGGACGCCACGAAGCACCTGGCCGACACCCTCACCTCGGGGGCGAAGGACCGCGACGTGATCGGGCTCCCGTACGCCCAGTCGGACACGATCGGGCTCGAGCAGGCCGGCACCACGGACCTCTCCGACGCGCTCGCGGCGCGCAGCGAGAAGGTGTGGGAGGACGCGCACATCGACCCGCTCGGCGAGGCCGTGTCGATCCCGGGCGAGGAGGCGAGCGGGAAGACCCTCTCGCAGGCCGTGACCAGCGGCGCCGATCTCCTCGTGGTGCCTTCCTCGTCTCTGCGCGCCGACCCGGTGGGGACGGTGACGCCGTCCTCGGTCGGCACCTTCACCGCGGGCGACCGGACCGTGCCCGTGCTGGCGCCGGACCCGACGCTGTCGGACGAGGTCTCCGAGCTGCGCACGGGCGAGGACGTGCAGCAGGTGCGCCAGCGGATCCTCGCGGAGACCGCCGTGATCGCCTCGGAGCAGTCGAGCACGCAGCGCCAGGTCCTCATCGCCCCGCAGCTCGGGGAGGACATGGACGCGGGCGCCGTCTCCTCGACCCTCGACGCCCTCGACGACGCGCCCTGGATGACGCAGGCGCCCGTCTCCGACCTGCTGGACGCGGCGGAGGGCGGCGACATGGTGACCGACACGGGCACCGAGGGCGACGGCCTCTACGCGCTCGGCGAGCTCGACGCGGACGACGTGCGCCCGTCGGGCCCCGGCGAGGACGGCACCTGGGCGCACCTGCCGCGCGCCCGCTCCCGCGACGAGGTCGACACGGGCACCCTGCAGTCCCTGCAGCGCTCGCTGCGCTCGATGAGCACCGTCGCCGCGGTCGCCGAGGACGACGCCCCGTTCTCCGCGACGCGCACGCTGATCCTCACCACGACCTCGACGACGCTCGCGAAGGACCATGACGAGGCGTCCCGGCGCGCGAAGACCGCGCAGAAGGACGTCGCGGCCATGCGCGAGGCCATCCACGTGGTGCCCGCCTCCGGCTACAACCTGGTCTCCGACTCGGCGGGCGTGCCGATCACGGTGACCAACGACCTGGACAGCCCGATCACGGTGAAGGTCGAGGTGAGCACGGACCGGCCGATCGTGCGGGTGGGCGAGCCCACCACGGTCGAGGTGCCCGCGCGGCAGAAGAAGGAGGTGACGGTCCCGATCGACGCGATCGCGAACGGGACCGTGACCCTCACCTCCACCGTCCGCTCGGAGGACGGGGAGGAGCTCGCCGCACCCGTGTCGGTCCCGCTGAGCGTGAACCCGGCATGGGAGAACTGGACGACCATGGTGCTGGTGGGCGCCATGGGCGTGCTCGTGGTGGTGGGCGTGCTGCGGGCCCGGCGCACGGGCTCGCGCCGCCGTGCCGCCGCGGCAGAGCTGACGGACGACGGCGAGGGGGAGGCCGCAGGGGATGCGGCCGACGAGGAGAAACCATGAGCGCACCACGACGCATCCAGCACCGGCCGCGGCATCTGCGGCCGGGCCCTCCCCGCGCCCGGCCCCGCCCGGCCCCGGCACGACCCGCCGCGCAGGCCACGCCGGCTCCCGCACCGACGCCCGCCGCCCCGAGCTCCGACTCGGCTGAGGTCTTCTCCTCGCGCACTCCGCCTCCCGCGCGCCGCACCGCGCCGGTCTCCGACGATGCGGCCGCTGCGCACGCGGCCGACCTCGAACGAGCGGTCGCGACCCTCGACGAGACGACGGGGTCGCTCGACCCGATCACCGAGCAGATCGCCACCGGCTCCGCAGCCGGGGCGAGGAGGCGCGCCGGCACGTCCGCCGGCCCCGAGGCGGAGAGCGGCAGGAGCCCCGACGGCGGCAGCGGTGACGGCCCGACCGACGGTGCCGGCGGCCCCCCTGACGGTGCGCGCAGCACGACCGACGGTGCGGACGACACGGCCGACGCACCGGCCCCGAAGCTCACCAGCACCCGCGCGCGGCTCATGCGCGCGACCGCCGTGATGGCCCTGGGCTCGACGGTCTCCCGCGCGCTCGGGTTCGTGCGCAACTTCCTGTTCGGCGCCATGTTCCTGGGCATCAGCAGCTCCGTGGGCAGCGCGTTCAGCTCCGCGAACGTCGTGCCCAACACGATCTGGATCATGATCGGCGGCGGCACGCTCAACGCGATCCTGGTGCCCGCGATCGTGCGGGCCGCGAAGCGTCCCGACCGCGGCAGCGACTTCACCTCGCGACTGTTCACCCTGGTCACGGTCGCCGCGGGCGGGGTGACCCTGCTCGCGATGGCGCTCGCGCCGCTGCTCATGGTGCTCACCAACGGCTCGCTGCCGCCGGACACCTACGCCCTGGCCGTGCAGCTCGTGTACTGGATGATGCCGCAGATCCTGTTCTCGGCGCTCTACCTGATGCTCGGCCAGCTGCTGAACGCGCACGACTCCTTCGGGCCCTACCAGTGGGCTCCTGTGCTCAACAACCTGGTCGCGATCGTCGGCGCGCTGATCTTCCTCGCGATCTGGGGCAGGCAGGGCGATCCGACGGCCTGGACCGTGCCGATGGTCGTCGCCCTGGCCGCGATGAACGTGGGCGGCTCCGCGATCCAGGTCGTCTTCCTCTGGTACTTCGTGCGCAAGCTCGGGCTGAAGCTGCGCCCGAAGTGGGGGTTCCGCGGTCTGGGCCTGGGCAAGCTCAGCCGCATCGGCATGTGGAGCCTCGGGATGCTGATCGTCGGCCAGCTCGCGCTGTACGCCGGGCGCTGGAGCGTGGGCGGCGCCGTGGAGGCGGCCGAGGCCAGCCAGGGCACCGACGCCTCGAGACTCTACCCGGGCCTGGGCACGATGGACTGGGCCTACACGGTCTTCATGATCCCGCAGGGGATCCTCGCGGTCACCCTGGTCACCGCCGCGTTCCCCTCGATCTCGCGCAGCGCCTCGGAGGGGGACCACGAGCGCGCCCTGCACCGGTATCAGCAGACCAACCGGATCCTCGCGGTGCCGATGATGCTGTGCGCTGCCGTGTTCATCGCCCTGGCCGGCCCGATCATGTGGGTCATCGACGGCGGTTCGAGCGTCGCCGGGGCGCAGGCGAGCGCGTGGGTCCTCGCCGCGTACATGCTGGGACTGGTGCCGTTCTCCGCGAACTACCTGACCAAGCGCGCTTTCTACGCGTACGAGGATGCTCGCGCCCCCTTCTGGATGCAGATCCCGACCTCGGCGCTTCCCCTGCTGGGCGTGGCGCCGGTGCTGCTGTTCGTGGATCCGCACTGGCAGGCGGCGACGGCGGCGCTCGTGGTGTCGCTCGGCAACGTCGTCGGCTGGGCGTACGGGCAGTGGATGCTGCGGCGGCGAGCCCGTGAGCTCGGGGCCTCGCTGGACGGCGGCGCGAAGGCGATGCTGCTGCTGGGCCGGCTGCTCGTGGCGGCCGTCGTGGCCTTCCTGGTGGGCGACGGTCTGGTCGCGCTGATGGGCGGGGCGATGTGGACGAACCGCGTGCTCACCGTCGTCCTCGGTCTGGTCGTCGGGGCGGTGGCGAGCGCCGTGTTCGTGGCGGTCGCGTGGGCGCTGCGCGTCGAGGAGCTGCGATCGCTGATGGCGATGGTGCGCGCGCGGATGCCCGGTGGCGGCCGCCGGTCAGCGGGCACCCGTAGCATGTGACAGGCCGCAGGGCATCAGGATGTCGGAGAGGGACGGACACAGGTGAACGAACGACACCACGAGCACGCGGTGCGCGAGCGCTGGAGCGTCGAGGCGAAGATCCCGCTGTCGGGAGTCGCCGAGGGCGCGTCCTGGCATCGCGCCCGCTCCGTGCGCTCCGGTGAGCTCGTCACCCTGTTCATGGTCCACGGGGACCTCGCCCTCGAGGTCGCCGACGCCGCGCGCCGCGCCTACCTCGTGGAGAACCCGCGCCTGCTCCCGGTGCTGGACGTGACCGTGTTCGGGGATCCGCGCGGGACCGGCGAGGGATCGGCCGACGGCGCCTCCGGCGCTGCGTCCCAGGGGGATTCCGGTGAGGGCTTCGGGGCCGCGAGCACGGGCGCTCCGCTGACCGTCGTCGAGTACCCGGCCCCGCCGGCACCGCCCCTCGCCGCGCTGTTCGCCCAGGGTGCGCTGCGCCCGGAGACTGCACGGTCGATCATCGGCGAGGCCGCATCGGGGCTCGAGGCCGCCCGCCGCCGCGGGCTGCGCCATCAGCACCTCGACTCCAACCGGGTCTTCGTGGACACCGCGAGCGGGGAGGTGGCGGTGCTGGGCGTCGGCGTCGAGGCCGCCGCCCATCACGACGCCGAGCACGACGGCCGCCTCGCCTCGTTCCTGGACGTGACCGCGCTGGTCGCGCTGCTGTACCGGGCGCTCACGGGCGCCTCCCCGTCGGCCGCCGACGGGCCCCTGCCCCGCCCGTCGCGGATCAGCACGCGGAACATCCCGCAGGATCTCGACATGCTGTGCGAGCTCGTGCTCACCGAGGGCGATCAGCCCGTGCCGGAGACCACGCGCGACCTCATCGCCGAGCTCGAGCCCTGGCAGTCCATCCCCGTCACGCTCGAGGCCTACGACCCCCAGGACCCCACGCGCGCGTCCCGGGACGCGCAGTCGACCACCGCCGGCGCACGCGACGCCGCGGCAGCCGCACAGGCGGCCCCCGTCGCGGCCCCGAACGGTGCCGACGCGGCGAGCCCGTCGACCGGAGCCGAGAACGCTTCCTCCTCGGCGTCCGCTGAGCAGGATCCGGCGGAGGATTCGAGCACACCCTCTTCGGGCGCCTCCGGCGATGCGAGTGCCCGATCCGCGCACGAGGGCTCCGCAGGACGCCTCGACCTCGACCAGGAGCCGCGCGCCGACATCGAGAAGGTGCACACGAGCCGCACCGCCCGCCGCGCGGCCGCCGCGGGAGCGGCCACCGGTGCCGCAGCAGGCGCCGCGGGAGCGGCGGCCGGCGGATCGGACTCGACCTCCGGCGGCGCGGGTACGACCACCGGCGACGCGAGCGCAGGCGCCGGCACGAAGGGTGCGACGCCCGCCGACACGACTGCGACCACGAAGAACGGCTCCGAGCCGAGCACGACCGGTGCGTCGTCGGCGGATCCCAGCGCCTCTCCGTCGGCAGCGCCCGGCTCGCAGGACGCGGCCGCCGCCGAGGCCCCGCCCGAGGACACCACGGGCACCGAGGCCGCGGAGTTCGTGCGCGACCTGCACCTCTCCGAGACTCGCAACAAGGCCGCCTTCCCCGGGCACCTGGATGTCCAGGAGAAGGAGAACCCGCTGGCCGCGGCCACTATCCCGCCGGCGGCGGCGGGCCGCGGAGCCGTGCTGCCCGGCACCTCCCGCGATGCGGACGAGGCCTCGTGGACGGACTCCGTCGCACAGACTCCCGTGGAGGAGGAGGACGCCTCACCCGGGCCGATCATCGTGCGCGGGCGCCCTGTCACCTACGGCGACGAGGACCAGGACGCCTGGGCGGCGACGCCTCACCGGGGCAGCGCGCTCGTGCGCGACGTCGTGGGTGTCGCGATGAGCGCCGAGGACAGCTCGAACGTGTACACCACCACGGCGGAGCCCGACGAGCAGCGCTCCCGGCAGACGCAGTGGATCCTCATCGGCGCCGCTCTCGTCGTGATCATCGCCCTGGTCTTCGCGATCACGAGTGTCACCTCGGGTCTGCGCGAGGCGGCCACGGGTCCGAACGAGAAGGCGACGACGCAGCCCGCGCCCACCGAATCGAAGACGAACGCGCAGGTCCAGCCCACCGAGACCACGGAGTCGGCGACCGAGGGCCCGCCTCCCACCTTCGGCGAGCCCGAGATCTTCGCCGAGGGCGGCAACGGCAATGCGGACCACTCCGAGGATTCGAGTCGCCTGACGGACGGGTCGAAGGACTCATACTGGTCCTCGAAGATCTACCAGAGCGCGGACTACTCCGGTCTGAAGGACGGCATCGGCATCAAGCTGCCCTTCGAGAAGACCTCAACGCTGAAGAAGATCACCGTGAGCACGGCCGATACCGAGGGCGGCTCGATGGAGCTGTACGCCCTGAAGGAGGACGGCAGCCGCGGCGACAAGCTCGGCGACGGCGAGTTCACCGACGGCGGGGACGTCGAGTTCACCCTGGATGAGCCCGTCCAGGCCGACGGTGTGGAGCTGTGGATCGCGGAGCTGCCCAGCAGCACCACCGGCGACGGCTTCCGTGCCCGCATCCAGGAGATCAAGGCGGAATGACCGCGCCCGGGATCCGCCATCGGCGCCCGGGTGCCGGGCCCGGGCCGACGTCCGGCCAGGGCGTGAAGACCTGGGTGGTGGTTCTCGCGCTCGTGCTCGCATCCCTCATCGGGCTCATGCTCTCCGAGGCCCTCCAGCAGTCGACCACCGAGGTGGCGCGCGGCAGCGCGGCGTCGTCCCCTGAGACGGGCAACGCACCCGGGAAGAATTCCTCGGGTCTGCCCGTTCTCACAGAGAGCACCTTGGGGAGCGAGGCGCAGCGACTGGTCGCCTCGGGCGGCACGTTCCAGGCGCCGGCGACCTTCGACCTCAACCGGTGCCTCGAGCAGCAGGGCGTCACGGACGCGCCGATCGTGATGGAGGAGATCGAATGGGGAGCGGACTCCGGTCAGTACTGGATGATCGTGCACGGCCCCTACCAGCGCGATTCCCTGCGGGCGAACGGCGGGATCGTGCAGATCACCGTGGTCCGTCCCACCTGCGGCACCGAGAACGCCGACGCCGCGGGGACGCTGGTGTGGAACGGGTCGACGAACATCGGCAGCGTCTGACCGCCCCATCCACCGCCCAGCGGACCGCCCCGCTCCCGTCTGACCCCCGCGTCGCTGCCCGACCTCGACGCCTGCTCCACATCGGAAGGACCCATCCATGACCCAGCCCATCCAGGCGCTCAACATCCTCGGCGGCGCCGGATCCGCCGCGCCCGCCGCGAAGACCACGGCACCGGCCGCCTCTCCGGCCGGCGGCTCCTCGGGAGATGACACCGTCCACGAGGTCCTCGTCGTCGGCTCCGGCCCCGCCGGCTACACCGCGGCGATCTACGCGGCGCGCGCCGAGATGCACCCCGTCGTCATCGCGGGTGCGCTCGATGCGGGCGGCGCCCTCATGACGACGACCGATGTCGAGAACTACCCGGGCTTCGCCACCGGCATCATGGGCCCCGAGCTGATGGGGACCATGCAGGAGCAGGCCGAGCGCTTCGGCGCGGAGATCATCTTCGAGGACGCGGTCGACGTGCAGCTCGAGGGCCCGGTCAAGACGGTCACCCTGGAGGACGGCACGGTCTACCGGGGCCGCTCGCTGATCATCGCGACGGGCTCGGCGTACCGCGAGCTCGGCATCGAGGACGAGAAGCGCCTCTCCGGCAAGGGCGTCAGCTGGTGCGCGACCTGCGACGGCTTCTTCTTCAAGGACAAGGAGATCGTGGTCGTCGGCGGCGGCGACAGCGCGGTCGAGGAGGCCACGTTCCTCACCCGCTACGCCACGAAGGTGACGCTCGTGCACCGCCGCGACGCCCTGCGCGCCTCGAAGATCATGGCCCGACGGGCCGAGAACGATCCCAAGCTCGACTTCGCGTGGAACGCTCAGGTCGTCGGGATCAACGGCCAGGAGCAGGTCGAGTCCGTGACGGTCAAGGACACCGCGACCGGGGAGGAGCGCACGCTGCCGACCTCCGCCGTGTTCGAGGCGATCGGCCACGAGCCGCGCTCCGCGCTCTTCCGCGACAAGGTCGAGCTCGACGAGCAGGGCTACATCGTGGTCCAGGGTCGTACGACGCATACCTCGGTCGAGGGCGTGTTCGCGGCGGGCGACGTCGTGGACCACACCTACCGCCAGGCCATCACGGCCGCCGGCAGCGGATGCCAGGCGGCCCTCGACGCCGAGCGCTGGCTCGCCCTGCAGGATGACGAGCCCGAGCAGCTCGCGACCGCCGGTGCCCGCGAGGCCTGAGACCCGCACGCTTCACCCCGAGGCCGTCATCGTCCTGGTGACGGCCTCGTGGTGTCTCCCGTGCCGTCCCGCGCGCACCCTGCTGCAGGAGTTGCAGCGCAGGTGGGGAGAGCGGGTCCTTCCCCTGGTCCTCGACGCCGATGCGGCGCCGGCTCACCGCACCGGCATCAACAGATCCGACGGCACCTCCGAGAGCGCCCGCGATGCAGGAGACGACCCCGTCGACGATGCAGTGGTCGGTACGTCGGGGGGCGATGCGGGCATTCCTCTGCTGGCACGCCTCGCGGTGGAGCAGCTGCCCACCTGGATCCTTCTGCACCCCGAGGCGCGAAAGGGCGAGCCGCCGCCGCACGTCCAGGTCATGCCGAATGATCCAGACGACGGCCCCGTCGCTGCCGGCGCGCTCGCGGGGGAGAGTCTGGACGGCCCGGGACTGGTGCTGGGCGGGGACTGGCGCGAGGTCGCACGTCGCGTCGGAGCAGTGCCGAAACTCGAGATCCTCGCCCTCGTGGATCATCCCGACGCACCTGAGCGCACGGCGGGGCCTCCGTACGCTCTCGGATCCGAAGCCGGCGCTGCGGAGAGTAATGGTCATCGAAGTCGTCCGAGCGCCGAGGACCGGGCCTGACTGCAGACGTGAGCCCGCCGGGCACTTCCGATATGCCTCACAGGCGATCTCACGACAGCTGATCCGGTGAGCTTCCGCCGATCTCGTGGGCGTCGACTCGTCAGAGAGCACGTGTTTCACGAAGGTGCCCCATCGGGGCGCCCGATGCACGACACCGAGCAGTTCCGGGACTCGTGCATCGCCACGCCGAGCTCACGAGCACTGATACCGAGACCGATGCCCCGATCCACACATCTCCACATCGTTGTCCACAGCCCCGGGCCTACTTCTCCACACAGTTATCCACAGCAGCCGTCGGTGTGGCGCAGCCACAGCGTCTCCCGCTACGGCCTGCAGTGAAGGCGCTTTAGGTTTCTGACCTGTTGGTTTATTGCGGCGTGTCAACAAGTGTGACGCAGATCCCATTGTGGCTCGAGCGTTTGTCCACCCGCACGTCCACCGATCTGCGCGGCTGTAGGCGCTTTGTCCACATGCTCGTGCACAGTGTGCATTTCCACGCGAAACCGTCCGACCGCACCACCAGCTTCACCCCAGTCCAGTGCTGTCGTGGGCTTGCTGCTCTCAGGCCTGCGTGTACCGGTTCGTCGGCTGGGGTTCCACGCGAAACATGAATCATCGGGGTGACTCTGCCTGGCCTCGTCCTTCTGAGCGCCCGGAGTTCGAGTCAACGACTTTGACTTCCACTGCCGACCCTTCGCGGCACCCGCCCAATGCGGGCTGTCTCTCCCAGGAGATTTCTGCAGGTAGCGTCGCCCTCCCCGAGGACGCATGCAGCCTCTGGCAACAGCCGACGAACCCGGATCCTTGGCCAAGTCTTCTTGTTTCACGTGAAGCGATGTGTGTGCTCGTCCACGTCGTTCCACCCCTCCAAGCTCGGCGGGGAGATCGCACAGAAGTGGAGGTGCTTGGTGTCGCCCCAGCCGACGTCGTCTCTCAGACCGCATCTTTCTCGCACCCATCAAGTCGGTGACGGGGAGACAAACGTGCAGGTCACGAGACTTTCCCGGGCCTCGTTCCACGTGGAACGACTCCGACGTGCCGTCTGTGCATGCTCCTGGGAGCGGTGTTGAAAGGGAGGGCGGACACAGTCTCCCGCAGCGGTGATCCCCGTTCCACGTGGAACACCGGAGGGCGTTCGCGACGAACTGTCGCGGCGATGCGCGAAAGCGACGACGCCTCCTCCTGTCACATCGGCCCTTGGTGGGAGCGTTTCACGGGAAACATGCCCGTCGCGCGCAGCACGTCAGCCGTGCGAGCAAGGGGGTACTCGGCCACACGCTTCTCTTCGCGCCGTCGCTCGCGTCACGCAATCAGGAGAGTCTCCCTCGAGTCGCAATGATGCGCGCTGCATGGACAGGACGTTCCCGCCGGCACTGAACCCAATAGCGAGTGCGTCGCGCGCCACGAGTGTTGCACGTGAAACGCGCGTCCCAGTCCTAGGTCTGTCGCGCCGCTGCGCCTTCCGCGACGGGTTGCTCCGGTCTGCGAGGCCGTAGGTTCCACGTGCAACGCGTCTACTCGCACCAAGCGGAACCCGTTCTCAGCAAACTGACGCCGAGCTCAGCTCTTCATACTTGCGTTGGTTTCACGTGCAACGCACCCATTCACCTCGAGCAAACGTCAGCCTTCAGCAATCGAACACGTGGTTCAGCTCCGCCACTTGCGTAGGTTTCACGTGCAACCGCTCGCTCTCAGGCGGCGGCCCTCCAGGTTCAGGGCAGCTACGGTAGTCGCGTACGGTCGCCACAACGCGAAGCAGTGGCGTGAAGCCTCGAAGAGTAGGGCACCATACGCGCGGGTCCCTTCAACATGCTTTCACTACGCCGGGTTTCACATGGAACGTCGCGCCGCCGCATCTCGCATCCGCAGCACTCAGCAGTGGGAGCCACCCGAAGGTTTCACGTGAAGCAGCGCACGGGGCGCCCCAGCGCGCGATGCGGTTCACGTGCTCGGAGAAGCCGAGCGAACGCCGAATCCAGGGGGAGAGTTTCACGAGAAACCCACGCTCCCGCTCCCGTTCATCCCGCATCAGGGGTAGCGGGCGACTGACGTTGGGTCTTCCTCCAGGCACACGGCAGCGCGGTACCGCGAAGCATCCGCGGCACCAGCCCAGTGCACGGCAACGGAGTGCCGATCCCGTTCCACGTGGAACACGATGTCCGCCACACAACCACTCCACGAGACTCCATGCTGGGCCCTCTTTCCACAGCCACGTCCACACATGTGGAAGCCCACGGGAATACAGTCTGGGCACTGCGGACGCACTCGCGCTCCAGGAATCGACCCTTTGTATTACCCCACCGTGGTACATACTGTGGCGATCACGGCCCGCAAGACCACAGGTCCTGGGCAGCCCGCAGCTCACTTCACAAGACTTGAGCGACTCTTGTGACCCCAGGTGCGGTCACGTCGTGACATGTCCGCACCACGCCTCCCATCGGTCGGCCCTGAGAGCCCCACCCGGCCCCACGCTCGGGTGCACCGCACGTCTCTGCACGTTTCACGGCGGGAACGACGAAGCCCTCCCCGCTCGGAACGGGGAGGGCTTCGTCGTGGAGAAGGCTCGGAGGTCCTCAGCTCTCCTGCGAGCCGAAGGCCTCGCCGAGGTCCAGGCCGATCTTCGCCGCGAGGCGCTCGAGGTCGTCGAGGTTCGAGAACTCCATCGTGATGCGACCCTTGCGCTTGCCCACGTCGATCTTCACGGGGGCTTCCAGGCGGTTCGACAGTCGGCTGGTCAGGTCGACCACGCGCGGATTGTAGCTCGTGCGTCGGGGAGCGGGGCGGTTCGCCGCCGGCTCGGTCCCGCGCGAGGCGAGACGCTCGGTCTCCCGCACGGAGAGCCCATCCGCGACGACGCGCTGCGCGAGCTCCTCCTGCAGGCGCGGATCCTCGACCGCGAGGAGAGCACGCGCATGGCCCGCGGAGAGCGCACCGCTGGCCAGGCGCCGCTGCACGAGGGCCGGAAGGCGCATCAGACGCAGCGTGTTCGAGATCTGGGGACGAGAGCGCCCGATGCGATCGGCGAGCTCGTCCTGAGTGCAGCCGAAGTCCTCGAGGAGCTGCTGATAGGCCGCAGCCTCTTCCAGAGGATTCAGCTGCGACCGGTGGAGGTTCTCCAGCAGAGCGTCCCGCAGCAGGTCATCGTCGCTGGTGGCACGGATGATCGCGGGGATCGTCGCGAGCCCGGCGCGACGGGCGGCACGCCAACGCCGCTCACCCATGACGAGCTCGAAGGACTCGCCATCGTCGGTGACGGGGATGGGGCGCACCACGACCGGCTGCAGCACGCCGACCTCGCGCAGAGAGAACGCGAGCTCGTCGAGCTGGTCATCGTCGAAGTCCGTACGGGGATTGCGCGGGTTCTCCCGGACCTCGTGGATCGGGATCTCGGCGAACTCGGCACCGGGGACCGGCATGAGTCCCCTCTGGTCGTCCGCGTCGCCGCCGTCGAGGGAGTCGTCCTCCTCATTGTCGGGCTCGAGACCGTCATCGGTGCCCGCTGCCGGGCCGGCGGGGGCGTCCGTGGGGTCTTCGGGCTGAGGCGACGTCTGCACGCTCTCCTCGTGAGCGGGGAATCGGTGGCCGGGCTCGACGTCCACGACCGGACTGTCCTCGCGCGGCGGCTCGACGGCCCCCGCAGCGGTGCCGTCCAGCGGGGCGCTCTCCTCGCGCGCAGGGGCGCTGACCTTCGAGGTCGGCTGCGCGCCGTCCTCAGCGCTCTGCTGCGGCTTCTCCTCGTCGGCATGGTCCGTGGACGTAGGAGCCGCGGGGGACTTCGTGGAAGCGCCGGACCGCTTCGCCGACGCCGTGGACCGCGTGGATCGTGAGCTCTTCGGCTGCGCGGAAGCACTCTCCGCAGAACCCTTCGCGGACGCGTCCGACGCCGGCTTCGCCGCTCCGGTGGTGGATCCGGAGGCGGATGCGGCATCCTTCGCGGAGGGGCTCTTGGCCGAGCTGCTCTTCGAGGAGGAGGTCTTCGAGGAAGAGGACTTCGACGGTGCGGCCTTCGACGCCGAAGGCTTCTTGGCCGTGGGCTTCTTGGTCGCGGGGGCCTTGGACGTGGACTTCGTGGTGGACGACTTCTCGGTCGACGACTTCGCGCTCGATCCCGGGGCCGTGGACGTCACCGCCTCGGCCGACTCGTCGGCGCCGTCCGTCCCTGCGGGAGCGTCCTGCACCGGAGCCTCCTGCACCGGCGCCTCCGAGGGGGAGGCGACACTGCGAGCTGCCACACCGCCGCGGGCGCGGGAGGAGCGGGGGGTGCGGGAGGCCGCGCGGCGCTCACGCGCATCGCGCGCCATGTCGCCGGCGATGTCCCCGCGCGCGGCGCGGGTGCGCTCGGAGGACTGTCCGTCCGTCGGATCGCCGGAGAAGAACATGTCGACGGGGCGAGTGGATGCTCCGCTCTCCCCGGGCTCGGCGGACGTGCGCGGATGGCTGCGCGTGCGCAGAGGCTGCTCGGCGGGAGGCGTCGACCCCCCGGGGATCAGCGCACCCAGACCGCGTCCGAGTCCTCGCTTCTGCGTCATGTCCGTCCTCACTGCTCAGTGATCGTGCGGGCCTCCGGGGCGTCCTCGCCTCTCGAGCCGTTCATGGGTTCAGGGTCTTGTGCGGCGTCCCGCTGCAGGTCAGGGGACGCTTCGTGTGGTGAGCTCGTGCGCGGCCGACCGATAGGCGAGCGCGCCGCTGCTCGTCGGATCGTACGACAGCACGGTCTGGCCGTAGCTCGGCGCCTCCGAGATCCTCACGGAGCGCGGGATCGTGGTCCCGAAGGTCTGATCCGGGAAGTGCGTGCGGACGTCCTCCGCGACCTGCGCCGCGAGCCGGGTGCGGGCGTCGTACATCGTCAGCAGGATCGAGGAGACCACGAGCTCCGGGTTCAAATGCTGACGCAGCAGATCGATGTTCTTCAGCAGCAGCGTGAGGCCCTCGAGCGCGTAGTACTCGGCCTGGATCGGGATGAGCACCTCGCGGGCGGCGACCAGCGAGTTCACGGTCAGCAGGCCCAGGCTCGGCGGGCAGTCGATGAGCACGTAGTCCAGGCGCTCGCGGCCCGAGGACTCGCGAGCGGCGAGGTAGTCGCGGATCGAGCCGCGCAGACGGTTCTCGCGGGCGACCATCGAGACCAGCTCGATCTCTGCGCCCGAGAGGTCGATCGTGGCCGGGGCGCACAGCATGCCGTCGACCTCGTCGACCTCCTGCACGACGTCGTCCAGAGGGGTCGACTCCACGAGGACGTCGTACATGCTCGCGACCTCGGACTGATGGTCCACGCCCAGCGCCGTCGACGCATTGCCCTGCGGGTCCATGTCGATGACCAGGACCTTCAGCCCGCCCATGGCCAGGGCGGCCGCGAGGTTCACGGTCGTGGACGTCTTGCCCACGCCGCCCTTCTGGTTGGCCACCGTGATCACGCGCGTGCTCTCGGGAGCGTCGAACACGAGTCCCTCCAATTCCCGTCGACGAGCATGGTCCCGGGCGAGCTGGCGCATGAGAGGGGTGTCGTCCATGCTCCCGGTGGGACCGGTGGAACGGCTGCGGCCGTCAGCCACGTGCCTCTCCCTTCCTCGTCCGTGCAGTGCTCGCGCTCCCGCCCTGCGGGGCGCGGCGCACCCTGACCACTGTAGTGGGAACCTCGACCTCTCCCACTCCGAGCTCCAGCACCTGGGGATCGACTCCGCCCAGGCGACGAAGCACCTTCTGCGCGCGCTCGATCTCCTCGGCCGCGGAGCTCCCCTTGAGCGCCAGCAGCTCCCCCTCGGGGGCGACGAGCGGCAGGGTCCACTTCGCGAGCTTCTCGAGGGCCGCCACGGCTCGCGCCGTCACCGCGTCGAAGGTCCGCTCCCCATGCAGATCCTCTGCGCGGGCACGGACCACCTCGACCTCGATCCCCAGCTCCTCGGCGACCTCCTCGAGCCAGCTCGCCCGGCGCTGCATCGTCTCGATGAGGGTGATCCGCAGATCCGGCCGGGCGATGGCGAGGACCACGCCGGGCAGCCCCGCACCGGAGCCCACGTCGGCCAGCGTGCGCGTCCCCTCGTCGATCGCGTCGGCGAGGAGCGCGCAGTTGACCAGGTGGCGCTCCCAGAGCCGGTCCACCTCGCGCGGGCCGATGAGGCCGCGCTCGAGACCGTCGGTGGCGAGCATGCCGACGAAGCGCTCGGCCAGACCCAGCCGGTCACCGAGCAGCCGCTCGGCGACGGGCCGCAGGTGCTCGGGCAGCGCCGGAGCCGTGCCATCGCTGCCGACGGCGCCCTCGGGGCCCGCGGGACCGACGCCCATCAGGACGCCGGGTAGATGACGACGTGGCGGTCCTTGCCGTCCCCGTCGGACTCGGAGCGCAGGCCCGCCTGCTTCGCGACGTCGTGGACGACCTTGCGCTCGAAGGGGTTCATCGGCCGCAGCGGCACCGGACGGCCGTTCTCGCGGGCGGTCGAGACGGCATCCTCGGCGAGGTGCTCGAGGTCGTCCTTGCGCTGCGCGCGGAAGCCGTCGATGTCGAGCATGAGGCGCGAGCGGTTGCCGGTGCGGGACTGCACGGCGAGGCGGGCGAGTTCCTGCAGGGCGTCGAGCAGCTCGCCGCGCGAGCCGTTGAGCTGCGCGAGGCGGTCGGCGCCGCGGATCTCGACCGACGCGCGGTCCCCGTCCACATCGATGTCGATGTCGCCGTCGAGATCGGCGATGTCGAGCAGCTCCTCGAGGTAGTCGGCGGCGATGTCGCCCTCCTCCTCGAGCTCGCGGACGCGCTCGGCCGGATCACGGGGCGCAGCGGGCTCCTCGTCGGAGTCCTCGGACGAGGCGCGCTCCTGCGCCGGGGCCTCGTCTGCGGTGTCCGCGCCGGCGCCGTCCTCGTCGGCCGTGCCCTCATCGGCTGCGGACGCGTCGGACGACGGCTCCTCGGCCTCGGGGGCGTGGGCCTCGGGCGCGTCGCCGGTCTCGACGACCGGGGTGCTCGTGGGGACCTCGGGCGTCTCGACGGCGTCGTCGGAGGTGCTGGGTTCGGTCATGGTGCTCTCCTCGGGGGATGGATAAGGCCGTGGGCCGTGCATCGGATCCGCAGGGGCGGGGCGATCCGCCCCTGCGGGATCGTGCGGGGAACGACTCAGCGCTTGCGCTTCTTGCCCTTGTTCAGGGCGTTGGAAGGCTTCTTGCCGGACAGATCGGGGGCCTGCTCGCCACCGGCCTGGCCGCGCGCCCGCCGCTCCTCCTGGGCCTTGCGGCGCGCCTCGCGAGCCGCCTCGAGGCGCTCGGCGTCGGTCATCTTCTTCCCGCCCTTGTTGGCCTTGGGCTGGACCCGGATGGGGGCGTCGTCGTCGACGACCACGGGCTTCTTGGGCGTGAAGTCGAGGGGCTCGAGGCCGTTCTTCTCGCGCTTGGCGTTGATGCGCTTCTGGTGTGAGGCCTCGGCGGGCGAGCCGGGCGTCGGGTACGTGTAGACCACGATCGCCTGCTGCGCCATGGTCCAGAAGGTGGTGGTCAGCATGTAGGTGAGCACGCCGATCGGCAGGCCCGGTCCCGTGATCACGTAGATGAACGGGAGCATGTAGATCATCATCTTCTGGGTGCTCGCCATCGGGCCCTCGAGGGCCGACGGCGGCATGTTCCGCATCGTCAGCTCCTTCTGGGTGATGAAGTTGCCCAGACACATCAGCGCGATGATGACGCCCGCGACGATCTTGGTGCCGATGCCGCCGGCGCCGGAGTTCAGGAAGCTGTCCGCGATGGTGACGTGGCCGAAGAGGGTCGCGTGGTAGGCGTTGGAGGCCAGGTCATGCGTCAGGGGGCCGAAGGCCTCCCCGTTCGCCGCATCCTTGAGCTTGTAGAACAGCACCCGGAACAGTGCGAAGAAGATCGGCATCTGCAGCAGCAGCGGCAGGCACGAGGAGAGCGGGTTCGCCCCGGCCTCCCGGTAGATGGCCATGGTCTCCTCGCTCATGGCCTGCCGGGATGCCTGGTCGGTCTTGCCCTTGTACTTCTTCTGCACGGCCTTGAGCTGCGGCGAGACCGCCTGCATGGCGCGCGAGGAGCGGATCTGCCGGATGAACAGCGGCGTGATCAGGGTGCGGACGACGATCGTGAGTCCCACGATGGACAGCAGCCAGGTCCAGCCGGAGCTGCCGTCCATGAAGAGGTCGAGGAACCGGTGGAAAAGCACCATGATCCATGCGACGGCCCACTCGATGGGATAGAGGATGTTGGGCATCGGCCTGATCTTCCTGCCGTCCGTAGGCGCATGTCGTTCATGCGGTGTGACGGCTGCGGGTCGGGGTCTCGGACAAGGGTAGGCCCTATCGGGCTGGGCGCCGCCCTCGCGAGCGATGGCCGGGACGTGGGTTCGTCCACATCCCGGGTGCCGGCACGGGATCGATCCCGCCCCGGGTGAAGGGGTTGCAGCGCACGATCCGCCAGGCGGTCAGCAGCAGTCCCTTGACGGCTCCGTGCCTGCGCAGGGCGTCCATGCCGTACTGCGAGCACACGGGGTCGAAGCGGCACGCCGGCGGCGTGTAGGGCGAGATCCCCACCTGGTAGGCGCGGATCGGGAGCATGAGCACCCGGCGCGGGAGCGCCGCCAGGGTCATCACGGCGCGACCGCCGTGGTCGGCGTCCCGGACGCGGTGCTCTCCGAGGCTCTCGGCGCCGAGCGCTTCTCGAGCTTGCGGCGGGCGCTCGCGATCGCGCCCGTCACCTGCTCCTCGAGGTCGGCGAAGGGCACGTCCTGCACCCCGGGGAGGGTCCGCAGCACCAGGTCGGAGCGCTCGGGGATCTCGGTCAGGTGGCTGCGCACGATCTCCCGCAGACGACGGGCCACCCGATGGCGCACCACCGAGTTGCCCACCTTCGTGGAGACGACGAATCCCACGCGGGCCTCCTGGGGCTCCTCCGTGCGGAGGACCAGGTGGGCGACCACGTGGGATCGTGCGGCGCGGGCTCCTCGGCGGGTGGCCGTGCGGAACTGCTGCGCCGTGTGCAGCCGGTGGCGGGACCAGCTCATGGCCCTGCCTCCGAGATCACGGTCGAGCCGAGGCTCAGGCCGAGAGCTCGGAGCGGCCCTTCGAACGGCGCGCGTTGATGATGGCGCGGCCGGCGCGGGTGCGCATGCGGGCGCGGAAGCCGTGCTTGCGGGCGCGGCGGCGGTTGTTCGGCTGGAACGTACGCTTGGTCATCGGTTCTCCTCGATCGCGGCACAGGGGCGTGCCTCTCGCGGTGGCTCTGGGGCCGCTGCGCGATCACGGGGGCGGGCGCTTCCGGTGTCCGGGGCCGACGTGGGGCCCGGTTCCGTGCGACTCCGCCGACCCAGGGGGCGGCACAGCGACGACTGCACGATCCTAGGCTCGGGCACACGGGGGGTCAACGGACGCGGCGCTGGTCAGCCCGATTGTGGTGCGATTCTCACCGGATGCGAGGGATCCCGGGGCGTCCCGGCGACGCTCCCATGACGGTCCGGTGACGGGACGACGACCGGTCGCTCCCGGCGATGTGCATGCTCACGCCCGGAGCGTCCCCAGGGGCTCCGAGACTGTGGAAAACTGGGTGGACAACCCTGAGCCCGTACGGAGAGCAGCATGGACGAGACAGCCGTCGACTACGACGCGACCTGGGACGAGACCCTTCGGATCCTGCGTCGGTACGAGACCGTCACCGAGCGCGCCATGGCCTTCCTGACCCTCTCCCGGCTGATGGCCATCGTCGCGGACACCGCCCTGGTCGCAGCGCCTTCCACCTGGGCGAAGGACCTCTTCGAGCAGCGCATCGCCGGGGCTCTGAAGGAGGCGCTGTCCGAGGCCACAGGCAGGGAGACCCGCTTCGCCGTGACCGTCGACGAGTCCCTCTTCGAGGACGACGACGAATCCCCGCGGAGCACGGCCACCGCCGACCGCACCGCATCCACCGGTGCTGTGGACACCGATGTGGACAACGTGGACGGAGCGGACGCCCAGGGCGGCTCCGCAGGTGCTCGGAGCACCGCCTCCGCCCCGTCCCCGCTGCCGTCCTCCCCGTCGCCCGTCCCCTCCCCGGACCCCGCTCCGGCGGGCGGCGCCGGTTCCCGCCGACCGTTCGGCGCCGATCGCTTCCCCGCGGAGGCGCCGACGGAGACCGGATCGGGAACGGGGACGGCGGGCCCGTCGTCCGATGCCCGGAGCCGACGCGAGGATGCCGAGTGGTTCGCCCACGAGGACGATGCCCGCCGCTCGGAGAGGACGCAGCGGGTCGACGAGACCCGTCGGCCCACGGATGCCGCCCCGCCCGCCGACGAGGAGTCGACGCTGGGCTCGGACTCGCGCCTGAACGCGAAGTACACCTTCGACACCTTCGTCATCGGCTCGTCCAACCGCTTCGCGCAGGCCGCCGCCTCCGCGGTCGCCGAGGCCCCCGCTCGCGCCTACAACCCGCTCTTCATCTACGGCGGCTCGGGACTGGGCAAGACTCACCTGCTGCACGCGGTGGGCCACTACGCGCAGTCGCTGTACCCGGGCATCGAGGTGCGCTACGTGAACTCCGAGGAGTTCACCAACGACTTCATCAACTCCGTGCAGTCCGGCCAGTTCGGCAAGGCGCAGGAGTTCCATCGCCGCTACCGCGACATCGACATCCTGCTCATCGACGACATCCAGTTCCTGCAGCGCGCGCCGGAGACGATGGAGGCCTTCTTCCATACGTTCAACACGCTGCACAACGCCGACAAGCAGATCGTCATCACCTCCGACCTGCCCCCGAAGCAGCTGGGCGGCTTCGAGGACCGCATGCGCTCGCGCTTCGAAATGGGTCTGATGACGGACGTGCAGCCGCCGGACCTCGAGACCCGCATCGCGATCCTGCGCAAGAAGGTCGAGATGGAGGGCACCCAGGAGGTCCCCCGCGACGTCCTGGAGTACATCGCCTCGAGGATCTCCACGAACATCCGCGAGCTCGAGGGCGCCCTGATCCGCGTCCAGGCGCTGCATTCCCTGTCCCGGCAGCCGATGGACGTCTCCCTCGCCGAGAGCGTCCTGAAGGACCTCCTCGCGCATGACGACGGCGCCGAGGTCACGGCCGCGACGATCATCGCGCAGACCGCCTCCTACTTCGGCCTCACGGTCGACCAGATCACCGGCGGCGCGCGCACGCGCGTGCTCGTCACCGCCCGTCAGATCGCCATGTACCTGTGCCGCGAGCTCACGGACATGCCGCTGATCCGCATCGGGGAGGAGTTCGGCGGCCGCGACCACACGACCGTCATGCACGCGAACAAGAAGATCTCCGAGCTCATGAAGGAGCGGCGGGCGATCTTCAACCAGGTGACCGAGCTGACGGCGCGCATCAAGAACTCGAGTTCCCAGAACGCCTGAGGCCCGCACCCGAAGCGGGGATGCCCTCAGCGTCCGAGGCCCTGACACACCGTGCGACAGACCATGGATCACAGGGGAGGTCGAGAGGTCTTCGTCCCCAGTGTGAACAACTCTGTGGACAATGTGGAGCATCGAGCGTTCCCGCAGGGGTCGATGTGCATGGATTCTTGTGGTTCCGAGGGCCGGATCGGACAGATGTGCACAGAGCGCCCACATCGAGGACGTCGTCGTCAACGCTGCATGCACGACCGCATCATGCGGTGTGACCTGCGATGACGTGAGTTCTCCACGACATCAACAGCCGTGAAGAAGAGGAATCCTGTTCTTGTTCCGCTGATGATGTGGAGAAGTCGGGGTGCGAGGGCTGCGTCCGTCGGCCTGGAGACCCCGGAGCTTCGAGGCAGTGAATGTCAAGCGTGTGATTCGGTGTGTCGCGAGAAGTGCCCCCGAGCGGCTACGCTGGCGACCGCGCCCCGCGGGATCCGTCCCCGGGGCGATTCCCGCCGAGAGCCGGCGTCCCCGGCCGCTCGACACCTCGCACCTGATCCGCCGGCAGACCGGCACCGACCTCGACCCCCTGCGAAGGAGTGGCAACGGTGAAGTTCCACCTCGACCGCGGCGTCCTCGGCGACGCCGTCACCTGGGCGACCCGTACGCTCCCCGTCCGGCCCGCGATGCCGATCCTGCAGGGCGTGCGCATCGTCGCCCAGAGCACCGGCGAGCTGCTGCTGTCGACCTTCGACTACGAGGTCAGCGCGCAGATCACGCTTCCCGCCGAGGTCGAGGATCCGGGCGAGGTCCTGGTCCAGGGCCGCATGCTCTCGGATATCGTCCGCTCGCTGCCCAACAAGGACGTCTCGATCGAGCTGGTCGGCACCAAGGTCGAGGTCCGCTGCGGCAGCGCCGCGTTCTCCCTGGCGACCCTCCCCGTCGACGAGTACCCGCAGCTCCCCGAGATGCCCCCGGTCGCGGGCTCCGTCCAGGCCGACGTGTTCGCCGAGGCGATCTCCCAGGTCACCGTCGCCGCCTCCAAGGACGACACCCTCCCGCTGCTGACCGGCGTGCGCGTCGAGATCGTCGGCGAGAAGATGACGCTGATGGCGACCGACCGCTACCGCCTCGCGATGAGCGAGATCACCTGGCGTCCCTCGCGGCCCGATCTCGAGATCACCGCCCTGGTGCGCGCCCGAACCCTGCAGGAGGTCGCCCGCTCCCTCGCGACCGGCGGCAGCGTCGACATCGCGATCTCCGACGACTCCTCCGCGAACCTCATCGGCTTCGAGTCCGGCGGCCGCCGCACCACCTCGACCCTCGTGGACGGCGACTACCCGCCGGTGCGCCGCCTGTTCCCGAGCTCGACCCCGATCACGGCCGTGGTCGCGACCGCTCCCCTCATCGACGCGGTCAAGCGCGTCTCCCTGGTCGCCGAGCGGAACACGCCCGTGCGCTTCTCCTTCACCGAGGGCAACGTGACACTCGAGGCCGGTGCCGGCGACGACGCCCAGGCCTCCGAGTCCCTCGAGGCCCAGCTCGACGGTGAAGAGCTCGTGGTGGGCTTCAACTCCGGCTTCCTGCTCGACGGCCTCGGCGCCCTCGGCGAGGACTTCGCGAAGCTCACCTTCACCGATTCCATCAAGCCCTCGGTCATGAGCGGCCAGGAGTCCCTCGAGGGCGATGCCTCCGGCGAGTACAAGTACCTGATCATGCCGATGCGGATCTGAGGGGGCGGGGTGATGTCCCCGTGCATCTGACCTCCCTGGATCTCCTCGACTTCCGCTCCTACGAGCACCTCGAGCTGCCCTTCGCCCCCGGCGTGACCGTCTTCGTCGGCCCCAACGGGCAGGGCAAGACGAACATCGTCGAATCGCTCTGGTATCTCGCTACCCTCTCCAGCCACCGCGTCCCGCACGACGCCGCCCTGGTGCGGCGCGGGGAATCGACCGCGATCATCCGCGCCGCCTTCGTGCGCGCCGGCCGCGACCTGCAGGTCGATCTGCAGATCACCCCGGGCAAATCGAACCGGGCGCGCGTGCAGGGCGCCGCCCTGAACCGGCTGCGGGACCTGCTCGGCGAGGTGCGCGCCGTGCTCTTCGCCCCCGAGGACCTGGGCCTGGTCAAGGCCGATCCCGAAGGCCGACGGCGATTCCTCGACGAGCTGCTCTTCCTCATCGCCCCGCGCTTCGCGGGCGTGAAGGCCGACTACGACCGGGTGGTCAAGCAGCGCACGGGCCTGCTCAAGCAGATGCGCACCATGCGCCGCGGCGGCGCCGGCCGCTCCGTGGGCGGTCTCGACCCCGAGGAGGCTGCGGTCTCCACCCTCGAGGTCTGGGATCAGCAGCTCGCCCGCTTCGGCGCCGAGCTGCTGCGCGCGCGCGTGCATCTCGTGAACCGTCTGCGCCCGCACGTGGGCTACTCCTACCTGCGCGTGGCGAGCGACGCCGGCGCCGAGTCCTCCCTCGATCTGCCGCCCGACCAGCGCGGCAGCATCGACTCCCCGGCCGACATCTCCTACCGCTCGAGCGTGCTCGACACCCTCGCCGTGCCCGACGGCGCGCTGCCCAGCACCAAGGAGCTCGAGGACGCCCTGCTCGCCGAGGCGGTCGCCAAGCGCGACGACGAGGTCGACCGGGGCGTGACCCTCGTCGGCCCCCATCGCGACGACCTCGAGATCCGTCTGCACGGCTTCCCCGCCAAGGGGTACGCGAGCCACGGCGAGTCCTGGTCCCTCGCCCTCGCGCTGCGCCTGGGCTCCTACGACCTGCTGCGACTCGAGGAGGGCGATCTGGGCGACGGCGAGCCGATCCTCGTGCTCGACGACGTCTTCAGCGAGCTCGACACGAGTCGCCGTGAGCGCCTCGGACGCATCGTCACCGGCGCCTCCCAGGTGCTCATCACCACGGCCAACGACTCCGACATCCCCGACTCCCTCGAGGGCGAGATCCATGTGGTCGACGTCCAGCTGGGCGAGGCGAGGGCGCGCGAGGGCACTCTCCACCACGGCGGCGGGAGCAGCTGGTGACTCCCGCGTCGGACGGCGTGCCGAACCCCTACGACCTGGGCACCTGGCGGGAGCGCGCTGCGCAGGAGGAGAGGCGCCAGGCCCTCGCCGGCAGCGGCGGTCGGCGTGCTCCTGCACGTCGGGGCGGCGCGACCTCGCCGACGAAGGGGGAGGCGGAGCAACCGGCGGACGAGCCGGCGTTCAGCTCCGCCGGCCGGACGCCCGGCGAGGTGGATCGCGTCGACGAGGAGCCCGTCGACCCTCCGGAGCTGCCCCGCAGCGACGACTCCTTCGAGCTCGCCCGGCGCACCGTCAACCGCTCCCGTGCCGCCGCGCGGGATCGTGGTCTGTTCCCGATCTCCGCGAAGACCCAGGGTCTGCACGAGCGACGGAAGCGCAGCACACCCGGGTACTCGGGCTCGCGCCCCGACGCCCGTGACCCGCAGGGGCTCGAGGCCGTGATGCGACGGGTGCTGGGCGACCTGGGCTGGACCGAGGGCATGAACTCCGGGCGCGTCCTCGAGGAATGGGACGAGATCGTGGGGGCGAGCGTCGCCGGGCACTGCACTCCCGTCTCTCTCGACGAGGGGGTCCTCGTGGTCTCGGCGAGCTCCTCGGCCTGGGCCACGCAGATGCGCATGCTCACGCCCCGCTTGATCTCCACGATCGAGGAGCACGTGGGCGCGCACGTCGTCTCCGAGCTGCGCGTCACCGGGCCCGCCGCGGCCGAGCGCTCCTGGAAGAGAGGCCGGCGCACCGTCACCTGGCGCGGCCCCCGCGACACCTACGGCTGAGGCGCAGACCGGCCATCGATTGCCGGTGGTCGGGGAGGCGCGCACCGGAAAACCGGTGGAGACCCCGTCGGGACCTCGGGATCATCGGATCGTCGGCCACCGGGAGGAGAAACATGACCGAGCCCACGACTCACCGTCTGACCTGGAACGACCTGCCCGAGAGCGTGCGTGCCCGCGTAGGGGATGTGCTCGGCGCGCCGGTCCGCGCGCATCGCAGCGCCCACGGAGGCTTCTCCCCGAGCACCGCCGAGCTCGTCACCGCTCGCAATGGGCGCACGGCCTTCGTGAAGGCGGTGACGGCACGGATCAACGCTGGCTCGATGCGCCTGAACCTCCAGGAGGCAGGGAACCTTGAGCGCATCACTCCCGAGGTCCCCGCGGCACGGCTGATCGCCTCGTTCAGCGAGGGGCCCTGGTTCGTGCTCATGATCGAGGCCGTCGAGGGCTCGCTCCCGACTCTGCCGTGGAGACCGTCGGTGCTCGACGCCGTCCTCGAGACCCTGGACGTTCTGCAGCGGGAGGCCACTCCCTCACCTCTTCCGAGCGCTCCGTCCGTTCCCGATCTGATCGGGGAGGACCTGCGAGGATTCGAGCGGGTCCACGCCGATCCCCCTGCCGATCTCGATCCCTGGATCCGTGCTCGCATCGGAGATCTCGCCACAGCCGGGACCGACGGGATCGCCTCGCTGGACGGGGACACGCTGTGCCACACCGACCTCCGGGCGGACAACCTGCTGGTGCGGGCCGACGGATCCGTGGTGATCGTGGACTGGGCGTGGGCCGGCCGTGGCAGCCGCGTCGCAGACGCCCTGCAGCTGCTCGCCTCGGTGGACGACGCCGATGGGGCGCTCGACGTCGACGCCCGGATCGACGCGCTCATGGACCGACATGGGGCGTCGAGATCTGACGCGACCGATGTTCTCGCAGGGATCCTCGGCTTCTTCGTCGACGCCTCCCGATGGGATATCGATCCTTCGCTGCCGACCCTGGGCGAGCACCGTCGGAGTAGCCGTGACCAGCTCCTGCCGATGGTCCGTCGACGCTGGGAGCGCGAGGGCCGCCCCTGAGTGCTGCCGCCGAGGGGTATGCCTCGGACGTCGACGGCCCGGAAGGCGTCGCGCGTCGCCCGGCCGAAGCACCAGGCGCCCTCCAGACGCGTCAGTGGCCCGCTGGACGTACCGGCCCTCGTCTCCACCACCCCGGATCACTCCGAGAGGCGTCGCAGAGCCTCCTGGAGGCACTTCCCGGGGCGATCTGTCCCCATTTTCGTGCCGCATGGCGTGAATCGTGGCCTTGAATCCGCTAGAATGAAGAGGTTCGGCCGGAAGCATTCACGGCCGCGGATCAGGAGAGGTCGGCTGCGGCCGCTGGCTCCGGGTCGCCCCAGGTCATCGCACGGACTCGCGCCGTGGGGAGATCGGTGCGCCGTTCGCGGTCGGCGATGCCGTCGGCCGGCGAGCACGGCACCCGTCGGCGGAAAGTCCCCGCTCCCGGTGTGCACCGAGACCCGAGGAGCGAACCCCGACGTGAGCGACAGCGCGATGGCAGCCGAGAATCCCGAGGAGCAGACGTCGGAGGAGACCGAGCATCAGCTCTCGGCCGAGGTCGCCGGAGGGAACTACGGCGCCTCCGACATCACCGTCCTCAAGGGCCTGGACGCGGTCCGCAAGCGCCCCGGCATGTACATCGGCTCCACCGGTGAGCGCGGCCTGCACCACATGGTCCAGGAGATCGTCGACAACTCCGTCGACGAGGCGATGGCCGGGTACGGCGAGACCATCGAGGTCACGCTGCTGGCCGATGGCGGAGTGCGCGTGGTTGACCACGCCCGCGGCATCCCCATCGGCATGCACCCCACCGAGGGCAAGCCCACCGTCGAGCTCGTGCTCACCCAGCTGCACGCGGGCGGCAAGTTCGGCGGCGGCGGGTACGCCGTCTCCGGCGGTCTCCACGGCGTGGGATCCTCCGTCGTGAACGCCCTGTCCACCCGGCTCGACGTCGAGGTGCGCCGCGAGGGCCACGTGCACCGCCAGACCTACCTGCGCGGGGTCCCGTCGACCGATCTCGTCGAGGGCGAGGAGACCGAGGACACCGGCACCACGATCACCTTCTGGGCCGATGCCGACATCTTCGACACCGTCGACTACGACTTCGAGACGCTGCGCAAGCGCTTCCAGCAGATGGCCTTCCTCAACAAGGGCCTGCGGATCTCGCTGACCGACGAGCGCCCGGAGGACGTCGAGGAGGACGACGACCAGGCCGTCGACGTCGCGCGCGAGGCCGAGGACGCCGCCGAGGGCACCGACCCGAAGAAGCCCCGCACCGTCACCTACCGCTACGAGAACGGCCTGCGCGACTTCGTCGCCTACATCAACTCGGTCAAGCGGGCCGACATCGTGCACCCCGAGATCATCGACATCGAGGCCGAGGACACCGAGGTCATGATCTCCGTGGAGATCGCGATGCAGTGGACGACCGCCTACTCCGAGTCGGTCCACACCTACGCCAACACCATCAACACGCACGAGGGCGGCACCCACGAGGAGGGCTTCCGCTCTGCGCTCACCGGCGTCGTCAACCGCTACGCCAAGGCGCAGGGACTCATCAAGGACAAGGACCCGAACCTCACCGGCGAGGACATCCGCGAGGGCCTCACCGCGGTCGTCTCCGTGAAGCTCGGCGAGCCCCAGTTCGAGGGCCAGACCAAGACGAAGCTCGGCAACACCATCGCCCGCACCTTCGTCTCCAAGGTGATGACCGAGAAGGTCGGCGACTGGTTCGAGTCCCACCCGGGCGAGGCCCGCGACATCGTGCGCAAGGCCCAGAGCGCCGCGCTGGCTCGCGAGGCCGCCCGCAAGGCGCGCGACGCGACCCGCCGCAAGTCCCCGCTCGAGAGCGGCGGCATGCCCGGAAAGCTCAAGGACTGCCAGTCCCGCAACCCCGCCGAGTGCGAGGTGTTCATCGTCGAGGGCGACTCCGCCGGCGGCTCCGCCGTGCAGGGCCGCGACCCGCGCACGCAGGCGATCCTCCCCATCCGCGGCAAGATCCTGAACGTCGAGAAGGCGCGTCTGGACCGCGCCCTGGACAACCAGGAGGTGCGCTCGCTGATCACCGCCTTCGGCACCGGTATCGGCGAGGACTTCGACGCCACCAAGCTGCGGTACCACAAGATCATCCTGATGGCCGACGCCGACGTCGACGGCCAGCACATCTGCACCTTGCTGCTGACGCTGCTGTTCCGCTACATGCGCCCGCTCATCGAGCTCGGCCACGTGTTCATCGCGATGCCGCCGCTGTACCGGCTGAAGTGGTCCAACGCGCCGCACGACTACGTGTTCAGCGACGACGAGCGCGATGCGCGCCTCGCCGAGGGCCGCGCCTCCGGCAAGCGGATCCCCAAGGACAACGGCATCCAGCGCTACAAGGGCCTGGGCGAGATGGACTGGCAGGAGCTGCAGACCACGACGATGGACCGCGCCTCGCGCACCCTCAAGCAGGTCACCGTCGACGAGGCGGCCGACGCCGACGCGGTGTTCTCCGTGCTCATGGGCGACGACGTCGAGTCCCGCCGCCGCTTCATCCAGGAGAACGCGAAGGACGTGCGCTTCCTCGACATCTGATCGAGAGCGAGCCTGCCCCGCCCCTCCGAGACGACCCGTACTGACAGGCCCTGAACGAAAGGCGCCAGCTGATGAACGACGATTCCGACACCCCCGAGAACCCCGGCACCCCGGGCGGCCCCGAGGACCCGCACACCCCGACCGGCGCCGAGGGCGCGGGCGACGTCCCCGACCCCTCCGACGACGCGACCGGCTCGGGAGCGCCCGTCGGCCCCGACGGGCCCGACGCCGGCGGCACCCAGATCGAGGTCGGCGAGGCCTCCGAGCGCGTGATCACCCTGGTGGACCCGCTCGACGAGGGCGAGGGCGACCTCATCACGCAGGTCGACCTGAACCAGGAGATGCAGCGCTCCTTCCTCGACTACGCGATGAGCGTGATCGTGGACCGCGCCCTCCCGGACGTGCGCGACGGCCTCAAGCCCGTGCATCGCCGCATCGTCTACGCGATGTACGACGGCGGCTACCGGCCCGACCGCTCCTTCTCGAAGTGCGCGAAGGTCGTCGGCGAGGTCATGGGCGGCTACCACCCCCACGGCGACTCCGCGATCTACGACGCCATGGTGCGCCTCGTGCAGCCCTGGAACATGCGCTACCCGCTGATCCTGGGCCAGGGCAACTTCGGCTCGGCCGGCGACGACGGCGCGGCCGCCTCGCGGTACACGGAGTGCAAGATGGCGCCGCTGGCCCTCGAGCTGGTGCGCGACATCAACGAGAACACCGTCGACATGCAGGACAACTACGACGGCACCCTCGAGGAGCCGACGATCCTGCCGGCGCGCTTCCCGAACCTGCTGTGCAACGGCTCCGCCGGCATCGCCGTGGGCATGGCCACGAACATCCCGCCGCACAACCTGCGCGAGGTGTCCGAGGCCGTCCAGTGGCTGCTGCGCAACCCCGAGGCCACGAAGGAGGAGCTGCTGGACGCGTGCCTCGCGCGCATCAAGGGCCCCGACTTCCCCTCGGGCGCGACCATCGTGGGCACCCGCGGCATCCAGGACGCCTACCGCACCGGCCGCGGCTCCATCACCCAGCGCGCCGTGGTCTCCACCGAGGAGATCCGCGGGCGGATGGCGCTCGTCGTCACGGAGCTCCCGTACCAGGTCAACCCCGATTCGCTCGCCCGCAAGATCGCGGAGCTCGTCAAGCTCGGCAGGCTCCAGGGCATCGCCGACATCAACGACGAGACCTCGGGCCGCACCGGCCAGCGCCTCGTGCTCACGCTCAAGCGCGACGCCGTCGCGAAGGTCGTGCTGAACAACCTGTACAAGCACACCCAGCTGCAGGAGAACTTCAGCGCGAACATGCTCGCGCTCGTGAACGGGGTGCCGCGCACCCTGTCCGTCGACTCCTTCGTGCGCGAGTGGACGAAGCACCAGCTCGACGTCATCGTGCGCCGCACCCAGTACCGTCTGGACCGCGCCGAGGAGCAGATCCACATCTACCGCGGCTACCTCAAGGCGCTCGACGCGCTCGACGAGGTCATCGCGCTGATCCGCCGCTCCCCGGATGCCGACGAGGCCCGCACCGGCCTCATGGAGCTGCTCGAGATCGACGAGGTCCAGGCCAACGCGATCCTCTCGATGCAGCTGCGTCGCCTGGCCGCCCTGGAGCGCCAGAAGATCATCGAGGAGCACGACCGCCTGCAGGCCCTCATCGAGGAGTACAAGGCGATCCTCGCCTCCCCGCAGCGCCAGCGCGACATCGTCTCCGAGGAGCTCGCGGGCGTCGTCGAGAAGTACGGCGACGACCGTCGGACCGAGATCCTGCCCTTCGACGGCGACATGTCGATGGAGGACCTCATCCCCGAGGAGGACGTGGTCGTCACCATCACCAAGGGCGGCTACGTCAAGCGCACCCGCACCGACCAGTACCGCGCCCAGAAGCGCGGCGGCAAGGGCGTGCGCGGCGCCAGCCTGCGTGACGACGACGTGGTCCAGCACTTCTTCACCACGACCACCCACCAGTGGCTGCTGTTCTTCACGGACGCCGGCCGCGTCTACCGCGCCAAGGGCTACGAGATCCCCGAGGCGCCGCGCGACGCCAAGGGCCAGCACGTGGCGAACCTGCTGGCCTTCCAGCCGGATGAGCACATCGCCTCCGTCCTCGCGATCTCCAGCTACGAGGACGCCGAGTACCTGGTGCTCGCCACCCGCCACGGCCTCGTGAAGAAGACCGCGCTCACCCAGTTCGACTCGTCCCGCACGGGCGGCATCATCGCCGTGAACCTGCGCGAGATGGAGACGGCCGACGGGCCCCAGCCCGACGAGCTCGTGGCCGCCCGCGTGGTCGACGGCGACGACCAGCTGCTGCTGGTCTCGCGCAACGGCCAGAGCGTGCGCATGCCCGCCTCGGACGACGTGCTGCGCCCGATGGGTCGCGCCACCAGCGGCGTCACCGGCATGAAGTTCCGCCACGACGACGAGCTGCTCGCGATGGACGTGGTGCGTCCCGGCACCTACGTGGTGACCGTGACCGACGGAGGCTTCGCCAAGCGCTCGGACATCGAGGAGTACCGGGTCCAGGGCCGCGGCGGCCTCGGCATCCGCGTCGCCAAGCTGCCCGACGACCGCGGCCACCTGGTGGGCGCAGCCGTCGTCGAGGAGGGCGACGAGCTGCTGGTCGTGATGGAGAAGGGCAAGGTGGTGCGCTCGCGCGTCGCCGAGATCCCCGTCAAGGGCCGCACCACCATGGGCGTCGTCTTCGCCAAGCCCGGCAAGAACGACCACATCGTGCTGGTCGCCGTGAGCGCCGAGTCCGACGTCGACCTCGACGAGGCCGATCCGGAGGACGGAGCGGACGATCCGTCGACCACCGCCGCGAGCGATGCCGCGGCCGTGCTCACGGATGATCCGTCGGGCGATGCGTCGGCCGATCCCGCGGAGCAGACGCCCGACGCGTCTGCCGAGGATGCGGACGCAGATGCTCTAGGCTCGGATGCGTCCGACGACGCGTCGAGCGACGACGCGTCCACCGGCGACGTCTCATCGGAGGAGTGACCCGTGGCAAGCAGCAAGAACGGTTCGACGCCCAGCCGCCCGGGCGGCGCCGGCGGCACGGAGGGCGCGCCCACGGTCACGTTCACACCGACCGACGACGCTGAGGGGCCCGCGAAGAGCTCCTCGAGGACCTCCTCGAAGGGCGCGTCGAACGGCTCTGCGACGACCGCGAACTCCGCGGGCTCCGCGAACGGCGCCGGCGGCTCGAGGACGGGCAGTGCGAAGACCACTGGCGCGAGGACGGGCGGCACCAAGAACGCCGGCACCTCCTCCGCCCAGCGGACCGGTGCCCAGCGCACCGGCTCCGCGACCTCCGCGTCGAGCGCGAACTCCCGCGGGACCGTCGGCGCGAGCAGCGCGAACAAGGGGGCGAGCCGCTCCCCGGCGAAGGCGACGGCCAAGGCGCCGACCCGCTCCGGCGGGCCCCGCCGCATCCGCCTCACGCTCTCGCGGATCGACCCCTTCTCCGTCATGAAGATGTCGTTCCTGATCGCGATCGCCGTGGGCATCGCGACCGTCGTCGCCGTGGCCGTGCTGTGGAACCTCGTCGAGGTCATCGGCATCTGGGACAAGATCGACGAGATCGGCCGCGACCTCAACAACGACAAGCCGCTGCCCTTCATGGAGTACTTCAAGTTCTCCAAGATGATCAGCTACGCGACCATCGCCGCGGTCGTCGACATCGTCATCATCACGGCGCTCGGCACGCTCCTCGCGTTCCTCTACAACATCGTCGCCGCCCTGCTGGGCGGGCTGAAGATGACCTTCACCGACGAGTGACAGCCGGCTGAGAGCGAGCGCGGTGGCCATCCGTCGCGCGCCGACCTCCTCCGCGCACCTCTGCGAAGCGCCCGGTGCCGCCACGGCGGCACCGGGCGCTTCTGCGTGAACGGAGGGGTGCGGCGGCGGGCCGCGTGGGCTCCCGCGGGCTCTGCTGCGCGTGCCGTGTCGGCCATCGGCGCCAGGGCGACATCACTGCCATATACGGCAGAGGGGTCCGCTATGCGCCGGTGGACGACAGGCCGGACCGGGGCGCCCATGGTCGACGAGCCGGACCGGGTCGCCCCTGGTCGACGAGCCGGACCGGGTCCCCCATGGTCGACGGGCCGGACTCGGGCGCCCATGGGCGACGGGCCGGACCGGGGCGCGCGTGGGTGGCTGCGGCGGCCGCCCCTCCCGTCTCAGGCGACGGTGAAGCGGATCGTGTGCCAGCCGCTCGAGCCGTTCGGCGCAGGATCGGCGTGCTGCGAGGTCTGCAGCTCGCCCGTGCCGTCCGTCGCCCGCACCCGGGCGGTGTGCTCACCGGGGCGCGCGTCGGCCCAGCGCAGGGCCCACTGGGTCCAGGTGTCGGAGGTGACCGCCGTGCCCAGTTCGGCGTCGAGCCAGCTCCCGTCGTCGATCTGGACCTGCACGGAGCGCACACCGCGGTGCTGCGCCCAGGCGGTGCCGCCGAGCATCACGGCGCCCTCCCCGTCGGCCTCGACGTCCTTGCCCTCGCGGGGCACGTCGATGCGCGAGGCGGTCTTGATGGGGCCGCGCTCCGACCAGCCGCGGGAGGTCCAGTACGCCGTCTGGTCGGCGAAGCGGGTGACCGTGAGCTCCGTGAGCCACTTGGTCGCCGAGACGTAGCCGTAGAGCCCGGGGACGACCATCCGCACCGGGTAGCCGTGCTCGGGCGGCAGCGGGGAGCCGTTCATGCCCACGGCGAGCAGCGAGTCGCGTCCGTCGGTGAGCGCCTCGAGCGGGGTGGAGGCGGTGAAGCCGTCGGTCGAGCGGGAGAGGACCATGTCGGCGCCGTCCTGCACACCGGCACGCTCCAGGAGCCGGGCGACGGGCACGCCGATCCACGTGGCGTTGCCCGCCAGATCTCCGCCCACGACGTTGGAGACGCAGGTCAGCGTCACATGGGATTCGACCATGGGCTCGGCGAGCAGCTGGGAGAAGTCGAGCGCGATCTCGCGGTCCACGAGTCCGTGGATCCGCAGGCTCCAGCTCGTGGGGTCCACGCGGGGCACCGCGAGAGCGGTGTCGATCCGATAGAAGTCGCCGTTCGGGGTGACGAACGGCGGCATCCCCGCGACGTCGACCTGTGCCCCGGCGGGGATCGGCGCCGCGCGCTTCTGCGGGGTGGGCAGCACGAACTGCGCGACCTTCCGGCTCAGATCACGGCTGGTCGCGAGACCCTGCGCGCCGGCGGCGACGATGGCGGCGAGCACGCCCGTGCCCGCGATGAGGGTCCGGCGGGGCGGGGCGGCCGCGGAGGAAGGCACGGTGGTGGATGAGGACGCGGTGGCAGATGGGAACGCGCCGGGACGGGCGGGTGCTTTCCGCCCGTCCTGCCCGTCGGCCGACGGGGAGGCACCGGATCTGCTGACCAGCGCGAGCAGGCTCACGACCGCGATCACCGTCCCGGCCAGGGTCGGCACCACGTCGGCCGCGGAGTTCTGGGCGCGGGTGAGGACGAAGACGCCGGCGGCGGCGCCGAGCAGGGCGAGCAGCACGGCCGCCGTTCGCGGTCGCCTCGCGGCGAGTATTCCGAGCAGCCCCGTCACCACGGCGTACACCAGCAGCATCGAGATGCCGAGCACGAGTTTGTCGCGCGTGCCGAACAGTCCGATGACCAGGTCCTTCAACCCTGGTGGCACCACGTCGACGAAGGCACCGCCCACCGCGATCAGCGGCGCGGACGACGAGCTGAAGGCCAGCGAGCACACCCCTGAGACCGCGAGCAGGACGAGGCCCGAGGCGATCCCGGCCAGGGCCGACCACCACGGGATGCCGCGCAGAGGGCGGGGAGCCGTTGGCCGTCGCGGGTCGCTCCCCGTGCTCGGTCGCGAGTGCAGATCGACCACGGTGCGACGCTCCTTCCCGACCGGGCGGCATCGGCGATCGACGGGGCGCGGTCGATACGAGTCTGCTCCTGTGCGCGAAGGGCGTCGATACCTGTGACGAAGCCGTAAGGGATGGGACGCGGGTGAGGCGCAGCGGGCGGGGCCGTGCTCGGGGCCGCGGCTCCCGGCCCGGCCGGAGACGCTCCGATCAGGGACGGCCCGGTCAGGGGCCTGTGATGTCCGGTACAGGGCCCCCGTCGGGTTGGACGCGGAAGCGCACGCTTCGCTACAGTTGAGCGTCGGTGCGGCCCGGTGATCCGGATCCGCAGCACACGGGCCTATAGCTCAGTCGGTTAGAGCGCTGTCCTGATAAGACAGAGGTCACTGGTTCAAGTCCAGTTAGGCCCACTCCCACGCTTTCGGAGGTTCCGATGAAGAAGCTGCTCACGTACTCCGCGGTCCTCGTCTCCAGCGCTGTCGCAGGCGTCCTGGTGTGGCGCAAGGTCGAGGCGGACAAGCTCGAGAACGATCTCTGGGCCGAGGCCGAGAAGATCAGCGAGCAGCAGTCGAAGCCCTGAGCTCATCCGAGAGCTCGGACACGGGGACTTAGCTCAGTTGGTAGAGCGGTAGCTTTGCAAGCTTCAGGTCAGGGGTTCGATCCCCCTAGTCTCCACCAGGCAGTACAGAGGCCGTCTCCCGCTCGCGGGAGGCGGCCTCTGGCATGTCCGGAGGCGTTCGGGCCCTCCCAGCGCCGCAGGTCAGAGGGATCGCCGAGCGTCCCGGTGGCGATGCGGCCCGACGTGGTGCCTGGTCCCGCCGCTGATCGCGAGCTCCCGGGGGTGCCGAGCGGAGTCGCCCCGGCTCAGTCCGGGGTTCCCGTCAGGTAGTTCTGGATGGTCGGCGCGAGCTGCGCGACGAGCTCGTCATGGGGCATCTCGGCGAGCACCGGCATCTTCAGAACGTTGCGCGCCACGGCGACGCCGAACAGGTGGGAGACCGCGAGGGCGAAACGCGGTGCTCTCGGATCGTCGAGCGAGGGCAGCGGTGAGGCTTCCCGCACGCGTCCGCCGATGACGTCGACGAGCAGTTCGGCGCCGTGCTGGGACGTCATCGCCGAGCGCACGAGCGCGAGCAGGATCGGCTTCGTCTCCTCGTCGTCCCACAGACGCAGGTAGGCGTCGGTGGCGCGCGCACCCAGGGTCTCGATGGGGCCGGCGACGGCGGCGGCCAGGCGCTCGGGGATCACGGTGCGATCGGCCATCGTCGTGGCGAACAGCGACTCCTTGTCGCCGAAGAAGTGGCGGATCAGCCCGGAGTCCACCCCCGCGCGGGCGGCGATGGCACGGAGCGAGGCTCCCTCGTAGCCGTGCTCGGCGAACAGGTCGCGAGCGGAGTCGAGGATCGCGTCGCGCGTTCCGCTGTCGCCGGTTCGCCGACCCGTCGGGCGCTTGCGACGGGGCTGGGGGCTGGTGTCCGTCATGCCCTCACGATACTCTGCATGCGAAGAATTCCTCACCCGTGGAGTTTCCGCCTGCACTGGCGCGTGCACTCCACGACCACCGATGAGAGGGGCGGACCGATGAGCACGGACACCGTGATCGATGTGCGAGGGCTGACGAAGTCCTTCGGGAGGTTCCGAGCTCTGAGCGGCCTCGACCTGGCCGTGGAGAAGGGACAGGTGCACGGCTTCCTCGGCCCGAACGGAGCCGGGAAGTCGACCACGATCCGTGTGCTGCTGGGCCTGCTGAGGGCCGACGGCGGCAGCGTGGCGCTGCTCGGGCGCGACCCGTGGAAGGACGTCGTGGAGCTGCACCGTCGCCTGGCCTACGTGCCCGGTGACGTGTCGCTGTGGCCGGGCATGACCGGCGGCGAGGCGATCGACCTCCTCGGCTCGCTGCGCGGAGGCCTCGACGAGCGGCGCAGGGCGGAGCTCATCGAGCGGTTCGAGCTCGACCCCACCAAGCGCGGCCGCCAGTACTCGAAGGGGAACCGTCAGAAGGTCGCCATCGTCGCCGCACTCTCCTCGGACGTCGAGCTGCTGATCCTCGACGAGCCGACCAGCGGCTTGGACCCGCTGATGGAGAACGTGTTCCAGGAGGTCGTCGCCGAGGCCAAGGCCCGCGGCACGACAGTGCTGCTGTCCAGCCACATCCTGGCCGTTCGTCAGATATGTGAAGAACCGCAGAGATCCTCCGACCGTGCGCTGATCCCGCTATAGCGTGACCGTGCGCAGGAAGATGGCCGATACGGGAGCGAACCACCCGTCCGCATCGGCGACTGCGCGCCAGCACGACATCACCGGGGGGCGAGGGCCGGGAGGACAGCCCAGATGCTGCGAGAGGGCACGCGATCACCGCGGTCGACGCCGGGGAGCGTTCAGATGGAGCCAGGGCGCGCTGATGGCTGACTTCCTGCGCGGCAGCGCCGTGCCCCTGGAAGCCTCCGGCCCCACCCTGGACGAGCAGATCGACCGGCTCGCAGCGCTCGGACTGCGCCTGCATCCGGACTGCGATCCCGGCATGCTCGCGCGTGCGGTGGCTCGGGGTGTGACCCCCGAGGACCTCGGCGGCCGCGGCAGCGGAGCGCACTCCATCCCCCCGCACCGGCGCGCATGCTTCTGGTGGCTGCTGTGCGAGGACATCGGGGGCGTGCCGGCGCTCGAGCACCGCGTCCGCATCGAGCTCGAGGACCTCGCCTTCTCGGCCGGCTGCGCCGACGGGGACGACATGCCGTGGGCCGAGCAGCTCGATCTCATACGCCGGATCTCCCGTCGCCTGCGCGCCGTGCTCCCGGGGGTGGGGCCGGTCCGTGCCACGCGGCCCGGCGTGGACGACGTCGCCGGGCCCGCCCCATCCTCGCCTCTGCCGACGTCCGAGACCGGGGAGGCCGTCGAGCCGTCGGACGCCGCCGAGAAGTGCCGTGCTCGGCTCGGCGGCTCGGGCGCTGACGCTGGGGGCACGGGGCTGCGGGATCGTCTGCGCAACGGGCTGCACGCGATCCTGCCCGAGGGGTGGAGCCTCGTCATGTATCGCGACCTCGTCGAGGAGGCGCCGGATCTCTGCCTCGTCGTGCCGACCGAGCATGAAGCAGACCTGCGGCGCCTGATCCTCGAGGTGCTGCCTCCCACGCTGCGCGCCGGGGAGGAATGGCTCGAGCGCGTCGAGCAGCACTCGACGTCCGAGCAGGTGCCCTTCTCCCTCGGTGCTGCTCGGATGACCTCGGGTCTTGCCGTGTCCTCCGTGGACGTGCCGGCGTGGCAGGGCGTGCACCCTCCGATGACGCTCGCGGATCAGCTCGAGAACCTGCGCCGGGTGGGGCTGTTCCCCTGGGCCGCCGACATCGCAGCGGAGCTGCCCGCGCGGGGACCGGCGCGGATCCCCCGCATGCACGATCGCCCGTACCACGATCTGTTCACGGTGCCGGGAGTCGTCGCCCACCGAGGTCTGCTGCGGGGCATCGTGCATCTTCCGGCGCTGGTGCCCGAGGAGGAGCGCTCGACGCGGCTGGTCGCCTCCCTCACTCGCAGCCTCCGGGCGATGGCGGAGGTGGGACGCCCGGGACTCGCGATCCCGCGGGTCACGACGAGAACGCTCGGACCGAGGAGACTCGAGGTCACCGCGATGATCGACGGGCGGGTGATCATTGCTCCCGTGGAGCTGCTCGGTGGCAGGCGTCCCTGCTGGGACGCCGATCTGTTCCTGGAGCTCGCCGCCGCCGAGCTGCGTGACGACGCCCAGCGCTGGGTGGCGCTGCACCCCGGCTCCCGCAGCTCCCCCGTGATCGGCGCGCTGGTCGCGGTCTGGCAGGTCGACGAGATGGAGGAGATGGCCCGCATCGCCTTCGGCGACGTGGGCCGGCACCTCGCCGCGGGGATGCAGGAGCGCACCTGGTTCGACTGGTCGGATCGCACGGGAGCCCACGACCTGATGCTCTCGATGACACCGTCCGGACGCCTCGCCGCGCTCGAGGACTGCGGGATCTCGCTCGTCGATCTGGCCGACAGGGAGTTCGCCGCGCGCTGCGCCGAACACTCCTCGTGGACGGGTCTGCTGAGCACGGCCCATCGCGGGCACCGTTCGGTGTTCGGGCATGTCTGCGTGTGGTCGGCGCGGGAGATCGCCGACCAGAGGGCCGAGGGGCTGCCCGGAGCGGCGCGGAAACTCGCCCGGTCCGTCGGCAGGAGAGACGTGCAGCTGCGGATCACCGGATCAGAGGGTGAACCGCGCGCACTGGTCCTGGAGGTCGGTCAGGAGCGCGTGCAGCTCATGGATCGCCTGCCGGCTCCGGAGGAGATCTGCGGCCTGATCGGGGACATCGCCCGCCACATCACGCCGCCGGGGCGCGAGCTCGTCACCCTGGGCGAGACCCGCCTGTGGCCGCTCGAGTCCCGCGCCGCGGAGCTGCGGATGCTGCTGTCAGGAGGGTGAGGAGCACGAGGTGCATGAGGTGCGGCAGACCGCGATCGGGAGCAGGATGGGCCACGACGTCCGCGAAGAGGAGTACGCCGTGTTCGAAGGACTTCTGGGGCAGTGCGCGGTGACCGATGTCGGCCGCGCCGAGGAGTGGTTCACGATCCTGTGCGGCTCGCCGCCGGACGCCCGCCCCATGGCCGGGCTGCTCGAGTGGCACCTGGGGCCGGGCTTCGGACTGCAGGTGTGGACGGAGCCGGAGAGCGCCGGGCACTCCACGGTGTCCCTGGTCGTGACGGACATCGACGCCGACGCCGAGCGCCTCCTCACGCACGGCATCGCGCACGACGGACCGCAGCCGGGCGGCGGGGCCCGCATCCTCGTGCTGGCCGATCCGGACGGCAACCGGGTGGTGCTGACGGGTTCGTGATCATCGCCCGCGCCAGACGGCCCGTATGCGTCTCAGCGCGGCGGGGCGGCGCGGTCGTCGATCGCCACGAGGGCACGCTGCATGTGGTGCAGGACCCGCAGCGTCGTGTCGACCTCGGCGCCGGTGAGCTCGCCGCCCACCTGACCCATCAGCGTGTGCTCACGAGCGGCGACCGCGGCGATGGCGGCCTCCCCGTCGGCCGTGAGATGCACGAGGAACGAGCGCCGATGGGAGGGGTTCCGGCGCCTCTCGACGAAGCCGGCCGCGGAGGCATCATCGACCATCCGCTGGACGAACTGCCGGCTCAGATCCTGGGCGCTCGCCAGCTGAGGCACCGTGAGGTCGCCGCCGCGGCGCAGCTGATCCAGGACGTTGCGCACTCCCGTCGACATGCCCATGATCGGTTCGCTGCGCTCCACGATCCGCGCGACCGTGCGATACACGGGCCCGATCGCGACGTAGACCTCCGCGAGGCGATCGGCCAGTTCTTCGGGATCCAGGGGAGTGCTCATGACAGAATCATGACACCTCGGTTGTCAAAATGTCGACATCATGACACCCTAGGTGTCATGATAGCGACGATGCAGCGGCGCACCCTCCCCGAACAGACGATCGCCTACCTCGACATCCCCGCCTCCGCAGCGCCCGCCCGGGAAGGAGTCCCTCTGGTCCTGCTCCACGGCGGCGCGGTGGATCATCGGATGTGGAGACCCCAGGTCGCGTCCTTCCCCGATCGTCGAGTGATCGTCCCCGACGCGCGCGGCCACGGCGAGTCCTCCGATGCGCGGAGCCCCTACCGGCTCGGGGACGACGTCATCGCCCTGCTCGACGCCCTCGGGATCGAGCGGGCCGTGCTGGCGGGCGTCTCCATGGGCGGAGGGACCGCGGTGGATGTCGCGCTCGAGCATCCCGGCAGGGCGTCGGCCCTGGTGGTGAGCGGTACGGGCACGAGCGAGCCGACCTTCACGGATCCGTGGTGCTTGGACGTCCTGCGGAGGTGGCAGGCGGCCGAGTCCTCCGGGGATCTCGAGGCCTGGATCTCGGTGTTCAGTGAATTCACGGCGGGCCCGCGCCGCGAGCGCGGCGGTGTGGACCCGCGCGTGGTCGAGCTCGTGGAGACCATGGCGAGGGACACGGTGGCCAAGCATCTCCGACTCGATGCGGGCGGCATCCCGATCGCGCCGATGCCGTTCACGCCGGTCACGCAGACCTGGGAGCGCCTGGACCGGATCGACGTTCCTGTCCTCGCCCTGTGCGGGGCGGTCGACGGCACGGACCATCGACGGATGGGGAAGCGGCTCGCCGCCTCGGTCCCCGATGGGAAGTACGAGGAGATCCCCGGCGTCGCCCATTATCCGAACCTCGAGCGGCCGGATCTGTTCGACGCCTCTGTAGCGGAGTTCCTCGCGAGCAGAGATGTCTGAGTTCCGGGGCAGGCATCCGGGCGGTGCCCGGGGCGGGGTGGGGTGGTGTCTCGCGACGAGCCCGGCGCACCTGATGCACGGCGCTGAGCCGGTCTCAGTCGGGCACCACGACCGCGCGGCCCCGGCCGGCGTGCTGCCAGGCCTCGGCCACACGCGCGAGGGGGTACGCGGTGAAGGGGATCTGCAGCGTGCCGTCGGCGATCAGGTCCATCAGACCGGGCAGTCGTGCCATCAGCTGCTGCGTGTCCACCGAGCCCGCTCCGCTCCCGCTGAGGGTGATGCGCCGGCTGCGCAGGAGGCTCGCGGGCAGGGGCGCGTCGGTCCCAGCGAGGCTCCCGATCTGGACGTAGGAGATCTGCGCGGCGTCGTCCCCGAGCCCGCGTCGTCCGAGAGCGGCGAAGGTCGCCTCCGCGACGGGGCCCCAGACGTAGTCGAGCACGAGGGACGGGGTGGAGCGGGCGATCTCCGCGGCCAGCGGCTCGGGAGAGTGCCCGATCGCCGCGGGACGCGCGCCGAGTGAGGTGAGCTCGGCCAGGGACTGCTCGTCGCGGCCGGCGGCGATCACGCTCGACGCTCCGAGGGCGAGGGCGGACTGCACGGCGGCGCGCCCTGCCATGCCGGTGGCGCCGAGGACGAGCACGGTGCCCAGCTCACCGTGCGTCTCGCGGTGGTCCACCAGCGGGAGGTAGCCCGACATGGCCGGATTCATCCCCGCGGCGATCGCGAGGGGATCGGCGCCGGAGGGGAGCGGGAGCCCGAAGGGCGTGGCCATGGAGGTGGCCATGGTGCCCCAGGGAGCCCGCGCGAAGCCCGTGTATACGAGGGTGCCGTCGGCACGGCGCGCGACGGCGTCGACCCCGGGCACGAGCGGGTAGCGGTCCGTGCTCCCGTAGTGACGACCGGACGCGATCGAGCGCACGACCTGATGGATGCCGGCACCCACCAGGGTCATCAGCTCCTCGCCCTGCTGGGGCTCGGGGTCGGGGAAATCGGTGGCTGTGGGGAGGCTGTCGGGTGTGGTGACGACGGCTGCGCGCATGGGACGCTCCTCTTCCTTAACTAAGTTCAATAGCGGCATCAGCATGCTTTAACTTTGTTAAGGTGTCAAGCATGGCGAAGGGGATCACCAGGCAGCGCATCGTGGAGGCCGCCCTCGACGTGCTCGACGAGGCAGGGGCGGACGCCGTCACCGTGCGCGCCGTCGCCTCCCGGCTGGACGTCAAGGCGCCCGCGCTCTACTGGCACGTGAACGGCAAGCAGGAGCTCCTCGACGAAATGGGGACCGAGATCCAGCGGCGGGTGATCGCCTCCTCCGCGCCCCGCCCCGGAGCGAGCACCCTGGAATCGCTCGGCGAGTACGCACGGGCTCTGCGTCGCGAGTACCTGGTGCATCGCGACGGCGCCCGCACCTTCAGCGGCACCCGGCTCACCGACCCGGACGTGCTGCGAGCCCAGGAGCCGTGGCTCGAGGCGTGGACCGCTGGCGGGACCCCTCTCGAGACCGCCGTCGACGCCGCGGAGCTGGTGACGGCCTTCGTGGTCGGCTTCGTGATCGAGGAGCAGGAGCGCTCGCAGTCCGCGCAGAAGGATCCCGAGCGCTACGACCCGGAGCGCAGGGACGCGTTCATCGGCGAGCATGCGCCGCTCGTGCGCCGCACGGGGCACCTGAGGTCCGACCCGCAGGAGCGGTTCGAGACGCAGCTGGCGATGGTGCTCGCGGGGGTCGCGACGAGCCTGGCCCCCTGAGATCGCCCGCGCAGGCAGTGCCTGATCAGCGGGGCGCCGGGCCTGTGGAGCCGCGCCAGAGGATCTCGTTCAGGGGCGCCTCGTCGGCCGGCGGGTCCTCGTTCCGCAGCGAGGCCGTGAGTCGATGCATGAGGTTGCGCCCGAGCTGTCGATGGTCGGTGTCGACCGTGGTCAGGGAGGGTCGCATGTTCGCGCCCAGGACATGGTTGTCCCAGCCCGTGACGCTGAGGTCTCCGGGGACCGACCAGCCGCGCTCGGAAGCCGCTTCGAGAACGCCGGCGGCCGTGGGGTCGCACGCGGTGATGATCGCGGTGGGCCGATCGACGTCGCCGAGAGCGCTGATCGCCTCGCGTCCCGCCTGCGCGGTCCAGGTCCCCTCGTGAACGCGCGCCGGTCCCAGCCCGAGCCCCTCGATCGTCTCGACGAAGACCCGCTTCCGCTCGCGAGCGGAGTGGAAGCGCAGCTCGCCCGTGACGTGGAGGAATCGGCGATGCCCGAGGTCTGCGAGATGCTCGATCATCTCCGCGATCGGGCTCGCGTCGGCGAGCTCCCCGATCGAGCGCGAGCCCTCGTCGTAGTCGTCGGCGATCACCACCGCGGCTCTGCTCGGCGAGGCGCCCGGTGACGCCGGGGGGAGCGGGATCAGCGCGAGCACGCCGTCGACGTCTCCGGACTCCGCGATCTCCCGCACGCGATCCGCACGCTCCTCGAGGTCACCGCTCTCGCTGACGACCTGCACCGCGTAACCCTCCTCGTTGGCGGCGAGGACGGCGCCGCCCAGGGCCATCGCGAGACCCTGGTGGATCATCGCAGGAAGCACCACGGCCACGCGCTGGTTGCGCTGCGTGCGCATGGAGCGGGCCGCGAGATTGGGGCGGTAGCCGAGCTCGCGGACGGATGCCGCGACGCGCGCCCGCGTCTCGGGGCGCATGCGCGGATCACCGTTGATAAATCGCGACACCGTCTGGTGGGAGACCCCCGCGCGCGCCGCGACCTGCCAGATGGTCGCCCTGCCCGTCAGCCCCGACATCGCACTCCTCTTCTCCCGATCTCCGTGTCCCGTCCCCGCTCGGGTCCTCTCCTCGTGGGCGCGTCGCACTCGCTCTCCGGCCGTGCGGCGCGTGGTCGACCGTGACCACAGGCCTCGCACCTGCATCTTCCCGCGTGTCGAGGGCGCGCGCGAGTCGGGCCCCGCCCGTGGACGACGTGGCAACCGGCGGCAAGCGCGTTGACCCCTTGTCAGGCGGTACCGCACCCTCTAACGTGGGAATCAAGTGATCGATCACTCGGACGGTGTCGTCCCTGGTCCTCGCTCCCGGTCTCCCGGATCCGCCCACGCTGAGACCCGCTCATCCCCCTCGCCCCACGGTGGGAGCACAAGCCGTTCGGCAACCGCTTTCACCCCGTCATACCGCATTCCCGCTCATCGACCACGGATGGTGAACGGCCTGCAGAAGGGAGGGCCCCCGTGACCCTCGAACAGACGTCAAGCACACAGAAGATCAGCCCTCCTCGAGCGGGCGGGACGGCCGGGTCGACCGGTCCGGGCGAGCCGGCCGCTGCGCCTGGTGGCACGGGCCGACCCCTGCGCCGTCGTCGGCTCCCCTGGTACAAGCGCATGTGGCGCGACCGCACCGTGCTGCTGCTCGCGCTCCCGGGCATCGCCGTCATCGTCACGTTCCACTACCTCGCGCTCGGCGGGAACGTCATCGCCTTCCAGGACTATCAGCCGTATCTCGGCATCGGGAAGAGCCTGTGGGTGGGCTTCGAGAACTTCTCGATCCTCTTCAACGGGGACCCGGAGTTCCTCAACGCCCTGAAGAACACCCTGATCATCACCCTGCTGCAGACCGTGTTCGTCTTCCCGGCCCCGATCCTGCTGGCCCTGACCCTGCACAGCCTCGTCTCGAACAGGATCCGCCAGGCCGTGCAGTCCGTCCTCTACCTCCCGCACTTCCTCTCGTGGGTGATCGTGGTGGCCCTGTTCCAGCAGATGCTGGGCGGAGCCGGACTGCTCAACAACTTCCTCCAGGACCACGGCTGGAAGGCAGTGGACATCATCGGCAACGCCGACGTCTTCTACGCGCTCCTCACCTCGCAGGTCATCTGGAAGGACACCGGCTGGGCGACGATCCTCTTCCTCGCCGTGCTCGCGGGCATCGACAAGTCCCTCTACGAGGCCGCCTCGGTCGACGGTGCCTCGCGCTGGCGCCAGACCTGGCACGTGACCCTGCCGGGCATGCGACCGATCATCATCATGCTGTTCATCCTCAAGCTCGGCGACTCGCTCTCCGTGGGCTTCGAGCAGCTGATCCTCCAGCAGGACGCCGTGGGCACAGGCGTCGCCCAGGTGCTGGACACGTACGTCTACAACAACGGCGTCGTCGGCGGGTACTGGGGAGTCGCGGCGGCCGTCGGCCTGGTCAAGGGGATCGTCGGACTGATCCTCGTGCTCGGCGCCAACAAGATCGCGCACATGTTCGGCGAGGAAGGCGTGTACAAGGCATGAGCACCGCACAGAGCATCCGTCCCACGGCGACGTCTGCACCCCAGGCCCCGAAGCGCAGACGCCGCCGCATGATCGACGGCATTCCGACACCCGGACCGGTCGAGTCGATCATCAAGGGCATCGTCCTCCTGATCTGCTGCGCAGCGGTCGTCGTCCCCTTCATCGGGGTCGTGTCCACGTCTGTCGCGAGTCCCGAGCAGGTCACCGATGCCGGCGGCTTCGTGCTGCTCCCCAAGGGCCTCGACTTCGACTCCTACCGGCTGATCTTCGCCGGCGGCGTCGTCACCCGCGCCCTCGGGGTCTCGATCTTCGTGACCGTGGTCGGCACCGCGATCAGCCTCGCCCTCACCGCATCCTTGGGCTGGGCGCTCAGCCGCCGGGGCACCTTCGGCAACCGCCCCCTGCTGCTGATCGTGCTCATCAGCCTCCTGTTCGGCCCCGGCATCATCCCCGGGTACCTGGTCGTGCAGCAGTTGGGGCTGCTCGACACGCTCTGGGCGCTCATCATCCCCACCTGCGTCTCCGCCTTCAACGTGGTCGTCGTGCGCTCCTTCTTCGTGCAGCTGCCCCAGGAGATCCTCGACTCCGCGAAGGTGGACGGCGCCGGTGAGCTGCAGCTGTTCCTGCGGATCGGACTGCCGCTGTCCAAGGCCGTGTTCGCCGTGGTCGGCCTGTTCTACGCCGTCGGCTACTGGAACTCGTTCTTCAACGCCCTGCTGTACCTCAACGACAACAGCAAGTGGCCGCTGCAGATGGTCCTGCGCACCTACGTGGTGCAGGGGACCCAGCTGGGCAGCCAGGACATCGGCATCGACGGCGCCTCGCTCCCACCGCAGATCTCCCTGCAGATGGCGATCCTCGTGGTCTCCGTGCTGCCGGTGCTGATCGTCTACCCCTTCCTCCAGCGCCACTTCGCGAAGGGCATGCTCACCGGCGCGGTCAAGGGATGAGCCCCGCAGCGGCCGACCGCGCCCACACCTGAGGTCTCCCGACCAGTCCCGACCCGTTCCGACCAGTCCGCACACTCGATGAGGAGTCAGACCATGGACAGCACCCCGAACAACCCCACCGCATCCGCCGCACGAGGCCTCTCCCGTCGCGCCTTCGGCGTCGGCGCACTCGGAGCGGGCGCCCTCGGCGCTCTCACCGTCGCCGGATGCAGCAACGAGGGCCGCGGCAGCGCGGCCGTCGGCGACAACTCGGACGCCGTGTTCCCGAGCCACATCCCCTACAAGGGCATCGAATTCGACCTGCCCGGTGAGGACGGGGTCAGCGACGCCATGCTGACCTATCCGGAGAAGCCCAAGAAGGTCACGGAGGGCACCCCCGGCGACGGGAAGGACTTCGGGGTGTTCGCCCTGACGAACAACCCCGCCCCGCCGGCGATGGACAAGAACAAGTACTGGCAGGAGCTCAACAAGCGCCTGGGCTGCACGATGAAGGTGACCGTGGTCCCCACGGGCGACTTCGCGGACCGGTTCCAGACGACGCTGGCCGGCGACAAGCTGCCGGAGATCTTCACCTTCTTCCCGGGCGACGTGCCGAGCCTTCCCGCGATGCTCTCCGCGAAGGCGGCGGACCTCACGGACCTGCTGTCCGGGGACGCCGTCAAGAAGTACCCGTTCCTGGCGAACATCTCCACCGAGACCTGGCAGGCCTGCGTCTACGGCGGAAAGATCTTCGCCATTCCGATCCCCCGCGGAGGCATGCAGTCCATCGTCATGTACACGCGGAAGGACTTCCTCGCGGACAAGGGCGTGGAGGTGACCTCCGATTCCCTGGAGGACTTCACCGACGCGTGCCGCGAGCTCACCGGCGGCAAGCAATGGGCGCTCGGCGGTGCACCCACCCAGTTCGTGCGCGAGATGTTCGAGATCCCCAACGGCTGGTCCGAGGCCGACGGGAAGCTGACCAGTGCGAACGAGCACGAGCGGCAGGAGGATGCCCTCGAGGCGGTGCGCGCGATGGTCAAGGACGGGCTGCTCCATCCGGATGCCTTCACGGCGGACGGCCCGAAGCAGAAGACCTGGGTCATCAACGGGACCACACCGCTGCTGCAGGGGACGCTCACCGCCTGGGCCGACTTCCAGAACTACCCCCTCCCCGACGGGTTCCGACTGAACGTCCTCCAGCCGCCCAAGGCCGACGGCGGGGGAACGGCACCGATCTGGCACGGTCCGACCTCGCAGAACATCACTGCGATCAGCAAGAAGGCCGAGGACCGGGCCGAGGCGCTGCTGGACGTGCTCAACTACTTCGCGGCCCCGTTCGGCAGCGAGGAGTACACCTTCAAGATGTTCGGCATCGAAGGGGTGGACCACGAGCTCAAGGGCACGGACCCCGTGCTGACGGAGAAGGGCCGCAACGAGACCCAGCTGGCCCTGCGGTACGTGGGCCAGGGGCCGTGGGTGAACTTCACCCCCGGAGCGCCCGAGGTGACCAAGGACCAGCACGCGGCGGAGGCCGCCTCGATCCCGAACGCCGTGAAGAACCCGACGACGGGTCTCTACTCCGAGACGCAGTCCCGCAAAGGCAAGCAGATCGGCAGCGCTCTGGGTGACATCGAGAGCGACATCATCCAGGGGCGCAAACCCGTGAGCGCGTGGGCCGGAGCGGTGAAGACCTGGAAGAAGAACGGCGGGGACACCATGCGGGACGAGTACGAGAAGGCCCTGTCCGAGGCCGCCGAAGGCTGATCCCGTGAGACCGAACATCATCTATCTGAACTCCCACGACACGGGGCGCTGGATCAGCCCGTACGGGTACGCCGCGCCCACCCCGCGGATGCAGCGATTCGCCGAGCAGGGAATCGTCTTCCGGCACGCGTTCTCCGCATCGCCGACGTGCTCCCCGAGCCGGGCGGCGCTGCTCACCGGGCGCTGGCCGCACGAGGTCGGGATGCTGGGTCTCAGCCATCGGGGCTTCTCCCTCACCGATCCCACGCAGCATCTCAGCCACGTCCTGGGCCGATCGGGCTACCACACGGCTCTCGCGGGGCTGCAGCACGTCTCCGAGGACCCGGCGCTGCTCGGATTCGACGAGATCCTGCCGGTCGACAGCCACTCGGCCGTCGACGTGGGACCGGTCGCGGCCCAATTCGTGTCGGGCGCACACGAGGAGCCGTTCTACCTCGAGATCGGCGTCATCGAGACCCACCGTCCCTATCCGGAGCCGGGACGCCACGACGACGCCCGCTATCTGCGGGCGCCGGCGCACCTGCCGGACTCGCCGGAGACCCGCGAGGACATGGCGGGGTACTCGGCGAGCGTGCGGCGTCTCGACGACGCGGTGGGCGCGGTGCTGGATGCGGTCGATCGCGCCGGAATCGCCGATCGCACGCTCGTCATCTGCACGACGGACCACGGACCGGCGTTCCCGGGGATGAAATGCACGCTCACCGACGCCGGCCTCGGGGTCATGCTGATGATGCGCGGGCCAGGCGTCCGCCCCGGCACCGTGAGCGACGCGCTGGTCAGCCAGCTGGATCTGTTCCCCACCCTCTGCGAGTTCGCGGAGGTGCCCGCCCCCGAGGGGCTGCGCGGCACGTCACTGGCCCCCCTTCTCGAGGACGAAGGGGTCACGCTGCACGACGCCGTCCATGCCGAGCTCACCTACCACGTGGACTACGAGCCGCAGCGAACCGTGCGCACCGAGCGCTTCGCCTATGCCCGCGCGTTCCGACAGCTCGACCACAGGATCCTCGAGCACACCGATGCGGGTCCCAGCAAGGAGTACCTCGTGGAGAGGGGATGGGGCGACCGGGCGCCGGAGACGGAGATGCTCTTCGATCTCCCGCTCGACCCGGGTGAGTCCCGCAATCTCGTCGACGACCCCGCCTACGGAGACGTCCTGGTCGAGATGAGAGCACGCCTGGAGAGCTGGATGCGCGAGACCGACGACCCGCTCGCGCGCGGGCCGATCCCCCCGCCTGCCGGAGCGAACGTCCACGGGGGTCCGCCCCGCACCGGGTGACGGCCGAGCAGGGTCCTGCACCCCGGTGGACGAAGCCGCCGGTGACCGGCGCACTGCCGAGCACACAGGATCTCCCCAGGGGTGACGCGATTCCTTCTCCTGACCTGCGTCGTTCCCCCGCCCGTGGCACGGAGGATCTTCGTAGCCTCGCCGCATGGGGGACGACAACCGTGAACAGCGGGCCCGGTCCGACGCTCGCTCGCGCACCTTCACCCCGCTCGAGCAGCGGATCGACGCCTGGGCGCACCGGCGCACGCGCGCGCTCGCCGAGAACGCCGGCCCGTGGCGTCTGCGCGCCCTCGAGCTCGTGGTCTTCACGCTCAAGCAGGCGTGGGCGTGCGTGTTCGGCGCCTCGATGCTCGCGCTGCTCGTGCTCGCGCGGCTGCTGTACCTCGAGGGTGCGCCGCTCGCACGGGCGGATGCGCTGGTGATCGCCGCGCTCGCGCTGCAGGTCCTCATGCTGGCGCTGCGCCTGGAGACACTTCGCGAGATGGGCACGATCGTGATGTTCCACGTCGTGGGCACCGCGATGGAGGTGTTCAAGACCCATGTCGGCTCGTGGGAGTACGAGAGCGAGGGCCTTCTGCGCGTCGGCGCGGTCCCGCTGTACACGGGGTTCATGTACGCCGCGGTCGGCTCGTACATGGTGCGCGTGATGCGGCTGTTCGACCTGCGATTCACGCGCTACCCGCCGCGATGGGCGACGGCGCTGCTCGCAGCGGCGATCTACGCGAACTTCTTCACCCACCACTTCCTGCCCGACGCCCGCTGGGTGCTCCTCGTGCTGGTGGCGCTTCTGTTCGGCCGATGCATGATGAGCTTCCGCAACCACCGTGGCGGCGCCTGGCATTGCATGCCGGTGCTCGCGGCCTTCGCCGGCACCGCGTTCTTCCTGTGGGTCGCCGAGAACGTGGGCACCGCCGCCGGCGCCTGGATCTACCCGCACCAGCAGGCGGGATGGGAGCCGGTGCCGCTCACGAAGATGGTGGCCTGGCTGCTGCTGATGATGATCTCGGTGGTGCTGGTGACGGTCGTGCACCCGCCGCAGGCTCCGCCTGAGGAGGAAACGGCTGGACTCGAGGGGCATTCACCGGATGCCCTTCCGGTGAGTCCATGAGAGCGGCGTGGGGAACCGGGGATAGATGGCTCCCATCGATGGCATCATTCGTTCATGGACTCGATCCCCGCCATCACCTCGTGGACGCTGCAGCAGGAGATTCCCGTTCCGGACGACGTGACGAGCCTTCTCGTCCAGGGGGAGCAGGCTGTCACTGCTTTCAAGACGTTCCGTGACTCCGCGATCTTCACGACGAAGCGACTGATCGTCCGGGATGCACAGGGGGTGACCGGGAAGAAGGTCGAGATCTACTCCCTGCCCTACTCGAGCATCCTTATGTGGTCATCGGAGAACGCGGGCGGTTTCCTCGATCTGAACTCAGAGCTCGAGCTGTGGACGAAGGCCGGGCACATCAAGGTCCTGCTGAAGAAGGGGGCCGATATTCGCCGCCTCGACTCGCTCATCGCTTGGGCCGTTCTGCAGGGAAGCTGACCCCTCAGCGGAGTCCTGCATCCACTGCGGGCCCGCCCTGCTGAGAGTTCACTCCAGGGGATTCTCCTGCGGGGGCAGCGCCTCGATGAGCGGGTGGTCCTTGTCGATGACACCGGTCTTCGCGGCGCCGCCGGGGGCGCCGAGCTCGTCGAAGAACTCGACGTTGGCGTTGTAGTAGTCCGCCCACTCGTCGGGCAGATCGTCCTCGTAGAAGATCGCCTCGACCGGGCACACCGGCTCGCAGGCGCCGCAGTCCACGCACTCGTCGGGCTGGATGTACAGCGACCGGTTCCCCTCGTAGATGCAGTCCACGGGGCACTCGTCCACGCAGGCGCGATCCTTCACGTCCACGCAGGGCAGGGCGATCACATAGGTCACGCTCGCGGCTCCTTCCTCGCTCGCTCCTCGCTCGTCGCGGGTGCTCCCGCATCCCTCGACGGTAGAACCTCATGCGCGCTTGAGGTCAATCCTCGGTGAGAGCGTCGGCCGGCCCGGCCGATGCCCCGCGTCCCGGCCCTTGACCTCACGTGCACTTGAGGTCCTACGGTCGAAGACGTCCAATCAGCCACAGGAGAGGAATCCACGATGGCGGAGTACACGCTTCCCGATCTCGATTATGACTACGCGGCGCTGGAGCCCCATATCTCGGGCCGGATCATGGAGCTGCACCATGACAAGCACCATGCGACCTATGTGAAGGGTGCGAACACGGCGCTGGAGAAGCTGGCGGCGGCGCGCGAGGCGAACGATTTCGGTTCGATCAACCAGCTGTCGAAGGATCTGGCGTTCAACCTGGGTGGTCACACGAACCACTCGATCTTCTGGAAGAACCTCTCGCCCGAGGGCGGGGACAAGCCCACCGGTGAGCTGGCGAGCGCGATCGACGAGTACTTCGGGTCGTTCGATGCGTTCCAGGCGCAGTTCACGGCGGCGGCTCTGGGGATCCAGGGGTCGGGCTGGGCGATCCTGGCGTACGAGCCGATCGAGGGGAACCTGGTGATCGAGCAGTTCTACGATCAGCAGAACGGGATCCCGGTCGCGACGGTGCCGCTGTTCCAGCTGGACATGTGGGAGCACGCGTTCTACCTGGATTACCAGAACGTGAAGGCCGATTACGTGAAGGCGATCTGGAACATCGTGAACTGGGCGGATGTCCAGGCGCGGTTCGAGAACGCGCGCAGCACGAAGGGCCTGGTCAACCCCGGCGCCTGAAAGACCACGACGCAGCAGACCCGCTGACCTCCGCGCCGGCCCCTGAGGACCGGCACCGCTCTGGCCACCGGCCGCGTTCGCGGCACGTCGGCTCTGCGCGCTTTGATGCTCCGAGCGTCCCGTGTCCGGCGGGTCCCGGCCCGTGCCCCTTCTACAGGGGGCGCGGGCCGACGTCGTGCCCGGCGCGACCGATGAATGCCTTGACTGACATATGTCGCCGAAGGTATACATGCCTCATGTCCTCCGTCGACCACGACGCCGATCCCGACGCCCCGTCCACCACCGTGCACACCGTGCTCGCCCTGCCGCTGCGCCGGGAGATCCTCGACGTGTTGCGGGAGGGGCCGGCGCCCGTCGGCACGCTCATCGAGCGCACCGGAGCACCGCAGGCCGCGGTGTCCAAACAGCTGCGGGTGCTGCGCGAGAACGGCTTCGTCGAGGCCCGTGCCGAGGGGCGGCAGCGCTGGTACGCCCTGCGTCCTGAGCCCTTCGCGCAGCTCGCGGACTGGCTCTCGCCGTACCGCTGGCTGTGGGAGGACCGGCTCGACCGACTGGGCGACCGGCTGGACCGTATGGAGGACGAGGAGACGACATGACCCGCTCCGACCCCGAGCTGCACGACGTCGACGGAGGGACGGACATCGTCGTCCGCCGTCGCTACCCCCACCCGATCGACCGCGTCTGGCGCGCCGTGACCGAGGCCGAGCACCTGGCCACGTGGTTCCCCGGCGCACCGGAGTTCGAGCTGCGCACCGGCGGGACCGTGCGCTTCGCCGAGTTCGCGGGGGACCCCGCCGAGTTCGGGGAGGTGCTCGCCCTCGATCCGCCCCGCCTGCTGCGCTTCACCTGGGACACGGACGTGGTGACCCTCGAGCTCTCCGGCGACGACGAGGGCACCGAGCTCGTCCTCACCGACCGGCTCGCTGATCGTCCCGCCGCGGCGAGCGTCGCCACCGGATGGGAGTCCTGCCTCGAGCTGCTCGGCTCCGTCATCGTGGGGGAGGCTCCGCAGGAACCGGGCCCCCGGTACGCCCGCCACGAGGAGCTCGCCCACCGCTTCGCGCTCGGTCGGCCCGTGATGGAGGAGACGGCCGAGTGCTGGTCGGCTCGGTTCGAGCGGCAGCTGGTGTGCCCCCCGGAGGTAGCCTGGGAGCTGTTCCTCGGCGGTGCCGCGGAACCCGAGGTCGCCCATGCGGTGCCCCGCGTCGGCGAGGAGCTGCGCGCTCCGCAGGCCCCGGAGGTCGTGCTCGGCACCGTCACCGAGGTCGAGGCCCCGCGGCTGATCGCCTTCGACACGGGGGCCGGGGAGCCCGGCGACAAGGTGCGCTTCGAGCTCCTGGAGGGCACCGGCCATGGCGCCAGGATGCTGCTCACCGTGCGCGGCACCGATCCGGCCGAGCGGGACGCGGCTCTCGAGCAGTGGGGCCTCGGCGCGGTCGAGGCGATCGCCGCCGCCGCGCTCGCGCACGTCGCCTGAGACCGCGCCGCGGCCCGCCGAAGAGTGCACGTACCGTCCTTGGCCGCGCCGCGAGGGGCCGGCCGTCTCGTCATTCCTCGTCCAGAGCCCGCAGGTACCGGCGCGTGATGCGCTCCTGGACGATCCGCGCGAGCGGGGCTCCGGCCCCGACCAGAGGAGAGCCGGGCCGCGAGTATCCGGAGATCCTCAGCCGCAGCGCGCCGTCGGCCGCTCGGAGGACCTCGAAGCGCTCGATCCCCGACTCCGGATGCCCCGGGAGCGTGCCGTAGGTGAGGCCGCGGCGGTCGGGCTCCTCGAAGACCTCGAGGACGCGGCACGGTGCACGGACGCCGAGCGGTCCGAGGTCGAGCCGTTCGACGCCGAGGCGCAGCTCGATGACTTCGCCGGGGTGCACGGTGCCCTCCCGACCGTGCTCGGGACCCACGGCGACCTCGAGGCCTGCGCGCGTGTGCATCCGCCACCCGAGCAGGTCCTCGCCGGCCCCATCCAGGTCGCGCCGGACCAGCGGCGCAGAGCGCCCGATGCCGCGGAAGCCGGGTGGCACGATGCCCGTTGATGCGGCATCCCACGGCGCCGTGACCTCGGCATCCCGCAGCCGCGCCGCCCGGCGGGGCGCCAGCGGGACCACTCCGCGTGTGCGGGCGCGCCGGCTCATGCAGCGGGGTCGTCCGGGGACGGCGCGTCCGGGAACGGGTAGTCGACGAACGCGAAGGCCGAACCGTCCGGCGCCCAGCTGGGGACGTTGATCGTGCCCTGGCCGCCGTCGAGGGCGACGAGCGTCGTCGGACTCGTCCAGTCGTCGACGTCGACCATGCGCAGCTCGACGGGACGGTCCGCGGGGTGCCCGGTCGTGCCGGCCGGGAAGCTCAGGTAGACGGCGACGTCGCCGGTGGGGGCGATGTGCGGGAACCAATTCACGCGCTCGTCGAAGGTCAGCTGCTCGATGCCGGTGCCGTCGGGCCGCACCCGGGCGAGCTGCGCATGGCCCGGGGTCGTCGAGAACTGCTCGGTGTTCAGCAGGATCCAGGAGCCGTCGGGCGTCCATTCGCAGCCGTCGGCGGGACCGGGGTCGGTGGTGACCCGGCGGTCGTCCGAGCCGTCGGTGCGCACGGTGTGGATCAGGGCCCGCGACCAGGCGTCCTCGCCGCTGAGCTCGATGCGCACGTAGCCGAGCAGAAGCCCCGTCAGGGCTCACGCCGTGCAGGAAGTGCCAGACGCCGTCCTCGCTGGTCACCCGGCGGATCGGGGAGTCGTCGAAGGGGACGTGCCAGATGTGGTGGTCGCTCGCGGAGGCGAAGACTCCGGTGCCGTCCGGGGCGAGCACGTGGTCGTTGTTCACGGGCGGCAGTCCCGGCGCGTCGACCCGCTGAGGGGCCTGCGAGCCGTCGGACGGGAGGGTCCACAGCGCGCCCTCGGCGTTCACGAGCAGCTGCCCGTCGGCCCGCCAGTTCGGGGCCTCGAAGAGGCGCTCGGACGAGACGTGGACCGTCCGGATCTCGCCGCTGCCACGCTCCCACACGCGGATCCGGGAGGCCTGACCCGCGTCGAGCGTGCGCCACGGGACGTTCGACGGGGCGGGCGACGGCACGGTCGACGAGGTGGGTGGGGTGCTCATCTTCGGGCTCCTTCGCGACGGCGGACGACGGCCTCCTCGTACGTCGCGGCACCCGATGGGAGCGGCGACGGCGGGAACAGGACCGTGGTGCTCAGGCTATCCGCGCGCGCACGGCATGTCCCGGGCCGTCCGTTCCATCGCGGTGTCGTCTGCCCACCTCCGCGCCGCCTCGACCAGCAGGCGATGGAAGCGGTCCTCGCCGGTGACCTCCGGGTGGAAGGCCAGGCCGATGCGGTCGCCCTGGCGCACCCCGACCACGCGGCCGTCGGGCAGGGACGCGAGCACCTCGACAGCGGCGTCCCTCCCCGCCGTGCCCCCGCCGACCTCCTCGACGAGCGGTGCGCGGATGAAGGCGCTGCGCACGGGCGGCCCATCGATCGCGGGCGTGACCAGGGCGGTCTCGAAGGAGTCGGTCTGGGTGCCGAAGGCGTTGCGGCGCACCAGCACGTCGAGGCCGCCGAACGTCTCCTGGCCCGGCGCGGCATCGAGGATCCGATCGGCCAGCAGGATGAGCCCCGCGCAGGTGCCGAGCACAGGGAGACCGTCGCGCACGCGCTCCCGCAACAGGCCGCGCAGGCCCGTGAGGCGGGAGAGGCGGTCGATGACGCTGGACTCGCCGCCCGGCAGCACGAGCGCGTCCAAGCGCTCGAGATCCGTCGGCCGGCGCACGCGCACCACGTGGGCGCCGAGTCCCCGCAGCATGGCCTCGTGCTCGCGCACGTCGCCCTGCAGGGCGAGGACGCCGACGCGCAGCTCCGGCAGTGGGCTCTCCCCGCGCGCTCCGTTCGCCGCCTCGGAGCTCACCATCCGCGCTCGGCCAGGCGGTGCGGCGCCGGGAGGTCCGCGACGCTGATGCCGACCATCGCCTTGCCGAGCCCGCGCGAGACGTCGGCGACCACGGAGGGATCGTCGTGGAAGGTCGTCGCCTGCACGATGGCCGCGGCGCGCTTCGCGGGATCGCCGGAGGTGAAGATGCCGGAGCCGACGAAGACGCCGTCGGCCCCGAGCTGCATCATCATCGCGGCGTCGGCCGGCGTGGCGATCCCGCCGGCGGTGAAGAGGACGACGGGCAGTGTCCCGGTCGCCGCGACCTCCGCGACCAGCGGGTACGGGGCCTGCAGCTCCTTCGCGGCGACGTAGAGCTCCTCCTCGGGCAGGGAGGACAGGCGGCGGATCTCGGCGCGGATGGTGCGGATGTGGCGGGTGGCCTCGGAGACGTCGCCGGTGCCGGCCTCGCCCTTGGAGCGGATCATCGCGGCGCCCTCGGCGATGCGCCGCAGGGCCTCGCCGAGGTTCGTCGCCCCGCACACGAACGGCACGGTGAAGTCCTGCTTGGCGATGTGGTGGGCGTGGTCGGCGGGGGAGAGGACCTCGGACTCGTCCACGTAGTCCACGCCCAGCTCCTGCAGGATCTGCGCCTCGACGAAGTGGCCGATGCGGGCCTTCGCCATCACGGGGATCGTGACGGCCTGCTGGATCTGCTCGATGAGCTGCGGGTCGCTCATGCGGGCGACGCCTCCCTGCGCGCGGATGTCGGCGGGCACGCGCTCGAGGGCCATCACCGCGACGGCGCCCGCGTCCTGCGCGATCCTCGCCTGCTCGGCGTCGACGACGTCCATGATCACGCCGCCCTTGAGCATCTCGGCGAGTCCGCGCTTGACGCGGACGGTGCCCGCGGCGGGCTCCTGCGCGGCGTCGGCGCTGGTGGCAGGGGTGGTGGATGCGGGTGCGCTCATGGCGTCTCCTCAGGGTGCACGGGTGCGAGCGTGGATGGGTGAAGCGGGGGTGTGCGGTGGCGGTTCCCGGCGGCGAGTGGTGGTGCGCGGCTGTGGGAACTATGACCTAGGCCAAAAAGTAGCACGGCCCGGGCCGTACCTCGAGGGTCGTTCGGCCGACGGTCCGCCCCCTAGACTGCCGAGCGTGGACGACGGCGAGCAGCAGACGGTGAACGCTCAGGACAGCGTCTCCCTCGCCGCATCGACCGCCGCGTCGACCGCCGGCATCACGGGATCCACCGCCCTCGAGATCGCCGACAGCGTGCGCGGGCTCGTTGAGCGCGGCGTGCTGGGCGCCGGCGATCCGCTCCCGCCCGTCCGCACCCTGGCCGAGCAGGTGGGGGTCAACCGCAACACCGCCGTCGCCGCCTATCGCCGGCTGTCCCGTGCGGGCATCGTGGTCGCCCAGGGCCGTGCCGGCACCCGCATCGCGGGGCGCGCACGCATCCCCCAGGAGGGCGCCGCACCGGCGGGCCCGCTGCGCGACGTCGCGAGCGGCAACCCCGCCCCGCGCTTCATCCCCGATCCCTCCCGGGCGCTGCGCGCGGTCACCGGCCGGCCCGTGCTGTACGGCGAACCCGTGGTCGACGCCGGTCTCGAGACATGGGCGCGCCAGTGGATGGAACCGGATGTCCCCTCGACCCGGCACATCACCGTCACCGGCGGCGCCGTCGATGCGATCGAGCGTCTCCTCGCCCAGGTCCTCGAGCGCGACGACGCCGTGGGCCTCGAGGACCCCTGCTTCCTCGCGAGCATCCAGACCGTGCGCCTGGGCGGCTACCGGCCCGTGGGCATCCCCGTCGACGACGAGGGCATGACCGTCGACGGCCTGACGGCCGCGCTCGAGGCGGGTGTCCGTGCGATCGTCTGCACCCCGCGGGCGCAGAACCCCACCGGGGCCTCGCTCAGCGCGCGCCGCGCCGAGCAGCTGCGCACAGTGCTGGCCGACCACCCGTTCGTGCTGGTCATCGAGGACGACTACTACTCGATGCTCGCCCGCGCCCCGTTCCGCTCGATCGTCGGTCCCGGGCACGCGCGCTGGGCCCTGGTCCGCTCGGTCTCGAAGTTCCTGGGCCCCGATCTGTGCCTCGCGCTGGTCGCCTCCGACGAGCGCACCGCCTCCCGCCTCGCCCTGCGCCTGAGCCCCGGCACCACCTGGGTCAGCCACCTCCTGCAGCGCATCGCGCACGCCCTCCTCTCCGACGAGGACTCCCGCGCCCTCATCGACCGCGCCGCCGCCCACTACGCCGATCGCAGTGCCCGGATGCGCGAGCTCCTGCGAGCTCGCGACCTCGAGGTCGCGGAGCAGGACGGGATGAGCCTCTGGGTGGGGTGCGGGGTCGATGCCCGAGCGGTCTCCGAGCGCCTGATGCGCCGCGGATGGCTCGTGCGCACCGGCGCCGAGTTCGACCTCGGGGCCGACGACGGGCCGACGGCCCCGCGCGCCGGAGCGTCGGCCGACCAGCACCTGCGCATCACCGTGCACGACCTCGACGACGAGGAGGCGCAGGCGTTCGCCGACGACCTGAGCGCCTCCGTGGGCGAGGTGCGCGAGCGGGCCTGACCTGGGCTGACGTTCGCCACGGGTCAGTTGCGGGGCTCGTCCTCGGTCCGTGCGGCCTCGGCGATCGTGGCCTCGCGCAGCAGCTGCAGACGGGCCTCGCGATCGGCCTCGTGGCGTGAGCGGGCGATCGCGCGCGCTGCCGCCGCATCCCGGTCGCCGATGGCCCGCAGCATCTCGGTGCGGGAGGCCAGGGAGTCCTCCCAGCGCCCCTGCACCTCGAGCAGCGCGCTCGCTCCGGGTGCCAGGTGGACCGCCAGGGCCTCCAGCAGCTCGCTGAGCACCGGGTTCTGCGCGGCGGTCCACAGCGCCCGATGGGCGGCGAGGTCGCGGCGGGCGAGCTCGGCGGGGTCGTAGTCCTCGAGTGCGTGGTCGCGGTCCAGGAGCGCCTCGAGCCGCAGCACGTCCTGCACGGTGCGGTGCACGGCGGCATCGCCGGCGATCTGCTCCTCGAGCGGGATGCGCGCGTCGTGCGCCTGCAGGAGCACCTGGGGGTCCACGCCGCGCACGGCGAGACCGCGCGCCGCGCGCACGGCCAACCCCGCCTGCTCGAGCCGCGACAGAGCATCGCGCACGGGCGTGCGCGAGACCTCGAAACGGCTGGCCAGAGCCGTTTCACGCAGGGGAGCGCCGGGGGCGAGCTCGCCCTCGAGGATCTCACTGCGCAGCGTCGTGAACACGCTCTCGCGGTCGTTCCTGGCGGCCATGTCGGTGCCTCTCGTGGGTCGTTGGGGAGGGGGTGTGTGCGGATGCGATGCAGTTGTGACGCACGGATGCAAGGAGAGTATCCCAAGCATGTGCAAACACCGTCTGAAGATTTGCAGACGATACAGCGAGGTGCGAATGCACACGGTAGAGAACTACAGGATACATAGAAGATGAGCACTCGGGCGAGCACTGGATGGATCTCGTGCAGCACCCGATCCGAACCCGCTCGACGCACGCCCCGGCCTCGTACGATGAGCCCACGTCACAGCAAGCGGGAGTCCGGTGGGCGAACCCCTCCGCCTCGAGAGGAGCACGCGATGGGCCTGGTCACGACGCTGCATATGGAGCTCCCGGGATGGCTCGTCGACCGTCTCGAGGAGCTGCCGGCCGTGCTCCCCACGCTCGAGGAGCGGATGGACGTGGCCGATGAGCTGGCCGATCTCACCTGGCGCTCGGGCGACGGGGGCCCGTTCGCCGCACTCGTGGTCGAGGAGGACGGGACCGTGCTGTCCGTGGGCGTGAACCTCGTGCCCCGCACCGGGCTCAGCGCTCTGCACGCCGAGGTCACCGCGCTCTCCCTCGCCCAGCAGCGGATGGGCGGCTGGGACCTCGGTGCGGGCGGCACGCGTCGCCAGCTCGTCGTCAACGCACGCACCTGCGTGCAGTGCTTCGGCGCCGTGCTGTGGAGCGGCGTGCGCTCACTGGTGATCGGAGCCGACGGTCCCGAGGTCGAGGAGGCCACGGGATTCGACGAGGGCCCGATGGTCGCCGACTGGATGGAGCAGCTCTCTGCCCGCGGCATCGACGTGACCGCCGGCGTGCGCCATGCGCAGGCGCTTCAGGTCCTGCGCGACTTCGGCGCCTCGGACTCCCTCGTCTACAACCCTCGCGGGGAGTGAGCTCCTCCGGGTGCCTCAGCTCAGTCCGTAGGGCAGCTCGGAATGAGCGAGAGCGATGCCCATCAGCCGGTTGTACTTCGCCACTCGCTCACCGCGGGCCGGCGCCCCGGCCTTGATCTGGCCCACGCCGGTGCCGACGGCGAGATCCGCGATGAAGTCGTCCCAGGTCTCGCCCGAACGGTGGGAGATCATGCAGGCCATCGAGGCCTCACGAGCGGTGCGGATCGCCGCGAGGGTCTGGGAGATCGTGCCGATCTGGTTGGGCTTGATGAGCACCGCGTCGGAGAGTCCGCGCGCCGCACCGTCACGGATCCGCACGGGGTCGGTGACATAGAGGTCGTCGCCCACCAGCTGAACGCGTCCTCCCAGTTCACGGGCCTGGACCCGCCACCCCTCGAGGTCGTCCTCCGCGAAGCCGTCCTCGAGGCTGCGGATCGGGTAGTCCCCGAGCAGCCGCGTGTAGAGGTTCGCGAGCTGCTCACGATCCATGTCCCGGCCCGCGACACGATAGAGGCCGCCCCCGCGATGGAACCCGTTGGCCGCGGGATCCAGGGCGATCGCCATCTCCTCCCGCCCGGGCACGAGGCCCGCGCGTTCCATCCCCTCCATGAGCAGGTCGAGCGCCTCCCGGGGATCAGCGAGCGCCGGAGCGAAGCCGCCCTCGTCGCCGAGGCCCGCCGTCCCGTACCGCTCGCGCACCAGGGCACCGAGGGCGTGATGCGCCTCGGCGCCCATCGCGACCGCCTCGGCCTCGTCCCGCGCGCCGACGGGCGCGATCATGAACTCCTGGAGATCCAGGTCGTTCGCGGCATGCGCGCCGCCGTTCAGCACGTTGAAGTGGGGGACCGGGAGCAGAGGGGCGCTCCCGGTGTGCGCGGCGAACCACTCCCACAGCTCCATGCCGGCGGCGTGGGCGAAGCCCCTCGCGAGCACCATCGAGACCGCGACGACGGCATTCGCGCCCAGGCTCGCGTATCCCTGGGTGGAGTCGAGCTCGGCCATCGCGGCGTCGGCGTCCTCGAGCGACGACCACGTGGGGCCCACGAGCAGCTCCGCGAGGTGAACGTCGACGCTGCGCACGGCGCCGTCGACCCCCTTGCCGGAGAAGGCCGGGCCGCCGTCGCGCAGCTCGACCGCCTCGTGGGCGCCGGTGGAGGCGCCCGCAGGCGAGGCCGCGCGCAGCAGCGCGCCGTCGGCCGTCGTGGCCGTGACCTCGACGGTCGGGAAGCCGCGCGAGTCGAGGATCGGCCGGGCGCGCAGGGAGGTGAGGACGAGATCGCTGGTCATGGTGTGCTCCTCGGGTGGGTTCAGTTCGATGAGGTGGGTTCGGTTCGGTTCGGTTCGAGTCGGTCGGGTCGGGTCGGGTCGGGCGAGGTCAGATCGGGGCGGGCAGGTCGGCGGGGCGCGGCCCCTTCAGTCCTCGGTGTCCCAGGGCAGGACGTCGTCGAGGCCGACGGGTTCCAGGGGCACCACCACGAGCGGTCGGTGCTGACGATGTGCGAGCTGCACGGCGACCGAGCCGCTGACGAATTCGCGCACCGACTCGCGCAGACCCTTCTGCCGGGTGCCGACGACGATGAGCGCGGCCTCGACCTCGTCGGCCAGCTGCGCGATCTCCCGGGCGGGCGCTCCCGCGAGGGTGCGGATCTCCCAGGTCACGTCGTGCGCGTCGAGCACGCGGTGGAGCTCCTCCGCCAGGGGGTCACCGGCCGTCCCGGCGGCCTCCTGGTCGTCCTGGTCGTCGTCGGCCGCGTCGGGATCCAGGGGCACCGTCACCACGGCCCCGTCGGGGCCCGTGGCGACGGTCATCTGCGCGGGATCCGCCCATGCGCACACCAGATGCGCGTGCAGCTCGCGGGCCAGCCGGGCGGCCGTGGTCACCACGGCCTCGCTCTGGTGCGGGGCGAGACCGACGACGATCCTCGGCGCGTCGGACGGGGGTGTGGGGGAGGTCTGCGGTGCGGGGTCGGTGGTCATGGTCGTTCCTCCTTCGGAACTGCTGGGGTGTCGGATCGGGGGCGGGTGCGCGGGTGGGCCAGGGTCGTGCCGAAGGTGCGGTCGTAGAGGTCGACGCCGAAGCTCGTGCGCAGCGGCGGGCCCTCCGCGAGGCGGTAGCCGCCGTCCCGCGGTGCGCGCAGGAACGCGGCGCCCACGTCCTCGTCCTGTGCGAGGGAGTCGGCGAAGTCGAAGAGGTGGGTGACGGTGCGGATCTGCACACCGCCGTCGACCAGCGCACGGGTGACCTCGAGGAGCAGCTCGGAGCCCTCGGCCTCGTCCGTGGAGGCGAAGGACTCGTTGCACAGCAGCAGGTCGGCGGGCGCGATCGCCTCCACGATCCGGTGCATCCGCTCGAGCTCCTCGTCGAGCTTGCCGTGCACGAGCTGCGCGTCCTCCTCTCGCGCGAAGTGCGTGAGCACGCGGCCGACGGGTCGGGCGGCGAACTGCTCGGCGGCGACCGCCATCCCGGCCTGCATCATGAGCTGGGCGAGTCCCAGGGCCCGCAGGAGCGTGGACTTCCCGCCCTCGTTCGCGCCGGTGACGACGAGCAGTCCGGCACCGTGCAGCTCCAGGTCGTTGCCCACCGGCGCCTCTCGGCGCTGCAGCGCCAGGCAGGGATCGTAGAGGCCGAGCGCCGCGGTCGTGTCGGGCGTGCCCGGATCGGGCCAGCACACCGGTGCGCCGAGACCTCGCAGGGTGTCGACGAGGCGCACGGCGCCGCGGTAGAACGCCAGTTCGCGCCGCAGATCCGCGAAGAAGCCGGTGATCTCCTCGACCGCGTCCGTGGTGAGGCGGGCGAGCTCCCCGAGCGCGCGGTCGCGCAGCGCGGCGAGGGCTTCGCCGCCCGCCTGGTCCCGCTCGGGGAGCACGAACGTCTCGCGGGGATGGCCCATCGGCAGTCGGGTGAGCAGACGGGGGTGGGTGAGGCCTGTGCGCCGCGGCAGCACCGGGTCGACGGTCCCGTCGGCCCTCGCGCCGGCCGTGACCAGAAGGCCGTCCGGCAGCGCGAGCTCGCGCAGCAGGGCGCGCAGGTCATCCAGGGCCGACGGGCAGGTCTGCGGGGCCAGCCGCGCCGCGAGGTCGCGGAACGCGGGGGAGGAGAACTCGTCCTCGATCCCCGCGCAGAGCGTGTGGAGGCCTTCGAGGTGGTCGGCGAGAGCACCGAGCCGGCGCACGTTCGAGGAGAGCTCGGAGGAGGGGTGACCGCGCAGCGGCAGCCAGAGGATGTCCCGGCGCACCGCGAGCGCGTCCTGGCAGAGCGTGAACAGCTCCTCGACCCGCTCGCGATGGTGCAGGCAGTCCGAGAGCGCGCGCTGTCGGTGCTCGATGACGGCGGGGTCGGACCGGGGATGCAGGAGCACCTGCCGGGCCGCGTCGCGGGTGAGCCGGTCGCCGTCGGACATCGCCGCGAGCAGACGCTCGAGGTGCAGGTCGTCGGCGAGGTCGTCGGTGAGCTCCGGGGGCAGCGGCTCGGAGGGGCGGGCGAGTGCGGAGTCGGCGCGCTCGCGGGCGGGGTGACGGGTGCCGACGGGATCGAGCAGTCCTGTCCTCATCGCGATGCCCCCATCGCGTGCAGGTGCTCGGCGATGAGGGCCGGGGCCAGGCCGTGGCGCTCGGCCAGCGCCCGGGCGAAGGCGCGCCCGGCCGCAGGAGCCCGCACCACGCGCAGCGTGCGGCGGGCGGGGTCCTCGGGATCCACCTGGGCGACCATGCTGACGGTGGCGGGGCCGAGCCGGGAGAGCTCGTCGATGAACGTCACGCACACCGCGCTCGCGCCGCGATCGATGATCCGTTCGAGCACGTCGCGGGTGAGGACGCGGGCGTCGGCCAGGGCCGTCGAGGCGAAAGCCTCGTTGATGACGAGCAGCGTGCGAGGGGTGGAGCGCCCGAGCATGGAGTGCAGCCGCGTCACCTCGCGGGCGAGCCTTCCCTCGACCGCATCGAGGTCCTCCTCGCGCTCGAACAGGCACATGACCTGGTCGGTCAGCGGGATCCTGGCGCTCGCCGCGGGGACCGGGCATCCCAGGGCGGCGAGGTGATGGAGTTGGCCGACGGTGCGGGCGAGCGTGGTCTTCCCGCCCTGGTTCGGGCCCGAGACCACGAGGATCCTCTCGGCGCCGCGCAGCGCCACGTCGTTGGTGACGATCTCGGTCCCGTCGGCCGTGAGGCGCGCGCCGAGCGCGAGGTCCCAGGCGGACTCCACCTCGAGCGTGCGATCGTCGGTCGCAGAGGGCGCGGCGCCCGTGACCTGCGGGATGCAGACCGGCAGTCCGGCCCGGCGCATCGGGGCGAGCATGTCCCGCAGGGCCAGGTAGAAGCGGACCTCGTCGGCGAAGCGGACCAGCACGGGATCCCGGAAGTCGGCGGTGCGGGCGGCGATCCCGCGGATCGGGTCGAAGAGCTCCGGCGCCAGCGTGCTCGCGTGCTCGAGTATCCAGAGCTGGACGTGGTCGAGCATCTCCGTCGACTCTGTCGTCTCCGTCGTCGTCCCCGTCGTCGATCCTGCCGCCGCCGTCGCGTCGTCGTCCGAGCCGCTCGCGTGCTCCGCGCCCTCGTCACAAGGTGCGACGGGGGCGGGATCCGCGAAGCCGGAGAGCACCGCGCGCGTGTGCTCGATCAGGTCGTCCGTGGCCTGGCGCGGGCCGACGACGACGCGGCCGGGGCGCAGGAGGGCGTCGTAGCGGAACGCGGCGAGGTGCTCGCGCGCCGCACGCGCGTCGGCCGAGAGGCTCGTGAAGGCGGGCGAGCGCCGCAGGGATCGCACGTGCTCGGCGAGCAGATGCCAGCCGTCGGGCGCCGTGCTGCCGTGGCCGTCGCGGGTGGCCGCCTCGGCCTCGAGCGATCCGCCGTCCGCCCCGACGTCGACGGCCACGATCCGTGCGGCGAGGAGGGCGTCGAGCGCGTCCACGGCTCCGGTCCACACCGCGAGCGCGCGGCAGTGCCGCAGCACGCTCAGAAGCGGCGAGCGGGAGTCGGCCGCGGCCGCCTCGAGACGCGCGGATCGCGCCGCGGCCTGCAGGAACGCCTGGACCCCGCGGCGCAGGGCCTGATCCTCGAGAGCGGTGAAGACGCGTTGGCGGTAGGTGATCTCGGCGGGGTCGGAGAGCGGACGGGTCCATGCCGCGCGCGCCGCTGGAGCGCTCTCCGCGATCCTCGTGAGGATCTGGTCGAGGGCGAGGTCGTGCAGGGCCGACGTGGCCCCGGCGGTCGCGTCGGGGGCCGGGGCGGCGCCGCGCGGCCACAGGATGCTGGTGAAGACGGACTTCGATTCCGGGCGCACCTGTGACTCCTCTCGTCACAGGCGCCATCGGCCGAAGCGGTTCGGGCTCTCTGCCCCGGCGAGCACCATCGCCACGGCCAGGATGCACCTCGCGGAGGGACTCCACAAGCCCCGGGAGCCCCGTGTGCCGGCGGAGATCCGCGGGACGCGAGCTCTCAGATCGGCGGTCTGCGCTGTGACGCACGCGTCCTTGCCAGCGGGGGAGGAGGCGGGCATACTATAGATGAATCTTCAACAACAAACGTCGACCCTCGGGAAGGGTGGCCGCGAGGCCGAAGCCGACGACGAAGGAGAGCCCCCATGACCGCGACCGCGTCCGTGACCGACGAGCTGCATCTGAACCCCGAGACCGGGATGGACGCCGTCACGCTGCGCGTGGGCGATCTCGAGAACATGGCCTCCTACTACTCCAACGCTCTCGCGCTCGAACCGATGGAGGAGCGCACCCGCGGCACCGAGGTGCACTGGGTGCTCGGCCGCGGCCAGGTGCCGATGATCCGCCTCATCGGCACGCCCGGCCTGCCCGCCGTCGACCCGCGCGCCGCGGGCCTGTTCCACACCGCGTTCCTCTTCGAGGACCAGGCGTCCCTCGCGGCGACCGTCGCCCGGGCCGCCTCCGATCCGCGCAGCCGGTACGTGGGCTCGGCCGACCACCTGGTCTCCGAGGCCTTCTACTTCACCGATCCCGAGGGCAACGGGATCGAGCTCTACATCGACCGTCCGCGCGACCAGTGGACGTGGCGCAACGGCGAGGTGCAGATGGACTCGCTCTACCTGGAGCCCAACGCCTACCTCACCGCGCACCTGGACCAGGACGTCGTCGCCGCCGGCCCCTCGCGGGCGGGCAAGGTCGGGCACGTGCACCTGCAGGTCGGGGACGTGCCCACCGCTCGCCGCTTCTACATCGACGCCCTCGGCTTCGAGACCACCGTGGGCAACCACCCCGGCGCCCTCTTCGCCTCCGCCGGCGGCTACCACCACCACGTGGCGATGAACGTGTGGAACAGCGCCGGCGCCGGGCCGCGCGCCGCGACCCTGGGGCTCGGCGACGTCGCGATCACCGTGCCCGGCCGCGAGGACCTCGACGCGCTCGTGGCGCGCCTGCGCCGCGCGGGCATCGAGTACGCCGACGAGTCCCATCGCGTCGTCGTCCACGACCCCTGGGGCACGCAGGTCAGCCTCGCCGTGCCCGGCACCAGCGCTGAGGAGCTCCTCCGCCGCTGAGCTGCTCCGCTGGTGAGCGGAGGGCCGACGGGCACCGTCCTCGGGCCCGCCGGCCTCCGGCGGTCCGTCGCACGGTGGCGGAGCGTCGCCCGCTGGCGCCCCGTCGGCGTCGGCCCGCTCAGGCGCGCGTCACCAGGGCAGGATGCCGTAGCCGCCGTCGCCGTCGCCCTCCGTGGTCCACAGGTGACCCCAGAGGACGCCGCTCGGGCCGTCCGCGAGGAGGGTCGCGAGGTGCACGCTGGGCTCGGCGCCCTGCTCGACGGGGCGGATCCCGCGGTGCTGGGTGAAGTCGGTGTCGGTGAAGCCCGGGTTCGCGGCGTTGACCTTGATCGGGGTGTCCCGCAGCTCCTTGGCGTACTGCACGGTCATCATGTTCACCGCCGCCTTCGAGCTCGGGTACTGGATCGAGGCGGGCGTGCCGCTCACCGGGGAGCCCGGGTTCACGGTCGCGTCCATCGAGCCGATCTCGCTGGAGACGTTCACGATGCGCGCCGCGGGGGCATTGCGCAGCAGCGGCAGGAACGCGTTGGTCACGCGCACCACCCCGAACACGTTGATCTCGTAGACCGAGCGCATGTCCTGGATCGAGGTGTCGCTCGGCGCGGCCCGATGCCCGCCGACGCTGGGCACGCCCGCGTTGTTGACCAGGGCGTCCAGGTGGTCGTAGCGGGCGGAGACCCACTGCTCGGCCGCGCGCACGGAGTTCTCGTCGGTGACGTCGAGGCGGACGGCGCGGGCGTCGATGCCCTCATCGCGCAGGGTCTGCTCGGCGGTGCGGCCTCGCTCCTCGTCGCGGGCGCCGAGCAGCACGGTGAAGCCGAGGCGCCCCAGCTGCCGGGCCGTCTCGAAGCCGATGCCCTTGTTGGCGCCCGTGATGAGGGCGATCCGGGTGGGGGCGGGGGCGGTGGTCTCGTCGGTCATGTTCGCGAGGCTACGCCGACGGGGAGAGCGCGGGCTGGGACGGGGCCGGGCTCGTCGATGTCGCCGGGTGAGGTCTCAACGCATATAGGGGCTCGAGACCTCACACAGCGACATCGAAGGGGGCGACCTCAGGGGAAGTGCGGGTCCTCGTCCTGGCCGCGCAGGGAGCCGAGCTCCGTGATCGGGGCGCTCTCGAGCTCGGTGCTCACCGCCACGTCGTCGAAGTCCAGCAGCTTCGTCGCCAGCTCGTGGGCGTCGCCGTCGCCCACGAGATGGTGGAGGCGATCCGCGTCCCAGCCGTCGGGCTCCTCGCCGGCCTGCACGCGGCGCAGCGCCGCGACCAGCTCGGCGAAGCCGAAGATCCCGCCGGAGTCCTCGGGCGGGCAGGCGCCCTGGCCGCACAGCAGCTCCGCGTGCGCCGTGGTGCCCTCGGCGGTGCCGGCCACGGCGACGCGATGCTCCCAATCGTCCCCCATGTCGTACAGATACGTCAGGACGGTGCCCTCGCCCAGGGCGTCCTCGAGGGTGACGCCGCGCTCCTCGGCCTCCTCGGACGCCGGCTCGAGGAGCCAGCGCGCGCTCGCCGTCCAGTAGCTCTCGCCGCGGCCGAAGCCGTGCGGGTGCTTGTCCTCCCAGCCCATCGCGACCTGCAGCACCTGGTGCAGATCGGTGAGCAGCACGTCGGAGGGCACGCGCACCTCCCGCCACACGGCGGGCTCGCAGTCGACGAGGGTCACGTGGAGATCGAGGATCGTCATGCAGCCCACGGTAGGCCGTTCGATGGGCGCCGGCCGGGGAGCTTGCGACGTCCCGCGGCACAGCGTCGCCCCGCGTCGCGCCGCGGCACGGCGACCTGCCTGGGCACGCCGTCGGCCCGCCGCTCGAGGGAGCGACGGGCCGACGGGGCGGGGAAGCGGGTGCGGCTCAGGCCTGCTGGAAGGAGAGGCACTCGGCAGCGGCGCCGGCGCCCGGACCCATGCGCACGGAACCGGCCGAGCACTCGAGGTCCTTGTTGAACACGCAGTCCGTCTGCTGGCACGCGCCCACCTGCGAGACGACCTTCGAGAGGCCGCCCTTGGTGTCCAAGGGGATGAACGTCGCGCAGTCGTGATCGGCATCGACCGTCACCGCGAATGCGGTGCAGCCGTCATGGTTGTAGGAGCATCCGGTGACCGAGCACTCGGTCACCTTCGGCATCTCGATGGCGGTCATGTCTCCTCCTGTGCAGGTCAGCGCCCACATCGCGGGCTCTGCAGGAAGAATAGACGCACTCTGCGCAGAATTCTAGAAAGGAATACCTGCCTTACCTCTTAAGGTGACGGACGTATTTCGAAAAGCCCCTGCTTTTCTAAAAGCCGCGAGGTTCGTAATTGCGTTGGCGGCGAAACGCCTCGAGGGCCTGCACCGCGGCCCCTGCTGGGCCTGCACCGCGGCCCCTGCCGGGCCTCGGCGGCGTCCCCCTGGGCTCAGTGGCCCCCGCCCGTATAGAGCTCGGGCGCGGGCAGGCCGCGCTCGGAGCGGACCCGTCGGCTGATGCCCTCGGTCGCGATGAGCGCGTCCACGACCTGGCCCGCCGTCACCGGGAAGGGCATCGCATGGATCGTCTCGCCCTCGACGGTCGCGGCCTCGGCGACGGCCTCGATCTCGTCGCGGTCCTCGGGGCTCAGCCCGATCTCGGTGAGCGTGTTGGGCAGTCCGACCTGCGTGGTGAAGGCGATGAAGTCCTCGATCTCCGCCGTGGGTGCGCCCTCGAGGATCAGCTGGGCGAGGGAGCCGATGTTCACCTTCTGGCCGTGGGTGAGTCCGTGGGTCTGCGGGGCGGCCGTGAGCCCGTTGTGGATCGCGTGCGCCGCGGCCAGGCCGCCGGACTCGAAGCCCAGGCCCGAGAGCAGCGTGTTCGCCTCGACCACCGCCTCCAGGGCGGGCGTGACGACGTGCGCGGCGACCGCGTCGAGCGCCGGCAGCGCGTTCTCCCACAGGATGTCCCAGCTGAGCTCCGCGAGCGCGGTCCCGGCGCGGGTGGGGCGTCCGCCGGCCATCGCGTCGGCCGTGCCGCGGCGGGTCGCGCGGGCCTCGAGCCACGTGGCCAGGGCATCCCCGATCCCGGCCGCGAGGAAGCGCACGGGGGCGTTCGCGACGACCCGGGTGTCGATGAGCGCCAGGTCGGGGTTGCGGGGGAAGAAGCGGTACTCGACGAACTCGCCGTCGGCCGTGTAGATGACGGCGAGCGAGGACGTCGGCGCATCGGAGGAGGCCGCCGTGGGCACGCTCGCCCAGCGGATCCGCGCGAGGTGGCCCGAGGCCTTCGCGGCGTCGATCGTCGACCCGCCGCCGAGCCCCACGATCACGTCGTGCCCGCCCGCGGCGATCACGTCGACCAGCGAGTCCACGGCCTCCGGCGTCGCGAACCGCTCGAAGCCCACGCGCGTGGTGGGAAGATCCGTCGCGGCCAGGGCATCGGTGACCTGCTGGGAGAACAGGCCCCACACGGTGTCGTCGGCGACGATCAGCGGGTTGCGGCCGAGGGCGGCGAGGTGGGCGCCGAGCTCGTCGAGCGCCCCCTTTCCCTGGACGTAGCGGCTGGGGCTGGCGAGGACGGTGAGTGAGGGAGAGGTGGTGGAGGGCATGGCACGGCGCTCCTTCGGGCCGACGGTCAGGCCCGGCGCTGCGGGCCCCTGATGCCACCGAGTCTTCGCCGGGGCCGAGGGGGCGGGCAACGGGGGTTCTCGTCGGCCGAGAAGGCGCCCGGGAGAGGCCGCTCAGGCGGCTGCGCGCCGCGCCCGCCACCTGCGCCGCCCCCGCCACCTGTCCCACGCCCAGCAGAGGGCCGCGAGGAGGCACATGATCACCAGGATCAGCCCGCCCACGGTGAGCGCGCTGGCGTAGCCCACGCGCGGGATGTCGATGAACGGGTACGGGTACCAGCTGGTCACGGCCCCGTGGACGAGGGTCCAGACCAGGTAGGCGAGCGGGAAGACCAGGCTCGCGGCGAAGGTGCGCGCGTGCACGTGGCCTCGCGGACCGATCACCAGCCACGCCACCGGCGCGAGCACGGGGACCGCCATGTGCTGGACGGTGTCCAGGATCGTCGGCATGCCGGGAGCGATCACCGCGCCCGGCCGCAGCAGGAACCAGTTCACGACGCCGGTGATCACGATGCCCGTGACCGCGTTGAGGGTGAGCACGCGCAGCAACGGCCCCGGGCGTCTGCCGACCGTGAGGGAGACCGCGACGAGGGCGACGAACAGGTTCGTGAGAATCGTGAAGTAGGAGAAGTAGCGGACGATGCCCGCGATCAGGCCGGGCCCGTCGGCCGGGGAGAGCGCGGTGCCCACGGTCTGCGCGAACGAGCCGCACATCCCGAACACGGCGCACACCGCGACGATCCCCCAGAGGATCCGCGGGGCCGCGCCGAGAGGGACGGCCGCACCTCCGGCGTCGAGCGAGGTGGGCGGGGGAGCGGACGCGGCGCTGGGCATGCACGCATTGTCCACCGGAGCGCGGCCGTCCCTCAGCCCCGGACGCGCCGGGCTCGCGAGAAGCCGACCCACACGAGCACCGCGATCAGCACCGAGCCGATCGCGAGCACGGCCCCTCCCACCAGCACCGCGCCGGTCACACCCACCGCGGCGCCGAGCAGGGCGAGGGTGAGCCCGTTGCCGGTGCGCAGGCCGCTGCCGATCATGTTGTACACACCGACCACGCGTCCGCGCTGCTCGATCGGGGCGCGCAGCTGCACGACGGCCTGGCCGATCGACATCGCCGCCATGTTCGCGACGCCCCCGAACACCAGGGCGATCACCGCGATCGCGTAGTGCGAGGTGGTCGCGACCACCACCGTCGTCAGCCCGAAGAGGAAGGTCGCGACGACGGCCGCGCGGGTGTCGGGCCGCACGATCCCCGTGGCCTCGAGCAGGAAGCCCCCGAGCACCCCGCCGGCGCCGTTGGCGAACAGCAGCACCCCGTAGCCGAGCCCCGCGGAGCCCGCGCCGAGCGCGTCGGCGAAGGAGGGCATCGAGACCTGCAGGGAGGAGCCGACGCACACCGCGACCAGGCCCGCGAGCACGATCATCGCGATCAGCACCGTGTCGGAGCGCACCGTGCGCAGCACCGAGAAGGAGTCCAGGATGCTCAGGCGCTCGCGGCGCACGAAGCCGCTGCGCGTGTGGCCGGTGAAGGGGGTGCGCAGCATGAGCAGTGTCATCGGCAGGTAGAACAGGACGTTCGCGAAGATGCCCCATGTCGGCCCGAGCACCAGCATCAGCACCGAGCCGACCACGGGCCCGGCGAGCACGCCGAGGCTGCGGAAGGTCGCGTTCAGGCGCACGGCGCCGGGGAGGTCCTCGGGCTCGGCGAAGTCGTGGAGCAGGAGCTGCTCGGCGGGGGCCCACAGCGCGCCCGCGCAGCCGTGCAGGACCAGCAGCACGCACGCGTGCCACATCTCCAGCGTGCCCGTGAGGAAGAGGACGCCCCAGGCCAGGGACACGAAGGCGAACAGTCCCTGGGCGATCTGGATGATGCGCCGGCAGTCGAAGCGCTCGGCGAGCCCGCCGAACCACACCGACAGCAGCAGGAACGGCAGCCAGTGGCTGATCACCTCGAAGCCCACCAGGCCGGGGGAGTGGAACCGGTTCCACAGCACCCAGTAGGTGATGACGTGCTCGATGTTGTCGCCCATCATCGAGAGCCCGGCGGTGAACAGGTAGGGGCGCGAGTGCCCGTCGCGCAGGGCCGCGAAGCGCCGGGGTGCGGTGGCGGTCGTGCGGATCATCTCCTGGGGTGGGGGCCGGTGCGAGGAGGGCCGACGGGGGCGAGCACCGACCGCAGATCACCCTAGACCGCTCCGCACGCCCAGGTCATGAGGGGGTCACTGGATGGTCGGGCCGAGGGGTCCAGGGTCCGGATCCGCGACGCGACGACGCGGACGACGCGGACGACCACGCAGGGCGGGCAGGGCGATCCCCGCGACCGCGGCGAGGAAGGCGCCCTGCATGAGGGTGCGCGGCACCAGGTGGTCCCACCACGGCAGGTCGTCGCCGGTCAGGGCGAGATGCACGTTCGCCGGGAACATGGCGACGAGGAGGATGCCCAGCCCGCGCGCGGCCCAGGGCGCCAGCCGGCGGTCCAGGAGCCCCAGCGCGCCGAGCAGCTCGAGCACGCCGGTCACGGTAACGACGGCCCCCGGCCACGGGAGCTGCCCCGGGACCATCGCGATCAGCTCCTCGCGCTTCCCGATGAAATGGACGGTGCCGGTGAGCAGGAACATCGCGCAGACCCCGGCGCGCAGGGCGACGCCCTCGGGATCCGGGTGTCCGCGCCGGCGCGCGATGACCTCCGCGACGCCCGTGACCGTGACCAGGACGATCAATGGCTCCATGGCTGTTCCTTCCTCGCGATGATGTCGGTGGACATCTGCCGACGACCCCGCTTGACAGTGTCAAGCCCTGCGTCGAGGCTAGAACGCCGGCTTGACAGTGTCAAGCGTCGGCGCGACAGTGGGGGCATGCCACGATCCGACGAGAGCCCGAGCGCCGCACGGGACACCGACCTGCGCGCGAGCCTGCTCTCCGCGGCCGAGGTCGAGCTCGCCGAGCACGGCCCCGAAGGTCTCCGGCTGCGCGCCGTCGCCCGCCGGGCGGGCGTCTCCCACGCCGCCCCCGGCTACGTGTTCGGGGGGATGCGCGGCATGCTCACCGCTCTCGCGACGAAGGGGTTCGGTGCGCTCGCCGAGCGGCTCGCGGAGGCGGGGGATCCCGCATCGCTCACCGCCCTGGGCGAGGCGTACGTGCGCTTCGCCGCGCAGGAGCCCACCCTGTTCTCGCTCATGTTCCGCATTTCCCTGCTCGAGACGCGCGATCCCGACCTCATCGCCGCACAGCGGAGGGCCTTCGCGCCGATCGCCGCCCACGGCGAGACCCGCGAGCACGCCGTCATGTTCTGGGCCCTCGCCCACGGCGCCGCGATCCTCGAGCGCGAGGGGCAGTTGACCCGCGCTGTCCCGGGCGAGGGCGACGATGACCCGGCCGAGGAGATCGTGCGACTCTTCGCGCAGACCCTGCGGGAGTGAACGCACCGCGGTCCGCGTCCAGATCCCGCGCCCGGGCTTGACGCGCGCGCCCCCGCGGGGCTTCAGTTGGCCCCTGGATTCCGGGACGACCCGCCCCGGCACGACGACGTGGAAGAGGGGCAGAGATGGACGCATCGCGCGTGCGAGAGCTCTCCGACATGGCCACCATCAGGCTGCAGAACAAGCCGGGCACGGGGTCCTCGACCCGCGGCGGCTGGATGATGATCTCGACGATCCTCATCGAGGCGTGGGACCTGTACGCGATCTCGTTCCTGCTGATCTTCATCAAGAACGAGTACGAGCCGACGGCGATCCAGCTGGGCCTGGCCACCGCGGCCGTCCAGGGCGGCGCCCTGGTGGGCGCGCTGATCGGCGGCTACGTGGCGGACCGCCTGGGCCGCAAGAAGGTCTTCCTGCTGACGATGGCGCTGTTCATCGTGCTGGCGATCGTCCAGGGCTTCTCCCAGAACATCTGGGACCTCATCATCATCCGCTTCCTCATCGGCATCCCTCTGGGCAGCGACATCTCCAACGGCTACGCCTACATCATGGAGTCCATGCCCAAGGGCAAGCGCGAGCAGATGGGCAGCCGCTGGCAGTTCATGTTCGGCCTGGGCGAGGTCGCCGCGATCGTCATCGTCACGATCATGTACGCGACCGGCATGCCCCACGAGATCCTCTGGCGCGTGGGCCTCGCCCTCGGGGCGATCCCCGCGATCATCCTGCTCATCTCCCGCGTGAACCTCCCGGAGACCCCGCTCTCGCTCGTGCAGCGCGGGCGCTTCCGGCAGGCCAAGCAGTCCTCCGAGAAGCTGTTCGGTGACCCCCTGGAGATGCTGCCCGACGAGGACGTCGAGCTGCCCCGCGTGAAGGTCAGCGACTTCCTCAAGGTCATGTGGGCCGACCCGATCAAGAAGCGCAGCACGATCTTCGGCTGGATCTCCAACGCCATGCAGGGCGCCGAGTTCACCGCCTTCGGCTTCTACCTGCCGGTGATCCTCGTGGTCGCCGGCGTGGGCGTGAGCACGAGCGGCGACGGCACCGAGAGCTACATCGGCACCAACCTCATCACCGCGCTCATCTACTGCGTGGCGACGGTCTCCGGCTTCACCGCCCCGATCGTGCTGCCGAAGCTCGGCCACCGCGGGCTCGCCATGGCCGGCTACGGGATGGCGTTCATCGGCCTGGTCGCGGGCGCCTTCGCGCTCGGGGCCGACATCAAGCCGCTGATCGTGATCGCCGCGCTCGTGCTCATGTGGGGCCACTACTGGGACGCCTCGAACGGCATGACGATCGTGTCGATGGTCGCCCCGCCGCGCTTCAAGGGCACGGCATCGGGCTTCGGCTACGTGTTCGTGAAGGCGGCGTCGTTCTTCGGAGCGTTCGTCTTCCCGGTCATGACGGCCGCCTGGGGACCCGTCGGCGCGACCCTCGCCGTCTCCGTGCTCTCGCTGATCGGCTTCCTCTCCGCCAAGTTCATCCTGCCGGAGGTCTACGGCTACGTGGAGTCCGAGACGGCGCACCTGCAGGAGGCGGCACTGAAGGGCGAGCCCGAGGCATAGACGCAGACGACCACGACCACCACGCCGCTCACGCTCACGACGAGAGGACATCATGCCCGTTCCCGCCTACCCGGCCTCCGATTTCCCCGATCGTCCGACGGCGATCGTCACCGGCGCCGCCTCCGAGCGCGGCATCGGCCGTGCGACGGCGCACCGGCTCGCGCGCGACGGCTGGGCCGTCGCCGTGCTCGACCTCGACGCTGCCGCGAGCGAGGCCGTCGCCGCCCGGATCTCCGAGGAGACCGGCATGCCCGCGCTCGGTCTCGGGGTCGACATCTCCGACGAGCAGGCCGTGGTCGACGCCGTGGCCCGCATCGACGCGGAGCTCCCGCAGCTCGTCGGGGTGGTCAACAACGCCGGCATCTCCTCGCCGACCCCGTTCACGGAGGTCGGCACCGAGGAGTGGAAGCGGGTGTTCGACGTCAATGTGCACGGCACCTACTTCGTGACCCGCGAGGCGGTGAAGGTGTTCCGCCGCCACAGCCTGGGGCGGATCGTGAACGTCTCGAGCGCCTCGGCCGAGCGCGGCGGAGGCGTCTACGGACGCGCCGCCTACTCCGGGTCGAAGGCGGCGCTGCTGGGCATGGCCCGCACCTGGGCGCGCGAGCTCGGCGAGTACGGGATCACCGCGAACTGCGTGGCCCCCGGCTCGATCGACACCGACATCATGGGCGGCCGCCTGAGCGACGAGCGCAAGACCTTCCTGCTCCAGGAGCTGCCCGTGGGGCGCGTGGGCACCGTCGAGGACGTGGCCGGGGGCATCGCCTACCTGCTGGGACGCGACGGCGGCTACCTCACCGGCGTCACCCTCGACATCAACGGGGGCTCCCACATCGCGTGAGCGGCGCGTGAGGCGCGTCGTCAGCCCGCGAGGGCGTCCGGGTTCACCACGTGGGGCGGGCGCTCGCCGCGGAGGGCCGCGACCATGGCCGCGGCGATGCGGGACTTGAGCTCCGCCTCCGACTCCTCGCTGTACCAGGAGGCGTGCGGCGTGAGCACCAGGTTCTCCTCCTCCAGCAGCGGTGACCCTGCGGGGATCGGCTCGGTCTCGAACACGTCGAGCGCCGCGGAGCGCGGCCGGCCCGTGGGCAGCGCCGCGAGCAGCGCCTCGGTGTCCACGACGCCGCCGCGGCAGGTGTTGACGAGCATCGCGCCGTTCTTCATGCGCGCGAGGGCGTCGGCACCGATCAGGTGGTGGGTCGCGTCGGTCAGCGGGACGTGGAGGGAGAGGACGTCGCTGCGACCGAGGAGATCCTCGAAGGCGAGAACGGGCGTGCCGTCGTCCGAGGTGCTTCCGACCTCGAGCATCGGATCCGAGCCGACGACGGTGAAGCCGAGGGCCCGCGCCTTGGTCGCGGTCGCCCGGCCGATGCGGCCCAGGCCCACGACGCCGAAGGTCTGCTCGCACACGCGGTGCAGGGGCTTGATCGCCTCGAGCCCGTAGCGGCCCGTGCGCACCTGCCGGTCGAGCTGCGCGGTGCCGCGCACCAGGGTCATGGCCAGCGCGATCGCGTGGTCGGAGACGTCCTCGATTGAGTAGTCGGGGACGTTGCACACGGGCACGCCGCGGGCGGTCGCCGCCTCGAGGTCCACGGTGTCCACACCCACGCCGTAGCGTCCGACGGCCTTCAGGCCGGGCAGCGCGTCGAGCACCCGAGCGGTGATGGGGGCGTACTGCACGATGATCGCGCCGGCACCCTGAGCGGCGGCGATGACCTCGTCCTCGGTGGTGGCCTGCGCCTTCACGAGTTCGATGCCGGCGGCGTCGGCCGCCCGCTGCTCCTCGGCGAAGGCCTCGTGGTCGCAGTCGACGATGGCGATGCGGGGTGCGGATGCGGCAGCGGTCGAAGATGCGGATGCGGGCACGATGCTCCTCCTCGAGCGGGCGTTCATGGGTGCGCGGCGGGCTGCTCCGAGACTATGGGCGGGCGCGATCCGCGCGCATCGCACGTTCGCGCACTGGCATGGCCCGGCAGGGGGACGCCCCGGCAGGGGATGTCTCGGGCAGCGGCCGGCCCGCAGCAGAGCGATTCCGCAGCCGCAGCCGCAGCCGCAGCTGCAGCCGTAGCCGCAGTCGCAACCGCGGTCGCAGTGGCAACTCCAGCCGCAGCCGTAGCCGCAGCGGACCTGGCAGTGGCACGGGGAGGGGCAGGTGGCGAGCGGCATGCGGCATGCGGCATGCGGGGTGCGGGGTGCGGCGTGCGGCATGCGCACAGGGGAAGATGCGGGAGCGTTACGAGTTGCGGTGGGAAATGGTCGGTAAGGAGCCGGCGTAGGAAGCGTCGATTTTCCACCGCAACTCGTAGCCTCCTGCCACCCCGATCCCTCTCGACGCCGAGCCGGGCTCCAGGTCCTTCTCGGCCCGGGCTCCCGGGAGGAGACGGACACGGACGACGACGGCCCCTCCGATCGCTGGATCGGAGGGGCCGTCGGACCGTGGGTCGTCGCGTGGAACCGTGGGCCGCGCCTCGAGATCAGTTCTCCTCGAGGGACCCGTCGTAGGCGCAGATCGCGTCGACCTTCGCGGCGGACGACGAGTTCGGGTCGAACTCGAGGTCCAGCCACACGTCGACCAGAGCCTTGGCGGACTCGAGGCCGATCACGCGCTCGCCCATGCACAGCACCTGCGCGTTGTTCGACAGGATCGAGCGCTGCACCGAGTAGAGGTCGTGCGCTGTCACCGCGCGGATGCCCTTGACCTTGTTCGCCGCGATCGCGACGCCCAGGCCGGTCCCGCAGATCAGCAGCGCGCGGTCGGCCTCGCCGGCCGCGACCTTCTCCGCCGCGTCGACCGCGACGTTGGGGTAGTAGGTGCTGTCCTCACGGCCAGTGACGCCGACGTCGGTCACGGACGCGACCCGCTCGTCGGCCTCGAGAAGAGCCTTGAGCTCCTCCTTGTACCCGTATCCGGCGTTGTCTCCGCCGACGACGATCCTCAGTGCCATGGTGCTGCTCCTCGTGCTGGTGCTGGTGCTGGTGCTCGTGCTGGTGCGTGATGCGCGGTGCGCGATGTGCGCAGGTGGTGCCTGCTGGTGGCGCGGATGGCTGAGCCCTGGACCCTGGCCCCGCCCCGGCCCGCTCAGGCCGCGGCGCCCTGCTTCTGGCGGTGGTCGAGCTGCATCTGGGCGTAGACGGCGGCGACGCGGGTCGCCTCGATCATCGACTCGCCCTGGGCGATGCCCTTGCCGGCGATGTCGAAGGCGGTGCCGTGGTCCACGGAGCTGCGCATGAACGGCAGGCCCAGGGTGATGGTCACGGCGTTCTGGAAGTCGTAGGTCTTGCAGGCGATGTGGCCCTGGTCGTGGTACATCGACAGGATCGCGTCGTGGTGGCCGTCGAGGTTGAAGGCGAAGATCGCATCGGCGGACTGCGGGCCCACGGCGTTGATGCCCCGGGCCTTCGCGTCCTCGACGCCGGGGCCGATGTGCTCGATCTCCTCGGTGCCGAACATGCCGCCCTCGCCCACGTGGGGGTTCAGCGCGGCGACGCCGATCGAGGGGTTCTCCATGCCCAGGGCGCGCAGCTCGCCGTCGATGTCCTGGAGGTACTGCAGCACGCGCTCGCGCGTGATCTGGTCGCAGGCCTGGCGCAGGGAGACGTGGCGGGTCAGGAAGAACACGCGAAGCTTATGGCAGTTGAACATGGTCAGCGCGTACTTCGAGTCCGTGAGCGCCTGGTAGATCTCGGTGTGGCCGATGTGCGGGACCTCGGCCTCCTGCAGGGCGGCCTTGTTGATCGGCGCGGTGGAGACCGCGTCGATCCTTCCGGCCAGGCCCAGCTCGATGGACTTCTCGAGGTAGGAGTAGGCGCGCAGGGCGGCGGTCTTCTGGACCTTCCCGAACTCGATCTCGGCGTCGTTCTCGACGTCGGTCTGCAGCAGGTCGATCGTGCCCAGCTCGAAGCGGGCCTCCGAGGGGTCGGAGATCATGTGGAACTGCGCGTCGACGCCCTGGATCTTCGCGGCCAGCTCGAGGCTGTCGCGGTGGCCGATGACGAACGGGTCGCAGATCTCGTAGATCTCGGGGGACTGCATGGTCTTCAGGACGATCTCGGGGCCGATGCCGGCGGGGTCGCCGAGCGTGATCGCCATCGTGGGCTTGCGGGGCGCAGTGGTGTCGGGGGCAGTCATGAGGAGAGGGTCCTTTCGTCGAACAGGCGGTTCACCGACTGGAGGGCGGTGACCTCGGTGCCGGTGAGTCCGCCCTTGCAGACCACCGGAAGATGTGCGTACGGGCCGCCCACGATCCCGGCCTGATCGACCTGGGGGATCACGTAGTCGACCATGGCGAGGCCGTCGGCCTCGAGGGCCTGGCAGGTGGCGACCATGACGTCGCCGCCCGTGAGATAGGCGCCGGCGAGGTGCTCGCGCCCGATCTCGTCGAGCACCAGGCGGGCCAGCCGCCCGAAGCGGTGCGTGAGCAGGGTGGAGATGCGATGCCCGGTGAGTCCGCTGGCGGCCTCGAGGTCGGCCTTCGCGGTGCGGCCGCCGCTGATCACGGTGTCCAGGGCGAGCAGGGCGACGCGCACGGTTTCGGGCCCGTCCAGCAGGCCTCGCAGCTTCCCGCGCACGCGCGCCGCCTCGACCTCGAAGGAGGCCTCGTCGCCGATCAGGCGCAGCACGTCGGCCGTGAGCACCTGCGTGCCGGGCTCGGCCGCGAGCCTGGTCATCTGCTCGTGCGTGCGGGCCGATGCGCTGCCGGCGACCACCGCGATGGTGCCGTGCTCCGCCTCGGCCGACGGTGCGGTGCGCAGCGGACGCTCGACGCTCTCGGCGCCGGCGAGCAGGCCGCGGTGGGCGGCCAGGCGCACGCTGAAGGGCCCGGGGTCGACGGCCACCACGCAGCCGCCGACGGCGACGACCGCGCGGGCGATCTCGTCGACGTGCTCGATCGTGGCCGCATCCAGCACGATCGCGCGCACGCCGCTCTCGTGCAGGCGCGCGAACCGGGCGCGCAGGGCGGCCTGCCCGGCGAGGACGTCGGCGAGGCCCACGTGCGCGACCTCGCGGGAGAACTGGCGGGACAGCAGCGTGGGCAGATGGGACTCGGTGACCGGGGTGCGGACGTCGCGCGCGACGTCGGTCTCGGCCAGCGGCACGGAATCGATGAGCGAGTAGCCGCCGACGACGATCCGGCGGGACTGCGGCATCGCCGGGACGATGATCGCGGTCGGGTCCTCGCCCGCGTCCTCGAGGGCCGACATCATGCCCTCGACCTCGGGTCCGACGCCGCCGCGCAGGGTCGTGTCGATGCGCTTGGACAGCTGCTCGGCGCCGAGGGCGAGGAGCTGCTCGGCCGCATGCCGGACCCGGCCGAAGGCGACCTCGGGCTCCATCGCGCGGGAGTCCGTGGAGACGATGATCGTGTCCTCGTCGCCGGTCACGGCCTCGGCGATCCCGTGGTGGCGGAACAGCACCGTGGGGCGGGACCCCTCGCGGGCGATCAGCGCGCCCACGGTGGTCCCGCCCGTGAGGTCGTCTGCGACGATCCCGAGACGGCTCACGCGATCACCTCGTGGGGGTCGTCGGAGGCGAAGGACGAGGGTCCGTCGGTCGCGGTGATCGCGCCCTGCTCCTTGCGGGGGCGGATCTCGGTGATGCTCAGCAGCAGCACGAAGCCGACCACGAGCACGCCCACGAAGTAGCTGAAGGCGATCGAGTAGCTGCCGGTCGCGTCGAGGAGGGCGCCCACGATGATCGGGGCGAAGAAGCCTCCCAGGTTGCCTCCCGAGTTGATGACGGCGATCGTGAACGGGTAGGTGCGCCCGGTGGTCAGGTTCATCGCGTACGAGGTGAACGAGGACCAGCCGATGTTGAGGAAGAACCCGGTGAGGATCAGGGCCGTGACCAGCAGCGGCGTGTTCTGCGGGATGACGATGACGAGCGCCATCATGATCGCGGTCATGAGCGCCGTGATGAGGGCGGTGGGCTTGCGGCGGCCGCGGAACAGGCGGTCGGAGACGGCGCCGCCCGCGACCGCACCGATGATGCCGCCGATGAACGGGGTCGAGGCGACGAAGCCCATGCCCACGGCGTCGAAGCCGCGCGCATCGCGCAGGTAGGTGGGCACCCACGTGATCATGCCGTAGAGGACGTTGTTCATGAAGAAGTAGGCGAGCGTGATGCCCCAGACGTTCCAGGACTTCAGCACGGAGCGGGCGTCGCCCAGGGGAGCGGAGTCCTTGAGGCGGATGATGCGGTCGATGATCCCCATGTCGCCGAACTCGCGGGCGACGACCGGGACGGCGCCGGCGACGTCGCTGATGTAGTCGGCCTCGGCCTGGTTCACGAACTTCGCGTCGCTCGGCCGGGAGCGGACTACGAGGAAGAAGACGATCGCCATGATCGCGCCGGGGATCGCGAACCAGTGGAAGACGGCACGCCAGCCGGCGGCCTCCGCGATGAACACTGCGATCACGGGGACGACCAGCGGCGCGACCTGCGTGGAGGCGATGTAGACGCCGGTCGCCAGGCCCTTCTCCTTGGTCGGGAACCAGCGGTTGATCGTGGAGGTCATGCCCACCGGCGTGGGCCCCTCGAGCACGCCCAGCAGCAGGCGCAGCACGATGAGCATGACCGCGGTGGTCGTGAAGCCCATGAGGAAGGTGATCACCGAGAACAGCAGCACCGCGATCGAGACGATCGTGCGGGTGCCCATGCGGCCGATGAGGATGCCGGCGGGGATCTGGGAGATCGCGTAGCCCAGGAAGAAGAAGCTCGAGATCGCGCCCAGCGCGGTGTTCGAGACGTGGAACTCCTGCTGCATGTACGGCAGCACGGTGCCGACGTTCGAGCGGTCCGCCATCGCGACCACGTACGTCAGGAAGATCGCGCCGAGGACGAGCCAGCGGTACTGGGTGGGTTTGCCGAGGCGGCTGCGCGGTGCGGACATCGCTCACTCCTTCGTGGGTCCGGGCGGGTGAAGCGTGAGCAATCGTCGCATCGAGAGGGTGGATCTGAGCAGTGAGAGGGACAGAATCGGGAAAATGTGTCACTCTGGGGTCAGAGGCGCGACCCGCGGGACTTTTCCCAGCGCCCACGTCATCGGTGCCGTCCCGAGGAGCCAGCCATGCTCAGTCCGTCCCAGCGCGATCGTCTGGCAGACGCCGCCGAGCTCTACTGGGGCCGCGATCTGAAGGTCGAGGCCGTGGGCCGGGAGCTCGGCGTCTCGCGGTCGACCGTCTCGAGGATGCTCGCGCAGGCCCGCGCCGAGGGCGTCGTCGAGTTCCTCATCCACCGCGACCCCGATTCTCCCGCGATCCGCCGCCAGGAGCTCGAGGACCGCTTCGGCATCCAGGCCGTCATCGCCGACGTCCCCGCCGACGCGAGCGACGCCGCCCGCCGCCTCGCCGTGGGGCGCGAGGCCGCCGGACTGCTGCTGGGCCTCGTCCAGCCCGACTCCACCCTGGCCGTCACCTGGGGCTCCACCATCGAGGCCGTCTCCTCGCAGCTCACCCACCGCCGCGTGCGCGGGCTGCACGTGGTCCAGATGCACGGCTCGGGCAACGTCGCGAGCCTCGGCAAGAACTACGGCACGGTGATCCTGGACCGCTTCGGCGGCGCCTTCGGGGCCGACGTCCACCTGTTCCCCGTGCCCGCGATCTTCGACTCCGCCCAGACCCGCCGCCTGATGTGGCAGGAGGGCAGCATCCGACGCACGCTCGCCATGCGCGCGGGCGCCCAGATCCTGCTGACCTCCGTGGGCGTCCCCGACACCGACCACCCCAGCCGCCTCTACGAATCAGGCTTCCTCACCGCGGGGGACGTCGAGGAGCTCGCGCGCGAGAGGACCGTCGGGAACCTCGCCTCGATCTTCTTCCGGGCCGACGGCTCGACCGACGGCATCGCCGTCAACGACCGCTCCACAGGCATGCCCTTCGACGAGGTGCGCCGCATCCCCGTGCGCCTCTTCGTCGCCGCCGAAGCCGGCAAGACCGAGGCCCTGCGCGCTGCCCTGACGGCCGGGCTCGTCACGCACCTGGTCGTGGACTCGACGACCGCGCGGGAGCTGGTGGCGGGGGAGTAGGGCGCGGGCCGGCGCCTACTGTCCCGGATGGGTCTCCACATTGGTGTTGAGATGCGCCCGCAGGCCCGAGACGACGAGGTCATGATCCTCTTGCGAACTAAGCCCGGAGGCGGTGATCGCAGCCACCACGCCGACGTCTCGCACTCGGATCGGAAAGGACCCCCCGGTGACTGCGTAGTGCTCATCCAGCCAGCCGATCGATGCGGGGTCTACGCCGGCAGCACTCAACCGTGCATCGACCAGCGCGCTCGAGGATTCCAGACGTAACGTGACCGCGGCCTTGCGGTCGGCCCACGCCTGCTGGTCCGGGGTTGCACCGGGCAGCACCGCGCGGAACAGGAGGAGGTTGGGCCGCCGGATGTCGAGCACCACGCCGTGGCCGGCTTCCGCTGCGATGCTCTGGGTGAGCACGCCGAGCGCCCACGCGTCCTCCGGGCTGAAGCGGGGCAGCACGAGCTCCCGCTCCTCGGTCTCCAAGGCCTGGATGTCGAGAGAAGCGGATCCGGGGGCCATCAGTTGGCACCCTGTTCCTGTGCGGGTGCTTCGCCGAGCGCGGGAGTGGCGGCGCTGAGATCCTGTGGAGGCGCAGGAACGGCGGCGGTGAGGACCTGCTCCCGTGCAGTCTCGAGAAGCTCCATGATCGAGATCGTCTCCGCGTGCGTGTGCACTGGGGACTCGTTCCGGCCTTGGCCCGCGAAGCGGGCGAGTGCGGTGGCCTCGTAGGAGAGCGCGGCGAACCCGCGCAGCATCGTGGGATCCACCCAGCGCACGGACGGTGAGCCATGGGCTGCAGCGGTGATGGTGAAGGTCGAGGGGTTGTAGAAGGGGCCATCGACCTCTACGAACGCACGGGTTCCGCTGATGGTCGCGGTGGTGGGGGTGCGCTCGAGCATCGAGGTGTAGAGCTGTGAGACGGCGCCGTCGGCATGCGTCGACACCACGGCAGCGGACGCATCCACCCCCGTGGCCGTGACTGAGCCTCGCACCTCGATCGATGTGGGCGCGCCGAGGACCATCGTGATGAACTGGGCCGGGTAGACGCCGAGGTCGAGGAGAGCGCCCCCGCCCTGTTCGGGGTCGTTCATCCTATGGCTGGCGGGCCGGATGATCTGCTGGCCGTGGTCTGCGACGACGTGGCGCACGTCCCCGAGATCGCCGCCCTCGACGAGGGCTTTCAGTACGGAGGTCTGCGGGAGATAGCGGGACCACATGGCCTCCATGGCCAGCACGCCTGCTGTCTCCGCGGCCGTGAAGATCTCTCGGGCCTCGCGAGCGGTGACGGTGATCGGCTTCTCGATGAGCACGTGCTTGCCGGCTGCGATCGCAGCCAGTGCGATCGACGCGTGCTCGCTGTGGGGCGTGGCCACGTAGACCACGTCGACCTCGGGATGCGTGACGAGAGCTTCGACGGAGCCCACGGCGTGCTCGATCCCGTAACGGGCCGCGAAGGCCTGTGCGTTGTCGCGCGAGCGGGAGCCGACGGCGACGAGACGCTGCGCGCTGTGAGCGCTCAGGGACGTCGCGAATTCTCCGGCGATCCATCCGGGACCGACGATGCCCCAGCGCAAGGAGGGCTCTCCTGTGCCGGGCAGATAGATCGTGGGATCGGGAAGGGCGGTGAGCATCAGTGCCTCCGAGGTCGGTCGTCGTGTGAAGGGCCTGGCGAAGCCGCTTAGCACGAGCTAACATGTGACGACGCAGAGCTTATCACGTGCTAAATGTGCCTGATCGGCCGACGGCGATCCGTCACCACGCACCGCGAGACTCGAGGAGGAGTCGATGGCCACCTGGCCCAGCACCCAGATCACCCCGCCTGCCACCGCAGCACCGCCCGCAGGAGGTGGCTCGGAGAAAGAGGTGGGGTGGGGCTTCCTCGCCGCGCTCGGCATCGCCCAGTTCGGGATCTACGTGGCGATCCTGTCTCCCGTGTACGTGAGCCTGCAGCTGAAGGCCCAGGAGATGAACCCTGAGAATCCTGCGGTGGTGCTCGGCATCGCCCTGCCTCTCGGTTCGCTCGGTGCGATCATCGGCAATCCGCTCTTCGGGATGCTCAGCGATCGCACGCGCACACGGTTCGGGCGTCGTCGCCCCTGGCTGATCGGCGGCATCCTCACCTTGATCATCGGCCTCGTCGCCGTCGCCGCGGCACCGACGATCCTCGTGCTCACTCTGGCGTGGCTTCTGTGCCAGCTGGGCTCGAACGCCGCCTACTCCTCACTGATGGCCAGCTTCGCCGACAATGTTCCCGCGGTGCGCCGGGGTCGGGCCGCGAGCATCCTCGGCCTTGCACAGAACGTCTCGATCCTCGCCGGCACCTACGCCGCCGTGCTGCTGGTGGCCAACCTGCCTCTGCTGTTCGTGCTTCCGGGCCTCGTTGGACTCATCTGCGTCATCGTCTTCGTCATCATCGCCCCCGATCGTTTGCCGGTGCAGCGACCCGAGCCGCTCTCCCTGCGGGTACTGCTCGGCACGTTCTGGACGAACCCCCTGGTCCACCGCGACTTCGGCCTCGCGTGGTGGTCGCGCTTCCTGATCACCCTGGCGACCTTCCTGTTCACCACGTACCGCCTCCTGTACATGCAGGACCACCTCGGTATGGAACCCGCGGCCGCCGTGGGCGCAGTAGCCAACGGAGTGCTGATCTACACGATCGGGCTGATGGCGGCCACGGCAGTCTCCGGCTGGGCGTCCGATCGGCTTCGGCGGCGAAAGGTCTTCGTCGCGGGGTCGACCCTCGTCTTCGGTGCGGGCCTCGTGCTGCTCGCTTTTGCGCAGACGGTGACGACGTTCTACCTCGCCGAGCTCGTCATGGGCATCGCCTACGGAGTCTATGTGGCGATCGACTACGCACTCGTGGTGGACGTCCTGCCGGACCCGGAGCATCCCGGAAAGGACCTGGGGGTCTTCAACATCGCCAGTGCGCTTCCGCAGTCCTTCGCGCCCGCGCTCGGTGCGCTGTTGCTGAGCGTGGGCGGTGGCGGGAACTATCCGGTTCTGCTCTGGGGTGCGGGTGCCGTCGCGTTGATCGGCGTTGTCGTCGTGCTGCCGATCCGCACCGTGCGCTGAGCACCCCCGGCAGGATACGAGTGTGGCCACTCGGCGCTGCGGTGGTGGGCGGCGATTCAGGAGCCCATGCGTCCTCGGTCAGGCTGTGGGGCGGGGGCGAGGTGAAGCTGTGCTCTGACGCACCACCAGTCTCGCCGACGTCACCTGGCGCCTCCCCTCTCGAGCGGCACGACCGGGAGTGGCCTCTTCCGGTGGGTGCCCGCCGTGGAGCCGATCGAGCATGATCGAGAGTGTCGCGTCCACTGTCTCCTCGACATCCTGGTGGACCGTGGTGAGTTGGTGATAGGACAGCTCGGCCAAGCGGTTGTCGTCGAAACCGACGACCGACATCTCCTCAGGAACCCTCACCCCGGCCCGTGCCAGTACAGCGAGAGCGCCTGCGGCGGCATGGTCGCTGCCGCACACGATCGCGGTCGGCCATTCGTCTCGGCCCAGCACACTGCGCGCCGCCGAAGCTCCCGCTTCCTCGTCGAATCCTGCATCGACGACATCTGCTCGAGCTTCCAGGCCGACGGCAGCCATGGCCTCTCCGTATGCCTCGGCGCGATCGGCTCCCACGGTGCCTCCGGCTGCGCCTCCCAGATACGTGATCTGCCGATGGCCGAGCGCAAGCAGGTGGTCGACGACCCGACGCAGGCCGGCCCGCTCGTCGACGTGCACCGTGTCCAGGGTGGTGTCCTCGGACCACTGCCCGAGGAGGACGACGGGAACTGCGCTCCGCGCGGAGTCGAGCACTTCCGTTCCGGGCTCGGGATTGAACACGGCCAGAGCTTCGACCCGCTGCTCGATGAGCTCCCGGGTCACCGTCTCGGTGTCCCGTCCTGGTCCGCGAGGTTCGGTGACCACCGTGTACCCGTGTTCAGCTGCTCGGGCGAACATCCGCTCCACCACGTCGGCCTGGAACGAATTGTGCAGGGAGAAGGCCACTCCGATCGTGCGGGTAGCGCCCTGCCGGAGCAGCCGGGCCGAGGCGTTCGGGCGGTACCCGAGATCCCTGGCGGCCGTCAGGATCCGTTCCCGGGACTCCGCGCTCGGCCCTTCGGCGCCGCGCAGCACGAGCGACACCAGTTGACGGGACACACCGAGATGATCGGCGATGTCCTTCATCGTGGGCAGCCTCCGCGCTCGACGGTCGGGGAGGGAGGGGCGTTCGGGCATACACGTGATTCTGCCAGGCCGTTCGGCTGGTACGCCTCTGAGACGGAGCAGGTCACGGGCCGGCCGGATCACGGAGATCAGGAGATCCCTCGCCTCAGCGTTCGCGGATACGGATGTCGCGCCAGCGACAGACCGCACCCCGCCCCCATCTCTCCTCGCCCATCCCGGGATCGTTGTCGTGCACCTCGAAGGCGATGTGCCCGCGAGGACCGAGCGTCGACCAGACCTTCTCCGCGTCGTAGCCGGGATAGGCGAACGATGCGCAGTCGATCTCCGCGACCATCACGCCGTTCACCCACGTGGTGACGTGCGGGGGAGTCCCCTCGCACACGATGCGCAGACTGTTCCACCCCCGCCATCGCCAGGCGGCGAGGAATTCACCCGCATCGCCGGCCCGGGTCAGCATGGCGCGCTTCGCCTCGGTGATGGGCTCGACCGATTCGGCCGGGTCCTGCTCCTGGAGCCCGACAGGTCGCCCCGCGTCGTCGAGAAGGGCGTCGACGGCGAAGGGGACGCCGTGGAAACCACCTATTCCGTTGCCGTACACGCCCCCGATCGAGCCGGACCGACGATGGTCCACGAGGATCTGGAGGCCCTCCCAGGTGTCTCGTGCCCGACGGATCATCACGCCCGTGTCGGCGGGCCAGTCCGGACGCATCTCGAGCTCCAGCTCGAAGTCCCCGAATGACTCCTCGCTGACCAGGTAGCCGCCCCATCCCGGGGCTTCCGGGTCCTGTCGCCCGACGATCGCACCGTCCTCCACCGACCACACGGCCGGGTGCTCCTCGGCTCTCTCGTTGTAGTCCGCCGGGAACCCGAGTCCTGAGCCGAGGACGGACGGACCTCCGGGGTACACGGATCCATAACTGCGTGGTGCGGGGAACCATCCATCCAGTGAGGCCCCATCGAAGAGCGAGCGCCAAGGTGCGGTCACCGTCGATCTCCTTCGACTGCCGCGGAGGCTCCGCTCCTCGTGCACGTGCCCGTCACGGCGTACGACGGGGTCTTCTCCGACGACGGCGGCCGCGCCACGCGAGCCTTCGCGTAGATCGCATCCAGGAGCTCCATCGTCGCGACGATGTCGCCCTGCTCGGTATCGGCGGGGCGCCCCGTGGAGAGGGCGGTGACCACGGCGTCCAGCTCGTGGTCGTACGTCTCCCGCCCGGCGACGGTCCATGTCCGGCTGACGCCGCCGATCATCGAGGTGATGCTGTGCCCGCGATGGGGGAGCACGAGATTGTCGATGCGCAGCATGCCGCGTTCACCCGTGATCTCTACGGGTGCTGCGAAAGCGACTCCGGGCGCCATGCTTGCGTGGAGATGCGCGGCGGAGCCGGCCATCGGCCCGTCGGGGATGCGCAGATCCGCATCGATCGTGAGGTCCGCGCCGAGCGGATTGGCCTCATGGGTCGCGCGCTCGACGATGGGTTCCGTCGCCGCGAGCGTACGTATCCAGTGCGCGGGATAGCAGCCCAGGTCCATCAGGGCGCCGCCGCCCAGCTCGGGGACATGTCGGATCGATGTGGGGGAGTAGGGGTTGTCGGCGGTGAAGGAGGCATCGAGGCGGGTGATGCGGCCCAGTGCGCCGGAGCCGATGATCGAAAGGAGCTCGGCGATCACCGGATGGTAGTGATCGTGGAACGCCTCGATCAGATGGAGCCCGCGCTCGCGTGCGATGGCCACGGCTCCGCGCGCCTGCTCCGCGTCCATGGCGAACGGCTTCTCGCACAGCACGTGCTTGCCTGCGCGGAGAGCCTCGATCGACCATCCCGCGTGCAGCGCCGGCGGAAGTGCCACGTAGACCAGGTCGATGTCGGGGTCTGCGAGGAGAGCCGGATACCCCTCGTACGCCCGCGGGATGTCGTGCTCCGACGCGAAGGACCGGGCAGAGGAGAGAGACCGCGCGGCGACCGCGAGGACCTGGAGGTCCGAACGGCGCCGGGCGGGACGGACGAGCGCCTGCGGAGCGATGCCAGCCGCGCCGAGGATTCCGATGCGGATCACGGCCGGTCCTCCGTCTCCACCGGGTAGTCGACGTAGGCGAGCCGAGAGCCGTCGGGCGCCCAGCTGTGCACGTTCATCGTGCCCTGTCCGCCCAGCACGTGCGCGACGTCCCGCACCCCCGAGCCGTCGGCGGCGCAGGTCCTCACGAAGACGTCGAGGTCCGGCGGATGCCCCTCCGTGCCGGGAGGGAAGCTGACGTAGGCGAGACGTGCGCCGTCGGGGGAGACGTGGGGGAACCAGTTGACGCGCTCGTCGAAGGTCAGTTGCTCGATCCCCGACCCGTCCCGGCGCATGCGGAAGATCTGCGCGTGACCGGGGACTGTGCTCGCCCGCTCGGAGTTGAAGTAGATCCAGGTGCCGTCGGGGGAGTACTCGGAGCCGTCGTCGGGGAAGCGGTCATCGGTGAGCTGGGTGTCCTCGCCTCCGGTGGTGGGGATCGTGAACACATTGGGCGGGGACCAGGTGCCGTCCTCGTCGGCCGTGAGGCCGATGTACGCGAGCTCTGCGCCGTCGGGGCTCACCCCGTGCAGGAAGTGGAGGCGGCCGTCCTCATTCGTGATGCGGACTGCCGACCCGCCTGCAAGAGGCGCCCGATGGATGTGCCCGTCCTCGCAGGACACGAAGACATGCTCGCCGTCAGGGTCGAGGACGTGGTCGTTGTTCAGGGCGGGCAGCTCACCGTGGTCTATCCGCTCGGGTTCCGAGGAACCGGCGAGCAGGATCTTGAACAGGGAGCCGTCACCGTTCACGTAGAGCGACTCTCCGTCGAGCGACCAGTTCGGCGCCTCGAACAAGATCTCGGACGACTCGAGGACGAGTGTGGTCTCGCCCGAGTCGACGTCGACGATGTGGATACGTGAATGCTGCCCGTCGGCGAGGGTGCGAGGGGTCATGGTCATCTTTCCTTCAGAGTGAGTTGTGGGGGTACAGGACAAGGACGGCGCGTTCCCGGTGCGGAGCGGGGACTTGATGAGGCGGTCGGCCAGCGCGACAGGGCGGACGAACTGGCGGCTCGCTCCAGGTGGCTCTCACTTCACGGCACCGGCCGACAGGCCTCTCTCGAACTGCCGTTGCAGGCAGAGATAGGCGACGATCCCTGGGATGCCTGTGATCACGGCGGAGGCGAGGATCTTGGTCTGGTCGTCGTTGTACTGGCCCTGGTAGAAACTCGGAACCTGCGTGACGACCTGTGAGCTCGCATCCTGCAGGAACAGCAGGGGAAGCAGGTAGGAGTTCCAGGTGCCCACCAGCGTGAGCACGATGATCGCGGCGGCGATGGGACGGGTCAGCGGCAGAACCACGTGCTTGAACGCCTGGAACGTCGAGGCGCCGTCGATCCGCGCGGCCTCCACGAGGGCGTCCGGGATGCCCGCGATGAACGTGCGGGTGAGGAGCACCGCGAACGGGATCTGCAGTGCCGCGAGCGGCAGCACGACGGCCCAGTAGGTGTTGTAGATGTTCGTGACCGACGCGGTGACGAACAGAGGCGTCACCAGCACGATCTCGGGGAGGGTGAGGGCCGCGAGCAGCAGCCAGAAGAAGAACTCCTTGCCGTGGATGTGCAGCTTGGCGAAGCCGAAGGAGGCGAGCATCGTGCAGAGGTAGACGAGGAGGATCGTGAGCCCCGCGATGATCAGGCTGTTGCGGAAGAACAGCGGCAGCTGCGGGAGGGAGAGCACGACGAGGTAGTTGCGCCATCCGATGCCCTGCAGCGATCCCTGGATCATCGCGATCAGCGGGATGAGGAACGGGATGACGAGGACCGTGACCAGAGCCTGCAGGCCGAGCCTGCCGAGGCGCGTGCGTGCTTCGAGCATCAGCGGGTCCTCTTCTTCTCGCGGTTGCCGGAGTTCAGCAGCGCCGCCATGGCGATGGCCAGCACCAGCAGGAGGATCGAGAGCGCAGAGGCGTACCCCACGTCGCCGAACGGCACGGCCTGCCGGTAGATGTACGTGCCCAGGAACTCCGTCGCATAGTTCGGTCCTCCCTGCGTGACCAGGAAGGGGATGTCGAACAGCTTGAGGGAGGCGATCGCGGTGAGCATCGCGAGAGCGACCACGGTCCCCCGCATGCCGGGAAGGATGATGTTCCACAGCATCCGGAGATTTCCGGCGCCGTCGATGCGAGCCGCCTCGAGCGTCTCGGACTCGATCTGCCCCATCGCGGAGTAGTAGAGGATGAAGGAGATCCCGGTCGTCTGCCAGATCTGCATGATCATCAGGACCAGCAGCGCCGTCCCGGACTGGGCGAGCCAGGGTTGGGAGATGAACCCCAGGCCCACGGACTCGAGGACCGTGTTCACCGGCCCGTCCCCGGCGAACAGGATCCGGAACACGGGCGCCATGATCGCCGGGGCGAGGACCACGGGAACGAACACGATCACCTTGTAGAGGGCCGCGAAGCGGACACGCGAGTGCAGGAGTGCCGCAAGAAGAACCCCGAGGATCGTCTGACCCAGGAAGGTGACGACGAAGTAGACGATGGTGTGCCGGATCGACCCCCAGAAGATGGGGTCCTGCAGCGCGCGGCGGAAGTTCTCCGTGCCCACACCTTCCGGATGCGGGCTGATGCCGTTCCAGTCGAGCGTCGATGCCCAGGCGTTGTAGCCGATGCAGAAGTACACGATTCCGCCCGATACCACGAGGGCGGGGAGGATCCAGAGGAAGCCGTTCGGCCGGAACGGATGGGATCGGCGGCGGGCACCGCCTTCCCTCCGGCCCTCGGGTTCCGATGGCATGGAAGAGTGGGTCGAAGCGACTGCGTCGGGGGCGAGTGCGCTGGTCATACGAGTTCCACCGTCTTCACGAGTTGGGTGATGGCTTCGGTGGGGGACGTGCCGCCCTCGAGCACCGAGATGACTGCCGATCGGAGCGCCTCCGAGACTGCGGGCTTCGCGTACTGATCGCGTGACTCGGAGCTCTCGGTGGCCACTTCGTAGAGCTCCTGGATAGCGGGGACCTGCTGATCGGCATCCACCAGGCCGATGTCGTTCCACGCCGGTTCGGTGCCGACGCGGGCTGGGATGAGGTCGATGGCGTTCGCGATCGTCTGCGCCCCGGTGGTCGAGGTGGTGAGCCAGAGAGCGAAGGTGGTCGCCGCGGCGGTCGACTGCGAGCGCGCATTGATCGAGAGCCCGTAGTCGAGTTCGCCGAAGATCGGGGAGACGGAGCCGCCGTCGACCATGATCGGGAAGCGAGTCGGCATCTGGAGGAAGGGCTCAGGGTCGCGGACTCCTGCTGCCTGCATCGAGGAGACCGCGCTCTCCCGACCCGAGTACTGGGCGTACCAGGTGCCCATCTGCACCATGGCCGCCTTCTGCGACATGAAGGCGTTGTTCGCGTCCGGATACTGGGTGAGTCCGACGACGTCGTCACGGATGATGCCGTCATCCTTCATCCTCGAGAAGATCTCGAGGCCCTCCGCGAACACCGGATCGCTCCATGGACGCTCGCCTTTCAGCGCACTGATCCAGGCGCCAGGCTCGATACTCCCGACGATGGTCCGCCACGTCTCGACGACGAAGCCGTCGGACACGGCGCCCATGGCCATGCAGTCCTTGCCATGGGCGCGGAAGATGGCGGCGACGTCCACCCATTCGTCGTACGTGGTGGGGACCTCGACGCCGTAGTCGTCGAACATGGACTGGTTGACCCAGATGCAGCCCGCTGCGACGCCGCCCATGCCCACGGCAGCGACGGAGCCGTCCTCCCGGGTCAGGCCATCGTGAGAGAAGGTGAAGCTTTTGCGCCAGTTGGTGCCGAGCTCCTCCTCGAGAGCGGGCCGCAGGTCCAGGCCGAACTCCCCGAAGGTGCCGAAGTCGGAATTGAGGCCGCCGAGGGCGACGCTGAAGATGTCCGGACCCGAATTGGACGTGAGCCCGGCACGCAGCGCGGCCTTGTAGTCCGAGTTCTCGAAGTTCTTGTAGGTGACCTCGATGTCCGGGTAGGTCTTGTTGAACGTCGCGATGTACTTCTCCGCGACGCCGGTGTCGGGTGTCCAGCTCCACCAGTTGATCGAGCCCGAGGTGGCGGAACCGGCTGCTCCACCGCTGCGCACATCGGTGCCGCCGCATCCCGCCAGCAGTGCGGGGCCTGCGGCTGTCGCCAGTCCTATGCCTGCGAGCCCGACGGCGCGTCTCCTCGAGAAGACGCTGGTCGGCCACAGTTCGTCAGCCATTCTGGAGTCCTCCTCATCATCGAGTGGAGTGCCCGCGCGGAGCGGGTGGCTGGAAAGCTAGCACGAAATCGCCAACTTAGATACAGTGAGTAAGGAAGTGAGGAGAGCTCGTGACACGACGACGTGGACAGACCTCGGCGCGGGACAACCGAGGGGCCCTGCTGGACCTGATCCGGTCGGCGGGGAGCATCAGCAGGGTGGAGATCGCCGCGCGCTCCGGCTTGACGGAGGCGACGGTCTCGCGCATCGTCAAGCAGCTCGTGCAGTCGGGGATAGTGATCGAGACCGGGCGCGGCAGCTCGACGGGAGGCAAACGGCCGACCCTCCTCGAGCTCAACCGCACGGCGCGCTTTGCGGTGGGGATACTTCTCAGCGACCGGCGGACGACGTACGTACTCACCGACCTCTCGGGGGCCGTGGTCGCGTCCGACGAGGCCGCCGGCACCGCGCACATTCGTCGCGGCGACGTCGCGGCGACCGCTCCCGGCGTGATCGATTCCCTGCTGGAACAGGCCAAGGCGCCACGCGAAGCACTGCTCGGCATCGGCGTCGCGATCCCCGGCCGCGAGGAGTACGGCGAATCCGGTCCGCGTCCCGATCCCGAGTGGCGCCCGGAATGGGACTGGGCGGCGGTCGAGCAGGATCTCGCGAAGGCCACAGGCCGACCGATCTCGGTCGAGAACGACTCGACCTGCGCCGCCATCGGGGAGTTCTGGACGACCCAGGGGTCCGCCGCCGCAGATTTCGCGGTGGTCAACCTCGCCTCGGGCATCGGCTTCGGCCTGGTCACGGCTGGGGACGTCTACCGCGGGGCGACCTCGAACGTGGGGGAGCTCGGTCACGTGATACTCGACGTGAACGGCCCGGAGTGCACCTGTGGCAGCCGAGGCTGTCTCGAGATGCTCGCTGCGTCGAAGGCGATCGTCCGAAGTGCGCTGGGCGACAGGGCATTCGCGCACGACCTCGCGCTGAGCGGAGCACCGGAAGACGCCCCGGACGACTACGACCGCATCGCCCGTGCGAGTGCAGACGGCGATGGGAGGGCCACCGCGCTCATCGTCGACGCGGCTCGCCTCTTGGGGAAGGCGCTCGTCTCCGTCACCAACGTGCTGGATCTGGAGCGCATCGTCCTCACCGGCCCTGCACTCGACCACGTGGGCTCTGAAGTTGCGCGTGTGGTGGGCGAGGAGCTGTCGGACCACGCCTACGTTCGGCGCATCCATCCGACCCACGTGCAGCTTTCCCGCAACGGCCGCCTCGCCTCATCCATAGGCGCTGCCTCTCTCGCCATCCATGAGCAGCTCGGCGGTTTCCACCGGACAGCGGCGCCTCAGGAGTCCGCGGACCACGAACAGTCGATACGTCAGAGGAGCACCAAGGAATGAGCACGACAGATGACATCCATGTCCCGGCTCTCAAGGACAACCGACCGTGGAAGCGATCGGCGGGGAGCAGCGAGCTGCCCCTCACGGCCGTCGGCCTCGGCGGAGCACCGCTCGCGAGCATGCCCGCCGTGCTGGGTTACGAGGTGCCCTCGGATCGCGCCGTGGATCTTGTCGAACGCGTCCTGACGAGCCCCGTCGGAGTCATCGACACGTCGAACGGGTACAACGACGGCGAGAGCGAGCGCCGCATCGGGAGGGCTCTGGCGAATATCGGTCCGGCCTCCGGAACCCTCGTCGTCACCAAGGTCGACGCGGAGAGGCGCGACTACTCGGGTGACCGCGTGCGTGCATCCGTGCGCGAGAGCCAGGAGCGGTTGGGCATGGACCACCTTCCGCTCGTGCACCTGCATGACCCGGAATTCCACGATTTCGACGATCTCTCGGGGCCGGGTGGTGCCGTGCGGACGCTTCTCCAGCTCAAGGAGGAGGGCGTCATCGGCGCGATCGGGGTCGCGGGCGGTCACGCGCCGACGATCTCTCGGTACGTGGAGCTCGGCGTCTTCGATGCACTGCTCGTCCATAACCGCCTGACCCTTGTGGACAGGAGTGCCGAAAGGCTCTTCGAACGGGCGGCATCGCGAGGGATGGCCGTCTTCAATGCGGGGATCTACGGCGGCGGCATCCTTGCGTCGCCCGAGGCCGGACGGTCGACCTACGCATATCGGCCCGCATCGCCCGCGGTCCTGGAGGCCATCGCCTCCATGCACGCAGCGTGCATCCGTCATGGCATCCCACTCGCCACGGCTGCGCTGCAGGCGTCTCTCCGAGAACCGACCGTCGACTGCACTCTCGTCGGGATGAGCCGACCGGAACGGCTGGAGGCGACCCTGCGCGCGGCCTCCGAGCCGATCCCGGAATCTCTCTGGCACGAACTCGACGAACTGCGTCCATCGCCTGAGCTGTGGATCGACGCGCAGGGCTGAGCCCGCCCCGCTGTTCTCTGCCTGAGCACCCGCGCCGCCCCGGTCGCCCGCCGATCCGTCCGAACTGCCCGACAACCCGAACAGCCGAGTCACCGAACACCAGGAGAAGCAATGCCCCACGCACGCGTCGATCTTCATCGCACCCACGCCGACCGTCTCGAGGAGATCAGCTCAGCGATCCTCGCCGGCATGGTGCGCGGCCTCGACATGCCGGAGGACGATCTCTTCCAGATCTTCCGGCTGCACGAGCCCGGCGAACTCGTCTTCAGCAGGACGTTCCCCGAAGCGGATCGCGACGACATCATCTTCATCGAGATCCTGGCCGGTCGTGTCTACGACGCGGAGACGAAGCATGCGGGGATGGTCGCCGTCGCGGACGAGCTCGAGAAGCTCGGGATCAAGCGCGACAACCTCTTGATGCATGTCGTGGAGGTCGAGCGCACGGACTGGTACTCGCCCGGAACGCTGGCTTCATGATCGAGCACGCGCGTGCACCATGGGTCAATACCTCGACGACGACGAACAGCGCCCCTCTCCCCGAACCCACGCGTTTCGCTCTGATCGGTGCGGGCTGGAGGTCCCGGATCTTCGTCGATATCGCACGAGCGCGTCCGGATCTCTTCACCCTCACCGCTGTCCTCGCCCGTAGGCCCGCGGCGGCGCGCGAACGCCTGGGAGCCGACGTCCCGATGGTCGAGGATCTCGATTCTCTCGGTCGCTCCCGGCCCGACATGGTGGTGGTCTGCCTTCCGCGCGAGGTGATGCCCCGCTGGATCGAAGCGCTCGTGGACCGTGGTCTGGTGGTTCTGTGCGAGACGCCGCCCGCGGGAGACCTCTCCGAGCTGCGGGCGCTCTGGAGCAGGGTCGGCGACGCGAACGCGGTGCAGGTGGCGGAGCAGTATCTGCGGATGCCTGAGAACGCCGCGGCGCTCACGGTCTCCCACTCCGGCCTGATCGGCGCCCCCACCTCGGTACATGTGTCCTCGACGCACGACTACCACGCGGTCTCGATGATCCGCGGGCTCCTCGGAGCCGGCCGGGGTCCCGCCACGGTGCGCTCCCATCGCCGCACATCACCCCTCGCCGACCCTCTGGACCCGGACGGGTGGACCGGTGACATCGAGCCGAGGCCCCGCACGACGACCTTGGCGACGATCGACTTCGACGACGCCGGAGTCGGGCTCTACGACTTCACCGAGAACCAGTGGTGGAACCCTCTCCGACAGGACCATCTGACGGTCCGAGGCACTCGCGGCGAGATCCGCGACGGCAGCGTGGTGAGGATGCTCGATGCGACGACCCCTGTGACTGCGGAACTGCGCCGACGTCGCACCGGTGAGGGTATGAATCTGGAAGGGTCCGACACGGCGACCATCAGCCTCGGCGACCGTGTGCTCTATCGCAATCCGTTCGAGGGCGGACGCTTCAACGACGACGAGATCGCTGTCGCGACGATCATGGCGGAGACCGGGGAGTGGGCACGTGATCGGCCTGCGCGCGATGCCGCTGCCGAGGGGCCCTATCCCCTCGCCGATGCCTGCCACGATCACGCGATCGCATGTGCGTTCGCGGACGCGACCGACGAGCCCACGAGGGTGGCCGGCGAACCCTGGATGTCGGGCCGCCACTGAGTGCCGGTGCCGACGTCCGGCCACCGCACGACTTCAGACCCGCGAGCCGTACCAGGCCTGGCATCCGTCGGCGCCGGGGGCGGTGGTGATCTCGAGGAGCTGCCCGGTGGAGGTGCGCACGAACGTGGGGGAGTAGTTCGGGCACGGCGAGTCGTCGGGGTCCTCCACGGGCACGGGCGCGGGCTCGGTCGCCCAGGAGATGTCCCCGGTCAGCGAGCTGTTGCGGGTGCGCAGCAGCACCTGTCCGTTGATCGGGGAGATCGCACCGTCCACGGTGTAGTGCATCTGGGAGCCCAGGATCACCGAGCCGTCCGCATCCAGGGTGAGGGTCGGCGTGTGGCGGGGCTCGGTGCCGTCATCGGCGACGATGGCGGCGTCCCTCGCGGTGACCGGACCCCAGTCACGGGGGTCGTCGGCCGTGCGCACGAAGAGGCGGCAGGCGTCCGTCGGGCTCTCCCCGCACACCTCGTAGGTCATGGCCCAGCGGCCGTCGGGCAGGCGGCGCACGTTGGGCATGCCCGGCCGGGACGTCGGGTCCTCGAGCTCGATCACGGGCACCGGATCGGTCCAGGTCAGGCCGTCCGTGGAGGTCTGCAGGACGATCTTCTGGGAGTGGTGCTCGCCGTCGGTCTCATCGCAGTACAGCAGCACCAGCGTGCCGTCGTCCGTGGTCGCGAACTCCGGCTCCCACAGCCCGCCCTCGTTGGCGGCGGCATGGGTGATGGCCACGCGCTCCCAGCTGCGTCCGAGGTCCGTGCTCGCCCAGACGCGGATCGTCATCCGACGCTCCGCACGGTCGGCGCCCACCGAGGCGCTCCACAGCAGCGCGCCCTCGGGCAGGTCGCCGATCGCGCGCGGCAGCTCGTAGAGCGTGGCGCAGCAGATGCCCTCCCCGCCCTGCGTCGCCTCGTCGAAGACCTTTCCGACCTGGGCGAACGTGGCGCCGCCGTCGGTCGACTCGAAGATCGCGCCGGAGCCCTCCGCGCCGTCGGCCCCTTCGAAGGTGACGACGGAGGCGAGCAGGCGGTCGTCCGCCGCGCCCTGGTGCGCGAGGCGGATCGCGCGCGGGTACAGGCCGATGCCGTCCTGCAGGAGGCGGGGCGACCGGTCGGCCGGGCCGGCGCCGACGCCTGTGCCGGCTCCGTCGGACCGTCCTCCCGTTCCGTCGGGTCCTCGTCCCGTCCCGTCGGCCGATGCGGGGCCGGTGATACCGGCGACAGCGGTGCCGGTCAGGGCGGCGGTGAGTGCGGTGGTCAGGGTGCGACGTTGCATCTGCGTCACGTCCTCTTCTGGGGTTTCCGGGACTACCGGGTTCTCTGGAGCCGGATCATGGTCCAGCTGATCGGGGGCAGGGTCGCGGTGAGGCGGGAGCTCGCGGGGGCGTCGCCGCCCGTGTTCTCGAGGGTCACGTCCTGCAGGGGGTGGGGGACGACCCGGTCGGGGCGACGGGCCGAGTTCGTGCGGTGCGGGTCGTCCTCGTGCAGCAGCACGGCGTCGGCGAGCTCGAACCCTGCGTGCCCGCCGCCCCCTGCTCGCTCGCCGACGTCTGCGTCCCCGAACGCCGCGAGGTCCATGTCCAGCTCGAGCGCGTCGGCCCCCGAGCGGTTCACCGCGAAGACGGCGAGCTGCCCGGTCTCCTCGTCCCACGTGGCGACCGAGTAGAGCGCCGCGCTCTCGCCGAAGCGGCTGTTCTCGACGGCGGGGGAGTCGACGCCGGTCACGAGCACCTGGCCGCGCGCGTGCCGGGAGGTCAGCGCGAAGGGGTGGAAGATGCTCTGGCGCCAGGCCGCTCCGCCGACCTCGGTGCGGATCGGCGCGAGCACGTTGACCAGCTGCGCCTGCGAGGCGGAGGCCACGCGGTCGGTGTGCCGCAGCAGGCTGATCAGCAGCGATCCGACCACCACGGCGTCCTGTGCGCTGTACGTCGACTCGGCGAACCGGGGCGCGACGGGCCAGTCCGAGCCGCTCGGCTCCTTGCCCGCGTCCCCGCGCGAGGCCGCGACGTTCCACTCGTCGAAGCTGATCATGATGCGCCTGTCCGCGCCACGGAGCGCCCGCACGTGGTCGCTGGTCGCGACGACGGCGTCGATGTAGGCGTCCATGTCGTCGGCCGAGGCGAGGTAGGAGGCCTGGTCGCCGTCCTCCTCGCGGTAGTAGACGTGGGCGGAGAGCATGTCGATCGCGTCGTAGCCGGCCTCGAGCACTGCCTGCTCCCAGGCCCCGAACGTCGGCATCCCCGCATGGGAGGATCCGCAGGCCACGAGCTCCAGGTCGGGATCCGCGCGGCGCATGGCGCGGGCCGTCTCGGCCGCGAGCACCGCGTAGTCGCGGGCGGGCACGTGGCCGAGCTGCCAGGGCCCGTCCATCTCGTTGCCCAGGCACCACATGCGGATGCCGTAGGGTTCCGCGTGGCCGTTCAGCGCGCGATGGTCGGCGAGGTCGGTGCCGACGGATCCGTTCGCGTACTCGAGGACGTCCAGCGCCTCCTGGGTCCCGCGGGTGCCGAGGTTCACCGCGTACATCGGCTCGACGTCCGCAGCGTCCGCCCAGGTCATGAACTCGTCGAGGCCGAAGGCGTTGGTCTCGGTGGAGTGCCAGGCGAGATCGCGGCGCACCGGGCGGTGCTCGCGCGGACCCACCCCGTCCTCCCAGCGGTAGCCGGAGACGAAGTTCCCGCCCGGGTAGCGCACGCTCGAGACGCCGAGCTCGCGCACGAGCTCGAGGACGTCGGTGCGCAGGCCGTCGGCGTCGGCGCTGGGGTGATCGGGCTCGAAGATCCCCGTGTAGACGCAGCGCGCCATGTGCTCGACGAAGCTGCCGAAGGTGCGGCGGCGCACGGGGCCGACGGCGAGACGGGGGTGCAGGTGGACGGCGGCGTGCAGGGTCATGACCGACTCCTCCGGCCCACGGGATCGAGGGCAGCAGATGCACAGCGGGCCGCCGGGGACCGTTCCCCGGGGCGTTCGGACGTGTCCGCGGGCCGATGCTTGCCGACTCTAGTTCAACGATGTACCTTGTGCCACACCTCACAACGAATCCGCGGGGTCTCGACGGGGAGACCGGGCTGCGACGACGCAGACGCGACACGGACGGGACGAGGCAGAACGGATCCCATGAGACGACGACGATTCCTCACCGGAGCCCTCGGGGCCGCCGCCGCTGCGACCACGGCGAGCGCGGCGAGCGGCTGCGGGAACCTCCACTCCTCCGACCCCGACGTCCTGACCTTCATGTTCCGCGGCTCCACGGAGGAGCGCGACGTCTTCGCCCGCGCCGTGGACGTGTTCATCCGCCGCACCGGCATCCAGGTCAACCTCATCTCCACGAGCGTCGACCAGTACGCGACGAAGCTGCAGACCGCGATCCTGGGCAACTCCACGCCCGACCTCTTCTACCTCGAGCCCACGCGCACCATGGCGTACGTGACCAACGGGGTCCTCGCGGACCTGTCGCAGTACGTCGACGCCACCGACCTGCCCGTCGACGACATCTGGCAGGCGGGCCTGGACCTCTACCGCTTCGACGGGGAGAGCATCGGCAAGGGCCCGCTGTACGCGATGCCCAAGGACGTCGGCCCCTTCTCCTTCGGGTACAACAAGACCCTCTTCGAGGAGATGGGCGTCGAACCGCCCGACCCCGACGAGCCGCTGAGCTGGGACGAGTTCCTGGACCGCTGCAAGGCCCTGACCGGCGACCGCGACGGCGACGGGAAGACCGACAGCTGGGGCAACTCGGTGAACATCACCGCCGAGCTGCACTCCTACGTGTGGTCCAACGGCGCCGACTGGGTCGACGAGGACGCCCGCACCGTCACCGTCGACACCCCCGAGTTCGCCGAGGCCCTCCAGTACGTCGTCGACCTGCGCGAGAAGCACAAGGTCACGCCCTCGATCAACGAGTCCGAGGGGCTCGACGGCTACCAGCGCTGGCTGCGCGGCCAGATCGGGTTCTTCCCCGTGGCCCCCTGGGACCTCACGCTCTACCGCACCCTCGACTTCGACTTCGACCTGTGCCCCTACCCGACGGGTCGCTCGGGCGTCTCGGCGACCAACGTGGGCTCGCTCGGGATCGGCGTCTCCGCGAACAGCCGGCGCCCGGACCGCGCCGCCGAGCTGGCCATGTTCCTCTCCTGCGACCCGGAGGCGCAGGAGATCATCGTCGGCCAGGGGCAGACGATCCCCAACACCCGCACCCGCGCCAAGGAGTGGGTGAAGGACACGTCGATCGAACCGCAGAACAAGCAGGAGTACATCGACATCGTCGAGGACTACGGGCACTTCGTGCCCAACACCCGCACCTACACCCCCGAGTGGCTCGACACCTTCTTCACGAACATCCAACCGGTGCTCGAGGGCCGGCAGGACGTGGGGGAGTACCTGAAGGCCACGCAGCCCGTGATGCAGGGATTCCTGGACCAGGGCTACGACCAGCTCCGCATCGACCAGGAGGCGAACTCCTGATGAGCGCCACCACGCCCGTCGGCCCCGCCGCGAACACCCCGCCGCCCGCAGCTCTCGTCCGGCCCGGCCGACGCTCCGCGCGCGCCTCGGCCGGGGCCCGCACCTCCGGCGCGTCCCGGCCGCCCGGCCGCGGCCGCCTCACCCGCCCCGAGCGGATCTGGGGCCGGATCTTCATCGCCCCGCCCGTGCTCGGCTTCGCGCTGTTCGCCCTCGCCCCGCTGCTGTTCTCCTGCTACGCGGCCTTCACCCACTGGAACGGGCTGTCCTCCCCGGTGTTCTCGGGGCTGACGAACTTCCGGACCATGGCCGGCGACCCGCAGTTCTGGCAGTCGCTGTGGAACACGCTGTTCCTCATGATCGGGATCCCGATCGGCCTCGCGATCTCCCTCGCCCTCGCGATCGCGCTGAACCGGCGCATGCCCGGCCGCGCGGCGTTCCGCGTCATCTACTACCTGCCCGGGGTGTCCTCCGTCGCCGCGATCTCGATCCTCTGGCAATGGGCGCTGAACGGCGACTTCGGCCTGGTCAACGAGCTGCTGCGCATGCTCGGCATCGACGGCCCCAACTGGCTCGCGGAGAAGACCTGGGTCAAGCCGGCGCTGATCCTCATGGGCGTCTGGAAGGGGCTCGGGTTCTCGACCCTGCTCTACCTCGCGGCCCTGCAGTCGGTGCCGCGGAACCTGCTCGAGGCGGCGATGCTCGACGGCGCGGGCGCCTGGCGGCGCTTCCGCCACGTCACCCTGCCGATGCTCAGCCCCGTCACGTTCTTCCTGGTGGTCACTGGCATCATCGGCGGCGCCCAGATGTTCGCGGAGATCAACATCATGACCCCCACCGGTGGCCCCGAGTTCGGCTCCGCGACCATCGTCTGGTACATCTGGCAGCAGGGCTTCCAGAACCTCAAGCTGGGATACGCGACGGCGATGTCGCTCGTGCTGGGAGCGCTGATCTTCCTGGTCACGGCCTTCCAGTTCTACCTGAACTCCCGCAACGTCTTCACGGTGGAATGAGGAGGCCCGACATGGCTGCCACCAGTGCCGTCCCGACCGCCCCGCTGCAGACCTCCGGGGTCGCGCCCGATGCCGCCCGCCGTCGGCGGAAGAAGAGCGAGCGCCGCTTCCAGACCCCGGCCGACGTCGTCGTGTTCGTGGTCCTCTGCCTGGGCGCGTTCACCATGCTGCTGCCGCTCGTGTGGATGCTCTCGACCTCGCTGAAGACCCAGGAGAACGTGTTCGCGCTGCCTCCGCAGTGGATCCCGAAGCCCGCCGAATGGTCGAACTACCTCCGGGTGTGGGAGGCCGGGCCGCTGCTGCGCGGCATCGTGAACTCCGCGATCGTCTCCCTGACCGTGATCACGGTGGGCACGGTGACCTCGTGCTTCGCCGCCTACGCGTTCTCGAAGATGCGGATCCCCGGCAAGAACGCCCTGTTCCTCGCGCTGCTGGGCGGGATCATGATCCCGTTCCCCGCGCTGATGATCCCCACCTTCATGCTGTTCTCGAAGATCGGGTGGGTCGACACCCTGCTGCCGCTCATCGTCCCCGGGCTGTTCGGGAATCTGATGATGGTGTTCTTCCTGCGCCAGTACCTGATGAGCGTGCCCGACTCCCTCATCGAGGCCGCCGTGATCGACGGGGCGAACCATCCCCAGATCTTCTGGCGGATCGTGCTGCCGCTGATCCGTCCCGCGATCGCCGCCCAGGTGATCCTGTGGTTCATGGGCACCTGGAACGACTACCTGGGCCCGATCATCTACCTGAACTCCGAGAACGTGCACACCCTGCAGCTGGTGATCGCGAACTTCAACGCGACCTACGCGGTGGAGACCGACTACCCGCTGATCATGGCCGCCTCGATCATCGCGCTCGTGCCCGTGCTCGCCGTGTTCCTCGTGTTCCAGCGCCAGATCATCGAGTCGATCGCGCTGACCGGGAACAAGGGCTGAGCCGATGACGCAGGTGCGGGAGGACAGGGGCGAGGCCGACGGATCGGGCGCCCCGCACGGGGTGATGGCCGCGCTCGCCTGGCTGCCGCGGCTGCTCGCCCTCCACGTGGCCTGGGCGGTGCTGGTGCTGTGCGGCGGCGTGATCGGCGGGATCGCCCCGGCCACCGCGACCCTCGCGGCCGTGCTCCGCGGGGAGGTCCCGGGAGCCGACCCTCTCGAGGGCAAGAGCGGGTTCGGCGGGGCGGCCCGTGCGGTGCTGGGCCGTTTCCGTGCGGAGCTCGGGCCCGCGAACGGTGCGGCCGGTCCGTTCCTCGTGATCGGCCTCGCCGCAGGGGCGAACCTCGCCCTCGGGATCGCCGGGGCGCTGCCGTCGTGGTTCTTCCCGGCGGGCTTCGCGGCCGCGGGCGTCCTCGCGGCGATCAGCGTGCTCGCGCTCTTCCACGCGATCGCCCTGCACGTGCTGCGGCCCGGCGCGCCTGCGCCGATGCTGTGGCGCGGGGCCCTGGCCGGGATCGTGCTGCTGCCGATGGCGACCGTCTCCTGGGCGATCACCCTGGTCGCGGTCGGGATCGTCTCGGGGATCATCCAGCCCGTCGGCCTGCTGCTGGGAGGTGGGATCCTGGTCGCCGTGACCACCCTCGTCCTCGTGCGCTCCTGGCAGTCGCGGCTCGACGCCGCGACGGTGTGATGGCCGACGAACGGGCCGTGCCGTCGGCCGAGCCCTCGTCGGCCCTCCAGCACGAGCCCTCCGCCGAGACCCCGTCGGCCGGATCCCCGCGTCCGCGGAACGTGACGATGCGGGAGATCGCCGCGCGGCTCGGTGTGTCGATCAAGACCGTCTCCAACGTGGTCAACGAGCGCCCCAACGTGGGGTCAGCGACCCGTGAGCGCGTGCAGCAGGCGATCCGCGACCTGAACTACCGCCCGCAGGTGGGCGCGCAGCAGATGCGCACCGGCACCAGCGGGCTCATCACGCTGGCGATCCCGTCGCTCGCGGGCACCTACTTCTCCGAGCTCGCCCAGGCGTTCGCCGACGAGGCCCAGAGGCGCCGCCGCAGCATCATGCTGCACAGCACCGCCGCCGGCCGCGACGAGGAGGCGAGCGTGCTCTCGGGCTTCACCCGGGTCCTCGGCGACGGCGTCGTGTTCAACCCGCTGCTGATCGGCGAGGACGTCATCGCGGGGCTCGGGCGGACCATCCAGCCGACGGTCTTCATCGGCGAGCACCTGGCCGAGGCCGCGCTGCCCGCCGGCAGCGACTACGTGCGCACCGACAACGAGCGCGCGGCGCACGACGCCACGGCGCATCTGCTCGGCCTGGGCCGCCGCCGCATCGCCTACCTCGGGATGCTGCCCACCACGGAGTCGCGCCAGGCCCACTCCACGAGCCGCCTGCGCCTGGGAGGCGTGCGCCGCGCGCTCACCGAGGCGGGAGCACCGGAACCCGTCGTCCCCACGGTCCCCACCTGGAGCCAGGAGGGTGGACTCAGCGCGGGGCGGGAGCTCATGGACAGCCACCCGGAGGTGGACGGGATCGTCTGCGGCAACGACGACCTCGCCCGCGGCGTGCTGCTGGGGCTGCGCATGGCCGGGATCGACGTGCCCGGACAGGTCGCCGTGATCGGCTACGACAACATCCGCGAGGCCGCCTTCACGACCCCGTCGCTGACCACGATCGACCCCGACAAGCAGGCGCTCGCCGCGACCGTCCTGGACCTGCTCATCGAGAGGATCGGCGGGTACGACGGTCCCGCGCGCGTGATCGAGGCGCCCTACCGGCTGGTGGTGCGGGGGAGCGCGGGGTGACGCGAAGGACCGGACCCGTGGGGCACGCGGGACGAGACGGCCGACGGACGACAGCGGCTGGAGCCTGAGCGACGACAGGTCTCGGACGCTCGTGGTCGATCTGACGAGGGGGTTGGGGATGGGCACGAGATCCGCCCCGCTCTTCGGACGGTGCGCGACGTCGTGGCACCGGGCCGTCAGCCCGCCAAGCGGGTCCCGCAGAGGTTCACGAGCTGCGCGTTCGAGGCGGCAGCCGCGCCGTCGGGGAGGACCAGGGTGTCCTCGAGCCCGATGCGGGTGTCCAGGCGCAGTCCACGCGCGATCTCGAACGCGGGCCAGGCGGAGCGCTCCTCGCCGTGCAGGAGGATGCTCGCGGCGGGGCGGGCCGCGCGGATGACGTCGAGGATCGCCCGGGCTTCCCCGGGCGCCTGGTCGCCGGGGATGTCCTGGATCTCGACGAGCACGCGCGTGCAGCGGCCTGCGAGCGGGGACGCTGCCCACCGCTCGGCCGCCTCCTCGGTCCAGATCCCGGCCTCCACGCCGATGCCGCGCGAGAGCAGCAGGTCGGCGGCGTCCTCGGCCCCGTCCTCGTGCCAGTTCACGGAGGCGACGTCGGGCAGCTCCCGCCATCCGCCGATGAGTGCGCAGCGCTCCGCGGGGTCCGGGGCGCTCCACGCACCCGTCGTCACTCCGAGCTCGACGCGCGGGCACGCGCCGCGGAGGACCCGGATCCATCGATCGACGTGCGCGGACACGAGCGAATCACGACCGTCCGGGTCCTTGGGGTGGACGTGGACGGATCCGACGCTCACATGTGCCGCCACCTCACTGACCTGCACGGACGCGGCGACATCGGCCGCGATCACTGACGGATCGGCGGACAGGGCGGGGTGCTCGTCTGGGGTGCGGGCGCCGTTCGGGCAGACCTGGAGAAGCATGCGCACACGCTAGTCGGAGGGGGCGACGGACGAGGCCCTGCGCCGGGTGCTCAGCGGCTCACCGCCGCGAGCCCCGCCCTCACGTCCTCGATGAATGCTTCCGGCGTCTCCAGTGACGGGAAGTGTCCGCCCGATTCCGGCTCGTGCCATCGGACGATGTCCCGGAACCGCTCCTGCGCCCACGGCCGGGGCCAGGTCTCGATGTCGTGGGGGCAGGTGGTGACGGCGGTCGGGACGTCGACGCGCAGGGCGGGATCGAGCGAATCGTGGCTCTCCGCGTAGATGCGGGCGGACGACGCTCCGCTGCGCGTCAGCCAGTACAGCGTCACGTTGTCGAGGAGCCGATCCCGCGAGATCGTCTCGAAGGGGCTGTCCCAGGTGTCGGTCCACGCGGCGAACTTCTCCAGGATCCAGGCGAGGAGACCGGCGGGGGAGTCGACCAGGGAGTAGCCGATCGTCTGGGGGCTGCTCGCCTGCACCTTCGCGTAGGCCGCCCGCCGTGCCCAGAACGTCTGGGAGCGCTCGACCATCGCGCGCTCGCCGGGGGTCAGGGGTTCCGTGCTCAGTCCCGGAGGGGGTTGCGCGACGAGCGTGTGGATCCCGATGACCTGCTGTGGGAACCGCCCGCCGAGGACAGTGGTGATGACGCCGCCCCAGTCGCCGCCGTGCGCGAGGAAGCGCCGGTATCCCAGACGCTCCATGAGCTCGACCCACACGGCGGCGATCTTCTCGATGCCCCAGCCGGTGCCGGCCGGCTTCCCGCTGAAGCCGAAGCCCGGCAGGGACGGAGCGACCACGTGGAACGCGGGGGCGTTCGGGTCGGCCGGCTCGGCGAGGGCGTCGATGACGTCGACGAACTCCGCGATGCTCCCGGGCCAGCCGTGCGTCATGACCAGCGGCGCCGCATCCGGGCGGGAGGAGCGCCGATGCAGGAACGCGATGTCCAGTCCGTCGATCCGGGTCACCAGCTGCCCGATCGCATGGAGGCGCGCCTCGAAGGCCCTCCACTCGTAGCCCGTGCGCCAGTAGGCGATGAGCTCGGTGAGGTCGGCGAGCGGAACGCCCTGAGCCCAGCGCTGCGGACCTCGGCCGGAACGGGGAACGGTCTCCGGCTCGGGAAGCCGCGTCGCTGCGAGGCGAGCCCGGAGGTCCTCCAGGTCGCGCTCGGGGGTCTCGATGGGGAGCTCTCGGATGTCTCGGGTCGTGTCGGTCATGACGTCTCCTGTACGGGGGTGCGGGGCTCTTTCGCTCGAGTGAACCGGCAAAGCCGGTTCCGAACCAGCATAGACAGTTCGCTTCGGCCGGCGCAGGAGCGGCAGGTCATCCGCGTCGACAGTCCCAGGAACGGGCTACGGTGGTTCCATGCCTGCAGACCCTCCCGAATTCCGACTGGGCAACGTGCTCTCGACGAGCTTCACCGGCACGCTCACCGAGCGGAGCGGCGATCCCGTGGAGCGCATCCCCACCCCCGGACGGCTCGTGGAGTGGCTGGCGATCTTCGGACTGGACGTCCCCTCGTGCAGCCAGGTGCAGCTCGAGCGAGCGCGAGAGCTCAGAGAGGCGATCCACGCCGCCGCCACGGCGTCCGCGAGCGGTCGAGCACTGCCCTCATCGGCCGTGGAGCTCATCAACGTGCGCAGCGCCGGCGGCCATGCGTCGACGCGACTCTCCCCGACGGGGGAACGAATGTGGGAGCTGCGTTCGACGCGGGCCCTCGGGGATGCGCTCGGCGTCATCGCCGCCGACGCGATCGACATCATCTCCGGCGCGCGCGACGGCCGCCTCGCGCTGTGCGCGTCACCGACCTGCCGAGCCGCGTTCTTCGACACCAGCCGCAGCCGCACTCGGCGCTGGTGCGACATGAACACCTGCGGGAACAAGGAGAAGAAGGCGCGCTTCAGCGCCCGCCATCCGTGAGCGGCGCGCGAGGCCCGCTCATCCTTGGCGCACCTCACCCGCCCACGTCCCGATCCGCGAAATCTCCGCGGCGAGCTCCGGCGGCTCGATCACCTCGATCGGCAGGCCCAGCCACGCGAGCTGCATCGCGATCCAGGTGAGGTCCCGCGCGCCCGAGCGCAGGATGCACGCGTCCTCCCCGTCGGCCGTGATCGTCCCGGCGAAGGCGGGGATGCGCGGCGCGACCTCGCTCGCCGGGCGCAGGATCCGCACCCGGGCGCCGATCGGGTAGGCGCCCACGCTGATCGACTCGCGCACGTAGGACTCGATGTCGGGGGCGGGGCGGGCGGTGAAGCGGAAGGTGCTCGCACGCACCTCATGCATGCGGTCCAGGCGGAAGGTGCGCCAGTCCTCGCGGTCGAGGTCCCAGGCGAACAGGTACCACCGACCCTGGATCGAGAGCACCCGGTAGGGCTCGAGGCGCCTCGTCGCGCGATGCCCGTCGGCCCGCTCGTAGTCCACGCGCACCTGCACCCCGTCCCGCACGGCCCTGGCGAGCGTGACCAGGGTCGAGGAGAGGATGCCGCCGGCGCCCGTGTGCGCATCCACGACGTGCAGGGCGTCGGTGATCGCCGAGACCTCGGCGCGCACGCTGGGCGGGAGGATCCCGTCGAGCTTCGCGAGCGCGCGCACGGCCTGCTCGCCGAGCCCGTCGATCCCCGACCCGGCTGCGAGCCGCAGGGCGACGGCGATCGCCGTCGCCTCGTCGCCCTCGAGCAGCAGCGGAGGCAGGGCCCGCCCGGCGCCCAGCTGGTAGCCGCCGCCGTGCCCGTTCGAGGCCAGCACCGGGTAGCCCATGTCGCGCAGGCGGTCCACGTCGCGCCGTACGGACCGGGTGGTCACGCCCAGCTCGTCGGCGAGCTCGGGGCCGGTCCACACGGTGCGCGACTGCAGCAGGTTCAGCAGGCGCAGGGTCCTTCGGGTCACGTCGGTCATGGGGAGAGTCTGCCGGAGATCGCGGACAGGAACTGTCCGCTTGGGCGAGGAGCATCGGATCTGCCGGTCGACGGAACCGCCGTCGGCCGATCGATCCGCCTCCGGCGGACATCCCCGTCGGCGCCACCGCGCACCGCACGATCCGAGGAGACCGAGATGCCCTTCCTGACCGCAGATGTGACCGACGAGCGCGACGCCCTCGCGACCTTCGCCTCCCAGCAGATCCGCCAGCTCGGCACGACCCTGCACGGCCTGACGCCCGAGCAGCTCGCCGCGACCCCGAGCGCCTCGACCATGAGCCTCGGCGCCCTGGCCAGGCACGCCCTCTTCGTCACCGAGAACATCCTCGCCGGCATCAGCGAGGCGCCGCAGCCCAGCACCGGCGCCGAGCGCAGCCCCGAGCAGGCGCAGGCCGAGGGCACGATCGACGCCGCGGCGATCCGGGCGGACGACACGGCGCAGGGGCTCATCGACGCCCTCGAGGAGCAGGCCCGCTCCGCCGACTCCCTGCTGCGGAAGGTCGACCTCGACACCGACGTCCCGATCCCCGACGCCCCGTGGTTCACGGGCGCCGAGCACTGGAACAACCGCTGGAGCGCCCTGCACCTCATCGAGGAGCTCGCCCGGCACACCGGGCACGCGGACATCATCCGCGAGAGCATCGACGGCAAGGGCACCTACGAGCTCAACGCCCTCGCCGAGGGCGGCACCTGGCCGCCCGAGGGCTGGTGAGAAGAAGGAGAGCACGATGAACGATCAGCACGTGACCCTGGATCAGCACGGGGACTACGACCAGACCACCACCCGCGGCGCCCTCCTCGCCCAGATCGAGGGGCACTGGGAGGACATCGCCCGGCCCCGCCTGGAGGGGCTCACCGACGAGGAGTACTTCTACGACCCCACGCCCGAGGCCGCCGGTCCGGCCTGGAGCGTGCACCCGCGCAGCGAGGTCCGCTCGGGCACACAGGGCGGCAGCGGCGAGATGGTGATCGACTTCGAGTTCCCCGAGCCCACCCCGCCTCCCTTCACGACGATCGCCTGGCGGCTCGGGCACGTGATCGTGGGCGTGCTCGCCATGCGCAGCCACGGCCACTTCGACGGACCCGAGGTCGACTACTTCAGCTGGGACTACGCGGGCAGCGCGCAGGACGCCCTGGCCCAGCTCGATGCCGAGTACGCGCGCTGGATCACCGGACTGCGCTCCTGGAGCGAGGAGGACTTCTCCCTGCCCTGCGGGCCGTCCGAGGGCCCGTACGCCGACCACCCGCGGGCAGCGATCGTCGCCCACATCAACCGCGAGCTCATCCACCACCTCGCCGAGATCGCGCTGCTGCGCGACCTGTACGCGCACCGGGACTGAGCTCGCGCGCGCGGGCGCGGATGCGGGCCCGGGTGCGGCCTCGGATCAGCGCAGCACGTCCGCGGCCGACGGCGCCGGGATCTCGGCGTCGAAGGGGAGCATCGGCCGGGCGATCCGGCGGTGGCCCAGCCGTAAGAGGTCCTGGTCGACCCCGCCCGGGGTCAGCGCCATCATCCAGTCGGCCGCCGCGGCGTGCTGGTCGGGCTCGAGGTAGCCCATCTTCACGACCACCACGTCGGCCCCGGTCATCGTCAGGCCCAGGCGCGCGAACATCGCCTCGGTCGAGAACTGCGCTCGGCGCGAGGTGACGACGACCTGCAGTCCCGTCGGCCGCTGCTCCGTCGGCTGCCGGCTCGTGGGCCGCGGCTCCGACGATGACTCATCCGCCGTCGGCGCGAGCACCCGCAGCACCGTCGCGACGCCGGTGGCGGGGGAGTCGTCGAGCGCCTCGACCTCGATGTGCAGCGGCACGGGACCGGGATCGCGGGCGTCGATGCGTCCGCCGACGCGCACCTCGCCCCGCCCGCCGACTCCCAGCGAGGCTGCGCGTCCCGCCGTCTCGGGATCGACGATCGACACCAGCAGCGCGGTGACCTCGCCCGCGCGGATCTCGGGGCGTGCGGCGAGCGCGGCGAGGCACCCGGTGGTGTCGTCCGCCCCGCCCGCGCCGGGGTTGTCCCCGGAGTCCGAGATCCAGAACGGCCGCGCGGGAGAGGCGATCGCCGCGTCCAGGCACTCCTCGAAGGATCCCGTCGGGGCGACGAAGACGAAGTCGTGCCGGGCCTCCCAGATCGCGGTCGCGAGCTCGAGGGCGGCGGCGTCGACCGCCGCGCCGTCGGCCCCGAAGGCGAAGACCGCCGCCTGGCAGCGAGGCTCGTCGGCCCAGGCGAAGCCGATCCAGTACGAGACGTCGGTGACGCCCTCGCGCGCGGCGAGCCCCGGGATCCGCGCATACAGCGAGGCCGCGGGCTCGACGCGGGTCGAGGTCATCTCCCCGGGCAGCAGGATCGGCACGTGCACGAGCGCCCGATGGGGCTTCGGGGCCGGGAGTCCGTCGGGCGCGGCCGCGAGCGCGTCCAGCAGGCTGCGCACGGCGCGCTCGCGGGTCTCGGCGACGTCGACGTGCGGAGCCGTGCGGTAGCAGGTGAGCTGGTCGCAGCCCGCGAAGAGGGTCGGCGAGACGTTGCCGTGCAGGTCCATCGAGGTGCCCACGAGCACGTCCTCGCCGATCACCTCGCGGATCGCGGTGATCAGAGCGCCCTCGGCGTCCTCCATGCCGCGCACGCTCATGGCGCCGTGGACGTCGAACCAGAGGGCGTCCAGCGGCGCACCGTCCTCGGATCCGGCGACGAGCTCCGCGAGACCCTCGAGGATCTCCGCGCGCCAGGCCTCGAAGTCCTCGCGGTCCAGCGGCCCGCCGGGGAGGGCCCCGGCGTGCAGCACGCCGTGCCACGCGGCCGCCTCCCGCAGCGGCGAGCCCCAGGCGAGGAACGGGTGGCGCTCGAGCACCGCCTCGCCCCGGCGCACGTCGAAGTCCGCCGCCGTCGACACGTACGGGGTGAAGGTCGAGGACTCGATGTGGATGCCGCAGACCGCGATCCGGGGGAGGGGAGTGCGGGCCTGCGCGGCAGGCGGATGCGCGCTGGAGGCTTCGTGGGGCATCGGTGCTCCGTGATCGTCGTGGGGGCGGGGACGGGCGTGGAGGGGCGGGGTGGACCGGGGCGGGGTGCGGGACGGATCGATCCGCGCGGCGGGCCGCGGGACGGCGGTGACCCCGCGCACGTCGGCGTCCTACGATCCTTCCATGAACGAGCGCCGCGCCCTCCTGCCCCGGGGTCTGATGATCCTCGTCGGCCTCGCGGCGATCTGGCTCGTGCTCGAGGGGATGCAGGAGGTCGCGGGCCTGGTCGTGCCCGTGTTCCTCGCCCTGAACCTGCTGATCGCGGTCCAGCCCCTCGCCCGCGGGATCGAGCGCGTGGGCGCGCCCCGGATCCTCGGCTCGATCGCCGCGATGCTCACCGTGCTCCTCGCGCTCGCCGTCTTCTTCCTCGCGATCGGCTGGTCGATCTCCCAGCTGGTGGGGCAGCTGCCCCGATACGGCACCGAGTTCAACGCGCTGCTGCAGAGCAGCCTGGACCGCCTCGCCGGCTGGGGGGTCGGCCAGGACCAGATCGACCAGTGGCTCTCCGACTTCAACTTCTCGAGCCTCTTCGGGCTGCTGAACCAGGCGCTCAGCTCGCTGGGCGCGCTCGGCGGACTGCTCGCCGCGGCCGTCGCCACCATCATCTTCTTCGGGCTGGACGCGGTGGGCCTGCCCGAACGCCTCGACGTGGTGCGCCGGACCCACCCCCGCGCCCACCACGCACTGCTCGACTTCGCGCACTCCGTGCGGACCTACTGGCTGGTCACCACCGCTTTCGGCGCCGTCGTCGCGGTGATTGACGGGCTCGCCCTGTGGGCGCTCGGCGTGCCGCTGCCCGGGGTCTGGGCCGTGCTGCTGTTCCTGTGCAACTACATCCCGAACATCGGCTTCATCTTCGCGATGATCCCGCCCACGCTCATGGCCCTGCTCGCCCAGGGCCCGTGGACGGCGGTCGCGGTGGTCGCGCTCTGCGTCGCGGTCGCCATGATCCTGCAGGGGCTCGTGCAGCCCCGCGTCACCGGGCACGCCGTGGGCCTCTCCGCGAGCGTCTCGTTCCTCTCGGTGCTGTTCTGGTCCTGGGTGCTCGGCGCCGCCGGCGCCCTGCTGTCGGTGCCGATGACGCTGCTGGTCAAGGAGCTGTTCGTCGACTCCGACCCGCAGGCGCGCTGGCTGAACGCATTCCTCGCCGACTCGCCGAGGGCGGCGGAGGAGTCGCCGGCGGACCGGCTCGCGGCGAGCGGGGCCGACGGGGCGGAGCAGGGCGCGACGACCGGCGGGGCAGAGCGGGACGAGACGACCGACGGGGCGGGACGCGACGAGAGGACCGACGCGGACTGACCCGTCGGCCCCGGATCTCGCTCCGGGGCGGTGTCAGAGAGCGGGGTCCTGCGGGTCGTCGGCCGCGACCCCGAGCTGCCAGGTGACGCCGAAGCGGTCCTGGACCCAGCCGAAGGGGCCGAATCCGTAGTCGTCCAGCGGCATCAGGGCCATGCCGCCGAGCAGGAGCGCGCCGAACACGCGCTCCTGCTCGGCGGCGTCGGCGCAGTCGATCCACAGCGAGACGCCCGGGGTCATGTCCCAGCCGTGCCTGATGAGGGTGTCGCTCAGGCGCAGGCGCTGACCCGCGATGATCTCGATCTCGGCGAGCTGGACGGCCTCCGTCGGATCCTCCAGGGTCTCGAGGCCGGGCGCTCCCTCCGGCCACGGCTCGCGGCTGACCACGCGGCCCTCGTCGAACAGGCTCGTGTACAGGGCGATCGCCTCGGCGGCGTGCTGGCCGCGCGCGGGCTGGAGCGTGAGGAACGGGAGCATGCGGCGCATCGGGGCCTCCGGTGGTGGGATGCGATTCCGGGCGGATCAGATGTCCAGTATGGGCGCTGGGCACCCCGAACCGCCCTCGTCGCCTGCCGTCGTCCGCGGGGTCGCCCGGAGGACAGCACGATGGCCAGGATCTATGACGAGATCGGGCGATTCCTGTCATAGATCCTGGCCATCGTCGTTCCCGCCGCTCACGTCGTTCCCGCCGCTCACGCCGTTCCTGCCGCGCATGCCGTGCGCGGCTGGAGGTACCGGCGGGCCGGGCGGGGGAGCGGGAGCGTGACCGGAGGGCCCGGCGTCAGCGCGCGAGCGCCGACTGCTCGAGGGCGGTCGCGTCCAGGACGGCGCGCGCCCAGGCGGGATCGTCCGTGGTGAGGGTGTCGACGCCGATCTCGGCCGCGAAGACGACCGCGTCCGGGTCGTTGAGGGTCCACGCGTTCAGGGCCATCCCCGCCTCCTGCGCGCGGATCACGTCGTGCTCGCGCAGGTTGGTGAGGGTGAGGCCGAAGGTGCGCGCGCCGATCCGGGTCGCGTACTCCCAGTCGTCCTCCGTGGGCGTCTTCGTGATCAGGCCGATCACCTGTCGCGGCGCGATCTCGCGCATTGTCTCGAGCACCTCGCGCAGGAACGAGATCACCACGACCCGGTCCCTGCCCGATGCCTCGACCAGCGCATGCGACGCCGGGGCGCCGCCGGGCCCCTCGTCGGCCGACGGAGTCCCGTCCGCGACCGACGACGGGGTTCCGTCCGCGAGCGACGACGGGCCCGCGGCGCCCGCCCCGCTCCCGGCCGCGGCGCGGGCGAGCAGCAGACGCGCGACGGGCTCCGCCGCCGCGGGTGCCTTCACCTCGAGTAGGAGCGGGACCTCCGCGTCCGCCGCGAGGTCGAGCACCTCCTCGAGATACGGCACCTTCTGACCCTCGACGATCGAGTCGCCGCCCTTCCCGGCGGACCCGGCGGTCCCGTCGGACCCGGCGGAACCGCCCGCCCCGGCGAGCCCGACGGGCGCCGCCTCGTGCCCGATGCCCTCGCGGCCGCCGCCCACGCGCACATCGGCCAGCTCGGCGGCGGTGAGCTCCGCGATCGCACCCGAGCGGCGGGGCGAGTCCTCCGAGACGGTCCGGTCGATGCGGGCGTCGTGCATGACCACGAGGCGCCCGTCGGCGCTCAGGTGCACGTCGCACTCGAGCACATCGGCGCCGTCGGCGATCGCGCGGTGGAAGGAGATCAGGGTGTTCTCGGGCAGGACGTCCTTCGCGCCGCGGTGCCCGACGATCAGCGGAGGCATCAGCCGAGCACCTTCTCGATGTCCTCGCGGTTGTCGTCCAGGACCTCCTGGAGCTTCGGGGCGAGGGCGTCGAGCACCGGCTTCGCCTCCTTGTTGTCGCCGTAGACCTGGGCCATCGCGGCGGCGATGTCGGTGACCGCGCCCTGGAACCAGTTCGTGCGGTCGGCCGTGTGGGCGTTCTCCAGCTGGTCGAGGGCGACCTTGAAGTTCGGGTCCTCCTTCACGAGGTCCTTGACGATCTTCGTGTCCTTGGCCGTCTTCACGATCGGCACGTAGCCGGTGCCCTTGTGCCACTGCGCGGAGTTCTCCGGCTCGGCGAGGAAGCGGAACAGCTCCGCGCAGGCGTCCTGGCGTTCCTTCGAGTCCGAGCGGACGATCGAGAGCCCGCTGCCGCCGGTGGGCACCTTCGTGGGGGAGTTGACCTGGCCCAGCATGAACGCGGCGCCCACCTCGAAGTCCGCCTCGTCGGTGAAGCCGCGCAGGGAGGCGGTCGAGCCTCGGGTGCCGGCGGAGATCCCGGTCGTGAAGTCCGTGCCGGAGGACTTCGCCATGTACGCGAACTTGTCCTCGTGGATGAACTTGCGCTGCCACTCGAGCCACTCGACGCCCGGGTCCTGGTTGATCGTGACGTCGAAGTCCTTGGAGTTCTGGCCGCCGAACGCCCAGATGTCGGCCTGGCCGAACCACTCATCGGCCGAGCTGAACGTCATCGCGGACATCGGCTTGCCGTCGACCTGGAGCTTCGTGATCTCAGGGGCGAACTCGGCGAGCTCGTCCCAGGTCTTGGGGCCCTCCTCGGGCAGTCCGAGCTTCTTGTACACCGTCTTGTTGTAGTAGTAGAGCGGGTTCGAGCGGGCGAAGGGCACCACGTAGGTGCTGCCGGCGGCCTTGCCCTCGCCCACGTAGTTGGGCAGGTAGACGTCGAGGTTCCAGTCGTCGTCGAAGTAGTCGTCCAGAGGGGCGAGGGCGCTCGAGAAGTAGAACTGCAGCCACTGCATCTCGGGGAAGCAGACGATGTCCGGCACGGCCTTGGCCTGCAGGGACGCCGTGAACTTCTGGTTCAGGTCCGCGTAGGAGCCCTGGGACTCGCTGATCGCGACGATGTCGTCCTGGGACTCGTTGAACTTCGTGAACAGCTTCTGGACCTCGGCGTAGAGGTTCCCGGTGAAGGGCGCCCAGAACAGGATCGCGGTGCGGCCCTTGTACTTCGAGGGGATCTCGAGGTCGGCCTGCGAGAAGCCGTCGCGCACGGGCTCCGAGGCGTCGTCGGAGCCGCCGGGGGCGCCGCAGGCGGCGGCGCCGAGGCCCACGGCCCCCAGGCCGAGGCCCGCCAGGAGGGAGCGCCTGCTGGGAGTGGCCAGGCGACGGGACGGGGTGAGGAGCGAACGGGACATGGCAGAGCCTCCAGGAGTGCGGGGGTGGGTCATGTGCGGATGGGTGCGGTCGGGGACGGACGGGTCACTTGAGCGCCCCGGCGGCCATGCCGCCGATGATGCGGCGCTGGGCCAGGAAGAACAGGAGCAGCATCGGGGCGGCCGCGATGACGGTGCCCGCGAGCAGCGCGCCCCAGTTCGTGTAGCCCTCCTGGCTGCGCAGGAACAGCAGGCCGATGGGCAGGGTGCGCATCGAGGCGGTCGAGGTGACGATCAGCGGCCACACGTACTCGTTCCACTTCCCGACCAGCACGATCAGGGTCGCGGTGAGGATCATCGGCCAGCTCATGGGGACGACGATGAGCACCATCCGGCGCAGGTGCCCGGCGCCGTCGACCTCGGCGGCCTGCATGATCTCGGGGTCGATCGTGCGCATCTGCTGGTAGAGCAGGAACATCGCGAACGCCGATCCGATGCCCGGCAGGATCAGGCCCTGGTAGGTGTTCAGCCAGCCCAGGTTCCCGACGGTGATGTAGTTGACGATCAGGGTGACGTGGCCGGGCAGCATCATCGAGCCGATGAGGAACAGGAAGAGGAAGCGCTTGATCCGGAAGTGCACGAACGCGAAGGCGTAGGCGCACAGGATCGCGTTGAACATCTCCAGCGCCGTGCCCACCGACGTCGTGATCACCGAGTTCACGAGGAACCGGTCGAAGGGAGCGGCGTTCCAGGCGGAGGAGAAGTTGTCCAGGTGCAGTGAGGTGGGGAACCACTTCAGCGGCCAGGAGTAGATGTCGGAGTTCGACTTCACGGCCCCGCTGAACAGCCAGTAGATCGGGACCAGGAACACCAGCAGCGAGGCGATGACGAGGATGGTCAGCACGATCGTCTGCCAGAGCGGCCGACGGACGGCGCCGGCGGTGCGGTCCTCCTGGCGGCTGCGGCCGGGGAGCAGACGGGAGAGCGGGCCCGGGGTGCGCGCGGTGGTGGTCATGACGCGTAGTTCACCTTCTTCTCGCCGAAGCGGACCTGCATGAATGTGAGCACCAGCAGCAGGACCAGCAGCACCGTCGCGGCGGAGGAGGCCTTGCCGATGTCGAACTTCTGGAACGCCTCCTCGTAGATCATCCAGCTGAGGGTGGAGGAGGAGATCCCGGGCCCGCCGTTCGTGAGGATCGAGATCAGGTCGAAGGCCTGCGCCGCCGCGATCACCCCGGTCACCGACAGGAAGAAGGTGATGGGGCTGAGCAGCGGGAGCACCATGTGGCGCAGCATCTTGACGCCGTGGGCGCCGTCCAGGGAGGCCGCCTCGAGGATGTCCTTGGGGAGGTCGAGGATCGCCGTGTAGTAGATGACGGTGACGAAGCCGAGGCGCTGCCAGAGGTAGGCGACGGTGACCGCGGCCAGAGACCAGTCCGAGGTGGTGGTCCACTGCGGGGAGTCCATCCCGACCAGGTTGAACAGGAAGCGCGAGAGGCCGAAGCTCGGGTCGAACATGAACAGCCAGAGCATGCCCACGGCCGCCCCCGGGAGCATGTGCGGGGCGAACGCGAAGGTGCGCACCATCCCGGTGAACGGCACCTTCGTGGCCAGCAGCGTGCCCAGCAGGACTCCGCCCACGAGCGATCCGACCACGGTGACCGTGGTGAACACGAGCGTGTTCAGCATGACCGACCAGAACTCCGGGTCGGTGAACAGGTCGATGTAGTTCTCGAGCCCCACCCATTCGGGCATGGGCGCGACCAGGTCCCAGTCCATGAAGCTCAGGACGATGTTGTAGATCGCGGGCCAGTAGGAGAAGACGAGGATCGCTGCGAGGTTCGGCAGGATCAGCAGGCAGAACAGCAGGCCCTCGCGGATCGTGCGTCGGCGGCGCACGGGGCTCATGGGCCGACGGCGCAGCGGCGGCCGGGACGCGGCCTGCCCGGCGTCGGACCCCGTCTCCCCGGCGTCCGGGGTCGTGGGAGCGGGGGGTGAGAGGACGGCGGACCGACCGGCCGTCGTGGCGGGGACAGCGGCGGAGGAGGACATGCGGGGCTCCTCGGGATCAGGGGACGAAGAGGGGTCTCGACGCGCCTCGCGGATCGCTGCGGAGATGCCCTGGACGGTGCGCGCCGAGCGTCGGCGGGCAGGTCCGGGGACCTGCTCCAGGTGGCTTCCGGAGGCGGGCTCCGGGGCGAGGCGATCTCACCGTAGGAAGGGCCGGCAGGCCGGGCAATGTTCGCGAACGCGGCGTGACGCGGCGGTGGCCTGGACATGGAACGCCAGGTGAGAGCGCTCCCAAAGGCGAGGTGAGGCGGTCGCGGGCCCTGGCGGCGCCCGGTTCGGGGGCCGACGTCGGCCGGGGTTCACGCAGAGTTCCGGAGACGTTGAGGCGAACGCCCCGCGCCCGTCGCGAGCGCTCCGCGGACCGGTTCCGTGGTGTCACCCGGGCGCCATGTGATCGTCGTGGAGCTGTGATGGGGGCCGTGCAGAGTGCCGTCGACCCCTCTCCTCCGGAGGACAGAAGATGCAGCCCTCGCCGTACCAGTCGCAGGACCCCGGACAGCCCGCGCGTCCGTCGGAACAGCCCGCGCACCCGTCGGAATCGTCCTCGTGGGCACCGCCCCCGTCGGCCCCATCCACGCCGGCCCCATCCACGCCGACCCCACCCGCGCCTGCCCCACCCTCGTCGTCCTCGCGCACGGCGGCCGCACCCCCGCGCCCCACCTCGACCATGGACGACGTGGCCCGGCGCGCGGGCGTCTCGCGCTCGACGGTCTCGCGGGTCTTCCAGCCCGGCTCGAGCGTCTCCGACGACGCGAAGATCCGTGTGCACGAGGCCGCGCGGGACCTCGGCTACGTGCCGAACCTGGTCGCGGGCGGGCTCGCCGGCGGGCTCACCCAGCGCACCGTGCTGGGGCTCGTCGTCCGCGACGCCACGAACCCCGCCTACGGACTGCTCATCGGCTCCCTGCAGGCCGCGGCGCAGGAGCGCGGGCGCCACCTCATCAGCGTCTCCGCCTTCCCCCACGAGTACGGCCCCGAGGAGGTCGTGGGGCTACGCCGGCTCGTGGGCATGCGCGTGGCCGGGGCGTTCGTCGCCACCGGCGTCACCCCTCCAGAGGACATCGTCGCCGCGAACGCCGCCGTCCCGGTGATGGTCGTGGGCCGTCCCAACGACGACCCGCGCCTGGAATCCATCAGCTACGACGAGGCCGCCCACGGCCGGATGATGGCCGACCGCATCCTCGCCCTCGGCCACCGCCGGGTGGGACTGCTCGTCGCGCCCGTGCTCTACTCCCGCGTGTTCGAGCTGCGCATGCGCAGCGTGCGGGAGCGGCTGCGCGAGCGCGGCGCGATGGTGCGCGAGATCGACCTGCTGCCCGTGCGGACCGGCGTCGCCGGGGCTCTCGACGTCGCGGCCGGTGAGGACCTGACCTGCATCGTCGCCCCCGTCGACTACGCCGCCCTCGAGCTCTGGCGGGCGGCCCGCACGCGAGGCGTGCGGATCGGGGAGGACGTCCACCTGGTCGGCTTCGACGGCATCAGCGACGGGCTCGACCTGCTGGGCCTCACGACGATCCGCCTGCCCATCGAGCTCGTGGCGCGGGAGGCCGTGGAGCGGATGGTCGAGCTGACCGACGCGAGCGAGCGGGGCGGCCAGGACGGACTCGACGGGGCCGTCGCCTCGGCCCGGCACGTGCTGCGCGTCGGGCGGCTCATGGAAGGGAGCTCCCTCGGGCCCGTGGGGTGACGAGCTGTCCCGGCCGCGGGCGTCATGGGGGCTGCGATGACCAAGAGGGATCTGGCTGACGGCATCGGTGAGTTCGGCGGCACCGTTCCTCTCGCTTTTCCGTGGAATCGAAGTGGCGCATCGGAGTCGCCTATGGGGCGATTTCTCGGATTCGTTCTCCTCGGACGCGATGAAGCATCAGGATGTGCTCATGCGCAGTGCCGCGCATGCAGGGGAGACCTGCTGCAGCCCGTGGAGGAGAACGTCGTGAGCTTTGAGGAAGCGATCGCTGATCTGGCGTCGAAGATCCGTACCCAGTCGTCGTCCATACAGACCGAGGAGGCGACGAAGAACGCGTTCATCATGCCGTTCATATCCCGCGTGCTGGGCTACGACGTCTTCAACCCCCTGGAGGTGGTCCCGGAGTTCACCGCCGACCACGGCACCAAGAAGGGGGAGAAGGTCGACTACGCCATCATGAAGGAGGGCGAGGTCCAGATCCTCATCGAGTGCAAGCGGATCGGGGACGCGCTCGACATCAAGCACGCCTCGCAGCTCTTCCGATATTTTTCGGTGACGAACGCGCGCATCGGTGTGCTCACCAACGGCCAGGTCTTCAACTTCTACACGGACCTCGACGCCTCGAACATCATGGACGAGCGGCCGTTCCTGGTCCTCGACATGCTCGAGATCGATGAGACGACGCTCCCGGAGCTGAAGAAGCTCACGAAGGAGACCTTCAACCTCGACTCGGTGATCAGCTCCGCGGAGGAGCTGAAGTACGTCGGTGCGCTGAAGCGCCAGGTGGCCGAGGAGTTCCGCGACCCCTCGCCCGAGTGGGTCAAGATGCTCATGGGGAGGGTCTCCGATCGGCGCGGGACCGTGGACAACATCCGTCAGTTCACCGAGCTCACCGAGAAGGCGACACGGCAGTTCCTCAAGGAGCAGGTGAATGCGCGCCTCAAGACCGCGCTCGGGGACACCGAGCCCGCAGTCCCGGATGCCGCGGAGACCGAGGCTTCGGGGACGAGCGGGGAGGCTCCCGAGGTCGAAGCGCCCGTCAAGGGCGACGTGGTGACCACCGAGGAGGAGCTCGCGGGATATCAGGTCGTGAAGGCGATCGCCTGCAGCGAGGTGAAGCCGCAGCGGGTGACGCAGCGCGACTCGAAGTCCTACTTCGCCGTCCTCCTCGACGACAACAACCGCCGCACCATCGCCAGGCTCTGGTTCAACGGGAAGAGCACGAAGCACATCGGGCTGTTCGACGAGAACAAGGTCGAGACCCGTCATCGCATCGAGGGCGTCGACGACATCTACGCCCACGCGGAGACGATCCGGGAGACGGTGCGCCGCTTCACGGCGTGACGCCGCTCGATCTCACGGCGGAGGATCGACGAGTCGTGAGGGGGAGCGTGGGAATCTCACGCTTCCCCTCACCGAGCGCATCGATGACTGGTCGGAGGGCACATCCGCACCCGCATCGAAAGGCTCTGCCCCCGCGTCCTCGCGCCCAGAGATTGACGGGCGCCGTCGTCCACGGGCGATGCCTGGCAGGATCGGACGGCACTGCCCCATCGGCGGGCGGAGCCGAAGCATGCTTGGCAGAGGGTTGGCCGACCGCGTCCGATCGTCGGCCCGCCCGCCGAGCCACCTCGTCCCGAGGAGGACCATGACCACCGCACCCGATGCCCCCGTCCTCTCCTTCGAGGACGTCACCTTCCAGCGCTCCGGGAAGCTCATCCTGCCGGGCGTGACCTTCGCGATCGGCCGGGGCGAGCACTGGGTGATGCTGGGTGCGAACGGCGCCGGCAAGAGCACGATCCTCGGTCTCGCCGGTGGGAACGCCCACCCCACGAGCGGCACCGTCGGCATCCTCGGCGACCAGGTGGGCCGCGTCGAACTGCGGGCGCTGCGCGAGCGCATCGGGCACGTCGACCCGCGCCACCTGGTGCGCTCGCCGCTCACGATCGAGGAGGTCGTGCTCACGGGCTTCACCGGCACCGCCGAGAGGATGATGCGCTGGGTCCCGGAGCCGGCGCAGGTCGACCGGGCCCGCGAGCTCATGGACATGCTGGGACTGGGGGCCAAGCGCGAGTCGACCTGGCCCACGCTCTCCCAGGGCGAGCGCGGCCGCGCCCTCATCGCCAGGGCCCTCGTCACCGACCCCGAGCTGCTGCTCCTGGACGAGCCGACGACGGGCCTGGACGTCGCCGCCCGCGAACAGCTCATGGAGACCCTCGAGGTGCTCCCCATCACCCACCCGGGACTCACATCACTGCTGGTCACCCATCATCTCGAGGAGATCCCGACGACCGTCACCCATGCGCTGCTGCTGCGCGACGGCGTCCCCAGCGCGCACGGCCCGATCCGGGACGTGCTCACCACCGAGGCCGTCTCCGCGGCCTTCGACCATCCGATCGCGGTGCGCCACGAGGACGGCCGCTGGAGCGCACGCTCGATCCGCAGGTGATCCCGTCTCGCAGGTCACGAGGACGAGGGGCGCGGCACGACGAGCGGCCGGCCCGTGGTGGGATCCTCGATGACCACGGACGGCAGGTCGAACACCTCCTCGACGAGACGCGGGGTGATGACCTCCTGCGGGGGCCCCTCGGCGACGATCCGACCGTCGCGCATGGCGATGATGTGGGTGGCGAAGCGGCACGCGTGGTTGAGGTCGTGGAGCACCGCGACGACGGTGCGCCCCTGCGCGTTGAGCCGGGCGCAGAGCTCGAGCACGCCGATCTGGTGCGCGATGTCGAGGTACGTGGTCGGCTCGTCGAGCAGCAGGAGGTCGGTCTCCTGCGCGAGGACCATGGCGATCCAGGCCCGCTGGCGCTGCCCGCCGGAGAGCTCGTCCACGAGGCGCGTCGCAAGGTCCCGCGTGCTCGTCGCCGCGAGGGCGGCGGCCACGGCCGCGCGGTCCTCCGGCGTGTTGCGGGAGAAGGTGCCGCGATGGGGGAACCTGCCGCGTGCCACGAGGTCGGCGACGCGGATGCCGTCGGGCGCGATCGAGGTCTGCGGGAGCAGGCCGAGCCGCGTGGCGACCGCGCGGGGCGACATCGAGCGGATGTCCTTCCCGTCCAGGACGATGTGCCCGGAGCTGGGCTTGAGCAGGCGCGACATGGACCGCAGGAGCGTGGACTTCCCGCAGGCGTTCGGGCCGATGATCACCGTGAAGGAGTCATCGGGGATCTGCACGTCGAGGGTTTCGATGACCGTGCGCTCGCCGTAGCCGATGCTCGCCCCGCGCGCGGCGAGCCGCGAGGGCGCGGCCGCGGATGCGGCGTGCGCCGGCGGGAGGGTGTCGAGCTCCGCCGCGCTCGTCGTGCTCGTCGTGCCTGTCAGTCCGGCGTTCATCGCAGGTGCTTCCTTCCTTCGGAGATGAGCAGCCACACGAGGTAGATGCCGCCGACGCACACGGTGACGACGCCGACGGGCAGGGGGCTGGTCGGGTTGATGCGCTGCGCGACGTAGTCGCTGACGAGCAGCAGCAGGGAGCCCATGAGCGCCGCCGGCGCGATGCCCATGCCGTGCGAGCGCGTGAGGCGCTTGGCGATCTGCGGGGCGGCGAGGGCGACGAAGGAGATCGGCCCCGCGACCGCGGAGACCAGGGCCACCGCCGTGATGCCCGTGAGCATCAGCGCGAGCCGGGTCGCCTCCGCCCGCACTCCCAGGGCGGACGCCGACTCGTCGCCCATCTCCAGGATGTGCATGCGCTCGGCGAGCACGACGCAGGCGGCGCAGAGGACGATCACCGTGATGACCGTGGGCCGCATCTGCTCCCACGAGACGCCGTTGAGCGATCCGGCGCCCCACACCGCGACGCGCATGGCGTCCTCGATCTCCGCGTGCAGCACCAGCCAGGTGTTGACCGCGGAGAGCATGGCGGAGACGCCGATGCCCACGACGATCAGGCGGAACCCCTGGATGCCGCGTCGGCCGGCGCCCCTCGTGATGGACAGCAGGTAGACGACGAGGGCCGTGGCGGTGCCGCCGATCAGCGCGCCGGCGGCCGTCCCCAGGTACGAGCCGCCCAGCAGCAGGATCACGACGAGGGCGCCCGTGTACGCGCCGGTCCCGAAGCCGATCACGTCGGGGCTGCCCAGCGGATTGCGCGTCAGGGACTGGAAGATCGCGCCCCCGATGCCGAGCGCGGCCCCGAGCAGCAGCGCCATCAGGCCGCGCGGCAGTCGCCATTGCTGGACCACCAGGACCGTGCCTCCGTCTCCGGCGCCGAACAGGGCCGGTACCACCTGCCGCACGGGGATCGTGAGATCGCCCGTGCTGACGGCGAGGATCAGCATCGCCATGCAGGCGATCAGGATCGCCAGGCACACGCCGAGCGTGCGCAGCGTGAGGGGGAGATGCCCTCGTCGGAGGGTGGGGAGCCGGATGGCTCGTGGCGCCCGCGGGCCGGCCTGCGGAGCGGGGGAGGCGCTCGAGGCGGGGGCCTCGGCGGTGCTGCGGACGGTCACAGGGTCGACACCGCCTTGGAGCGCACCATGGCGATCAGCACGGGGGCGCCGAGGAACGCGGTGACCACGCCGACGGGGAGCCCGCCGGGTGCGGCGATCCGCGCGACCACGTCGGCCGCGAGCAGCAGCACCGGTCCGCCGAGGGCCGACAGGGCCAGGATCCACCCCTGGTTGGGGCCCGTCGCCCAGCGCACCACGTGGGGCACCATCAGTCCCACGAAGCCGATCGGGCCCGCGATCGCGGTCGCCGCCCCGCAGCACAGGGTGATGCCCAGGATGCCGATCGCGCGCGCCCGTCTGAGCCGCACCCCGAGGGTCGCGGCCAGGTCGTCGCCGAGGGCGATCGCGTTGAGGGAGCGCGCGGTCATCAGCGCCGCCAGCAGGCCGACGACGATGAACGGCACGGCCCGCAGGGACGGACCCAGGCCGCGCACGGACAGGGAGCCCGCCGCCCATGAGCGCATGGCATCGAAGGCGGCGGGATCGAGCAGCGTGATCGCGGTGGTGAATCCCGAGGCGACGGCCGCGAAGGCCACCCCGGAGAGCGTCAGCCGCACGGGATCACCGCCGCTGCGCCCGGCCGCACCGATGGCGAGCACCGCCACGGTCGCGATGAGCGCGCCGACGAGCGCGAGCCAGAGCTGGCCGGCCATCCCGGCGATGCCGAGCAGCGAGGTCCCGGCGGCGACGGCGAGCGCGGAGCCCGCGTTCACGCCGAGGATCCCGGGGTCCGCCAGGGGGTTGCGCGTCAGCGACTGCACGAGGGCCCCGGCGACGGCCATGGCCGCGCCGACGACGAGCCCGCCGAGCGTCCGCGGGACCCGAGAGCCCCACACCACGCGCCCGTCGATCGTGGACTCGTCGTGCTCCACGAGTGCGCGCAGCACCGTGCCGGGCGGGATCTGCCGGTCCCCGATGCACAGGCTCGCCAGGATCGCGAGCGCGAGCAGCAGCACGAGGCCCACGGCGAGCACGATCCGGCCCGCGCCGCCCACCCGGACCGGTTCATCGGTCTCGATGCCCGGGAGCGCGGTCGCGTCCGCCGGCTCCTGGGCTGCGGCAGCCTCGGACGGCGCCGATCCGTCCGAGGGTGTGGCCTGACCTCCGGGGACGGCCCGTCCCCGGGGCGGGGCCACGCCGGCGGAGGGGGTCACTTGACGACGTCCTCGGCCTTCTCCAGCACCTCTGCGAGGTCGTTCAGCCACGTCGTCTGCACGGTGTAGGAGTACGCGCGCTTGTCGTCCCAGCTGCCCACCTGGTCGGCCTCGACGGCGGGGAGCGAGGTCCACAGGGAGTTCTCCTCGTAGCCGCTCGACGTCTCGGCGAGGAGGATGACGTCGGCGTCGTAGTCGCTGATCTTCTCCCAGCTCGACGTGGCCCAGGCGCTGTCCTTCGGGGCCTCGGGGCCCACGAGGTTCAGCCCCAGGTCGGCGAGCATGGTCGTGACGCCGAGGGTGTCGCTCGTATAGATCTCGTCCCCGGCGATGTTCAGGGCCATCACCGTCAGCCAGTCCTTCTTCTCCTCGGCGACGGCCCTCACGCGCTCCACGGCCGTGTCGAAGTCCTTCTTGGCCTGCTTCTGCTCCGCGGTCTCGACATCGGCGCCGAGCGCCTTCGCGATGCCGGTGTAGCGGTCGATCATCTCCTGGGGCGTCCCGCTCATGCGGACGGGGAGGTAGGGCGCGACCTCGGCGACCTGAGTGGTCACCTTCTCGTCCCACCAGGTCCAGCCGTCGCCCTTCTCGTTGCCGACCCCGATGACGAGGTCCGGGGTCGCGGCCGCGAGCTTCTCGAGGCTGAACTCGGCGTCGAGGCCGATGATGTTCTCCTTCTCGAGGTCGAGGTCCCCCTGACCGCCGGCGCCCTTGCCGAAGCCGAACACTCCCGCGAAGGTGATCCCGAAGGGCTGCAGGGCTGCGGCCGAGTAGATGTCGGCGACGATCTTCTGCGGCTTCTGGTCGAGCTCGACGGTCAGACCGTCGTACCCCTCCGGCGTGTACGAGAAGGACCCGGAGCCTGCGTCACCGCCGCCGTCGCTCGTCGTCGTGCCGGAATCGGATCCCGCGGACGAGCAGCTGGCGAGGGCGAGGAGGCCCGGGACGGTGAGAGCGAGGAAGCCACGACGGCGCATACGAAGACTCCTGGGGACGGACGCCCGGCGGCTGAGCCGGCGCGTGCGAGAGGCGGGGAACAGGGATGGGGAGGAAGTGGTGTCACATATTGTGAAAAGGCAAGGCTTGCCTAATGTCCATTGAGGCTAGCGTCGGGCCGTGACGAGCCCGGTGGGGCGGAGCTGATTCGAGACGCACCTCACGGCGACGGCTGGCCGGCCGCGCGGCCCAGCTCGTGCCTCGCGACGCGGGTCAGCGGCGGCGCGTCGTCACCTGTCCAGCTGGACGAGCGCTCCCGCCACCTCGCTGCGGTCCACGGTGCGATGGGCGAAGTCGAGCGCGGGGTGCCCTCCGACCCGGATGCCGCGGCGCGCGTGACGCAGCAGCTCGACGTCGTTCACGTCGTTGCCGACGGCGGTGTACGAGCCGTCGAGGATGCCGAGGCGGTGCAGCGCGGAGTGCTTGGTGACGCCGCTCGGCGCCACGTCGATGAGGTGCTCGTCTGGATGGACGGACACAGTCAGGCCGGAGCCCCGCAACTGCTCGATGACCTGGGAATCCTCGGTGAACAGCACCGCCTTCGCGTAGTCGGGGAGCGCACTGCGCGGCAGGTTGCGGGCGAGGCCTCCGGCGTCGAGCTGGCGGAAGATGCGGTGCTCCTCGTCGCCCGTGAACGAGAAGTCCCAGGGCCCGTCGACGAGCGCGGGCAGGGACTGCGATTCGATGATCTCGTCGAGCAGGGCTCTGGCGGCGGCAGGGAAGCCGACGACCTCGACGTCGGCGCTCTGAGCACGCCGCACGAAGGCGCCGTTCCCGCCGATCAGCGCGCTGGCTGCGAAGTCCTCCGGAAGCACGGGCAGCAGGTCGCGCACCGGGCGCGCGGAGGCGAAGACCAGTGGGTGCCGCGCGCGGACGCGGAGCAGGGCCTCGACGATGTCGTCCGTGAGGGTGCGGCCGTCGAAGCAGAGGGTGCCGTCGACGTCGAGCACCACGGGTTCGTCGGCGGCGCCGCCCCTGTCGGCGACACCGTCCCCGTAGGCGACGCCCTCCGCGTCGGCGATACCGTCCCCGTCGGCGATGTCATGGACCGGCATATACGGGACATCTCTGCCAGATATGGCAGAGATGTCCCGTATTTGCCGCTCGGCGACCGCCACCCGGCGCAGTCGATGCTCCTCGGAGGCGTGCTCCCGGCGCACCCGGTGCGCGTCGGCCTCGTGGGCCCCGCCGGCCGCGCCGTCACCGCCGTCCCCGCCGGGATCGCCGCCTTCCGGGATCACGGCACCCGGTGGCCCGCCGCGCGGAACAGCTCGTACCACTCGGCGCGGGTGAGCGGCAGCTCCGAGCCCTCGGCAGAGTCGGTGACGCGCTGCGGCGTGGTGGTGCCGAGCACGACCTGCATGTTCGCGGGGTGGCGGGTGATCCAGCCGGTCGCGATCGCCTCCGGGGCGACGTCGTACTTCGCGGCGAGTCGGTCCACCACGGCGTTGAGCTCCGGGTACTTGTCGCTGCCCAGGAAGACGCCGTCGAAGAAGCCGCCCTGGAAGGGCGACCAGGCCTGGACGGTGATGTCGTTCAGGCGGCAGTAGTCGAGGATGCCCCCGCCGTCCAGGACGCTGGACTGCTCCTCGCCGCTCATGTTCGCGGCGATGCCCTGCGCGATGATCGGCGAGTGCGTGATCGACAGCTGCAGCTGGTTGGCCACGAGCGGGCGGGTCACCGAGCGCTTGAGCAGGTCGATCTGGCGGGGCGTGTGGTTCGAGACGCCGAAGGCGCGCACCTTGCCGGAGGCGTGCAGGTCGTCGAAGGCGCGGGCCACCTCGTCGGGCTCCACGAGCGCGTCGGGGCGGTGCAGCAGCAGGATGTCGATGTAGTCGGTGCGCAGCGCCTTCAGGGAGCCCTCGACGGACTCGATCAGGTGCTCGTAGGAGTAGTCGAAGTAGGGGCCGTCGGTGACGATCCCGGCCTTCGTCTGGATCGTGATCTCGGAGCGCTCGTTCGCGTTCAGGTGCATCGCCTCGGCGAAGCGCCGTTCGCACAGGTGGTCGCCGCCGTAGATGTCGGCGTGGTCGAAGAAGTCGATGCCCGCGTCGCGGGCCGTGTTCACGAGGGTGCGGATCTCCTCGTCGGACTTGTCGTTGATCCGCATGAGGCCCAGCACCACGTTCGGTGCCGTGATCTCGGTGCCGGGAAGGGGGAAATGCTTCATCGCAGAGACTCCTGTGTCGTCATGAGATCGGCCGCGGACGCGGTCGGGCCGGTGAGCGGCGCTCGCCGGGGGCAGAAGGGGCGGGGCTGGAGGGCCGACGGGCTGACGGGTGGGGCCGGGCGAACCCCCGGTCCGACGGGCGAGGAGCGCAGGCGGTCCCTGGTCCGACGGGCGGGGCCGGGGCTCCGCCCGTCGGACGGAGCCCCGGCCCATGCTGTCAGGCGGCGCGTGCTCGCGGGCGCGCGCCGCTCGCCGTCAGTTGAACTCGAGCGGGTGGGTGCCCACGCGGCCCGAGCCGTCGCCCTTGTCGAGAGCGTCGATCGCGGCGACCTCGTCGGCCGGCAGCTCGAAGCCGAACACGTCGAAGTTCTGCTCCATGCGCTCGCGGTGCGTGGACTTCGGGAACACGATGAAGCCGCGCTGCAGGTGCCAGCGGATGACGACCTGCGCGGGGGTGACGCCGTGCGCGGAGGCCGCGTCGGCCACGGAGGACTCCTCGAACAGCGGGTACTTGCCCTGGCCCAGCGGGCCCCAGGACTCGATGTGCATCCCGTTCTTGCCGGCCCACTCGAGCACATCGCGCTGCTGGAGCGCGGGGTGCAGCTCGATCTGGTCGACGGCCGGCACGACGCCGGTCTCCTCCACGAGGCGGTCGAGATGCTCGGGCAGGTGGTTCGAGACGCCCACGGAGCGGGAGAGGCCCTGGTCGCGGATCTCCAGCAGCTTCTGCCAGGCGTTGACGTAGGTGTCCTTCTCGGGGGTGGGCCAGTGCGTGAGGTAGAGGTCCACGTACTCGAGCCCGAGCTTCTCGAGGCTCTCGCGGATCGCCGCGTGCGGCTCCTCGCCGGCCTGGCGGTCGTTCCACAGCTTGGTGGTCACGAACAGCTCGTCGCGCGGGATGCCGCTCTTGGCGATCGCGGCGCCCACGCCCTCCTCGTTGCCGTAGATGGCGGCGGTGTCGATGTGGCGGTAGCCGACCTCGAGGGCGCTGGTCACGGCCTTCTCGGCCTCGTCGGCCGGGACCTTGAAGACGCCGAAGCCGAGCTGGGGGATCGCATGTCCGGAGTTCAGGTTGATCGTGGGAACAGTCATGGCCCCGAGCCTAGGAAGCCTCGATATATAAGTCCAACAGCTCGCAGCGATGCCATTCATGGCGCCGGCTGGTAGATGAGAGGATGAGCCGGGCCGACGGACGGGCCGGGCAGGCGGATGTGCCGGGCCGACCCCGGCACACCGGCGATGGACACGAAGGATGCGAGGCGGAGATGGACCTGAGGCAGATGGAGTACGTGGTGGCGCTCGCCGACGAGCGGCACTTCACCCGCGCGGCCGAGCTCGCGGGGATCTCGCAGTCGGGGCTCAGCAGCGCGATCCGCGGCCTTGAGCAGGAGCTCGGCACCGCCCTGTTCGACCGCACCACCCGGAGGGTCGAGCCCACCGCGGCCGGCTTCGCGCTGCTCCCGCACGCGCGCGCACTCCTCGAGGAGGCCGCTCGCGCTCGCGAGGCCGTGATGCGCGTCGGCCCCGCCATCAGCGGTTCCCTGCGCGTGGGCGCCGAGCAGTGCCTGGGCCTCGTGGACGTCTCCGCCCTGCTCTCGACCTTCCACCAGCGCCACCCGGGGATCGCGACCGAGTTCGCCCAGGCCGGCTCGCACGAGCTGGTCGGAGCGGTGCGCGAGGGCGAGCTCGACGTCGCCTTCGTCGCGACCGACCGGCACCTCGGCGCGCTGCGCCACACCTTCCTGGGCGGGGAGCCGCTCGTGCTCGTCGTCCCGCCCGATCACCGCCTCGCCCGACGCACGACCCTGCGCTGGGAGATGCTCGACGGCGCCGACTTCGTCGACTTCTCCGAGACCTGGGGCGTGCGCACCATGAACGACGACCTGCTGGCGACCCACGGCGTGCACCGCCGCGTGCGCTGCAGCGTCAACGACGTGCACACCCTGCTGGACCTCGTGACCCGCGGGCTCGGCGTCGCGATCGTGCCCGCGCACGTCGCGCGGAAGCCTCAGGCGGCCACGCTGGTGACCTGCGAGCTCCCGGGCGCCGCCCAGCCCAGCTGGTCCGTGAGCGCCATCTGCCCGCTCGCCCCGGCGGCCGACGCCCCCTCCGGGTTGCTGCTCGAGCTTCTCGGGGAAACTGCGCCCTGCGAGGACGCGTCGTGCTTCGCCGGCGAAGCCGTCGAGACGACCGAGGTGATCGATGCAGCGGATGCGGAGGCCGCGTCCGCCGTGGGCGGGCAACCTGTCATGGCCGTCGGTCGCTGACGCTCCCGGCGCCTGAGACGGGGTGTCCAGGATCTGGGACACCGGGCTACGCTCGCAGGGTGAGCACGGCTGATCCTGCGAAACCCTCCCCGAGCCCCGACGACTCTTCCATCCCCTCCGGTCCCGCCTCGCCCGGTGGGTCCACCGCGGGCCGGACCGCTGAGCCCGCTGCCCCGGCCCGTCGTCGGCCCCGTGGCTTCATCACCGTCGCGATCGCGGCGATCACGATGATCGGCCCGTTCACGATCGACTCCGTCTTCCCCGCCTTCACCCGCATCGGCGCCGAGTTCGGCGAGTCCGAGGGCGCGCTGCAGCAGCTGGTCTCCGCCTACCTCGCGGCGTTCGCGGTGATGTCGATCTTCCACGGCCCGCTGTCCGACGCGCTGGGCCGCCGGCGCGTCATGCTCGCGGGCCTCACGATCTACGTGCTCGCGATGTTCGCCTGCGTGCTCGCCCCCTCCTTCGGCAGCCTCGTGCTGCTGCGGGTCCTGCAGGGCATGAGCGCCGGCGCGGCGACGATCATCTCCCGCGTCATGGTGCGCGACCTCTACTCCGGCGCCCAGGCTCAGCGACTGATGGCGCAGGTGATGGCCATCTTCTCGATCGCGCCCGCGCTCGCCCCGGTGATCGGCGGCTGGCTCCTGCTGCTGGGGGACTGGCGCTGGGTGTTCGGCGGGATCGGGATCTACGGGCTGCTCGCGATCGTGCTCACGATCCTGCTGCCCGAGACCCTCCCGCCCGAGCGGCGCTCACCGCTGCGGATCGGCTCCCTGCTCGGCTCGCTCGTGCACGTGGGCGCCTCGGCCCTTATGGTCCGCATCGCCTTCGCCACGGCCTTCGGCTTCGCCGCCCAGTTCCTGTTCATCGCGTCGGCGCAGATCATCGTGGTGCGCCTGCTGGGGCTCGGCGAGCAGGACTTCTGGGTGCTGTTCGTGCCGCTGATCATCGGCATGTTCACCGGCGCCCAGGCCGTCGGCCGGCTCGCCGACCGCCTTCCGCGCACGCGCATGATCACCATCGGCTACCTGGCGACGCTCGGCGCGACCGCCCTGAACCTGCTGCTCGTGGCGCTCGCCCCCGCGCCCGACGGCACGATCTCGCCCGCACTCATCCCCGTGCTCGTCGGCCCGATGCTGATCGGCTTCACCGTTTCCCTGATCTTCGCGCCCATCCAGCTCGAGATCATGGACCTCTTCCCTCACGCCCGCGGCGCCGCCGCCTCGCTGGGCACCTTCTCCTCGCTCGTGCTGAACGCGCTGCTCGCGGGGGTCGTGGCACCTCTCGTGACGGGCTCCCTGCTCACCCTCGCGGCGACCGCGCTCGCTTTCGTCTGCGCCGGCACCGTGCTGTGGCTGTGGCACCTGCGGGCCACGGGCGGGCGCGGCGCCGAGGTCGTCGAGGACGGCGAGGTCGTGGCCTAGCGCGGCACCCGGCCCGCAGGGCTCCCTGTTGCAGGCACGGGCCCGGCGGGCCGACGGAGGGCGGCGAGGACGCTCGGCGCCACGGCGGAGCCGGCGCCGACCAGGCAGAGCAGACCGCCGAGCGCGGCCAGTGGCGGCGGGGTCTCGCCGAGCACGATCCAGGCCATCGCCACCGTGATCCCCGGGACGATGAGCGAGGAGGAGCTGAGCACCCCGGCTGGGGTGCTGGTCAGCGCGTACCCCCACAGCAGGAACGCGCACGCCGTGGGGAAGACGCCCATGTAGACGACCGTGACGACCGAGGCGGCGGACGCCTCGGCGAGCTCCCCGATCAGCGCGGGAGCGAACGGGAGGCAGGCGAGGAACCCGGCGACGATGCCCACCACCGTCATCGAGGTCGAGTCGACATGCGGGAGCAGCGTCTTCTGCGCCAGCACGCTCCCGGCGTACAGCAGGGCGGCGAGGAGCCCCAGCAGCAGACCGGCGCCGGAGACGCGGCCGCTCGAGGTGGCGACCGTGATCAGGGCGATGCCTCCGAAGGCCACCAGGATCCCCGCCACCAGACGCACGGGCAGACCCTCGCGCAGCAGCAGTCCCGAGGCCACGGCGACGATGAGCGGAGCGACGTTGACCAGCATCGCGGCCGTCGCCGCGTCGATGAGCAGCTCCGCCGCGTTCAGCACGATGGTGTACGCCGCGAACCAGGCGACGCCCCACCCGATCACGCCCAGCCACAGCCGCGGGCTCCGCGGCATGCGCACGCGACCGAGGAGAGCGAGCGGGAGCAGCACCACGGCTGCGGATCCGCTGCGCAGCAGGGACATCGCACCGGGGGAGAAGTCCGCGCCGCCGGCCCGGATCACGACGAACGAGGACGCCCACATGATCATCACCAGCAGGGCCGCGAGCCACGGCAGGGCGGGATGCGACGGACGTGGCGGGACCGAGGACGGCGTCGGGCCAGGTGCGGAGGAGGACGCCGGGGGATGCGCGGCCGAGGGAACGGGCATGGGCCCATGATCCGGCAGCGGCGGAGGCGGTGCCAGCGGGATCCGGACACCGACGCGCAGGGCGCGGGCAGACGGCGCCCGCCGCCTCTTGACCACGGTCGACGCGCATGCCCACCATGAGGCAGGGCGCGGGACAACGAGGTCGGACGCGCCGCTGGGGAGCCGAGGAGGCCACCATGTCGAGCAATCGGGCAGTCGCGTACAAGGGAGCCGGGAAGGTCGAGGTCGTCGACATCGACTACCCCGGCTACGAGCTCAAGGACGGGCCGGGGGTGAACCCCGCGAACATCGGCCGGAAGCTGCCCCACGGGGCCATCCTGAAGGTCGTCACCACCAACATCTGCGGCTCGGACCAGCACATGGTCCGCGGCCGCACCACCGCCCCCGAGGGACTGGTGCTGGGCCACGAGATCACCGGCGAGGTGATCGACGTAGGCCCCGGCGTCGAGTTCATCAAGACCGGCGACCTGGTCTCGGTGCCGTTCAACATCTCCTGCGGGCGGTGCGTGAACTGCAAGATCGGGCGCACCGAGATCTGCCTGAACGTGAACCCCGACCGCCCCGGCAGCGCCTACGGGTACGTCGACATGGGCGGCTGGGTGGGAGGGCAGGCCGAGTACGTGCTCGTGCCCTATGCTGACTGGAACCTGCTGAAGTTCCCGGACAAGGACCAGGCCCTCGAGAAGATCCTGGACCTGACCATGCTCTCGGACATCTTCCCGACCGGCTACCACGGTGCCGTCACCGCGGGCGTCGGACCCGGCAGCTCGGTGTACATCGCGGGCGCGGGGCCGGTGGGCCTGGCCGCCGCCGTCGGCGCGCAGCTGCTCGGCGCGGCCGTCGTCATCGTCGCCGACATGCAGGAGGACCGCCTCGCCTCCGCCCGCGCCTTCGGCTGCGAGACGATCAACGTCGCCGAGCAGGATCCCCGCGAGCAGATCGCGAGGATCCTCGGCCGCGAGGAGGTCGACTGCGGCGTCGACGCCGTGGGCTTCGAGGCCAAGGGCCACGGGCACGACGCGAAGGAGGCGCCCGCGACCGTGCTCAACACCCTCATGGACGTCACCAAGGCCGGCGGCGCCCTCGGCATCCCCGGGCTCTACGTCACCGGCGACCCCGGCGGCGTGGACGAGGCGGCCAAGGAGGGCTCGCTCTCCCTGCGCCTCGGCCTGGGCTGGGCGAAGGCGCTCGGGTTCATGACCGGGCAGTGCCCGGTCATGCGCTACCACCGCCCGCTCATGGAGGCGATCCTGCACGACCGCGTGCACATCGCCGACGCCGTGAACGCCACCGTGATCTCGCTCGACGACGCCCCGCGCGGCTACGCCGAGTTCGACAAGGGAGCCGCGAAGAAGTTCGTCATCGACCCCCACGGGACGACGGGGCTCGCGACGGCGAGCTGATCCGCTGACCGGGTCCGGGTCTGGGCCCGGGCCCTGAGGATCGGGCTCGGGCCCTGTCAGCGCACGGTGGGGGAGAGCTCCCTGCCCAGGTAGAGGGTGGCCGCACCGATCGCGCCCACGTCGTCGCCGAAGGCGGAGGAGCTGATGGTGACCCCGCGGCGCCCGCCGCTGCCCTGCAGCGCGCGCTCGAGCACCTGCGGCATGGCGAAGGGCTCGAGCGCGCGCCAGTAGGGGCCGCCGATGATCACGCGGTGCGGGTCATGGATCCCGATCAGGGTGCGCAGCGCCTCGCCGAGCGCGGTGCCGTGCTCCTGCGCGATCCGTGCGGCCAGGCGGTCGCCCGACGTCGCCGCCGCGAGCAGGGCATCCAGGCGCTCGCCGTCGGCCTCGAGGGAAGCGGAGGAGAGCTCGTCCACATCGATCTCCGCCGCCGCACCCGCCGCTTCGCGCCAGTCTGAGTTCCCCGCAGAGCCGTCCGCAGCGCTCTTCGCGGCGTCGATCCGGTGCAGCATCGCGTGCACGTCCGTGAACGTCGAGAGGCACGCGCGCCTGCCGCAGCCGCACACGGGACCGTCGAGACCCGTCGGCAGATGCCCGATCTCCCCGGCCTGCGTGGTCGAGCCGCGCTGGACGCGGCCCGCGCTCGAGACCGCCGAGCCGACGCCCACGCTCACGTAGACGTACAGCAGCGTCTGCTCGCTCAGACGCTCGCCGGCCCAGATCTCCGCCGCGAGCGCAGCGTTCGTGTCCTTGTCCAGGAGGGCCGTGCGGCCCGTCGCCCGCGAGAGCATCTCCACGAGCGGGGTGTCCCACCAGTCCGGCATCCAGGGCGGATCCACGAGCACGCCGCGGCGCCAGTCCAGCCCGCCCGGGGCCGCGACGCCGATGCCCAGCAGCGCCTCCCGCGCACTCTGGCCGCCGGGCGTGCGCCAGCCGTCCTCGTACATCGTCGCGAGCAGCTCCTCGAGGCCCGCCGCGATCCGCGCCACCCCCGCATCGGGGTCCGAGCCCGGGGGCCCGAGCGCCTTCTCCGCGACGACGTTCGCCCCCAGATCGACGATGACCAGCGTGATCCCCGTGGGATCCAGATGCACGCCGGCCGCGAGCAGCGACGACGGCACGACGCGCAGCACGGTGCGCGGCTTCCCCCGGCCCGCGGAGAGCGTGCCGTCGGTCTCGACGAGGCCGCGTTCCATGAGCCGACGGGTGATGAGGCTGACCGCCTGCCGGGAGAGGCCGCTGCGACGCACCACCTCGGACTGCGAGCTGCCCTCGGGCGCACTGCGGATCGCGTCGAGCACGACGAGCTCGTTCTTGGCGCCGATGTCCGGCATGGATGACCCGCGCACGAGTGCTCCTTCCACCGCGGGGCGAGCCCCGTTGCCTTTAGTCCAACAGTGTGAGTAATGTACGTCACCGAGAGGCGCGGGATGGCGCGCGATGCGGAATGGACCGCATCGACGCGGTGCTCGATCCCCGCCGACGAACTCCGGTCTCCGCAGCCAGCGGGGCCGACACCCGGGCCTCACGACATCGCCGTCCGGCCCGCTTCCCGACCAGATTCCCCATCCCATCGTTCCCGCTCCGACTCCCACGTGAGCAGAGCCCCCGACGCGCCGGAGACGGCCCGCCGAGACCGAGGAAGGAACCACGATGAGTGTCACCGACACCGTCGGCCCACCGGCCGGCCCCGCGAGCGCCTCAGGCGCCTTGGGCAGTGCGGCGCCCGCCCCTCCCGCACGCCGCAAGCGCGGGATGAATGCGGGCCAGCGCCGAAAGCTCCGCACCGGCCTGCTGTTCATCTCCCCCTGGATCATCGGGGTCGTCATCTTCATCATCTACCCGGTCGCGTACTCGATCGCCCTGAGCTTCACGCGGTACTCCGGGATGGAGGCGCCCACGTGGGTGGGCGTTCAGAACTACGTCACGGCCTTCACCGACCCGATGGTGGGCAAGGCGGCGTCGAACACGATCTTCTACGCCATCATCGCCGTTCCGCTGGGACTGATCATCGCTCTGGCGCTCGCGATCGCGATGAACCAGAACGTGCGCGAGGTCGCCTGGTACAGGACGATCTTCTACGCGCCCTCGCTGATCCCGGCGTTCGCGATGTCCTTCATCTTCATCGTGTTCCTGAATCCCCAGTTCGGCGTGTTCAACCAGGTCCTCAAGATCTTCGGGGGCGCGAACGTCAACCTCCTGGGTGATCCCACCGGGGTGAAGATCGCGATCATCCTGATGGCACAGCTGGGTGCGGGCAACGCGGCCCTCATCTTCCTCGCCGGTCTGCGCAACATCCCGAAGACGATCTACGAGGCGGCCCGAGTGGACGGCGCCAGCCCCCTGCGCCAGTTCTTCTCGATCACGTTCCCGCTGCTCTCCCCGGTTCTGCTGTTCAACCTGATCACCGGCATCTCGGGATCCCTGCAGGTGTTCACCGAGGCATTCATCGTCACCAACGGCACGGGCGATCCCGACGCGGGCGCGCTGTTCTACATGATGTACCTCTACAAGAACGCCTTCGGCTTCGCCGAGCTCGGATACGCATCCGCACTCGCGGTGATCCTGTTCCTCGTGGGGCTGGCCCTGGCCCTGCTCGTCTACTGGCTGTCGCGCCGGTTCGTGAACTACGACGTGGAGGCCGGCTGATGAGCACCATGATCCAGACACCCCCGGAGAACATCGTCCCCGGGCGCAAGAAGGCCAACGCCGAGCAGTACAACCGCCGTGCCGACGGCACCAAGCGCTCCTGGCACTCGACGCTCATCGCGCGCATCGTGATGATCATCCTCAGCATCCTGTTCCTGATGCCGCTCTACTGGATGATCGTCTCCGCGCTCAAATCCGACCAGGAGCTCGCGAAGTTCCCGCCCACGCTGTTCCCGCACAACGTCGAGTTCGGGAACTTCGTCAAGGCCGTCACCGCGATGCCGTTCCTGCAGTTCTTCGCGAACTCCGCGATCATCACCATCTCGGTGGTGCTGCTGTCGGTGATCTCGAACTTCATCATCGCGTACGGCTTCGCGTGCATCGACTGGCCGGGCCGTGACAAGCTCTTCTACGTCGTCATCGCGACGCTGTTCCTCCCGTTCCCCGTCACCCTGATCCCCATGTTCGACATGTGGGCCCGACTGGGGCTGGTGAACACGCTGTTCCCGTTGATATTGCCGGCCATGTTCGGCAGTGCGTTCTACGTGTTCCTGCTGAGACAGTTCCTCAAGCAGATCCCTCAGCCCATGCTCGACGCCGCCCGGGTGGACGGCGCGAGCGAATGGACGATCCTGTGGAGGATCGCGTTCCCCACCGCGATGCCCGCGCTGACCACCGTCGCGATTTTCTCGGCCGTCGGCTCGTGGAACGACTTCATGGGACCTCTGATCTATCTGCAGGACCAGAAGGTCCAGACGCTCTCGATCGGTCTGCAGACGTTCCGATCCGTCAACGCGCAGGACGTCTCCTTCAACCAGCTGATGGCCGCCAGCTTCCTGGTGATCCTGCCGCTGCTGCTCCTGTTCTTCATCTTCCAGCGGTACTTCATCCGCGGCATCACGATCGGAGGCTTCAAGTGATCTCCAGACGATCCTTCCTGGCCGGAGCGACGGCCGCCGGTGCGGCCGTCGGACTGGGCGCCTGCGCCTCGGCACCTGCCGCGGGGCCGAACGTGGTCAGCTACTGGGGCCTCGGTGCGGCCGACGTCGACAAGGACAACCAGGTCATCGACGCCTTCAAGAAGACCGACGCGGGCAAGAACGCGGAGATCTACGTCGACCAGGTGCCGTCGAGCGGCGTCGCGGACATGAGCCAGATCATCACCGCGGTGCGCGGCGGGACAGCTCCCGACGTGTGGTGGATGGACCGCTTCAACGCGGTGCAGAACGCCTCGATCGGCCTGCTCGAGCCCATCGACGGCCTCATCGAGAAGTACGAGGACGTCTCGCCCGAGGAGTTCAAGTCCCAGTGGATCCAGTTCGCCATCGACGAGCTGACCTACGACGACCAGCTGTACGGGCTGCCGGCCACGACCGACGCCCGCGGGCTCCTGTACAACAAGGACGTCCTCAAGGATGCGGGGGTCGACCTCGATCTGTTCGACTGGAAGAAGCACGTCATCACGTGGGACGAGCTCGGCGAGGCCTGCGAGAAGATCGTGGACATCGACAAGCGCGGCAACTACAAGCGCTTCGGCTTCGCTCCCTGGCTCTCCGAGGGATGGCCATACACGTGGGGCTTCGGGCTCGACGCCCAGGCCTACGACAACGAGACCGCCACCGTCACCCTCGATTCCCCGCAGTGGGAGTCGGTGTACCAGCTCTATGCGGACTGGGCCGAGCAGTATCCCTACGCCTCGGTCGACGCCTTCTTCGCGACCTACCAGCCGCCGAACGCGCCGCCCACGCAGACGGCGATGTTCAGCGGCCGCCTGGGCGTGGACACGTCGGGGCCCTGGCAGATCAGCGGCAACGAGAAGTACGCCCCCGACCTTCCCCTGGACTTCACCTATCTGCCGGTCGCGAAGGAAGGGGACCCCACCTACACCTGGTCGGGCGGGCAGTGCCTGGTCATCCCCAAGGGCGCCAACATCACGAAGACCCTCTGGGAGTTCATGAAGTTCTATGCGGGCTTCGAGGGGCAGAGCATCGTCGTCCCCCAGTTCGGGAACCTGCCCACGAGCATCAAGGCCATCCAGGAGAAGAAGTACAACGCCAAGGCGGAGCTGTTCCGCACGATGCTCCCGAACTCCACCTCGCGCCCGCCGCTGCCGGTGGGGTCGGCCATGTGGGACACGCTCACGCGCACCAAGAGCTCGGTCGCCCTGGGCTCCTCGACCCCGAAGCAGGCCGTGGAGTCCAACCAGCAGATGATCGCGCCCAAGATGGAGCTCTTCCCCGACTACAAGATGCCCGAGACCTACGGCAAACCGAGCCCCGTCCCCGGCAGCTGACCGGGGCCGCATCCCGGGCCGACGAGCGCAGCCCGGGATGCGCCCCGCTTCTTTCCCCTGCCATCCCGATGCCCGGCCCCGCCCGGTCACGGATGCACCCCGCCTTCGGACTCGCACCACCTTCGGAAGGGAGGCCTGATGCTCGACCGACGACAGCTCCTCACCGGTGCGGGCGCAGTCCTCGCGGCAGGGCTGGGCGCGACGTCGTGCGCGGGCAGCGGACCGAGCGGCCCGCGCACCGTCCGCTACTGGGGGATGGGCGCCGCGGACAAGGACAAGGACGAAGCGGCGCGCGATGCCTTCCTGGCCACCGACGCCGGCGCAGGGGCGCAGGTCAGCATCGACCAGGTGCCCTCCAGCGGTGCGGCCGACATGAGCCAGATCATCACGGCGGTGCGCGGCGGGACCGCGCCGGACGTGTGGTGGATGGATCGCTTCAATGCGGTGCAGAACGCCTCCATCGGTCTGCTCGAGCCCGTGGACACCCTCATCGAGAAGTTCGAGGACGTCTCGCCCGAGGAGTTCAAGTCCCAGTGGATCCAGTTCGCCGTCGACGAGCTGACCTACGACGGGAAGCTCTACGGACTTCCGACATCGACGGACGCCCGCGGGCTGCTCTTCAACGAGAACGTGCTGAAGGATTCCGGAGTCGACCTCGACATGTTCGACCCCGAGCAGCACGTCCTCACCTGGGACGAGCTGCGGGATGCCGCGCGGCAGATCACCCACCAGGACTCCCGCGGGAACTACGACCGCCTCGGATTCGCGCCCTGGGCCGACCAGGGCATGCCCTACACCTGGGCGTTCGGCCTGGACGCGCAGGTCTACGACAACGCGACCGGCCAGGTGGTGCTCGACTCCCCGCAGTGGAAGTCCGTGTTCGACCTCTACGCGGACTGGGCCGAGGAGTTCCCCTACTCCCGGGTCGACGCATTCTTCGCGACCTATCAGCCGCCGAACGCGCCGCCCACCCAGAACGCCGTCTTCGGCGAGCATCTGGCGATCACCACGGGCGGGCCCTGGCAGATCTCCGGGAACAAGAAGTACGCGCCGAAGCTGCCGCTGAAATGGACCTGGCTGCCGGTCGCGAAGGACGGCGACCCCACGTACACCTGGTCCGGCGGCTTCTCGCTGGTGCTGCCCAAGGGATCCAACATGTCCCGCACCACCTGGGAGTTCATGAAGCACTTCACGGGCTTCGCCGGACAGTCGATCGTGGTCCCGAAGCTCGGCAGCCTGCCCACGCATCTGCGTGCGATCACCGAGAAGAAGTACGACCCCGACGCCGAGCTGTTCCGCCAGATGTTGCCGAACTCGACCTCGCGCCCGCCGATCCCTGCCGGATCCGCCGCGTCCGACACCCTCGACCGCGCGAAGACGGCAGTCGCCATCGGCTCCAAGACCCCCCAGCAGGCCATCGACGAGAACCAGGCGATGGTCGTACCGAAGATGGAGCTCTTCCCCGACTACACGATGCCCGACACCTATGGGAAACCCCAGCAGATCCCCGACGGGGAGAAGTGAACCCGGCCCGTCGGCCGCACTCTTCGAACCGCACCGCAGATCACCGGCCCTTCGGCCGGACCACAGACCCCCGGCCCCGTCGGCCGGTCAGGAAAGCACCAACCCCACGAGACGGAAGCAGGAATCTTCTCCATGACCTCCCCCTCCACCGCGGCAGCGCCCCTGCGCATCGCCGTGCTCTCCGCCTGGCACGTGCACGCCGAGGAGTACGGTCGGGCGGCGATCGAGCATCCGGACACGGAGCTCGTCGCCGTCTGGGACGACGACACCGCGCGCGGCCAGGAGCTCGCCGAGCGCCTGGGCGTGCCCTTCGAGGCCGATCTCGACGCCCTGCTGGCCCGCGAGGACCTCGACGGCGTCACCAACACCACCGCCACCACCGTGCACGACGAGATCCTCGGCAAGGTCATCGCCGCGGGCAAGCACGTGTTCACCGAGAAGCTGCTCTCGCCCAGCGTCAAGGGCTGCGATGCCCTCATCGACGCGGCAGGCGAAGCGGGCGTGGCGCTCACCGTGTCCCTGCCCCGGCTCTCCCACGGCTACACCGTGGCCCTGCGGAAGATCCTCGAGGACGGAGCCCTCGGCCGCATCACCTATGCGCGCGTGCGTCTCGCGCACGACGGATCGACCCGCGACTGGCTGCCCGCCCGCTTCTACGACCCGGCCGAGGCCATCGGCGGCGCGTTCTCCGACCTCGCCGCCCACCCCGTCTACCTCACCCAGCTGATCCTGGGGGAGGACGTCTCGAGCGTCCGCTCGAGCTATACGGACATCACCGGGCGCGGCGTCGAGGACAACGCCTCGGTCACGATCACCACGCCCGACGGCGCCATCGGCGTCATCGAGACCGGCTTCGTGACCCCTGCCAGCGGCTTCACCATCGAGGTCCATGGCACCGAGGGCTCGCTGCTCTACGGCTTCGGCGGCGAGAAGATGCTGCTGACCACCCGTGAGGGCACCACCGAGGTCGAGGTCCCCAGCGACATCGATGCGCCGTTCTGGCAGTGGGTCCAGGCGATCCGCACCGGCGAGCCCACGCTCGAGAACCTCGCCCGTGCCCGCGCCCTCACCGCCCTGGTCGTCGCCGCGAACGCCGACGCCGGGATCTGATCGGGCAGCAGGCACGGTCCGCCGAACCCTGCACCCGCTGCAGGGCCCGCCCCACCCCACCCCTGACATACCCCTGACATCCGCTCACGAAGGAGCACCCCCATGACCGTCACCCTTCCCGTCCGCATCGGCCTCATCGGCGGCGGCGGCATCGCCAACGCCCACCTCAAGGGCTACTCCACGATCCCGGACCGCGCGCGCGTGGTCGCGATCGCCGACGCGAACCCCGAGACCCTCGCCCTGCGCACCGAGGAGATCGGCGCCAAGGGCTACTCGGACTTCACCGAGCTCGTGCAGGACCCCGACGTCGACGCCGTCGACATCTGCCTGCCGCACCACCTGCACAAGCCCGCGATCGTCGCGGCGGCGAACGCCGGCAAGCACATCCTGTGCGAGAAGCCCCTGTGCCTCACCGCCGAGGAGGCCGCCGAGGTCCGCGCGGCCGTCGACGCCGCCGGAGTCACCCTCATGTGCGCGCACAACCAGCTGTTCATGCCGGCCGTCGCCAAGGCCAAGGAGGTCATCGACTCCGGTGCCCTGGGCGACGTCTACGAGGTGCGCACCACCGACTCGTTCTTCAACGACTTCGACCCGGAGAACATGGGATGGCGCGCCCACACCGCCACCAGCGGCGGCGGCGAGTACATCGACACCGGCTACCACCCGACCTACCTGCTCATGCACCTCTCGGGCGGTCGTCCGAAGCAGGTCTTCTCGATGATGTCGACCCACCGCCTGAAGTTCATGGAGGGCGAGGACTCCGCGCAGGTCCTGGTGCGCTTCGACAACGGCAGCGTGGGCCAGCTCGTCACCTCCTGGGCCTACCAGGCGGCCCCCGGCACCGACCGCTTCTCCGTGGTCGGCGAGAAGGGCTCGCTGAGCTCCGACGGCTCGACCCTGCGCGTGAAGCTGCGCGCGGAGGACGAGGAGCAGGTGTACGCCGCAGAGCCCATCGACACCTTCGCCGCGGAGATCGCCGACTTCGTGACCTGCCTGGAGACCGGAAAGCGTCCGCTCAACACCGAGGAGGAGGGCATCGCCGTGCTCGGCATCATCCTCGCCGCCTACGAGAGCGCCCGCACCGGCGCCGCCGCGGAGGTCATGAGCGCCTGAGGTGATGCCCGCCTGATCTCAGGCGCCTCGTACGCCGTATGGCGAGTCAGCGGGGGGTCGGGTGACGTCGCAGAGAGCGCGTCACCCGACCTCCCTATGCATCCCGGTGGACGGCTCTCCGGCGGAGGCGCGTCTGCCCAGGTGCGCGCGACGCTCCTCAGGCGCGCACGACGCGCACGTGCAGCGGCAGCGCGTCCTCGAGGGCGGTGACCCGCGGGTCGGTGATCATCGTCCCGCCGACGGTGGGCAGCGCGAGGTAACCGCGGCGGATGTGCACATGCAGCGCGTCCGCGTCCGATCCGCCGGCAGCCGCGTCCGTTGGCGCGGCCTCGACCCGCCATCGACGCGGGTGCGCCCGCAGCTCCCGCGTCTCCTCACGCGTGGCGGGGTCGGCGAGGAGCGCCGCCCAGAGCTCGCCGTCTGTCATCTGCATCAGGTCCGCCGCATCGAACGACGCCCCGGCATCGAGAGCGGTCGTGACCAGGTGCTTCAGCACGGCGATCGGGACGACGTTGGAGGGCGCGCGCTGGTGGCGGGCCTCCGCGACGATGAGAACCACGAGTTCGCCGGCGGTCTCCGCGTCGGTATCCACGGCGCCGTCGACCAGTCGCATCCGCTCGAGCATCTCGCGCGGGGGCGTGGTGGTGCGTCCGTGCACCTGGCCGCTGCGCAGGAACGAGTCGAGGTGGTCGAGTTTGAGGGCGCCGGCGGCGTTGGTCAGGGGAGAGGGCCGCACGCCCTCGTCGATCGCGATGATCTCCTCGGCGTCCAGGTCGTGCCGCCGCAGCATCGGATCGAGCTCGGCGATCCGCGCGCGGCCGATCGTGTGATGGTCGAGCCCACTCAGCCCCTCGAGGGTGTGGCTGAAGGGCAGGTGCCCGATGTCGTGCAGGAGCGCCGTCGCACGAGCCGCGTGATCCTCCGGCGCGAAGTGCGCGGTCAGAGCGAGGACCCCCAGGGAGTGCTCGATGCGCGAATAGCTCTGGGTGGTGGTGAACGAGGCGATGCCGGCGTGGGCGACGAAGGCCAGACGCCGCACCCACCAGGTGTCCAGCAGCTCGAGCTCCAGCGGGGTCAGCTCGACCTCGAGGCGCCAGACGGGATCGAACCAGCGCCCATCCAGCCCCAGGGTGTCGGCGTCGATCCCGCGCACGGCGTCTCCATTCGATGGTCGTTGCCGTCGGCCGCCGGCCGACGGCTGTGGCTCGTCAGTCTCGCGCAGCCGAGCACCTCACCGCTGCAGATCGCCTCGGGGCACCCGATCGCGGTCGTAGGTGATCTCCGTGTAGCCGTGCGGTGCCGGTCGCCCGTCCGCGTCGACGTTGACGAACACGAGCTCGTCGATCGTGAGGATGCTCTGCTGGGTGAACAGGTTCCGCGCCTCCGCGCGCATCGTCAGTGATGTGCGCCCGAACTTCGTCGCGACCAGGCCGATCTCGACGATGTCGCCCTCGCGGGCCGAGGAGACGAACACGATCTCCGACATATATTTCGTGACGACGCGCTGGTGGCCCAGCTGGATGATCGCGTAGACGGCCGCCTCCTCGTCGATCCAGCGCAGCAGGCTGCCGCCGAAGAGGGTGGCGTTGGCGTTGAGGTCCTCGGGCCGCACCCACTTGCGGGTGCGGAAGGACATGACCGGTTCGGACGAGGAGCTCTCCATGTCTGGACATTTTAGGGAGCGCCGCCCGGCCGCGGGAAACCGGTGTGGCGCAGGCGGTACTGGGCGGTGACGTGAGCACGTGGTGACGTCACCGGGAGATGGTGACGCCCCGGGAAGTGGTGGCGCTCCGGGACGGGCCGCTCGCCGGATGGCAGGATCGAGCGCATGGTCAGCGAGGACGGCAGGCATGGGGCCGAGCGCCTGTTCTGGGACCCCGACGTCGCGATCCGGCGCGCTGCGACGCCCCCGGAACCGGCTCCCGCGAGGGCGCGGATGCTCGTCCTCTCGCCCGACGACTCGGCGATCGTGGCGATCCTCCGCACTCGTCCCGGCCGCGAGCCCTACGCCGTGCTCCCCGGCGGGGGCCTCGAATCCATCGACGCCGATCCGCTGGCCGGCGCGCTGTGCGAACTCACCGAGGAGACCGGACTGCAGGGCGAGAACCTGGACCTCATGACCAGCAGCGTCATCGTCAAGGACCAGCAGTGGATCTTCCTCGCTCGCGCCCGCCGCCGGCTCCCGCTGCGCCTGGGATGGCCCGAGACGGGACGGGACGCCGGGACCCACGGCACCTATGAGCCCGTGTGGCTGCGCCCGGGCGACGCGCTCGAACAGCTCAGGGGCGGGGTGCATCCGGACTGGATCACGGGGATGATCGTGGCAGGACGCTGAACCGCGAGGAGGCGGCATGCCCGGCACCGATCACACGCACCATGAGAGCGACGACGGCGGAGGGCGGCCGACCCGCCGCACCGCCGCGACGCTCGCCCTCGTCACGCTCGGAGGCCTTGCCGCCTGCACCGATACAGGGACGTCGCCGCGGGGGAGCGAGGCCGGGGACCGGACCTCCGACGGCGGGGGAACGTCGACGCCGCGCACCGGGGATGTCGAGGTCCTCGCCGAGGGCCTCGAGGCGCCCTGGTCCATCGCGTTCCACTACGAGGCCCCGCTGATCACCGAGCGCGACAGCGCCCGACTCCTCGAGCGGAAGCCGGACGGTTCCCTGCGCACCGTCGCGACGATCCCCGGCGTCACCCCGCAGGGCGAGGCGGGGCTGCTGGGCATCGCCGTGCGCGACGGGGCGCTGTTCGCGCACTCCACCTCCGCGGACGGCAACCGGATCCAGCGCTTCGAGATCACGGGCGACCCCGGCTCGCTGGGCCTCGGCGAGGCGACGACCCTGCTCGACGGGATCCCGTCGGCCGCGAACCACAACGGCGGGCGCCTCGCCTTCGGACCCGACGGCAAGCTCTATGCGACGGCCGGCGACGCGGGGGACAGGGACGCCGCGCAGGACGTCGACGCGCTCGCCGGGAAGATCCTGCGCCTCGAGCCCGACGGTTCCGTGCCCGCCGACAACCCCTTCCCGGACTCGCCCGTGTTCAGCTTCGGGCACCGCAACCCGCAGGGCATCGCCTGGGACGAGGACGGCACGATGTACGCGAGCGAGTTCGGGCAGGACACCTGGGACGAGCTCAACGTCATCGAGGCCGGGAAGAACTACGGGTGGCCGAGGGCAGAGGGCATCGCCCACGAGGACGGCCTCGTCGACCCGCGGCAGCAGTGGCACCCCGCGGACGCGAGCCCGAGCGGCCTCGCGATCTCCCACGGCACGATCCACATCGCCGCCCTGCGCGGCGAGCGCCTCATCGACGTCCCGCTGGACGACCTCGCGGCCTCGACGCCGCGACTGGTCGGTGCCCACGGCCGGCTGCGCGACGCCGTCATCGCCCCCGACGGCTCCCTGTGGGTGCTCACGAACAACACCGACGGCCGCGGCTCGCCCTCCGACGGCGACGACCGCCTGCTGCGGGTGAGCGCGGGATGACGAGCCAGGCTCTCGCGGAGTGGCCGAGGGTGGAGGGGCCCGGCCCGACGCGCAAGGGCGCGGTTCGGGATGAGTCGGGACACTCCCGGCCGGCGGTCTCCGGCGGAGGCGTGCCCTTCGCGTCGTCATACGTCGGGTCGCGACGAATAGAGCACGCGACCGGACCTATGGCTACGCGTGGTGCACAGGGTCTGTCGACACCGTGCGGTCGAAGTGCTCGGGCCGGCGGGCGGCCAGATCTCAGGCTCGGCTTCGCCCGCAGGCCCGGTCCGATCCGTCAGATCGCGCCCTGCGCCTCGGTGCCGGAGGGCAGCGGAGTCATGCGGGTGACCAGGGTGGGCTTCTCGATCAGGTCGGCGATGTCCCCGTTGAGGATGCCGACGGCCTCGCCCGCGCCATGGGTGTCGAGGTCCTGGACGGTCGTCCACTTCTCGATCATGGTGATGGTGCCGTCCTCGGCGTCGTGGATCGAGTAGAGCTCGCAGCCGGGCTCCTCGTGGACGGCGGCGATGCCTCGCTGCATGGCCTGCACGAGCTCCTGCTTCTTCCCGGCCTGGGGGTAGAACACGGCGGTGACGATGACGGTCATCGGGACAGCTCCTTCGCGTCGGTCCGGCGGCCTACCGCCGGTGGCTCGAACGTATCAATCCAGCTCAGCGGCAACGAGCGCACCCCAGGATGTGGACCGTGCGATGCTGGGAGAACCGCTGGGCGGACCACTCGCGCCAGATCGCACCGAGCAGAGCCGCCCGGTCCTGCAGGCCGCCGAGAACACGGTCCGCTCCCGTCGGAGGAGAGCACGATGAGCACCCTTGACGACGTCCGTCGCCTCGCGACCGCTCTGCCCCGGGTCGAGGAGTCGACCTCGTACGGCTCCCCGGCCTTCCGCGTGGGCGGGAAGGTGTTCGCGACCGTCCGCGGGGCGCGCCGCGCCGAGATCGTGGACCGGCTCGTCGGCCCCGGCGCGGAGATCCTCGTGGCCGGGTGCCATGACGTCGGCGAGCGCGAGGCCCTCATCGCCGCCCGGCCCGACCGCTTCTTCACCACCGACCACTACCGCGACCACCCGAGCGTGCTGGTCCGCCTGGAGACCGTCGAGGACGACGACCTGCGCGAAGTGCTCGAGGACGCGTGGGACGCCCGGGCCCCGCAGTCCCTGCACCCGGGGGAGTGAAGCGGTCCACGCCTCTCCTGTCTCTCGCGTTCCGAGAACGGCCCTCGCCATCCCCGGCCGTCCGTCGTTGGATGGCTACGCTGGCCAATGGCCCCGCGGCCGCACATCATCCCCGACAGCGATGGAGCATCCGGACATGAGCACACGGCGGAACCAGGGATCCACGAGCGCCGGATCCGCGCAGGCCCTCGACGCCTTCGCCCAGATCATGGGGCCCTCGCACGTGCTCACCTCGAAGCGCGCGACCGCCCCCTACGCCACCGGCGACCGCTTCGGCTCCGGCGACGTCCTGGCCGTGCTGCGCCCGGGCTCCCTCGTGGACATGTGGCGCGCCCTGCAGGTGTGCGTCGACCACGACCTCATCGTCATCACCCAGGCGGCCAACACCGGCCTGACCGGAGGCTCCGGCCCCGGCGACCAGGACTACGACCGCGACATCGTCATCATCTCGACGCTGCGCATCGACCAGATCCATCTCATCAACGACGCGCGCGAGGCGATCTGCCTGGCCGGCGCCACCCTCTTCGAGCTCGAGGAGACCCTCGCCGAGCACGGACGCGAGCCGCACTCGGTGATCGGCTCGAGCTCCATCGGCGCGTCCGTCGTCGGCGGGATCGCGAACAACTCCGGCGGCAGCCAGATCCGCAAGGGCCCCGCGTTCACCGAGCACGCGCTGTTCGCCCGGGTCGACGAGGACGGCACGATCCACCTGGTCAACCACCTGGGCATCGACCTCGGCACCGACCCCACGCACATCCTCGACAAGGTGCAGCGCGGCGACTGGGACCCGGCCGACGTGACCCCTCCGCCGGAGGACTCGACCGGCACCGACTACGCCGAGCACGTGCGCGAGATCGCCGACACCCCCGCCCGGTACAACGCGAACCCGAAGTTCCTGTTCGAGGCCTCGGGCTGCGCCGGCAAGCTCATGGTGTTCGCGGTGCGCACCCGCACGTTCCCGCTCGAGAAGGACAAGGCGACCTTCTACATCGGCACCGACCGGCCCTCCGACCTGGAGGCGCTGCGCCGCGCCTTCCTCGCCGCCGACGGACCGCTGCCGATCTCCGGGGAGTACATGAGCTCCCACGCCTTCGACCTCGCCGCCGAGTACGGCAAGGACACCTACGTCTCCCTCAAGCACGCCGGCAGCCGCACCCTGGTGCGCATGTTCGCCCTCAAGAGCTGGGCGAACGGAGTCTTCGAGAAGCTCCCCGGCTTCGGACCCTCGGTCGCCGACGAGATCTCCCAGAAGCTCTTCGGCCTGATCCCCGAGAAGCTCCCGAAGCGCCTGCTCGACTTCCGCGACCGCTTCGAGCATCACCTGCTGCTCGTCGTCAGCGGCAGCGAGCGCGAGGCCACGCAGCGCCTGCTCGCCGACTTCTTCGCCGCGCCCGACCACGAGGGCGAGTTCTTCGAATGCGACGCCGACGAGGCCCAGAGCGCCACCCTCATCCGTTTCGGCGTGGCCAGCGCCGCCGGCCGGTACTTCACGATGCACCGCGAGGAGGCGTCGGCCATGGTCACCTTCGACGTCGCGCTGCGCCGGGACGACGAGGACTGGCTCGAGGTGCTCCCCGCGGAGATCGCCGACCAGCTGCTGGAGAGCGTCTACTTCGGACACTTCTTCTGCCACGTGATGCACCAGGACCACGTGGCGAAGGCGGGCGTGGACCCCGTCGCCCTCAAGAAGCGCATGAGGACGCTGCTCGAGGACCGCGGCGCCGCCGTCCCCGCCGAGCACAACTACGGGCGCATCTACCCCGCGCCCGAGCCGATGGTCGAGCACTTCCGCGAGATGGACCCGCGCAACATGTTCAACGCCGGCGTCGGCGAGACCACGTCGCACAGGGACTGGGAGCCGGCCCCCGCCCGGGGCTGACGTCCCGCGCCGCTCACGCCTGCTCGATCGCGGCCAGGTGCTCGGGGCGCACCGCGTCGACGTGCGGTGCCGCCTCCTCGTGGTGCTCGACCCAGCGCGTCACGTACGGGCACACGGGCACGATCCGCCGCCCCTCGCGCACCGTCTGCTCGAGGGCCGTGCGGGTGAGCGTCGAGGCGAGCCCCCGGCCCTCGTACTCGTCGAAGACGACGGTGTGGAAGAAGATGCGCTGCGGGGCGTCGGCGCCGTCGACGTCGCGGTACTTCGAGAAGCCGGCGTGGTGCTCGCCGACGAAGACGTCGAACCGCCTTTTCTCGGGGTTGTCGCGGATGAAGGCGCGATCGGGTGTCCCGTCGGCCTCCGCCTCGGGTGCGACGGTGTCGTGCGCGGTCGTGTCCGGCGCGGCCTCGTCCGGTGCGCCGTGGTGCGCGCCATCGGGCTCCGGCGCACCGGGCGTCGCGGGGGTCGGGCTCTCGCTCATCGGGGATCTCCTTCGTGGGGGTCTGCGGACCTGCGGGGCCGGCGGCGGGCTGTGATGCGTGCGTTGGGGAGCGTGGGCGCCGGCAGGGGAGCGGGCGTGCGCTCGGGGAACGGTCCGAAGCGGTGGATGTCCGACGGGCTCGCCGCCGGTCCCGCCGCCTCGGGCGCCGCGTCGTCGTCGTCCCCACCGATCTCGCGCTGCCACTGCGCACGGAATGCGGCGATCTCCTCGTGGCTGCGGCCCACGAAGTTCCACCACATGACGATCTCCTCGGCGAAGGGCGGCCCGCCGAGGAGGATCAGACGCGTCGGCTCCGGACCGGCGTCGATGCTCAGCGCGTCGGCGCCGACCTCGACGTGCGCGAGGTGGTCGGCAGGGAGGTCGACGACGGCATCGCCGCCTGCGCCCGCGCCGCCTCCCGCACCCGCGTCGGCGCCCACGCGCGCCGCGCCCGTGTCCACGAGCAGGCCGTGCTCGAAGGTCGGATCCAGGGCGAGCTCGAGGTGAGCGCCTGCCGGGAGCAGGATCTCGACGGCCAGGGCCGGAGTGCGGGTGACGATGGGGGAGGCGGGGCCTTCGGCGAGCTGCCCGAGATAGGTGCGCACCGCCGCGCCCCCGACGTCGACGAGCGGGGCCACGTGGTGCTGGGAGGCGGGTGGGCCGCTCCGCTCGGCATCGGGCAGCGCGTACCAGAGCTGCACGCCGTGCAGCACGGTGGTGCTCGCGGTCGAGAACTCCGAGTGGGAGACGCCGCGGCCCGCGATCATCAGGTTCACCTCGCCCGGGCGCACCGTGTTCGCGAATCCCGTGGAGTCGATGTGGTCGATCTGCCCCTCGAACAGCAGCGTCACCGTCGCGAGGCCCGTGTGCGGGTGACGCGGGACGGCCATGCCACCGGTCGCGGCGACGTCGTCAGGGCCGAAGTGGTCGACGAAGCACCAGGGGCCGATGAGCGAGCGGGCGCGCTGCGGCAGGGTGCGGCGCACGGTCATCGCGCGCGGCCCGCCCAGCGGCACGTCGCGCGGGGTGAGCACGCTCGGGCGCGGGGCGCCTCCGGGGTCACCCCGCACGGACCGGGCGGTCCGATCCGTGCCCGGGGCGGCCGAGCACAGCAGCTCGCGCGGATGCTTCTCCGTCGTCGACATCGTCGCCTCCCTCTGCGCGCCGGCGCAGGTCCAGCCTATGCGCGGGCATCCGTGCCCGGCAGTCGGACGGGCTGCGGGTCGTGTTGCCGGTCGTCGGGCCCGACGGTAGATTCGAGGACCAGCCGAGTGAGCCACGGCACCCTCCGCGACGACCCCTCCGAGGAGCGAGATGACTGCCCCACCCGCCGGCCACCTGCGCGCCGGCATCATCGGCACCGGCGGGATCTCCCGCGCGCACGCCCCCGGCTGGATCGATGCCGGCGCCGAACTGCACGCTTTCAGCCTCGAGGGCGCCGAGGACTTCGCCGAGCAGTTCGGCGCGATCCTCCACGACGACCTCGACGAGCTGCTCGCCGCGGTCGACGTCGTCGACGTCTGCACCCCCACCCCCAGTCACCCCGGGATCGTCCACCAGGCGCTCGATGCCGGGCGCGACGTGGTCTGCGAGAAGCCGCTCGCGCTGCGCGCGGAGGACGCCCGCGACCTGGTCGAGCACGCCGAGCGCGCCGGGCGCCTCCTGTTCCCCGCGCACGTGGTCCGCTTCTTCCCGCAGTACGCGGCGGCGAAGCAAGCGATCGAGCGCGGTGCGATCGGCACACCGGCCGTGCTGCGCTTCGAGCGCACCGGCGCGATGCCGAGGCAGCCCTGGTTCGCCGACGAGTCCCGCTCGGGCGGCATCGTCATGGACCAGATGATCCACGATCTCGACCAGGCCATCTGGATGGCCGGCCCCGTGACCAGCGTGTTCGCCCAGCAGAACCGGCGCGGCGAGGACGGCTCCCTGCGCACCGCCCACGTTGTCCTCACCCACGAGGGCGGCGCGATCAGCCACTGCCGCGGGCTCTGGGGCGCACCCGGGACCGTCTTCCGCTACACGTTCTCCCTCGCGGGGGACGGCGGCCGCCTCGAGTACGACTCGGCGAGCGGCGACGGCGTCTCCTGGGACGAGGTCGCCACCGCCCGCCGCAGCTCCGGCGGCGACTACCTGCCCGACGTCTCCGGCATGGCCAGCCCCTACGCGCTCGAGATCTGCGACGCCGTCGCGACCCTCGAGACCGGCTCCGCCCCGCGCGTGAGCGGGGCCGACGGCGTCACGGCGGTCGAGGTCGCGCTCGCCGCCCTCGAATCCATCGCGACCGGACGGAGGATCGCATGCTGACCGCGGACGACCAGGTGGCCGACCGGCCCGAGCACGCGGCGGACCGCCCCCTGCGCATCGCCCTGCTCAGCTGCGCCCACACCCACGCCGCGGGCTACGTGTCCCTGCTGGATGCCCGCGAGGACGTCGACCTCGTCGTCTCCGACCCCGACGGCTTCGGCGACGTGCACGTCTCCGAGCGCTCGCGGATCGTCGGCAGCCACGAGGAGGCGCTCGACGCCTGGTCCGACGGACTGGATGGGTCGGGCGGGTCCGACGGGCGCGGCGACACGCACGGGCCGGACGCCGTCGTCGTCACCAGCGCGAACGCCCACCACCGCGATCTCGTCCTCGAGGCCGCGCGACGCGGCGCGCACGTGCTGTGCGAGAAGCCGCTGGCGACCACCGTCGCCGACGCCGAGCAGATGGTCGAGGCCTGCCGCGAGGCGGGAGTGCTGCTCATGACCGCCTTCCCCGTGCACTTCGCCCCGCAGATCGCATCCCTGCGCGAGGCGGTCACGCGCGGCAGCATCGGCGAGGTCGTCGGCGTGACCGGCACCAACAACGGCAAACTGCCCACGGGCCGCGACTGGTTCACCGACGTCGAGCTGTCCGGCGGCGGCGCGCTCGTGGACCACACCGTGCACATCGCCCAGATCCTCGACTCCGTGTTCGGGGAGCCGGAGACCGTGCACGCCGTCACCAACCGGATCCTCTTCGCCGATCGCGCCGGGGACGGCGCCGAGACCGGCGGACTCGTCACCCTCACCTACCCCGACGGGCTGGTCGCGACCATCGACTGCTCCTGGTCGCAGCCGGCCGACGCCCCCACCTGGGGAGGCGTCACCATCCAGGCCGTCGGCACCCAGGGGCAGCTCGCCGTCGACCCCTTCTCGCAGCACGTGGGCGGATTCGACCAGTGGCTGCCGTACGGCGCGAACCTCGACGAGCTCATGCTCGATGCGTTCCTCGACGCCGTGCGCCAGGGGAACGGCAGCGACGTCGAACCGAGCGGCGAGGCCGGCCTGCGGACCGTGAAGATCGTCGCCGCAGCGCAGGAATCGGTGCGCACCGGTCAGCCGGTCGCGCTCGCCGACCGCTGACCGACCGCTGACCGGTCTCTGTCCGACCTCTGTCCGACCTCCGATCCCGCGCCCGATCGGTTCGCCCGTCGCGTTCTCTCCCGGAGGTTCTCTCCCCGAAGGTCCTGTCGCGGACGGGCCGATGCTGAGGAGCCGTGGCGATATCGCCACGGCTCCTCACCACGGGCCCGTCCGCGACATCGGCGTCGGGCGTGCCGGTGCTGATCGCAGCTCGGGCCCGCCCAGGGCATGCCCCGCGACCGATCAGCGCGCCGTCCACGCCTCCCACAGTCGCGCGTACAGCCCGTCGCCGACGGCCAGCTCCTCGTGGCGGCCGATCTCGGCGATCCGTCCCTGCTCCATGACCACCACCCGGTCCGCCGCCACGGCCTGCGACAGGCGGTGGGCGACGACGAGCCCGCCGCGGCCTGCGAGCACGGCTTCGGCGGCCGACTCGAGCGACCGGGCTCCGGAGGAGCCGGCCTCCGCGGTCGCCTCGTCGAGCACCACGAAGTCGGGGGCCGCGAGCACGATGCGGGCGAGCGCGAGTATCTGCTCCTGCATCGCCGTCAGGCGGTGCGCACCCTCGCCGACCAGGGTCGCCAGCCCCTCCGGCAGCGCCGCCGCCCACTCGAGTGCCCCCACGTGCGCGAGGGCGCGCTCGACCTGGGTGTCGTCGGCCTCGGGACGCGGAAGGCGCACGTTCTGCGCGACCGTGCCGTGGAAGACGTGCACCTCCTGGCTGATCATCGCAACCCGTCGCCGCAGCTCACGGGCGGGGAGCGCCCGCACGTGGTCCTTCCCGAGGCGCACGCTGCCGGTGCTGGGCGGGACGATGCCCGCCGCGATCTGGGCGAGCGTGGACTTGCCCGCGCCGGTCGCGCCGACCACCGCGACCACCTCGCCGGGGGCGATAGTGAGGTCGACGTCGGCGAGCACCATGCGCTCGGGATCGTAGGCGTGGGCGATGCCCTCGAGCACGAGGGGCGCGGGGCCGTCGGCCCGCTCGCCCTCGACTGGCGGGGTCGCGACCTCGGCCTGCGTGGCCCCGTCCCCGGTCCGCCGACCCGCGACCGCGTCCTCGCCCTCGGCGCCGAGCAGGCTCTCGCGGACACCGTCGGCCGGGAGGTCGATGACGCCGACCATGCGGGCGAGTGAGGCTCCGGCGGACTGGATCTCGTCGAACATGCCCACGAGAGCGCCGATCGGGTTGAACAGGCGATGGAACAGCAGCGCCGCGGTGGCGACGCCGCCCGCGCTGAGGCCGCCCGACTCGACGAGGAAGAACCCCACGACCAGCAGGACCACGAGGGTCACGGCCTCGGCGCGGTTGTTGCGCGAGAACGCCCGGGTGAGGAAGCGGAACACGTGGATCGAGAGGTCGCGGGCGCGGGAGGAGGCGGCATCGATCCGGTCCAGCTCGGTGCGCTCGGCCTCGAAGGCGCGCAGGGTCGCGGCGCCGCCGATCCCGCCGAGCATCCGCTGCGAGCGCACCCCGAAGGCGATCCGCTCCTGCGCGTAGATCGGTCCCGACCGCGGCAGGTACCAGCGCAGCGTCAGCCAGTACATCGGCACTGCGACCAGGCCCGCGACGCCCAGGCGCCAGTCCACCGCGGTCATGCCGGCCGCGGAGACGACCACCACGAACAGCGACTGCAGGAACATCGGCAGGATCAGCGAGGCAGCATCGGTGACCACGCGGGAGTCCTCGGCGACGCGGGAGACCAGGTCACCGCGGCCGCCGCTCTCGACGACCGCCGAGTCCACGGACAGCGCGGCGTCCATGACGTCCTCGCGCAGCGAGGCGACCGCCGGCTCGGCGAGCGCGGAGGTCCACCAGCGCCCGAGCCATGTGGCAAGGCCCCCGACGATCCCGGCGCCGAGCACCCAGATCGCGCCGGTGACGACCGGCCGCATCGTCGGGTCTGCGGTGAGCTCGTCGACCAGGTCGCCGACGATCCAGGGGCCCACCAGCCCGCAGACCGCGGAGACGACGCCGGCGGCCACGATCGCGAGCAGCAGCAGCGGTCGCCGCGTGAGCATCGGTCGGATCTCGGCGAGGATGCGGCGCGGCGGAGCGGTGGGCAGGAGCGGCGTGGCGGCCGCCGGGGCGGTGCTGGTCGTCATCGCTGCACGCTCCTGACCAGTGTCGGCTCTGCGTTCTCGGGGATCTCGACGACCAGGTCGGCGAGGGCGCGGAAGGCGGGGGAGGCGGTGAGCACGAGGGTTGCGCGCTCGGCGCGCAGCGCCTGGACGCCGCGGGCGATAGTCCATTCGGTCACCGAGTCGACGGCGCTCGTGGGGTCCTCGAGCACGAGCACGTCCGGGTCGGCGTGGAGGGCGCGGGCGAGGGCGATGCGCTGGCGCTGACCGCCGGACAGGTTGCTGCCGGCCTCGCGGACCTCGTGGTCCAGGCCCGTGCCGACGGCCTCGAGCACCTCGTCGGTCGCCGAGGCGGCGAGCACGGCGGGGGAGATCTCCGGTGCGATCGCCGAGGAGGCCTCGTCGATGTCGTGGGTGAGGGTGATGTTGGAGCGGATGGTGCCCTCGAACAGGTCGGCCGCGTGCGGCGAGAGCACCATGCGCGGGGCGATGGGTCGGGGCGCGCGGGTGCGGTCCGCTCCGCCCAGCAGGACATGGCCCGCGCCGTCGTGCCCGGCCAGGGCGTCGGCGAGGCGCGTCGCGACGCCGGGCTGCGCGGCGTCGATGACCACGAGGCCGGCCGGTGGGACCGCGAGGTCGAGGGTGCGCGGAGCCTCCGCATTGGCCGCATCGAGCGGGAGCCTGCGGATCTCGAGGGCCGAGCTGGTGGGTGCGGGGGCGCCGACGGCCTCGACCTCACCGGTGGAGAGGTAGTCGGCGAGGCGCTGGGCCGCGCCGTGGGAGCGCGCGAAGACGGCGACGGTCATGGTGAGCGCCTGCACGGGCTCGGAGAAGAAGGCGGCGACGCCGACGATGGAGACCAGCTGGCCGACGCTCAGATCGCCGCTGGTCACGCGCCATCCGGCGAGGAGCAGGACCCCGGCGAGGATGATCGCGACCGCGAGCGTGCCCAGGCCTGTGACGCGCCCGGAGAGGTCGGCGGTGCGCACTCCCGCGCGGGCGGCCTCGCGCGAGGTGCCGTGGTAGCGGGCCGACGCCCAGCGCTCGCCGCCGATGGCCTTGAGGATGCGCAGCCCGCCCATGGTGTCCCCGGCGGCGGCGCTGGCCTCGGCGATCGCCGCCTGCTGCACGCCGCTGCTGCGGGAGATGAGCCTCGAGGGGCCCGCGATCGCGAGCAGCGTGAGCGGCACGCCGACGATCACCACGAGTCCCACCAGCATGTCCGTCCACAGCAGGTACAGCGAGGCGCCCGCGAGCCCCACCACGGCCGATCCGCCGACGGCGAGCTGGCGGAAGATCGTGGCGGCGACGTCCGCGTCGGCCGTGGAGAGGGAGAGGACCTCGCCCGGACGCCTGCCGCTGAGCGCGCCGCGCGTGAGCAGGGCGTGGCGGGCCACCTCCACCCGCAGGGCGTGCGCCTCCCGCAGCAGCGAGAAGTGCATGCACCGGGAGCCGAAGCGGTAGGAGAAGGACAGCACCGCGAACAGCGCGAGCAGGCCGAGCATCGAGATCAGCAGCGCGAGGCGGTCCATCGGCACCACCGCACGGTCCACGATCACGCCGATCGCGATCGGCACGATCGCCTCGCACGTCTGCCACAGCGCCATCAGCAGGAAGCCGGGGATCACCGCGCCCAGGTGCCGGCGCAGGGCACGGCGGATGAGCGCCCACGCGGTGCGCGGCGGGGCGGGGCGGGATGCGGGCCGAGGTCCCGCGGTGGCATCGGTCCCGTCGGCGCCTCCGGGGCCGACGGCGGCTTCGCCGGCGGACCCGGCCGAGGGCCTCGCGCCGCGCCGCGCCTTCCGCTCGAGCGGGTCCGTCCAGGTGTCGACGGGCGGCGGAGCGGCGGCGTGCGCGGGGACGTCACGTGTGCGCGTGGCAGGCATCGTGCCTCGGGCTTCCAGGAAAAGGGCGGGTGGGGAGGGGCCCGGGGCGAGGGGCTGAGGTCAGCCTAACCCGTGGGGGTCGAGCCGTGCTCGCCGCCGTCCTGCCCCGGCCGCTCCTGCCCTGGCCGCTCCTGCCCCGCCCGATCCGGATCCACCCACTCCGGCTCCACGAGCGTCACGCGCGGGGAGGCGCCGTCCTCGCGCAGCAGGCGGACGAGCTCGCGCACCGCGAGCTCGCTGATCTCCACGCGTCGCGGATCGATCCGGGGGATCCGTGCGAGCAGAGGACTGATGGCCGCGAGGTCCTCGTCGGTGAGCGCGAGGGGCAGCAGCTCCGGGTCCGCGAGCGCGCCGCTCGCCGCGGTCGCGAAGAGCACCTCGGTGACGCCGTTGAGGCCGAACACGGCCGTGCGCCTGCCTCCGCGCGCGAGCTCGCGGGCGCGGGCGGGGACGTCCGGGAGGTCGCCCGCGTCGAGGACGACCTCGAGGCCCCTGCCCTGCGCCTGCTCCTCGATGCCGAGCAGGAAGCGGGAGACGTCGTTGCGATGGCGGCGGTGGCCGGGCTCGCCGAACAGCAGCAGGCGCTCGCAGCCCTCGTCGGCCGCGCGGTCCACGACCATCCGGCCCAGGCGCTCGAAGTCCAGGTCCACCACGCTGCCGTTGGGGAAGCCCACCGGTTTGCCGATCAGCACGAACGGCAGACCGGCCTCGATCACGGCCGCCACGCGCTCGTCGTGCCGGCCGAGCTCCATGAGGATCAGCGCCTCGCACACGCCCGTGCGCACCACGCGGTGGATGCCGCGCGCGCCCTCCTGCGCGGTGACCAGCAGGATGTCGTAGCCGAAGCGCTGCGCCTCCCGGGCGATAGCACCCACGAAGCGCATCAGCACCGCATCGTTGCCAAAGGCCTCGGGCACCATCAGCCCGATCACCCCGCTGCGGCGCGAGCGCAGGGCGCGGGCCCCGGAGTTCGGGTGGTAGCCGAGCTTCTCGATGGCCTCCTCGACCCGTCGGCGCGTGGCGGCGGAGATCGGGCGGGAGCCGGTGAGCACGTAGCTGACGGTGCTCTGGGAGACGCCCGCCAGGCGTGCGACGTCCTGGCTCGTCGGCGCGCTCCTCCTCACCGGCACACCCCCTCCGCTCATGCCTCACACGACTCCGCCACCTGCGCTCCCAGTCTTCCACGACTCCAGTGCGCTGCTGCGGCCGTCGGAGCGATCCAGCTCCCGCGCCGCCGTGAGCGCCTCGTCCATGATCTCGGCGAGATCCACGGTGCGGCCGTCCTCGGCGGAGCGGACGGCCGCCTCGACGATCGCCTGGGTCCAGACGTTCTCGTGCACCTCCGACTCGGGCGTCGTGCCCTCGCGCAGCGCCGCGCAGAACGCGGCGAGCGAGGAGTCGAGCTCCCACAGGGCGTCGGCCGCCGGGGCGCGGCCGGCGACCTCACGACCATCCTCCCGCGTGGCCGACGGAGGGTTCTCGCCGTCCCAGGCGACGGTGCCGTGCGGGCAGCTGAGCGACCACTCGCCGTTCCAGCTGGTCTCGCGCCCCGGCGAGCACCACGAGCCCTCGTAGGTGTGCACCGCGCCGGAGTCGAAGCGGATCGTGACCGATGCCGCCGCGTCACCGTCGTACCAGCTCCACGCGGGGTTCCAGGACACCGCGGTGACGGACTCGGGGGTGCCGGCGACGAGCACGCGGGCCGCGTCGAAGGCGTGGATGGCCATGTCCACGATCAGCGGCTGCGCCATCTCCTCGCGGAAGCCCCCGAAGCGCGGAGCGCGAGAGAAGCGGGTGGCGACGATGCCCGCGCCGCCCAGCTCGCCGGCGAGCCGGGCGGCCTCCCGCAGGTGCGGGTTGTGGCGGCGCGACTGGGAGATCATGAACAGCCTGCCCGTGGACTCGGCGTGCCCGGCGAGCGAGAGCGCCTGCGCGAGGGTCGCCGCGCACGGCTTCTCGCCGAGCACCGGGTACCCGGCATGCAGCGCATCCGCCGTCACGGCGTGGTGGGCGGCGGGGATCGTCACGTCGATGATCGCGCGCGCCCCGGCCGCACGGGCGACCTCGAGGGCGTCTGTGCCGGTGCGGACCGCATCGCGCTCGCCGGCCGGCACGAGGTCCGCGACGGCGCCGGCCGCCGCCCCGTCGATCACGTCCGCCACGCCCGCCAGGCGCGCATCGCGCGAGCGCAGGACGGTGGAGATCCACGCCCGGCCCATCCCGCCGGCGCCGACGACGACCACGGGCAGCCCGCCCGCGCCGCGCGCTCCGGGACCCGTCTGCGCCATCACGCGCCCTTCCCCGCCGCCTCGGCGTCGCCCACGCCCTGGCCGCCGTCGCCGGTGAGGAACCAGTCGGTGGGGTAGCGGTCCAGGAAGGGCACCTCGCGGTCCGCCGTCGCGGGCCGCGCCCAGTCCACGCCGTTGGCGATCACCCGGCGCACATGGGGGTGCTGGTAGACCGGGTAGTCCTGGTCGCCGGGGGAGAAGTAGAAGATCTTGCCCTTGCCGCGACGGAAGCAGCAGCCGGAGCGGAACACCTCGCCCCCGCTGAAGGAGGAGACGAACACGAGCTCGTCGGGCACGGGGATGTCGAAGTGCTCGCCGTACATCTCCTGCTCGTCGATGACGATCGGGTGCGGGACGCCGGCGGCGATCGGGTGCGAGGGGTTCACGGTCCACACCAGCTCGCGGTCGCGCTCGTTGCGCCAGCGCAGGGTGCAGGTCGTGCCCATCAGGCGCGTGAACGGCTTGGACCAGTGCCCGGAGTGCAGCACGACGAGGCCCATGCCGGCGAGCACGTGGCGCTGGACCCGCTCGGCGACCTCGTCGCTGACCTCGTCGTGCGCCATGTGGCCCCACCAGGTGAGCACGTCGGTCTCGGCGAGCACCTCCTCGCTGAGCCCGTGCTCGGGATCGTCCAGCAGGGCGATCCGGGTGGTCACGGACCCGCCGAGGTTCTCGGCGACGGCGTCGCGGATGGCGGCGTGCATGCCCTCGGGGTAGTTCTCGCGCACACGGGCGTCGCGCTGCTCGTGGCGGTTCTCGCCCCAGACGGTCACGCGCAGCGGGCGGGCGGTCGTCGGGGAAGCGGGGGCGGTGGTGGTCATCGGAGTCCTCTCGGGGTGGGGTCGTGGCGATGCGGGGTGCGGGGCGGCGGGCGCTGTGGAGCTGGGAGCTGCGGAGCGGGGCGCGGGGCGCGGTGGGGTCACTTCACGGCGCCTCCGGTGGCGCCCGCGGCGATGTACTTCTGGGCCGCGATCATCAGCACCACGGCGGGGACGGAGGACATCACGGCCGTGGCCATCACGGCGCTCCAGTCGGTGTCGTTGGTGCCGATGTACGTGTAGAGCCCCAGGGTGACCGGGCGGATGGTCTCGCCGGTGGTCAGCGTCAACGCCATCAGGAAGTCGCTCCACGCGAAGAGGAACGAGAAGATCCCCGCGGTGATCAGCGAGTTCCGGCTCACCGGCAGGACGATCGAGACGAAGGCGCGCAGGTGGCCGCAGCCGTCCACGCGCGCGGCCTCGACGATCGAGGTCGGGAACGTCTCGAGGTAGGCGCGCATGATGAGGATCGAGAAGGGGATCCCCTGGGTCGCATCGGCCAGGATCAGCCCGGGGACCGAGTTGATCAGGCCCAGCGGCGTGTACGCCGTGTAGAGGGCGTTCGCGATCACGATGCCCGGGATCATCTGGCTGATCAGCACCAGGAACACGAGCACCGCGGTGCCGCGGATGCGGAACTGGGCGAGCGCGTAGGCGCACGGGGCGGCGATGACCAGCGAGAGGATCGCCGCGCCCACGGCCACCACGAGCGAGGTCAGCAGGTTCTGGCCCTGGTCGGCGAACGCGCGGGCGTACCCGCCGACATCGGGATGCAGGGGCAGCAGGCCCGTGTTCAGGCTGTTGCCCTGCGGGGCGAGCGAGGCGTTCACCATCCAGTAGACGGGGAACAGCATGATCGCGACGAGCACGATGCCGATGCCGGTGTGGACCAGGCCGCGCGGGGCGCGGGCGCCTCGTCGCGCCGGGGCGGGGGAGGTGCGGGGTGCGGTGGAAGCGGTCATGGCGGTCATCCGTTCTTCGCGGCGCGCGCGTTCGCCCGCAGGTAGACGACGGAGAAGAGCAGGGCGATGAGGATCAGGACGTTGCTGAGCGCGGCGCCCTGGCCGAAGTCGAACTCGAGGAAGCTGAGCTCGTAGCTGCGGGTCGCGAGCGTCTGCGTCGCGTTCGCCGGGCCGCCGCCGGTGAGGCCGATGATCAGGTCCAGCACCTTGATCGTGTAGATGACCCCCAGCAGCAGCACCACGCTGACCACGGGCCGCAGCAGCGGCAGCGTGATGTGGCGGAAGGCCTTCCAGCCGGTCGCGCCGTCGAGCTGGCCCGCCTCGTAGAGCTCCTCCGGGATCGCCTGCAGCCCGCTGTACAGCAGCGCCACGTTGAAGGGGATCCCCAGCCAGATGTTCACCATGATCACGGCGACCAGCGCCGTGTCGGAGCTGGTCAGCCAGCCGATGGGCTCGGAGATCAGGCCGATGGACTCGAGGAAGCGGTTCAGCACCCCGCTGTCCTGCTCGAGGATCCACCGCCACACCGCCGCGGAGACGATCATCGGCAGCAGCCACGGCAGCAGCAGGAGCGATCGCAGCACGCCGGAGAGCGGGAAGTGCTTGCGGAAGTAGAGCGAGAGGCCCAGCCCGATGACGAACTGGCCGATGATCGAGCCCACGGTGAACAGGCCCGTGTTCGCGAGGGCCTTGAGGAAGATCGGGTTCGACAGCGCGGTCGCGTAGTTGTCGAGGCCGACGAACGGGGCGCTGCCGTTGAAGAACGTCGAGAAGTCGTAGGCCTGGAAGCTCATGACGACGTTCTTGACGATCGGGTACCCGTAGAACAGGAGCAGGTAGAGGACCGCCGGCGCGATGAAGGCATAGCGCACCAGGAGTCCCTCTCCGCCCCGTCGTCGACGCCGTCCGGGGCGCGCGGCCGGCGCGCCGTCGGCGGTGCCGGCGCGGGGTGCGGGGCGGCCGTCGCGGGGGCCGACGGAGGCGAGCCCGTCGGCGCTGGAAGCGGTGGATGTGCTGGTCATGGCGTGGCTCCTCGTCTCAGCTCACGGTCCGGGCGGCCTCGTCGAAGGCCTTCGCCGGATCGGTGTCGTCGACCAGGACCTCCTGGTTCGCGGTGTAGATCGCCTTGGCGGTGCGCGGCCACTCGGGCCCGAGCTCGCCGGTGCGGGCGCGGGCGGTGGAGACCTGCTCGACGAAGGTCGCGAGGTCGGGGTGCTCGCTCGCGAACTGCTCGGCGGTCGCGGCGTGGCCGGGGATCGTGCTGCGGGCGGTGCCCATCCGCAGCTGGTTCTCCGGGGCGACGAAGGATTTCAGGAGCTTCGCCGCGTTGCGCTGCTTCTCCTCGTCGCCGGTCACGGGGACCGTCCAGACCTCCCCGCCGAGCGGCGCGATCGACTCCGCGCCGGAGCGGGGGACCGGGAGCGTGACCACGTCCCACTCCAGATCGGGGGTGTCGGCCGTCAGACCCGCGATGTTCCACGGGCCGTTGACGACCATCGCGGCCTTCCCGGCCTTGAACTGGTCCATCGCATCGCCCTGCCCCCAGTTGACGACGGAGCGGGAGGCGGAGCCGTCCTGCAGGAGCTGGGACCAGAACTCCGCGGCGCCCGCGACCTCGGGGGTCGCCAGGTCCTTCTCGTCGCCGCCGTTGGACCACATGAACGGCATGAACTGGAACGTGCCCTCGTAGGTGGCGATCGCCGAGAACGCGATCCCATAGGTGCCGTCGCCGGTGAGAACGCGGGCGGCCTCCCGGGTCTCCTCCCAGGTGGTGGGCGGATCGATCCCGGCCTTCTCGAGCATCGGCACGTTGAAGAACAGGGCGATCGTGTTGACCGTGGGGGCGATCGCGTACAGCGTCCCGTCGAGCATCCCGAGGTCGGCGATCGACGGTGTGAACCCCTCGGTCGAGAATCCGTACTGCTCGAGCGGTGCGAGGGCGCCGGAGGCCGCGAGCTGCGGCAGGTCCGGGTTGTCGAGCATGAGGATGTCCGGGAGCGTCTTCGAGGACCCCATCTGCAGGACCTTGGGGATGAGCTGGTCTCCGGGCACCTTCTCGCGGCTGAAGGTGAGCCCCAGGTCCTTCGCGCTCTTCGTGAAGGTCTCCTCGATGACCACGTCGTCGGCCGGGGTGTTGTAGTAGTCGACGATCCGCAGGGACGTCGGGTCCGAGGAGGACGAGGATCCGCAGCCCGCGAGGCCGAGGGCAGCGGTGGAGGCGAGCGCGGCCGGCGCGAGGAGCGCGCCGAGACGGCGACGGGAGAGCACGGGCTGCGCGGCGCGCGCGGTGCGTGCGGCGTCGATGAGGCGCGGGACGCGATCGTCGCCGCGATCGGCGGGCGGACGGGAAGCGGAGGGCGGACGGGGAGCGGTGGGCACGGGGGACTCGCTTTCTCCTGCGCACATCATCGATACGAATCGATGATGTGCGGTCGACGACGGCCGCGATGGAGGAACGGAGGGGTCTCGCCGACGGGCGCCTCGATGCGCCCCGGGGTCGGCTGCGGACCATCATGGCCGTCTCGAGCGGGGATTGCAAGGGTCGATGGGCTCGCGCCGCCCCGGCGATGAGGGGCGCCGAGGCGGCGCGCGACCCCTGCCGACGAGGTCATGGGGCTGCCGGCGAGCCTCTGCCAGGGGTGTGGTGTCGATTCGTATCGGACAGCGCGCGAAGAGGGACCGCGCGAGTCCGCGCGGCCCCTCTCGGTGGAGTCCTCGGTCGGTGCGGTCGGGCGGTCAGCCCTTCTCGGAGGAGACGAGGGCGGCGCCGTCGGCCCCTGTCGTCCCAGCGGTGCCCCGCGCCCGTGTGCTGCGCGCCAGCACCACCATGAGCAGTGCCGAGAGCAGCATGAAGAAGCCGACCAGGAACATGGGCGCCTCGTAGCCTCCGGTCCAGTCGTGGACCGCGCCGGTGATGTACGGGGCGCTGAAGCCGCCGAGGTTGCCGAGCGTGTTGATGAGCGCGACGCCCGCGGCCGCCGCGGCGCCGGTGAGGAACTGGGTGGGCAGCGTCCAGAAGTTCGGCAGCGCCGCGAAGATCGCGCAGGCGGTGACCGTGATGACCGCGATCGTCAGCGCCGGCGACCCCGCGTACAGCGCGAGCGGGATCGAGACCCCGCCCACCAGGGCGGGCACGGCGATGTGCCAGGACTTCAGGCCGTTGCGGCTCGCGTGGCGCGACCAGAAGTACATGACGATCGCGGCGGGAAGGTAGGGGATCGCGGTGATCAGGCCCTTGGCGAGCACCCCGAAGGACTGGCCCGACTGGTCCTGGAAGCCCTCGATGATCGTGGGCAGGAAGAACGCGAGCGCGTAGAGGCCGTAGATGAAGCCGAAGTAGATGATCGACAGCATCCACACGCGTCCGCTGCGGAAGGCGAAGCGCGCCGGGACGTGCCCCGCGCCCTCGCTCTTCGCGCCCGATTCGGCGCGCAGGGAGTCGGTGAGCCACTCCTGCTCCTCGCGGGTCAGCCACTTCGCGTCGGCCGGCCTGTCCTTGAGGTAGAAGAGCGCGGCGATGCCGATGATGATCGCGGGCAGACCCACGCCCAGGAACATCACGCGCCAGCCCGCGAGGCCGAACAGCCCGTGCTGCTGGATCAGCAGACCCGCGAGCGGGGCGCCGATCACCGTGGTCAGCGGCTGCGCGAGGTAGAAGAGCATGAGGATGCGTCCGCGGTACGCCGAGGGCACCCACAGGCTCAGGAACAGGATCGCGCCGGGGAAGAAGCCGGCCTCGGCGACGCCCAGCAGGAACCGCAGCACCGTGAGCGAGGTGAAGCCCTGCACCCAGGTGAAAGCGACCGCGACGACGCCCCAGCTGATCATGATGCGGGCCAGCCAGATGCGCGCGCCGAAACGGTGGAGGGCCAGGTTGGAGGGGATCTCCAGCAGGATGTAGCCGATGAAGAACACCCCGGAGGCGAAGCCGAACTGCGCCGCGGAGAGGACGAGGTCGTCGTTCATGCCGTTGGGGGAGGCGAAGCCGATGGCCGTGCGGTCCAGGTAGTTGATGAAGAACATCAGCGCGACGAACGGGACCAGGCGCACCGACACCTTGCGGATCGCCGATCGGGCGACGGGCGAATCGGCGACGGGCGAGGGTGCGGGCGCTCCGGGCGATGCCTCGGAGGAGGAAGCGGTCACGGTGACTCCTGTGTCGGTGTGAGCGTCGGCGCGGACGGGCCGCGATGCCTGACGTCGGTCCGCTATAGTGTGGCAAACCGGTTGACCAATCGCAAGGCCGGCCGACGGGTCGATCGAGAGTCCGGTCGACGGACTGTCCGACGGACCTGTCGAGGGGTCGATGAGCACCGCCGACCCCTTGCCTTCGATTCCTATAGGATTCGACCGACGCGGGCCCCGGCTCGCACCCGACCACGCCCACGCAGCCGTGAGAGCGGCCCTTCCTGGAGGATCCACGATGACGTATCTCTTCGACGAGCCGAGTGAGTTCGCGGCCGACGCGGTGGCGGGGCTGGTGGCTTCGCAGCCGGACCTGATGCAGGTCCACGGGGGAGTGGTCCGTTCCGCGGCGACGCCGGAGGGTCAGCCGGCGCTGGTGATCGGCGGCGGCTCGGGGCACTATCCGGCGTTCGCGGGCTGGGTGGGCCGCGGGATGGGGCACGGCGCCCCGTGCGGGAACGTGTTCGCCTCGCCGTCGGCCTCGCAGGTGTACTCGGTCGCGCGGAACGCGGAGAACGGCGGCGGGGTCATCCTGGGCTTCGGGAACTATGCCGGGGACGTGCTGCACTTCGGGCTGGCGGCGGAGAAGCTGCGCGCGGACGGGATCGACGTGCGGATCGTGAAGGTCAGCGACGACATCGCCTCGAACACCCCGCAGAACCATCGGGACCGCCGCGGGATCGCGGGTGACCTGCCGGTCTTCAAGATCACCGGTGCCGCGATCGAGGCGGGCGCGGATCTGGAGGCGGCCGAGCAGATCGCGATCCGGGCGAACGATGCGACCCGCTCCTTCGGCGTCGCCTTCGGCGGCTGCACCCTGCCCGGCGCGAGCGGGCCGCTGTTCTCCGTGGAGGCCGGGCAGATGGCCGTGGGTCTCGGCATCCACGGCGAGCCCGGCGTGCGGGACGAAGCGCTGGGCAGTGCGCGCGAGGTCGCGCAGATGCTGGTCGACGGGGTCCTCGCGGAGGAGCCCGCGCGCGCCGCGGACGGCGAGGCCGGGTATCGGGGCCGGGCCGCCGTGATCGTGAACGGCCTGGGCACGGTGAAGCACGAGGAGCTGTTCGTCGTCTACGCCCACGTGGCGCGGATGCTTCAGGCGCGGGGCATCACGCCGGTGCGTCCGGAGGTCGGCGAGCACGTGACGAGCCTGGACATGGCCGGGCTGTCGCTGACGGTCGTGTTCCTCGACGAGGAGCTCGAGGAGCACTGGCTGGCACCGGTGGACACCCCCGCCTTCCATCGCGGCGCGATGCCCGGGAGCGATGCGGCCGATGACGATGGCAATGGCGATGTCGGGTCCGTGGGTGCGGTGCGGTGGGAGCCGGGCGTGGATCCGATCCCGCAGGCGAGCGAGGAGTCCCGGACTGCGGCGCGCGGGATCAGCGGTGTGCTGGATCTGTTCGAGGCCGTGTGCGCGCGGGAGGAGGCCGAGCTGGGCCGTATCGACGCGATCGCGGGCGACGGCGACCACGGGCAGGGCATGGCCTTCGGGTCGAGGGGCGCGGCCGAGGCCGCGCGCAGCGCGGTCTCAGATGGCGCCGGGGCGCGCACGGTCCTCGTGCATGCGGGCGAGGCCTGGTCCGAGGCGGCGGGAGGCACGTCGGGCGCGCTGTGGGGCGCGGCGCTGATCGCGGCCGGGAACACCGTCACCGACAGAGCGGACGTGGAGCCGTCGCAGGTGGTGGAGGCGCTGGTCGCGGGCGTGGACACGATCGGGCGGCTCGGCGGGGCGGCCGAGGGCGACAAGACGATGATGGATGCCGCCCTGCCGTTCCGTCGGGTGCTGCTCGAGGCCTTCGACGGCACGGATCCGGCCCCGGCGATCACCTCGGCCGCGGCGACCGCGCGCGATGCCGCGGAGGCGACCGCGCTGATCACCGCGACCAAGGGTCGCTCCCGCGTGCTCGGTGAGAAGTCCAAGGGCACGCCCGATCCCGGGGCCCTGTCCTTCTCCATCCTCATGACCGAGCTCGGGGCGCATCTGCGCTGACGGAGAGGCGCGCGAGTCGCTCGACGATGCGCCCTCGAGGGGCCCTCGTCCGGTGCTTCGCCGGTGAACCCGGCACCAGCCCGCCGGTGCTGTGTCACGGACGGGCCGATGGTGGGGAGCCGTGGCTATATCGCCATGGCTCCCCACCATCGGCCCGTCCACGACGTCCGCGGGGATGCCACCGGTCGCTGACAGGGAGATGCGAGGCGGCGGCTCTCGGCTCGAGGCCCCGGCCCGATCAGTCGTCTGCGGCGTCCGCCATCGCGCCCGAGCGTTCGCGCACGCCCTCGAGGTGGCGCCGCAGGGCGTCGAGCGCACCGTCGTGGTTGTGCTCGGCGACCCGGGCCAGGATCGCCTCGTGCTCGGTGATGGCCTCGGCGGCGTCGATCTGCTCGGGGCCCTCGGACCAGGTCTGGCGCATGCGGTGGCCGTGGGTGTTCAGCACCTCGCGCATCGACCCCAGGTAATGGTTGCCGGCGTGCGTGAACAGGGCCTCGTGGAAGGCGGCGTCGGCGTCGAAGTACTCGTGCAGCAGCGAGTAGTCGGGCTCGCCGGCGGCGGCGATCCGATCGGCGATCGCGGTGTGCGCGGCATGGGCGGCGCGCAGGTCCTCCAGCAGCGCCTCCCAGTCGTGGAAGGCACGGGTGAAGGCGGCGGTCTCGAGGATCAGGCGCGCATCGATGAGCTCATCGATCTGCTCGGCGCTCAGCGGCGGGGCGACCACGAAGCCCTTGAGGGCCTTGTACTCGATGAGCCCGGAGCGCTCGAGCGCGACCAGCGCCTCGCGCACCGGCGTGGGGGAGACCTCGAGCTCGCGGGCGAGACCGTCGATGCTCAGCCGCGACCCGGGGCGCCAATTGCCCTGCACGAGGCGGTTCTGGATGCCCTCCTGCACGTCCGCCCGCAGCACCTGCCGCTTGCTCGCCATGGGGGTCTCCTGCTCCGTCGGGTGAGTTGTCCTCGCAGACGAATCCTACAAACGATCCGATTCGGAGGGCCTGACCCCTCGACCAGAGGCCTCCACGTGAGTACAGTTCCTATATCCTATGGGATTCGGGCGTGAGTATCGCCGCCCGGCAGCGAGAGTGAAGGAGCTCTGACCATGACTGCACCCTCCGCGGCGCGTCGACCCGCGCGCTCCCGGCCCACGAGGAAGAGATTCGGGATCTTCGCCATCCTCTGGCTCCTCGTGCTCCTGAACTACGTGGATCGATCGACCTTGTCGATCGCGCTCCCGTACATGTCGGAGGACCTGTCCATCACGCCGGCTCTGCAGGGCTGGATCCTCTCGCTGTTCTTCTGGACGTACTTGGTCTTCCAGGTCCCCGGCGGGTGGCTCCTGGACCGGTTCGGACCGCGTCGCGTCGTGAGTGCGGCGGGCGCTCTCTGGGGACTTCTGCAGGCGAGCATCGGCCTCATGACCTCGGGTCTCGGCCTCGGGGTGGCGCGGCTGGGGCTCGGTGCCTTCGAAGCTCCCACGGCGCCGTCCGGTTCGAAGCTCAACAGTGAATGGCTTCCCGCGAGCGAGCGTGCGCGCGGGGCGACGTTCATCGACATGGCCGGCGCCTTCGGCAGCGCCATCGGGGGCGTGCTGGTGACCGGCATCATCGGGGTCTTCGGATCCTGGCGATGGGCCTTCGTCGTCACGGGGCTGCTCACCGTCGTGCTCGCCGTCGTCTACTTCATCTACGTCCGCGACACCCCGGAGGAGCACGCCGGTGTCGATGAGGACGAGCTGCGACACATCCGTCAGCGGGTTCCCGCCGAGTCCGCAGAGTCCGCTGGGTCGGACGGTGACAGTGCTGCGGTGCCGGAAGTCGTCTCCCCGGATTCCCCGCTCCCGCGCCTCACCGACTACGCCCGGTCGACCTCCTGGTGGGGATTCTGGTTGGGGAGGCTGGGGTGGGCCACCGTGTGGTGGGGGATCATCTCCTGGACGCCGTCCTACCTGGCCGACGCGCGCGGATTCGACCTTCTGAGCCTCGGGGGCGCTACCTTTGCCGTGTTCGGGATGGGCGTGGTCGGGCAGCTCGTCGCCGGAGCTCTCGCGGACTGGGGGCGTGCTCGCTTCGGCAGCTACAACCGCGTGATGAAGACGATCCTCGTGGGATCGGGGCTCGCAATGGTCGTCACGGTGTTCCTGATCCCGACCGTCTCCAGCTCGCTGGCCTGCCTGGTGATGCTCGCCCTCGCCGTCTTCTTCACGAACTTCGGGGGCCTGTACTGGGCGATCCCGGCGTGGCTCGCACCTCCGTCGCAGGTCGGCAAGGTCGGATCCGTCATGAACATGGCATCGAGCCTCGGCGGTGCCCTCGCCCCGGTGGCGATGGGGTACGCGATCGGAGCCGCCGACGGCTCGTACGCAGGAGCGTTCGTCTTCCTGGGCCTGGCGGCGGCGCTGTACCTGATCGGCTCGGCTGTCATCAACTTCGGGCGTCCGCTCGCCGTCGCCGGGAGCAGGTGAGCCTTCTATGAGTCTCTACGACGGTCCCGTCATCGACGCCCACCATCACTTCTGGGAGCCGTCGCTCGGGCGGCAGCCCTGGCTGCGGCCGGGCGTCGACATCGGCTTCCGGTACGGACCGTACGAGTCGATCAAGCGCGACTACCTTCCGCCGGACCTTCGCGCCGACGCCGAGTCCGCGGGCATCGATCTGGTGGGTTCGGTGACCATGGAGACCGAGTGGGAGCTCGACGATCCGGTGGGGGAGATGCGCTACACGGAGGGGGTCGCCGAGCGGTACGGGCTGCCGAACGCCGCCGTCGCCCACGCCCAGCTCGACGCACCGGACGTCGAGAGCACCCTCGAGCAGTTGGCGGCGATGCCGATCGTCCGCGGCATCCGGCACAAGCCGGGGCAGAGCCACGGGCCCGAGGATGCGAGGCGCAGGCCAAGTCTCCTGAGCGACCCGCAGTGGCGGGAGGGACTGCGTCTGCTCCCACGCTTCGGGTTCAGCTTCGACCTGCAGGTCGCATGGTGGCACCTCCACGAGATCGTCTCCGTGCTCGAGAGGTCCCCGGAGCTGCCCGTGATCCTGAATCATGCAGGGCTCCCCTCGGACAGGTCCTCGGTGGGCCTGCATGAGTGGTCGCGAGCCGTGGCGCTCGTCGCCCGGTTCCCACAGGTCGTCGTGAAGGCGAGCGGGATCGGACAGCGCGGGGCGCCCTGGACGGTCGAGAGCAATGGGCCGATCGTGCGTCGTCTCGTGGACCTGTTCGGTCCCGAGCGACTGATGTTCGCGTCGAACTTCCCGGTGGACGGTCTCACGGCCACGTACTCCGAGATCTGGCAGGGGTTCCGCGAGATCGTCCAGGACTGCTCCCACGACGAGCAGGAGCAGATGTTCGCCGGCACCGCCCGCAGGGTCTACCGGCTCCCGGCAGAGCTTCTCCGCCGCGCCGAGCCCCCGGGGCGGTGAGAAGCGCAGGAGACAGCCTCCGATCCAATACGAAAGGCACACGAAAGATCTCGACGACGCGGGGAGACACCCCGTCGGAAGACGGGCCCGGGAACTCCCTCGGGCGACTGGAGGATGACCAGATGCCTCAGCGACATTCGTACGGCCAGGGAGGACGGGTGCGCTGACGTGCTCACTGGGTATGTCCCCATGGGGTGCGCGGTCCTCGAGAGGTCGTTGACACAGATGCGCATGTGCCCGAAGATGGAGAAAATCCTATTGGATTCATGTCGTGGGTTCGCGATGACGATGTCGAGCCCTCACCACCACCAGATTCCGGCACGCAGCAGTGCCGGCGCAGGAGGACACTGATGACCTCATCCGCCCCACGTATCGCCCTCACCTTCGGCGACTTCTCCGGCATCGGTCCGGAACTCGCCGTGCGACTCCTCGCGGATCCCGAGAACCTCCGACGAGCCCAGGTGATCGCCCTGGTCTCGCCTGCAGAACTCGCCGCGGCCAGTGAGGCCGCCGGGGTCGAGGTGCCCGTGTCCGATCATCCGACGACGGGCGCGGTCCACCTGGTCGGCTCGGATCTCCAGGACATCGAGGTGCCCCGCTGCACGACCACGGTCGAGGCCGGCACTCGCGTGATCCGGGACCTCGAGAAGGCGCTCGCCCTGTACTCGGCCGATGAGGCCGACGCGATCATGTTCCTCCCGCTGAACAAGACGTCGCTCCATCTGGCCGGGATGCATGAGGACGACGAGCTGCGCTGGTTCGCGAAGCAGTTGGGATTCGAGGGCTTCACCAGCGAGGTCAACGTCGTGCCCGACCTCATCACCTCGCGCGTCACCTCCCACATCCCGATCTCCGAGGTGGCCGCGAACATCAGTGCCGCCCGGGTGCGCCAGGCCATCGGGCTGCTGGACGAGGTCCTGCGCGGGTCCGGCGTCGCTGCGCCCCGCATCGCCGTCGCCGCCCTGAACCCGCACGCGGGGGAGAACGGGCAGTTCGGTCGCGAGGAGATCGACCACATCGCACCGGGAGTGGAGCTCGCGAGGAAGGTCGACGAGGTGGACGCGAAGGGGCCGTTCCCCAGCGACACGATCTTCATCAAGGCGAAGAACGGCGAGTACGACGGCGTCGTCACGATGTACCACGACCAGGGGCAGATCGCGATGAAGCTGATGAGCTTCTCCGATGGCGTGACCGTGCAGGGCGGGCTTCCCGTGCCGATCACCACGCCCGCCCATGGCACGGCCTACGAGATCGTCGGCAAGAACGTCGCGAGCATCGGTCCCAGCCAGCGCGCATTCGACATCGCCGTGGGGCTCGGTGAGCAGATCGCCGCCCGCCGGCCCGACGCCGACACGAAGGCCTGACCGCCCGTGTTCGCAGCCATCTCGGGCTTCCTCGCGGTCGTCGTCCTCATCCTCCTGATCGTCAAGTGCAAGCTCCACCCCTTCATCGCCCTGCTCATCTCCGGCGTCGCCCTGGGCATCGTGAACGGACTGGGCAGCGTCGGATCCGTCGACGCGTTCTCGAAGGGATTCGGGGACCAGCTGTCCACGACGGGCATCGTCATCGGACTGGGAGCCGTGATCGGCGGTCTGCTGGTCAGCAGCGGCGGTGCCGAGACGATCGCCAACGTGATCATCGGGCGGAGCCGTGCCGCACTCGTGCCGCTCGCGATCGGCCTGGTCGCGCTCGTCATCGAGCTCCCGAACCTCTTCGAAGTCACCTTCGTCCTGATGATCCCCATCGTGTTCTCGGTGGCGCGTCGGCTCGGCAAATCGGCGCTGTACGTCGCCATCCCCATGGCCGCGGGCATGATGGCCGCGCACGGCCTCATCCCACCCGGCCCCGCGACGGTCATCGCCGGGAGTGCGGTGGGTGTGGACCTGGGGCTGGTGACCCTGCTCGGCCTCCTGGTGGCCGTGCCCGTCTTCGCCAGCGGCGTCTGGCTGTTCCCGAAACTGTTCCAGAGGCAGTACCTGACCTATGAGGTCAGCGACGGCTCCGAGTTCGGTTTCGCGGAGACGCATCATGATCGCGCACCGGGGATCGTCGCCGCGCTGGCCGCGGTGCTGCTCGCCCCTCTGCTGATGGTTCTCGGAACGATCGGGAACGCGATCTTCGCCGAGGGGTCACCGGGGGCAGCCGTCGCCGGATTCATCGGCAGTCCGATCATCGCCCTGCTGCTCGCGGCCCTGTACTCGCTCACCGTCCTCGGACTGGGCGCGGGGATGAACGCCTCGAAGGTGCTGAGCGAATCGAAGGCGAGCCTGAAGCCGGTCGTCAACGTCCTGCTGATCATCGGCGCCGGCGGCGGCCTCAAGGAGATGCTCTCCGCGATCGGGCTCAGCGACACCATCGCCGACTACACGGCGCAGTGGGCGATCCCGGTCGTCCTGCTCGCGTGGATCATCGCAGCCCTGTTCAGGATCGCCCTCGGGTCGGGGACCGTCGCAGTGACCGCGGCCGCCGGGATCGTCGCGCCGATGGTGGCCCAGGCCGATGACGTGCACAAGGCCCTCGCCGCGCTCTCCGTGGCGACCGGCGCGATGATCTTCTCCCACGTCTCCGACGGAGCGTTCTGGCTGTTCCAGGAGTACTTCAAGCTGACGGTCCCGCAGACGCTGAAGACGTGGAGCCTGCTCGTCACGGTGCAGTCCGTCGTGGGTCTCGCGGGCCTGCTCGTGGTGGACGGGGTGGTCGCGCTGCTGTGACGGCGGGCGGCGCAGGCTGACGCCGGTCCCATGGGGCCGGCGTCGACCCGCGTCGCCGAGTGCCTGTCCCGGCGGGCCCTCGCCCCGCCGTGCACCCGGCCCGGCAGATGCTCAGGCCGACGGGCGCTTCGTCCCGCGCGGTGCGGGGCCCAGCTCGCGGAGCACCTCGCGCATGCGGGCGTAGGCCTTGTTGCGGTAGGCGATGAGCTCGGCCGTCGTCTCCTCGTCGTAGTCCTCGACGAGGCCGTGTCCGTTCTTCAGGCCCTTGCGGTCCTCGGCGACCGCGTCCTTCAGCAGCTCCGGGGTCGCCAGGCGCTCGCCGTAGGCGTCCTCGAAGGTGCGGAAGCAGTTCGCGTAGACGTCGAGCCCCGCCTGGTCGGCGATCGCGAACGGGCCGAAGAAGCCCAGGCGGAAGCCGAAGGTGGTGCGCACGATGGTGTCCACGTCGTCCACCGTCGCCACGCCCTCCTCGACCACGCTCGTGGCCTCCTTGAGCAGGGCGTACTGCAGGCGGTTGAGGACCATCCCGGGGGTGTCGGCGACCTGGGCGCCCTCGCAGTCGGCGCGGGCCAGCAGGTCCTTGATCGCGTCGATCGCCTCCTGGGTGGTGGCCTCCCCGGCGACCAGCTCGACGCCGGGGATGAACGGCATCGGGTTGGAGAAGTGGACGGTCAGGAAGCGCTCGGGCCCGGTGATGGCGGGCGCCAGCACGTGCACGGGGATCGTCGAGGTGTTCGTGCCGATGATCGCGTCGGGGCGGGCCGCGGCGGAGATGCGGCCCAGCACCTCCTGCTTCACGGCGGGGTCCTCGAAGACGACCTCCTCGATGAAGTCGGCGTCGGCCACGGCCTCCTCGATGGTCTTCCCGGCGCTCAGGTGCGCGGCGACCGCGTCGGCGCTGCCGGCGGGCACGAGCCCCTGCTCCTCGCTCGCGCGGGCCTCGCCGAGGATCCGCTCGAGGGCGGCGTCGGCCGCCTCGACGCTCACGTCGGCGATCTGCACGGGAAGGCCGGCCATGGCCAGCACCTGAGCGATGCCTCCGCCCATGTAGCCGGCTCCGACGACGGTCACGGTGCTGATGGTCATGAGGGTGGACTCCTTCGTCTGGTGTGCGCGGCGCTCCTCCATGCGGGGTGCGCCATGCCGAGAATGCCTCGAATGATCCTATGGGATCACTGATTGCGAGTCGCGATCAACCCCGTCTTGCGGCAGCGCTCTCTCGGCGAGCAATGCGGCTGGACTGCGCACGCGATCGAGGGGATGGGCGTTGACGACGGGGTGTACACCCCGGTTGCCGGACGAGGTTGACGTGTCCGCGTTCACGTTGAATCCTATAGGTCACTCGGTCGTCGGAGCGTCCCGCTGCGGGCCGGGGAGAAGGGAGGCGGCCGATGCGGCCGCTCCCGGCTGCGGAGCACAGACGCCCCGCAGCACGAAGCAGGTGACAGCGCGAGGACGCGCCCCCGCGAGCGGAGAAGAGGGACGAGAGATGACCGCATCGACCACGACCGGCCAGACGCTGCGTTCGCCCATCTACGGCACCCTCGACAGGATCCCCGGCGGACTGATGGTGGTCCCGCTGATCCTCGGCGCGATCGTCGGCACGCTCGCACCGGGCGTCCTCGAGATCGGCAGCTTCACCACCGCCCTGTTCGCGACCCCGATGCCGATGATGGCGCTGGTCATCTTCGCCACCGGCATGCAGATCACCCCGCGCTCCGTCGGCCCGGTCGCCGGCACCACCGGAGCGATCCTGCTCGCCAAGAGCCTGATCCCCGGTCTCCTCGTCGTCGCGCTGGGATCCCTGGTCGGGGTCCAGGGCATCCTGGGGATCTCGATCCTGGCGATGCTCGCGACCTTCGACAACTCCAACGGAGGGGTCTGGATCGCATTCGCCGGCAAGTACGGGACCCGCACCGACCGCGGCGCCTACATCGCCTCCGCGCTGAACGACGGGCCCTTCTTCACGATGCTTTTCATCGGCGCTGCGGGACTCGGCTCGATCCCGCTCGAAGCGTTCGCCGCCGCGGTGATCCCGCTGGTCCTCGGCATCGTGGTGGGCAACATCGACCGCCGGTGGACGGAGGTCATGCGGCCGGTCCCCCAGATCGTCATCCCGTTCTTCGCCTTCGGGCTCGGCACCGGGATCGACCTGTCCGCAGTGCTCACGGGCGGCGTGACGGGGATCGTGCTGGGCCTGGTGGTCACCCCGTTCACCGGCGGCCTCACCTACCTCGCCTACCGGTTCCTGCTGCGCCGTGGGCGGCGCTCCGGGATCGGCTTCGCCGCGGGGACCACCGCGGGCAACTCCTTGGCGACCCCGGCGATCGTCGCCGCGGCGGACCTCCGCTTCGAGCCCTATGTCGGCGTCGCGACCGTGCAGATCGCGACCGCCGTGCTGATCTCGGCGATCACCGCGCCCCTGGTTGCGGCGTGGGTGCTGCGCAGGAACGGCGCGCTCGACGACCCGGAGGCCGACGAGCTGCCGACGGAGGCCCAGTCCGTGACCGCGACGACCTAGCCGATGCGCATGCCGCCGTTGAGGTTGTAGGTGGCGCCGGTGGTGAATCCGCCCGAGGGGCCGGTGAGGAAGGCGACCAGCTCCGCCAGCTCGTCGACCGTGCCGAGCCTCCCCACGGGCGTGCGGGCGATGAACTCCTCGCGGCGCGCACCCTCGAGCGGCCCGCCCATGATGTCCGTGTCGATGTTCGCGGGGGCGATGGCGTTGACGGTCACGCCGGTCCCGGCGGTCTCCTTGGCGAGGCCGCGCACGAGGCCCTCGAGCCCCGCCTTCGACGCCGCATAGGCCGTCTTGGAGAAGTTGCCGCCGCCGTCCTGCCCGGCGGTCGAGGAGATCGCGACGATCCGACCCAGCTGCTGGTCCAGCATGGTGGGCAGCACCCTGCGGCACAGGTGGAAGGCCCCGCCGATGTTGACGGCGAGGGTGCGGTGGAACTCGGTCGAGGACACGTCGAGGAACGCCGCCGGATTCGCGATGCCCGCGCAGCTGACGAGCGTCCCGATCGCGGGCGCCTCGGCCTCGCAGCGGGTGATCGCGGCGTCGACGCTGTCCTCATCGGCGATGTCCGCTCGGGCGGTGACGACGATCGGCGCTCCCGCACTGCGGGCCTGCTCGGCCACGTCGGCCAGTCCCTCGCCGTCGCGATCGAGGAGCGCGAGAGGCCGCCCCTCGCTCGCGAGCCGCAGGGCCACTCCGCGTCCGATGCCGCGCGCGGAGGCGGCACCCGTGACCAGGGCGGTCAGGCCCTGCACGCGGGCCTCGTCCTCCAGGGCACGCGCGGTCACGAGCCCGACCCCTCGTCGGTCGAGGCGCCGCCGCCCTCCGGCTCCCGATGCAGCCCCACCCCGTGCCACGCCTCGGGGTAGTCGACGAACCCGCGGTCCAGCGCTCCGATGCTGGTCGCGCCGAGCTGGCCCATGGCGAGGGCGAGCTCCTCGTCGAGGATGTCGATGACGCGGGTGACGCCGCGCTCGCCGGCGGAGGCGTTCGCATACCCCCAGGCGCGGCCCACGGAGACCAGGTCGGCGCCGACGGCGATCGCCTTGGCGATGTCGTCGCCCGTGCGCACGCCGGAGTCGAAGACGACGGTCATGTCCTCGCCCACGGCGTCCACGATGCTGGGCAGCACGCTGATGGTGCTCGGCGAGGAGTCGAGCTGGCGTCCGCCGTGGTTCGACACGTAGATGCCCTGTGCGCCGACGTTCCGAGCCCGCTGGGCGTCCTCCGGCGTGAGGATCCCCTTGATGTACAGGGGGCCGTCCCACTGCCTGCGGACGTCCTCGATGCTGTCCCAGGTCAGGGTGAGGTTCGCGAGGTACTTGGCGACGAACTCCTGGTGCGAGACGGCGTTGTCGCCCTGGATCTCGCCCACCAGGTTGCGGAAGCCGATGGCCGGCGGGCGCATGACCGCGAGCGTCCAGTCCAGGTGCCGCACCGCCTCCAGGGCGTTGCGCGCGGTCACCTTGGGCGGGATCGACATGCCGTTGCGGTGGTCGCGGTAGCGCTTGCCGTTCAGGGGGACGTCGACCGTGACCACGAGGGCCTCGGCGCCGATGGCCTTCGCGCGCTGGATCAGGTTGGTGACGATCCGCTCGCTCTTGTACATGTACAGCTGGTACCAGAGCGGCCCGGTCGCGGCGTCGGCGATCTCCTCCATCGACCAGTTCGAGGCGGTGGAGATCGTGAAGGGGATGCCCGCCTTCCCGGCGGCCCGCACCGCGGGCAGCTCGCCGGTGCCGCCGATCATGCGCTGCAGCCCCAGGGGGCCCAGCACGTAGGGGCGCCGGAGCGCCATCCCGTCGACCTCGGTGGAGATGTCGACGTGCGAGATGTCGGTGAGCCAGCGGGGCCGGAATCTCACCCGGCGCAGGTCCTCCTCGTTCACGGACTTCGTGATCTCGTGGTTCGAGGCCCCGTCGATGATGTCGAAGGCCATCGTCGGCAGGCGCCGCCGCGCGAGCGCGCGGAAGTCCTCGACCGACGGGGCGGACTCGACGGGATCGACGCGCAGACCGCCCGCGGCGATCATCTTCGCGAACTCGACGGCTCCGGACAGCGGATTCTCGGGCATGTCTCCTCCTCGGATCGGGCGGCAGGGTCGGACGGCAGGGGCGGGCGGTGGCGTCGGACGGCAGGTCGGAAGGCAGGTCGGGCGGGTCAGGACGGGAGGGGGTCGTTCACCAGGTGCGCGGGCTCGCGGCCCTCGGCCACGGCGATCACCTCGCCGAGGGCCTCGGCGCCGGTGGCTTCCGTGAAGTCCGCGGTCCAGCACAGCGAGTGCGGGGTGAGCAGCACGTTGTCGAGCTCGAGCAGCGGGCTCGTCGTCGGCAGCGGCTCGGTCTCGAAGACGTCCAGTGCGGCCCCGGCGATGGTGCCCCCGCGCAGCGCCTCGACGAGCGCCTGCTCGTCGACGACCGCGCCGCGGGCGACGTTGATGAGGTGCCCGTCGGCCCCGAGCTCCTCGAGCTCGCGCCTGCCGATGAGGTGGCGGGTCTGCGCGTTCGAGGAGACGGTGAGGATCGCGAAGTCGCTGCGGCGCAGCAGCTCCGGCAGCTCCACCTGCTCGATGCCCTGCTCGGCGCAGAACTCGGGGCGGGGCGTGCGGTTGTAGGCGACCACCTCGAGGCCCAGCCCGCGCAGCAGGCGCACGGTCTCACGGCCGATGCCGCCGAGGCCGACCACACCGATCGTGGCGCTCGCGAGTCCGCGTCCGCGCAGCGCGGCCCGCTGCTCCCAGCGGCCCGTGCGCACCAGCTGCGACTTCAGGACGAGGTGGTGGGCGAGGGCGAACAGGAGGGTCAGTGCGGCGTGGGCCATCGGTACGCGCAGGCCCGTGGGCGCGTTGGTCACCGGGATCCCGCGGGCCGCGCAGGCGGCGAGGTCGACCTGGTCGAAGCCCGCCCCGAAGCGCGCGACGTGCTTGATCGTCGTGTCCTCGCCCAGCTGCTCCGTGCCGAAGGGGGATTCGCCCATCAGCAGCACCGCGTCGAACCCGCGCAGCGCCTCGGCCGTGAGCTCGTGCTGGGCGACGTCGATCGGCGACCACTCGATGCCGTGCTCGGCGAGCGAGCCCAGACCGATGTCGCCGTGGATCGTGCGGCCTGATGCGTCGATGCCCTCGGCGGCGACGGCGAGACGCCAGGGTGTGCTGCTCATGGGAGCCTCCTGGTGGAAGTGGTGGAAGTGGTGGAAGTGGTGGGAGTGGTGGGGTTGGTGGGAGCGGCAGGTGCGGGGGCGATCATGCGGCCGCCGCCTCCGAGGCCTCGGCCGCCGCGCGCTGCGGGATCGGACGGCGGATCAGCAGCCCGAAGAACAGGGCGCCGCAGGCCGCGATCACCCCGGCGAGCACGAACGAGGGCGAGTAGCTCCCGGTGGCGTCGAAGACCATGCCGGTGATCACCGGGGCGAGCGCGCCGCCGAAGTAGCCGCCGAAGTTCATGATGCCCCCGAACCGGGCCGCGTAGGCGTCGGGCACGATGTCCGAGGTCACGGCCCAGGCCTGCGCCTGCACGAGCGCGATGAGGCCCAGAGCGAGGCTGAGGACGACCAGGGCCAGGGCGAGCGTGTGCACCAGCGGCACCAGGCACAGCAGCACGCCGATCGCGAGCGAGGCGATCACGAGCACGACCCGCTTGGAGGCGAGCGGGCTGCGGCCGCGGCGGGCGAGGACCAGGGTGATGCGCCCGCCGAAGATCGCGCCGAGCGCGGCGACGACGTACGGGATCGCCGCGACCCCGCCGGTCCCGGCGATGGAGACGCCCAGGGAGTGCTGGAGGAACAGCGGCAGGAAGGTGATGAAGATGTTCCAGATCCAGATCGACGTGAAGAAGCCGAGCATCATGCCCCAGGTCTGGCGGAACGTGAACAGCTTCAGCCAGGGGATCCTCTCGGCGTCGGCCGATTCGACGGCGTCCCGGCCCGCGAGGATGTGCCGGTACTCCTCGTCGGAGAGGTGTTTGGCGTGCTCGGGGGAGCGGTAGAACGCCCAGAAGGCGGCGGCGAGCACGATGCCCGCGACGCCCAGGGCCAGGAACATCGCGCGCCAGCCGAAGGCGAGCATGAGCACCGTGAGCACGGGCGGCGCGATCGCCGAGCCCCACTTCGATCCCGAGTCCCAGATGCCGGCGGCCTGACCGCGCTCGGAGCGCGGGAACCAGTGGGTGGAGATCTTCGAGCTGTTGGGCGAGTTCGGGGATTCGCCGATGCCCAGCAGCACGCGGAACAGCAGGAAATGACCGAGCGTGTGGCCGGCCGCCATGAGCGCGGAGGCGATCGACCAGATGCCCACGGCCAGGAAGTACATGCGGCGCGGGCCGACCTTGTCGATCAGGTACCCCACCGGCAGCTGGCAGATCGCGTAGGTCCAGGAGAACACGCTGCCCATCAGGCCGATGTCGGTCTGGGTGAGCCCCAGCTCGTCGATCATGTGCGGTGCGGCGATGGAGACCGACGCGCGGTCCATGTAGTTCAGGACCCCGGCCAGCAGCAGCCAGATCAGCACGAAGTAGCGGAGGTTGCGGACTTTCCTGTGGTCCCGCGCGCGGCGGGCGTCCTCGGCGTCGAGGCTCATGGGGACCTTCTCGGGGGGAGGCGGAGCGGCGATGCTCCGGGGGTGGTGGTCGCGCCGTCAGGCGGCGCGTCGACCCGCCCGCCCGGCGCTCTCGCGCCGTTCGAACAGGGCGGTGCCGGCGACCAGGAGGGCGCCGACGAACGGGGCGATCGCGAGCATCACGAGGCCGGCGGCCTCGCTGTCGAACGCGGTCACCATCCACGAGCGCAGGTTCGGGGCGATGAAGCCGCCCAGGTTCCCGAGCCCGTTGATGAGGCCGACGCCCGCCGCCATGGCGGCGCCGGAGAGATAGCCGGTGGGGATGTTCCAGAAGATCGGCTGCGCGGAGACGAAGCCGATCGCCGCGAGGCACAGCGCGGCCATCGCCAGCACCGGCTGGCTGAGGAATGCGCTCGCGGCCAGTCCGACGCCCGAGAGCACGAGCATGAGCGTCGCGGTCGAGCGGTAGGCGGCGCGACGGTCCGCCCAGCGGCCGACGAACAGGTTCACGACCAGCGCGCACAGCCACGGGATCGCCACCAGCAGGCCCACCAGGAATCCGACCTCGCGGCCGGTGATGCTCGCGACCTGCGCGGGCAGGAAGAACGTGAGGCCGTACACGGCGACCTGGATGGTGAGGTAGATGAGGGCGAAGTAGAGCACCCGCGGGGTGAGCAGCGCCTGCCACCAGGAGAGCTTCGCGACCTGCTCCTTGGTCTGCGCCTCGGCGGCGAGGACCCCCTCGAGGGCGTCGCGCTCGCCGGCGGTGAGCCAGCGGGCGCGGGCGGGGCGGTCGGTGAGCGCGAAGACCGCGACCACGCCGACGATCACCGCGAGCAGACCCTCGAGCAGGAACATCCACTGGAAGCCGTGCAGCCCGAGCGCGCCGTCGAGCTCGAGGAGCCCGCCGGACAGGGGCCCGCCGACCACGTTCGCGATCGGCAGCCCCAGGTAGAACAGGGCCGTGGCCTGGCCGCGCGTGCGCCGCGGGAACCAGTAGGTGAGGTACAGGATCACGCCGGGGAAGAAGCCCGCCTCGGCGACGCCCAGGAGGAACCGCAGGACGTAGAACATGACCGGCCCGGTCGTGAACATGAACAGGCCGGCGACCACGCCCCAGGAGACCATGATCCGCGCCATCCACCAGCGCGCCCCGACCCGGTGCATGATCAGGTTCGAGGGCACCTCGAAGACCGCGTAGCCGATGAAGAACAGCCCCGCGCCGAAGGCGTAGGCCGCGGCCCCGAGACCGGCGTGGACCTCGAGGGACTCCTCGGCGAAGCCGATGTTCGAGCGGTCGATGAACGCGATCACGAACATGAGCATGAGGAAGGGCAGCAGCCGCCAGCGGGCTTTGCGGGTGGCCGAGGCGACCTCGGGGGAGAAGGCGAGCTCCTCCGCCTCGTCGACCGTGCGCACGGCCCGGGCGTCGGGCGTGGCGGCGGGATGCTCCGGGCGGTCGCCGGAAGGGGATGACGTCGTCGTCACGGAATGCTCCTCAGGACGTGCAGGAGGGATCGGCCGGGCGCGCACAGGGAATGCTGCGGGTGCTGCGGGGGTCGCGCGGGCTCGGCCGACGGTGGTGGGGTCAGACCATGTGCTTGCCGCCGTCGACGAAGACGGAGTCCCCGTTGACGAAGCTCGAATCCTCGCTGACCAGGAACTTGATGAGGCCCGCGACCTCCTGCGGCTGGCCGACGCGCTGCAGCGGGATGTCGGAGGACATCCCGGCCTTGCGCTCGTCGGTGAGGGTGCCCCCCATGATGTCGGTGTCGATGGGGCCGGGGACGATCGCGTTGCAGGTGATCCCGTGCTTCCCGAGTTCGCGCGCGCCGCCGCGGGTCAGGCCCAGCACGGCCGCCTTCGCCGCGGCGTAGCCGGTCTTGGAGAAGGTGCCGCCGCCGTCGTAGGCGGTGATCGAGGAGGTGTTGACGATGCGTCCGCCGTGGCCGCCCTCGATCATGCGGGTCGCCGCGGCCTGCATCATGAACAGGGTGCCCTTGGCGTTGACGTCCATGACGCGGTCCCAGGTTGCGGCGTCGAGCTCGAAGATCGTGTGGGGGCTGGGGATGCCGGCGAGGTTCACCTCGGCGAGCACGGGCGGCAGCTCCCGGTCGATGATCGCGAAGGCCGCCTCGACGGACTCCTTGTCGGAGATGTCGACGCCGATGCCGACCACGCTGCGGCCGGACTCGGCGGCGAGCTCGGTGGCGAACGCCTGGACGGAGGCCTCGTCGATGTCGAGGACGGCCACGTCCCATCCGGCGCCGGTGAGGGCGCGGGCGACGTGGCGGCCGATGCCGCGCGGGGCGCCCGCCCCGGTGACGACGGCGGTGCGGTTCTCGGGGAACGTGCTGGTCATTGCTGCTCCTTCGCAGGGTGGGGTGGTGCGGGGGCGTGCTCAGGCGAGCGCGGAGGCGAGCACCTGGCGGATGTACTGGATGTTCTCGGCGATCACGCCCAGGGAGTCGGAGCCGTAGTGCTCGCAGCAGAAGGGCCCGGTGTAGCCGAGCTCGAGGGCGCGGCGGATGACCTGCCGGTAGTTCACGTAGCCGTACTTCAGCGGCATGGGCGCCGACGTGTACGCGCCGGTCGCCGGGTCGAAGTCCCGCGTGTAGTTCTTGATGTGCCAGAAGTTCGCGTGGGGCAGCACCGTCTCGTACATGTCGCTCGGATGCGGCATCGGCCGGTGCAGGCGCACCAGGTTGCCGAGGTCCGGGTTCAGGCCGACGGCCTCGTGGTCGACGTCCTGCAGGAACGCGACGGCGTCCTCGGGGGTGCCGACGTAGGTGTCCTCGTACATCTCGAGGCTGAGCTGCAGGCCGTTCGCCTTCGCGTGGTCGCCGAGCTCGCGCGTGCGCTCGATCGCGAGATCGCGCAGCGCCGGGTCGTCGTGGTGGCCGTCCTCGAGCCAGAACCAGATGGCGTCGGCCTGGGCGGGGGTGAGGGCCTGCATGAAGCCGATGTTCACGACGCTCGCCCCGAAGGTGGGCGCGATGTCCATCAGCCGATGGGCCTCGGCGAGGAAGTCCTCGCCCTTCTCCCGGTCGACGACGGAGCTGCGGGTCATCGAGATCGAGGGGATGGTGAGGCCCGCATCCTCCAGCGTTCTGCGGAACTCCTCGACGCGTGCGTCGCTCAGACGGGCGAGGGGCACCCAGGCGTCGGTCGGGTCGATCTGGGTGATGCCGAGGTCGCGGGCCTGGCGCATCTGGGAGGCCCACACGCTCGCGGGCGCGTCCTTGATGTGGCCGCCGTCGGGCGCGGTGGCGCCGAACGAGAGCATGTTGGCGGCGATCGGCCAGGACTCGGCAGTGAGCATCTTCGGTCTCCTTCGCGACGACTGTTCCTATAGGATTTCCACAACGGGGGCCGATGTCAAGCGGGGCCGTCGGGCGCGAGTGGGTGCCACCTATAGGATCGCCCGTCGTGGTCAGGGTCGTCCGCCGGGCTGAGGATCGCCCACCGCGCTCGGGGAGTGGGGCGCGTGGTCCCGGCGCGGGTGCGCGCCTTCGGTCGGCTCCGGCTCCGGCTCCCGCTCCAGCGAGGGGAAAGGGGTGGGGGTCGGGGGTCCTGGAGGCTACGAGTTGCGGTGGAAAAGCGACGGATTGTCCTGCAGGCCGACGGACCCGCGGCGAGCGGATGGGAACGAAAACCCACCGCAACTCGTAACGCCCCGACACCTCGACCGGCATGCTGCCGCGAATCCGCCCTTCACCGAGTCCGCACTTCGCCGAGTCCGCGCATCGGGCGTCGGCGGCGATCCGTTCCACTCATCGGGAAGAATCGGCTCGACAGGCGAGAGCGGGCGTTCCCGCGGGAACGCCTCCCGGTAGCGTCCCGTGCGGCCGACCGTCCCCGAAGGTCGACGCCGGTCCTCGTCCCCGGGGCCCGTCCGATCCGCTGACTCCGCGAGCCGCCGGACCGTCGGGGCTCCGCACCGCCACCGCTCTGCACCACCACGAACAGCGAGGAACCACCCCCATGCAGCCCCTCTGGATCGGCACCAGCTGGAAGATGAACAAGACCCTCGCCGAGGCGCGCGAGTGGACGTCGGCGCTCGTCGGGCACCTGGACGGCCGCGCCCCCGAGGGAGTGCAGCCCTTCGTGATCCCCTCCTTCACCGCCACGACGACCGTCGCGCAGATCCTCGGCGAGGACTCGCCCGTGCTGCTGGGCGTGCAGAACGCGCACTGGGAGGACGCCGGCGCATGGACCGGCGAGATCTCCGTGCCGCAGGCGAAGGACGCGGGCGCGCAGATCGTCGAGATCGGCCACTCCGAGCGCCGCGAGCACTTCGGAGAGACCGTCGAGACCACGCGCCTCAAGGTCGCAGCCTCGCTGCGGCACGGGCTCACGCCCCTGCTGTGCATCGGCGAGAGCGCTGAGGTGAAGGACGCCGGAGGCTCCTCCGCCTTCATCCTCGAGCAGGCGCGCGGCGCCCTTGAGGGGCTCACCGAGGAGCAGGTCGCCGACGTCGTCATCGCCTACGAGCCCATCTGGGCGATCGGGGAGAAGGGGCGCCCTGCCACCGTCGAGGAGCTCGTGGAGCCCTTCGCGGCCCTCGGCGACGAGTACTCGGGCCGCGTGAAGGGCCTGCTGTACGGCGGCTCGGTGAACCTCGAGAACGCGGCGGACCTGCTCGGGATCGAGCACGTCACCGGCCTGTTCGTCGGCCGCACCGCGTGGAAGGTCGAGGGGTACCTCGAGCTGCTGCGGATCGGCGCGGAGCACGCGAGGGGCTGATCCCGCGGGGCCGGCGGGCCCCCAGGACGGGGCCCTTGGACGGCGGGCACTGGACGGCGACCCGCCGGACCCGAGGCCTGGCTCGCAGGATCGTGGGGCACTACTCTGACCACGAGTGGTGAACCGGTTGGTCGCACGGAGTGCTGATGCCCGCGCCGTCGACCGGTCGCCCGCCCGCACCCCCGACGATGGAGGACACATGACCCGCACCACCCCGCGTCTCGACGGCAGGACGGCCCTGGTCACGGGCGCCGGCTCCGGCATCGGCCGCGCGATCGCCGACCGCTTCGCGGCCGAGGGTGCGCGCGTCATCTATGCCGACATCGACGAGCAGGCGGCCCGCGAGGCCGCCGACGCGACCGGCTCCCAGGCCGTGCGAATGGACGTCTCCGACGAGCAGAGCGTCGAGGCCGCCTACGCGGACCTCGCCGCGCGAGACGCCTCGCCCGATGTGATCGTCGCGAACGCCGGCGTGCAGCTGTTCGGCCACGACGCGAAGACCGCCGACGTGCCGCTCGAGGCCTGGAACAGGACGCTCGCGGTGAACCTCACCGGCACCTTCCTCACCGTCAAGCACGGGGTGCGCGCGCTGCTCGCCTCCGGTGGCGGCTCCATCATCTGCACCGGCAGCCCGACGGGCCTGAACGGCGAGGGCGCCGACTTCGCCGCCTACAGCTCCACGAAGGGCGGCATCCACTCCCTCGTGCGCGCGACCGCGATGGCGTACGCGGGCGACAACATCCGCGTGAACACCGTGGTCCCCGGGTACACCGAGACGTCGCTGGTCACCACGATCTCCGAGGACCCGGGCGCCCGCGAGGGCATCGTCGGACGCACGCCGCTGGGCCGCGCGGGCACCCCCGACGACGTCACCGGCATCATGGTCTACCTCGCGAGCGAGGAGTCCAGCTTCGCCACCGGAGCGATCTTCCGCGTGGACGGCGGCATGACGTCGCTGTGACGGGTGCTGGCACGGACTGACGTCGTGGTGTTCGGGACGTCGCTCAGGACTTCAGGTCCTCAGTGCCGGGGTGGGGGAGCGGTCGATGCGCGCACCACGAGCTCCGGGAGGGTGTTCGAGGCCGTCCCCTCGCCGTCGCCCTCCTCCTCGCTGCCCGTCGTGATCGCGTGATGCAGCCGCCGCAGGGCCTGGTCGCCGACGGCGACGAAGTCGATCCGCATCGTCGTCAGCGGCGGCTGCAGGTAGGCGGCGGCGGGCATGTCGTCCACGCCCACGATCGAGTAGTCCCGCGGGGCCTCGAAGCCACGCATGCGCAGGGCGCTCATGAAGCCGAGAGCGAGCTCGTCGTTCGCGGCGAACACGGCCGTGAAGTCCAGGTCCGCGGAGGCGGTCGTCTCGTCGCCGCCCGCGAGCTGCTCCGCTGCGGCGGCGCCCGACCAGGCCCACCAGTCGGCGGCGCCGGAGAGCACGTGCGGGACGAGACCGGCCTGCTCCATCGCGTTCCGGTATCCCGCCTCACGGTCACGGGCCTCGTTGCGTGTGCGCGGTCCGGCCACGTGCAGGATGCGCTCGTGCCCGAGGTCGATGAGGTGACGGGTGGCCTCGAATCCGACGGACGACGGTGAGTCGTCCCCTCCCCGGGGAGGGGAGCCCGCGGCCGGGGCCGGAGTGAGTCGCCGCGAGAGGTTCACGACCGGCACGCGCGAGCGCGCCCGGTCGAGTTCCGCGTCCACACCGGGGATCGCCGTGGAGACCACGATCCCGTCGACCGGTGCGGAGAGGAAGTGGTCGATCGTTCGGCGCACCTCGTCCTGCCAGCCCGTGGCCTCGAAGTCCGTGTCGATCTCGGCGATCATCAGCGTCTGGTGCAGCTCGCGCGCGGTGCGGCTGAGCCCGGTGAGGATCTGCGCGCTGCCGTAGTTCAGCTCGCCGATGGTCAGCACACCCAGGGTCCCCGTGCGGCCCGCGCGCAGCGTCCCGGCGGCCCGATTGGGGACGTAGCCGAGCTCCCTGATGGCCGCGGCGATGCGCGCACTGGTCGCCTCGCCCACGTATCCGGTGCCCGAGCAGTAGCGCGAGACGGTCTGTGCGGAGACCTCCGCGAGCCGGCCGACGTCCGCCATGCTCGGCCGCGAGCTGGAGCTCCGAGCCACCTGATCTCCGTTCCCGTGGGCTGTCGTCGGCACGAAGCTACCACCGTTCCTGGGGGCCTTCGGCGTCCGCTCCGCAGCGCTCGGAACGGCCATGGGGCCAGTGCTGCTCGCGGTCGCCGTCGAATCCGTCCGTGACGCCCTCTTGCGCTTCGACGGAACGTCGCTACGATAGGTGACCGGTCACATATGTTACCGATAACCTATCAACCGGATGCCCATTCTCTGGTCATTCGGGCAGGTCACAGGGCGGCATTCGATCCTCCGGGCCTGCACCGCATCCGGAGCCCTTCCGCCGCTCACCCGCCGCTCACCCACCGCAGAGGTCGACGATGACACGCATTCCCACCGCTCCCACCGCTCCCGATGACCACGGCGTCACCGCCGGCTGGCGCCTGGGCGAGACTCCCTGGCAGCAGCTGCCCACCCCGGGTGGAGCGCGCTGCCGGGTGATCATCGACAACGACTTCTCGGGTGACCCGGACGACCTCTTCCAGCTCGTCCACCACCTGCTCTCGCCGAACACGGAGATCCGTGCTGTGATCGCCTCGCACCTTCGCGAGGGCGACCGCTTCGATCCCGGCCCCGACACTTCGGCCAATGCCCTGCGCATCGCCGGGGACGTCTTCGCCCGCATGGGCCTGGTCTCCACCGAGGTGCTGGTGGCGGGTGCCCCGCAGGCGCTCGATGACGCCGACTCCCCGTACCGGGGTGAGGCCGTCGACAGGATCATCGCCGAGGCCCTGCGCGAGGACACTGACCAGCCGCTCTACTACGTCGCCGGCGGCGGCCTCACCGACCTCGCCTCCGCGCTCCTGATCGAGCCCCGCATCGCCGAGCGGATGACCCTCATCTGGATCGGCGGCAACGAGCACGAAGGCATCGCCTACCCGCCGCCGGACGCCATGCCGATCGAGTACAACCTGCTCATCGACCCCCTCGCCGCACGCGTCGTCTTCAACGACACCCGGATCCCGATCTGGCAGGTCCCCCGGGACGTCTACCGCCAGTGCCTGGTGTCCGACGCCGAGCTGCGGATCCGCGTGGCCACCGCCGGCCCGCTGGGTCGCTATCTCTACGACGAGACGATGCTCGTGGTGCAGACGACGACCGACGCCGGCCGCGGCCCCGCCGAGACCTACGCCCTCGGCGATTCCCCGCTCGTGCTGCTCACCGCCCTCCAGTCGATCTTCGAGGCCGACAGCTCCTCGAGCAGGCACGTCGTGATGCCCACGCCGATCCTCGAGGCCGACGGCTCGTACACGCCCCGCCCGGACTCGCGTCCGATGCGGGTCTTCACCCAGGTCGACGTGCGCCTGATGTTCGAGGACCTCTTCCTCAAGCTCCGCGAGTTCAGCGACTGGCAGGCCTCCGCCTGACCCACCGGGCTCGGCCCGCCGACCCGGCGAGCCGGCCCGCCGCACCACCCTCCCCTCGACGAAGAGACGGGACCACCCATGCACGCAATCCCGCGCCGCGCCTTCGCGGCGATCCCCGTGGCGAGCGCCGCGCTTCTCGGCGCCGCCGGCTGCGCCCGGTCCGGGCCCGACGACCTCTCCCTGTGGATGGTCACGCAGGACGGCGCCCAGGGCACCACCATCCAGGCACTCATCAGCGACTTCGAGAAGCGCAACCCGGGCACGTCGATCACCCTCGAGCAGCGCTCGACCGACGACCACAAGAACGCCCTGCGCCAGTTCGCCGGCACCTACCTGGTGCCCGACATCTACTGGTACTGGGAGGGGTCCGGGCTCGGCGGGGAGCTCGTGGACGTGGGTATGAGTCGCGATCTGAGCGACGACTACACGCGCCTGGGCTGGAAGGACCGCTTCACCGACGCGGCCCTCGCGGGCATCACCCAGTACGGCGGCTACCAGGGGGTCCCGTGGACCTTCCAGGGGCAGGGGCTCTACTACTCGAAATCGCTGTTCGCGAAGGCGGGCGTCGACAGCCCGCCGACCACCTACGACGAGCTGATCGCCGCGGCCGACGCCCTGGTGGCGGCCGGCATCACGCCCATCGAGTTCGGCGGCACCGTGAACTGGCACGTCATGCGCCTGCTGGACTGCCTGCTTGAGACCACCTGCGGAGCCGAGCTCAATGACGCCCTGACCACGGGCGACGGGGACTGGGGGAGCGAGGGCGCCGTCACCGAGGCCTTCACCGAGCTGCGCACCTGGGGGAAGAAGTACCTCAACGACGGCTTCATGGGCATCAACAACGATGACTCCTCGCAGCTCTTCTTCACCGGCAAGGCCGCGATGGCACTGGAGGGCACCTGGTTCAACGCCTCCGTCGTGGACAACGGCATGGACCCCGACGACGTCGGCATCTTCCCGTTCCCCACCGGCACCAACCGCCTCTACGGCTTCGGCGAGGCGTTCTACATCAGCGCGAACACGAAGAAGTCCGATCTCGCTGCCCGCTTCCTCGACTTCATGACCTCGAAGGACGGTCAGGAGATCGCGGGCGACGCCTGGTCGGCGATCTCCGTGAACGCCTCGATGCCCGTGGACGAGGACAACCCGCTGAATCCCGTGTGGGCGCAGATCTTCGAGGACGTCGACGGCGGCATGTTCGCCAACAACGACCAGAACTTCTCGACCGCGCAGACCACCGAGTTCTGGCGCATCCAGAACGCCGTCCTCACCGGGGACATGGATCCGGCGGACGCCGGGGCGACGTTCCAGCGCTTCCGCGAGCAGGAGGGATGAGACCGATGACGACCACCGACGCCCGCACCGGCGCGCGCGGGAGGAGCACCCGCACGGTGCCCCCGCACCGCCGATTCCGCCTCGCCCTGCCCTATCTCGCACCGGCCCTCGTGCTCTATGCCGTGTTCCTCGTCTACCCGATGATCGACGCCGTGCGGCTCTCGTTCTTCGAGTGGTCCGGCTTCCGCATCGAGAAGCCGGAGTTCGTGGGACTGGACAACTACGTGCGCCTGTTCACCTCCGACCCCGTGTTCTGGACGGCGCTGCGCAACTCCGTGATCTGGGTGATCGCCTCCCTGCTGGTGCCCACCGTGATCGCCCTGCTGCTCGCCCTCGGGCTGAACCGGCGGATGCTCGGGCGCAACCTCATGCGCGCCGTCTTCTACATCCCCGCGGTGTTCGCCTCGATCACGGTCGCCGCCATGTGGCGATGGATCTACAACCCGACCCTGGGGTTCGTGAACCAGCTCCTGCACGCCGTGGGCCTGGGCGACCTCGCCCAGTCGTGGCTGGGCGACCCCCAGTTCGCTCTCGCCTCGATCTTCGTGGCGAACATCTGGCAGGCCGTGGGCTTCTCGATGGTGCTGTTCCTCGCCGGCCTGCAGAGCGTCCCCCTGGAGCTGGTGGAGGCCGCGAAGCTCGACGGCGCGGGCGCCTGGCAGCGCTTCCGCAACGTCACGGTCCCGGCGCTGCGGCCGACGACCGTCGTGGTCGTGATCCTCACGATCATCAACGCGCTCAAGGTGTTCGACCTCGTCGTCGGCCTCACCGGCGGTGGGCCCGCGCAGTCCACCCAGGTGCTCGCGCTGTGGTCCTACACCCAGTCGTTCACCAACCACGAGTACGGCATGGGCGGCGCCGTGGCGACCGTGCTGCTGCTGGTCACCCTGGCTCTCGTGATCCCCTACATGGCCTGGTCGATGAGAGGTGACGAGTCATGACCGCGATGACGACGACGCGGGCGGCGACCCGCAGGACGACTGCTCCCGTGCGCGAGCGCGAGAAGCCGCGCGACTGGGTCGGGATCGGGCTCTGGCTCGCGCTCGGCGTGACCGCGCTGATCTGGTTCGTGCCCATGCTGCTGATGTTCCTCACCTCGGTGAAGTCGAAGACCGACATCAACGAGCTGCCCATGTGGGGCCTGCCCACGGACTGGGCCTGGGGGAACTACGCGAGCGCAGTGGAGATCGGGAACCTCTGGGTGACCGCGGGCAACAGTGCGCTGATCGCCCTGATCAAAGTGCCGCTCGGGCTGGCCATCGCGGCCGCCGCCGCGTTCGCCCTCTCGCGGATCCGCTTCCGCGGGGCGCGGATCCTGCTCGCACTGATCGCGATCGGCTCCATGATCCCCGTGCAGATCGGGCTGGGCCCGCTGTTCTCCACGATGCTCAGCGCGCACCTGTTGGATTCCCGGCTCGGGCTCGTGCTGCCCTACCTGGCCTTCGGCATCCCGTACCAGATCTTCGTGCTCTACGGCTTCTTCCGCAGCGTGCCCGAGGAGCTCGAGGAGTCCGCCCGCATCGACGGCTCCTCGACGTTTCGGATCTTCTGGCAGATCATCCTGCCGCTCGCCAAGCCCGCGCTGGCGGCCCTGTTCGTGCTTGACTTCGTGGCCACCTGGAACGAGTACGCGATGGCGACCACGCTGTTGATCTCCCAGGACAACTACACGATCCCGCTGGCCGTGCAGTCCTTCTCCACCCAGTGGGGCACCGACTACGGGCCGCTGAACGCCTTCATCTTCATGTCGGCGATCCCGGTGCTGCTGGTCTACCTGCTGTTCCAGCGCTACTTCGTGCAGGGTGCCTTCGCGGGCGCCGTGAAGGGATAGGGGCCGACGGGCCGCGCGGGACCCGTCCGGCCTCACGCTCGGAGTCCCGTCACAGCGGAAGGGCCGCCCCCGAGATCTCTCTCGAGGGCGGCCCTTCTTGTCGACCTGACCGCCGGGCGGGCCTCCCGTCGTACGACGACGAGCCCCGAGCCCGTCGGCCCTCCGGCCGTGCGGGCGGGATCAGCGCTTCACGGCGTCGATCTTCAGCATCTTGGCGATGACGGAGTCGAGCTCGGAGTCCTTCCAGATCTTCTGCCAGTCCTCGCGGATGATCGACTCGCGGCCGTAGTCCATCGCCAGCAGGCAGGCGTCGGAGAACGGGTTCGAGCCGCGCAGGGCGTTGGTGAGCGAGATGAAGATGTGGCCGTAGAAGATGGCCTTCACGGCGTCCTCGGGGATGCCCTGCTCGTTGATCGCGTAGTCCATGGAGTCCTTGAGGAACTGGCCGATCATGCAGCCGGTGGTCTCCACGAGGGTGGGCTCGAGCTGGGCGAGCTGCTTGACGGTCACCCAGTGCACGTCGATCACGGGGGCGTAGATCGCGCGGATGACGTCCTCGACGCGCTTCTTCGCGGCGGCGCGCTCGTCGTCGGCCCCGGCCGAGGCGTCCTCCTCGCCCTCGAGGGCCGCGACGACCTCCTGCGGGGCGGCGATGCCGCCGAAGGTGTCCGCCCACTCCTCGGCGCTGGTGCGCTCGAGGAACACCGAGGGGTGCGCCGGGTGGGCGCACGCCTGCAGCACGCCCTCCTGGGTGGCGAGCAGGCCCGCATAGGCGGCGGCGGGGTCCAGGGTGAGCAGCACCGAGCCGGCCTTCATCTTCGGCACGACCTGCTCGGAGACCTTCCCGAGGACCACGTCGGGCACGGCGAGGATGACGACGTCGCACTCGCCGGCGACCTCGTCGATGTCGCTCACGGTGCGGCCCAGTGCCTCGACGCGCTCGATGCCGGAGGGGGAGGACTCGCAGTAGTGGATCGTCGCGTCGGTGAGGTTGAGGTTGTTGGACACGCGCGTGCCCATCTTCCCGGCGGCGCCGACGACGGCGACGGTGAGGCTCGCGTCGAGCTCGACGCTCTTGCCCTTGAGCGGGTTCAGGTCACGGCTGTCGGTGGTGGTCATGGAGTCCTCCTGGTCGGTGGTGGATGAGTGGGTGGTCGAGTGGTCGGTGGGTCGGAGCTGCAGGCTGAACGGAGCGTGCCGTCGGCGCGCGCCGACGGTTCAGCGGCGTGCGCGCAGGGCGGCGAGCGTCGCCTCGGTCCAGTCGCGCTCGCGGGCGATCGTGGTCGCGGCATCGCCCTGCCAGGGCAGCCAGTGCTCGGCGATCGCGGCGGGACGTCGGCCCTCGCGGTAGACGGCGTCGAGCTCGTGATCGAGGTTCAGCAGGCCCTCGCCCATGCGGGCGCCGGAGAAGGTGAAGCCCACCCAGCCCTCCTGGCGGGCGAAGCGGAAGTCCTTGACGTGCAGGTCGAGGGTGAACGGGGCGGCGGCGTCGATGACGTCGTCCGGGTGCTCGAGGGCGGAGACGCAGTTGCCGGGGTCCAGGCAGATCCCCACGAGCGGGGAGTCCAGGGCGCGCACGATCCGCAGCAGGTCCTCCGTGGGCAGCTGCTCGTAGGTCTCGAGGGCGAGGGCGATGCCGGAGGACTCGAGCAGGGGGAGCGTGGTGCGCAGGGCGAGGACCGCCTGCTCGATGCCCCCGGAGACCTCATGGGTCTGGATCATCGAGCGCAGCACGCGCACATCGAGGGCACGGGCGATCGCGAGATACCGGGCGAGGTGGTCGGGATCGATCGTCCGGGTGCCGAGCTCGAGGCGCAGTCCATGCCGTGCGGCGCGCTCGCGCAGGGTGGCCAGCTCGTCCGCATCGGCGTCCTCGATGCGCGGATCGTCGCAGATCTGGAAGACGTCGCAGCCCAGCTGCGCGGCGCGGTCGATCATGTCCGCGATGCCGAGGCGATCGGGGTTGCGCTCGCTGCCCTCCCAGAACAGGGCGTAGCTGCCGATGCCGATGTCCATCCGGCGGTCAGAACTCCTGCCCTCGGCCACTCGCGTCACCTCTCGCCTCACCTCGTCGTGGCGCGGGGGCGGTGACGCCGCCCGCGGTCGTGATGGGTCCAGGGTAGGCGCGGGAGCGCATATTGGTCAACCGGTTGAGCGACGAGGGGTGTGCGGAGGGCTCACGCAGGAGCCAGGGCCAGGGGGAGGCGGAGGCGGAGACGGTCGGCAGGGTCTCGGCGTCGACAACTCGGCCCTGGCGGCGGTTCGTGCGGCTTCGGCTGCGGCCCTGGACGGTGCTGCGCGCCGACCTCAGTCCTCGGTGGCCTCGAGGATCCGGTCGCGGGCGGTCGCCATGTGCGCGACCATCGCCGAGGCCGCGCGCTCGCCGTTGCCCTCCTCGAGGGCGGCGAGGATCTTCGCGTGCTCCGCGTGGGCGGCCTCCATGTCCTCGCGGTCGCGCACGGCGCGGTCGTTGTAGACGCGCAGGAGGCTGCGGGTGACCTGCAGCAGGTCGGTGAGCATGGCGTTGTCGGCCGCGGTGGCGAGCACCTCGTGGAAGGCGGCGTCGGCCGCGACGAAGGCCTTGAGGTCCTCGAGGCTCTCGGCCATGGTCGCCGTGGTGCCGCGCAGCGTCTCGAGCTGCTCCGTCGAGATCCTGTCGGCCGCCAGACGCGCCGTGTAACTCTCGAGCCCCGCGCGCAGCTCGTTGAGCTGATCGGTGTTCTGCTTGCCGATCATGAGGCCCCAGCGCAGGGTCTGCGGGAGCAGGTCGCTCGCGGATCCGCGCAGGTAGGTGCCCGATCCCGGCCGCACGTCGACGATCCCCAGGATCTCGAGGGCCGCGAGGGCCTCGCGCACCGCCGAGCGGCCCACGCCGAGTGCGCTCGCGAGTTGGCGCTCCGGGGGAAGGCGCGTGCCGGGGGCGACGTCACCGCCGGTCAGGAGCTCCAGCAGACGACGTGCGACCTCGGAGACAGGGGTGCCGGCGGGCACTGCTGCCAGCGACGATGCGATCGCGTCGGAGGCGCTGTCGGAGAAGGCGGGCATGAGGCGAAGGTATCAAGCCCGCGGGGCGGGTTCGGTCCCATCCGCGGGGTGGTGCTCCGGGTTCCGCGACACCCGGTCCTCGACGGCCGTGCCCACGGCGTCGATCCGGCGCACGGTGCCCGCAGGCACGCGCAGGGGCGATCCGTCATCGCCGTCCGCTGCCACCTCCCAGTCCTCGAGCCGGGCGTTGACCAGCAGCACCTCGTCCTCGCACGCGATCAGGGCGGTGCCGGGGCCGCCCGGGCTGCGCACCACGCGCACCTCCCGCCCCGACCGGGTCGCGAGCGCGACCAGGAGCTCGCCCAACGGCGTCAGCGGGGACTGCGCGTCGTCGGTGAGCACACCCCGAGGACCGGCGAGCTCGCCCAGGGTGACCGTCCCGACGCCGGCGTGCGCGGCCTCCGCGAGGGCGGCGGCGGCCCAGGCGGCCGCCCAGGTGGTGCGCTGCCGGGGATCCGTGCTGCCGGGCACGAGGTGCGCGCCCCAGCCCGACGCGTCGCCGCGATCGACGAGCTCCGCCTGCGTCGCGACCGCGTTCACCCGCGGGCGCAGCGTGAGCGGGCCGAGGTGCAGCCGCGCCGTCGGCCGCAGCATCCGCGCCGAGGCGAGCACGTCGCCCAGGGCTGCCACGCTCTCGGCCACGTGCCAGTTCTCGCGCATGTGCATCTGCGGGGTCGAGGGGAAGGAGAGCAGGGCCGCGTCGGGGATCGCGTGGATTTCCCGGTTGAGCTCGGTGAAGTGGGTGCGCGCGCCCGCGACGAGCTCCGCGTCGCGTCCCCGGGAGGCGGTGCGCAGGCGCTCCCAGAGCTCGGCCGTCGTCACGTGGCGCGCCTCGTCGACGATGCCGATCCGACGCACGGGCAGGCCCGCCGCATCGGCCGCAGCGAGGAGTCCGGGGACGTCGGTGCTCTCGGAGGCGATGATCCGCAGGTCGACGGGAAGGCCCGTCGCGGCGGCCTCGCGGGCGGCAGCGGCCAGCACCCGTTCGGGGTCGAACCGCTCGCTGACCTCGACCATCAGGTGGTCGAAGCCGGCGTCGGCCGAGATCGGCAGCGGACCGCCGCTGCGCACCGCGGCCGCCTCCGTGGTGGCGCCCAGACCCAGGCGCGGGAAGGTGCACGGGGCGGCCGCGGCGAGCAGATCCGCCAGGCGCACGGGCGCGGACGGCCGACGAGCGGGCCGCGTCGGTGCGGTCGGCGCCGGAGCCGAGTGCGCCGAGGCGGCCTGGTCCGGCGCGGCCTGCGGCGCAGCGGCCGACGGCTCCGGGACCAGGGTGATCTCCTGGGTGACGCTCTCGCCGGCGGCGACCTCGTAGGGGAAGGGCAGGGCGAGCGGCCGCGAGTAGATCTTGAAGCTCGCGTCGGTCCAGTTCCGCTGGTCCTCCATCTCGAACACGTCGCCGAGCAGCTCGAGGCGCGCGCGCTCCCCGGCATGGTCGAGGTCGAGGGCCCGGATGTCGAACAGCGGCTGCCACGGGGAGATCTGCCGGGGGAACCGGAAGTCCCGCCGATCACCGCGGACGGTGGTCACGACCGCGTCGTCGCCCGCCATGGCCCGCGGGAGCATCGCTGTGAGGCCCACACGGTTCGTGGTCAGCGCGGCATCGGGAGTGATCGTGAAGCGCAGGCTCAGGCGCTCGGGCGTCACCGTCAGCACCGAGAGCGCGTTCGCCTCGCCGCCCGCGCCGGCGTACCGCACGCGCAGCGTGCGGGTCAGGGACGCGGCGGCGTCGTCGGGAGCGGGCGCGTCGTCGGCCCCGGGGCCCGTCCACTCCTCCTCGAGCACCTGCGGGGGCACGGTGTCCCAGTCGCGGTCGCGCAGCGCGGGTCGCACGGATTCCAGCAGCACCGTGCCGCGCCAGGCGATCTCGCTGATCTCGTCGCCCTCGGAGCGCAGGGACCAGGGCCCGAGGCGGTGCGCCGTGCGGGGATCGGCGATCGTCTCTCCGCTGGGGGCGCTGGGGGCGCTGAGGGCGAAGGGCGTCTCGGCCATGGGCTCTGCTCCGTCGGTCATGGACTCTCCTCCTCGGGTCAGCGGGCGATCGCCTCGAGCTCCTGGCCGGAGGCGACCTTCGGCAGGAACAGCGTCGAGACGGCCTGGGCGGCGCCGAGGACCACGGCGATGATGATCCACGTGCTGGTCAGCGAGGTGGTCGCGGTGAGCATCGCCCACAGCAGGCTGCCCAGCATGAAGCCTCCCACGAGCATGCCGCTCATCCAGCTCACGCCGAGCGCGCGCACCCGGGTCGGATAGACCTCGGCCTGGTACGTGTAGCCGACGCCCGACCAGGTGCCGTTGGTGGCCTGGAACAGCAGGAAGATCGCGACCAGCAGCACGCTCGAGCGCTCCGAGACCAGGATGACCAGCGCGAGCGGGGCGATCGCCGCCGCCGAGCCGATGAGCACCGAGCGTCGGCCGAAGCGCTCGCCGAGGAGCCCGCCCACCAGGTAGAAGACGACCCCGGCGGCTCCGCCGACGAGGAGCAGCGCGGCCACGGCGGAGGACGCCCAGCCCTTCACCTCCGCCATCCAGTAGGCGAGGTAGATGTTCGTGGCGACATAGGACATGCCGTACAGCAGCCAGGTGACCGAGAGGCTCACGGCCGTGCGCCGCACTCCTCCGGCGGCCGAGAACAGCTGGCGGAAGGTGCCCTTCTCGAGCTGGGAGACATCCACCGGCATCACTCGCTGCAGGCGCGCGACCTCCGCGTCGTCCCCGCGGCCTAGCGCCGCGCGCAGCGAGCGGATGTGCAGGTAGCGGGGCGACTCGCGGACCTTCGCGCGGGCGATCGCGACGAGCACGAGCGGCAGCACGCCGAAGAGGAACACCGCCCGCCAGCCCAGGCCCGAGACCAGCAGGTACATCCCCGAGGCCATGAACACGCCCACGGTGTACCCGGACTGGACGATCGAGTAGAGCATGCCGCGGCGCCGGGCGGGCACCTGCTCGTTCACGAGCGTCACGGAGACCGCGAGCTCGGCGTTGGCGAAGCCCGAGGCCAGCGCGCGCACCAGCACCAGGCTCCAGAACCCCTGCACGAAGAACGTCAGGCCCGTGAACACGCCGGCCGCGATCAGGCACAGCATCCAGGCGAAGCGCCTGCCGCGGGCGTCCATCACGCGGCCCATCCACAGCGCGATCGCGAACTCCGCGGCGTAGACGAGCATGCCCATCACGCCGAGCGCCGAGGCGGAGATGCCCAGTTCGGAGGTGATGTCCGCGATGGTCAGGTTGAACAGGTTGGTGTCGTAGGCCGCGAGCGCCCAGCCCAGCAGCGCGACGATCACGAGGTAGATCGTGTAGCGGCGACCGGGATCGGTGTCGAGGGGGCCGGGGGCGAGGGCGCCGGGGGCGACGGGGGAGTCTCCGGCGGGCGCGCGGGAGGCGGTGGCCGGATCGGGCTGCGGGATGCGTGAGTCCACGGTGACTCCTCGTCGAGTGGGCGTGTGCTGGCGGCGGGCGCGCGGAGGCGGGGTCTCGGCGCGGCGGGGTCGCGGAGGCGCCGCGGCTCAGGCCAGACCGTAGAACACAACCGGTTGACCGGTCAATGGTGGAGGGTGGTGGGAACCGCAGCGGCGCAGGGGTCAGTGCCCCAGGCGCCGATATTCACGCGGAGCCATGCCGCACGCGGCCGTGACGTGGCTGTAGAAGCTGCTGAGCGAGCCGAACCCGCTCGCCGAGGCGATCTCCGCCGTGGTGAGCTCACTCGTGATCAGCAGGCGCTGCGCCTCGGCGACCCGGCACATGGTGAGGTACTCGCCGATCGTCACGCCCACTGCCTGGCGGAAAACGGTCATCGCGTGTGAGGGCGCGAGGTGGACGGCGCTCGCGACGTCGGCCACGGCGAGCTCGTCCGTGAAGCCGTCCATCACCACCTGCGCCATTGTGCGCACATGCTGCAGGCGCTCGGCGGTCAGGCCGCGCCTCCCGCCGTCCGACGGGCCGGCCGGGGAGGCGTGCTCGATCTCCGCCTGCAGGATCCGCAGCAGGGAGGCGCGGATCTCGAGCAGGGCGAACTCCTCACGGGCCCTGTCGCCGATCTCCTCCAGCCAGAGGCTCGTCATCCCTGCGAACCGTGCCACCAGCTCGGGTGCCTCGACCACCAGGGGCCGGGCGCGCAGAAGAGCCCTCACCGCGTCCTCGGGAAGACCCCAGCGCATCGCCGTCGCGAGCGGGACGTGGACCCAGCACACGTCGCCCGGCCGGGAGTCCACGAGACCGTGCGGCTGGGTCGCCCAGAACATCGCGATCCGGCCCTCGCGGACGATGAGCGGGGCGCCCGCATGCAGGTACCGCAGCTCCCCGCGCACCACCACGTTGATCTCGATGTCGTTGTGCCGGTGCATCGTCTCCATGACGGGCGGGTCGCCGCGGCGGCACCACAGTCCCTGGTCCGCGGCGACGACCTCGGACCTCGAGCCGGGGGAGCCTGCCATGGCATCACAGTAGGCGGCGCGCACGCCGGACCAGGGGCCGCCCGCACCGGGGCAGGGGCCGTGCAGAGGCGGCCGCGCGCGGTCCGCGCGCATGCCCCGACATCCCCGAAGGCGTAACGTCGGGGTCCCCACGGGCAGCGAAGGATCGAGGCGACATCATGCGCTCCAGCGTCATGAGCATCCGCACCATCACCCGCAGCGCCTGCGCGCTCTCGGCGACCGCACTCCTCGCGCTCGGGGCGGCGAGCTGCGGGAACGGTTCCGATGACGGCTCCGGGGACACCGCGCAGGGCGGCGACTCCGCGGCGAGCGACAGCGGTGGAGCGAGCCAGGAGCCCGCCGACGGCACCTCCGACGGCGGAGGCGGGTCCGATTCCGGCGCGTCGTCCGACCAGTCGTCGGACGGCTCCTCGGACAAGGGATCCTCGGACAATGGGTCCTCGGACGACGACTCCTCGGTGGCCTCCAAGGGAGCGGGCTCCGGGACCGCCTCGGGCAAGGCCGACGGCGGCGGCAGCAACGACGAGGTCTCCGACTGCACCGCGTCGGACCTCGACGTCTCCGTCAGCCAGGGGGACCCGGCGGCCGGGAGCGTCATGTTCACGATCTCCTTCACGAACACCGGCGACGACCCCTGCCGCATCGGCGGGTACCCGGGCGTCTCCGCCGTCGGCGACGGGAACGGCACCCAGCTGGGGAAGGCCGCGCAGCGCGGCCAGGCCGGCAAGGCCGCGGTCCTGATCCCGAACGGCCACGCCGAGGCGTCGCTGAAGGCGGTCGACGTGGGCGACGGCGGCGGCCCCCTCGGCGACGAGTGCAAGGCGACCGACGCCGACGGCTGGCGCATCTACGCGCCGGGCTCGAAGAAGGCGGCGTACGTCGAGCAGGACGGCCTGCACGGCTGCGCGGGCGACGTCGACTGGCTGACCGTCGACGGGGTGCACGGGATGAAGTGACCGGACCGCCGCGCACCTGAGCGGCGGCGCCCGCGGATCCGGGCCTGCGACCGGGGATCCGGGCCTGCGCCTGCGGAAGCGGGCCGACGGCCACGGATAAGGATCAGCATCGAAGGATCCTGGAAGAACGGCGCACGATCCCGCGAGACCTCCCCCGTGGTGCGTCCATAGCGTGGGCGCATGACCACGAAGACGTTCGTCACCTCCCCCAAGATCACCATCATCGGCGCCGGCGGGTACGTGTTCCCCTTCCGCCTGATCGGCGACATCCTCAGCTTCCCCGCCCTGCGCGACGCGACCCTGTGCCTCATGGACGTGCGGCCCGAGAAGCTCGGTCCCGTGGCCCAGGCCGCACGCGACCTCGTGGCCCATCACGGCTTCGCCGCGCGGGTCGAGGAGACGACCGATCGCCGCGCGGCCCTCGAGGGCGCCGACGTCGTCGTCATCACCTTCCAGGTGGGCGGGATCCCGTCCTACCGGCACGACGTCGAGATCCCGCGGAAGTACGGCATCGACCAGGCCGTCGGCGACACCGTCGGCCCCGGCGGCGTGTTCCGCTTCCTGCGCTCCGTCCCCGCCTACGCCGAGATCGCGGCCGACGCGCGCGAGGTGTGCCCCGACGCCGCCTTCATCAATTATGCGAACCCGATGGCCATGGCGACCGCGTACCTCAACGCCCAGGGCCTGCGCACCGTGGGGCTGTGCCACAGCGTGCAGGGGACCACGCGGATGCTCGCCCGCACCCTCGACGTCCCCTACGACGAGGTCTCCTACCGCTGCGCGGGCATCAACCACCAGGCGTGGGTGCTCGAGCTGTTCCGCGGTCAGGAGGACCTCTACCCGCGTCTGCGCGAGGTGATGGCGCAGCGGCACCGGCCCGGCCGCGCCGCCGCGGACCTCGCCGGGGACGACGGCGACCACTCCGAGGCGGCCGAGGCGGCCAGCACCTACGAGGGCGGCAACGAGCAGGTGCGCACGTCGATCATGAACACCTTCGGGTACTTCCAGACCGAGTCGAGCCACCACGCCTCGGAGTACGTGCCCTACTTCCGCAAGGATCCGGAGACCACGAAGGAGTACATCCCCGAGCGCTGGGACTACTTCGAGATCTGCGCCGCGCACGACGACCAGGGCGACATCGACGACCAGCTCGAGCGGTTGAAGGCCGAGCTCGCGCCGAGCGTCGAGTACGGCGCGCAGATCGTGAACTCGATCGTCACCGGCACACCCAGCGTCGTGCACGGGAACGTGCCGAACCGGGGCGCCCTCATCACGAACCTCCCGGCCGACGCCTGCGTCGAGGTGCCCTGCCTGGTCGATGCCAGGGGCGTGCAGCCGACCTCCGTCGGCGACCTCCCGCCGCAGCTCGCGGCCCTGAACCGCACCAACGTCAACGTCCAGACCCTCGCCGTGCGCGCGGCGCTGACCGGTGACGTCGAGAACGTGTTCCAGGCCGTGGCGCTCGACCCCCTGACCTCGGCCCAGCTCACGCTCGAGCAGGCGCGCGCCATGACCGGCGAGCTGCTCGAGGCGCATCGCGAGCTGCTCCCGAGCGCGCTGCGCCCGGTCCCTGTCCCCGCTCAGCCGCGGCTGTCGAGTGCGCGCTGGTGCTCGGCGTAGAACTCGGACTCGGCGGGGTCGGGGCGGTCCTGGCCGTTCAGCAGGCGGTGCCAGAGCGGGTAGTAGGCGGGCTGCTGGGTGAGCGCGGTGAGGCGGTCCCGGGCATCGTCGGGCAGCGTGAGGTCGCCGGCCTCGAGGTCCTCCACGAACTCGTCGAACCGACGGGCCGCGATCACCGCGCCGGCGATTCCGGGGCGTCCGAGGATCCAGGCGATCACGACCTGCGGGATGCTCCAGCCGAGGTCGACCGCGATCTCGTCGAGCTGCTCGATGATGTCGAAGGCGCGCTCGCGGTCGACCACGTGCGGCTCGGGCCAGCCCGCGCCCTGGCGGGTGTCGGGCGAGGTCTTCTCGCCGCGTCGCACCTTCCCTGTCAGCAGACCCTCGCCGAGGGGGCTCCAGGCGAAGGTCCCCACGCCCAGGTCCCGCGCGGCGGGGAGGATCTCGTACTCGATCTCGCGGGCCTCGGGCGTGTAGTAGACCTGCTGGGCGATGGGGCCCTCGAGACCGGCCATCCGCGCCTCGTAGACGGTCTTCGCGAGCTGCCAGCCGCTGTAGTTCGACACTCCCCAGTAGCGGATCTTGCCCTCGCGGATGAGCTCGTTCGCGACGCGGATGGTCTCGAGGATCGGGGTCTGTCCGTCCCACTGGTGCATGTACAGCAGGTCGAGGTGATCGGTGCCCAGGCGCTCGAGGCTCTGGTCGACGGAGCGCCGCACGTGAATCCTGCTCGCCCCGGAGTCGTTGGGTCCCTCACCCACGGGGCTGCGCGTCTTGGAGGTGAGCACGATGTCCTCGCGACGACCGCTCATCGCCTCCCCGAGGACGCGCTCGGAGTCTCCCGCGGAGTAGATGTTCGCGGTGTCGATGAAGTTCACGCCGCGCGACAGGGCCTCGTCGAGCTGCCTGCGGGCCTCCTCGACGCCGAGGCCGGCGATCTTCTCGAAGCCGCCGCCCGACCCGAAGGGGATGGTCCCGAGCGCCAGGCGGGAGACGCGGAGGCCGGAGGATCCGAGGGTGACCGTGTCCATGAGCAGGTCCTTCCGTGCGGCAGGGCCCGGCCGCTCCGAGCCCCGGGACCCTCGACGGTACGTCGGATCCGGCGCCATGTCCTCAGGCGATCGCGCAGGGGTCCGGGACGGCCCGGGTCACCGCGGCGGATCGGCCGGGCGTCCCGCGGCTGTGTGCTCCTCGGCGGCGAGTCCTTCGGCCTCATGCCCCTCGGGCCCGTGCCCCTCGGCGGCCGACGGGACCGCCCATCGCCAGTTGTGCGGGGCCTCCCGGGGGCGGTAGGCGCCGACGGGGAGGTCGTCGGCCACGCGCATCATCCACAGGGCGAGCCGTCGCAGCAGACCCTCGCGGACCTCGGCGAGCGCGGGGTCGTCGATGAGGTCGTGGATCTCGGCGGGGTCCTCCTGCAGGTCGTGGAGGGAGAAGGTGCCGAGGTCGTCGGCGATCAGCTTGTACCGGCCGTCCACGACCATCCGCATCTCGCCGCTCTGGGTGACGGAGTTCAGCTCGTCGAAGGAGCGACCCTCGTAGGGGAAGTGGAGGGGCGGCCGGTCGCCCTCCCCGTACGAGACGCCCCCGTACCCGTGCTCCGCGTACATCGTGGAGAACTCCTCGGCCGGTGCCTCTTCGCCCTTGAGCAGCGGGAGCAGGGACCTGCCCTGCACACCCGGCGGGAAAGGCGCCCCGACGAGCTCGCAGAGCGTCGGCAGCACGTCCACGATCGAGACCGGCTCCGCTCGTCGCTGGGAGGCGATGCCGGGGCCGGCGACGCCCAGCGGGATGCGCACCAGCGCCTCCGGCAGCCCCGCGCCCTTGCGCTGCAGGCCGTACTCGCCGACGAGGTCCCCGTGGTCGCTGAGCACGATCACGACGGTGTCGTCGAGCACGGGCCCCAGACGGTCCAGCAGCCGGCCGATCTGGTCGTCGATGAGCCGGAGCATCCCCAGGTAGTTCGCCCGCAGTCGCCTCCACTCGGTGTCGAAGCCGGGGCGCTTCTCCTCGATCAGCGAGTGCAGCCAGCGGAACCTCCACCCCATCCGGTCCAGGACCTCGGGCCCGACCGTCCGGTCGGGGACCTCGGCCGGGTCGAACATGCTGAAGTACGGCTCGGGCACCTGGTAGGGGTTGTGGGGCTCGGGGAACGAGACCCACAGCAGGAACGGGTCCTCGCCCGTCCTCGCGTCGAGGTCCCGGATCGCCCCGTCGATGATCCGGGCCGGCAGCTGCACCTCGGGGCCGAACGGAGCCGGGTCGTGGGCGACCGAGTGGTCGAGCTCGTGCAGCCAGGCGTCGAAGGCCTCCTGCTCGGGGCTGTCCGCGGGGCCTCCCTCGTGCATGAACGGCCCGTGATAGGCATCGAAGTCCTCGGGCTGGGCGTGCATGTGGGGTTTGCCCGCGAAGTGCAGGCGATAGCCGCGCCCGCGCAGCACGTCCAGCAGGTCCGAGGAATAGACGGCCTGCTGGGGCGTGGAGTTCTGGCGCACGCGGTGCGCCGAGGGGAAACGACCGGTGAGCAGGCTCGTGCGGGCCGGGACGCACGCGGGCGCGCTCGTGTACGCCCTCTCGAAGCGCGTGCCGTCCTCGAGCAGCGCATCCACGCGGGGCATCGAGTCCGGGCCGCCCGCACCGGCGGTGAAGCCGGTGCGCTGCTGGTCCGTCATCAGGATCAGGATGTTCGGGCGGGCTGGGGGTTCGGTCGGTTCGCTGGGCATGGGCCGAGGAGTCCTTCCGGGGCGGCATCGGCGCCGCGCCTCGCAGCAGATGCTACGGGGCGGCACCGGCGTCGGCCGGGGGCCCCGCGTCAGGCCTGCGCCCCTCCGCGCTCCCGCGCCCGCTCGCGACCCCTTGTTCACCATGTGGTCGCCGCGTAGCGTCGGAGGCGTCCACCGTCGAACGAAGGAGATGCACGATGAACGAGACCGTCGACGTCCCGACCCCGGCCGGAGCCGAACGCACGCGGCCCGAGAACGCCGAGGGAGGCTTCCTCGCCTCCGACGCCCTGGCCAAGAATCTGCAGCGCGTGCTCGTGGAGCTCACGGCCCTCCACCTCGTGGGCAAGCAGGCCCACTGGAACATCGTGGGGCCGAACTTCCGCGATCTGCACCTGAACCTCGACGAGGTCGTGGACATCGCGCGGGAGGCCGCCGACGACATCGCCGAGCGGATGCGCGCACTCCACGCCACGCCCGACGGCCGCCCCGCAGTCGTCGCCGAGCAGAACTCCCTGCCCGAGTTCCCTCAGGGCGAGGTGCTCACCCACGACGCGATCGACCTCGTGACCTCGGCGATCGAGGCGACCGTCGGCAGCATGCGCTACGTCCACGACGAGGTCGACGAGGCCGATCCGACCTCTGCCGACATCCTCCACGGCATCATCGAGAAGCTCGAGCAGCAGGCCTGGTTCATCAGCGCCGAGACGCGCACCCCGGCGAACTGAGCGCGACCCGCACGGCCGGGACTTGGCCGCCCGTGGGGGTTGCTGAGCCCAGGTGCTGCGGAGCTGAGGCATTGCGGAACCGAGAAGAAGAGGGCAGGCCGGATGGGGCGGACGAGACGGGGCGCCGCGACGGCGGCTCTGGTGCTGCTGATGGCCGCGGCCTGCGCAGGAGAGGACGCGGAGGCCGACGGCAGGTCGACGTCGCCGGTCTCGCGGGGATCGGCCGATGATCCTGCCGCGGCGCCCTCCGATCACCCCTCCTCGGAGGGGGATCACACCCCGGAGCTGCCTCCCACCAGCGGCGCCTTCGACTATCAGCTCGGGGGTGCCTACACGCCGTCGGGCCCGATCGATGTGGTCGTGCGCGATGCGACCGCCGAGCCCCTGGAGGGCGCCTACAACGTCTGCTACGTCAACGGCTTCCAGACCCAGCCCGACGACGCCGCGATGTGGGAGGAGCACGCCGATCTGCTGCTGCACGACGCGCGCGGCGACCTGGTCACCGACCCCGACTGGGTCGACGAGTACATCCTCGATCCGTCCGGCTCGACGCAGCGCGACGACATCCTGGAGATCCTCGCCCCGGTGATCACGGGCTGCGCCGCGGCCGGCTACGACGCCGTCGAGATCGACAACCTCGACACCTTCGACAGGTTCGACCGGATCGACGAGAACGGCGCGATGGCCCTCGCCTCCGCCTACGTGGACCTCGCGCACGAATCCGGGCTCGCGATCGCCCAGAAGAACGCCGCCGAGATCACGGCGACGGCGCACGAGGAGCTCGGCTTCGACTTCGCCGTCGCCGAGGAATGCGGCGCCTATGACGAATGCGCCGCGTACACGGGCGTCTACGGCGCCCACGTCCTGCAGATCGAGTACCCCGACAGCCTCGAGGACGCCGGAATGACCTTCGCCGGCGTCTGCGCGCTCCCGGACCGCGCACCGCTGACGATCCTGAGGGACCGCGACCTCGTCGCCCAGGACGCCGACGGCTATCGCTACGAATCCTGCTGAACCCGGCTCTGCTCCCTGCGCGCGTCAGACCGTGGACTGAGGGGGAGATCGGCGCACGGTGGCAGTGCACAGGGACTCCAGCATGACGCGAACGCGCTGGTGGGAACGAGAGTCTCGGGGGCATGCACACCACCACCTCCCCTCATCCCCGGTCAGCGCCGGTCGCCACCGTGGCCGGCCCCTCTCCCTCCGCCGGCCCCGCCCGCCTCGAGGCGCTCGACCTTGCGCGACTCGTCGCGATCGTCGGCATGATGGCCGCCCACCTGCTGGTGCCGTTGGGTGCCGCACCCGCAGGATCGCCCTGGCAGAACGCTGCGGCCCGGATCGCGAGCGTCCTCACCGAGGGCACGTCCGCGGCGCTTTTCGCCGTGATCGGCGGCTGCAGCCTCGTGCTCGCCTCCCGGAAGCGGCTCGCAGCCGGAGACCGCGCCGGGGCCGTGCGCAGCGGCATCGTCCGCGGGGCGCTCGTCCTCGCGATCGGCCTGCTGCTCGGCTTCGTGCCCACCTGGGTGGTGGTCGTCCTCGTGCCCTTCGGTCTGGGGATGATGATCACCGCGCCCCTGCTGCTGTGCTCGAGCCGCGTGCTGGCGGCCATCGCGCTCGTCCTCACCGCCGTCGGCGGCTGGCTGAACGCGAGCGTCCGCTCGGACCTCCGCATCGTCCAGGAGATCGGCAACGTGACCCCGATGAACGTGCTCGAGCCCCTGACGCTGCTGCGCGGGCTCGCGCTCACCGGCATGTATCCGCTGATCACGTGGCTGCCGTACCTGCTGCTCGGCGTCATCCTCATGCGCTCCCTGCTCGGGTCGATCGAGGCGGGACGCGTGCGCCGCTGGTCCCTCACGGTGCTCGGCACCGGCGTCGGCGCGGCGGTGATCGCCTACGGCACCTCGGCCGCGGTGAAGGCATGGGCGCTCGCGCAGGGCGAGGACAAGATGCTCCTGGACCTCCACGGCTTCGGCGCACCGCTCCGCAGTGATCTCTGGATGCAGGCCCTGGCGACCCCGCACACGGGCTCGATCGCCGACATCATCGCGACGGCCGGCGTCTCTGTCGCCGTGATCGCCCTGCTCATGCTCGTGATCCCGCCGGCCCGACACCTCGCCGGCGCGCTTCCGCGGGCGCTCCGCGCGGCCGGCGCCGCGCCCCTCACGATCTACACGATCCACGTGGTGCTCACCGGCGCCTCGATGATCGCCGCGCTCGTCGTCGCGGGCCCCGATGCTTTCGAGAGCGCTCCGTGGTTCATCGCGGGGGTCTGGATCCTGCTCGCGCACCTCGCCGTCGTCGTGCTGATCGGCCTCGTGCTCTCGGCGCGCGGCTCGCGCGGGCCGCTCGAGGCGCTGGTCAGCAGGGTCGCAGGGCGGGCCGGGGGACGGGTGCGCGGCAGGGACGAGGCCCGGGCCGACAGGTGAGTCGGCCGCACGCGGCGCGGATCCGCCCGACGCCCCTCACGCCCCCGCGGCCATGCCCGCGAGCGCGAGCGGCAGCAGCGAGCTGACCAGGTTGTTGGTGCCGTGCAGGACCACGCCCGGCCAGATCGAGCCGGTGCGGCGGAACAGCAGGGCGGCGAACAGTCCGACCATGAAGGCCGAGGGCAGCACCGTGTTGATGCCGTGGAACAGGGCGAAGACGATCGCGCTCGCGAGCACGCCGATCCATGGTCCGTACCGGCTGAGCAGGGCGTTCGCGACCACGCCGCGGAACAGCGACTCCTCGCCGATCGGGGTGATGATCGATCCGCCGACGAGCGTGAGGACCAGGGACAGCGCCCCGCCCGTCGAGGCCGCCTGGTAGCTGGACTGGGGGGACTGCATGTCGCCGGAGAGCATCACGTAGGCGACGGTGAGCGCGCTGCCGATGATCGCCGCGAGCACGCCGAGCCCCGCCCCGGCGAGCAGCTGTCGGCCGCTCGCGCGTCGGAACCCGAAGGCTGCGGCCGAGCGGATGCGCAGCGCCCAGGCGGCGCCGAAGGCGATCAGCCCCATCGCGCCGGAGACGAACAGGCCGATGATCCCGCCCAGCGCGCCGCCGCCGGCGAGCGGCAGCAGCAGGAAGACGAGTCCGAAGCAGATCATGTAGGCGGCGAGGCCCACGAGGATCTCCGGCCAGCCAGGGGCCGATGGGCGCGTGGTCGGAGAGGCGGGCGGGAGAGCGGTCGAGGTGGGAGCGGTGCGTCGGTCGGTCATCGTGGTCCTCCTTCGGCGGCCCTGGTGAGCGGACCGGTCGGTGACTGGACGACCAGACAAGACTGTGTGGTCACCACAGGGTCAAGGGGTCTGGTGCTCCGCGAGCCGCTCGACGCGCGCGATGACGTCGAGCTGGGCGTCGTTGTAGATCTCGTGCAGCGCATCGCGCAGCGCGTTCCGCGTCTCCGACCTGCTCTTCTGGTACTGCGGGGCAGGATCGCGCAGCCATGGGTGCGCCTCGACCTGGGCCTGCAGCCGGGGGAGCAGATCCTCCGCGAGCCGCTGCCGTGAGGCCTCGTCGGCGTCGGACGGGAGCTCGTCGAAGAGTCGCGATGTCTCGTCGGACGCCTCGACCATCGAGCGCACGTCGGCCAGGGCCTCGGGCCGATAGAGCTCCGCGTAGATCTGGATCAGCGATCGATCGGCCTCGCTCATGCCGGCGCTCACCGACTCGAACCCCGGCGGCGTATGGGCGGGAGCGCCGCCGGCGAGCAGCGCTGCGATCTGCGTGCGCGCCTCCTCGAGCTGGGAGATGCGCGATCGCAGCTCCTCGTCGAGCTCGCGCAGGGTCGTGGACACCGAGCTCTCGCCGCCGTCCCCGCCATGTCCGACCCCCGACGTCGCGTCGTCTCCCTGCGCCGGGTCATCGATGCTGTCGATCCGCGCGAGCGGAACGCCGAGGTCGACGAGCCGACGGATCCGCAGCAGGCGCACCAGGTGGGGGACCGTGTACTGCTTGTAGCCGTTGCTGCGGCGCTCGGGCTCCGGCAGCAGACCCGCCTGATGGTAGTGGCGCACCGTGTTCACGGTGGTGCCGGCGAGGTCGGCGAGCTGGCGCGTGCTCCAGGGCATGGGGGTCCGATCAAGGGGGCGCGAGGGATTCCGAGCCTAGCCCCTGCCCTCACACCAGCAGCAGCACTCCGCGCCCGAGCGCCATCAGCGCCCCCGCGAGCGCGACCACCAGCACGATCCGCATGGCGCTCTCGCCGTCGACCCTCCGGGAGACCCGGCCGCCCGCGATCACACCCAGCAGCAGCGCCGCGATCAGTACGGTCCAGCCGGTGGCGGAGAGCGTGGGCATTGCCCGCTTGGCCACCAGCGAGACGATGCTGAGGATCATGAACTGCACCTGCGCGGTCGCCGCGAAGCCGCGGTGCTCCCAACCGGTGGCGCGCGCGTAGATCACCACGCCCGGCCCGCCCACGCCCGCCGTGACGTTCATGAACCCCGAGGCCAGGCCGCCCGCGACGCCGAGCCCAGGGGAGTCGGGGACCGTGCGCCCGCGCATCGCGAGGGTGAGCAGCAGCCCCAGCAGCACGATCGTGCTCACCGCGATCATCAGGGACGCCGCCGGCAGGACGGCCACGGCGATCGCACCGGGGATCACCCCGATCACGCCCATCGGCGCGAGGACCCGCAGCCGCTTCCGGTCGACGTCCCTGCGCACCTGGGTGAGGTTCAGGAGCGCGGACAGCGCTCCGCACACGTTGACCACGAGGATCCCCTGCAGCGGCCCCAGCACGAGGACCAGGAACGGCGAGGCGAGGAGCGCGAAGCCCATGCCCGTCGAGCGCTGCGCGAGCGCCCCGACGAACGTCGCCGCCGCGAGGCCGAGCAGCACTGCGACGTCCGTTCCGATCACACGCTCCAGGGTATCGGGCGGGCCGACAAGGGCAGGGCCGTGGGGGAGGGGCGCGGCCGCCCCGGGGCTCTCGTCCGCCCCTCCCGCTCCCGCGCCCTGCTTGCTAGCCTGAGGGATACGGAACCGCTGGTCACTCTCGCCGGGAGGTCAGTCATGGACGACCAGATCCCCTTCGACTCCGCAGACCGAGACCTGGAGGTGCTCGTCGGCTTCGACGGGTCCGAGCAGGCCCGATCCGCCCTGGACTTCGCTGCCGACGAGGCCCGACGGCGTGGCAGCGGACTCACCGTGGTGACCGCCTACGCCGCGCCGGGCGCCTTCTACGCGAACCTCGCCTCGATGCCCCACGAGGCCGACGACGCCGGGAAGGCCGCCGCCCGGGCGACCCTCGAGGAGGCGGCCGAGATCGTGAAGGACCACCCCGGTCCGCTCACCTTCCGCTCCGCCAAGGGCGATGCGACAGGGGTGCTCGTGGACGCCTCCGGGAAGGCGAAGCTCGTGGTCGTGGGATCGCGCGGTCGCGGCGGTTTCGCCGGACGCGTGCTCGGCTCGGTCGCCTCCGGGCTGCCCGCCCACTCCCGATGCCCCACGGTCGTCGTGCCCCGCCGCGAGCGGGCCGACGGATCATCCGACAGCGCCCCTGCAGCCGGCCGTGGGCCCGTGGTCGCGGGGGTCGACGGGTCGGAGCAGAGCCGCCTCGTGCTGCGCACCGCCGCCCGTCAGGCCGAGAGGCTCGGGACGGCCCTGCGGGTGTTCGTCGCGATGCCCCTGCTGGACGAGTGGACCTACTGGTACCCCACGTACTCGGACGACCACATCTCCGTGGAGGAGCGTCGCGTCGAGCTCGAGGGCATGGTCGAGGACCGCATCGCCCCGCTGCGCGCGGAGCACCCGGACCTCGAGATCGAGGTCGTCGTCGAGGTCGGCAACAGCATCGAGCTGCTGGCCGAGCAGAGCCGCGACGCGCCTCTCACCGTGCTCGGCACCCGCGGGCGCGGCACCGTGAAGAGCGCCCTGCTGGGTTCGGTCTCCCGCGGCGTGCTGCACGGGGCCGGCGGCCCGGTCATGGTGGTCCCGGCCCATCCGGACAAGGGGTGAGTGCTCCCGCGAGTCTCGGAGCCTGGGCGCGCGAGTCCGGCACCGTCACGTACGACGTCGACCCTCTGCCCGAGGACGCGCCCGCGGCGTTCACCATCCACGCCGAGGCGCATCTGTCCGGCGCGCCCTCCGAGTACCCTGCCCACACCCATCCGCTGCACGAGCTGGTGTGGGTGCGCGGCGGGACGATGACCGCGCGCGTCGACGATCTGCTGGTGACCGTCCCCGAGGGTCAGGGCCTGTGGATCCCCGCCGGGGTGGAGCACGCGGGCCGGCTCACGGCCGACGTCGAGCTGTGCGACGCGTTCTTCGCCCCCGCCGCCCTGCCGGAGCCGCTCGGAGCGGCGACGACCCTGGTGATGACGCCGCTGCTCGAGTCCCTCCTGCTGCATCTCACCCGCCGCGACCTCACGCCCGCCGCGCGGTCGCGCGCGGAGGCGGTGGTCCTGGACGTCCTCGAGCCGTCGGCCCCCGCCATCGACCTGCGCCTGCCGGGCGATCCCCGCATCGACCCGATCGCGCGCGCACTGCTCGCCGATCCCGCCGACCCGCGCGACCTGCCCGCCTGGTCCCGCGAGGCGGGGCTGAGCACACGCACGGTCAGCAGGGCGTTCCGCGCCGCGACCGGGCTGTCCTTCGTGCGCTGGCGCCAGATGCTGCGCATCCATCACGCGCTGCGCCTGCTCGGCGAGGGCCGTGAGGTGCAGGAGGTCTCGCGGATCCTGGGCTACTCCCAGCCCAGCACCTTCATCGACGCCTTCCACCGCGTCACCGGGCGCACGCCCGGCGCGCACCTCGCGACAGGTGTCCGAAAACCCTGATCAGACGTCTCGAGTTCGTGATTGCGGACTCGGTGAGGGTCACCTAATCTGATCGCGGCACCGCTGCCCTCACCTCGGGCGCTTCCGGAGCCCGGGATCCCGCGCTCCCCGAAAGGCCCTCGATGTCCTCCTCCTTCCGTGCCCGCCCGCGCCGCCTCGCCGCAGCCGCCTCCGCGCTCGCCGCCGGGGCCCTCACCCTGGCCCTGGGCGCCTGCGGCACGACCGACGTCTCCTCCTCGTCGGCCGACTCCGCGGCGTCCGACGGCGGCTCGGCCGCGGCGGCGATCTCGAAGGACTGTGCGCAGGACACGACCGCCACCTTGGACGACCCGGTCTCGATCACCGACGGCGTCGGCCGCACGGTCGAGCTCGAGAAGCCCGCGCAGCGCGTCGTCGTCCTCGAATGGCAGCAGGTCGAGGACGCCCTGAGCCTGTGCGTGCAGCCCGTCGGCGTCTCCGAGCCCGACGGCTTCCGCACCTGGGACAGCGCCGAGACCCTCCCGGAGGGCGTCGAGGATGTCGGCACCCGCGGCGAACCCGACCTGGACACGGTGCTCTCGCTCGACCCCGACCTCGTCGTGGTCGAGGCCTTCAGCAAGGACGACGAGATCATCGGCCAGCTCGAGAAGACCGGCGTGCCCGTGCTCGCGACCCTGGGCGCGGACCCCGACGACCCGATCGGCAACATGAAGAGCGTGTTCTCCATGATCGGCGAGGCCACCGGGCGCTCCGAGCGCGCAGATGCCGTGCTCGAAGAGCTCGACGAGAACCTCGCGGCGGCCAAGAAGGAGGTCCAGGACGCGGACCTGGAGACGAACGAGTTCCTGTTCTTCGACGGCTGGGTCGAGGGCGGCAACCTCACCATCCGCCCGTACACCGACGGCGCCCTGTTCACCGAGCTCGGCAAGGAGCTGGGCCTCACGCCCGCCTGGGACGACGACCTCGAGGAGGCCTACGGCACCGGCGGCGTGAGCGAGGAGTACGGCCTCACCCAGACCGACGTCGAGGGCCTCACCGCGGTGGGCGACGCGAACCTCTTCTATGCGAACGACGAGGGCACCGGAGAGGGCAGCTACATCGACGAGATGCACAAGAACGACATCTGGAGCTCCCTGCCCGCCGTGAAGGCGGGGCGCGCGCACGCCTTCCCGCCGCGCATCTGGGGCGCCGGCGGGCCTCGCTCGAACGAGCAGGCCATCGACGCCTTCGTCGACGGGATCACCCAGGGCTGAGTGCCCGGGTGGACCCGCCCCCGGGACGTCAGCTCCCCTCGAGCGCCTCGAGCACGTCCTCCCCGTACTCGGCGAGCTTCTTCGCGCCCACGCCGCTGACGCCGCCCAGCTGGTCCACGCTCGTCGGCCGCAGCTCGACGATCCCCACCAGCGTGGCGTCGGAGAAGACCATGTACGGGGCGATCTTCTTCTCCTTCGCGACCGAGGTGCGCCACGCCCGCAGGCGCTCGAAGACCTCCTGCTGCGCGGGCTCGAGCGAGGCCGCCGCCCGCGACGCGCCGCCCGCACCCCCTCCGCGGCCCGCGCCCCGCGACCGCGGCGCCTTCGCGGGGGAGCGGTCCACCGCGAGCTCCACGGTGACCTCCCCGCGCAGCACGGGCCCCGCGTGCTCCCCGGGGACGAGCACGCCGTACTCGCCGATCGCCTCGACGATCCTCCGGGACAGCAGCTGCCGCAGCACCGTGCGCCATTCGCGCTCGGAGAGGTCCTCGCCGATGCCCCAGACGCTCAGCTCCTGGTGGCGGGACTGGGCGGAGCGCTCGTTGTCCTTGCCGCGCAGCACGTCGATCACCTGGCCCGAGCCGAACTGCTGGCCGCGCTCGCGGTCCAGACGGATCAGCGCCGAGAGCAGCTTCTGCGCGGGCACGGTCGCGTCCCAGGTGCTGGGCGGGTTCAGGCACACGTCGCAGTTGCCGCAGGGGTCCGACTCCTGGCCGAAGTAGTGCAGCAGCTGCACGCGGCGGCAGGTGACCGTCTCGCAGAGGGCGAGCATCGCGTCCAGGTGCGCGCGGGCGTTGCGCTTGAAGGGCTCGGAGCCCTCGCCGGTGTCGATGAAGCGGCGCTGGCTGACGAGGTCGCCCAGGCCGTAGGCCATCCAGGCGGTCGAGGGCTGCCCGTCGCGGCCCGCGCGGCCCGTCTCCTGGTAGTAGCCCTCGATGGACTTGGGCAGGTCCAGGTGGGCGACGAAGCGGACGTCGGGCTTGTCGATCCCCATGCCGAAGGCGATGGTCGCGACGATGACCAGGCCGTCCTCGCGCAGGAAGCGCTCCTGGTGATCGTGGCGCACGGCCGCGTCGAGGCCCGCGTGGTACGGCAGGGCGGCGACGTCGCGCTCGGCGAGCCAGGCCGCGGTCTGCTCGACGCCCTTGCGCGAGAGGCAGTAGACGATCCCCGCCTCGCCCGGGTGCTCGCTGCGGATCAGCCGCAGCAGCTGCTCGCGCGGGGACGCCTTGGGGTCGATGCGGTACTGGATGTTGGGCCGGTCGAAGCTCGAGACGAAGTGCGCCGCGTCCTGCATTCGCAGGTTCTCGGTGATCTCGCGGTGGGTCTCGCGCGTCGCCGTCGCCGTGAGGGCGATCCGGGGGACGTCGGGGAAGGTCTCGGCGAGCATCGAGAGGCCCAGGTAGTCGGGCCGGAAGTCGTGGCCCCACTGGGCCACGCAGTGGGCCTCGTCGATCGCGAACAGGGCGAGCTCGGCGCGCTGCAGAAGCTGGACGGTGCGGGGCAGCACCAGGCGCTCGGGCGCCATGTACAGCAGGTCCACCTCGCCGGCCAGGAGCTGCTGCTCGACGGCCTGCGCCTCGTGCATCTCGAGCGTGGAGTTGAGGTAGGCGGCGCGGATGCCGTTGGCCTCGAGCGCCGCCACCTGGTCGGCCATCAGGGCGATCAGCGGGGAGATCACGATCCCGGTGCCGGGCCTGATCAGCGACGGGATCTGGTAGCACAGCGACTTGCCGCCGCCGGTGGGCATGAGCACGACGGCGTCGCCGCCGCCGATGACCTGGTCGATGATCTGCGCCTGCTCCCCGCGGAAGGAGTCGTAGCCGAAGACCGTGGAGAGGACCTCGAGGGCGCGCGGGTCGCCGGCGGGGGTCGGCGTCAGGGCCGACGGGGCCTGCTCGTCCGGTGCGGCCGGGTCGAGCTCGGGCTCGAAGGCCGAAGGGTCCGACGGTGCCGAGGGGCCCGACGGTGCCTGCGGATCGGTCGGAGCGGGCGCGTCGGCGGGAGCGTCATGCATGGGTTCCAGCCTATGCGCGCGCACCGACCCGCCGGACAGGCGGGCGGCGGGTTGTGGATGGGGCGGAGGGGGTGGGGCGATGACGGATGACGGGTCGGTGCGGCGCCGGGAAGGGCCCCGACGGGGAAGAGCGCCCGCTCGAGAGATCTCGAGGTGGAACAGGGCGCTCGCTATTCTGGTTTAGCGGGTCTAAAGTGGAATATGGTGGCCGGTGTTCGCATCCGACCCGCTCCTTCCGAGCAGATCTCCCGCCGACACCGTCATCCCACCGACCAGGCCCTCTCGCGGGAGGAGAGCACGATGACCGCCCCGACTCCCGGCCGTATCCCGTCCCACCGGTCGGAGGAGCGCCCCTGGAGCCAGCGGCAGCGCGGCGGGACCCGCGAGGACCGCATGATGGACCGGGTGATCACGCGGATCCCGCCGCGGCTGGCGGATCTCGATGTCGGAGTCACCTCCGCAACGGCACGTGCAATGGAGCGTGCTCTCGAGGCGATCGTGCGCACGGACCAGAGCGCGGGAGCGGAGGCCCCTGCGCTCGCCCGGTTCATGATCCGCAACGAGTCCATCGCCTCCTCCCGGATCGAGCACGTGAGTGCGAGCGGGGCCGATCTCGCCCGCGCGCTCGTCGGCAGCAGGGCGAACGCGAGCGCCCGCAGCATGGTGGCCGCCTCCCGCGCACTCCACGAGATGCTGCTCGCGGCCGGGCGCGCGGGTGCCCTCACAATCGACGATCTTCAGAATGCGCACCGACTGCTCATGCAGGACGACGACAGCCTCGGCGACCGGGAATGGGCAGGCCGGGTGCGCGAGGAGCAGAACTGGATCGGCGGCAGCGACCACTCGCCGCGGGGTGCGCTGTTCGTCCCTCCGCCGCCCGATCTCATCGATCGCCTGCTCGTGGACCTCGAGGCGTTCCTCGCCCGCGACGACCTGCCGGTTCTCCTGCAGGCGACGATCGCTCACGGGCAGTTCGAGTCGATCCACCCGTTCACCGACGGCAACGGGCGCATCGGCCGGGCGCTCATCGCAGGCATCCTGCAGCGTCGCGGCGTGACCCGGAACGCGGCCGTGCCCGTCGCGAGCGGGCTCTATGCGCTGCGCGAGCAGTACTTCGCCGCGCTGGGCGCGTACCGCGAAGGCGACCTGGGGCCGCTCGTGGACGTCCTCTGCCGCAGCGCGGAGGCGGCCGCGACCGAGGCGAGGGTCTCGTTCGAGCGGCTCCGCGAGATGCCCGATGCGTGGCACGAGGAGATCCCGGGACGGGGCGGCTCGGCCCTGGCGCGGCTCCTCGGCATCCTCTTCGCGCACCCCACGTTCACGGTGGACGAGGCACGGGAGGCGCTCGGGGCATCGACCGCGGCCCTCTATCCGGCCGTCGAGACCCTCGAGTCCGCCGGAATCCTCCGCGAGGTGACCGGCCGCAAGCGCGAGCGGATCTGGGTGGTCGCCGACGTCGTCGACGAGCTCGAGGACCTGGACCGGCGCGTTGCGATCAGGGCCGGGGGAGCGGCGCACACCTGACCCGCACATCTGCTCCCTGCGCCGTCGGCGCGGGTGCGCCGCCGCGTACGAGCGAAGCGAGTGCAGCGTGCGAACGGGCGTCCTGGGGGTTCGCTCAGCCGATCCCCAGCGCCTCCGGCGTGCAGGTCTCGGCGTCGACGACGGCGCTGTGGATGTACAGGTCGCCGTTGCCGGAGATCATGGCCGTCGCTCCGTGCTCGTCCGTGCTCTGCAGGAAGGTTTCGGCCGCCTGCTGCGTGGGCTTCGCGATGCGCTCGAACCCGTGGTCCTCGAGCACGGGGTTCACGGCGGCGATGCGGGTCCCCCACTCGTTGCTCTCGGGGCCGGGGTGCTCGAGCGGCTCCTCGAGGTCCCACCGGCCGGCGGTGTACACGCAGTCCCCGTCCTCCACGGTCACGTGCTGCGGGCGCTCGTTGAACGTCCACTCGCCGTCCTCGCCGCCGATCGCCACGGTGAGACCGTCGGCGACCTCGTCGTAATGGGCGACAGCGTCCGACGCGGGGAGCGGCTCGACCCGGCCGCACGAAGCGAGCACCAGGAGTCCGAGCAGCGCAAGGGTCGCAGGACCATGGCGAGCCGTCGGCTTCATGCGTGTCCCCTCGGAGCGTTGTCCACAACTGCGACTGGTCCCTGGTCGCCGGCCCAGGGGTCGAATACGGTCGACCGTATCCTGCATCTTCGCTCGACAGGAGAGGGCTGTGGACGGATTCCTCGGCGCGGACACCGATCAGCTCCTCGACGTGGGGAGGCGCGTGAAGGCGGCCGGTGTGCGATGCACGGAGCTCGCCGGGGCGCTCGCCGCCGCCTCGGAGAGCCTCGAGTGGCGCGGATCCGACGGGGACGTCTTCCGGGACCGGTTGCGCCGAGACGTCGCCGAGGCGCTGCGCGATGCGGGCGCACGGCTGGATGCCGGGAGCCGAGCACTGGGGACGCAGGCGGCGCAGCAGGATGCGGTATCGGACCCGTGCAGGGAGCTCGATGATCTGCGCTACGCCGAGCTCATGGGAGCGCAGGGCCTGTGGTCGGATCTCACCAATGCGGGCCAGGACCTCTGGAACCAGCCGCTGAACCCCTTCGCCGATCCCATGACGATCGAGGACCTCGGCGGCCAGTACGTCGAGACCGACGCGGGGCGTGGCTTCGATCCGGCCGAGGTCGACCTCTCACCCGAGGCGATCGGTGCGGAGACCATGCGTCAGGGGCGGATCGGGGACTGCTGGCTCCTCGCCGCGCTCATGGCGGTGGCCGCCTCCGACCCCTCGTTCCTCTCCCGCAGCATCACCCTGCGCGAGGACGGCACCTGGGACGTGACGCTCTACGAGGGCGGGGAGCCCGTGGTCGTCAACGTCTCGCCGGAAGAGATCGCGGCGGACGGCGCGCGGGTCGACGACGATGGGGCCGATTACTCTCCCGACGACGACCCCATCGGGTTCATGTCCATCTACGAGCAGGCGGCGGTCAACCACCTGGGACCGGAATACGAGTCCGTCATCGCCGACACCCCTGGGGCCGGCCTCGAGCTCATCACCGGTCAGAAGACGCCGGACGACTCATTCCTGGGGAACAGCCCCACGTTCGAGGAGTTCGAAACCGCAGTCGAGGAGAAGCGCCCGATCACCGTCATGACGAAGCTCGTCGAGACGGGTCAGGAGGATGTGGCCCCGGCGCACGTCTACCAGGTCAGCGGGGTGGACCGCCGGACGGGAGAGCTGATTCTGGAGAATCCGTGGGGCGACGGCGGTCCGGACCATCTACCGCAGACCGTCCGGGTCCACATCGACGACTACGACGACAACATCATCATGGCCGGGATCGGAGCGAAGCCGCAGGATTTCGGCACTGCTTCGTGACGGCTGCCGCGCAGGTCAGGTGTCCGGCGGCGGGGTCATCGAAGTCATGAGCTCACGGGGCATTGGATCCTCGGTCCGGGCCCGGGGGGTGTCACACGTCCTGAACAGCCTGATTCAGCCCGAGCACTCGGCCATCGATACCGTCGACATCGTCGACGGCGATGATCTCCCCCTCGGCGATGTCTCGGCGGAGAGTCGTACCGGAGAGCACGTAGTACGCCGCTGTTCCTTCCGCGGGCGTGATCATCACCGGGTCCACCCCTGCGATCTCGTGATGGTGCCCGGCGACGATCAGGTCCGTGCCAGCGGCCATTCGCCGCTGCGCACGTGCCGCCATCATGGTGGTCGGGCGGGGGTTCCGTGACGGCGTTCCGTCGACTGCTGCATAGATGCTCAGAGGTGTCTCGACTCCCATGAGGTGATAGGGCCAATAGATCGCGGCGAGCGTGCCTGATCTGCTGACCACATGGCCCTTACCGCGCAGGGTGTCCCATGTCGCGGGGTCTTCGGCACGCACGATGGCGAAGACACCGCCCGCAAAGCTGGCCTCATCAGGCAGTCGGAGCGCCGAGAAGACATCGACGATGCCGTCATGGGAGCGGATCCCGCCGTCCTCGCGCGTGGAGTAGATGTCTGCGAGCTCTGAGGGGCGGGCAACGGGATAGTGCATCTCCGGAACATCCGCGGGCATCCCCACTCGCTGCGAGACGACGGTCATCTCGCATGCATCGGCGGCAGCCCTGCGCTTGAGGGCGCTCAGTGACTGCGCCCGCCGCTCGAGGGTCGCCGGCACGTCGTCCCCGAGCGCCAGCAGGGCTGCGAAATCTGCCACGGGCACGCATTCGCCGTTCTGCGTCACCGTCGAACTCTCGGGATCGAACACGAGGTCGTACTCGCTGGACTTCCCGACGGCGACGATGTCCAGGCCGACCGCGGAGACCCAGTCCAGCAGGCGGAGGAGGTTGGCCGGCTGATCGCCGTCGCCTGGGAGATAGCTCAGCCCGGTCTCCGCTGCACGCGCGGCGAGGGCGACGCCCACAGCCGTGTCGACCTCCTTGCTGATCATCACGACGTGCGTGCCATGATCCAACGCCGCTTCCGAATAGGCGGCTCCCGCAGGGACGTTCCCTGTCGCTTCGACGAGCACATCGATCGAGTCCCAGTCGATGGCTTCGAGGGAGGAGAGCAGAGCTGTCTTGTCGGAGGCGGCAGCGGCGTGCGCGCCGGATGGGGTGTCGGCGGTCTCGAACTCGGTGATCCCGAGGTCTGCGAGCATGGCCACCGTGCCGTCGATGTCCGGGTCGATCAGGGCCGTTGCTCGGATGTCAGGAGTGCTGCGGAGTTGAGCCAGGAACGTTCGGCCGAAGCCTCCGTTGGCGCCCGTCAGTGCCGCACGGATCTCGCCAGTGCGTCGACGCGGTGATGCGATCTTCATCGATGGTCCTCGTTTCCTGCGGCTGAGACGGGGGTCGGAGCGTCCCTCTGGGCGATCTGCGCCGATCAACGCCTGCGACAACTGTTTACGTCTACAATCGTAACGAATATTATCAGAAAGCAACACGTATGCTGGGTCGGTCCTCTGTTGAGGGGACATGGCTCAGACCAGGAGGAGATCGGATGCTTGGAGCTATCGCCGATGACTTCACGGGTGCCACGGATCTCGCTGCCATGCTGAGACGGTCCGGGCACTCCGTCATCGTGGTGATCGAGGACTCCAGCCCGGATGCGACGCAGGTGGCCAGTGCCGATGCGGTGGTCGTCGCGCTGAAGATCCGCAGCTGCCCCGCTGTCGAGGCAGTGGACGCCGCACTGGCTGCGCTTTCGCGGCTCCAGGAATGGGGAGCGAACAGGATCTACATCAAGTACGCCTCGACGTTCGACTCGACACCGCAGGGCAACATCGGCCACGTGCTCGACGCGGTTGCCGGCCGGCTCGGAGTGGAGCGCTGTGTGGTCGTGCCTGCTCTCCCTGAGAACGGCAGGACGGTCTACCAGGGGCACCTGTTCGTCCACGATCAACTGCTGGCCGAGTCCCCGATGAAGGACCATCCGCTGAACCCGATGAGGCGCTCCCGCGTGGCTGAGGTCCTGGAGCCGCAGACGAAGCTCCCAGTCAGTGAGATTCACGAATCCGAGGTGCGCTCAGGGGCGGGAAGGCTTCGCGAGCTTCTCGCGCGACGCTCGGGCCACGTCGTCATCGATGCGATCGATGACGGCGACCTCGAGCTCATCGGCGCGGCAGTGTCGGACGAGCCTCTCGTGTCAGGAGGATCGGGACTGGCGCTCGGGCTCACGGGGGGCAGCGGTGACACCTCGCCTCCCGTGGCGTGGCCGGAGCCTGGAAGCGGCGCGGTGCTGTGCGGGAGTGTGTCCTCGGCGACACGGCGGCAGATCGAGATCGCGTCGAAGGAGGCGCCGGTGCGCACTATCGATCTCAAGAAGGCGGTCGCGGACCCGTCCTCCGAGGCGGAGTCGCTCGCCCAGTGGGTGACGCAGCACGCGAGCCCGACGACGCCCTCCGACCCCGGTGCCCATCCGGTCGTGTGCGCCGCGCGTTCCTTGGGTGACGTGGTGCGCGAGATCGATGGCATCGACGTCGCAGCCACTGTCGAGACCGTGCTCTCCCAGGTGGCTCGCCGCCTCGTCTCGTGGGACGCGGTCCGGGCGATTCTCATCGGCGGAGGTGAGAGCAGCGGCGCCGTGGTTCGCGAGCTGGGTATCGAGGTCCTCGCCATCGGAACGGAGATCAGTCCCGGGGTCTGCTGGTCGGCGGCGCGGACGCGATACTCCGGTGATCGCACGGTGGCGCTTGCGCTCAAGAGCGGAAACTTCGGTGGAGACCGCCTCTTCCTCGATGCGTGGGAGCTCCTGTGACTGCCGCCCTCGACGAAGTGATCTCGGCAGGCCGGAGTCTGGTCTCGCTCGGTATGAGTCCGGGGAGCTCGGGCAACGTCAGCATTCGAGAAGGGGATCGCGTTCTCGTCTCTGCCACGGGCACTGATCTCGGCCGTCTCTCCGCCGATTCCTTCGCGGTGCTGGACCTCGACGGGCTCCAGGTGGCGGGTCCGCGGGCGTCCAAGGAGGCACCTCTGCACACAGCGTTCTACCGGCGGAGGGACGATGCGGGCGCCGTCATCCACCTGCATTCCGCCTATGCGACGGCCGTGTCGGTGCTGGCTCCCTGGAGCGACCGCACGGCGGTTCCCCCGCTCACCCCGTATGCGGTGATGCGCGTGGGACGCGTTCCGATGGTCCCGTACCGGATGCCTGGATCCCCTGAGCTCGGGGAGCTGCTCGAGGGAATCCCCGGGGACTTCCGGGCGGCGCTGCTCGCGCACCACGGCATGGTCGTCGCCGGGCGGGACGCCGCGCATGCGCAGGAGGTCGCGGTCGAGCTCGAGGAGGCGTGCCGTCTGACGGTTCTGACCCGCGGCCTCGATCCTGTGACCTTGGCTGATGATCACGTGGCCGAACTGGTGGCCGCCTATGGTGTTCCCTGGGAGTGACGTCCGGATTCCCTCCAGTCGGGTGATGGGCGCGCCGAATCGTGCTCACGCGGTTCGTGGAGCGACAACAGGCCAGGAGGCAGGTGCGATGTCCGAAGGGTCCCCGCTCATCCCGGAGCAGCGGCGCAAGGAGATTCTGCGGCTGGTTCGGACGGAGGGCGTGGTGAGCTACCGGCGGCTCACGGAGCTCTTGGGGGTCAGTCAGATGACCGTGCGTCGGGACGTCGCGGTTCTCGCCGAGCAGGGGCGCGCGCGCTCCACGCAGGGGGGAGTCGCGGCGGAACCACGCGAGCGCGAGGAACCCCAGCGGGCCGAGAAGGCGCGGTCGGACGTCGAGCAGAAGCACGAGATCGCTCGGCGGGCCGCGGGCCTCGTCGAGGACGGAATGAGCGTGTATCTCGACGCGGGCACGACGGTGCAGGGGCTTCGCGGTGAACTCGAGGAGCGCCGTGGCTTGACGATCGTCACCAATGATCTGAGCACGGCCGCGGCCTTTCTCGATCACCCGGATGCCGAGCTGATCATGATCGGTGGCCGCATCGACAAGGACAACCAGTCGTCGGTTGGGAGGCTGGCGGAGATGGCGCTGGACCAGCTCACCGTGGACATCGCACTGCTTTCGTGCTCGGTCTGGGACGTCGCGCACGGGCTCACCACGCCCGTGGAGGCGAAGGTCGGACCCAAGCGGGCGGCTCTCGCATCGAGCACGCGTTCCGTGCTCCTCGCCGACAGCTCCAAGTACGGGCTTTTCGCGCAGTACAAGGTCATGCGGCTGACGGAGCTGGATGCGGTCATCACGGACGACCGTCTTCCGCAGGAGGAGCGTCGCGCACTGCGACAGTCAGGCGTGGTCCTCGATCTCGCCGGGGACTGATCTCGTGCGCGGTGGCAGGCGTTGCGTCTATGCCCCTCCGCCCCCATGCTTCGATCTGAGATTGAACGAGAATATTTGTGACTCTCTGTGATAGTTTGACGCTGTTGCGCTGACGGCTCGGCCGGGGCGCGCGCCCTCGAAGGCGATGCTCATCAGCTTCGGGGCCACGAGGAAGTGGGAGACCGCCCGCTTCGTCGGAACCCATCCGGCGCGGACGTCGGAATGCGGTCACACAGAGAGGTACATGCCCCATGTCAGCCAGCGAGCTGCACCTGATCTTCGCAGCGATCGACGTGGTCCTGATCATCGTCGCCATCGCGCGATTCAAGTTCAATCCGTTCCTCGCGCTGTCGATCGGCGCCCTGCTCCTCGGCCTCGCGAGCGGCCTCGGCGTGGGGGACACCGTCGACGGGTTCGAGTCCGGATTCGGCGACACACTGGGCCATACGGCTCCGGTGATCGGCTTCGGGGTCATGCTCGGAGCGATCCTCACGGCGACGGGCGGCGCCTCGCGCATCGCCGACGAATTCGTGGGCAATCGATCGAAGGCGCTGATCCCCGTCGCATTGAGCGTCGCTGCCCTGATCATCGGGCTGCCCAACCTGTTCGACGTCTCGTTCGTCATGCTGGTCCCGCTCGTCTACGCAGTGGCACGGCGTACAGGTGCTCACTTGCTGTACGTCGGTCTCCCGTTGACTGCCGGCCTCTATGCGGCACATGGGCTCCTGCCACCGCATCCTTCCCCGACCGCAGCGGTCGGAGCATTCGACGCGAGCTTCGGGCTCACTGTCCTCTACGGGGTCGTCATCGCCATCCCGACGCTCCTCATCTGCGGCGTGCTCCTGCCCCGCTTGCTGCGGTCATCCTTCGGCGACCAGATCGATCTGAGCGGTGGCCCGGCCGGTGGCGCGGCCGAGCTCTCGGAGACCAGGCCCTCCTTCGCGCTCTCACTGTTCGTCGTGCTGCTGGCCCCGGTGCTCCTGGTCATCGGGAGCGTCGGTGAAGGGAGGACCGCTGAGGGGACGGTTCTCGGGGTGGTCATGCGCCTGCTCGCGAATGCAGACCTCGTGCTGATCATCTCTGTCGTCGTCGCTCTCGTGACCCTCGTTCCGGCTGCGAAGCTCAAGCTCGGAGAGCTGCAGTCGGTCGCGGGCGGCGCATTGAAGACAGTCGGGCCCGTCATCCTCATCATCGGCGCCGGAGGTGCGCTCGGGGAGATGCTGACTGCCACGGGCGTCGCAGATGTCATCGTCGACACCGCGCAGCGCTGGAGCATCTCGCCCCTGATCCTCGCGTGGGCACTCGCAGCGCTCCTGCGGATCGCGCTCGGATCAGCGACCGTCGGAACCGTCACCGCGGCAGGAATCGTCGCACCGTTGGCAGCGGGCGGGTCGACCTCTCCGGAGTTGCTCGCCCTGGCGGCCGCGTCGGGATCGGTGATGCTCTCGCACGTCAACGACTCGGGCTTCTGGCTGTTCAAGGAGTACTTCCAGCTCAGCGTGAAGCAGACCTTCAAGACGTGGACGCTGCAACTCTCGCTCCAGTCGCTGATCGGGCTCGTGGGTGTGCTCGTGCTCTCGGTCTTCGTGAGCGCCTGAACCAGGATTCCGCTATGCCTCGGAGGTTCCTGCTGTCCACCGACCGGAGCGGACGGCCGCAGTACCGGGAGCCACCTCTATACACGTCGCCGACCATCGACAGGAGAACGAACCGATGACCCCGCTTCGCATCCTCGACGCTCACCACCACTTCTGGGACCTATCGAGTGCTGGGCACTGGCCATGGCTCCAGGATGAGATTGACGGGGACTTCTTCCTGGGCGACTACTCGGCCATGCGCCACACTTTCATGCCGACGGAGTATGGAGCTGCGACCCAAGGCTGGAACGTCATCGGCAGTGTGCACTGCGAAGCGGAAAGGGCACGCGACGAGCAGATCGCTGAGACCGACTGGCTTGCCGCTCTGCATGCCGCCGACCCGAGATTTCCAGCGGCCGTCGTCGGTCACGTGTACTTCACTCAGCCTGACCTCGATGACATCCTTGCGGCTCATGCCGAGAGCGGATTGGTACGAGGAGTCCGTTCGAAACCGCTCACGTCCCGCACTCCGGCAGAGTCAGTCGCTGGCGATCCTGGGTCCATGCAAGACCCACGATGGATCGCCGGTCTTCATCGGCTCGCTGAGCATGGGTTCAGCTGGGATCTCCGTGTGCCGTTCCATCACCTTGCGGAGGCTGCGAACGTCATCAGCGACATTACGGGGACGACGGTCGTCGTCAATCACTGTGGGCTGCCGCTCGACCGGAGCGCGGACGGACTGAAGATGTGGCGTGATGGCATGCAGAAGCTCGCCGCTCTGCCCAACACGGTCGTGAAGGTTTCAGAACTCGGCTTGCCCGGCAACCGGTGGCTTGGGGCGTCCAACGAACGCATCGTTCGTGACACGCTCTCCATCTTCGGATTCGAGCGGTCCATGTTCGCATCGAACCTGCCCGTCGCGACGCTGACTGCGCCGACGTTCGATGAAGTCGTCCGCACTGTGCTGGCCGGGGCAGGGAATGCCTCAGAAGCGCACCTGGACGCGCTGTTCTGCGGTACCGCGGCTCGTGTCTACGAGGTCTCCCTGCCTTCTGAGGTGTCATGAATATTCCCCTCATGCCTGCTGTCGACGATGATGTGCTGTTCCGAAAGATTTCGCTCCGTGTGCTTCCTCTCGCGATGGTTGGTTTCTTTCTCTCTTACCTCGATCGTGTGAATATTGGCTTCGCGCAGGACCAGCTAAGTCAAGACCTCGGGTTCAGTAATACTGCGTATGGGCTCGGAGCAGGGCTATTCTTCATCGGCTACTTCTTGTTCGAGGTGCCGTCGAATCTCATGCTGACGCGTGTGGGCGCACGCCGCTGGATTGCGAGGATAATGGTCACATGGGGTCTCATCTCGGGCTGCATGTTCCTTGTTGACTCTGAGTTGGCTTTCTACATTCTCAGGTTTCTTCTCGGGGTTGCCGAAGCAGGGTTTATTCCCGGGGTTCTCTACTACATGACCCAGTGGTTCCCTCCCAGTCGACGCGGCCGAGCATGGGGGTTGTTCTACATCGCCCTAGCGGCGTCCGGAATCGTCGGAGGCCCGCTCTCCGGTGTGATCCTCGATGGCATGCAAGGAATCGCTGGTCTCGATGGGTGGAGGTGGCTCTTCATCGTCGAAGCGATTCCCACCATGTTGCTCGGACTGGTGATCCTGGTGTGGCTGCCGGAAGATCCCCGTGCCGTCCGATGGCTCTCCGAGCGTGAAGTCGAGAGGCTCGGTCGGCTCCTTGAGCTGGGGAATGCTTCGAGTTCGCGCGCCGGACTTGGTGCGGTGTTCCGTAGTCCGCTGATCTGGCTTCTCACCGGAATCTACTTCTCGTACAATTTCGCGCTCTACGGCATTAGCTTCTGGCTTCCTGGGCTTGTCCGTGGACTTGGCGTGGAGGGAGACATGAAGGTCGGACTTGTTTCCGCGCTTCCTAGTGTCGCTGCGATTGTCGCGATGGTCGTCTTCGGGTACAGCTCGGATCGCCACGGCGAACGAAGGGTGCACATCGCGCTGGCCTTCATGCTCGGTGCTGCCGGATTCGTTATCTGTGTCCTCGCGAATGATCACGCGTTGCTCGGAATCATCGGGCTGATGCTGGCGAACGCGGGTGCGCTGTCGATCCCTGCGATCTTCTGGAGTTTTCAGACGGCGATGCTCAGTGGCACGGCGCTGGCCGGGGGTATCGCGCTGATCAACTCAACCGGCAACCTCGCGGGTTTCGCCGCGCCGTACGCGATCGGGGCCGCTCGCGATGCGACGGGCAGCGCCGTCGTCGCGCTCTGGGTGACCGCTGGTTTCATGGCGCTCGGCGCGGTGCTTACGCTTGCCAGCTCCGCGCTCCATGGTTCGGCGGCCGATACCGGAAAGCGCTGGACACGTACGCGAGGGACGCGCAGCTGACCGCTGCGCGGGGTGCGTTGTGGCCGTCCGCGTTCGGTGGCCGCGGGCGTGGCTAGCCCACCGCTCGCGGTCGCGCTGCCGAGCTCTTCGGCGCAAGTCTGACCGTAGGCCTCGCGGGCCCGGGAGGCTAGATGTTCGGCGCCGATCTGTCGAAGGCGGTCTCGGACGCTGTCAGCCGTGCCGCGGTCGCTGTCGGGACGCGATCAGCAACCCGGGGAAATCTGCCGCGAACGCGATTCCGGACGCGTCCGGAGCGCTCAAGGAGGGACTGGGTAACATCTGGTGACGCCCGAAGTCCCGGAGAACGCCAAACCCCCGAAGACGGAGCCGCCGCATGAGGTCGACGCCGGACACACCGACAGACGGGCGCGCTGGCGACGGTCTCGTCGATGAACGCTCCCTCGTCGCGGATCTTTTCGACGATGACGGGAGCGCCGGCGAGGACGAGAACGACCGAACGGACGAGGACGAGGAGGCCCGATGATCCCGCTGCGGGCACGTCTGATCGCCGGTCGTCACCAGGAGATCGTCGGCAGGCCGGTGAAGTCCTGGCGCGTGGGCGCGGGGCCGCTGCTCCCGGCGGTGCTCCTCGCCGTCCTCGTCCTGGTCGGCATCCTGCTGGTGCTGGTCCCCGGCGATCATCTCGCTCTGACCGTCGGCCTGATGGTGGTGCTGGCGCTGATCCTTCTGGGGGCGTACCTGGTCACCGTCGACGCGCGCCTGGTCGTGTGCGAGCGGGGCCTGATCATGGGGCGTCTGATCCCGGGACTGCCGCTGAGCCCCACCTACGTGATCGCGGGGCGCGAGATCGACCCGCGCACGGTCTGCGTGGTCGCCGACGGGGCGAAGGCCGCGCAGGAGCTCGGGATGCCGTTCTTCTTCTTCCAGTACAAGACGTTCCCCGGGGCGCTCGGCGTGCCGGCCCTCGTGTTCAACGGCCCGTGGGGCGCCGATGTCAGTGCGCCGCGCCGGTCCGGGCCCCTCCCGCCCCGGGACAAGTCGCTGTTCATCTTCTCCCAGCGCAGGGCGTCCGACATCGCCGATCAGATGCTCCACATGATCGGGCGGGAGGGCACGATCCCGCCGGGCTTCGCCCCGCACGGCGGGCTGCAGCCGATCCCGGTGACCGGCAGGCGCCAGGACGCGGTGTCCCAGATCCCCGGCGCGTGGGCGCCCGAGACCGGCGGGCGCTGACGGGGCGGACCCTGCCGACGTGCTGACCGGGCCGTGTCGACGAGCGGCCCCCGCCGACGGGCGGCAGCGGCGGCCCAGCGGCCGAGAGCGACCACCTGCGTCTGCTGGAGGCCGAGCGTTCAGTCCTGCGGGGCCGGGTCCGGGATCTCCTCCGGGCGGTAGCGGGGCAGCCGCGAGGCCGGCAGCGCGGCGGCCGCGCTGATCCCCGCCAGGACCAGGAAGCCGAGCTTCAGGGTGCGCAGGCGCTCGGCCTCGTTCACCTCGATCGCGGCGTCGACCTGCTGAGTCGTGGCCGTCGTGCCCTCGAGCAGTTCCTCGAGCTCGGCGTTGCTCACGAAGTTCGCGTTGTCGAGGTCGACCTGCGAGACGAGCTCGGGCGGGAGCTCCGTGTGATCGACGACCGCGCGGCCCACGTTCACACCGAGCAGCGTCACCAGGAGCGCACCCATGACGGCCGTCCCCACGGCCGACGCCAGGTTCTGCGTGGTCCCGCGCAGCGATCCGACGTCCCCGGCGAGCCGCTTCGGGGCGCTCGTGACCAGCACGTTGAAGACCAGGGTCACGAGAGAGCCCTGCCCGATGCCGAAGACGATGAGCCCGAGGATCGTCGGCAGAGTCTCCCAGTTGTTCGTGACCACCGCTGCGAGCCAGACCAGCGCGATCGTGGTCAGCGCGAACGAGAACAGGGCGATCGTGCGGGGACTGAAGCGCGAGTAGAAGCGGACGATGAGGGTGGCCGTGACGAACACGGTGAGGTTGAACGGCATCATCGCCAGCGACGTGGCGAAGGGGGCGCGCCCCTGCACCACCTGGATGTAGGTGGGGACGGTGAAGTTCACGGCCGCCTCCATCGCCACGATGATGAACATCGCGTACACGGCGGACCGCTCGGAGCGCGAGCCGAGAACCCGCAGGTCCACGAGGGGCACCCGGTCGGAGGCCATGCGGCGGCGGGTCCACAGCAGGAACGCCTGGCCGCTGATGAGGCCGAGCACCACGAGGACCGGCGCGGGCGACATGCCGAGCACCGAGAACGGGGCCGTGTCCTCGGCGCGCAGGATCCCCCACCCGTTGAGGTTGTTGAAGCCGAGGGTGAGCATCACGATCGCGGCGCCGATCAGCACCGAGGCGATGATGTCGATCTTCACCGTGGGGTCCCCGCGGTCCGAGCGCAGGGTGAAGCTGAGCGCGAAGACCGCCACGGCGAGGGCGAGGGTGATGAGGAAGATCGGTCGCCATCCGACGAGGGTCCCCAGGGTGCCGCCGATGAGGAAGGCGCTCATGCCCGAGAAGGCCCGGGCCGACCCCAGGGAGCCGACGGCGGTGGCCTGCTGCGCTCCGCGATAGTTCTCGGCGATGAGGGCGACGAGCGCCGGCACGATGATCGCGGCGGCGGCGCCGGCGAGCAGCTGCCCGGCGATCGCCCACGTGATGGTGCGCGAGAAGATCATCAGCAGCGACGAGGCGGCGAACACCACGAGGACGCCGCGGAAGATCAGCGTCCAGCCGATGCGCTGGCCGAGTTTGGCGCCGGTCATCACGAGCGCGGCCACGGCGAGGCCGTATACCACGATCGTCGAGCTCGCGGTGGTGGGCGGGACGTGGAAGTCCTCGACCATGCCTCCCAGCGAGATCGGCAGGGCCGCGACGTTGAAGGACATGAGGACCTGGGCGAGGAACAGCCCGATCATCGGCACCCACGAGCGTCCCTGCTCGGGGTCCTTCGTCGGCGACGGCGATGGCGACGGCGATGGTGAGGAGGCGGCGGACATGAGGGCCCTCCAGATGGTCTTGGACCTGCGGGGATGAGGATCGGGGATGGGGTGGGGGATGGGAATGGGGATCGGGTGGGGACAGAACCGGGGAGTGTCCGGGACGGCGGGCGCAGTTCAGGGGCTGGGGGAGGCGAAGAGGTTCAGTCCGAGGGCTCGCGAGAGGTACGCGCAGGTCCTCAGGCCGCGCACGCTGTTTCCGGCGCGGTCGAGCGGCGGGGAGAAGACGCCCACGGCGCCCTTGCCCGGTGCGACGGCGACGATCCCTCCCGAGACCCCCGACTTCGCGGGCAGACCGATCTCGAACATCCATTCGCCGGACAGCTCGTACATGCCGCACGACGCGAGGATGGCCAGGGTGTCGCGGCAGACCTCCGCCGAGACGACCCGTCGGCCCGTCCGGGGGTTCACGCCGCCCGCCGCGAGGGTGGCGCCCATGACGGCGAGATCATCGGACGTGACCAGGAGGGAGCACTGCCGCGTGTAGGCGTCGAGGGCGTCCTCCGCAGGTATGCGGAGCCGGTCGTAGCTGGTCAGCAGATCGGCGATCCCCCGGTTGCGGTGGTTGCTCGCGGACTCGGACTCCAGCACCGTCTCGTCGATCCGCAGCGGACGGCCCGCGAAGGCGCTGAGCCCCTCCTGGATCGCCTCGAACTTCGCGGCGCCGTCCCGCCCCGGCATGAGGGCGGTGGTGGCGATGGCACCCGCATTCACCATCGGGTTCATCGGGCTCCCGTTGTTCAGCTCGAGGGCGATGACGGAATTGAAAGGCAGCCCGGTGTTGTTGACGCCCACGATCTCGTGCACGCTCTCGTGGCCGATCGCGTCGGTGACCAGAGCGAGCACGAATGCTTTCGAGATCGATTGGATCGTGAAGAGGGCGGAGGTGTCACCGGCCGTGTGCATCGGGCCCGCGGCCTCGGCGAGGGAGACGGCGAACAGGTCCGGATCGGCCTCCGCCAGCACCGGGATGTAGTCCGCGACCGCGCCTTCCTGCAGGTCGCGGTAGCGCTCGTGCACGTCGTGCAGCAGCGTGCGCACGGAGGATTCGGCGGGGAGAGAGCCCGTGCGAGCGCTCTGTGGAACCTCCAGGACATCGGTCTCGAACATCGCGCCCTCCCATGCGGGATCCGAGCGATCGACGGCTTCGTCATCAGCAGCTCTGTTCACGATACGACCGTTGCGGAGCGATGAACAGAGCTGCCCGGAATGCCCCCATCGGGCTTTCCGTCCCGGTGTCTCCCGGGATTTCCGATGCTCGGCGGAGAGCGTTAAGCGGTCGGTCTCCGTCGGGCGACCCGGATCAGCTCAGCGCGACCTCGCGCCCCTGCGCCGCGGATGCGTAGATCGCCTCGAGGATCTTCACGATCTCGACGCCGTGGCCGACGGGCGCCAGATTCTCGATGCGACCCAGGCAGGAGTCGACGAAGTGCGCGATCTCCGCCTGGAAACCGGCCTCCATCTCGAAAGTGCCGGAGCCGATCTGCGGGGTCACGTTCACGATCGAGTCGTGCATCTCGGTGGCGATGCTCAGACGGGGCTCGAGGTCGGCTCCGCCCTTGTCCCCGAAGACGGAGACGCTGATCGAGTCCTGCGCCGCGTGCAGGGAGTACGAGCAGTCGATCTGCAGGGTCGCCCCGTTGTCGAAGCGCACGAGCGCCGTGGCCATGTCCTCGACGCTGTTGGCCGCGGGGTCGTGGTCCGAGACCTGGTAGCGCGGCAGGGTGGTGATGTTGGAGCGGTTGCCGAGCAGGTCGTAGGTGCTGCCGCTGACCGTGACGGCCGTCGGGCTGCCCATCAGGTACCAGCAGAGGTCCAGCACATGGATGCCGATGTCCAGCAGCGGGCCGCCGCCGGCGATGTCCTTGTCCGCGAACCAGCCGCCCGGGTTGCCCGCCCGCCGGATGCAGGAGGCCTTCGCGTAGTAGATCTCTCCCAGATCGCCCGCGTCGATGAAGGACTTCAGGACCTGGCAGTTCGGGGCGTGGCGGCGCACGAACCCGACCTGCAGCACACGGTCCGAGCCCGCGACGGCCTCCTGGATCCGCTCCGCCTCCTCGAGGGTGCGGGCCAATGGCTTCTCGACCAGCACGTGCTTGCCGGCGCGGACTGCGGCGATCGCCCACTCCGCGTGGGTGTTGTTCCAGGTGCAGATGCTCACGGCGTCGACCTCGGGATCGGCCAGCAGCTCGTGCGGGTCGCCGTAGGCGCGGCGGGCGCCGTACTCCTCGGCGACCGCCCGGGCGCGCTCGGGGTTCACGTCGCTAATGGCGACGAGGTCCGCCTCGGGGTGGACGGCGTAGGCGTCGAGGTGGGCGCGGGCGATGGTGCCGGCGCCGATGATGCCGATGCCCAGGGTGCTCATGTCGGGTGCTCCTGTGTGGGGGGAGGGAGGTGATGGACGAGGCGTGCGGGAGGGCTCAGATGCCGAGCAGGCGGCGCGCGTTCGCCAGGCCGCGCGTGCAGCCCAGCAGGCTGTCCTCCCAGCCCTCGAACTCGATCGCGACGAAGCCCGTGAAGTCGGAGGCGCGGATCCGGCGGCAGATCGCGGCGAGATCGAGGTCGCCGCAGCCCACGACCGCCCCTCGCAGGTGCTTTCCGCCGCGGCTGCGGAACCAGCCCTCGCCGGGATCCGCGTCGGCCGGGCGGATGTAGAAGTCCTTGAGGTGCACGACCATCGCGTAGGGCAGGTTCTGGGCCACCGACGCCTCGGGCGACTCGTCGACGCACACGAAGTTTCCGACGTCCAGGGTGGTCAGGAAGTTCGGCTCGTCCACCGCGTGCACGATGCGGCGCACGCGATCGGCGGCCTGCACGAAGAATCCGTGGTTCTCCAGGCTCGTGGTGATGCCGAGGGTCGCCGCGCGCCGGGCGATCTCCTTCGCGCTCGCCACGATGCGGGGCAGGACCTGCTCGAACAGTGGGGTGTCGTCCCCCTCGACCCCGGCGTGGCGCACCACGTCGTGGCGCATGCGGGTGATGCCCAGGCGGTGCGCGAGGTCGACATAGGCCTTCACCCGGGAGATCGCCGCGGCCGACTCGTCGGGATCCTCGGACGTGAGATCCGCGCCGACGGCGAGGCTGGAGAGGGTGATGCCCGCGGAGGCCGCGTGCTCGCGGACCGCGTCGAGAGCGGCCTCGTCCCATCCGATCGAGGGGACGGGGGAGTCGGGCTCGTCGGAGAGGATCGCGAGCTCGAGATGCTCCGCGCCGCTCGCGGCGACCCAGTCGATCACCTCCGTCAGCGTCATGTCGCCGGTGGAGAGCCTGGAATGGAAGGAGTACGAGCTGAAGCCGAGACGGAGGTCGGAAGTCACCGGATGATCCTCGAGGGCAGTGGGGCGGGCCGGGGCGCGGAGCCGACGAGGACGCCGGCAGCCGACGGCGCGCGGACCGAGGACGCGGCGTCTGCTTCGACGCACGGGACCGGTCGGCGGCCTGTGTGAATGGTTCCAGTATGGCGGGGGCGTCGCCGGGGTGCGCCGGAGGGTTCAGCATGCGGAAGGCAGGTGCTGGCGTCCGGGACTGCGATCCGGGCCCGCGGTTCGGGGAAGTGGTCCGGGGCCGCGGCCGCGGTGGTGCGGCTGCGGCGACTCAGCCGAGGATCCGCTGCGCCGCGAGGTCCAGGGCGGCGTGCGCTTCGGGGACGTCCGCGCCGGGGTAGACGTGGAACGCGCCCTCGACGAGGTCGAGCTCCACCTCGCCGCCCTGTGCGCGGACGCCTTCGACGAATCGCAGCACGTCCGGGAGCAGCAGGTCGTGCGTTCCCTGCAGGACGGTGAGCGGCGGCAGGGAGCCGAGGTCCCCGAAGATCGGGCTGACCATCGGGTCGGTGAGGTCCAGGTCGCCCGCCCAGTTCCGGCCGGAGAGGTGCAGATTGTCGACGGTCATCAGCACGTCGGCCGGCTCCATCCGCACGGACTCGGGATCGGCGGTGCGCAGGTCGACCCAGGGGGCGTGGACCACCAGGTGATCCGGCATCCGGGTGCCGTTCTGCGCGGCGCGCAGGGTCTGCACCAGGGCCATGTTCCCTCCGGCGGATTCGCCGGCGACGATGTACCTGCTGTCTCCGGCCGCGCGCGGGACCTCCTGGGCCAGGGCGTCGATGAACGGCAGGGCGTCCTCGACGGTTCCGTCGGGCCCGGGCAGGTAGTGCGGGATCCACAGGTCGGCGCCGGTGCGATCGGCCAGCCCCAGCACGATCCGCCAGTGCGCCTGCTGGAACGGCAGGGTGTAGGCGCCGCCGTGGAAGTAGACGACCTGGATCCCCGATCCGCGCTCGCGCGGATGCAGGACCTGCACCGGGAACCCGGCGATCTCCCTCTCCTCGACGTCGAAGCGCTCGGGCACGTCGGGCGGCATCGGCGCCGGCTCCTTCGCGCGACCGGGCTGCTGGGCGTCCCTCATCGCCTGGACGTGGGCGGGCTTGGCGGCGAGAGCGGCCTCGTAGGCCTCCTGGAGCGACGCGGGCATGGCCCGATCCTTCGTCCGGGCGCGGGAGCTGTCAATCGGCGGACCGCCGCTGGTGGGGGCATAACCCGCTCAAGGCCGCGGCACGTGCCGCGTCACCACCCGGGGGCCCGGGTTCAGGCCGCGACGCGCTCGAGGTCCTCCGCGTCCACGTCCTTGCCCGTCGGATCCCAGCGGTTGAGCACCAGCGAGATCGCGCCGAGCAGGGGCGCGCAGGCGACGATCCAGAACACGCCCGTGCCCAGCTGAGCGGTGAGGATCGGGAAGCCCAGCAGGGAGAGCACGGAGAAGGCCCGCAGGGTCCCCTGGTTGAAGCCGACGCCGATCCCGCGCAGACGGGTGGGGTAGGAGAGGGTCGCGAAGTTCATGAGGTTCGCGCCGGGGCCACCGGCCTGCGCGAAGATGAACGCGGCGAGCATCGCGACGGCCACGAGCACGAGCGCGCTGCTGGGCACGCCGATCGCGGCGAGGGTGAACAGGGCCGCCGCCTGGATCGTGAAGCCCACCAGGGTGACCCGGCGCGAGCCGAAGCGGCTGACCACGCTCATGCCGATGAGCCCGCCGGCCAGACCGAAGCCCATGTTGATCACGAGCGACGACACGATCGTGACCAGCGGGCCCTGGTGGAAGAGCGTCGCGATGATCAGCGGGGTGCCGTAGGCGACGGCGTTGTACCCGAAGGTCGAGAACACGGAGACGCACAGGGCGGCGACCGTGCGCTGCCGGAAGCGCGGGGAGAACAGCTCGAGGACGTTCGACAGCCGGGTGCGGGCGCCTTCGCGCTCAGTGCCGCTGGAGACGTCGGCGTTGAGCTCGGCGGTGATCCCGTAGTGGCTGGAGAGCACGTCGACCGCGCCGCGCAGGTCGCCCTGGTCGGCGAGCCACTGCGGGGACTCCGCCATGAAGCGTCGGCGCACCAGCAGCACGATCACGGCAGGCACAGCGCCGAAACCGACGACGATCCGCCAGAGGTGGTCCTGCTGAGTGGTGGGCAGCAGCCAGAAGCACAGGAGCACGATGAGGTACCCGGTGCCGGTCGCGAAGTACCAGGCGGGGGACCACGCGTTGACCCGCTGCGAGCGGTTGCCCTTGCCGCGCAGCCGGGAGAACTCCGCGAGGAAGGCCATGGCGACGGGGATGTCGAGGCCGACCCCGATGCCCATGACGAAGCGGAAGCCGATGAGGGACCAGACCTCCGGCGCCAGTGCGCTGCCGAGCGCCGCGACGACGAAGAAGACCATGTCCGCCATGAACAGCCGGTACCGGCCGAAGCGGTCCACGAGGTACCCGCCGGCCAGGGCCCCGACCACCGCGCCGACCATGATCGACGCGTTGACCAGGCCCGTCATGAAGCCGTCGAGTCCGAACTGCACTTTGATGGCGGGCAGTCCGAAGGCGATCGACGAGAAGTCGTAGGCGTCCATGAAGATCCCGCCGAGGGCCAGCAGGATCACCGCGGTCGCCTTCGGATCGCGCGATCCGAGCGCAGAGAGGATCCGGCTGACGTCGGCTGCGGAGGAGACCCGCAGGGGCACGTCGGCGTCAGGACGGGCGCCGGGTTCGGGACGCGCGGAGCTGTTTTCGAGCGCGTTGGAAGAGGGGTCCATCGTCGGGGGCATGGGAACGATTGTGGGGGCCGTCGGCTGAGGTGCGTCGGTGTGTGTCGGAATGTGTCGGAGGGAGTAGTGTGCGCCCTCCAACGTTCCGATAGGGCCTCCGGGTCATGGGAAGTCATTCACCCACCGGCACCCCGACCCCCGGCTCCGGGAGGTACACGGTCCCGCCGCGCTCGCGGAACTCCCGGGACTTCTCCGCCATGCCCGCCGCCGCGATCTCCTGCTGGGCGGCCTCGCCGCCGAACTCGTCGCGGATGTCCTGCGAGATCTTCATCGAGCAGAACTTCGGTCCGCACATCGAGCAGAAGTGCGCGGTCTTCGCGGGCTCGGCCGGCAGGGTCTCGTCGTGGTACTCCTCGGCCAGCTGCGGGTCCAGGGAGAGTCCGAACTGGTCGCGCCAGCGGAACTCGAAGCGCGCCTTCGACAGAGCGTCGTCCCGTGAGCGGGCCCCGGGGTGGCCCTTGGCGACATCGGCCGCGTGGGCGGCGATCTTGTAGGTGATCACGCCCGTCTTCACGTCGTCGCGGTCCGGCAGACCCAGGTGCTCCTTCGGGGTCACGTAGCAGAGCATCGCGGTGCCGTAGCGGGCGATCTCCGTCGCCCCGATCGCCGAGGTGATGTGGTCATACGCAGGGGCGACGTCCGTGACCAGCGGCCCGAGCGTGTAGAACGGCGCCCCGTCGCACAGCTCCTGCTGGCGCTCCACGTTCTCGCGCACCAGGTGCAGCGGCACGTGGCCAGGGCCCTCGACCATCACCTGCACGTCGTGCTGCCAGGCGCGGCGGGTGAGCTCGGCGAGGGTGTCGAGCTCGGCGAACTGGGCGGCGTCGTTCGCATCTGCCAGGGACCCGGGACGCAGCCCGTCGCCGAGCGAGAAGGAGACGTCGTAGCGGGCGAAGATCTCGCACAGCTCGTCAAAGTGCTCGTAGAGGAAGTTCTCCCGGTGCCTGGCGAGGCACCAGCCGGCCAGGATCGAGCCGCCGCGCGAGACGATGCCCGTCACCCGGTTCGCCGTCAGCGGCACGTAGCGCAGCAGCACGCCGGCGTGGATCGTCATGTAGTCCACGCCCTGCTCGGCCTGCTCGATCACCGTGTCCCGGAATATCTCCCAGGTGAGCGCGTTCGCGTCGCCGTTCACCTTCTCCAGAGCCTGGTAGATCGGGACGGTGCCGATCGGCACGGGGGAGTTGCGCAGGATCCACTCGCGAGTGGTGTGGATGTCGTCCCCGGTGGACAGATCCATGACCGTGTCCGCACCCCAGCGGGTGGCCCACTCGAGCTTGGAGACCTCCTCGGCGATCGACGAGGTGACCGCCGAGTTCCCGATGTTCGCGTTGACCTTCACCAGGAAGCGTCGGCCGATGATCATCGGTTCCGCCTCGGGGTGGTTCACGTTCGCGGGGATGATCGCGCGGCCCGCGGCGAGCTCCTCGCGCACGAGCTCGACGTCGCAGCCCTCCCGCAGCGCCACGAAACGCATCTCGGGGGAGATCTCGCCTCGACGGGCGTAGTGCATCTGCGTGACGGTGCGTCCGCCGACCGAGCGGACCGGCGAGCGACGCGCGCCGCGCCACTCGGCGCTCGCCCCGCCGCGGCGCACCGCCCCGCGGCCGTCATCGGCCAGGTCACGGGCACGTCCCTGGTACTCCTCGACGTCGCCGCGATCGCGGATCCAGTTCTCGCGCAGCGCGGGCAGGCCGACCTCCGGCTCGCTGCCGGGGCCGGCGGTCCGGTAGACCTCGAGCGGCGGGTTCGGCGTCCCGGTGGGGGAGTCGTCCTGGGAGATCCTCGTGACCGGCACGCGGATGTCGTGCTCGGAGTCCTCGAGGTGGCCGAGGCAGTGGGTGGGGTAGTTCTCAGGGCGTGCAGACATGCAGTCGCTCTCCTTCTTCCTTCGCCGGCATGACCCGGAGCAGGTTCGGTCGGTACTCGGACTGCGTCAGTCCGATCTCAGCCCGTTGCGACGGGCACCCGAGGGATCGGCGACGACCGTAGCACGGGGGACGTGCGGTGGCGGCGGGCGGTCCGCGACGGGCAACGCACGCGGAGTCGCACGGCGGACTCGGTCGGATCCCACGCGTCCCGTCTGCCGCGGTGTCGGGTCGCGAGACGTCGGGTCGGCCGTCCGAGATGTCCGTAGAGTTCTCCCTGCCGTCCCTCCTCCGCGCACGCTGACGGGTCCGCGAACCCTCGCGACGGGGGCCCGCACATACCTCCTTCCGAACGGAACGACAGATGACCAGCTCGACCCCTTCCCCCGAGAACAACGGCTCCGCGAACTCCGGGTTCCCCGACGCCGGGTCCGCGAATGGTGCCTACGGCTCCGCCGGCGACACCTATGGTTCGGCGAGCGGTCCCTACGGGGCCGCGGACGGAGCCTCCGGCTCCGCGGCCCCCGCCCCGCAGTACGGGGACTCCTCGCAGGCCCCGCAGTTCTCCGCGTCCCCGCAGACCCCGGGCCAGGGGCAGGAGCCGCCGAAGAAGTCCAAGACGCTGTGGTGGGTGCTGGGCGGCTGCGGCTGCCTCGCGCTGCTCGCGATCGCGGCCGTCATCATCGTGATCGTCGTGCTCGTCAACAGCGCAGACACCGATGACGAGCCCGCTCCGACCACGGTCTCCGCCTCCTCGTCCGACGACGACGCGTCGGACGAGCCCAGCGACTCCGCCACGCCCTCCGACCACACCGTCGACGCGACCCCGGACGACGAGTCGTCGGCCGACGCCGACGATTCCGGCGACTCCGCTGCCGACGGCACGGACGTCGACCCCGACGACAAGGACGGCGCCCTCGCCGACGCGAAGATCCAGTCCGACATGCTCTTCTCCTCGAAGAAGGGCATCCACGACACCCTCGTCTTCGAGGGCTACAGCGAGGAGACCGCCACCTACGCGGTCGACCACGTGGACGCCGACTGGAACAAGAACGCGCTGGAGAAGGCCAAGTCGTACTCCGCGGACGGCATGTCCGACGACGAGATCCGCGACCAGATCACCTCCGAGTACGGCGAGCAGTTCACGAAGGAGCAGGCGGACTACGCGATCAAGCACCTGCACGACTGAGCGCGTCGTCGGTGGCGCCGCCGCGCCGCGTCACCCCACAACGGCTGGTTCGTCGGTCCTTCGGAGCAGAATGCGCACATGAGACCGACCAGCGATCCGGCCGAGGAGCCGGGGGAGTGCAGGGGTACAGCCCCGCCCGAGGGCGCCTCGGTCTTCGACGCCCTGTGCGCCCACTACGCCCAGGGGCTCGCGAGCGGCGGTGACGTGCGCTGGCTCGCCCACGCGTGGTCCACGCTCGCCGTCGTCGGTGAGGTGCCCGTCGAGATCCCGTCGGGAGGCGTCGAAGGGGCCGATGCGCGCATCCGCCTGGCGGCGCTCGCCCTGTTCGGCGCCACCTATGACGGCACGGACGAGGAGCCCGAGCCGCCTGCGATCCTCGAGGGGGCCCATGCCCTCGCCGCGGCCGACATGGCCGCGTGGATGGCCGCGCATGACCTGATGACCGTCGCCCAGCTGCAGGCCGAGGCCGAGCGCGTCGACCCGGACGGCCCGACGGCGGAGGTCCCGGCGGCAGACAGCGCGGCCCGGGAGCAGTCCGACACGTACCCGGCCCGGGACGCCCCGGTCACCGACCCTGCCCTGTGCACGGAGGACGTCGAGTTCGCGATCGACGCGGTCGCCGGCGAGGTCATCAGCGCCTACTCGCGGCTGCGTCCGCACGTCGTCGCGCTCTTCGCCGAGCTGTGGGCGCAGAGCTACCCCGCGTCGGACCCGGAGGACGCGGACGACTCCCGCAACGGCGGGACCTTCGTGTTCCCGCACTCGACCTATCCGCTGCCCGACAACGAGACGCTGATGATCCTGAACGACAACGGCAGCGACACGGAGAAGCGCGCCGCCATGCTGCGGCTCTTCGCGCAGATGCAGTCGCTGAGGACCTGAGCCGTCCGCAGCGGTCCGCAGCGGCCCCGCATCCGGGCTCGCCGCCGATCGGGCTCGATTCGGTCAGTCCGACTCGATCAGTCCGACTCGATCAGCCGAAGCGATCAGTCCGCGAGGAAGTCTGTGATCAGCGCGTTCACCCGGTCCGGGCACTGACGGTTCGACCAGTGCCCCGCCCCGGCGATCAGTTCGAACCTCGCACCGGGGATGGCGTCCGCCGCGGCGCGCGTTGTCTTCGGCGGCACGGCCACGTCCTTGCTGCCCTGGATGATCAGCGTCGGGCACTTGATGCGATGCAGATCGGGACGCAGGTCGACGGTCATGCGCCGGAAGCCGATCGAGGCGTTCTGCCAGTCCGAGGAGGCCGAGCCGTGGGCGAGCACGTCGGCATGGAACTCGTCGACGATGTCCTCGAGATCGTCGACGGGGCCCGCGAACAGGCTGGTGCGGGCGAACCACGCGCACGCCGCGCAGCTGCGGAAGACCAGCGACGGCAGCGTCCGGTTCAGCAGACGGCATCGCGCCGTCACCCACAGCAGCTGATGGACGACGGGCGGGAACGACAGGATCCCGGCCGGCGCGAGCGCCACCAGTCGCGAGACGCGCTCGGGTCGCTCGATCGCGTACGCGAGGGCGAGGGCGCCGCCCTGCGAGAGCCCGACGTGGTCGACCGCGTCCATGGCGAAGCGCTCGAGGACGGTATCGATGCACCGCAGCATCCGCTGATGGTCCGCCGTCCCGTCCCAGGGGATCGAGCCGCCCTGCTTCGGCCAGTCCAGGGCGAGCACGCGATGGGACTCGGCGAGGACGGGGATCAGTCGTCGCCAGCTCAGGGAGGCGCTGTCGTTGCCCGCACCGCTGAGGAGCAGCACGGGCGAGCCGTGCTCACCGCGCGTGATCACCTGCAGGGAGCCCTCGGGCTGCGGTATGCGCACCACGTCGCCGAGGTCGGAGCCGAACGGGGCCGCCGTCATGGCTGCATCCTCCTCGGGCCGGCGGAGCGGTCGCGCGCGACGGCCCGTCGGTCCCGGGACCGGCTCATCCCCATAGGCTCGCGTAGGCGGCGCGGATATGGGCCTCGATGCGCTCGGAGGCCAGTTGCGCGGACCCCTCCTCGATCGCGTCCAGGATGCCGTGGTGCTCCGCGCGCAGCCTCGCGATCAGCGCGTCGGAGTCCTCCAGGGTGCCGAAGGCCTGCAGGATCGGGAGCCGCATGGACTCGCGGATAGCGATCGTCATGTCGGTGACCAGACGGTTGTGACCCGCCTCGGCGAGGGCCACGTGGAAGGCGGTGTCGAGCTCGTTGAACTGGGCGCGATCGATGCCGGGTTCGTCCATGTCCCGGAGGATCTCGCGCAGCCCCGAGAGGTCCTGCGCGGAGGCATTGCCCGCGGCCAGGCTCGCGCTCGAGCGCTCGAGCATGACGCGCGCCTCGAGGACGTCGGCCATCGGGAAGCTCGACAGCGCGACGTGCAGGCGCAGCAGCCGCGTGAGCGCATCGCTGGTCTCCGCCACGACCTGGGTGCCGGCGACCGGCCGCGAGCCCACGGCGGAGCGGACGGCGCCCTGCGCCTCGAGCGTGCGGATCGCCTCGCGCACCGCGGCGCGGCTGACCTGCAGCCTCTCGGCGAGGTCGCGCTCGGCCGGGAGGGTGTCGCCCACGTGCAGCGCGCCGCTGGTGATCTGCTCCTCGATGCGCTCGACGACGAGCTCGTAGGCGCGGCTGCGGTGCACCGGCCGCCAGGCGTCGGTCCGTGCCGCGCGGGGGAGCTCCGAGCCGTGGGCTGAGGACGCGGTGGTCACGACACGGCTCCCTTCGCGGCATTGACATGTGCTGCGCGCCACCCTAGCGTGCCGCTGTGTGGTCAGACCACTGATCGGTCCGGCCCACTGCCGCAATCCACGTCACCGTCGACGGAGAGCCCCTCACGCGCAGATCTCGCGCGGGCTCGGTGTCGCGGGCGACGGCCGTCCCCCCGTCCCGAGACCCCTGAGCGAGGTTCCCATGTACCAGCCCGTCCTCGATGCTCTGGGCGGTTCGCTCCTGCTCACGGCCCTGGTGGCGATGCTGCCCCTGGTGGTGCTGTTCGTGCTGATCGGGGTCGTGCGGCTGACGGCCTGGAAGGCGGGGCTCATCGCCCTCGTCCTCTCGCTGCTGGTCGCTGTGCTCGCCTACGCCATGCCCGTGGGCCAGGCCCTGCTCTCGGCCACCGAGGGCGCCGCCTTCGGGTTCTTCCCGATCCTGTGGGTCGTCATCAACGCGATCTGGGTCTACAACATGACCGTGGTGACCGGGCACTTCGACGTGCTGCGGCGCTCCTTCGCGAAGGTCAGCGACGACCAGCGGATCCAGGCCGTCATCATCGCCTTCTGCTTCGGCGCCCTGCTCGAGGCGCTCGCCGGCTTCGGCACGCCCGTGGCGATCACCAGCGTCATGCTCCTGGCCATCGGTATCAAGCCGCTGAAGGCCGCCGTGGTCGCGCTCGTCGCCAACACCGCGCCGGTCGCCTTCGGCGCGCTCGCCGTCCCGATCACCACGCTCGCCAAGGTCAGCGGCCAGGACGAGCACCTGCTCTCCTCGATGGTCGGGCGCCAGACGCCGCTGCTCGCGGTGATCGTGCCGATGATCCTGGTGTTCATCATCGACCGCCGACGCGGCCTCGTGCAGACCCTTCCGGCAACCCTGACCTGCGGCATCGTCTTCTCGCTGGCGCAGTTCGTCACCTCGAACTTCATCTCCACCCAGCTCACCGACATCGTCGCCGCGCTCGTCGCGGCGCTCGCCGTGGTGCTCCTGCTGCGCGTCTGGCAGCCGCGCGGGGCCTTCGTCCCCGCGGCCGATGCCGACGAAGCGTCCGGCCGATCCCAGGCCTCCGGCGCCGGCGTCCGCACCCCTGAGGAGATGGCCGAGGCCGACCGCGACGCGCACGACACCACGGCCGACGTGGTCCGCGCCTACGCCCCGTACGGCATCATCGTGGCGCTGTTCGTGATCACCCAGCTGCCGGGCATCAAGGACCTCATCGCCCACGAGGCGTTGAACCCCTCGTTCCAGTGGCCCGGGCTGCATCTGCTGAACGCCGCAGGCGAGCCCTCGACCATCCCGACCTTCAAGCTCGACATCCCGGCCTCCGCGGGCACCTGGCTGGTGATCGCGGGCCTGATCTCGATCCCCGTCATCGGCATCTCCCCGGCCCGCGCCTGGAAGGCGTACACCGGCACCTACCAGCAGCTGGCCGCGGCGATCGTCACCGTGATGGCCGTGCTCTCGCTCGCGTACGTCATGAACGCCTCCGGGCAGACCTCGACGCTGGGCACCTGGCTCGCGGCCTCCGGCGGCCTGTTCGCCCTGGTCTCCCCGGTGCTCGGCTGGATCGGCGTGGCCGTCACCGGCTCGGACACGTCCTCGAACTCGTTGTTCGGCGCCCTGCAGGCCTCGGCCGCGCAGCAGGCCGGCCTCGAGCCCCTGCTGACGGCCTCGGCGAACTCCTCGGGCGGCGTGCTGGGCAAGATGATCTCCCCTCAGAACCTCGCGATCGCCGCCGCGGCCGTGGGGCTCGCGGGCAAGGAGGGGGAGATCCTGCGGCGCGTGCTGCCCTGGTCGATCGTCTTCCTCGCGCTCATGTGCGTGATCGTGTTCCTGCAGTCCACGCCGGTGCTCGCCTGGATGATCCCCTAGGGGCGTCGGGCTGCCGGGACGCAGGCCCTGCGCGGCCCGGTCAGTCGTTGCCCGCGAAGACCGCGTCCATGACGGGCACGGTCTCGGGCTTCCCCTTGTCCACCGAGCGCTGCGCGGTCCAGGAACTGCCGTCGTCCCCGCGGTCGAAGGTCTCCTCGATGAGCTCGTCGGTCAGCAGCTCGGAGCCGTCGTCGCAGCGGTACCAGCTGAGCTTGTCGTGCCAGTGCTCGTCGTGGTCATGGGAGATCGTCGAGCACTGGATGCCGTTCTCGCTGCCGTCGTCCAGCTGGACGAACAGGGGGATCAGGTCGCCGTCGCCCTGATCCATGTCACCGTCGGCGGCGGTGGGGGAGTCGAAGCGGATCGCCGTGTGGTCGACCGCGGAGGTGATGCACATGGCCACCGTCTCGCCCTCGGCCATGTCGCACGCCAGGGCGCCCGCGGCCGTCGGCCCGCAGACGAACATGTCGTCGTCCTGGGCGTAGGGCGAGCGGGACTTGCCGCCCATCTCGCACAGGTCCTCGTCGACGTCCTCGATGGTCCAGGTGTCGTCGATCCACAGCGTGTCGATCGAGGTCGAGGCGCCCGTGGTCGAGCCGGAGGAGTCATCCCCGTCCTTGCTGTCGGACGGCTCGTCGGAGGCGTCGTCCTGACTCTCCGACGGATCGTCCGAGGGGGTGTCTGAGGGGTCGTCCGACGGGTCGTCGTCCGGGGCCGGCGTCTCGCTGTCCCCGCTGTCCGCGTCCTCCGAGTCGGTGTCGTCGGAGGCGGATTCGGTGGTCTCCTCGCTGGGCGAGTCGTCGTCGCCGGACTGCTCGGTGGTCGCCTCGGCCGTCGTCGGCGGATCCTCCTCGGAGTCGGATCCGCACGCGACCAGGCCGAGTGCGAGCAGTGATGAGGCGGCGCAGAGACACAGGATGCGGCGCATGGAGTTCCCCCTCCGTCATGCGGCGCCGGCGTCGATGCCGACGTCGTCCCCGGCCGCGCAGTGCACCGCTGGTGCGGCGCGCTCCCCGCGGCGGCCTGGTGCCATCCCACACGCTCGGGGCACCCTGCGCAACCGATCCGGACATTCCGGGGGGGGGGGGGGGGGGGGGGGCGGCGCGGCGCTTCGTGCGTGACGGGGTGAGCTGTTGGCTTCGTCGGGGGTGTGGGCCGACCGGTCCCCTCTCAGGGGGTGGAGCGCGGATCGCCCTCTCTCTTCGCACGATGGCCGAGTGCGATGCGCCAGCGCGGGTTCTCGGCGTCGGGGGGCGTCGCGGCTCCGATGACGGCGAAGCCGTCATCGGGGATCGCCACTTCGTCCCCCTCGAAGGCGGTCTCCACGAGGTCGCCATGGGAGCTCCGGATCATCAACTGGGCGACGCCGCGACCATCGGCGTCGCCCACGCGCATGATGCCCACGAGCGTCGTGCCGATCTTCGCCTGGGTTCCCTGGGCATGATCGACGAATTGCGTCTCCACCATCTCAGCTCTCCGTCTCGGGCTTCTGGACGTAGTTCGTCCTGCGGAAGTTCTCGTCGAATTCTTCCCGAGTGAGCCAGAGGTCGCCTGCCGCCTTGTCGTTCTGCTCGGCGCCCGGCCCCCAGGGGTTGCGGACGTGGATCATCGGCTGCATGTCCCCGGATCCTGGAGGGTTCTCCCGGTTCTCCACGCCCTCCACGATGTAGGAGTGGTTCGGGACGACGGTGTCCTTCTCGACGTGGTCGTTCTGGAACAGCCACCACCCTTCCTTCTCCGGCTGGGTGTCCACGACAACCGGCCCCTCGGCCAGATGGGCCTGGATGTCTTCGAGCGACGCATCGTCGTCGTAATGGGCATCGTTGCCGGTGATCATCTCGAGCGCGAGCTCGGGCTGGTCGCCGTTGAGGTCGGAGTACGAGCCGCCCATGTACTCCGCGGCAGCCTTCTCGTAGATCGATGCCCAGTTCGGCTCTCCGCCGCCGCCCTGCACGCCGGCGCTGTTGAAGGTGCCGTTCACCGTGATGTCGACAGGTTTCCCCTGGTCGTACATCGTGACGGTGTAAGTGCCGTCCCCGTTGTCCTCGATGTGTTGACGCAGGAATTCAGGATTCGCCCGGGCAGTGGCGCCGAGCGATGCCAGGAACCAGCAGTCGCCGACCCCGTGCTGATTGATCGAGTCGGACGTGAATCGGTCGACGTCGAGGTCGATCGGACCGTCCGGCTCCTGGTGGCCCTCCTGGTTCTTGTCCCAGTCCTCCATGGACTGCGGAATCTCGGGATCACCATTGCGGTCCTGGGGGTCCAGCGGCTTGCGCTCACCGTCCTCATCGCTGGAGTCGCTCCGATAACCGCTCTGCGGCCCGTCGCCGCGCGAGGCCCAATCCGCGCCGTGAGCGCCCGATGCCGAGTCTTGGTCCTCGGCCTGCTGTCTCAGATTCTCTCCGTGTCTACGGAGTTGGGCGACGTATCCGTCGAGTGATGGGCCCACATAGCCGCTCCACGTCTCGCGGAACGCCTCGGCGTCCGGGCCGTCCCACCGCGCCGCCGCGACGGCCCTCGCGAGGGAATCGCCGAGCGCCTCGAGACGCTCGGCGCCCTGCGAGACCTTGGTGCTGAAGGCCCTGAGCTGTGTCGTGTCGGCGCCGACGAATCCTGACATCGTCTCCTCCTGTCCTCTGCGTCGACAGCGTAGAGACACGATCAGCGGCTGCCCATGGGCACAAGTCCCCATGGGCAGATCGACCTAGGATGCCCAGGATGATGGGCAGTGGACGGGAATCGACGGGCGGATGCAGCCCGGGGGAGGTGACGCGTGAGCGCGTACGAGCAGCGTCGGCCGGGTGAGGACGGGCGGGAGACCGCGACGTCGGCCCGGGAACAGCGGACGGGGCGGCCGCTGGCGATCATCACCGCGGGACTCAGCGCCGTGGCGGGCGTGTGGTCGCTCGTCATGATCGCGACGGTCGTCGCGCTCTGCCGGACCACCTACCTCCTGCCTCCGTCCCCGGGATCGGAGGAGTCCACGGTCCACCATGGGTGGAACACCGGCGCGCTCTGGACGACGGCGCTTCCGGCTGTCGCGCTGCTGCTCGCGCTGTTGGGCGCGGTCATCGGCATCCTCCTGCTGGTGCGCAGGAAAGGGGGGAAAGCCTGGGTCCTGCTCGTCCCCTGCGCGGCTCTGGTGCTCGCCACGCTGGGGCCGATCATCGCCCTGGCTCAGCCCGCGCCCGTGTACTGACCCGTGCCCTGACGTGCACGGAAGCCTTCATGCGTGCGCCGAACCGGGGGAGCGGAGGCGTTCGACCGTCGTCCTCAGATGTCCCGGAACGTCTCGATCTGCGCACCGAGTGCGTTCAGGCGTTGGGCGAGGTCCTCGTAGCCGCGGTTGATGACGTAGACGTTGCGCAGCACCGAGGTGCCCTTCGCCGCGAGCATCGCCAGCAGGATGACGACCGCCGGACGCAGCGCCGGCGGGCACACCAGCTCCGCGCCGCTCCAGTGGGTCGAGCCGTCGATCAGCACGCGGTGCGGGTCCATGAGCTGCACGCGCGCGCCGAGCTTGTTGAGGTCGGTCAGGTAGATCGCGCGGTTCTCGTACACCCAGTCGTGCAGCTGGGTCTGCCCCTCGGCCGTCGCGGCGATCACCGCGAAGAACGGCAGGTTGTCGATGTTCAGCCCGGGGAAGGGCATCGGGTGGATCTTGTCGATCGGGGCCCGCAGGTCCGAGACGTGCGTGGTGATATCCACGAGACGGGTCTTGCCGTTGGCCGCGAGATACTCCTCGGTGCGGTCGTAGGTGAAGCCCATGTCCTCCAGGACCGCGAGCTCGATCTCCATGAACTCGATGGGCACGCGGCGCACGGTGATCGAGGACTTCGTGACGATCGCGGCGGCGATCAGGCTCATCGCCTCGATCGGGTCCTCGCTGGGGGCGTAGTCGACGTCGGCCCGGATCTCCGACTTCCCGTGCACCCGCAGGGTCGTGGTGCCGATGCCCTCGATCTCGACGCCGAGCTTCTCGAGGAAGAAGCAGAGGTCCTGGACCATGTAGTTCGGGCTGGCGTTGCGGATGATCGTCTCGCCCTCGTAGCGGGCGGCGGCCATCAGGGCGTTCTCGGTGACGGTGTCCCCGCGCTCGGTGAGGACGATGGGCCGACGGGGACCGGCGCCCGGGGTCGCGCTCGCCTGGTAGTGGCCCTCGGTCGCGACGACCTCGAGGCCGAAGGGCCGCAGCGCCGTCATGTGGGGCTCGACGGTGCGGGTGCCCAGGTCGCAGCCGCCCGCGTAGGGGAGCTGGAACTCCTGCTCGCGGTGCATGAGCGGGCCCAGGAACATGATGATGCTGCGGGTCCGACGGGCGGCGCCGGCGTCGATCGAGACCAGATCCAGGTGCTCGGGCACGATGATCTCGAGGTCGTTGTTCTCGTTCAGCCAGCGGGTGCGCACGCCGATCGAGGAGAGCACCTCGAGCAGACGGTTGACCTCCTCGATGCGCGCGACCCGACGCAGCACCGTGGTGCCGCGGTTCAGGAGTGAGGCGCACAGCAGCGCGACCCCGGCGTTCTTCGAGGTCTTCACGTCGATCGCGCCGCTCAGCGTGGTGCCGCCCTCCACGCGCAGGTGCGAGGGGGCCGACGATCCGATGCCGACGATCCCCGAGTCGAGGGCTGCTCCGATCTTCGCGAGGGTGTCGAGCGTCAGGTTCTGCTGGCCCTTCTCGATCCGATTGATCGTGCTCTGCGAGGTGGAGAGCTTCGCGGCGAGCTGGGCCTGCGTGAGGCCCGAGTGCAGACGGGCGTCGCGGATGAGGCGGCCGATTTCGTTCCGGTAGTCCTGGTCGCCCGCACGGACACCGGCGGCGGCGGACGCCGCGGCGAGCTGTGCGGAGGGGGCAGAGGGCGCGGTGGAGCCGTCTGCGGGACGGGTCTGAGAGGTGAACTCGTCGGTCGTCGTCATGCTCGGGAGCGTATCTCATCTATGAGATACCGGCAGGCAGTGTGATCGGGAAGACGTCTGCGGCGTGGGCGCCCACACCCTTCGCGCGCGGTGTCGCGCGTCGAGGGGACGGCCTGCTTGCGAGATGAGAGGTCGGGCGAGCTCGGTGCCCGCGTAGGCGCCGGCGCCGGGACCGTATGCCGCTGCAGCCGCGTGCGGGAGGGGAAGAGGGGTGCGGTCCGTGTCCTCGGCCACGGGGTGTGCCGAGGCTACGAGTTGCGGTGGGAAATGAACGCTGAGCCCCGAGCGGGAGTTCCGTACATTTTCCACCGCAACTCGTAGCGCCGGGACAGTGCCCCGCGGTGCCACGCCCGACAGGCCCGTGCCCCGCGCCGCCACATCCGCCGGGACCGCGCCCCCGCTGCCACGTCTGCGGGGACCGCGCTCCCGCGGAGCCACGTCCGACGGGTGACGGGTGCCCGGCGTCAGCTCTCCGGGGGCGGGGGAGGAGTCGGCGCGCCCACCGGCGGCGCGACCCGCGGATAGCGCGCGGCGGTGCCGCCCGCGACCGCGTCGGCCCCGTCGGCTGCACCGGCCCCGTCGGACGCTCCCGTCGCACTCCCGCCGTCCGCAACAGCCTCGACCAGGCTCGCGCGCGCCGGCGCCGGATCCCACCCCCGGTCCACGACGCGCTTCTGCACCGTGATCGCCGCACCGAGGATGACCAGGCCGATCACCGCGAGGATCACCGAGCCCAGCAGCACGCCGGGGCGCGCACCGTAGCCGATGAGGATGCCGAACCAGCCGAAGTCGGTGTCGCCGAAGGTCGTGTTGGCCGACCCGAAGGTGCCCAGCACCTTCAGCAGCAGCGCCGGCAGGAAGGTGACCAGCAGGCCGTTGACGAACGCGCCCGCGACCGCGCCGCGGCGCCCGCCGGTCGCGTTGCCGTAGACGCCGGCGGCGCCACCGGTGAAGAAGTGCGGGACGAGCCCGGGCAGGATCAGCGCCAGCCCGAACAGCGGACCGAACACCGTGCCGAGCAGCAGCAGCCCCACGAGCCCGCCCACGAAGCTCGAGAGGAAGCCGATGAGCACGGCGTTCTGGGCGTAGGGGAAGACGATCGGGGCGTCCAGCGCGGGCACCGCACCGGGCACCACGCGCGCGGCGATGCCCTGGAAGGCGGGGACGAGCTCGCCGAGGATCGTGCGCACGCCGAACAGGATCACTGCGACCGCGATGCCGAACTGCAGGCCCTGCGTCACGGACTGCATGAGGTAGTTGCCCACGTTCGTCGCCCCGCCCTCGAAGGCGGTGAACGCCGTCTTCTCGCCGGCGCGGACCAGATAGATGACGGCGACGATCACGTACATGAGCACCATCGACAGCGCGGTCGCGACCATCGAGTCGCGTAGGAAGCGCAGCGACTCTGGCACCTTGAGGTCCTCGGTCGAGCGGCTCTTCCCCTTCGGATCGACGAGTCGGCCGACGGTGCCAGCGGCGATGTACCCGGCGGAGCCGAAATGGCCGATGGCGATCGAGTCGTCGCCCGTGATGCGCCGCGTCCACGGCTGGGCGAGCGCCGGCAGTGACACCATGAGCACGCCCAGCAGCGCCGCCCCGAGGATCACCACGACGGGCGAGGGCATCCCCGCCGAGGCCATGACGATCGTGATCAGGGTGGCCATGAACAGCAGGTGGTGGCCGGTGAGGAAGACGTAGCGCAGCGGCGTGAAGCGCGCGAGCAGGATCGCGACCACGAACCCCAGGATCATCAGCCAGGACACCTGGGCGCCGAACTGCTCCTGGGCGATGCCGGCGATCGCCTCGTTCGTCGGTACCACGCCCTGCGCCCCGAGCGCGCCCTGGATCATCGCGCCGAGCGGTGTGAGCGAAGCGGTCACGAGCGTGGCCCCGGCCCCGATGAGAAGGAAGCCGAGGACGGCCTTGATCGCGCCGCCGGCGATCTGGCCGACGCTCTTGCGCAGGGCGATCAGGCCGATCGCGGTGATGATGCCGATGAGGAACGCGGGGACGCTCAGGATCTCGTTGACGAGGAACTGGGCGATCGCGACGAGGACGTGCATGACGGGCTCCGTGCGGGTGACGAGGGGACGGGGAGATCAGGCGGGGAGGGGCTGCTCAGACGGCGTAGAGACGGCGCAGGGCGGCGTCGATCTCCGCCTGCGAGGTGAAGTTCTCGATCACCTCGACGGGCGCGCCCACGTCCCCGAGGGTCTGGGCGATCGCGCCGGAGGTCAGCAGGAAGTCCGCCTCCTTCGCGCGGCCCTTCGCGGAGATCGTGTCCGTTGCCTCGACCGTGAGGTACGGCGACCAGCCCCAGCGGTCCAGCACCTGCTCCGCGGTGTTCTTCAGGAACAGGCTCGTGCCCAGGCCGTTCCCGCACACGGTGAGGATCAGGTTCTTCGAGGGGACGGCGTCGGCGAGCGCGGCCGGGTCGGCCGGAGCGGGGCCGGCAGACGCCGGCGCCTCTCCGGGTGCTCGCGGGTCGGCCGGCGAGGTCGCCTGGGCGGCGGAGCCGGCCTGCGGGGAAGCAGCGGTGTCGCCCATGCCCGCCGCAGACGCCGCGGCGTCGCCGTCGAGCGCCGCCAGAACCTCCTCGGCCGAGGATGCTGTGTCCAGGGCGGCGCGGCGCCCCGGATCCGCGAGCGCCCCGGCGAGCGCGGCGAGGGCGTGCTGGTGGGCGGAGTCGTCGGCCGCGGCGAGCGCCATCACGATCGTGACCGGGTCGTTCGTCTCGTGCCCGAAGACGACCGGCTCCGCCAGGCGCACGAAGGACATGCCGGTGCGCGCGACCGAGTCGTCGGGACGGGCATGGGCGAGCGCGAAGCCCGGGGTGATGACGATGTACGGGCCGTGCTCCTCGACCGTGCGGATCATCGCGTCGGTGTACGTGGCGCCGGCGTTGCCGGCCCTGCTCAGCAGGTCGCCCGCCGCACGGATCGCCGCAGTCCGGTCTTCGGCCGCGACGTCCAGCGCGATCGCGGATCTGGGCAGCAGGTCGGCGATCGTCGAAGCGGACGAGGGGGACATGGAGACCTCCGAGGAGCGAGGGATGGGAAGCAGGGCCTGGGAAGTGGCGCTGGGTATCAGCGGGGGGGGCAAGGCGGGAACGTGCAGGAATGCCCGCAGCGCCCGAGGGAGCGGGAGCCCGTGGCGAGCGTACGCGCGAGCGCGGCCGGTGGTCGAGGCCGAGCGGTCGGCGGGTACTGTGCCTGCCGACGATGCACGTGGCGAGGGCGACGACGTGGTGAGGAGGCAGATTCACGGAGACTATGACTTGCGGTGGAATCTCGATCGATCCCCTTCGAGCCCGAGCGTGCGCTGCGCGAGCGGACGACCGCCCGCTGCCCGTCATCCCGCCCCACCCGGCCCGCGGCGAGGGTCGGGGCGTTCGCGACGGAGATTTGGGAGGCGGCAACGCCAGTTCACGGGAGGAGGCGATGTGTGCCCGAGGAAAGCCGCCGCCGAGGCCCGAACCCCGAGGGGAAGGCGCTGGAGAGGCGTGAGCGAGCGGCACGCGCGAACGGGGCCGGCGTGAGCGCGATGTGCATCGTTGCGAATCGCGAGCGGCGGGTGGTGAGGACCGCACGCGGATGGGCGGCCCCCAGTGCGATGAGCAGGAGATGCCCGGGTCGTGACGACTCGAAGAATTCTGCCGAGTCGACGGGTGCGAGGCGCGACAGCGCCCCCGCCGCGCGGTGAAGGTGGAGAAGACATCCCCCCTCACCCCACCTGGAGCCCCGCCATGTCCCGATCGGTCAACCGCCGCGCCCTCCTCACCGGCCTGGGCACGAGCGCCGTCGGCGGCCTCGGCGCCGTCGCGGCCGCCGGCCCCGCCTCCGCAGCGGGCGCCAGCACCGGCACCGCCACAGGTTCCGCCGCCCCGACCGCCCCTGCCGGACATCACGGCAGGCCCGGTCACGGCGACGCGCCCCTCATCGGCCGCGCCCGCGGCAGCCGCCTCCACGTGATGACCTTCAACATCCGCATGGAGAACACCGCCCAGACGAAGCCCGGGGAGGCCGACCACTGGCCCGAGCGCGAGCCGATCCTCGTCGACCTGCTCGAGCGCGAGCAGCCCACGATCCTGGGCATCCAGGAGGGCAAGTACGGCCAGCTGGCGGCGATCGAGCAGGCCCTGCCCCATCACCGCATGATCGGCTACGGCCGTCAGGGCGGCAGCGCGGACGAGTACTCCGCGATCTTCTACGACCCGCGCCGGCTGCGCGTGCTCGAGTGGGACCAGTTCTGGCTCTCGGACACGCCCGACGTCATCGGCTCGGCCACCTGGGGCAACCGGGTCACCCGCATCGTGGTCTGGGCGCGCATGCAGGATCGGCGCACGGGCCGAGAGCTGGCCATGATCAACACGCACTTCGACCACGAGTCCGAGAACGCGCGCATCAAGAGCGCCCAGGCGATGGTCGACCTCTTCTCCGACGGCGCGCTCGAGGGCCTGCCCACCATCGTCACCGGCGACTTCAACTCGCCCGCCGAGGACTCCGGCGCGTACACGACCCTCGTGGGCGACGGGCCGATGCTCGACACCTGGTCCAGCGCGCGCAAGCACCTCACCCGCGACTGGGGCACCTTCCCCGGGTACGAGGACCCGGTCGAGGGCGGCGACCGCATCGATTGGGTGCTGACCACGGACGACGTCACGGCCCACGCGGTCGGCATCAACGTGCACCGGAGCCCGGCGGGTCGCTACCCCTCGGACCACGCCCCGGTCCAGGCCCTGATATCGCTGCACTGAGACGAGGGCGGGGACGGGATCCCGCTGCGCCGAGCCGGGGGCGGGGCCGACGGCCCGATCACGGCCCGTCGGCCCGGCCGCCCCTCACCGCACCCGCACCACCAGCTCTCCGAGCGCGAGGGTCCCCGCGTCCCCGCGCAGGGCGGTCGCGGCCCGGCAGCGACCGCGCACCTCGGGGTCCGTCATGTCCTCGGGCGCGTTGATCACCCCGGTGTGCACGCGCGACCACACGCCCTGGTGCTGCACGTGCGCGGCCATCCAGGTGCCGGTCACCGTCACCCCGAGCCGGTCGCCCGCACCGAGCACCGCGGGCACGGTGCCGCCGGCACCGCTGGGCAGCAGGACTCCGTCGGAGACAACGTCGAACCCGATTCGCTGGTCCACGGCGGAGTACCAGGCCACGGCATAGTTCTTCGCGTCGCGAGCCGTGCCCACCATGACCGTGTTCTGCGTCTTCGCGCTCTCCAGCAGAGCACCGATCTGGACCTCGATGCTCATGTTGCCCTTCGCGAGCGTCGTGTCCGCGGCGAGCAGGCTGAAGAACGGGTCGTCGGACGAGATCTCGAGGCGTCCTCCGCCGATGCGCGGCGCCGGCGCCGACTCCTTCCCCTGCGGCTGCAGGACTTCGAAGCGGTCGGAGGTGTCCTTCGTGAAGCGATCGCGCAGCCGGACACGCGCGAGCGCGCTCGGCAGCAGGTCGTCGCTCGGGGCGCTGATCGTGCCGATCATGAAGTCCCGGCCCCAGTCGGCGATCTTCCCCCACTGGGTGCCCGTCTGCAGATCGCCGTAGGAGGTCGCGGTGACATACGTGGGCCAGCCGTGGGAGTCCCAGGACAGCGGAGCGCGGCCGACGGTCGACTCGGCGAGGTCGGCCGTCTCCCAGCCCGATCCCGCCGTCGCGGCGACCCGCAGGGTGCAGCGGCCCGTGCGCACCAGCAGCCGCACGCCGCCGTCGCGGTCGAATCCCAGGGTCGGGTCGTCGAGCACATCCTCAGCCGCCTTCGATGCCTTCCCGGCGCCGTCGGTGACGTCCGCGTGCATGAGGGCCCCGTCCGACGTCCGCCAGGCGGCGTGCATCGCGCCATCCGGGCCGACGCCCCCGGTGGGAGCTCCGGACGCCCCGGTGCCCAGCGTCGCCCAGGTCACGGCGTCGCCCTCGACCGTGCCCAGGCGCATCCGGGCGTCCTCGTCGATCACCAGGAGACGCGCCTCGCCCTCGTGGGCGAGGACGATCGGGTCGCTCGCGGGGGACACGTCGTCGATCTCGTCGGATCGCCAGGAGTCGCCCGCACCGCGCACGAGCACGAGACCGGCCGCCGAGCCTCCCGACCCGCCCCGCCCCTTCCCTCGATCGCCCCCGCTGCCGCGTCTCCCGCCGTCGCGGCGAGCGACGACCACGGTCCGCTCGCCGTCGTGCGCGGCGCTCGGGGTGCCTGTCGCGTGCCGGGCGATGCGCACGCCCTTCCCTCCGTCGGCGTCCACGGCGCGCAGGTCGCCGCCGTCGCGCACGATCGCGACACCGCCGCTCAGCGCGATCGCATCCGCCTGCACGCGGGGCCGCTCGATGGCGAAGCGGCCGTCGGCCGGGGCCTTCTCGCGCCCCAGCAGCAGGCCGCCGCTGCGGGTGCGGGAGGCGAGCACGAGCGCGCCGTCCTCGTCGGCCGCGAGCAGCGGGGAGCTCGCGGCGTCCTTCGCGAGGGTGTGCACGTCAAAGCGGGTCAGCCCCGGCACGATCTGGCGCGAGAGGTGCAGGCGGCCGTGCGCGTCGCGGGCGGCGACGACGATCCGCTCCTCGGCGTCGTGGGCGATCGCAGGATCGGGCCGGATCGCGTTCTCGGAGAGCGGGATCAGCCCCGGCGCCCTGCCCACGGCCTCGCGCACGGAGGCGAAGCCGTCCCAGGTCTCGGCCGGTCTCGGGGAGCCCCACAGCACCTGGGAGAGGGCCTGCAGGGGCGGAAGGATGTTCTCGAGCACCTCCGCGTCGGACTCCATCGGGGTGTTGATCCAGGCCAGCCAGACGCAGATCCGGGCGCCGCGCACGCTGCGCGGATCCACCGGGTCGTCGAGGGCGATGCGGTTCACGTCGAACGACTCGTAGATGTCGCGCGGGTCGAGGTTCCGCTTCGACTGGTCGTAGTACATGAAGTCGACGTGGCTGTTGATCAGCGGGTTGCCGCGCTCGGCGATCTGCGGGCCGGAGAGCAGGCCCGGCAGATCGGGGTGCTGGATCCAGTACTCGACGGTGACGTCGGCATCGAGGGTGACGACCTTCGACGCACGGATCATGTCGTTCCACACGAGCATGGTCTTGCCGTGCTTCTTCACGCGCGCGTTCGCCTGGTTCTGGAAGTCGGCGAACAGGTCGGCGAAGGCCGCGTCCTTCCCGAAGCGCTCCTGGGCGTACGCGTCGAGCTGCGGGTGGTCGGCGCCGGTGCCGGGCCAGCCCGGGAACTCGTCGGACCCCAGGTGCCACTCGGGGCCGTCGAACTCCTCGAGGTGCTCCTCCATGCGGTCCAGTGCCCAGTCCACGGCCTTCGGATTCGTGAGATCAAGAGCCACAGGGTTCTTCGTGCCGTCGGCGTTGACCAGCTGGTACTCGGGATGGGCGGGAAGGATCTGGGCCATGTGACCGGGCATGTTCAGCTGCGGGACGAGCTCGATGAAGTACTGCGCGGCGAGCTCGTCGATCTGCTTCCGCTCCGCGCGGTCCAGCCCGATGCCGTCGATGTAGAGGTTGGTCTGGTTGAGCTTGAGGTGGCTCATCTGGCGGAAGAGGTCCTTCCACCAGGTCATCGAATAGTGGCGCGGGGTGTTGTCCACGAGTGCGCCGCGCACCTCCTTGTCCGGCCAGTCCCGGGCCTTCCCGCGCGGGATGCTGTTGTGGTCGTGATCGGCCGCGAGCAACTGCAGCACGGTGCGGGTGCCGTTGAAGACGCCGTGGGCTGCGGAGCCGCTGATCGTCACGGCCTCGGCGACGTCCAGGCCGTAGGCCTCCGTGCCGTGCTCCCCGGTCGCGGGCTGAGCCTTCCCGCTCCTCCCGCGCTTCGCGCCGCCGCGGGTGCGCGTCAGGAGGATGGAACCCTCCCTGGCGCGGTCGCCGTCCTCGATCCGCACGCGGCTGCCGGTGAGGGCCTCGAGGTCCTCGGCGAACGTCTCGGCCACCCCGCGCAGCTCACGGTCGCCGCGGGGGACGACGACGCGGCTGCGGAAGCGGAAGCTGCCGTGCTCCGCGATCCAGGAGCGCAGGGCCGGGATCGTCTCGGGGGCATCGGCCGACGGGCGCTGCGGCGCGGCGGGGCGCGCGGGGCCGGCGCCGACGCGCAGTTCGGGACCTGCGCCGGGGGCGCCGAGCGCCGTGCCCGCGCCCGCGGCGGTCGCCGTCGCGGCGGCGAGGCCGGCGAGCACGCTGCGCCGAGCGGGGCCCACGGGAGTGCGGACGCCAGGGGCGCTGTCGGCGTGGACGGGGTCGTCGGGCGGTGATGCGGGAGTGGTCGGCGGCGTGCTCACGGGGTCGGGGGTGTTCTCGGTGCGCATCGGTCCTCCTTGACGTGGTGATGCAGGGGAGAGCGGGAAACGGGGGAGTCGGAGGGTCGGGGCGGGCGTCTACTTCCCGGCGCCCAGCGTCATACCCTCCACGAGGCGCTTGCCGAGCAGTGCGTACAGCAGCACGGTGGGGATGACGACGATGACGATGCCGGCGAACAGGCCGCCCCAGTCCGAGGTGTACTGCATGGTCCCGTAGAGCCCCAGGAGCGCCTGGGGGAGCGTGTACTTGGTGTTCTCGGTGACGAAGACGAGCGCCAGCAGGGTCTCGTTCCACAGCCCCATCGCCGCGAGCATCCCCGCGGTGACGAGGCCGGGTCTCGCCAGCGGCGCCATCACCTTCAGGAAGATCGTCCAGGCGCTCGCGCCGTCGAGGGCCGCGGCCTCCTCGAGCTCCTCGGGCAGGGAGCGGAAGAAGCCCGTCAGCAGGAACACGGCGAAGGGCAGAGAGGTCGCGACGTACAGCAGGCCCAGGCTCAGCCGCTCGTCCCACCAGCCCACGGTCGCGTACATGAACGAGCTGACCGCGTTCATCGCGACCCAGAGCGGCACGATCACCACCTGCACGGGGATGCCCAGCCCGATCGCGAAGAACGAGGTGAGCGGGCCGGCCGAGGGCACCCGCGTGCGGGCGAGCGCGTAGGCGGCCATCGCGGCGATCACGACGGTGATCGCGGTGCACACGGCCACCAGCACGATGGAGTTGAGGAAGCCGCGCCCCAGCGACGAGGTCGTCCAGGCGCTCACGTAGTTCACGAGGCTCAGCGAGCGCGGCAGCTCGAGGGGCCTGCTGAAGATCCGCGAGCCGCCGCGGAAGGAGTTCATCGCGACCCACGCGAGCAGCAGCACGTTGCCCGCGCACCACAGGATCACCAGCACCTTCATCACGGTCCACACGGCCGTGGCGACGATGCCGGTGCTGCGCACGGGGCGCGGCGGCGCGGCGGGGACGGGGTTCTGGTCGGCCATCAGAAGTCCAGCGCCTCACGGCGCATGAGCCGGCGCACGCCGATCACGAACACGGTGATCAGGGCGACCATCACCACGGCCATCGCACTGCCCAGCCCCAGCTCGTACTGAGGGTTGCGCCCGCCCGTGGTGGTGAGGAACTGGGCGATAGTCAGGGTGCGCGCCTGCGGCGGAGGGGCGTCGCCGTTGCCGGTGAAGCCGATGATGAACTCGAAGACCTTGATCGCGTTGATGCACCACAGCACCGCAGCGACTGTCACGACGTCCCACGTCATCGGCAGGGTGACGTGGCGGAACACCGTGAAGCGGCCGGCACCGTCGAGCTCCGCGGCCTCAAAGTAGTAGCGGGGGATCCGCCCGATCGCGGACATCATGAGCGTCAGGTAGTAGCCCGCGCTGACCCACACGAGCCCCACAAGGATCACCCGGAAGATGAGGTCGGGGGTGAGCCACTGCTGCGCGAGCGCGCCGAGGCCGACGCTCCGCAGCGAGGCGTTGACCAGACCGTCGGGGGAGAGCAGGAGGCTCAGCGCGATGCCCACTGCGATCGGGGAGAGCAGGTAGGGGAAGAAGATCAGGCTCAGCGCCGCCCTTCCCCAGCGCACCTCCCGCAGCACCGCGGAGACCGCGAAGGTCACCGCGAACACGCCGATCCCGCTGACCACCAGGATCCCCAGGGTGTTGAGGAATGCGCGCTGGAACAGCGAGTCCTGGGCGAGGCGCACGTAGTTGGCGAGGCCGGTCCACACGGGGGAGTCGCCGCGGCCGCTCCAGGTGGTGAAGCTGACGTAGACCCCGTAGAGGGCGGGCAGCAGGAGCACGCCCACGTAGACCACGAGGGCCGGAAGCAGCAGCGGCCAGTACAGCGTGCGGCGCGCGGCCTCCGCGGGGGAGACGCCCGGCCTGCCGCCGGGCCTCCCGCCGCGCCGGCGCCGCGTCATCACCCGCGGCGCCACCGTCGCCGTGCTCATCAACCGGCGGCCTTCGTCTTCTCCGCGAGCTGGGCCCGGAACCCCGCGGCGTCGAGCTTCCCGCCGAAGAAGTCGATGAGGGCCGGCTGCCAGACGTCGGTCGCCCACTTCGGTGCCTCGACGCTGACCCCGTCGGCGAACAGCACCGTCGTCTTCGCGTTCGAGTACTCCTCGAAGTAGTCCTTCAGCTCCTCGGGCGGATCGACGTCGGTGCGCGGGGTGAGGTTCTTGGCCTCGGTCGCGATGCGGGAGATGCGGTCCTTGGCCATGAAGTAGGCCATGAACTTCTTGGCGGCGTCGGCCTTGCGGGCCTTCGCGGGGATCGCGAACCCGACGGGCTGCGCCTCCACCAGGCCCTTGCCCGCATCGTCCCCGACGGAGGGGAAGGGGAACGAGCCGTACTCGATGCTCGCGGGGTTCTCGCCCGACTTCTCGAGCGAGGCCGCGGCCTCGCTGGGCAGCCACGACCCCATGAGGATCACGTCGGTCTTCGAGGTCTGATCGGCCCAGGACGCCTGCTGGGTGGGGAACTTCGTGCCGTTGAAGCCCTCGGGGAGGTACCCGCCCTCGATGAGGGCCTGCACGTTCTCGGTGGCGACCTTCCAGGCGGGATCCTCGAAGCCCTTCCCGGTGGTGTCCAGCGCGGCCTTCTTCAGCGCTCCGGCGCCGCCCGCCCGCAGCACGCCCCATTCGACCCAGTACCCGCAGTAGTCGGCGATGTCGCCGTCCAGGGCGATCGGGGTGCGGCCGTCGGCCTTCAGATCATCCAGGATCTTCATGAAGTCGTCCCAGCTCGCGGGCGCCTTGTCGGCGAGCTCGGGCGTGACCTTCGCGTTGAACCAGAGGGTCGAGCCGATGACCTCGTAGGGCACCAGGAAGGGATCGCCGTCGTCGTTGCTCATCGTGTCCAGGAGGGCCTCGGGCACCACGTCCCCCACGGTCCTGCCGTCCTCGCCGTCGATGTCCATGCCGAAGACGTCCTCGAGGCCCATGACGTTGTCCAGGCCCAGCTTCCCGGCGATGTCGGGGGCGCCGTTGTCCACGAGGTCCGGCGGGTTCCCGGCGTTCAGGCGCGGCACGACCTGCGTGAGGACCTCGCGACCCGACCACTGGACGTCGACCTTCACGCCCGTGTCCTTCGTGAAGTTCTGGATCTCCTCGGCGAGGACCTTCTGCTGCGGCTCGCCCTCCTTCCACATCGACCAGTAGGTGAAGGAGTCCGAGGCCTTGCCGCCCCCTCCGCCGCTCCCGCCGGAGGAGCAGGCGGCGAGCGCGGCACCGGAGGCGGCGGTGGTGGCGAGAGCGGCGAATCGGCGGCGGGTCAACGGGGTCATCACGTGTCTCCTTCGACAGGTGCGTCGCGGTGCCCGGGCCGGCGCCGCTCCCACGGTGGCGATGCGCAGGACCGCATCGACAGTGATGCGTGACATATTATGGACTCAGACATAAAGAGTCCAGGGTCTCGACGGTGTGTCATCGTCGATCACCATGAAGGAGCCGTCGATGCAGACCACCGCGCAGCGTGCGGAGCCCAGATCGGTGCGCCGGTGGAACGAGAAGACGGTGATCGACGTGCTGCGCGCGCACGGTGCTCAGCGCATCAGCGCCCTGCGCTCCTTCACCGGGCTCACGCCCGGGCCTCTCGGCGATGTGCTGCGCGGTCTGAGTGCCAAGGGGTGGGTCGTGTCCGTGCCCGACGAGACGCCCGGTCGCGGGCGGCCCGCGCAGCGCTTCCGCCTCTCGCGCCCGGAGGGCTGGGTGCTGGGGGTGGACGTCGGCCCCCATGCGGTGCGCGCGGTGCGGATGGACCTGGCCGGCAATGCCGTCGAGCGGGTCGAGTGCGAGGTGCTGCGGCCGGGCGACCTCCAGGCCATGCACGAGCGGACGGCCGAAGCGGTCGGGCGCTGCCTGCAGGGGATCGGTGCCGAGGACCTGTGGGCGGGGACGCTCGCGGTGGGCGGCCATCTCGACGACGAGGGGAGCGTCGTCCGCTCCGTCGCGGTCCCCGCGTGGGAGGGCCACAGACCGCTCGAGCTCCTCTCCGACGTGCTTCCGCAGCCGTTCTCGCTGATCAACGACGTGCGCGCCGAAACCCTCGCGGAGCACGAGGTCGGCGAGGCGCAGGACGTCGAGGACTTCGCCCTCGCGCACCTGGGGCGCCGCCCCACTCTGGGGATCTTCCTGGAGGGGCGCATCCGACGCGGGGCGCACGGCACGGCGGGAGATCTCTCCCTCCACCCGCAGCTGGGACGCGGGGTGACCGGGGCGACCGGCGACGGAGACGACGCGGACCAGCTCGTAGCCATGATCCGTCAAGCCCTCGCGGGGGATGAGGGCGCTCGGAGCGGGATCCGCGAGGCCCTCGAGCGCATGGCAGAGCCCTTCGCCCTCGCCGCCTCCGTGCTCGATCTCGCCGTGATCGTCATCGGCGGGCCATTCGCCGCCGTGCCAGACATCGCCGTTCCTGCGCTGGCGCGCGCCTTCGACGAGAGGTCCCGCAGCGTCCCGGAACTGCGGACGACGGGCCTGGACCAGTTCGCCGCGGCGACGGGGGCGGCGCGCCAGGCGCTGGGGTGGGTGGACGGCACCCTCGCCTCCGCGGCGACGGGCGCGCTCGAGCGGGAGAGGTCCTGCTTCCGCGCCGAGGTGGGCGGCCGCGTGCTCGTGCACTGATCCTGCGCGTGCGGCCTCAGATCTCGATCCGCAGGAAGCGCGGCCGATAGATGCTCGCGTCGGCGTAGAGATCGTCGGGCTCCAGGGAGTTCACGTTATAGCTGACCAGCAGGCTGCGTCCGTCCCTCAGCTCCGGATGCTCGTGCGCGTTGTACGCGTAGATGTTCTCGTCGCCGTATGTGCCCTCGGGACCGGTCTCCGTCATTCTCGCGAGGAGTGAGGCATCCCCGAACGGCCCCTGCGGGCGGCAGGAGGTCGACGCGACGATGCGATTCCCGTACGGCTCGGAGGTGTCCTGCGTGAGCAGGAGGAAGCCGTGCTCCCAGGGTGTCACGCTGATCTCGTTGGCCACGTCCTCACGGATCGTCGCGGCCTTCTTCTCCGACGAGGACCAGTCCTGACCGTCCCAGAAGCGCCAGGTCTCGAGGTCGGTGAGCGATTCCGAGGGGACCTCGGCGACGTGCAGGGTCTTGGCGTCCCCATCCTTCACCCCGTAGACGTATGTGGTGCCGGCGCGCTCCTGCAGCCAGCCCGACCACTGGATCCCGGCCTCCGACGGCAGCCCTGCGCGGTCCGTCACCTCGCCCGCTTCGAGGTCGACGGTGACGAGCTCCGTTCCCCGCCAGGCGAAGTCGAGCGGACCGTCACCGGTCTTCTCGAAGCTCAGCGCCGTGACCTGCAGGTGCGACTCGGGAGAGAGTCGGCCTGCGCCGAACCAGCACCAGGCGTCGTCCGACAGCGCCGGGACGAGGGACGTGGGAGCGCCGTCGCCGTCGGTCCCGACGACGGTGCGCAGCCGGGAGGAGTCCGCGGCGGACTGCACGACGACGCTGTTGTGGAGGAAGGGAGTGTCCTCGCTGCGGGTACCGTCCTCCGAGACGTCGCCGTAGAAGGTGTCGGAGAACAACCAGGCGATCGACCCGTCCGCGAGGGGCACCGAGTACGTCGAGTCGGCACCGGACCACGCCCCCGACGTCACGGCGTAGTCCTCGAACGCTGTGGTGAGCTGCGTATCCGGTGCCGAAGACGCCGACTCGGGGAGCGGGGGCGCATCGGTGCACGTGCGTGCCGTCGTGGTGGCAGGGCCGGGCTCCGCCGCTCCCTGCCCACCGGGCTCCTGATCCGCCTCCCCGCATCCGGGCAGCAGTCCTGCCCCCAGAGCGGTCGCGCCGAGGACGGCACCTCCTCGGACACCCCCGCGCAGAAGGAGTCGACGGGACGGTCGACGGGGCCGCCTCCCGCCGCCCGCTGCCGAAGGGTCAGGGCAGTGGTCACTCATCGGTGCCGCCCTGACCGGTGCTGCCGTCGCCGTGCCGGGTGGAGCGGTCTCCGCCTCGCTCGACGAGGTGAGCGCCCGAGACGTCGATCCGGTACTCCGAGCCCTGCACCATGAGGCCCTCGAGGCGCGCACCGGGATCGAGTCGCTCGAGGCAGCCCTCCGTCGTGACGCTCCCGTCCAGTCCCGTCCGCACTCCGAAGATCCCGCGGATCACGAGGTCGCACCACGCGCCTGCGGAGGAGCATGACCAGTCCAGGATGTAGGGCAACTGGGGCGGCGCCTTCCTCGCTCCGCCTTGCACGGGGTCCACTGCGTCCTCGACGAAGTGCGCTTGGCCCGGAGGTCCCTGGTTCGTCGAGCGGGCGAGTCCGGGGAGCCATTCGAGGACGGCCTCGGGATGGCCCAGCGCGATCGCTGCGCGCGCCGCGTCCGGCGGCCATGCCGGATAGGCGCCGTTCCACTGGTGATCCGCGCGCAGGGAGAAGCCCGCGTCGGCATCTTTCGGGGAGAGCGCGCGCATCCATGTGGGCGTGCGCAGCTCCTCGACGAAGAAGCGCACCATCCTGTCCTTCAGGACCTCGGGCAGGTCCTGCGCGATGGTGGTGCCGATGGTGGCGAAATCGTAGACGTGGCGCACCTCGACGGAGGTCCCGTCCGGTCGGCCGGCGCGGAACCATCCTTGGCCCTCGACGGCGAGGTCGAGGATCGGGTCGATGAGAGCGTCGGCCTCGCTGCGCAGGGAGCGGGCGGATCCCGTTTCCCCTCGGTGCTCGGCGATGTCCGCGGCGGCGCGCATCGTCCACACGTTCGCGGCATTGAGGCTCGCCACCTGATGGGTGTAGGAGCTGACGCACTCCAGCAGGTTGTCGATTCCTCCGTAGTCGGCGAGCGCAGAGCCGCCGTGCCCCTCGAGGTCCGGCGATTCACCGCGCAGGCGCATCCATGCGAGAGCCCACTCCTGGATGTGCTGGGCGATGGAGGCTGTGGTCCCCTCCGGCGAGGTCAGAATCTCGTCCAAGAACCCGGGATCGCCGTGCCAGCGCAGATAGTCGTCGACGAGACGCGTCATCGCGAAGTGGTTCACCGAGTACCAGTTGCCGACCGGGCCGCCGGTCAGCCATTCGGTGCCGAAGTGGCGCTCGATGTCCAGTCCCGTCCAGTGCGAGATCTGGCGCCGCATCACCTGCGGGTCCAGAAGGGCGTGGACCAGAGAGCTCAGCGAGTAGTCCCAGATGAACGTCGTGGTCTGCCAGTAGCGCGGCATGAGCGTGTCGTAGGTGCGCCCCAGCACCGAAGCGGGGTTGTCGCGGCGGAACCACAGCACGCCCAGAGCTCCCCACCAGTACAGACGTCGCAGGGACGCGTCCTCGGTGACGAGTCGGGGGAGGCTTCCGCCGAACTCGTCGTTGCCCGGGGTGAACATCGCCGCAAGGCTGGTGTCCCACAGCTTCTCGCATTGGTCGATCGCCCCGCCAAGCTCAGCGGTGAGGCGGTCCAGGACCTGTCGGGCATGTGCGGGCGTCTCGTCGAGCACCTGGACGTACCAGAGCTCGTGCACCCCGCCGGGCTCCACCGTGGTGCGGGTCGACAGCAGGTGGGGAGAGGAGGCGCTGTCCGGAGCCGTGTCCTCGCGAACCGGCAGCCCGTGGTCGTCGAGCAGAGCCTGGAGACACGCCGCCGCGCGGTCCTCGGGTGCGAAGACGCGCATGCCCGGCTCGGCGTGCAGGACATTGTCGGCCTCGGGCGGCTCCGGGGAGAGCCACGGCCTCCTGGCGGCCGTGACGGAGCCGTCGAGGCGCAGGCCGAGTGCGAGCGGGCGCGGACGGGTGGAGAGGTTGCGGGCGTGGATCCGGACCATCACGGCGCGCTCGCCGGGAGGGCAGAGCGTCGCGGTCTCGAGGGACCAGTCGTCGATCTCGGTGCGTCGATCCACGCGGTCAGGCCGCCAGCGCGCTTCGACGGTTCCGCCGAACGACCGGGCGAGACGTCCATCCAGGTAGAGCTGCGCCGTGAGTCTGTCGCCCTGCGCGAGGGGCGGCGCATTGACCGAGCGCACGGCCACGACGTCATGGTCCACCTGCGCGGTGACCAGGTGGTTCGTCAGCCCGGGTGGGTTGATCATGTCGTCGTGCCGGTCGGGGATCCAGTCCCCGGCGAGGTCTCGGGCACGAGGGATGCTCGGGAGGGGCACGGTCACTCCTTCGGAAGAGCTGCCGAGAGGGCGGAGCTCAGTCCGCCGTCGACGCGGAGGTCCGCGCCGACCACGAAGCCGGCACTGTCGGAGAGAAGGAACTCGATGGCCATCGCCACGTCGCGCGGCGCGCCGACGCGGCCGATCGGATGAGAGGCGCCCCATTCGTCGATCAGATCCTCGGCGCTCCTGTCACCGCGGTGCACGTCGGCCGCCCAGCGCAGCATCGGCGTGTCGACCGATCCCGGACAGACCGCGTTGACTCGGATCCCCTCCGGAGCATGATCGACGGCCATCGCGCGCATGAGTCCCAGCAGTGCGGACTTCGAGGCGGTGTATGCGGCGACATCGGTCTGCGTCGCATAGGCCTGGGCGGAGGAGACGAGCACGACGGCGCCGCCGCCCCGGGCACGCAGCAGAGGCATCGCGACGGCGCAGGTGTGGAAGGCACCGCCGACGTTCACATCCATCACCTGCTGGTATGTCGCAGCGTCGGTTGCGTCGACCGTGCCGTACCGCTGGATCCCGGCGGCGCACACGACGGCATCGAGACCGCCGGCCGATTCCCGGATCGTCGATGCCGCCGCCTCGAGGGCCGCGCGATCGTCGACTGCGGCGAGCACGGGGAGGAAGGTTCCCGGTGCGTCCGCCGCGGACTGCTGCGCAGCCGCGAGCGCATCGGGATCCCGGTCGATCCCGTGGACCCGTGCTCCGAGCTCGAGGAGCAGTACTGCAACGGCACCTCCGATACCGGCGCCTGCGCCGGTCACGAGGACGTCGCGTCCGGTCCATTCGGTGGGCTGCATGGAGGGCTCCTTCGTCGATGCGGGGCCGCGGCGCTGTGGACCGGGCCGACGTTCTGAGATTTGCGGGCGGTAGTGGTCAGTGGGGTCAGAACTGCCCCAGGGCCAGCCCTTTGGAGAAGGCGCGCTGGGTGATGAGGAACAGCACGACGGTGGGCACCGACACGAGCAGTCCACCCGCGAGGACCGTGGGCATGGCCGCACCGCCGTATGTGCTCTGCAATGCCGACAGCGCTGGCATCACGGGGCGGGTGGACTCGGAATGGGTGAGGGTGAGCCCCAGGATCAGATCGTTCCAGACCATCGTCGCCTGCAGGATGAACACTGCGACGAGCGCGCTGCGGGACATCGGCAGATGGATTCGCCAGAAGATCCGCCACGTGGTGGCGCCGTCCATGACCGCGGCCTCGAACACGTGGGCTGCGATCCCGGAGAAGAAGTTCCGCATGACGAAGGCCGAGAAGGGCACAGAGATCACCGTGTAGACGAGGATCATCCCGAGGTGCGTGTCGTAGAGGTCCACCGCCACGAACCCTTGGAAGAGCGGGACCAGCAGGATCTGCATCGGCAGCACGGAGGCCGAGAAGATCACCACGAACCAGGCGAAGCCGTGCCGCAGGCGCAGCACGACGATCGCGAAGCCCGCCGACGCGCCGATCACGACGGCGATCAGCGGGGAGACGATGCTGTAGAGGGTCGTGGACAGGACGCCGTCGGCGATCCGCCCCTGCGTCCAGGCGTCGGAGAGATTCGCCAGCAGGGGTGCGAAGCCGGATGGCATCCAGGCCGAGGTGGCGCCGTAGACCTCCGGCGTCTTCGCCGCATTGACGACGATGAGGTACACCGGCACGAGCCAGATGATGCCCAGGACGATGAGCGCGGCCCGGCGCAGTCGATCGGTCATGTCATGCCCCCTTGTCCCCGGAGAGCTGCCGGCGAAGGTAGAGGACGGAGGCGGCGACCGTGATCACCGTGAGGAACAGGGCGATCGCCGCACCGAGCCCGTAGTCGCTGTTGACGAACGTTTCCTTGTACATCGAGAGCGCGAGGGTCTCGGAGCTCGTGCCGGGCCCGCCCTTCGTCATGGCCCAGATGACGTCGAACTGCTTGAGGGAGCCGACGATCGCGAGCCCCACCACGACAGTCGTCAGCGGGGTGAGCATCGGCCAGGTGACATGGCGGAACATGCGCCAGCCGGAGGCTCCGTCGAGGCGGGCGGCCTCGATCGGCTCCCTCGGTATGGACTGGAGGCCGATGCCGAAGAGCAGGGCGTTCACCCCGGCGCCCTGCCAGGTGGAGGCGGCGATCATCACGAAGGTGTTGAGCGGTGCGTCCAGCAGCCAGCGCTGGGACCACCCTCCCAGTCCGAAAGCCGCGAGGGCCGAGTCCAGCGCCCCGCCGCTCTGAAGGATGAACGTCCACACGACGCCGACGGCGATGCCGGAGATCGCGTACGGGATCAGGAACGGCAGGCGCAGCCAGAACGATCCGGTCAGGCCATGGGCGAGCAGTGCGATGACGAGCCCCAGGCCGACCGGCAGCACGAGGGTCCCGGCGACCCAGAAGAAGGTGTTGCGCAGGGCGATGAGGAAGCTCGGGTCCTGGAACATCGCCGCGAATTTCGCGAGGCCGACGAAGCGCGGGGACCCGAGGCCGTCGAAGTCGGTGAGGCTCAGGTAGGAGCTCCACAGGAACGGGGCGTACAGCAGGAGCGCGACGATCAGCAGCGCGGGGAGGATGAATCCCCGGGCGGATCTGCCGTAGCGGTTGCGGGACCGGATCGGTGGGGCAGAAGGCGCCGGGCGATGGTGCCCGGTTCCCCTGTCGGCGGGCGCAGCGGTGCTCATCGGTTCTCCTCGCGCCAGTAGGACTCGGACTCGGCCTGCAGGCGCTCCAGGCCCTTGGTCGGGTCCGGAGCATTGGTGACGAAGTCCCCGAACACCTCTTGGGAAGCGGTGTAGACCGGCAGTGGGGTCGCCTCGAGATAGCGCTCCTGGATCTCGACGTCAGCATCGGGGTCCTGGATCCTTGCCAGGAGATCCGAGAGCTCGGGATCGTCGACCTGGACCTTCGGGTTGAAGGACGGCTCTCCGCGTGAGTCCGTCCACGCCTGCTGGGCGTCTCTGCTCATCCACCATCCGCTGTAGTCGAGGCACTCTTCCTCCCGGTGCGTGTCGGCCCCCGCGCAGAGCGGTCCGGTCTCCAGCGCCACCTGCTGCGTCTCGACCTCCGGGGCGAGGTTCGGGAGCAGGAAGATGCCGTAGTCCTCTCCTGCCTCCGCGCCGACCGAGGTCAGCTGGCCGGTGAAGAACGTTCCGTAGTAGGCCATCGCCACGTGGCCCTGCGCCAGCAGGGTCTGCGGATCGGTGGCGACGCCCGGGTCCAGGAACCAGCCCGCGCGCAGCATCGCCCGCCACGTGTCCATGACCTCGTGGACCACCGGGTCGGTGTAGGACGCTTCGCCCGTCTGGAGGTTCCGGTAGAGCTGCGGATCGCGCCCCATGAGAAGCGCCTGGAACCACGCGAACTCGAAGATCATGTTCATCTGGAAGAACGGGACGACGCCGGACTTCTTCAGCGTGCGTGCGGCGGCCTTGAGGTCGGTCCAGGTGTCCGGCGGCTCCAGATCGTGCTGGGCGAAGACCTTTCTGTTGTAGTACATGACCCAGTAGGCGCTGTTCAGCGGGACGCCGTACTGGTGGCCGTCCACGGTGAAGCTCTCCTTGAGGCCGGCCGGCACATTCCCCTCGCTCTCGGCGCCTCGCCACAGCCCAGTGGTCTCGGCGAGCAGACCGTTGGCCACGAGCTCTCTCAGCTGGCTGCCGGTGTGCCAGGTGAACAGGTCTGGGCGCTCCTTGGTGCGGAAGGACTGCTTGATGAAGGAGTCGTAGGTGACCTGATCGGAGTACCCCGTGAAGTCCAGGGTGAGCCCTGTCCCGGCGGAGGCCGAGTTCATGTCGGCGAAGCTGGGCTCCCACGCCGCCTTGTCCGTGAAGAAGGGGAGAGGTCCTGTGTCCTCGTTCCGGCCGGAGCAGCCGGCCGCCAGCAGAGCAAGGGCGCAGGCGGCCCCGAGACGACGACGGGAGAAAGCCGGGATCATGGAGTGTCTCCTTCGATGCCTCGGACGGCGTGCGAGCTCTCGAGCGCCAGTGCGAGGACGAGCGCGACGGGCGCCGGAACCAGCACGTCCTTGTCCATGAATAGCCGGTGCCCCTCGGTGGCGGTTTGCACGATGTCGGGTGGCCGGCCGCCGGCGATGCGAGCGGCCTCGGCGTGGGCGACCTGGGGCCAGGTGCCGGACACCGACGGGGCCCGGAAGTCGATCTCGGGGTGCCCCGTGCTGAACTGCTCGAAGTGGTCCGCGAAGCCCTTGTGCTGGTTGATGCCGCCGCAGTGGACGAACTCGAAGGTGCCCGAATCCGTGTCGGTCGTCGCAGCGCCGGGATCGTCGAAGCATGTGGCGAAGGCGAGCGCGAGAGCACCGTTGGCACCGGTCCCGAGAGCGGCGCGGCGGCCGAGGCGGCGCCGGCACGCGACGGGCTCTGAGATCGCTCGCAGGAGCATTGCGCCTCCTCTCTGAGGCGTCGACTGTCCGAGTAATCGATTTCTGTCCACCGTAGGGTTCCGTTCGGCACCGGTCAATGCTGTAACCCGGCGAGGTCTGATGCTCGTCCACCGAAAACGCGGACCCCGTGGTGAACCGCGGCGGATCCGACTGCCCGTGCAAGGCGACGAGAATCCACCGCAACTCGTAGCGCCCGCGCGAAGCGACCCGTGCACCGTGACCCTCGACACCCCGAGCGCCGAGATCGCCGACGAGTCCCCACGTCAGGGCGACGCGGGCCCATCGCGGCCCACCGAGCCCCATCGCGTGCGACTGACCGATCCTGCACAATCGGACCCGATTCTGACTGTTCTGCCGTCCAAGTGCTCATGGCTGAGCAGTGCGGCGCACCTTCCCACGTAAGGCGACGATGAAGTTCTTCCAACGACTCGGCAGGTCCCTGATGCTGCCGGTGGCGGTCCTCCCGGTCGCCGCGATCCTCAGCGGCCTCGGCTACTGGATCCTCACGGCGACGGGCAACGACACCAACATCGCAGGCGTCTTCCTGAAGACCGCCGGCGGCGCGCTCCTGGACCACCTCCCGATCCTCTTCGCCATCGGCGTGTCGATCGGCATGGCCACCAAGCCCGACGGGACCTCGGCGCTCGCCGGCCTGGTCTCCTGGCTGACGGTGACCACGCTGCTGGACCCCGAGAACGTCGCCCTGTTCAAGGACATCGACGTCGCCCAGGTGAACCCCGCCTTCGACCAGATCGAGAACGTGTTCGTCGGGATCGTCTGCGGCCTCATCGGCGCCTGGACGTACGACCATTTCAAGGACACGAAGCTGCCCGACGCGCTCTCGTTCTTCTCCGGCAAGCGCTCGGTCGCGATCGTCACCGCCGGCATCTCGCTCGTGGTCGCCCTGGTGCTCTTCTTCGTGTGGCCTCTGGTCTTCGGCGGTCTCGTCGCCTTCGGCGAGTTCATCCTGACGCTCGGCCCCGTGGGCGTGGGCATTTACGGCTTCCTCAACCGCCTGCTGATCCCGTTCGGCCTGCACCACGCCCTGAACTCGGTGTTCTGGTTCGATGTGGCGGGCATCAACGATCTCAACAACTTCCTCAATGCCAGCGGCACCTACGGCGAGACCGGCCAGTACATGGCCGGCTTCTTCCCGATCATGATGTTCGGCCTGCCGGGTGCGGCCCTCGCGATGTACACGACCGCGAAGACCAGCCGCCGCAAGATCGCCGCGGGCGTGCTGCTCTCGAGCGCGATCGCCTCCTTCTTCGTCGGCGTCACCGAGCCGCTCGAGTTCTCCTTCATGTTCCTGGCACCCGGCCTGTACGTGGTGCACGCACTGTTCACCGGCATCTCGATGGCGATCACGGCCGCGCTCCCGGTCCGCATGGGCTTCGGCTTCTCCGCCGGTCTGCTCGACCTCGGTCTGGGCTGGGTGAACCCGATGGCGGAGAACCCGTGGGCGCTGCCCGTGATGGGCGTGTTCTGGTTCGTCGTCTACTTCCTGTCCTTCCGCTTCATCATCCGCCGCTTCGACCTGAAGACCGTCGGACGCGAGGACGGCGATCCCGAGGACGAGAATGCCGAGGATGCGGCCGGCGCGGCCACGGGCGATGCGAAGTATCTCGCCACGGCCACGGCCTTCCTCGCCGCCCTCGGCGGGCGCGAGAACATCCTGGATCTCGAGAACTGCGCGACCCGTCTGCGCATGCAGGTCTCCGACGCCTCCGTCATCGATGAGGCCGCACTGAAGAGGGCGGGCGCCGCAGGCACCATGAAGCCCGGTCGCGGCTCCGTGCAGGTCATCTACGGAACGAACGTCCAGTTCGTGAAGGATGCGATGGACGACCTCATGAGCGGCCGCGCGGAGCCGGTCTCCGCGTCCGACGGCGGCTCCGCCTCCGGCTCGGCCGACGGCGCCTCCGGCTCGGCCGACGAGGCCGGCGGCGTCGCCACGGCGGCCCGCACCACCCACCTGGTGCGCCTGCGCCAGGCGCTCGAGGGCACCGCCGTGCCACTCGCCGACGTCCCGGACCCGACCTTCGCGCAGGAGATCATGGGCCCCGGCATCGCCGTGCAGCCGCCCGAGGACCTCGCCGACGCCGTGGTCATCGCCCCGGCGGCGGGCACCGTGCAGCACGTCTTCGACACCGGCCACGCCGTCGCCCTCACCCTGGACGACGGCACGGAGGTGCTCGTCCACGTGGGGCTGGACACCGTCGCCATGCAGGGCCGAGGCTTCGAGACCCTCGTGGCCACGGGCGATCGCGTGGTCGCGGGCACCCCGCTGCTGCACGTCGACCTGGCGGCGGTGCGCGCGGACGGGCATCCCACGATCACCCCGATCGTCGTCCTGAACGACAAGGACGCCGCGGTCGAGCTCGTCTGAGGTCGAGCGGGCGAGGCCGGGCCCACGGAGGCCGACCTCGCCCGCTCACGCGTCGTGGGGCTCGCCCGCTCGCGCGTCGTAGGCTCGGCCGCTCACGCGTCGGTCCCGCCGACACCCGTAGGCCCCCGCTCCCGTCGGCCCGCGGGTCCGACCACGGGCAGAGGCCCGCGCCGCGCGATCCCCCTGGCAGGGGATGTCCGGACGCCCGCGGGATGGGACTCTTGGGGCATGTCCCTCCTCCTCTCCCCGGTGCCGATCCTGCTCGTCGTCCTGCTGATCCTGTCCCTGCGCAGGGACGCGCGCTGGACGGGCAACGCCTTCCTGCTGTCCCTGACGGCGCTCACGGTCCTCTTCGCGCTGGCCGCGGGATCCGACAGCGCCGCAGGTGCCCTCGTGGGCGGGGTGCTGGTGCTGATCGCGGTCCTCTCCCCGCTGCTCACGCTCGTGCTCATCGGCTTCCTCATCGCCAACGGCGTGTTCATGATGCGCAAGGAGGGGCGGAGCCTGGGGAACCTGCTGTCCCTGCTGGCGGGCCTCGGACTGCTCGCCGTCATCGTCGGCGCCGCGATCTCGCTCCGCTTCGCCGCCGAGCATCCTTGGCTCTTCGTCGTCCTCACGTTCGCGGCCCTGCTGGGCACATGGGCGGGGTACGTGCTGACCTCGTACCTCGTCTACGACGTCGTCTACGCGTGGATCGCCTCCCGCACCTCCGCCCGCTACGTGATGGTGCACGGCTCGGGCCTGATCCGCGGCAGGGTCCCCAAGCTGCTCGCGAACCGCGTCGACGCCGGCATCGCGCACTGGAGTCGCGTGCGAGAGACCCACCCCGATGCGCTGCTCGTCCTCTCCGGCGGCCAGGGACCGGACGAGCCCCGCTCGGAGGCCTCGGCGATGGCCGAGTACGCGCGCGAGCAGGGCGTCCCGCAGGAGGCGATCGTGCTCGAGGACCGCTCGCGCACCACCGAGGAGAACCTGCGCAACACCCGTGGGCTGGTGGGGACCGTGCTCCCGGCCGACGGGCCCGGCCTCACCGTCACCAGCAGCTATCACGTGCTCCGCACGGCCGCCCTCGCCCGCCGCGTGGGCCTGGACGCGCAGGTCGCGCCCGCGCGCACCGCCGGCTACTTCTGGCCGAGCGCCTTCCTGCGGGAGGTCGTCGCGCTCGTGGCCCGGCACAAGATCCTGCACGTCCTGGTCGCCGCGATCGTGAGCGTGCCGCTCCCGCTGGTCATCGCCTTCGCCGTCATCAACGCCTGAGGTCAGCGCCGGGATCGACGACAGACCGCGAACCGGCGGCGTGGCGCGGTCCGACGGTCTCTCAGCGGATGCCGGACAGCCTGCGCATCAGGGTCCCGCGCAGCTGCGAGAACGGCGGGCGCATGAGCGCCAGGGTGTCCGGGACCAGGGGCTTCCGCAGCACCGGCTTCTGGTGGCTGAACCTCTCGTACGAGAAGCGCCCGTGATAGGCGCCGATGCCGCTCTCGCCCACTCCGCCGAAGGGCAGCGTCGCCGTCGCGACATGGATCAGGCACGCGCCCTCGACCACGCCGCCGGACGACGTCCGCTCCACGAAAGCATCGGCGACCTGGCGCGATGCGGCGAAGAGGTAGAGGGCGAGCGGCTTCTCGCCGGCGTCGACGAAGGCGATCGCCTCGTCGGGCCCGCCGACGGGCACGATTGGCAGGATCGGCCCGAAGATCTCCTCGCGCATCACCGCCGGCGTGTTCTCCTCGGTGCGGGCGGCGCCGGGGGAGTCGGGCTCGTCCATCACCAGCACGGTCGGCGCGACGTACAGGTCCTCGCGATCCACGGTCCCGCCGAGCGCGACGCGGCCCGCGCCGGTCTCGTCGGCCGCCTCGATGTATCCGGCGAGCCGGTCGAGGTGCCGCGGGGCGACGATGCGTCCGAAGTCGGGACTGCGCGAGGGGTCCTGGCCCCACTGCGCGGCGATCGCGCGCCGCAGGGCCGCGACCAGGGGCTCGACGAGGTCCGGGGTGGTGAGCACGTGATCCGGCGCGACGCAGGTCTGGCCGGCGTTGACGAACTTCGCCCACGCCAGCTGCCGGGCCACCTCCTCGAGGTGCGCGGCGTCGTCGACCCACACGGGGCACTTGCCGCCCAGCTCGAGCGTCACCGGGGTCAGGTGCTTCGCGGCGGCCGCCATGACGATCCTGCCCACGCTGCCGTTCCCGGTGTACACGATGTGGTCGAAGCGCTCCTCGAGCAGGGCCGTGGTCTCCTCGACGCCGCCCTCGACCACGGGATACGCCTGGGCGTCGAGGTAACGGGGCAGCAGCCGCGCGAGCGCACCCGAGACGGTCGGCGTGACCTCGCTGGGCTTGATCACGGCCGTGTTGCCGGCGGCGATCACCCCCACCAGGGGCGCCAGCAGCAGCTGCATCGGATAGTTCCACGGCGAGATCACCAGGACGGTGCCCAGGGGCTCGGGCACCAGGCGGGCGCGGGCGGGCTGGAAGGTCAGCGGCACCGCGGCCCGACGCGGGCGGGACCAGCGCTCGAGCTGCCGCAGCGCCTCGTCGATCTCGCTCATCACCGGGAAGATCTCGGTGAGGCGGAACTCCGTCGCGCTCTTACCGAGGTCGGCGGCGACCGCCTCCTCGAGCTCGGCGTGGTGGGATCGCAGCAGTGCGCGCAGGCCGTGCAGCTGCGCGCGGCGGAACACCAGGGAGCGGCTCGCGCCGCGGGCGAAAGCGGCCCGGGCCCCGTCGACCCGCGCGCGGATCGTGGCGGGAGCGGTGGAGGGGGCGGCGTCGGCCTCGCGCCGTGCACGGCGCGAGAGGGCGGGCGAGGACGTGGTGGTCGATGGCATCGGTGCCTCCTGGCGCTCGGTCCGCGCATGCGGGGTGCGGCCCACTGTGCCACGGGCGCCCGGGCGCCGACCGAGTGGCTGAGTGGTCGCCCGGGCGGGCCGGGACATGAGGTCAGGGTCAGTCCGCGGGGCGCACGTCGAGCGTCCAGGTGACACCGAAGCGGTCCGTGAGCATGCCGAAGCCGGCGCTCCACGGCGAGGCCGCGAGCGGCTCGATTACCGAGGCCCCGTCGGCGAGGGCGTCCCAGATCGGGCGCAGCTCCTCGAGGCTGCCGGCGCCCGCTGCGAGGAAGAAGGGCTGATCGGTGAGGGTGGTGCCGTTCTCGCGGCGGGTGCGGGAGGGGAACGGCTCGTCGCGGCCCGGCACGTCGTACGCCATCAGCCGCACACCGTCCTCGGAGGTCAGGCTGCCGAACACCACCTTGCCGGCGTCGGGGGAATCGGCGGGCATGCCGAGGGCGCCGTAGGTGGTCGTGGAGACCTCGCCGCCGAAGACGTCGCGGTAGAAGGTCAGCGCCTCGTGCGCGGTGCCGGGCAGGTTCAGGTGCGCGGTGGTGGAGATGCTCATGGTGGTCCTCTCGGCGGTCCGCGGCGGGCGCCGCGGAGGCGGGTGGTGACGGCGGGGGTGCCGTCGAGGACGACGATTCCGCATGAAGAGGACAGGATGGGTCCTCATCATGGGGGAGGATCGGGGCATGCCCACCACCTCCTCGCGGATGCTCTCGCTGCTCTCCCTGCTGCAGGTCCCGCGCGCATGGACCGGCCCGGCGCTCGCCGACCGCCTGGGCGTCACCCCGCGCACCGTGCGGCGCGACGTGGACCGGCTCCGCGAGCTGGGATATGCGATCCGGTCGACGAAGGGTCCCGTGGGCGGCTACCGGCTTGAGGCGGGGGAGCGGATGCCGCCCCTGCTCCTCGACGACGAGCAGGCGCTCGCCGTCACGGTGGCCCTGCGCACGGCACCCTCGAGCGGGGTCGCGATCGAGGACGCGTCATTGCGTGCGCTCGCCGCGATCCTGCAGGTCATGCCCCCGGACCTGCGGCAGCGCGCGTCCTCCCTCGCTCTCGAGGTCGTGCCGGCGCCGGTCAGCGCGGACCCTGCGGCGCTCGAGACAGTGAGCGCCGCGGTGCGGCGCCGCGAGGTCCTCCGCTTCGACTACCCGGGGTCGACGTGGCCCCGTCGCACCGAGCCCCATGGTCTCGTGGCTCGCCAGGGCCTGTGGTACCTGATCGCCTGGGACCTCGAACGCGAGGACTGGCGCACGTTCCGCCTGGACAGGATGGTGCCGCGCACGCCGACCGGACCGCGCTTCACCCCGCGGGAGCTGCCCGCGGGGGATGCGGCCACCTTCCTGTCCGCCCACCTCAAGGGGTCCCGCGAGGCCGACCGCTGGCCCTGCGAGGGCACCGTCGAGATCGACCTCCCGCTGCGCGAGCTCGCGCAGCGGCTGCCCGACGCCCGCATCGAGGAAGTCGCAGAGGGCCGATGCCGGGCCGTGCTCGGATCCTGGTCCTGGGAGGGGCTCATCGCCCAGGTGATCCGCCTCGGTGCCCCGTTCCGCCTTCTCGGGCCGCGCGAGCTCGTCACCGCGGCCCGCACTGCACAGGCCTCCCTCTCCCGCGCGGCCGACGGCATGGGAGGCTCTGCGCATGGCACCCGCTGAACTCCCGCCCCCGCTCGTCGTCGCCGACGCCGCGGCCTGGCGAGCATGGCTCGACGCCCACGAGGACACCTCCGAGGGCGTCTGGCTCCTGCTCGCGAAGAAGGGCGGCAGTGGGCTGACGACCCTCACCTACCAGCAGGCTCTCGAGGAGGCCCTGTGCAGCGGTTGGATCGACGGGCAGCGCCGTGCGCACGACGAGCGCTCCTTCCGCCAGCGCTATACCCCGCGCCGCTCCCGCTCGATCTGGTCGCAGCGCAACGTCGAGATCATCGGCCGCCTCGAGGCCGCGTCGCGGATGCGCGAGCGCGGGCGGGCCGAGGTCGAACGGGCGAAAGCCGACGGACGCTGGGACAGCGCCTACGCCGGAGCGGCCAGCGCACAGGTGCCGCCGGCGCTCGCCGAGGCGCTCGCCGCCTCACCGCGGGCCCGCACAGCGTTCGACCTGCTCACCGGCAGCGCCCGCTACTCTGCCCTGCACCCGATCCTGAGCGCGACCCGCGAGGCGACCCGCCGCACCCGCATCGCCGCGCTCGTCGAGAGACTCGAGAAGAACTGACGGCGCGGGCGGCGGGCCGACGAGCCGACAGGCCGACAGGCCGGCGGGTTGACGGGCCGACAGGTCGGCGGGCCGCAGGCTGAGGGCGTCCGCCGTCGGCCCGTCGGACTCACCCGGTGATGCCGACGGCCTCGAGAACCCTGACGAGCGTGTCCTGGTCGCCCACGTTCCCGGGGACCACGATGTACAGCAGCTCGCGGCCGTCCCGCGCGCTCAGGCACCAGGCCGAGACCCCGGGCAGGATCTGGCCGAGCACGTGCGCGGTGCGCGCACCGAGTCCCCTGCGCGCGACCTCCGCCGAGGTGATCCCGCCCTTCGAGATCACCGTGCCCACGCGCGGCAGCAGGTCCGCGACGGCCGTGGTCAGCGCCGCCATCACCCGTTCGCCGTGATCGAGCGTGCCGTGGCTCGCGGAGCGCTGCCGCTCGGTCGACAGCAGCAGGAGGGACGCGGCGTCGTCGGCCGGGACGGTCCCGGTGGCAGGGGCGGCAGTGGCAGCACTGGTGGCGGTGCCGACCGAGGCGACCGCGTCCGCCGCCGCGTGCCCCGCCGTGGAGGGATCCACGAGGGCCGCCTCGGTGCCGACGAGCGCCGGCTCGCCGAATCGCCGCGTGACCTGCGCGAGCTGCGTGGTCGCGCCCGCCGTGTGCGATCCGCAGACGAGCAGGGTCCCGCCCGTCGGCCGCACCAGGGGAAGCGGCAGCCGGCCCTCGCTCGCGACCCCCGCGAGGTGCGCCGCGAGCGGGGAGGCCGAGCGCACCACGACCCGCGTGCCGTGCTCCGCCGCCGCGTCGACCGCGCCGGCGATCCGCTTGATGTCCTCGTCGGTCACCGCATCGGGCAGGACCACGTCGCCCTCCGCGGCCGCGGTCAGTGCGTGTTCGAGAGCTCCCGCGCGCACGTCGGCGAGGGGCACGGGGACGCCGCGACGGCCCGAGGCACGGCCCACGTAGTCGGGCAGGTAACCGGTGGTGAAGCCGAACACCGGATCCTCGGCGTACTCCGTCTCGTGGGCCGGCAGGTCCTGGCCGTCGATGCACACCAGGTGCATGCCGTCGTGGGTGGTGCGCCCGCCGTCGGGGAAGGCCGGGACGAACAGCATGACGGCGTCCTCGAGGAACACCTCGGTCTCGGCGAACACGTGCCCGCGCAGCGTCGAATCTCCGCGCAGCACGAACCGCACCTGCTCACCGGACCGCTCGGCCACGGCGATCCCCGCCGCCCGCACACGCCGGGCCAGGGCGACGGCCTCGTCCGGGGGCAGGGCGCGGCTGTTCGTCTGCACGTACACCGAGTCCGCTCCGGTCAGGGCCTCCTCGAGATCCCGCTCGAGCGTCTCCTCGGAGAGGTCCAGCAGCACGGTCACGCCGGTCGCGGACTGCGTGCCCGTGGGGTCGTCGTCCAGGACGATGGTCTTCATGGGGTCCTCTCGGGGTGGGTAGGGGGTGGGGTCGACGGCGGGACGTCGGGGGACTGGCATGAGCCTGTCACGGGGCGGGACCGCATCGGCAGCGCCGCCCGCGCGGCGGACGTGCCCGCCTCGTCGGCCGGACCGGATGTAGCGTCCCCCTCGATCTCGCGCGAAGCCGCGAGCCGCGCCCCGAGGAGGAATCATCAGCGAGCTCCTGTCCCACCTGCCCCAGCTCGGCGCCGCCGGGTGGCTGCTCGTCGTCGCCGGGGCGCTCGTGGTCGGCTTCTCGAAGTCCGCCCTGCCGGGTGCCGGGACGATCGCCGTGGGCCTGTTCGCCCTGGCCCTGCCGCCCAAGGAGTCGACCGCCGCGCTTCTGATCCTGCTGATCCTGGGCGATGCGACCGCGCTGTGGATGTACCGCCGCGAGCCCGACTGGCGCACGCTGATCCGTCTGATCCCGAGCGTGCTCGTCGGTCTCGTGGTGGGCGCGCTGTTCCTCAAGTACGCCGAAGCCTCGGCCGTGCGCGGTGGCATCGGCGTGATCCTCCTTCTCCTGGTCGCGCTCACCCTGTGGCGCCGACGCCGCGCGACCCTGCGGGCTCGCCGCGACGAGAGCCGAGGCGACGGCACGGCAGCGGGAGAGGACGAGCCGACCGTCGGTCGGATCGGGCGCATCGGCTACGGATCGCTCGGTGGCTTCACCACGATGGTCGCGAACGCCGGCGGACCGCCCATGTCCATGTACTTCTACGCGATGCGCATGCCCGTGCTGACGTTCCTGGGGACCTCCGCCTGGTTCTTCGCGATCGTGAACCTGCTGAAGCTGCCGTTCTCCGCGAGCCTGGGCCTGTTCAGCCTGCAGTACGCGCTCATGGACGTGCTGCTCGCGCCGCTGGTCATCCTCAGCGCACTGATCGGCCGACGCATCGCCCAGCGCGTCCCGCAGAGCGTCTTCGAGAAGGCGATCCTCGTGCTCACCGTGGTCTCCGCCGCCGCGCTGATCGTGGGGGCGTGAGCGGGCTCAAGGGGCGACAGCGGGATCCAGGCGGGATAGAGGCGGGACGCCGGCGGAGCACTGGTCCTCGGCTGCCCGTGGGCGCCACTTTGCGGGGCGGTCGCGGCGGCGTGCCGAGTCCTGGCCATTGCTCAGCGGGCTCTCTGCCCGCAGCGCCTATCGTGAGGCCGTCGGCCCCGCAGATGAGGAGATCCCATGAGCACCCCGAGCCTCGCTGGCACGTATCCCATCGGAGGGCGCGACGTGCCCCGTATCGGCTACGGCCTGGGCAGTCTGCACCGCTCGGTCGAGCAGCCCGGCGGGCACGATGCCGCCGTCTCCCTCTTGCGCGACGTCTATGACCTGGGCATCCGCATGCTCGACACCGCGCACTTCTACGGGGACGGGCTCGCGAACTCGCTGATCCGCGAGGCGCTGGGCACGCACCGCGACGACCTCTTGCTCGCCACCAAGGCCGGGGCGCGCTCGACGCCCGAGGGGCCGTTCCCGATGACTGCGGCACAGAAGCCCTCCGAGCTGCGCGACAGCGTGGAGATCAACCTGCAGACCCTCGGCACCGACCGGTTGGACCTCCTGTACCTGCGCCGCATGGACTTCCTCCCCGGACTCGTCGTCGAAGGGGATCAGCAGGTGCCGCTCGAAGACCAGCTCGGCGAACTGCTCGCGCTGCAGAACGAGGGCAAGATCCTGGGGATCGGCCTCAGCCATGTGCGCCTCGAGCAGGTGCGGCAGGCGTTTGACCTGGGTGTCGAGGTGCAGGCCGTCCAGAACATCTTCAACGCCGTCGACCGCCATGACCAGGCGCTCGCCGACCTCGCCGAGAAGAAGGGCGCCGCGTGGATCCCGTACTTCCCGCTCGGCGGCGGCTTCCACCAGGGCCCGAAGGTCACCGACGACGAGACCGTGCAGCGCATCGCCGCCGCGCACGGGGTCACATCCTCGCAGGTGGGCCAGGCATGGCTTCTGCACAGCGCCCCGAACACCGTGCTGATCTCCGGCACCTCCCAGCGAGCGCACCTCGAGGAGAACGTCGCCGCCGGCGATGTGCAGCTGAGCGACGAGGAGTGGGCGCAGCTCGACGCGCTGGGATGATGCATCTCTGACGGTGTGACACGGGGGCTATGCGGGCCCTGGGGAAGCGGGGATGTTGCCCGCGAGGCGACCGTCCGATGGGGTCCGATCGGGTGGCTCCCGTTATCCACAACGGGGTGGGAGCAGTGGCGGGCTGGGCGTCGCCTGGATACTGTGCAGGCATCCCGCCCCCACCCGGAAGCCGCCATGACGACGACTCGACGCACCCTCTCCTCCCTCGCCGTCCTCGCTCTCGCCGCCGGTCTGATGACCGGCTGCGGTGACAAGGACGACCCCTCTCCCAGCGCTGGCAGCGAAGCCACCGCGTCTGCCCCCGTGGAGCAGTCCGATGGGGGAGGCGAGAGCGCGAAGCCGGACGTGCCGAAGCCCGACCCGAAGGATTACGCGGGAATGGATGAGCACACGGATGAGGGGGCGGAGCAGGCATACAAATACTTTTGGGCTGTGATGCTTTGGTCCTATCAGACGGGGGACACAGAAGTGCTTAAAAGTCTCTTTGGCGAAAGTTGCGCCAGTTGTGATCAAAACTTGCATGAAATCGAGAAACTTAACAAGACGGGAAAATGGTGGTCTCGGGCTACGATCGATGACCGCGATCTCCGCACATATGAATCCGAGAAGCATGAGCTTGAAGTCGGCTACACCTTCATTCTCTCTGAACACTCGGAACCTGTTTACGGCAACTCGCGACTCAAGCAGGAGCCTGATACAAGGTACGGGACGGTGGGCGGCATGTCGTGGAGCGAAGGCTCGTGGGTGGTGAATGCCTTCAACTTGAAGACTGAGAAGGTCGTCGATGGGTGAGGGGGTGCGCCGCCGCTCTTGCTCGAGGGCAAAGTTGGCGATCGCGTTCCTTTTCGTGATTGCAGGCGTTCTGGCTGGGCATTCCTCGGCGTACGGAGATTTCCAGGGCTTCCTCGACGATGATTCGGTTGGGGCTGACGCCGAAGAGCAAATCAATAAAGGGGAAGGCGGAGATGAGTCGGTCGACACGGGGCCGGGTCATTCTAAGGCTGATCGAGATCGACGCGATAGGCGGACTGGGCGCACGAAGGTGGTCGCGCCGCCTTCTAATCCGTTCTCGGGCTTGGTGGCGTCCATTTCTGCAATATTTGAAACTGAATGGAAGGATGTGGATCGCACTCCCTACAAATGCACGCAAAACGGCAACGTTGGAAAGTGTGTGGCCGATCCTGATGCGTGTACGGCGGAAGAATTGCCGACGATTCGGACCGCAGGTGTCGATGTCATGATCCCGAACACCTCCGGAGTTTCCACAACTCGAGGCGGGGGTGGGGACGGGCAGAGTCAGGTTGGTACTACTTCACTGCGTGGTGCAGGTAGTTCTGCAGGTACCTCTACTTCTACTCGCTGCGTTGGTTCGAAGACTCCTGAAGCGCCTCAAGGCGCTCAGTCTCAGAGTGCCGAGGACGAGAAGCCGGTCGTCATCACCGTCACGCAGAAGGACTTCGCGAAGCTGCCGGTGAAGGCAGCGTCGGCGCATGCAGGTCCGGAGCAGGGGTGGTTGCCGGCGAACATGGATCTGGTGCTCTATGCGGATTCGGAGCCGCAGGTGCTGGAGACGGAGCTGTTGGACACTCCGGTCAGGATCCGGGCGACTCCTGTGGAGTACCGGTGGGATCTGGGCGATGGGAACGTGCTCGTCACGGATGATCCCGGGGAGCCGTGGCCGTCGAAGGATGTGAGCGCGACCTTCGCCTATGAGGGCTGGTACGACGTCACGCTGACGACCACCTATGAGGGGCAGTTCTCCGTGGATGGCGGGGAGTGGCAGGACATCGACGGCACGGTGGAGATCGCTTCGGATCCCCAGGAGGTCTACTCGAAGTCGCTGGAGTCCCGTCTGGTCAATCCCGACCGTCCGCATGACGAGGAGAAGGATCCCTTCGTGCCGAAGCGCTCGAAGGACACCGAAGGTCCACGCGACCCGAACGCCACCACCAAGGAGATCTGAGCGGAGGTCGGCTGCTGATCGTCGGCCGTCCGTCGGCCCCGATCACCTCTCCTGGCCGGACACCTCCACCCGCTCCGCGAACGACCTCGCTGGCGCGGGACCATCGGTCAGGTGCAGCGCGAGCTCGCAGAACATGGCGTCGGCCCAGGAGAACCAGGGGCGGGTGAAACGCTCGGGGTCATCCACGTGGAAGGACTCGTGCATGCGGTCCGTGCCGCCGTCGGTCGCGAGCAGCAGTCGGATGATCTCGCGTCCCCGCTCCGGCGTGCCGGTCAGGCCCTCGACGGCGAAGGCGATGGGCCACACATACTGCTCGGGGGTGTGCGGGCTGCCGATGCCCGTCGCCACCGTCCCCGAGTAGCGGTACGGGTTCGCCATCCCCAGGCAGAACGCCCGTGTCGCGTCCGCGAGCTCGGGATCCAGCACGTCGGGCGCATCCAGCGGCAGGGACAGCAGCGAGGGCATGTTCGCGTCGTCCATCAGCAGCTGCCCGCCCAGGCCGTCAACCTCGTAGGCGTAGATCCGGGAGCCCTCGTGCTCGACCACGCCGTGCGCCGCGACGCCCTCGAGGATCGAAGTGCGCAGAGCATCGGCATCCGCCGCGAGAGCCTCGTCGCCGTACACAGACAGCGCCACGTCCGCGATCGCCATCAGGGCCTGCGCGGCCTGCAGGTTCGCCGGCACGTTGTAGCCGAAGGTGCAGGCGTCGTCGGAGGGTCGGAAACCGCTCCAGGTCATGCCGGTGACGCCGAGGGGCGATCCCAGTCCGTCGCGGTCCAGGGTCTCCGTGGGGATGCCGATGTCGCGCACGAACCTGTACTGCGAGCGCTCCTCGTGCTCGGTCTCGAGCCGCCACTGGTCCACGATCGTGCGCAGCACACCGTGGGCCAGACCGTCGAACAGGTCCCCGCGACCGGTGATCCGCAGCAGACGGTGCCCGAAGATGATCGGGAACGCGAGGGAGTCGACCTCGTACTTCTGCTCCCAGATCATCGGGTCCTGGCACAGGTCGTTCGCATCGTGGTGCGCGCCCGTGGGCCCCAGGTTCGCGGAGTTCGCGTACGGGTCGTGCGCGATCATCCGCAGTTGGCGGCGCACCACCGCGGCGAGCAGGTCCGCGAGCGGCTCGCAGTCGGCGGCGAGACGCAGGTAGGGGAACATCTGCGTGGTCGAGTCGCGCAGCCACATCGCGGGGATGTCGCCCGTGATGACGAAGGCGGTGCCGTCCTCCGCGAGGGTGATCGTGTCGGTGAGAGTGCGCAGCAGCGCCGCCTCGACGAACGATCCGGCCTCCTCGCCGAGCTCGCTGCGCACACGGTCGGCGGCCGAGCGCAGGGCATCGGCGATCTGGGGTTCCACGGTGAAGCTCACCCGCGCAAGAGTATGCGGAAAGCGCTCTGCGGGGCGATCGGTTTCAGCGCTCCGCATCGTCTGCGGAGTCCATCGGACAGGTCCAGCGGGCGTCGACCGGTCTCCGCTGCCCCTGCCCCGTCGTCCGCCCATCGTCTGCCCGTCGGCCTGCCCCATCGTCTGCCGGTCGGCCTGCCCCTTCGGGGTGCGCCTTCGGTCTGCCCCTGGTCCTCGACCCTCGCGTGGGGCACCCTGGTGGCATGCCCAGGAACAAGCGGCGGGCCCCGGACACGGGCGACCGCGAGCGTGCGCAGGCGCTCGCCGAGTACTCCGTCTGGCTGGAGGCACCGGGAGCGGGCGCGGATCCGGTCACGGCGCGGGGCGTCGACGTCACCTCGGAGACCCAGCTCGTGGACGCGCTGCTGCGTCTGAAATCCTCACGGCTCGCGAGCGACGACGTCGGCGAATGGACGGGCCCGGTGATCGAGCAGCTGCTCACGCAGCTGGTCCCGCGCACCGTCATCCAGGTCCGCGAGGCCTCGATGGACCTGGTCCCGGCCCTCACCCGCTTCTTCGTGTTCCTCCAGGAGACCGGGCGCTGGTCGCGCCGCTCGATGCGTCCCGAGGCCGCCGCGCGCACGCTCGCCGACCTCGAGTTCGCGGTGCTCGAGGCGGCCGACGACCCCTCTCGCCGCTCCTTCTCCACGAACCTCATCGGCTACGGCCTCGAGCACGGCCTGGACCCGCGCGACGAGGCCGCGCTCATGGGGTACATCGACTGGTACGACTCGCTGCCCGATGACGAGCGCACCCAGCTCAGCCGGACGGGCCGCCTCACCGACCCCGCCGTGCCGTACGACCCCGCGACGATGCGCGCCCAGCCGGGGGATCACGACGGGATCGCGGACATCGACCGCCTCCAGCGAGGGCCTTCATCCGACGCCCATCGAGGACCGCACGCCGCCGGCCGACGACAGCCACGCGACAGCCTCACGCGAGGCCACCACGGCGAGGATCCGGAGGAGCCGTGGCCCGTGTGGCCGCCCGCCCCTCACCGCGTGAGCGAGCCGACGCCCGAGACCGCACCGAGCCCGGACCAGTCGGACGCTGGGGACATGGCGCTGCGCGCGGAGATGGCCGCTAGGGTGCCGTTCGTGCGCGCGGCCGTCGTGCTGCTCGAGACGGTCGGCAGCGGCATCACCGTGACCTCCACGGCGGGGCTCGATCGCGCCGCGACCAGCACGGTCCTCGCCCGCCTGGGCACCGGGCCCGAAGCGCGGCCGAGGGACGTGCGGTCGATGTGGGAGGCGCCCGGGATCGTGGGCCCCTGGATCGCGCTGCTCGACGGCGGGTGGCTGGTCCGCGAGGGCCGACGGGTCGTCCCCGATGCTCCGGCCGACGGCGGCGTCGGCGCGGCGGACGGGGCGGACTCGCCGCAGCTGCGCCCGACGACCGCGGAGCCCGAGGAGTTCCTCCGCTTCGCGCGCGCCGTGATCGTCAGCCTGCTCGCCGGCCTCGGCATGCGCGGCCCCGAGGAGGGAGGTCTGCGCGGACTGCCCGAGACGCTCTCCGCGCTTCGTGCGGCGTGCGGGCCCGATGGCGCAGAGGTGGCCACGGGGCCAGGAGGGGCCGACGTCCGTGCCGACCTCGAGGAGCTCACCGCCGTCGGCCTGCTCCGCCGCGAGGGGGAGCGCTTCGTCGGCGCCCCGATCCTCCGCGTCGCGCTCGACGAGGCCGAGCGGATCCTGCGGAAGGCGGGGCGCCGACGCGGGACCCCGTGAGGTCCCGCGCCGCCGGTCGGCCCACTGCCGGAGGTCGCGGGCCGAGCACCGGTGGCCCGCGCTGCGCTCAGCTCACCGCCGCAGCCACACCGTGGTCGCGCCCGGCAGCACGCGCGCGCCGCCCGCCGCATCTTCCGACCCTCCGAGCTCGCCGCTCGCCACGAGCACCTCGCCCGCGGGCAGCGGGACCTCCTCGTCGCCGAAGTTCGTCGCGCAGACCCAGCCGCCTGTGCGCTCGAAGACGAGCACCTCGCCATCCGAGAGCGCATCGTCCCAGGTGAGGGTCTCCGCGCCGTGCAGCTCCCGGCGCAGGTGCAGCGCCCGTCGGTACATCTCGAGGGTCGACGTCGGATCGTCGGACTCCGCCTCGACGGAGAAGTCCGCGAACCACGAGGGCTGGGGAAGGTGCGAGCCGCCCTCGCCGAATCCGAACGACGCGCCGCCGCGGGCCCAGGGCAGGGGGACGCGGCAGCCGTCGCGGCCCAGGCCGTCGTCGCTGCGGGTCTCGGGGGTCGTGCGCAGGAACGCGGGGTCCTGTCGCTGGTCGTCGGGGATCTCGGCGACCTCGTGCAGACCCAGCTCCTCGCCCTGGTACAGGTAGGCGCTGCCGGGCAGGGCCAGCTCGAACAGGGTCGCCGCGCGGGCGCGCCGCAGACCGAGCTCGCGGTCGATGCCCTCGTCGGGCCCGCCCGCGGCGACCCAGTCGGCCCCCTGCTTGCCGGGTCGGCCGGCGCGCGGCGGCAGGCCGTACCGGGTCGCGTGGCGCACCACGTCATGGTTGGAGAACACCCAGGTGCTCGAGGAGCCCGTCTGCGCGGACTGGGCGAGGTTCTCGGTGACGATGCGACGGTAGTCCGCCGCGTCGAAATCGGCCTCGAGCAGGTCGAAGTTGAACGCCTGGCCCAGGCCCTGCGGGCTCGCGTAACGGGCACGGCGCTCGGCGGAGCCCACCCAGGCCTCCGCGACCGCGGTGCGCGGCGGGGAGTACTCCTCGAAGACGCGCCGCCACTCGGCGTAGATCTCGTGGACCTCGTCGCGGTCCCACAGCGGGTGCCGTCCGTCCTGGGGCATCGCCTGGAGCTCCGCCGCGCTCGGCAGCTCCTCGCCGAGGTCCTTGGCGAGCGCGTGGGCGACGTCGACCCGGAAGCCGTCGACCCCGCGGTCGGACCAGAAGCGCAGCGTGGTCAGGAAGTCCTCGTGCACCTCGCGGTCCGCCCAGTTCAGGTCGGGCTGCTCGGTCGCGAACAGGTGCAGGTACCACTGGCCGTCCTCGACACGGGTCCATGCAGGCCCTCCGAAGATCGACTCCCAGTCGGCCGGGGGCAGCTCGCCGTGCTCGCCCCGCCCCTCGCGGAAGATGTAGCGCTCGCGCGCACGGGAGCCGCGGCCCGCGGCGAGGGCCTCCTGGAACCAGGCGTGGCCGCTTCCGGTGTGGTTGGGGACGAGGTCGACGATCAGTCGCAGGCCGGCCGCATGCAGGACGGACGAGAGCTCGTCGAAGTCCTCGAGGGTGCCGATCCTCGGGTCGACGTCGCGGTAGTCGTCCACGTCGTAGCCGCCGTCGGCCAGGGCCGAGGGGTAGAAGGGGCTGAGCCACACGGCGTCCACCCCGAGGTCCCGCAGGTAGGGGACGCGGGAGGTGATGCCCCGCAGGTCGCCGATGCCGTCGCCGCTGGCGTCCGCGAAGGAGCGCGGATAGATCTGGTAGACGGCCGCCTGGCGCCACCAGGTCGGATCGTCGACGAGCAGCTCGGCGGACTCGTCGAGGGGGCGGATGTCGGCTGCGGACTGGGAGGTCATGGGGTCCTTCGGGTCGGGGGAGTGGTCACTTCACGGCGCCCTGGGTGAGTCCGGAGATCACCCAGCGCTGCGCGAGCAGGTAGACGATGATCGCCGGGGCCATGGCCATGAGGTAGCTGGCGAAGGCGATGTTGTAGCTGTTGTTGAACTGGGTCTGGAACATGTTCTGCAGCACCGGCAGCGTCTGCAGGGTCGGGTCCGAGATGATCAGGCTCGGCATCATGAAGTCGTTCCACGAGCCCAGGAACGCGAAGATGCCCACGGTCGCGGCCATCGGGCCCAGCAGCGGGAAGATCAGCCGCCAGTAGACCTGCCAGGTCGTCGCCCCGTCCACGCGCATCGACTCCTCGAGCGACATCGGGATCGCCCGCAGGAACGCCGTGAACAGCATGGTGTTGAAGGCGAGGGCGAACACGATGTGCAGGATCGCCACGCCCAGCGGGGTGTCCAGGTGGATGATGCCGGTGAGCTGCACCTGCGGCAGGGCGACCACGGGGAACGGGATGAACATCGCCGCGAGCAGGTAGAAGAAGGACCAGCGGAAGAGCCGGCGATCCCAGTTGCGCACGATCGCGTAGGCGGCGAGGGAGGAGATCACGATCTCCCCGACCACCGCGAGCAGGGTGACGAAGCCGGAGACCGCGAGGGCGCGCGGGAAGTTCGTGAGCTGCCAGGCGTCCACGAACGCCTGGAAGGTCAGCGGGGAGGGGAGGGCGAAGGCCTCGCCCTCCACCGCCTGCGCGTCGGACTTCAGGGACATGTTGATCGTGACCAGCAGCGGCACCAGGACCGCGAGCGAGCACACGAGGAGGACGAGGGTCGCGGGCCAGTTGAACCGCTCGCGCGAGCGGGCCGTCGGGCGCCTTCCGCCGGACGGGCCGGATGCGGTGCCCGAGGCTGTGGAGGCGGAGGTGGTGGCGATGGTGCTCATGCTCCGAAGCTCGCTTTCCCGCGGGTGATGCTCAGCTGGATGACCGCGATGACGATGCTGATGAGGAAGAAGACGAAGGCGTTGGCCATCTGGTAGCCGTAGTCGCCTCCGGTGAAGCCTTTGAAGATCGACATGGCGACCGTGCGGGTCGCGGTGCCGGGTCCTCCGTCGGTGAGGCCCACGACGATGTCGTAGGCGTTCAGGTAGTTCTTGAAGCCCAGGATCGTGTTGATGACGATGAAGCCGGAGACCAGCGGCAGGGTGATGTTCCACAGCCGCTTCGCGGGCCCGGCGCCGTCGATCGACGCGGCCTCGTAGACCTCGTCGGGGATCGTCACCAGTCCCGCGATGTAGATGAGCATCGTCGAGGGGATCGTCGACCAGGCGGTGACGATGACGATCGCGATCCAGGCCAGCGACTCGTTCGCGAGGATCGAGGTGGACAGCGACTCGATGCCCAGCGCCGAGCCGATGCCGGGCAGCGTCGTGGAGAACAGGAACTTGAAGACGAAGGCGATGATGATCCCGGAGATCACCATCGGCAGCACGAACACCGTGCGCAGCGCCGCCTGCAGGCGGATCCGCGAGGTCAGGCCCAGGGCGAGGAAGAACGCGAGGACGTTCACGACGATCACGGTGACCAGCGCGAATCCGAGCGTGAACAGGTAGGCCGAGACGATGCCCTGGTCGCGGAACATCGCGACGTAGTTGCGCAGGCCGATGAACTCCCAGTCGCCGAACCCGATCGAGTTCGTGAAGGAGTAGGCGAAGCCGAGCACGGCCGGCAGGGTGATCGCGAGGGTGAAGATCGCGAGCGCCGGGAAGAGGAACAGGTAGTAGACGGGATCGACGCGGCGGGTGCTTCCGCTGCGGCGGCCCCTGCGGGCCCTGCGCCTCCGCGTGGCGTCGGCGGACCCCGTGGAGGGGTCGGCGACGGTGGATGTCGTCGTTGACATGATGCGGTGTCCTTGCGTGTCGAGGGGAGGGATCAGGAGCGGTAGGCGAGGCTCGCGAAGTCGTTGTCGACCTTCGCGAGGATCGTCTTCGGGTCCGCGCCGAACAGGATCGACTGCAGATAGTTCGTGAAGGGGATCGTGGTGGGGATGAACTGCGAGGCGCCCTGGTAGAAGGCGGCGTCGTCGTAGAACTTCTGCATCGGCGCGATCCGCGGGTCCTTCGCGGGCGGGGCGTCCTTGGTGGTGCCCATCGCCAGCAGCGCCTTGTTGTACGGGTCCATGACCTCCGGCGTCATCAGGAACGAGAGGAGCTCGCGGGCCTCGTCCTTGCGGTCCGCGCCCTCGGGGATCCACAGCGAGAGGTCGATGTTCACGCGGATCTTGAGGTCGGCGGGATCATCCGTCACGGGCAGCGGGAAGCAGGAGAGGTCTTCCTTGCTGCCCGCCTTCTCGATCTCGGCGAGCGCCCACGGCCCCTGCAGGAGCATCGCCGCCTTGCCGTTGCCCATGGCCGTGTTGCCGTCGCCGTAGAAGCGGGAGGCCGCATCGTCCTGGTGGTACTTCTTGAGCTCGAGCATCCGCTCGATGGGCTTCAGCATGTCCTTCTGGAAGGAGGTGTCGGAGTCGGGGCCGACTTCCTCGCCCAGCTCGTTCACGCGCTCGAAGAAGGCGCGCACGTCCATCATTCCGCCGATGGTGTAGTCGAACAGGCCCTGGCTGACGGTCCACGGGTCCCCGAAGGTGCCGTAGATCGGGGTGATGTCGGCCTTCTGGAGCTTCTCGCAGACCTCGGTGAACTCGTCCCAGGTGGTGGGGATCTCGAGGTGCTGCTCCTCGAAGATGCGGCGGTTGTAGATCACCGCGGCGCCCGCGACGGAGAACGGGATCACCGAGGTGCGTCCCTCGTAGCCGGGATACCAGTTCACGAGCTCCTGGACGTCATCCCTGATCAGGTCGGCCTCGGGCATGTCCGCGAGGTCGGAGAGGGCGCCGCGCTCCATGAACCGCGCCATCTCGAGGTTGTAGTTCTGGCAGGCGATGTCCGGAGGGTTCTTGCGCACGAAGCTCGCCGAGAGGTTCGTGGCGATGTCGTGCACCACGTTGATGTCCTGGTGCTCCTTGCGGAACGTCACCAGCAGGTCGTCGAAGTACTGGATGGCCTCGCGCTTGGACTGGTAGAAGATCACGGATCCGCCGGACCCGCCGGATCCGCCGGTGCCGCCGCATCCGGCGAGGCCCGCGGCGGCGAGCAGGCCGCCGGCGGCCAGCAGTCCGCGACGGCTCAGCGGCGATCGGGGTGGGGAGGAGGGGGACATCTTCGTCTCCTTCGAGGGATGGTGTGAGCGGGCCGCTCTGTGCGGCGTCGAGGCGCCCCGGACGGGGTCCGTCGGGGACCGGTGGAGCCCGACGGGAATGTTCGGGTCTCGGCGGGCCCGACATCCGCGTCGGCGGGCCCGTCACTCCTCGATCCGGTAAATATAGAACATAGATTTACGGCCTGCATGAAGTATGTGGAGGTGCTCCGGTACTGTCAAGGCATGTCCGCAGGCTCCGCTCGATCACCGCGTCTCCTGCGGCACATCAACAGTGGTGAGCTGCTGCGGTTCGCCCTGGGCACGGGGGATTTCGCGGCGGGCGAGGCGATGGCGGCGAGCGGTCTGACGCGCGCCACCGTGCTGGGTGTGTGCGACGACCTGGTCGCCGCCGGGTGGCTCGAGGAGATCGCCGACAGTCGCGCCGCCGGCCTCTCGAGCCGGGGTCGCCCCGCGCGCCGCTACCGCGTTCCCGAGGACGCCGGGTACGTCGTCGGAGTCGACGCGGGAGAGCACCGACTTCACGTGCTCGTCGCCGACCTGCGCGGCCGTGTGCTCGCCTCCGCCCACGAGGAGCTGATCGCGGACGACGGGGAGCTCGGTCCCGCCGTCCTCGATGCCGAGGCGCGGGTGCGCGCCGTCCGTCGGGCGATCACGGGCACCCTCGAGAACGCGGGCGTCGAGGCGGCGGATGTGCTGCTGAACGTCGTCGGCGTGCCCGCGCCCGTCGATGCGGGCGGGCGCACTCCCGTGGGCGACGGCCGCTTCTGGCCGCGCATGAACCCTGATCTCGGGGCCCGGCTCGACGGCAGGGTCCTCGTCGAGAACGATGCGAACCTCGCGGCCCTCGCGGAGCACGCCCATGATCCTGCCGACGACGTCGCGACCCTGGTCACCGGGGAGCGCTTCGGCGCCGGGCTGATCGTCGACGGCCATCTGCTGCGCGGCTACCGCGGGGGAGCGGGCGAGCTGCGGCTGCTCGAGCTCACGCTGCGTGATGACCCGGAGACCGGAGCCGGGGCGACCGACGGTCTCGGCGCGCTGGCGCGGCGCTGGGCGCGCCACGAGCTCGAGACGACGACCGTCCCGTCGACCCTGCGCGGGATCGCGCGCGAAGAGGTCGGCGCCCCGGACGTGTTCGCGGCCGCCCTCGCGGGCGATGCGCTCGCCGAGCGCGTGATCGAGCGGCTCGGTGCCCGGCTCGCGCACGTGGCCGTCGTGCTCGAGAGCGTCCTGGACGTCGAGAAGATCGTGATCGCGGGCGGCATCGCGAGCGCGGTCGAGCCGGTGCTCGCGGCGGCGCGCACGGTGCTCGAGTCCGAGGCCTCCCCGCCGATCCCCGAGCTGGTCGCGAGCGTGCTCGGACGCGAGGTCATCGCCCGGGGCGCCGTCGAGCTGGCTCTCACGCGGGTGCGTGAGGAGCCGCTCGCCTTCTCGCCGCGGACGTCGCGCGCAGGCGGCTGAGCGGACCGCCCGCAGGGCGAGCGCACATGCGAGGAGGGCCGGAGCGATCCGCTCCGGCCCTCCTGCGCGTCTGGTGCTGCGGTGCTGTGGTCAGCGGACCAGCCCGAAGCCCCCGGTCCACGAGATCTTCTCGCCCGCGGCGAGCGTGAGCTGGAGGAACCCGATCGACTCGAGCTCACGGGCGCGCGAGAGGGCGCCGGCGTCGACCGCCGAGAGGCCGCCCTTCTCGACGAGCCCGACGAGGGTCGACTTCGCCTCGGCGTCGTCGCCCGCGACCAGCACGGTGGTGGTCAGGTCCCCGACGGTGCCGGCGGCCAGCGTGCCCGCGAAGGTCGTGTTGAAGGCCTTGAGCACCTTCGACTCGGGCAGGCGCGCCTGGATCCCGGCGGCGGCCGAGGAGTCGGGCGGCACCACGAGGCTGTCGAAGGTCTCGAAGTTCAGCGGGTTGGTGATGTCGACGACCGTGCGGCCGGCGAGCTGGTCGCCGTACTGCGCGAGGATGCCGTCGACGGCTGGGTAGGGGACGGCCAGGACCACGATGTCACCCGTGATCTCGGCGCTGCCGGTCTGCTCGTGCGAGATGTGGGAGACATCCGCGCCCCCGCTGCTGAGCACACCCGCGATCGCATTCGCCATGCTCCCGGTGCCGAAGATCGTCACTGCCGTCATGTCCATCGCCTCCTGTGCGACGTGCCGGGGCCCTGTGTCCCGTCGTCGATGACTCCAGTGTGGCCCCAAATGATAGAAATTTCAAGAACATGGTGAGGGGCGGTGCGTCACACGAGATCCGGGGATCGGGGGCGGTCGCGGACGCGGCGCTCCGCGCTCAGGCCGCGAGCGCCTCGGGGATCCCGGGGATCACCTCGACGTGCCCGCCCACGCGATATGCGACCGCAGGATCGTAGGGCGCGAAGCGCAGGGGCATCTCTGCCTCCTCGGGCGTGCGGTCGGCCTTGCGGCCGTTGCAGTCGCGGCAGGCGGAGACCAGGTTCGTCCAGCTCGAGGCGCCGCCGCGGGAGACCGGCATGATGTGGTCGACGGTCGCCAGCAGCGCGGAGCAGGGCGGCGTCTTGGAGACGCTGCGCCCGCAGTAGGCGCAGGTCCAGTGGTCGCGCTCGTGGACGGCGCGGAAGGAGAACCCGACGGAGCGGCGGCCCTCGCCCTCGACCCACGCGCCGCTCAGCTCGCGCGTCAGCTCCAGGGCCGTGGGGACGATGTCGTCGCCGGCCAGGGTCAGCTCGACGGGGTCCGCGACGCCACGCCGGATCATCCCGAACGCGTGCCGGACCGAGGTCGTGTGCAGCAGCTCGCCGATCCCGGTCGCCGGGTCGTACCCCTTGTTGAAGACCTTCACCACGGACATCGCTGCCACCTCCTGCCGCCGTGCGGCGGTGCGCCCGCGCGAGTGGGTTCCCGCGGGGCACGCTTGCATCGTTGCGCGTCGGGGTTCCGGAATCAACCGATTTCGCTCACTCGTCGCCCGCGTGTCGTCCGCTCGTTCCCCGAGGAGACGGCGTTTCGTCGTGCCCTGTCGTGCCCTGTCGTGCCGCCACGTGCCGCGCGGGCGGGCGCGTCCGTTCCTCCCCAGAGCTCCGCCGTCCACATTCCTCGTCGGCCCCTCGCGGTCGCCCACGGCGACCGGGAGGCTCGGGCCATGACGCACATGACGCACGCACCCATCGACCCCGACGACGCCCAGGACGCGGACCGCACGCCCGGCGCCTGGGATGCCCCTCTCTGTGGTCACACCTGGCAGGAGGGCGGCGAGGGATGGCCCCTCGAGGATCACGTCGCGGCGCCGTGGTTCCTGCCTCCGACGTCCTCCCTGCTCGAGGAGGAGGAGATCGACGACCTCGAGTGGGTGCGGCAGGCAGCCGCGATCCCCTTCGTGCAGCGCTGCCGGCTGCTGCGCGACTTCGTCGGCGACGGTCGGCCGCTCACCGACAGCGGAGTGCTGCCCAATGCCGCGGTCCGCGAGCTCAAGCAGCGGGCCGGGATCGTCCGCCCCGGCGGGCGGCTGCGCGAGGTCCCCGAGCTGCTCGGGCCGTGGGTCGTGCTGCTGAACCTCGGGGTGCTCGTCAGCGACGACGAGAACCACAGGGTGCGCCGCTGCAGCGCGGAGCATCCAGGCGTGCGAGGTGCCTTCGACGAGGGCGACGAGCCGCTGGGGGAGCTGGACGGAGAGGTCGACGGCGTTCTGGCGATCGCCGAACTGCTGCATGTCATCAGCCGCTACTGCCCCGGCCACGGCGGATTCCGGGACACGGGCCTCCTGCTCGAGTCCCTGCTCGCCGCGACGTGCGAGGACGGGGTCACATTGCCCGAGCTCCCCGCCGACGGGTGCCTTGACGAGGCCGCGATCGCGCGCCTGTTCCGGGGCATCGGCGCGAACACCGCGATCACGTGGGACCCGATCGACGAACGCCGTGGCGAGGTGGACCTGCAGGCGATCGACGACCTCGCCGACGCGCAGAGGGACCTCTTCCTGCTTGAGGCCTACGGGATCCTCGGCGCCTCCGAGCCCGGGCGGTCGGGCATCGTGTTCCGGGCGCCGCGACCCGTGCGCACAGCGGTCGCACTCCTCGCGCTGCGCCGTCAGCAGGAGGAGGACGCCCGACGAGAGTCTCCGGAGACGTTCCTGCGATAGGGCCGATCCATGAGGAGCTGATGCCGGATCGCTCGCGACGTGGGCGCGTCCCGTGACCTCGCCGGCCGATCACGGGATCAGGACGCGGCGTACCAGAAGCCTTCGAAGGTGTCCTTGTAGACCCGGTAGCCCAGGTTGGAGGTGTCATAGCGGTAGGAGGCGAGCACCGCGCCCTCCGCGTCGCGCTCGGAGAACACACCGGACTTCCCGGAGTTCACCACGGCGTTCTCGTCGATGCCCCCGCTGCCCAGTCGGAACACGTTGGAGACCACGGAGGAGTACGGCACCTCGACCGCGAGGTCCTCGGTATAGCTCCAGGTGTTCTCGTCCACGAGGTAGCGCAGCATGTGGCTCGCGCCCTCGAGCTCGTCCGTCGAGGCGTTGTCCGGCCCCTCGTCCTTCCAGTCCACCTCATTGCGTGTGCCGACGTACCAGTAGTTGTTGTTGAACATCTCCAGGTAGAACTGCCCGTCGGGCAGGGAGTCGTCGTCGACGCGGTGCACCGAGTGCTGACCCGCGTTGCCGATCATCGACCGGGAGGGCTCGAGGAACTTCCCCTCGTAGCCGGTGCCCTCCCAGAGGCCCTCCGCCCCGAGCATCCACCGCACGCTCGGTGTGGAGCCGGCTTCCAGCGCGTTCTCGAGGGCGAAGGCCGTGGAGGTCTCGCGCGAGGACAGGTACATGACGTCGTCGATGATCTGGAGGGTGTTGATGTGGATCCAGTCCTCACCGGTCGCGACGGGGTCCCCGAGCCCGTCGCCGGTGCGGGCGTGCGCGAGCTTCTCGTACTCGGGGAACACCTTCTGGAGGTCGACCACCTCCTCCACCTCTCCCGTGCTCAGGTCCACCCGGGTCACCCGGTCCTCGGAGCGTCCGCTGCTGGTGACCGACGTCAGCACGAACGCGGCGTCGCCCACCACGTCCAGGTCGTGGTGCACGGACTGCTTCCCGAGGTCGATGATCGTGCCGGCGTGGCCCAGGTGGTCCAGCACCGAGACCTGCGCACTGCCCGTGGTGGTGACGATGCGGCCGTCCTCGACCACCAGGTGGTGCTGGGCGGAGGTGGTCGAGGCGAGCTCGGCGCGCATGATCCCCGCGTTGTCCATGAGGAAGGAGTTGTTGCCCGGTCCGGAGATCCCGGACATGGCGAACAGGCCCTCGGTCAGCGCCCCCGCATCCTTCACGTCGGCGGAGATGGTCGAGGAGTAGCCCGAGGCGGTGGTGGGCGTGCGGATGCTCAGCGACCCGCGCACGGCCTGCCCGCTCTTCGGTCGCCAGGTGAGGGCGAGGGTGTTGGTCGCCCCCGGGACCAGTCCGACGACCAGACCCTCGAAACCCGTCTCCGCATGGTTCGCGGCGGTCTTCGCGAAGTCCTCAGCATCGGCGACGGCGTCGACGAAGGAGAGCTCGCCCGCCGAGTCGTCCGCGAAGTGCACGTAGAGCCCGGTGCGGGTGGTGCCGTAGGGGTCGAGCACCAGCAGCGGGTTCTGCGAGGTCCAGCCGCCCTCGGCCTTCTTCGCCTCGAGCGCCTCGTGCCGCGCCGTCTGCGTCGCCTCGGTGTAGAGCTCGGGGTTCGACTCGCCGTCGTCGAGGTCGTAGGACGCCTGCCAGATCGTCCAGTCCCCGCGCGCGTTCTCGAACTCGGAGATCGTCACCTGCGGGGTCTTCGCCGCAGCGTCCGACGACCCGCCCGAGTCCTGGCAGCCGGCCAGCGCGAGGCCTGCGGCGCCCGCCCCCGCGCCGAGCAGGACGGAGCGACGAGTGGGCGCGCGGTGGGCGAGTCGGGCGTCGGCGTCCTGGGAAGGGGTGTCCCGGGCAGGGGAGTGCGGTGCGGGTCGGTGCATCGGGCGAACGTAGCGAGCGTCCGTCGAGCCCCTGCTGTCGCCCGGCTGTGGATCCGCTGTGCGGCAGTCCGCCCTCGACGGGCACGACCATTCCCACGTGGAGAGAATCTCTGGCCTCGGGCTTCACGGACCGGTAGCGTCGGAGCCTCGCACCCTCGAAAGGCATTCGACGATGACTGCTCGCGCGACCTCCGGCACGCCCCTGCGCGCTTCCGCCCAGGACGGCACCCACCCCCGCCCCACCCTGATCCGTGAGAGCTGGACCAGCCTCGACGGCACCTGGGACTTCGCCCATGACGTCGAGGACCGCGGCCTCGCCGAGCACTGGTTCGCCGGCGGATCGGCGGGTGGAGGCGCGTCCGACGCCACCCGTCCCGACCCGCTCGACCGGCAGATCCAGGTGCCCTTCGTCCCCGAGTGCGAGGCCTCCGGGATCGGCGACCGCGGCTTCCACCCCGTCGTCTGGTACCGGCGCACCGCCCGTGTCTCCCCGCCCGCGGGGCATCGCGCCCTGCTGCACCTCGGCGCGGTCGACCACGAGGCCATGGTGTGGGTCAACGGCCGGCTCGCCGGGCAGCACACCGGCGGGCAGACCGCCTTCACCGTCGACCTCACCGACCACCTCGCCGACGACGGCACCGCGGTGATCGTGGTCCGCGCCTTCGACGACCCCCACGACGTCGACCTGCCCCACGGCAAGCAGGACTGGGAGGAGCGGCCCCACGGCATCTGGTACGACCGCACCACCGGCATCTGGCGCAGCGTCTGGATCGAGATCGTGCCCGAGCAGCACGTCACCGCCTTCACCGCCGAGACGGACCTCGCCCGCTGCCGGGTCGAGGTCGTCGTCGACCTGGCCCGTCGACCCCGCCCCGGCACACGGGTGCGCGTCGAGCTCAGCAGCACGACGGATCGCGGCACCGAGCAGCTCGGCGCGATCGAGCTCGACGCCGTGGAGCCCCGCGTCGCCGGGGCCGTCGAGATCTCCGCGCTGCGCAACACCCAGGCCCGCGACCGCCTGCTGTGGCGGCCCGGACACCCGCACCTCGTGGACGCCCGCATCCTCGTGCTCGCGAGCGACGACGACGGCGCGGATGCGGGCGCGGGCGCCGTCCGCGACGAGGCCTTCGGCTACCTGGGCCTGCGCACCGTCGGGGTCGACCGGGGCCGGTTCCTGCTCAACGGCGAACCCTGCTACGTGCGATCCGTCCTCGAGCAGGGCTTCTGGCCGGGCACGCACCTCACCCCGCCGTCGGCCGACGCCTGCCGCGAGGAGGTCGAGCTCATCCTCGACCTCGGCTTCAACGCCGCCCGCATCCACCAGAAGACCGAGGACCCGCGCCTGCTGTTCCAGGCCGACCGCCAGGGCCTGATGATCTGGGGCGAGACGGCGAACGCCTACACGTACTCGCCGCGCGCGGTCTCCGCGCTCAGCGCCGAATGGGCCGAGATCATCGCCCAGTACCGCGCCCACCCGAGCATCGTCACCTGGGTGCCGATCAACGAGAGCTGGGGCGTGCGCGACCTCGCCGACCACCCCGGACAGCGCCAGCTCGCCCTCGCCATGACCGCCCTGACCCGGGCGCTCGATCCGAGCCGGCCCGTCGTCTCCAACGACGGCTACGAGCACACCGGCGGCGACCTGCTCACCGTCCACGACTACTGCACCGACCCGCCGCGGCTGCGCGCCCACTACGCCGACGCCGCCGCCCTCGAGCGCACGCTCACCGGCATGGGCCCGCAGGGACGCAGGCCCGTCCTCGACGGCGCGACCGAGCTCGGCCCCGACGCCCCCGTGATGCTCACCGAGTTCGGCGGCATCGCCTTCGCCGTGGCCGAGACCTGGGGATACGCGGTCGTCGGCAGCGAGGAGGAGTTCACCGAGCGCGTCGGAGGACTGTTCGAGGCCGTCACCGCGAGCCCCCTCCTCGCCGGCTTCTGCTACACCCAGCTCACCGACACCCAGCAGGAGGCCAACGGCCTCTCGACCGCCGACCGCCGGCCGAAGCTCGATGCCGCGGTGATCCGCGGCTTCGTCACCGGGCAGGCGGGCGCATGAGCGGCACCTGGAACCCGCTCCCCGAGGTCGCGACCGCCCTCCCGCTCGGCACGATCCGGCCGTGCGGTTGGCTCGAGCGGCAGCTGCGGCTGCAGGCCGACGGGATCACCGGACGTCTGCCCGAGGTCTGGCCGGACGTCGGCCCCGACAGCGGCTGGCTCGGCGGGGACGGCGAGAGCTGGGAGCGCGGCCCCTACTACCTCGACGGGCTCGACCCCCTCGCGCATGTCCTCGGCGACGAGCATCTGATCGCCCAGGCCCGGCCCTGGATCGAATGGATGCTCGGATCCCAGCGCGAGGACGGCTTCTTCGGGCCGACGGCGGACGAGGACTGGTGGCCGCGCATGGTCGCCGCGAAGGTGCTGATCCAGCACGCCGAGGCGACCGGCGATCCGCGCATCGTCCCATTCCTGCTGCGCTGGCACCGCTTCCAGCTCGCGCACCTGCCTGCGCGCCCGCTCGCGCAGTGGGCGAAGGCGCGCGGCGCCGAGGACGTGCTCACGATCGCCTGGACCCGCGCCCACCTCCCCGCGGAGCAGGCGGAGGAGACGGCATGGCTCGAGGATCTCGCCCGCCTCGTCCTCTCGCAGACCTTCGACTGGGACACCCACCTCATCGAGCACGTCATCACCGGTCAGGCCCAGGTCTCCGCACATTCCGCCCACGGAGTCAACGTCGCGATGGGGCTCAAGACGGGCGCCGCCGCCCAGCTCCTCGACGGCGACCCCGGCCATCGCGCGCGCACCGAGGAGGCCCTCGCCCACCTCGTGCGCTGGCACGGTCAGGCCCACGGCTGGTTCTCCGGCGACGAGTGGCTGGGCGGGCGCGAGGCGACCGCCGGCATCGAGACCTGCCTGGTCGTGGAGATGATGCACACGGTCGAGGTGCTCTCGAAGGTGTACGGGGACGCCGTGCAGGGCGACCGGCTCGAATCCCTCGCCTTCAACCTGCTCGCGGCCTCGTGCGATCCGCGGATGCTCGCCCACCAGTACCACCAGCAGGGCACCCAGATCGAGGTCTCCGTCGCCCACCGGGACTGGTCGTTCTCGAGCGACGACGCGAACATGTTCGGCCTCGAGCCGCACTTCGGATGCTGCACCGCGAACCTCCACCAGGGCTGGCCCAAGTTCGCCGCGAACCTCTGGGTGCGCGACCCCGACGGCGGCCTGCGCGTCGTCGCCTACGCACCCTGCACGATCGACGTCGACGCGGACGGCAGGCCCCTCCACCTCGACGTGATCACCGACTATCCGTTCCGCGACAGCGTGCGGATCCTGGTGCGCGGGGGAGACCGGTCGGAACCGGCCGCCGCGGTGCCGCTGCGCCTGCGCGTCCCCGCCTGGTGCGATGCGCCGCGACTGATCGTGGACGGCGAGGAGGTCCCGGTCGAGCCGTCGGCCGACGGCCACGTGGAGCTGCGACGCGCCTGGCACGGCGAGACCACGATCGAGCTCACGCTGCCGATGCGCGCCCGCGTCGAGCGGCGCGAGCGGCAGGCCGCCGCGGTGCACGTGGGCCCGCTGGTCATGGTCGCGACCCCGGGCGAGAACTGGGTGGAGGTCCCGGACGCCCCCGGCCTGGGGGAGTGGGAGATCCGTCCGCGGGGGAACTGGAGCTGGGCGCTCGCCGACGTCGAGCAGGCGGGTTCCTGGCAGGTCGGCCACGGCGAGATCCCCGCCGCGCCCTTCGCCGCGGGCGAGGCCCTCACCCTCGAGGCCCGCGGCAGTCGCCTCTCCCAGTGGCAGGCGGACGGCGCCTCGGCGACCCCGCCGCCGGCGAGCCCCGTCCTCGAGCACGGTCCCGTGCACGGACTCCGCCTCGTCCCCTACGGCACGGCGCGCCTGCGCGTCATGGAGTTCCCGGTGATCGGGGCGTGGCTCAGCGACGGCAACGAGGACGAGTTCTGATACCTATGGGGCCATGGAACCCCTGAACCGGTCGACCTTCTCCCCGCTCGCGCAGATCGGGGTCTCCGCCCCGCCGACCCCGGGCATGATCCATCTGGGTCTCGGGAACTTCCATCGCGCCCACACCGCGGTGTACACCGCGCGGGCGATGGAGGCCGCTGGCGGGGACTGGGGGATCAGCGCGTTCGGGCACCGCAGCCGCGGCGTCGTCGACGCCATGACCGCGCAGGACGACCTCTACTCGGTGCTGCAGCTGTCCCCGCAGGGCGAGAGCGCGCAGGTCGTCGACGTGCACCGGCGCTTCGGGATCCTCACCGAGGACCCCACGGCCGTGGTCGCGGAGATCGCCGATCCCGCGCGCAGGATCCTCACCCTCACCGTCTCCGAGGGCGGCTACGGCTGGTCGCCCAACGCCCGGGGCCTGGACCTCGAGGACCCGGCGATCCGCGCCGACCTCGCCGCCGGAACAGGGGCGAGCGACAGGTCCGGTGCCGCCCCGCGCACGGTCGTCGGCACGATCGCCCGGGGCATCGAGCGCCGCGCCGCGAGCGGTGAGCCGTTCACGATCCAGTCCTGCGACAACCTCCAGGGCAACGGCGACGTGGCCCGTGCCGTGGTCACGCAGTTCCTCCAGGAGGCCGGGGCCGACGAGGACGTGCTGCGCTTCGCCGGCACCCGCGCCGGCTTCCCGAACTCGATGGTCGACCGCATCGTGCCCTCGACCACCGACGACACCCGGCGCAGCGTCGAGCGCCTGCTGGGCGTGCGCGACGAGGCCCCGGTGCGCACCGAGGAGTTCACCATGTGGGTCATGCAGGAGGACCACCCCGGCGGCCGGCCCGGCTGGGAGGCGGGCGGCGCCGTGATCAGCGACCAGGTGGACCGCTACGAGCTCGTCAAGCTGCGCCTGGTCAACGCCTCGCAGTCGCTCCTCGCCTACCTGGGCGTGCTGCAGGGGATCCCCACCATCCCCGGCACCTGGCAGCGCCCGGCCGTGCAGGACACCGTGCTCGCGCAGATCCGCCGCGACGCCCTGCCGACGATCCCGCTGCCCGACGGCCTGGATCCCGAGGAGTACATCGCCTCGCTCGTGCGGCGCTGGGAGAACGTGCCGCTCGCGGACTCGACCTCCCGCATCGCCTCGCTAGGCTCCATCCGCCTGCCGCAGCGCATCCCGGTCGCCGCGCTCCAGCACCTGCGCGAGGGGCGCATGCCGCACGTGTTCGCCCTGCTCATCGCCGGGTGGATCGCGACGATCGTCCAGCCCGACGGTGTGGCCGTCACCCCCGAGATGGAGGCGGTCGACGAACCCGCGCGCGAGCGCATCCTGCATGCCGTCGGCTCCGCGACCGCTCCGCGCGAGATCGCCCGCGCCGTGCTCGACGCGGGCTTCCTGGGGCACGACCTGCCCCGCGAGGAGGCGTTCACCGAGCGCGTCGGCGGGCTGCTCGAGGTGATCGCCCGCCACGGCATCGAGGCGGCGATGAAGGACGCGGTGGGCTGAGGGCTCCTGCTCAGGCTCAGCCCCGCCCCGTCACCGTGAACCCGCTGGGGCCCAGCCTCTCGAGCTCCTCGCGCAGCAGCGCCCCGAGCTCGGCGCGCCGCTCCTCGTCCATGCGCTCGGCGGGCCCGGTGATGCTCACGGCCGCGGCCCGGCCGTCGAAGCGCAGCGCGGCGACGCCCACGCAGGCGATGCCCTGCTCGTTCTCCTGGACCTCGGCCGACCATCCGCGCTCCCTCGCCTCGTCGACGACCTCCTGCAGGCGGTCCAGCGGCACGACGAGGCCGCCGTCGGCGGTCGTCGCCTCCGCGTAGGGGGCGAGGGCAGCGCCGGGGACGCCCTGCGCGGCGAGCATCGCCCGCCCCAGGGCCGTCCGCGCGGCGGGCGCCCGGTTCCCCACGCGCGACCACACCCGCAGCGTGCGCTCGGGCTCGACCTTGTCGAGGTAGAGCACGTTCGTGCCGTCCATCGTCCCCAGGTGCACCAGCTCCTGCGAACTGCGGCTGACGCTCGCCAGCACGGGGGAGAACAGCGCCGGCAGATGGTCCCCGCGGGAGTAGCGCTCGGCGAGGACGATGGGCGCGCTGCCCAGGCGGTACCGCTGGTCGGAGGGGTCCTGGACGGCGAAGCCCCGGTGCGCGAGGGCCTGCAGGATGCGGTGCGAGGACGCCTTGTGGAAGCCGCTCGCCTCCGCGATCTCGCGCAGCATGAGGCCGTCGGGCCCCGCCTCGGCGAGCACGTCGAGCAGCACGAGCGCCTTGTCGACGCTGCCGACGGGGGAGGAGGACGTCGGGTCGGAGCCGGGGGCTGTCGGCATGGGGACCTCTCGGATCGGTGGGCACGCCGCGCTCCACGTCGGGAGCGGGCGGGTGGTCGGCGATGACCAGGGCGCGGGCGCGATCTTGCCCGACCTGCGAGGCGGGCCTATAGTGATCACGCATTGCGGAACTGTCGTTTCATAATACAAAACGACACGCGATTACGCCACCTGATCCACAGAAGCCGCCGACACCGGCGCCGCGCATCCCGCGCGAGGAGGAACGACGATGAAGTCCCTGGTCATCCATGGTGCGGAGGACATCCGCTATGAGGATCAGCCCGTCCCCGAGCCCGCCGAGGGCCAGGTGCGCCTGCGCGTGAAGTACGTGGGCATCTGCGGCTCCGACCTGCACTACTACTACCTCGGCCGCAACGGCGAGAACCTCGTGCGGGAGCCCTTCGTCCCCGGCCACGAGCTCTCGGCGACCGTCGACCTCGACCCCTCCGGCGAGCTCGCCCCGGGCACCCCCGTGACCGTGCACCCCGCCCGCTACGGCGCCCCGGTCGAGGGGCTCGAGGAGCGTCCGCACCTCTGGCCCGGAGGCGACTACCTGGGCAGCGCGGGCGTGTTCCCGCACCGACAGGGCGCCGCCGCGGAGCAGCTCGTCGTCGAGCGAGCCATGGTGCGCGTCCTGCCCGAGGGCCTCTCCCTCGAGACGGCCGCGCTCGCCGAGCCGCTGGCCGTGTCCATCCACGCCGTGAACATCGCGGGCGACGTCGCCGGACGTCCCGCCCTCGTCCTCGGCGCCGGCCCGATCGGCCTGCTCGCCGTCTCCGCGCTGCACCATGCGGGCACCTCCGAGATCGTCGTCGGCGACGTGCGGCCCGAGCCCCTCGAGCGCGCGCAGGCGCTCGGCGCGACCCGCACCTTCCTCGTCACCGAGGAGCAGGTGGATCCCGGGTCCTTCCCCGTCGTCCTCGAATGCTCGGCCGCCCCGGTCTCGCTCGGCTCTGCCGTGAGGGCCGTCGCCCCCGGCGGCATCGTCGTGCAGGTCGGGATCCTCCCGGACGCCGAGATCTGCGTGAACCTCGCCCCGCTGCTCGCGAAGGAGGCGGAGCTGCGCGGCACCTTCCGCTTCTCCACCGAGATCGACGACGCGATCACGCTGCTCGTCCAGGATCCGACGATCGGCGAGGTCGTCACCCAGGTGATCCCCGCGGCCGATGCGACCGAGGCCTTCGCGACCGCTCGCGACGCCTCCCGGTCCGCGAAGGTCCTGCTCGCTCTCTGAGCCGACAGCGCTCGGGCCGACGAGGTCCGGGCGCCCCCGGCCGCCGAGCGTCCGTCGGGCCTGACCCCGCACCCCGAGAACCCCCACCCCACCTCCGCCTCCGGGCACCGCGCGAAGGAGCACGATGACTCACGCCCCCACCACCGACGACTCCCCGTCGACCCCCACCGGGACCGGGCAGCCTGAGCGCAGCGTCGGCGACCTGGTGCGCGCGGCCGTCTCCGGCTGGCTGGGCACGGCGCTGGAGTTCATGGACTTCCAGCTCTACTCGCTGGCCGCCGCGCTCGTGTTCAGCGAGCTCTTCTTCGCGAACGACGACCCGGGCATGGCCGTGGTCGGCGCCATGGCCACCTACGGCGTCGGATACATCGCGCGGCCCGTCGGCGCCTGGTTCTTCGGGCGCATGGGCGACCGCATCGGGCGCCGCAAGGTGCTCTTCTACACGATCGTGATCATGGGGCTGGCGACAGCCCTGATCGGCGTGCTGCCCGTGTACTCGCAGGTCGGCATGCTGGCTCCGGCGCTGCTGGTGGTCCTGCGGCTCCTCCAGGGCTTCGGCGCGGGCGCCGAGATCTCCGGCGCCGGCGTCATGCTCTCCGAGTACGCGCCCGCCCGCCGCCGCGGCGTGATCGCCTCGCTGGTCGCCCTCGGCACCAACTGCGGCACCCTGTTCGCCTCCGGCATCTGGGCGATCCTGCTGGTCGCCGTCACCGAGCAGCAGCTCATGGACTGGGCATGGCGCATCCCGTTCGTCGCGAGCGCGCTGGTGATGGTGTTCGCCGTGTGGGTCCGCCTCACCCTGAAGGAGAGCCCCGTCTTCGAGGCCCGCGAGGACGTCGTCGAGGGGGAGGCCCTCACGGCGGCCGACGTCGAGGCCGGGGACGCCCCCGCCGAGGCCGTCCGCGCGGTCGAGGCGAAGTCCCTGACCTTCAAGTCCGTGGCCGTGGCGTTCCTGCTGCGCTTCGGGCAGGCCGGCAACTCCGGGATGATCCAGACCTACCTGATCTCCTTCATCACCGTCGTGCTGATGCTGAACAAGCAGCTCTCGACCGAGGTAGTCATCATCTCCTCGCTGGTGGCCTTCGCGACCGTGCCGATCGTCGGCGCCCTCGGCGACCGCTTCGGCCGGCGCACGATGTACGGCGTGACGAGCGCGGCCGCGCTCGTGCTCGTCGTGCCCTGCATGCTCGCGATCTCCAGCGGCACCACCTGGAAGGTGATCGTCGGCTACGTGGTCATCCACAACGTGTCCGTGATGTCGATGGCCTCCATGGAGAACCTCGCCCTCCCCGAGATCTTCGGCGCGAAGAACCGCTACCAGGCCACGGCCGTCGTCCGCGAGATCGCCGCCATCATCGCCACCGGCGTCGCCCCCGTGGTCGCCGCCGCCTGGGTCACCGCCGCCTCCGGCTCGTGGATCCCCGTCGCCGTGATCATCGCGTTCTTCAGCGCCTGCGCGCTGTTCGCCGCGATCTGGATGAAGGAGGTCGCCGGCCGCGACCTCACCGACCCCGAGCCGGCGATGTGACCGTGCCCCGCCCCGATCCCGCCACCGACCATCCGAGAGGACTCTCATGAGCATCCGCAGCATCGACGTCGACGTCACCAGCCCGGGACGCAACTTCGTCACGGCGATCGTCACCACGGACGACGGCGTGACGGGCCTGGGCGACGGCACCCTCAACGGCCGCGAGCTCGCTGTCGCCTCCTACCTGCGCGATCACGTCGCGCCCACCCTCATCGGGCGCGACGAGACGCAGATCGAGTCGACCTGGCAGTACCTCTACCGCAGCCCCTACTGGCGGCGCGGACCGGTGACGATGGCCGCGGTCGCCGCGATCGACATGGCCCTGTGGGACATCGCCGCCAAGCGCGCGGGCGTGCCCCTGTACCGCCTGCTGGGCGGGGCGAGCCGCACCGGGCTCATGACCTACGCCCATGCCTCGGGCACCGACCTCGAGCACCTGGACGACGCGATCCGCGGGTACGTCGAGCAGGGCTTCCGGGCCGTGCGCATCCAGACCGGCGTGCCGGGCCTGGGCCAGATCTACGGGGTGCACGACTCCGCGCCCGGCGGCGCCTACGAGTACGAGCCCGCCGGTCGTCTCGCGGCCGACGCCCCGCGCCGCCCCGAGGAGGAGACCTGGGACACCGCCGCCTATCTGCGGCATCTGCCCACGGTCTTCGAGCACGTGCGCAGCGAGTTCGGCCCCGAGCTGCACCTCCTGCACGACGGCCACCACCGCATGCGGCCGATCGAGGCCGCCCGCCTGGCGAGCGACCTCGAGCCGTACCGTCCGTTCTGGCTCGAGGACTGCACCCCCGGGGAGGACCAGAGCGCGCTGCGCCTGGTGCGCGAGCACTCCACGACGCCGCTCGCGATCGGCGAGGTCTTCAACTCCGTCTTCGACTACCAGACCCTCATCACCGAGCGGCTCATCGACTTTGTGCGCTCCTCCGCGACGCACGCGGGCGGCGTGACCGGCCTGCGCCAGCTGATGACCTTCGCGGGGATCTACGGCATCCGCTCCGGATTCCACGGGCCGACGGACGTCTCCCCGGTGGGCATGGCCGCGCACCTGCACCTGGGGCTGGCGATCCACAACTTCGGCATCCAGGAGTTTATGCCGCACTCCGCGCGCACCCTCGAGGTGTTCCGCACCTCCTATACGTTCGCCGACGGCATGCTCCACCCGGGGGAGACCCCCGGCCTGGGCGTCGAGTTGGACCGCGAGGCCGCCGCCGCCCACCCCTACGAGCCGGCCTACCTGCCCGTGAACCGCCTGCGCGACGGCACCGTGCACGACTGGTGAGCGACGTCCGCCCGATCGCCGGACCCGCCGAGCCCCTGACCCTCCGACCCGAGGAGCACCCCATGACCGACCCCCGCACCTCCGCTGCCACGACCGACGCGGGCCTCCCGCCCGCCCCCGTCGACCGCCTCCCGCCCGCCCCCGTCGACCGCCTCCCGCTGCCTGAGCGCTCCCTCGCCTCACGGCTGGTCGTCGTCATGCGCGGACGCGAGGCATCCCAGTACCCGCAGGTCATCGACACTCTCGCGGAGGCCGGGGTGCGCAGCTTCGAGCTGACCCTCACCACCCCCGGCACGCTCGATGCCCTCCCCGGCCTCGTCGAGCGCTTCGGGGCCGAGGCCGACCTGGGCGTCGGCACCATCACCACACCCGAGGAGGCGCGCCGCGCGGCCGACGGCGGCGCCGCCTACCTCGTCACCCCGGTCACCGACCCCGCGGTCATCGAGGCCTCGATCGGCGCGGGCACGCCCATCGTCCCCGGCGGCCTCACGCCCACGGAGCTGTTCACCTCCTGGCGGGCCGGCGCGAGCGCCGTCAAGGTGTTCCCGGCGGGCACCGTCGGCCCCGGATACGTCAAGGACCTGCACGGTCCCTTCCCCGACCTGCGCGTGATCCCCTCCGGCGGGGTCGACCGCGCGGCTGCCCGGGCATGGCTCGAGGCGGGGGCCGACGCGGTCTCCGTGGGCGGTCCGCTGCTCGGCGACGCCTTCCGCGGCGGAGACCTCGGCGCGCTCGCCGACCGCGCCCGCGAGTTCGTCGCGGTCTGCACGGAGGCGGGCAGGTGACCGTCGGGCCCACGCAGGATCCACGCGCGGGAGGGAGCGCGCGCGTCGTCACCGTCGGCGAGACGATGGCGCTGCTGCACAGCGAGGGCATCGGCTCCCTCGCGCACGCGCGCACCATGACGATCGGCATCGGCGGCGCCGAGAGCAACCTCGCGATCGGCCTGCGCCGCCTCGGCGTCCCGGTCGCCTGGGTGAGCCGCGTCGGGGCCGACGAGCTGGGCACCCGGGTGCTGCGCGAGCTGCGCGCCGAGCAGGTCGAGGTGCGGGCGGTCGTCGATCCGGACCGGCCGACGGGCCTCATGCTCAAGTCCCACCCCAGCGGCGGCGCGACCACGGTGCGCTACTACCGCAGCGGCTCGGCGGCCTCCGCCCTCGATGCCGCGGCACTCGCGGGCGACGACGGGAATGGCCTGCCCGACGACCTGCTCGCGGGCGCCGAGATCCTCCACCTCACGGGCATCACCCCGCTGCTCTCGGACTCGGCCCGGGAGGCCGTGTTGGACCTCGTCGAGCGCGCCCGGGCGGTGGGGACGCTGATCAGCTTCGACGTGAACCTGCGCTCCGCGCTCGCGCCCCGCGAGGTCGCCGCCCCGCTGCTCGCGCGCCTCGCCGCCGCCGCGGACATCGTCTTCGGAGGCACCGACGAGCTCGCACTGGTCGCCGATGCCCTGGCGGCGGAGGCGCAGGCCGCCGGCGCGAGCGCAGATGCGCGAGGCGACGCGGCGCGAGGTGGGGATGCAGGGCTCGGGCACGACACGGAGCGCGGGGGAGACGATTCCCTGGTGCGCGTCCTGCACGCCCACGGGATCCCCGAGGTGGTCGAGAAGCGCGGTGCCGAGGGCGCGCGTGCGCTCGCCGCTGGTGGGGCGAAGGGCGCAGACGCGAACACGCTCCCCGACGCGGAGCTGGCCGAGGTCCCCGGCCTCAGCGTCGACGTCGTCGACACCGTCGGCGCGGGCGACGCGTTCGTCGCCGGCTACCTCAGCGCCCGCCTCGAAGGCCTGGACCTCACCGCTCGCCTGGCGCGCGGCAACGAATGCGGAGCGCTCATCTGCACGACCCCCGGGGACTGGGAGGGCGCCGCCCACCGCGAGGACCTGGGCCGCCTCGCCGCCGGGACGGCGGACCCCGTCGCGCGCTGAGCCCTGGCCCTGCCGGACCCGGGGGCCGCGTGTGCCCTCGCGGCGCGGATCTCGGCCACAATGACGACATGACCTCCTCGATCGCGACCCTGGACTCCGTGCTCGCGCTGCTGAGGAGGGACCCGACCGGGGAGGCCGACCTCGAGCGTCTCGCGCACGAGGCGCACGCCCTGCCGGTCGGCGACCTCGTCTATCTCGTGCGCACGAGCGACGCCGAGCAGTCCGCCCTGCTCTTCCGCGTGCTCGACAAGGGGCAGGCCCTGCGCGTCTTCGAGGAGCTCGCGCCCCATCAGCAGGCCGAGCTCATCTCCGCCCTGCGCGACCCCCAGGTCGCGCAGATCATCGAGCACCTCGATCCGGACGACCGCGCCTCCCTCTTCGACGAGCTGCCGGCCTCGGTCGCCGAACGGCTCCTGCATGGGCTCGACGCCGACGAGCGCGCGATGACGACGACCGTCCTGGGGTACCCGCGCGATGCCATCGGTCGCTATATGTCGCCCGAGGTCATCGCGCTGCATCCCGAGCAGAGCGTCGAACAGGCCCTCGCGCACGTGCGCGCCCACATCGACGAGCCGGAGACGATCTACCTGCTGCCGGTCGTGGACGGTTCGAGGAAGGTCCTCGGCGTCGTCGGCCTGCGCCGCCTCCTCGCCGAGGACGGGACGACCCGCGTCGACGACCTCGCGCACACCGCGGTCCTCGCCCGCGCGAGCGAGGAGCGCGAGCAGGTCGCGCGGCGCTTCCTCGCGGAGAAGCTGCTGGCCATGCCCATCGTCGACGGCGAGGGCCGGCTCGTCGGCATCCTCACCATCGACGACGCCATGGCGATCATCGAAGAGGAGGACGCCGAGGACTCCGCACGCCACGGCGGCGCGGAGCCCCTCTCGCGGGCGTACCTCGCGACGCCGATCCTGCAGATCGTGCGCAGCCGCATCGTCTGGCTCGTGGTCCTCGCCGTCTCGGCGATCCTCACCGTGCAGGTGCTCGAGTTCTTCGAGGCCAGCCTCGACGAGGTCGTGGTGCTCGCCCTGTTCATCCCGCTGCTCACGGGCACCGGCGGCAACACCGGGAACCAGGCCGCGACCACCGTGACCCGCGCGCTCGCCGTGGGGGAGGTGCGCGTGCGCGACCTGCCGCGGGTGGTGTGGCGCGAGCTGCGGATCGGCGCGACCCTCGGGTCCGTGCTCGGCACGCTGGGGCTGGTGATCGCCGGGATCTTCTACGGGCTGCCGGTCGGCATCGTGATGGGCCTGACGCTGCTGGCGATCTGCATGATGGCCGCGGTCGTCGGCGGACTGATGCCGCTGATCGCCAAGCGCATCGGCGCCGACCCGGCGGTGTTCTCCAACCCCTTCATCTCGACCTTCTGCGACGCCACCGGCCTGGTCATCTACTTCTCCATCGCGACGGCGGTGCTGTGGCTCTGACAGGGCGGGACGGGTCGGCCGACGGGCGGATCAGTGCGCGAGCCCGCGGGCATGACGAAGCGCCCGCACCCCGGGTGGGGATGCGGGCGCTTCCGTGCGCGCGGAGCGCGTCAGGACGTCAGGCGGTCTGCTCGCCGGACTGCTCCGACGGGGACGACGGGCCCGACCCGTCGCTCTCCGCCCCAGTGCCGTCCGCACCGCTCGCAGCGGCCGGGACGTCGCCCGCGAGGATCCGGTAGATCGAGCGCTTGGCCTCGGTGAGGACCTCGGCGACCTGGCTCATGTTCTGGGCCTCGCCCGAACGGGTGGCCTCGCGGACGGCGCCCGTGAGGTCCCGCAGCGAGCTGCGAAGATCGAGCGCGCCCTGCGCGAAGGAGTCGTCCTCACCCGCGAAGGGGTCGGACCAGGAGGCCTGGTGCTCCTCGACATGGGCCTTGCCGGAGTCGGTGAGGGTGGCGAGCTTGCGGCCGCCCTCCTTCGACATCTCGACGAAGCCCTCGTCCTCGAGCTGGGAGAGCGTCGGGTAGATCGCCCCCGGGCTGACGGACCACGTCCCGCCCGTGCGCTCGTCGATGGTCTGCATGAGCTGGTAGCCGTGCATCGGCTCCTCGCTCAGCAGCAGCAGGACGGCGGTGCGCACGTCACCGCGGGGCCGACGTCCGCGTCCGCGGCCACGACCGCGGCCTCCGCGGGGGCCGAAGCCTCGGCCCTGGCCGTCGGCGTCCTCGAAGCCGGGGCCCCCGGGACCCCGTCCGCCGAACCCGGGGGCACCCGGGCCGCCGAAGCCGCGTCCGCCGGGACCGGCCGGACCGCCCGGTCCGCCGAAGCCGCGTCCGCCGCGTCCTCCGAAGCCGTGTCCGCCGAATCCGGGAACGCGGCCCTCGAACTCGGGGCCGTCGACGCCGTGTCCGTCGAAGCCGCGCCCGTCGAACTCGCGGCCGTCGAACTCGTGTCCGTCGGCGCCTGGATGGGCGTGACCTCGACCGTGCTGTTCGAAGCCGTGGTGCTCAGCGTGTCCGGGACGCTCCGGACGCTCCGGACGCTCGGGACGCTCGGGGTGCTCCGGGTGTCCGGGATGGCCCGGGTGATCGCCCGGACCACGGCCCGCGCGGGGACCGCCGCGCTGCTCGCGAGGGCCGAAGCCCATGTCGTCGGGGTACATGGCCCCTCCTTCCTCGGCGCGCCGGCGCTGGCCGCCGCGTCGCATGAGTGCCCGGCGCAGAGCGCGCGGGTCGAGTTCCTGATGCTGGTCGTGATGATCGTGATGGCGTCGCATGAGTGATCTCCTTACGGTCGTTCATGTCGTGACAGCATCACGATATATCGCTAACGCGAACGAGCGCAAGAGTGAGCTGCGCGACGCCGGGAACCGGCCCGCATCGCGCGAGCGCGTGGTGCGCCCGGCTGCCTGCTCGGGTCATCCCGTGAGAAGTACGAAACCGTTGCCATCAGCGCTGATGGCAACGGTTTCGTACTTCTCACGGGACTTTGCCCGCTGCTCGGTGCTGGGAACCCGCCGGCTCCCTGGTCCCAGCAGTGTGGAGGACCGGTGCTGTGGATAACTCCCGGTGCGCGGCGCGCCCGCGGGCATCCTGATCGCCATGCCCCCGCGCCGGTCGCCCCTGCCACAGTGCCTCGCCACCGTGTTCACGGTGGCCGAGGCCCGCGCTGTCGGCGTCAGCGCGCAGCGACTCAGGGCCCCGGACGTGCGTCGGCTATCCCGCGGCGTCTACGCGCGAACGGGCATGGATGCCACGATCCTCGATCTCGCCCGTGCGTTCTGCAGCGACGCGTCCGATGTGGTCGTCTGCGGTCCGACCGCGGCAGAGCTGCTCGAGATGCCCCTCCCGTTCCACCACCTGGCTCGCGAGACGGGGCTGCTCGACCTCGCTGCGAGGACGCGGCGCCGGGACGCACCGTACGTGCGATGGCATCAGCTCGGCGCGCTCGATGCGCATGACGTGCTGGAGACGGGAGGCGTCCGACTGACGCCGCGAGTCCGCACGTGGGGAGATCTCTCGACGCTCCTCGATCGCGACGAGCTGACCTCCGTGGCCGACCACCTCGTCCGCCATCCCAGGTTCCGTTTCGAAGGGCGCAACCGCCCCTACGCGACCCTCGACGAGCTTCGGGGATCCGTTGCGAGCCGTCCGGGGCGACGCGGCAACGAGGCGCTGCGGGCGGCGCTGGACCAGGCGCGCGTGGGGAGCGACTCGCCTGCCGAGACCCTGCTGCGTCTGCACCTGGTGCGCGCAGGTCTTCCTGAGCCGCAGCTCAACATCGCGATCGTCCAGGGCGGGGTGGGCCTGGGGGAGCCCGACCTCTCCTGGCCCGAGTTCCGTGTGTGTGCCGAGCACGAGGGGCCAACACATCTGACCCGTGAACAGCAGGAGCGCGACATCGCCCGGACCGAGGCGCGTCTCCGTCATGGATGGATCGAAGTGCGCACTGTCGCCGCGGACCTCCGCCGTGCTGGCAACCGGGCGGTCAGCAGAGTGTCCGATGCCCTGCTCCGACACGGCTGGAGAGGCTGACGCCACCCGGCGGCTCGCTGCTGCGCACCTTCGATTCCATCCGCGCTGCATGCAGGTAGCGGGGCCTCCTGAGTGTCCCGGCGTACCGAGAAGACTCGTGAGAAGTGCGAAACGGTTGCCAAGATCGATCTTGGCAACCGTTTCGCACTTCTCACGGCCGATGGGGCCGATGGAGCGGGCGGAGGCTCACACCTCGTCGCCGGCGGTGATGGCCTCGGCCTCCTGCTCGCTGGTCAGGTGGTGCTGCTGGCCGACCTGGGAGAGGTGGCGTCGGCCGATGACGAGCATCAGCATGCTCAGCGCCACGGTGATCGCGCCCAGCACGTACGGGGCGGCGGCGCCGACGGCCTCGGAGAGCGGGCCGGCGACGGCCGGGGCGATCGCGCCGCCCAGGAAGCGCACGCCCGAGTAGGCGGAGCTGGCCACGCCGCGCGGCAGATCGGTGGCCTCCATGACGGTCTCGGTGAGTGCCGTGTTCATGACGCCCAGCAGCAGGCCGCCCACGATGATCAGCACGATGATGCCGATCATGGAGCCGTGCGCGAGGGCGAGGCCCAGCATCAGCACGGCCAGCAGACCCTCGATCGTCAGCAGCGTGGGGATCAGGCCCAGCTTGCGGGTGAGGATCGGGGCGACGAACACCGAGGTGATCGCGAGGCACACGCCCCAGCCGAAGAAGACGCCGCCGATCTGCATGGCGCCGAACTCCTTGCCCTGGGCCGCGGCGGCGGCCTCGAGCGGGAACGGGGAGTAGGCGAGCATCACGAAGAACGTGAAGTTGTAGAAGATCGCGACGAGCGCGAGGGTGCGCAGGGCCGGGTTGCCCAGCGCCCGCAGGGAGGCGAGCGGGGAGACGTGGACCGGCTTGGCCTCCTTCTTCAGCAGGGCGGTGATGGCGATGAAGCCGATGGCCATGAGCACCGCGGTGCCGAAGAACGGGGCGCGCCAGGAGACGCTGCCCAGCAGGCCGCCCAGCAGCGGGCCGAGCGCCATGCCGATGCCCAGCGCGGTCTCGTAGAGGATGATCGCGCCGCCGGACGGGCCCGCGGTGGCGCCCACGATCGCCGCGAGCGCGGTGGAGATGAACAGGGCGTTGCCCAGTCCCCAGCCGGCGCGCAGGCCGATGATCTCGCTGACCGAGCCGGACGCGCCGGCGAGCGCCGCGAAGACGACCACGAGCGCGAGGCCGATCAGCAGGGTGGTGCGCACGCCCACCTTCGAGCTGAACCAGCTCGTGAAGAACATGGCGATCGCGGTGATGAACAGGTAGCTGGTGAACAGCAGCATCGCCTGCGTGGGGGAGGCGTCCAGCTGGGAGCTGATCGCCGGGAGGATCGGGTCCACCAGGCCGATGCCCATGAAGGACACGGTCGCGGCGAAGGCGATCGCCCACACGGCCTTGGGCTGGTGGAAGGCGTCGCGCAGGGTCGGCGCGGCGTTCGACGCAGGGGCGGGCGCTGAGCCCGCGGTGTGCGGATTCGTGGCGGAAGGGGCTGTCATGCGATCGGTGACCTTCTCATGATCGGTGGGGCGGGTTCGGGGGAGCGGGGCGCGGGCGGCTCCGCCGGGTCGGGGTGCGGGCGGCGCCACCGGGTGAGGGTACGGCGACGCCGACGAGTCAGGTCGCGGGAGGTGCGGGGTCGGGCGCGGGAGGCGCGGAGTCGTGGGTCTCCACGATCCGCGCCAGGATCTCGGCGGCCTGTGCGAGGGTGCGGCGGTCGTCGTCCCCGAGCTCGTCGAGGATGGGGCCGACGCCGTGATTCATGCGGCTGCGCCAGTCGGCGAGCTTCTCGCGGCCGGCAGGGGTGATGTCGACGAGGACGGAGCGCGAATCGGCGGGATCGGGGGTCCGGAAGACCAGGCCCTCCTCCTCGAGCCGCTTGGCCACGGTCGTCGCCGTGGGGCGGGTGACCCTCTCGCGCTCGGCGATCTCGCTGAGCCGCAGCGGCCCCCGCTGCTCGATCGTGCTCACGACCCGCCAGGAGACGGAGGAGACGCCGACGTCCGCGCGGCGGGCTGCGAGCCGCACGAAGCGGCTGCAGGCGAGCGTCAGGTCCTGGGGGAAGTCATCGGTGGGCACGTCGCCCCAATGTAGTTAGGAATGCGAACTACTGCAACATGCTGTGGCGCACGGGACGGTCGGCGGTGGTCCGGGGCGGCTGGGCGGATGCCCCGCTCAGTCGCCCGTCGGCCGGGTCTCCGCGTCCGCGTCGCGAGCCGAGGCGGCATCGTGGTTCCAGTCCGGATGCCAGCTGCCGGGCCCCGTGTACGGGTGGTCGCCGACCTCGGCCTGCATCTGCGCGAGCTGCGCGGCGAGATCCTCCCGGATCGCGGCGTAGGCGGGATCGCCGGCCACGTTGTGGAGCTCGCCGGGGTCGGTGCGCAGGTCGTAGAGCTCGTGCTCGCGCTCGAAGATGCGGTCCGAGGCGCCGGGCGCACCGAGGCCCGCTCCGTAGTAGTCGATGTAGGCGAACTCCTCGGTGCGGATCCCGTAATGCGCCGGGGCGTGGTGCTCGGGGTCGTCGTGCTCCCAGTAGCGGTAGTAGACGGCGCGCGGCCAGCCCTCGATCTCCTCGCCGCGCAGCAGCGGGCGGAAGCTGCGCCCCTGCTGGTCGGGCATCGCCTGCTCGGGATCGATCCCGGCGACGTCGAGCAGGGTGGCGGCCACGTCGACGTTGCGGAGCATCGAGGTCACGCGCGACCCTGCCGGGACCTCGGCGGGCCACCGCACGAGCATGGGCATCTGTAGCGACTCGTCGTACATCAGCCGCTTGTCGAACAGGCCGTGGTCGCCCAGGAAGAAGCCCTGGTCCGAGGTGTAGACGACCAGGGTGTCCTCGGCGATGCCGAGCTGTTCGAGGTGGTCGAGCACGCGGCCCACGCTGTCGTCGACCGCCTGGACGGTCTGCAGATAGTCGCGCAGGTAGCGCTGGTAGTTCCAGCGGGCGCGGTCCTCGCGTCGGTCCTCGGCGCGCAGCTCGGCGGGCATGTCCTCCTTGACGTCGGTGCGGGTGAGGTCGTCGGCGATCGACATGCGCGCGCCCTGCACCGCCTTCGAGCGGGTCGAGAGGTCCTCGAGGAGGGTCTCGGGCTCGGGGATGCTGCCCACGGGGTAGCGCTCGGCGTGCCGGGGGTGCGGGATCCACGGCCGGTGCGGCGCCTTGTGGTGGAGCATCAGGCAGAAGGGGGCCGACGGGCGCTGCGCCCGTTCCTCGTCGATCCACTCGAGGGCCATGTCCGTGAGCAGGTCGGTCACGTACCCCTCGTACTGCTCCTCGCCGTCCGGCGTGAGGAACCGCGGATCCCAGTACTCGCCCTGGCCGGGGAGGATCCGCCAGGAGTCGAATCCGCGCGGCAGGGCCGACGGCGAATGGCCCAGGTGCCACTTCCCGAACAGCGCTGTCGCGTAGCCGGCGCTCTGCAGCGCCTCCGAGACCGTGGGCACGCGATGGTCGAACTCGGTGTAGAGCGTCGCGGCGCCGTTGATGTGGCTGTAGGTACCGGTGAGGATCGAGGCGCGCGACGGCGTGCAGATCGAGTTCGTGCAGTACATGGCGTCGAGCCGAGCGCCCTCCTCCGCGAGACGGTCCATGTGCGGGGTGGAGTTCACGCGGCTGCCGTAGGCGGAGATCGCGTGCGCCGCGTGATCGTCGGACATGACGAAGACGATGTTCGGGCGGGTGGAGGAGGGGAGAGCGCTGGGCGACATGGGGCTCCTTCGTCGTGACGACTGTGCGCGAGCGTATGGCTCCAGCATTGCAGGTCCGGCAGTCCGCCATCCTGCCGCTCCAGAATCTCGACACGAGGCAGTCGTCCGATCTCTCCGGCGGCTCCGCGCTGAATACCGTCCGGAGGACGTGCCCGATCATTGCTGCCCGGCTACCACTTCACGGTGGCGTCGCACCCGCCGTGCGCGTTCGGCATTGACCGGTATCCCGCGGTCGGGCATGCTTGCATGACCCGGAAAGATCCTATGAACTGTGCGGTCGAGGGGTCTACGAGACCGATGGATCAGGGGATCGAGCTCCCGCTCCCACCACAGGAAGAAGGTCGGCATGCTCGCCGTCGTGCACGAGGATCCGCGCTGGGCAGCCCTGCCCACCCGCCACCCCGACTGGTTCCGCGACGCCCCGCTGGGCATCTTCATCCACTGGGGCGCCTACGCCGTCCCGGCCTGGGCGGAGCCCATCGGGGAGCTCGGCACCTTCGACAACGACCACGAGTGGTTCTCCCACAACCCCTACGCCGAGTGGTACTTCAACACGATCCGGCTCGACGGCTCGCCCGCCCAGCGGCATCAGCAGGAGGTCTTCGGCGGCGCCCCCTACGACGACTTCCTCGACGCCTGGGACGCGAGCGACTTCGACGCGACCGCCTGGGTCGACCTGTTCCGCCGGGCGGGCGCCGACTACGTCGTGCCGACCACCAAGCACCACGACGGCATCACCCTCTGGGACGCTCCCGAGACGGGGGACCGCAACACGGTGGCCCGCGGACCGCACCGCGACATCGTCGGCGAGCTCGCCGCGGCGACGACGAGCGCCGGGCTGCGCTTCGGCGTCTACTACTCCGGGGGCCTCGACTGGCACGTGCGGCCGACGGACCCGATCGGCCTCGAGGGGGCGGCCGAGCGCATGCCCCGCCCGCTCGACGACGAGTACGGCCGGTACTGCTCCGCCCACGTGCGAGACCTCATCGACCGCTACGCGCCCGACGTCTTCTGGAACGACATCGGCTGGCCCGACGAGAACCACCACTTCGGGCCCGGCGGCCTCGGTGAGCTGCTCGAGCACTTCTACGCGCAGCGCCCGGAGGGCCTGATCAACGACCGCTTCTCCGATGCCCACCACGACTTCGTGACCACCGAGTACCAGGCCGGGGAGATCCCCGAGGGCGAGGCGTGGGAGAACTGCCGCGGCATCGGCCTGTCCTTCGGGTACAACCAGGTCGAGGGCCCCGAGCAGTACCTCAGCGTCGCGCAGGCGATCCGACACGTCGTCGACGCCGTCTCCCAGGGCGGGCGCGTGCTGCTGAACGTCGGCCCGAAGGCCGACGGCACCCTGCCCGCACCCCAGGTCGCCGTCCTCGAGGGCCTCGGGGAGTTCATGGCCGAGCACAAGGCGCACCTCGCGGGCTCCACCGGCCTCGGCGCGCTCGAGATCCCCGGCGTGACCTGGGCGCGCGCCGTGGAGAAGGACGGCACCGTGCACGTCTTCCTCAGCGGGCCGGCGGGAGAGGTCGACGTCCCCATCGGCGCGCTGCCCGACGCGGCCTGGCCCGAGGGCGGCGTGCGCGTGCGCCTCGAGGGCGAGGACGCGCCGCCCGTCTCGATCAGCGCACCCGCCGCCTGACACGGGCCGGGCGGCCGTCGACCCCGGGACTCGTCGGCCGCCCGGCCCGTCGGCCGCCCGGCCCATCGGCCGCTCGGCCCCGCGGCCGCCCGCCCCACGCATCCACCCCACGAATCGACCGAACCGAGGACAACCACCGGTGAGCACCTTCCTCTCCTTCGACGTCCGCGACGTCCGCTTCCCCACCAGCCGCGACCTCGACGGCTCGGACGCGATGAACCCCGACCCCGACTACTCGGCCGCGTACCTCACGATCCGCACCGACACCGAGGACCCCGCCGATGCCGGGACGAGCCTCGTGTTCACCATCGGCCGCGGCAACGACGTGCAGAGCGCGGCGATCCGCGCACTCGAGCCGCACGTGATCGGGCGGGACGTCGAGGAGGTGCTCGCCGACCTCGGCGGGATGCAGAAGGAGCTCGACGGCGACTCTCAGCTGAGGTGGCTCGGGCCGGAGACGGGCGTGATGGCGATGGCGATCGGCGCCGTGGTCAACGCGCTGTGGGACCTGCGCGCGCGTCGCGAGGGACGGCCGCTCTGGCTGACCCTCGCGATGCTCGACCCCGAGGAGATCCTCGACCTCGTCGACTTCCGCTATCTCACCGACGCCCTCACCCGCGAGGAGGCCCGGGAGATCCTGCAGCGCGGGGCCGAGGGCCGCGAGGAGCGGATCGCCGCGGTGCGCGCGCACGGCGTCCCCGCCTACACGACGACCCCGGGCTGGCTCGGGTACAGCGACGAGAAGCTGCGCCGCCTGCTGCGCGAGGCGCGGGACGAGGGCTTCGAGATGGTGAAGCTCAAGGTCGGGGCCGATGTCGAGGACGACGTGCGCCGCTTCGCCCTCGCCCGCGCCGAGATGGGGGAGGGCTTCCCGATCGCGGCGGACGCGAACCAGCGCTGGGACGTCGCCGAGGCGATCGAGTGGCTGGGCCGCCTCGCCCCCTACGACCCCTACTGGATCGAGGAGCCGACGTTCCCCGGGGACGTCCTCGCCCACGCCGCGATCCGCCGCGGCGTGGCCCCGCTCAAGGTCGCGACCGGCGAGCAGGGCGCGAACCGGATCGTGTTCAAGCAGCTGCTGCAGGCCGGCGCGATCGACGTCCTCCAGCTCGACGCGACCCGTGTCGCAGGGGTCGGCGAGAACGTCGCGAACCTGCTGCTCGCCGCGAAGTTCGGCGTGCCCGTCTGCCCCCATGCGGGCGGTGTGGGCCTGTGCGAGATGGTGCAGCACCTCGCGTTCTTCGACGCCGTGGCGATCGGGGGCGAGGACCCCCGGCGCCGCATCGAGTTCGTCGACCACCTGCACGAGCACTTCGAGGTGCCCGTGCGCGTCGAGCGCGGCGCCTACCGGGCCCCCGAGGAGCCCGGCGGCGGAGCGCGCATGCTCGAGGCATCCGTCCGGGACCACGAGTTCCCCGGCGGCATCGTGTGGTCGGGAGAGCCCGCATGAGCGCGGCCGGCCTGCGCCTCCCGCTGCCGCGCCTCGGATTCGGCGCCGCCCAGCTCGGCAACCTCTACCGGGTCACCACCGACGAGGAGGCCGACGGCGCGGTCGCCGCCGCTTGGGAGCAGGGGATCCGGTGCTTCGACACCGCCCCGCACTACGGGATCGGCACCAGCGAGCGCCGCCTCGGCGAGAGGCTCCGCGGCCTCCCGCGCCGGGAGTACCTGGTCTCCACGAAGGTGGGCCGCCTGCTCGACCCCGGCCCCGGCACGGGCGACGACCACGCGAACGCCTTCTGGGTCCCCGACGACCACGTGCGCCGCTGGGACTTCTCCGAAGTCGGAGTGCGCGCCTCCCACCAGGCATCCCTCGAGCGCCTGGGCCTGGACCGCGTGGACATCCTGTACGCGCACGACCCCGAGGAGGGGCCGACGGAGCAGGCCTTCGCCGAGGGCCTGCCCGCGCTGGCCCGCATGCGCGAGGAGGGCCTCGTGGGCGCGGTCGGCGTCGGCTCGAAGGACGCCGCCGTGTGCACTCGGGCCGTGCGCACCGGCCTCGTCGACCTCGTCATGCTCTCGGGCCGGTACACGCTGCTCGAGCAGGACGCCGCCCGCGAGCTGCTCGACGCATGCCTGGAGCACGACGTGCAGGTGGTCGCCGTGAGCGTCTTCAACTCCGGCCTGCTCTCCCGGCCCGTCGTCCCCGACGGCGCCACCTACGAGTACGCCGCCGCGCCGGCCGAGATCCTCGCGCACGCCCGCGCGCTGGCCGCGCTCGCCGAGGACCACGGCGTCACCCTGCCCGATCTGGCCGTCCAGTACCCGCTGCGCCACCCGGCGATCGCCTCGGTGGTGCTGGGCATGCGGACCGCGGGGCAGGTGGTCTCGAACGTCGAGCGGATGGGGCAGCACGTGCCGGAGGCGGCGTGGGAGGCGGTCGCCGCGCTCGAGGCGGAGTGGGCGGAGCGGACCGCCGGGGCGCGCGATGCGTGATCCCGCCGGCCCCGCGGTCACCGATGCCCACCTGCACCTCTGGGACCTGCAGCGGAGCCCCTACGCGTGGCTCGCTGGGGCGCCCGAGGCGCTGCGGCGCACGGGCGAGTGGTCGATGGTGCACGACGGGCTGGCCGCGCTCGGCGTCACCCGCGTGATCCTGGTCCAGGCCGACGACACCCCCGAGGACACCGCCCACCTGCAGCGCACCGCCCGCGCGATCGAGGCGGAGGGCACGGACATCACGGCCCGGAGTCCGGCCATCACGGCCGATGTCGTCGGCTGGCTCCCGCTCGAGGACCCCGCCGCGGTCGCGGACGCGCTCGTCGACCCCGCCGTCACCGACCACCTGGTCGGCGTCCGGCACCTCGTCCACGACGAGCCGGATCCGGGTTTCCTCGAGCGCCCCGCCGTCGGCCGCTCGCTCGAGCTCCTGGCCGACGCCGACCTCCCGCTCGACGTGCCCGATGCCTTCCCCCGCCACATGGAGCAGGCGGCCCGCCTCGCCGAGGCGCACCCCGAGCTCACCCTGGTGCTCGACCACCTCGGCAAACCGCCGCTCGGCGACGACGAGCAGATGGGGGACTGGAGGGCGGCGCTCGAGCGGATCGCCGCCGCGCCGCGCACCGCCGCGAAGCTGTCCGGCCTCGCGACCAGCGGGAATGGTGCGTTCGCGCCGGCCGTCGCCGCGGCGCTCGAGCTGTTCGGGCCCGCGCGGCTGATGGTCGGCTCCGACTGGCCGATCGCCCCGTCGTCCTTCACCCTCGACGGCTTCTCCCCGCTGCTCGCGCACGTGCGCGAGCAACTCGCAAGAGACGACTGGGCGCTTCGTGAGGTGCTGCAGGGGACCGCGGAGCGGGTCTACACGCGGGCCAGGGTGACCGGAGAGGCCGGGGCGACCGGGTAGGCGGTCACGCCCCCGTCGCCGGGTCCGTCCCCTCGGCCGCCGCGTCCTCGGGCATCCCCTGCCGGATCAGCCAGGACTCGACGCCCGCGACGTGGGAGGTCGCATAGGCGCGGGCGAGGTCGGCCCGACCTGCGCGCAGCGCCTCGAGGATCCGCGAGTGCTCGGCGAGCGTCCGCTCGACGGCCTCGGAGTCCGTGAGCCCGCGCCACACGCGCGCCCGCGAGGTCGAGCTCGCGAGCGAATCGAGCAGCGTGCTCAGGTACGCGTTCGGGCAGCGGTGGTTGATGAGCCGGTGGAAGGCGATGTCGGAGGCCACCAGCGCCTCGATGCCCGAGTCCGCGTTCAGCTGGGCGAGCATCTCGTCGAGCCGGGCGAAGTCCTCATCGGTCAGGTGCGGGGCGGCCTGCTCGACCGCGATGGGCTCCATCAGACGCCGCAGCTCGAGGATCTCGAGGTGCGAGGAGTCCTGGTGCAGGTCCAGCACGAAGGAGAGGGACTCCAGCAGCTGCTCGGGCTCGAGCGCGGTGACGTACGTGCCGTCGCCCTGGCGGACGTCCAGCACGCGGATCACCGAGAGCGCCTTCACGGCCTCGCGCAGGGAGTTGCGGGAGACGCCGATCGTCTCGGCGAGCTCCTTCTCGGTGGGCAGGCGGTCGCCGGGCCTGAGCTGCCCGTCGACCACCATCTGCTTGATGGCGGAGATCGCCTTGTCGCTGACTGCCGAGGCCATCTCAGTCCACCGGCCGCGTGCGCAGGCCGCTCATGCCGCCGTCGACCGCGAGCGAGGTGCCCGTGGTCGAGGAGTTCAGCGGGCTCGCGAGGAAGACCACGGACTCGGCGACCTCCTGCGGGGTGACCATGCGGCCCGTCGGCTGGCGGGCGTCGAGCGCCGCCCGCTCGGCCACGGGATCGGGGAAGTTCTGGACCATGCGATCCACGAACTCGGTCGCGACCGTCCCCGGGTTCACGCAGTTCACGCGGACGCCCTCGCGCACGTGGTCGGTGGCCATCGCGAAGGTCATCGCCTGCACGGCGCCCTTGGTCGCCGAGTAGAGCACCCGCTCCTGAAGCCCCGCGGTCGCCGCGATCGAGGACATGTTGACGACGGCCGCATGCGCGGAGCGGCGCAGGTGGGGGAGCGCGGCGGCGGTCACCCGCGCCATTGCGGTGACGTTCACGCTGAGCACGCGCGCCCACTCCTCGTCGTCGTTCGCGGTCACGTCGCCCACGGCGCTCACCCCCGCGTTGTTCACGACCACGTCGAGCCCGCCCAGGGACTCGGCGGCGGCGTCGACCGCGGTGCCCGTCGCCGCCCTGTCGCCGAGGTCGACCACGTGGACGGTCGCGCCCTCGGGCGCGCCCGTCGGCGAGAGGTCGAGGACGGCGACGTGCGCGCCGAGCTCCAGGAAGCGCGCCGACGTCGCCCGGCCGATGCCGGAGCAGCCACCGGTGACCAGGATCCTCAGGCCCTCATAGGGGTTCGTGGGACTCATCGGCCGGTCTCCTTCTCGGTGGTGGCGGACGCCGCGCCGGACGCCGGGGCAGGCGCGGTGGGGGCGGGGGCGTCGCGGAAGGTCTGGCGCTGGCTGCCCAGGCCCTCGATGGCGAGCTCGACGACGTCGCCGTCGCGCAGGTACGGCTGGCCGGGCAGGCCCATGGCGACGCCCGCCGGCGTGCCGGTGTTCACGAGGTCGCCGGGGTAGAGGGTCATGAAGCGCGAGAGGTAGGCGAGGACCTCGCCGACGCCGAAGATCTGGTCGGCCGTGGTGCCGTCCTGGCGGACCTGGCCGTTCACCGAGAGGGTGAGGGAGAGGTCCTGGACGTCGGCGATCTCGTCGGCCGTGACGAGGTAGGGGCCCATCGGGTTGAAGGTCTCGCAGTTCTTGCCCTTGTCCCAGGTGCCGCCGCGCTCGATCTGGAACTCGCGCTCGGAGACGTCGTTGCTGATCGTGTACCCGGCGATGGCGGCGAGCGCCTCCTCGGGCGAGGACGCGCAGCGCAGCGTGCTGCCGATGACGACGCCCAGCTCGACCTCCCAATCGGTCTTCACGGAGTCGCGCGGGATCAGCACGTCGTCATAGGGGCCGACGACGGTGTCCGGGGCCTTCATGAAGACGATCGGCTCCGGGGGGATCTCCGCATTCGTCTCGGCGGCGTGATCGCGGTAGTTCAGCCCGATGCAGAGGATCTTCCCCGGCGCGAGCGGGGCGCCGCAGCGTGCTTCCTCCACCCGGTTCTGGGGCGTCGGGGCGTCGACGGGGGTATCGAGTGCGGGCAGCGAGCCGTCGGCGATCGCGCGGGCGGCGCGGGCGATGCCACCGTTCTCGAGGAAGTCTCGCGTCACGGCATGCGCGTCGCCGGTCAGAGGAGAGAGGTCATAGGTCGTGCCGCCAGCTTCGACGGCGAGACTCTCGGCGCCTGCGGAGCCATGGGCGAAGAACTTCACGGAGCTGTCTCCTTCGATGGTCTGGACTACGCTCGCAGGCTACCTCAGACATCCGATGTTTGCTCGAGGAATCGCCTGCCAGGGACGGAGACGGGGGAGAGTGCGCGGCGCGCGGCCGCCTCGCGGGCGTGTGGCCTCACTCCCCGCGGAGCGCCCTCTCGGCGTCGTCCCGTGCGCGGCGCAGGCGCTCGACGGCGTGCCGTCGGGCGCTCTCGTCCATGCGGGTGGTGGGTGTGGCGACGCTGATAGAGGCGACGGGGTCCTCCCCGCCGAGGCGGACCGCGACGCCGAGTGCGGTGACGCCGGCCTCCGACTCCTCGGTGTTCAGTCCGTATCCCCGGTCGCGCACCGCCGCGATCTCGGCGGAGAGCTCGCGCAGCGTCGAGATCCGTCGCGAGGGCCAGGGGCGCAGTCCGCCCGAGTGCAGGGCCTCGATCGTGGGGTCGGGGAGCGCGGCGAGCATCGCCTTCCCGCCCGAGGTGCAGTAGGCGGGGATCCGGGTGCCCGTGCGCAGTCCCACCCGCAGCGCCTGCCGGCCCTCGATCCCGTCGACGAACTGGGCGTCGGCACCGACCAGGATCTGCAGGTGGACGGTCTCGCCGACCTCGTCGTGCACGTCCTGGAGGAGGGGGTGCAGGCGAGCGGTGATCGCGGGGACCGAACGGGTGGCGGCGCCGGCGGCGAGCAGCGCCGGGCCGGTCCGGTAGAGCCGCTTCTCGCCCTGGGCGGCGAAGCCGCGGCCGGCCAGGGTCGTCAGCAGCCGGTGAGCCGTCGACGGCGCGACCTCGAGGAAGTGCGCGGCCTCGGTGACCGACAGCTGCGACCTCTCCGTCAGCAGCGTCAGCAGCCGCAGTGCGCGGTCCACGGCCTCGATCCGATACGGGTCCGCTCTCTGAAGATTCTGCTCCACAGAAAGAGCGTACGACATGTTTGCGCATAGAGGAACGGTCTGCCTACGGTCATACCCGTCGTGGCACCCGTCACAGCTCCGAAGAGGGGGCGGCGGGGCCGGGCGTCCGCCCTTGCGGGAGAGCGCTCATCGGACCGCTGAGCAGGGAAGCGCAGCGGGATTCGCCACGGCCATTCGAGGAGGAGATCCATGACCACGACGCACACCGCGCCCCAGGTGCTCATCGTCGGCGGCGGCATCGGCGGCATCGGCGCCGCACTGATGCTGGGCCGCCGCGGCATCCGCGTCCATCTGCTGGAGCGCGAGCCGGCCTTCGCCGAGGGAGGCTTCGGCCTCCAGCTCGGCCCGAACATCACCCGCATGCTCCGCGACGAGGGCGTGCTCGAGGACATCGCCCCGAACGCCGTGTTCCCCCGCCGCCTGGTGTTCCGCAACGCCGTCTCCGGGGAGGAGCTCAACCATCTGGACTGCGAGGACATGGAGCGCCGCTACGGCTCGCGCTACCTCGTCATGCACCGCGGCGACCTGCTGGAGGGTCTGGTGCGGGCGGCGCTCGCCACGGGGAACGTGACCCTCGAGAACGATCGCAAGGTCGTCCGGGTCGAGGACCGCGCGGACGGCGTGGCCGCGATCACCGAGGACGGCAGCCGCTACGAGGCCCAGATCGTGCTGGGGGCCGATGGCATGCACTCGCGCATGCGTCGCCTCTTCGTGGACGACGCCCTGCAGCCCACCGGTTTCGTCGCCTACCGCGGGACCATCCCGATCGACGCGGTCGACCCCGACCTCGACCTCGAATCCGTCACCGTGTGGATGGGGCCCGGCCTGCACCTCGTGCAGTACCCCCTGCGCGATGCGAAGGAGTTCAACCAGGTCGCCGTGTTCGAATCGCCCGCCCATGCGCGCGGCGAGCTCGACTGGGGGAAGCCCGAGGAGCTGCTCGAGCGCTTCAGCTCGGAGACCGGTCTGCACCCCTCCGTGGTGCGCGCGCCCCGTGAGCTCGGGATGGCGCGCGGCTGGCCGATGGTCGACCGCGATCCGCTGGACACCTACGTCCAGGGCCGGGTCGCCCTGCTCGGCGACGCCGCCCACGCCACCCTGCAGTACCTCGCCCAGGGCGCCGGGCAGTCCCTCCTGGACGGGGCGAGCCTCGCCGCGCACCTCGCGCCGCTCGCCGACTCGGAGACCTGGACGCCCGCACAGGTCCAGGCCGCCCTCGGCGCCTACGACGAGGAGCGCGTGGCCGCCGCCTCCCGGGTCCAGACCGCCTCCCGCGCCTGGGGCGAGATGTGGCACGTGCGCTCGGCCGGCGCCGTCATGGTCCGCGACCACGCCTGGCGCTCCCACGACCGGTTCGACTACGACATCGTCGACTGGCTCTACGGGCCGGTCCGGACGGAGGGGATCGTCGCCGCTGCCGACGGGAGCGCGACGTCGCCCGGCTCCGCCGCAGCCCCGTCGGCCGAGGCGACTCCCGTCGTCCGCCCCCGCGACCTCCACCCGACACCCGTGACCACGAGGAAGTGAGCACCATGAGCACCACCGCCCCCGAGAGCGCCTCCGCGTTCGACGACGAGGAGCTCGAGCACGAGCCCGAGAACGACATGGAGCCCGACGACAGTCCCGAGCTGCGCGAGCTCTACGAAGGATTCGAGCGGGAGCACCTGCTCCCGCTGTGGACCCAGCGCGACGACCTCATGCCCTTCAGCCCGAAGCCGCAAGCGGTCCCGCACGTGTGGAAGTGGGACCGGCTGTACCCGCTCGCCCGCCGCTCCGGGGACCTCGTGCCCGTGGGACGGGGAGGGGAGCGCCGCGCCATCGGCCTGGCCAACCCCGGACTCGGCGGCAACGCCTACATCTCCCCGACGCTCTGGGCTGCGATCCAGTACCTGGGGCCGAAGGAGACCGCGCCCGAGCACCGCCATTCGCAGAACGCCTTCCGCTTCGTCGTCGAGGGCGAGGGCGTGTGGACCGTCGTCAACGGCGACCCCGTGCGGATGAGCCGCGGCGACTTCCTGCTCACGCCCGGCTGGCACTTCCACGGCCACCACAACGAGACCGACCGGCCCATGGCATGGATCGACGGTCTGGACATCCCGTTCTCCCAGCAGATGGACGTCGGCTTCTTCGAGTTCGGCTCCGAGCGCGTGACCGACTACGCGACTCCCGACTTCTCGCGCTCCGAGCGCCTGTGGTGCCATCCGGGGCTGCGGCCGCTGAGCGCTCTGCAGGACACCGTGAGCTCGCCGATCGGCGCCTACCGCTGGGAGCACACCGATCGGGCGCTCACCGACCAGCTGCTGCTCGAGGACGAGGGCCAGCCCGCGACCGTCGAGCAGGGCCACGCCGCCATCCGCTTCATGAACCCGACCACCGGCGGCGACGTCATGTCCACGATCCGGGCCGAGTTCCACCGCCTGCGCCCCGGCGTGCGCACCGCGACCCTGCGCGAAGTCGGGTCGAGCGTCTTCCAGGTGTTCGAGGGCGCGGGCGCCGTCGTCCTCGACGGCGAGCGCACCGTGCTCGAGAAGGGCGACCTGTTCGTCGTCCCGTCCTGGGTCCCCTGGTCCCTCGAGGCCGAGTCGCAGTTCGACCTCTTCCGCTTCTCGGACGCCCCGATCATGGAGCGTCTGAACTTCCACCGCACCCATATCGAAGGGAACGCACGATGAAGCTCACCACCATCCGCACCGCCGGCACCGCGTCCGGCACCACGGCCGCCCTCGTCGACGGAGAGGAGGTCATCGAGCTCGACCGGACCGAGGACGTCGGGGCGCTGCTGCGCCGCGGAGGCGTCGCCGACGCGGAGTCCCTGGCCACGGGCGCTCGCCACCGTCTGGACGAGGTCGAGCTCGCTCCCGTGGTGACACGGCCCGGGAAGATCATCTGCGTGGGCCTGAACTACCGGGCCCATATCCTCGAGATGAAGCGGGACCTGCCCGAGGCCCCCACCCTCTTCGCCAAGTACGACGAGTGCCTGCTCGGAGCCCGGGACGACATCGTGCTGCCGCCCGAGTCCGACAGGATCGACTGGGAGGGCGAGCTCGCCGTCGTCATCGGCAGCAGCGTGCGGCGCGCCCGCGGCGAGGAGGCCCGCGCGGCCATCGCGGGCTACTCGATCTGCAACGACGTGTCGATGCGCGACTGGCAGTTCCGCACCCGTGAGTGGCTGCAGGGCAAGATCTGGGCGGACTCGACCCCCCTGGGGCCCGTGCTCGCCACGCCCGACGAGATCCCGGCGGATGCCCGGCTCGTCACCCTCGTCGACGGCGAGGAGATGCAGCGCGGAGACATCCACGACCTCGTCTTCGGGCCCGTCGACCTCGTCGAGTACATCTCGACCGTGATCCCGCTGAACCCAGGCGATGTCATCATCTCGGGCACCCCCGGCGGCGTGGGCAACGCCCGCGACCCGCAGGTGTTCCTGCGCCCCGGCCAGGAGGTCACCGTGCGGATCGACGGGATCGGCGAGCTGCGCAACCGCACCGTCGCCGAGGAGGTGCCCGAGGCGACGGCGAGCGCAGAGGCCCCGGCGAGCGCGGAGGGCGCCGGAGCGGCGACGTCATGAGCACCACCGAGGAGGAGGCGCGCGCCGCCCTGCGCGAGAGGCTGGGATCGGGAGCGCGCTACGACTCCTCCGACGCCCCGTCCCGCGAGCTCGCCTGGGCGCGCAGCGGCACCGCGTACTTCGCGCGGGTGCTGAACCGCCTCACCGATGACGAGCTGTACGAGCCGAGCCTCATGGAGGGCTGGACCAGGGCGCACGTGGTGGCCCACGTGGGCTACAACGCCCGCGCCCTCACCCGCCTCGTGGAGTGGGCGCGCACGGGGGTCGAGACCCCCATGTACCGGTCCACCGCGCAGCGGGGCCGGGAGATCGAGCGCGGCTCGACCCTCCCCGCCCGTGCACTGCGCAACCTGTTCGCCCATGCCGAGGTGCACCTGAACGTCGAATGGCGCGACCTCGAGGAGGGCCAGTGGGAGCACGAGGTCGTCACCGCCCAGGGCCGCACGGTCGCCGTCCGCGAGACCGCGTGGATGCGCACCCGCGAGGTGTGGGTCCACGCCGTCGACCTCGATGCCTCGGGGTCCTTCCTCGACGTCCCGGCCGACGTCATCGACGAGATCATCGCCGATGTCCAGCGGATGTGGACCCGCCGTGACGAGACGCCCGACCTGGTGCTGCGGCCCACCGACAGGGCCGAGCCCCTCACGCTCGGCCAGGGCGGGACCGAGGTCACCGGGGCCGCGGCCGACCTCGCACGCTGGCTCGCCGGGCGCGGTGCCCGGCGCCTCGCGGTCGACGGCGCCGCTGTCGACGACGAAGACCCGGACCTGCTGCCCGTCCTGCCCCGCTGGTTCTGACCCGCTGGTCCTGACCTGCTGGTCCTGACCCGACCCCTGCCGCGCGCACCGAGGCGCGCGGCGGGGACGGCCCCATATCCCACGGCGATGCCGCCCTGTCCCATGGGCCGTCGCCGTGCCGGCGCCGTGCGCGCCGCCCCATCTCCCCGTGCCTCGTGCACCCTGCCCCGGAAGGGCATGTCATGAAGAGATTCCTGCCGGTCATCGTCGCCTGGCTGTTCGTCCTGTTCGACGGCTACGACCTCATCGTCTACGGCACCGTCCAACCGCGCCTCATCGAGGAGTGGGGGATGAGCCCCGCCCTCGCCGGATCCGTCGGCTCCCTCGCGTTCCTCGGCATGATGATCGGCGCCGTGGTCGCCGGTCGCCTGTCCGACTCGATCGGGCGGAAGAAGGCCATCATCGGCTGCGGCATCGTGCTCTCGGTGTTCAGCTTCCTGTGTGCGCTCTCGCCCAGCTGGCAGGTCTTCGGACTCTTCCGGCTGTTCGCGGGTCTCGGCCTGGGCGGCCTGGTGCCCGCGGCGAACTCGCTGGCCGCCGAGTACGTGCCCCGCCGCTGGAGGGCCGCGGTGGCGACGCTGATGATGTCGGGCGTCCCCATCGGCGGCTCCGTCGCCTCACTGCTGGGCATCCCGATCCTCGCCCACGCGTCCTGGCGCTGGATGTTCGTGATCGCCCTCGTCGGGCTGGTGGTGCTGGTGCCGCTCGCCGTGGTCACGATCCCCCGGCACTCCGGCTCTGCTGAGACCGCCCCGGGCGTGAGCACCGGCTTCTCGGTCCTGCTGCGTCCGCCGTTCCTCGCGATCTCCCTGCTGTTCGCAGCGGCCACCCTGGTGACGCTGACCACCTGGTACGGCTTGGGGACGTGGTTGCCCACCCTGATGCTGAAGGCGGGCACCTTCGACCTCAGCCAGCCGCTGCTGTTCGCCCTCGCGCTCAACCTCGGCGCCGTGGCGGGATCCGTCATCACGGCCGTCCTCGGTGATCGCTTCGGTCCCGTACCGGTGGGTGCCTTCGCCGCGGCGCTCGGCGGGATCGGCCTCCTGCTCCTGCTCACCGAGCCCGGATCGGGCGCGATCTACGTGATCCTGGTGCTCGCCGGCATCGGCTCCCACGGCACGCAGTGCCTCGTCATCGCGGCGGTGACCAGCTACTACCCCGATCAGCTGCGGGGAACCGCGCTGGGGTGGGCGCTCGGCGTGGGGCGGATCGGTGCCGTGGCGGCGCCGCAGATCGGCGGTCTGCTGCTGGGGGCGTCGAACGGGGCCCCGGCGTCGAACTTCCTGTTCTTCGGCTCCTGCGCGATGGCGGCCGCGGTGCTGCTGGCGGTGATCTGGGGCGTGCACGGGGCGAAGGCCGCTCACGTCCAGGACGAGCTCGTGAAGGAGGCCGTCGCCAGGTGACCGATGCGGCGGGCGGCACGGGCGCGATGCCCTGCCGCCCGCCGCTCGTCATCCACCGGGTCGACGCGGGTGGTCGGACCGGTGGTTCGGTGCCTCAGGCCCCGGGTGCTGCCTTCAGCACGCGCGCCTGGTCCTGGGCCGTGAGCGCGAGCTCGACGGAGGTGAACACGTGGTCCTGGGTCATGGCGTTCTCGGTGCGGTGCAGGACGTCGAGGATGAGGTCGCCGAAGAAGGGGTAGCCGACCTGACCGGTGGCCTCGATGCGGTGCTCGCCCTCGCCGTCGACCAGGAGGACCTGGCCGGGGCCGTTGTCGGTGGTGACGTCGACGTACTTGCGCAGCTCGATGTAGCCCTCGGTGCCGAGGATGAGGGTGCGGCCGTCGCCCCAGGTGCGCAGCCCGTCGGGGGTGAACCAGTCCACGCGCACGTAGCCGGAGGCGCCGGAGGACAGGGCGACGTGGGCGTCGCCGAAGTCGTCGAGCTCGGGGTGGTCGGCGTGGTCGAAGTTGCCGATGGAGGAGGAGAGGATCTCGGCGTTCTCGGAGCCCGTGAAGGTGAGCATCTGCTCGAAGTTGTGGGAGCCGATGTCGGTGAGGATGCCGCCGTAGCGGGCGCGCTCGTAGAACCAGTCGGGGCGGGAGTCGGGGTCGCCGAGGCGGTGGGGACCCATGCCCAGGACCTGGATGACCTGGCCGATGGCGCCGCGGTCGATGAGCTGTCCGGCCAGGACGGCGGCCTCCACGTGGATGCGCTCGGAGAAGTAGCAGGCGTACTTCCTGCCGGTGCGCTCGACGGCGGCGCGGGCGCGCTCGAGCTGGTCGAAGGTGGTCAGCGGGGTCTTGTCGGTGAAGTAGTCCTTGCCCGCGTCCATGACGCGGATGCCGAGATCGGCGCGGTCGGCGGGGACCGCGGCGGCGGCGACGAGGAGCACCTCGGGGTCCTCGAGGATCTGCTCCTCGGACTCGGCGAGCTGGACGCCCTCGAAGTGCTCGGCGAAGGCGGCGGCGCGCTCGGGCTGGGTGTCGTAGACCCACTTCAGGGTGCCGCCGGCGCCGATGAGGCCCTCGCACATGGCGGTGATGTGGCCGTGGTCCAGGTGCATCGCGGCGAAGGTGAACTCACCGGGGGAGACGACGGGCTTCGGCATCGGAGCGGGGGCGTAGTTCGCGCCTTCGGAGACGGCCATGATGCGTGGGGTTCCTTTCGAGGAAGCGGACGGCTGTGGGTGTGTCAGGTGCGGACGACGGGCGAGGCGACCCGGGCGGGCAGCGAGGATGCGCTGCTGCGCAGCGGCCGGTCAGGCCTGTGCGGCGTCGGGGAGGCCGACGGGCATGTACCCGTCCTGGGTGGCGACCGACCCGGTCTTCTCGTGGAAGTGCGGGGCGCGCTCCACGAGGGTGCCCGAGCGGTAGTACGGGTCCTCCGGGCTGATCGGCAGGTCGACGACGCGCCGCTCGATCGCGGACTCGTAGACCGCGGTCACGAGCTCGACGGCGTTGCGTCCGTCCTGCCCGGTCACGAGCGGATCGCGGCCCTCGCGCACGGCGGCCACGACGTCGGCCAGCTGCGCGGGATGCCCGGTCCGGGGCAGCGGTGGGAGCGAGGCCGCGAACTCCTCGAGCTCGGCGACCGTCTCGACGTCGCCGCCCTGCTCGGGGAAGCCGTTGGGGCGGGCGACCTCGGCCGCGGGCTCCCAGGGCTGGGAGACGCGGGCGCGCGCACCCTGCAGCGAGATCTCCTGCTTCTGGCCGTGGTGGACCACGGAGCTGGTGAGCTCGGCGAGGCTGCGCTCGTACTGCAGGATCGCGATCGACAGGTCCTCGACCTCGGCGTTGTCGTGCTGGGCATTGGTCATCATCGCGCTCACGGCGAGCGGACGACCCAGCAGCCAGACGGCGATGTCGATGTGGTGGATGGCGTGGTTCAGCGTCGGACCGCCGCCCTCGGAGGCCCACGTGCCGCGCCACCACAGGTCGTAGTAGGAGTGCCCGCGCCACCACTCGGAGGCGATGCGCGCGTGCGAGAGCGGGCCGATCTTCCCCGAGTCCAGCACCGCCTTCAGCCGGGCCATCTCGTCGCGGAAGCGGTTCTGCGCGATCGTCGAGAGGATCTTCCCGCTCGCGCGCTGCGCGGCGAGCATCGCGTCGCACTCCTCGAGGGAGGTGGCCATGGGCTTCTCGACCACGGCGTTCACGCCCGCCTCGAGCACCTGGATCGCGAGCGGCGCATGGGCCGACGGGGGAGTGGTGACGGAGACCAGGTCCAGGTCCTCGGCCTCGAGCATCGCCGCGACGTCGTCGTAGACGCGGGCGTCCTCGAGCCCGAAGGCCTCGCGCTTGGCCGTCGGCCCCGCGAGGTCCAGATCCGCCAGGGCGACGATGCGCAGGTCGGGGAACTCCTCGGCGAGCTCGAGGTACGCGTTGATGTGGGCGTCGGAGATGGCGCCGGTGCCGATGATGCCGACGGAGAACATGTCGGGGATGTGCCTTCCGGAGGTGGACGGACGTGCCTTCCAGTGTCCCGCGTCACGCCGGGCGACGTGGGCGGATGCCGCGGGTTGCCCCGCGCGGGGCCGGCCCCTCAGCCCTTCACGTCGGTGAGCGGGACGGCCTGCGGACGCTCGCAGCTGCTCGCGACCTCGACGCGCGAGCCGCTGCGCGAGGAGGCGAGCACGGCGTTCATGACCTCCAGGGCGTGCTGGCCGAGCGCGCCGCTCGCCCGCAGGTCCGCGCCGCGCAGCGCCATGTCCTGCAGACCGATCCCGCGCGAGGCGTCCACGTAGCCGGCGCTCACGGGCAGGGTCTCCCACCCCTCGCCGCCCAGGCGGTGCAGCGCGACGTCGCCGTCGAAGCGGTTGGGGTCGGGCACCGCGAGGCTGCCCGCGCTGCCGTGGATCTCGATCGGGTGGATCGAGGTGGCGACCGCGTCGAAGCTCATGACGAGCGTGGACAGGACTCCCGAGGAGTGCACGAGGATCCCGCTGACGTGCGTGTCCGTGCTGACCGGGATGACCTCGCCCGCGCGCGGGCCGGAGCCGATGGTGCGCTCGGAACGGGTGCGGGAGGCCGCGCCGACCACGGCGTCGACCGGGCCCAGCAGCGTGACCAGCGCGTGGACGTAGTACGGGCCCATGTCCAGAAGCGGTCCGCCGCCGGGCACGTAGTAGAAGTCGGGGTTGGGGTGCCAGCGCTCGTGGCCGGGGGTGAGCATGGTGGCGGTCGCCGCGATCGGGGCGCCGATGAGGCCCTCATCGATCGCCGCGCGCGCCGTCTGCGTGCCCGTGCCCAGCACGGTGTCGGGGGCGGAGCCGACGAGCACGCCGGCCGCGCGGGCCGCCTCGAGCACAGCGGCGCCGTCGGCCGTCTCGACGGCGAAGGGCTTCTCGGCGTACACGTTCTTCCCGGCGGCGATCGCCCGGCGGTCCACCTCGGCGTGGGACGCGGGGATCGTGAGGTTCAGGACCGTGTCCACGTCCGGGTCGGCGATCAGCTCGTCGACCGAGAGGGCACGCACGCCCTCGTGCTCGGAGGCGACGGCCTCGGCCCGGGAGGCGTCCAGGTCCGCGACCGCGACGAGCTCCACGTCCGGGAGGGAGGGGAAGGAGGCGAGGTACTGCGCGGAGATGTTCCCGCAGCCGATCATGCCGATCCGCAGGGGGCGGGGCGAGGCGCTCATCGGGCCTGCTCCGTCCGGTGCGCGCGGCTGGCGGACGGGGCGGCGTACGGGTCCTCGGAGCCGCGCGCGGCCCACAGCAGCCCGCGCTCGACGATCGTGCGCACGCTGGGGTCCTCGAGCACGTCGACGTGGTGGCCGGGGGTGGCGACGAAGATCCGGCCCTTCCCCCACTGGCGGGTCCAGATCGCGGGCGAGGTGATCGGACGGTTCCACGGGTCCCACTCCCGCACCTTCTGGGTGGTGGTCGCGAGCACGTCGATGTAGTCGTCGGAGAGGACCCAGTACTGCTCGGTGACCAGGTCGAAGTCGTCCACGCCGCGGGTGATGGGGTGCTCGGCGGCCGCCGGGAGCATGTTCACCGTGTAGGGCACGTAGTTGTCGTCCTGCTCGCCGCGGCGCTCGTCGGGATGCTTGCCCGGGTGGCAGCCGAACTGGCCGCCGATGAGCGTGAGGTAGTCCGATTCGCTGCGGTAGCTGTCGGCGATGCCGCCGTGCCATCCCGCGAGGCCCGTCCCGGCCTCGACGGCGGCGCGCAGCCCCTCGAACTGGGGGCGCTCGATCGTGGACATGGTCATGCACTGCACGATGAGGTCGACGCCGGCCATGTACTCGGCGTCCGCGTAGATCGCGGGGCTCTCCTCGATGCGCACCTCGAAGCCGTGCTCGCGCAGGTGGGGGATGAACAGGTCGGTCGCCTCGACGGGCTGGTGCCCGTCCCAGCCGCCGCGGACGACGAGGGCGGTTCGGGTGGTGGTCATCGGGCGGTCTCCTCGGTGGTGGACGGGGTGGGCGCGGTGGACGGGGTGGACTGAGCGGGGCCGACGGCGGTCCAGCGGGAGCCGTCGGCGTGGCTGGCCTCGACGGCGGCCAGCACGCGCTGCACGGGCAGGGCCTCGTCGAAGGACGGCGAGGGGTCCGCGCCCTCGCCGATCGCGCGCACCAGGTCGGCGATCTCGTGCGTGAAGGTGTGCTCGTAGCCCAGGCCGTGGCCGGTGGGCCACCAGGCGGCGGCGTAGGGGTGCTCGGGCTCGGTGGTGAGCACGCGGGTGAAGCCCTGGTGCCCCGCGGGGGCGGTGGCGTCGTAGATCTCCAGCTCGTTCATGCGCTCGAAGTCGAAGGCGATCGCGCCGCGCGAGCCGTGGAGCTCGATGCGCATCGCGTTCTTGCGGCCCTGCGCCATGCGGGTCGCCTCGAAGGAGCCGAGCACGCCGCTCGCGAGTCGCACCGAGAACAGGGCGGTGTCGTCCACGGTGACCTCTCGGCGCTCCCCGGCGGCGTCCCCCTTCCCGCCCAGGCCCTGCATCGCGCCTGCCGTGGGGCGAGTGGGGACCACGGTGGCGAGCGTCCCGGAGACGGCCTCGATGTCCGTGCCGGTGACCCATTGGACGAGGTCGACGACGTGCGCGCCGATGTCGCCGAGGGCGCCGGAGCCGGCCGTCTCCTTCTCCAGCCGCCAGGTCATGGGGGCGTCGGCGTCGGCGAGCCAGTCCTGCAGGTACTGCGCGCGGACCTGCCGGATCTCGCCCACGAAGCCCTCGGCGACGAGCTGGCGCGCGTAGGCCAGGGCGGGGGTGCGGCGGTAGGAGAACCCGCACAGCGAGCGGACGCCGCGGGCGGAGGCGGAGCGGGCTGCGTCCGCCATCTCCTCGGCCTCCGTCACGGAGTTCGCGAGCGGCTTCTCGCACAGCACGTGCTTGCCGGCGGAGAGTGCGGCGAGGGCGATCTCCCGGTGGGTGTCGCCGGGGGAGCAGATGTCCACGAGGTCGATCTCGGGGTCCTCGACGACGTCCTGCCAGCGGGTGGTGGTGGTCGCGAAGCCGTACCGCTGCGCGGACTCGGCGAGGGTCTCGGGGCGCCGGCCCGCGAGGGTGCGCAGCTCGGGGGTCAGCGGCAGGTCGAAGAAGCGGTGCGCGGTGCGCCAGGCATGGGAATGGGCGGCGCCCATGAAGCCGTGGCCGATGAGGCCGACGCGCAGCGGGCGGGAGGACGGGGTGGTCACGGCGGGGGTCACGGCTCCTCGGTGAGCGGACGATGGCGGCGGGACGGATCAGGGACGGGCAGGACGTCGACCGCTGGCGGCCCCCTCGAACCTATCCGGGCCGACACCGGTGGACAACCGGCATGGCCGCGCAGGTCAGCGCGCAGAAGGACGGGGAGGGCCGCCGCGGCGGTCCTCCCCGTCCCACGGGGTCGGGTGGGGTCAGAGGATGCCGCCGAGGAGGCCGCCGACGACGCCGAGGATCGACTCGAGAAGGCCGGTGACGAGGTCCATGGTGTGTCCTTTCGCGGGGACGGAGGGATTCCGTCGCGGACCTTCAGCCTCCAGGGGACACGACCAGAAGTTACCGTCCGGTCACTAGCTGTGACCCCTTCGTGACCGGCCCGTCCGGCACGCGGGCGGATGTTGACCGCGCCGCTAGGGTCTCGCGTGGTGCTTCCCGGCCGGGAGCCGCTCATTTGCCGGCCCCCGCGGTCATGCCGCCCACGAGGTACCGGCGGCCCAGGGCGTACAGCACGATGATCGGGATCGAGGAGAGCACCACGGCGGCCATCACCACGGGCACGTTGGTCGCGTACTCGCCCTGGAAGGACCACAGCGCGAGCGGCAGTGTGCGCTTGTCGGGGCTCTGGGTGAGGATCAGCGGGAACAAGAAGCCGTTCCACGACATCAGCGCCTGGTACACGCCGACGGTGACCAGCGCGGGGCGGGTCATCGGGAAGGCGAGGCGCCACATCTTCTGCCACTCGCTGCAGCCGTCGATGTCCATCGCCTCGAACAGCTCCCCGGGCACGTCCCGCATCGAGTTGGAGATGATGAGGATGCTCAGCGGCAGGCCGAACGCGATCCCCGGGAGCATCAGGGCGCCCAGCGAGTCGTACATGTGCAGGCGGATGATCAGCAGGTAGATGGGCACGATCGTCGCCTGCACGGGGATCGCGAGGCCCAGCAGGAACACGCTGCGCAGGGGCCTCGAGAAGCGGCCGGTGGCGCGGACGATCGAGTACGAGGCCATGAAGGCCATGAGCACGAGGGGGATCACCGTGCCGAGCGCGACGAGCACGCTGTTGGCCAGGTACATCCCGAAGTCGGCCTCGAGCACGGCGGTGAAGTTCTCGAACGCGAGCGCGGCCGAGGGCAGCACCGGGTTCGAGCCGAAGTACGTGGAGATCGACTTCAGGCTCGTGATGCCCACGAAGTAGATGGGCAGCAGCACGAGCAGCAGCCAGAGCCAGCCGAAGGCCCCGCCGATCCAGTTCCTGCGCATGTCTCAGGCTCCTTCCGTCTGGCTGGCAGAGGCGTCCTTGCCGCCCAGGCGCTGCACGCCGAGCGCGAGTCCGAGGCCCAGGACCACGAGGATCACGGCCAGCGCGCTCGCGACCCCCATCTCGTTGCCGCGGAATCCTGTGAGGTACATGTCCAGCGGGAGGATCCGCGTGGAGGAGCCGGGCCCGCCCTGGGTGAGCACGAAGATGATGTCGAAGTAGGTCAGCGCGCCGACGACCATCAGGGTCGAGCTCGTGATCAGCGTGTACTTGAGCTGCGGCAGGGTGATCGAGAAGAACTGGCGGACGCGGCCGGCGCCGTCGATCTGCGCCGCCTCGTACATCGTCTGCGGGATCTGCCGCACCGCGCCCTGGTAGATGAGCGTGTGGAAGGGGATGAACTGCCAGGCGATGATCACCAGCAGCACGATCCACACGAGGGTCGAATCGCCCAGCCAGTTCTGCTTGAGGAAGGGCATGTTCAGCCCGCTCGCGAGCCCGAAGTTCGGGTCCAGCAGGGACTTGAAGGTGATCGCGATGGCCGCCGAGGACAGCAGCAGCGGCAGGAAGTACAGCACTGCGAGCACGTTGCGGTAGCGCTGGCGGCCGGCGAGGAACGTGCCCAGCAGGATGCTTAGCGGCGTCTGCAGCACCCAGGTCGCCACGATCATCAGCACCACGAGCGCGAGCCCGTGCCAGGTCGTGGAGCGGGTGAGCACCTCGCCCCAGCTGGTGAGCCCGGTGAACGTGATGGCGCCGATGCCGTTCCACGAGGTGAAGGACAGCACGAGCACGCCCACCAGCGGCAGCAGCGCGAAGATCGCGAAGAACCCCAGCGCGGGCAGGGCGAACAGCACGTGCGAGAGCTGCAGGCGCTCGCGGCCGGGGGCGCCGCGGGTCGAGCGCTCGGCGCCCCGCGCGGAGCGGAGCTTCGCCGCGTCCCGGACGCGCTCGCCGCTCTCCACGCGGTCGAGGCGGGCCGACGGGCTGGTCATGCTCAGGCCCCCTTGCCGCTGTTCATGTTCTCGGCGAACTGCTCGGGCTCGAGCTTCCCGAGGAAGAGCTGCTCGGTGTTCACCAGCAGCGTCTCGGCGTCGGTGGGCTGCAGCGCCTGGTCCCAGGACTGGGTGAAGGCGGGCGCGTCCTGGAGGGACTGGTAGACCCACTGGAGGTAGTCGGCGTCGTCGCTCGCCTTCAGCGCGTCCTCCTGACCGGTGACGACGGGGGCGGAGCCGGAGTCGACGAAGGCCGCGGCCACGTCGTCGGTCATCATGCCCTCGAGGAAGAAGTCCTGGGCGACGGTCTTCTCGGCGTCGGAGGCGGCGGAGGACAGCGAGACGTAGTTGCAGGGGTTCCCCACGAGGTCGCCGAGCTCTCCCTTGCCGCCCTCGATGGTGGGGAAGGGGCCGTAGCCCAGGTGCCCGCCGGAGACGAAGTCGCCGCCGCTGGCCTTCATGCCGCCGAAGGTCCAGCCGCCGTGCAGCATGAGGGCGGCCTTGTCGGACCACAGCAGGGCCTGATCGGTGTTGGAGTCGGCGGCCATGGACTCGAACCCGTCGGCGAAGGCCTTGACCTCGAGCAGTTCCTTGACCCTCTCTCCCATCTCGACGACCGCGTCGTCGAGCCAGGCGTCCTTCTCCCCGGCGGCGATCCTCTCGAACACCTTCGGCCCGCCGATGCGGTCCAGCAGGTACTCGAGCCACATCATCGAGGTCCAGCGCGACTGCCCGGCGAGGGAGATCGGGGCGACGCCGCCGGAGTGCGCCTTCTCGATGACGTCCAAGAGGTCATCCCAGGTGGTGGGGGCCTTCGCCCCGATCTTCTCGAGCACGGTCTTGTTGTGGAACATGATGATCGGCTGGGTCGCGCCGATCGGAAGCGCATAGATCTTGTCGTCGACGGTCGCGGCGCCCCACACGGAGTCGATGAAGCGGTCCTTGAAGTCGGCGTTCTCCTCGAGCCACGAGGTGAGGTCGTCGACCTGCTTCTCCTCGGCGTAGGTGCGCAGGCCGCCTCCGCCCCAGCCGTAGATGATCGTGGGCGCCTCGCCTGCGCCGATGGCGGTGCGGATCTTCTGCTTGTAGGCGTCGTTCTGGAAGAACGTGAGGTCGATGGTGCCCTTGTCGAGCTTGTTGAAGGCGTCGACCGAGTCCTTGTAGATGCCTTCGTTCGGCTGTCCCGAAAGCTGCCAGAAAGTTGCGGAGTCGCTGCCGCCCGAAGAGCCGGATCCGCCGGGCCCCGAGGTTCCGCAGGCGGCGAGGGCGAGGGCGGAGGCGCCCGCGGCGGCGCCGAGTGCGGTGCGGCGCGAGATGAGGGGTGTGTGCATGACCTGCTCCTGCTGTCGACGGTGACGAGAAGTGCGGTGGGAAGCGGGGCGCCGCGGGGCCGATGGCCACCGTCGCGCGATAAGTGAGGCTAATTTACAAAGACCTGCCGCATCGGTCAAGGGTGGGATCCGAGTATCCCGGCCGACGGTCATGGCGAGTGAAGACGCAGGTGATGGCGGTGCGGCCCTGCGAGGTGCGGGGTGAGCGGCGCATGTCGCCACGGGGCGATCTCGCGCTGTGCTGTGCGCAGCGAGGCCTTCAGGCGCCCCGCAGCGGTGTGCTGCGAGGCGGGCGGACCGGACCGGACTGGGGGTGCTGGGTCGTCCTCCGGGCGATCGTTGCGGCGTCGCCGCCGATCGTGGAGTGCGGTGCGTGGACGTGGACTCGGAGCGGGTACGGTGTGCCCATCGCTGTGCGGCGGAAAGGTTTCGAAAACGTCGCCACGCAGTGGTCTGTCGACAGGGCCGGGGAGGGGATCGCAGGATGCGCGGTGTGCACGGGACGGAGCCCGACGACGGCGAGCAGCGGGGCCGAGATGTCCGCGAGGACGCAGCGGGCCGCGGCAGGACGGGCGCGCAGCGGAAGGTGACGCTCGCGGAGGTCGCGCGCGGCGCCGAGGTCTCGCTCGCCACGGCCTCGAAGGTCATGAACGCGCGCGCCGACGTGCGCAGGGAGACCCGCGAACGCGTGGCACGCATCGCCCAGGAGCTGGGCTATTCCCCGCGGGCCCGTGCGGCCGTTCCAGGGCCTGTCGCGCTCATCCGCTTCCCGCGCCTGGACAGCCCCTACGTCATCGACATCCTCGCCGGAGCCGAGCACGCCGCCCGGCGCGCGGGCGCGCAGCTGCTCGTCGAGACCGGCGGCGGCGACCTCGGCGCGCGCGAGCCGCTGACCCGGGAGCGGATGGAGGACGCCGCCCGCCGCGGCGCCGCGGGGGTCATCGCCGTCACCACTCCCGTCGGCCCCGAGCATGCGCGTTGGAGTCGCGAGCTCGATCTCCCGCTGATCGTCATCGACCCCATCTCCGTGCCGGAGGCGGACGTCGGCGCACCGGTGCCTGACCTGGTGACGATCGCGGCGACGAACTGGGAGGGAGCGGTCTCGGCCGTCCGACACCTCGCCGCACTCGGCCACCGCCGGATCGCCACCCTCGCCGGACCGGAGGAGTCGATCCCCGGCAGGCAGCGCCTGCAGGGGTACCGCAGCGGCCTCGAGCAGCAGGGCATCGCCTTCGACCCCGCGCTCGTGCGGCACGGCCGCTTCGATGACGAGGACGGGGAGATCGGCGCCGCGCAGCTGCTGGATCTCGAGGACCCTCCCACGGCGATCTTCGCCGCCTCCGACGGACTCGGCGTCGGCGTGCTGCGTGAGGCGCGTCGGCGCGGGCTCGACGTGCCCGGCGACCTCAGCGTGCTCGGATTCGACGACACCATCGTGTGCCGCTGGACCTGGCCGCGGCTCACCACGATCCGCCAGCCCCTGTTCGCCATGGGACAGGTCGCCGTCGAGCGCCTGCTCGCGCTCGCGGGGGATCCCGAGCTGTTCGCCCATCCCTTCCAGCTCGAGACGCGCCTCGTGGAGCGGGAGTCGACCGGGCCGGCGCCGACGCGCGCCGGCTGACCAGCAGGGGTGTCGGATCAGCGGGGACGTCGGATCAGGCTGCGCGGGCGATCCACTGGCCGGGAGCGGCGAAGACGGGTTCGAGCGCCCACCGTGCCGCGCCGCGCAGGGCGAGATCGGCCGGGGCGTCCGAGCGCTCGATCGTGATGGGACCGGCCTCGGTCGCGAGCGCGTGCTCGGCCACGGTCTCGCTGATCACGGGCCCGATCTCCTCGCCGATCGGCGCGAGATGGCCGGAGAGGACCACGGTCGAGAGGTCCAGGACGTTCAGGGCGTTGGCGACGGCGGTGCCGATCGCGCGGCCGATCGTGCCGATCACCTCGCTGCGACCGTCGGCCCGGCCGTCCCCGCTCTCGCGGGCGAGCGCGTCGACCAGCTCCTCCAGCGAGGCGTCCGGGCCGAGCCCGGCCCGCTCGCGCAGAGCATGCGCGGACACGTACGCCTCGAGGCAGCCGCGTCGCCCGCACCGGCAGAGCGCCCCGCCCGGCTCGACGACCATGTGCCCGAACTCGCCGGCCCATCCGTGCTCGCCTTCGAGCACGCGCCCGCCCTGCACGACCGCCCCGCCCACGCCGGTGTGTCCGCGCAGGTAGAGGAAGGACTGGCCGGGTCGCTGATCGAGCTCGGTGAGCACGGAGAGGCGGTTGTCGTTCTGCGCGAGCACGGTGAGGCCGGCGAGCTCGGGGCGCTCCCGCAGATGGGCCACGAACGGGACGTCCTTCCAGCCGAGCCCGGGCGCGGAGAGCACGGAGCCGTCGGCCGGATCGATCCGACCCGGCAGTGCCGCGCACACCCCGACCACGGGAAGGGGCGTCGGCGACTCGGCGCTCGCCGCCCCGCGCACCTGGGCGACGAGACGCCCGCAGGCCTCGATGACCAGACTCGGCGGATTGCCGGCGGCCGCCAGCGGCTCGTCGGCCGCGGCGAGCACCTCGCCGGTGAGATCGGTGGCGAGGCAGGAGACGCCGTCGGCGGTGACCTCGAGGCCGATAGCCAGCAGAGTGCCGCGAGCGGGGTGCAGCGGGACCATCGGCCGGCCGGTGCCGTGGATCAGCGGGGCGTCCTCGGCGACGAGGCCCGCCCCGATGAGCTCCTCGACGAGCTTGGAGACCGTGGGCTTGGTGAGCCCCGTGCGGGCGGCGAGGCCCGCGCGCGAGAGCGGCTCGGGCGCTGCGGAGAGGGTGCGCAGGCAGAGGGAGAGGTTGTGCTCCCGCAGGTGGGTGGACTGCACGGGGATGCTCCTCTCGTCGTGCGATGGCCTGCGCCGCGTCGTTCCTCGCCGGGCCGAGGTCCGGGGGATCTTCGTCGGCCCGCTGAGCGTATCCGCTGGACGGGCAGAGCCTCGCCCCGTCCGCCCACTTGTGCCCGCGGGCAGCGCCCCGTAGGTTAGTTGCTGCATCTTACTAAACAGAGGAGATCAACGATGACCGCTCCCACCCCCACCCGCGAGGACCGCTTCTCCTTCGGCCTGTGGACCACCGGCTGGACCGCGAAGGATCAGTTCGGCGACCCGACGCGTCCGCCGCTCGAGCTCACCGCGCACATCCGCCGTCTCGCCGAGATCGGCGCCTGGGGCTTCACCTTCCACGACAACGACGTGGTCCCCTTCGGCGCGAGCCCCGAGGAGCGCTCGCGGATCATCGCGCAGCTGAAGAAGGTCACGGAGGAGACGGGGCTGGTGATCGAGATGATCACGACCGACACCTTCGCCCACCCGGTCTTCAAGGACGGCGCCTTCACCAGCAACGACCGCTCGGTGCGCCGCTACGGCCTGCGCAAGGTCCTCACCAACGTCGATCTCGCCGCCGAGCTGGGCGCGAAGACCTTCGTCATGTGGGGCGGTCGCGAGGGCGCCGAGTACGACGGCTCGAAGGATCTGCTCGCCGCCCATCAGCGCTACGCCGAGGGCATCGACACCGTCGCCGGGTACATCAAGGACAAGGGGTACGACCTGCGGGTCGCCCTCGAGCCCAAGCCCAACGAGCCGCGCGGCAACATCTTCCTGCCCACCGTGGGCCACGCCCTCGCCTTCATCGAGCAGCTCGAGCACCGCGACATCATCGGCATCAACCCCGAGACCGGCCACGAGCAGATGGCGACGCTGAACTACACCCACGGCCTCGCCCAGGCGCTGTGGGCCGGCAAGCTCTTCCACATCGACCTCAACGGCCAGCACGGCCCGATGTACGACCAGGACCTGGTGTTCGGCCACGGCGACCTGATCAGTGCGTTCTTCACCGTGGACCTGCTCGAGAACGGCTTCCCCTCCAAGCCCGGCGCCTTCGACGGCGCCCGCCACTTCGATTTTAAGCCCTCGCGCACCGAGCACGAGAAGGGCCAGTACGACGCGGCGGCCGCGAACATGGAGATGTACCTGATGCTCAAGGAGCGCGCGCTGGCCTTCCGCGCCGATCCGGAGGTTCAGGAGGCCCTGGCGTACTCGGGCATCGAGGACCTCGGCAAGCCCACGCTGGGCGCGGGCGAGTCCCTCGCCGACCTCCTGGCCGACCGCAGCGCCTACGAGGACTTCGACGTCGACGCCGCGGGGGCGCGGAACTTCGGCTTCGTACGCCTGCAGCAGCTGGCCATGCGCCACCTGCTGGGCTTCGCGGGGTGAGTGGGCCCAGCTGATCGGCCCGGCCGATGTCGCTGGGTGAGGTCTCGACGCGCATATGGGGTCGAGACCTCACCCAGCGACATCGAAGGCCGCACGCGAGGGGCGTGAGCGCCCCCGCGCCTACTGAGGCAGCACCACGTGCGCCTGCACCGGCAGGTGATCGCTCGGGAACACCCCGCCGGGCCGGCGGGCGTCGATCGTCGCGTCGAGCACGCGCACGCCCTCGCTGAGCAGGATCCAGTCGATGCGGAAGTCGGACTCCTCGACCTCGCCGAAGAACGGGAAGGTGGACAGCTGCGGGCTCAGCCGCTGCTCGGCCGCGACCCATGAGTCCTGCAGGCCGGCACGCTCGACGAGGATCTCGTAGGCGGGGGAGTCGCCGGCGACGGAGTTGAAGTCGCCCGTGGTGATCGTCGACAGACCCGACAGCGCGAACTGGCGCAGACGGTCGGCGATCAGCTGCGCGCCCTTGGCCTTCGCCTGCGTGATGACGTGGTCCAGGTGCGTGTTGAGGTGCACGAGCTCGCGTCCGCTCTCGCGATCGCGCAGACGCACCCAGGTGGCACCGCGCGGGCCCGTGTTCCCCCAGGTCGTCGAGCCGATCACGCGCGGGGTGTCCGAGAGCCAGAACTGGTCCCAGGCGACCAGCTCGAAGCGCTCGGTGTTGAACAGGATCGGGTTGATGAGGCCCTGGCTGCCGCCCTTGACGCCCATCGTGCCGACGGCCCGGTACGCCCGGCCGAGCCCTTCCTCGATCGGCCCGAAGGTGTGCGTCTGCATCTCCTGCAGGCCCAGCAGGTCCGGCGTCACCGCGGCCATGAGCTCGCGGATCGCGGGGGCGCGATGCGCCCAGTGGGCGGGCTCGTCGGGCGTGGTGGAGTCCGTCTGGAAGAGCGCGTTGAAGCTCATGACGTGCACGGGGCGGGAGGCGTCGTGCTGCGCGGCGGGGTCTTCGTGTCGCTCGGCGGGGGTGTCCTGATGGGGAGTCATCTGCGGGATCCTTCCTGGTGGCGTCGAAGGCCGGGGTTCCGCGTCGGCCGGGCGGCGGTTCAAGCCCCCTGAGGGAGTCGTGCGAGGATCGCCTCGGCGAACACCTCGACGATCTCGGGCGCGAGGTGGAGGTTGAAGGTCGGCTCGAACAGCTCGGCCTCGAGCAGCACGAGCCCGTGGTGCGCGGAGTCCACGGTATCGATCCGCGCGTACAGCGGCATCTGCTGGCCCGTCGCCGCGACCACCGCGGAGAGCACCTGCTCGGCGAAGGCGCGCTCCTCCGCCGCGGTCTCCACGACCACGGGGTTCTCCTCGTAGACGCCGCCGATGAGGCCGCCGCCGCGGGCGAGCAGCGCGCCCTTGGCGATCGCGTGGGTGAAGTGCCCGTCGATGAGGTACAGCGCCTTCTCCGCGCCGGCCGAGAGCTCGGGCACCTCGGGCTGCAGCATCACGGTGCCCTCCTCGGCGAGGATCTCCAGGCCCAGCGCCTGCGCGGAGGGATCGCCGGCGCTGAACAGGCCGGTCAGGCGGGATCCGGCGCCGACGGCGGGCTTGAGGACCACATGCTCGGTGCCGCGCCCCACGAGCGCCGTGGCGAGCCCTGCCCCGTTCTCGAGATACTCGGTGGGGACGACGGCCACGCCCTCGCGCTCGAGGTCGGCGAGATAGCGCTTGTCCATGTTCCAGCGCACCAGGGCCGGGTCGTTCAGCACGCGCGAGGCCGTGCCCGCGTGCTCCAGCCAGGCGTCGAACGCACGGGGCTGGGTCGCGTAGTCCCACGGGCTGCGCAGCACGAGCAGGTCCCATGCTCCCCAGTCCAGGTCCTCGTGCCAGTCCAGTCGCGCGGAGCGGTGCCCGCGCGACTCGAGCGCCGCCACCAGGGGCGCGGAATCGTTGTCGTAGTCGAGGTCGCTGTAGAAGCTCGGGCTGGTGCCGATGATGCCGATGGATGCCACGTGATCAGCGTAGGGGCGGCGCCGGGACCGTGCGAGGTCGTCCGCGACCGCACGGGGCGGGGCGGGACGGCCCACCCCGCCACACCACGCCCCATCGGACCGCGAGAGCGCGGTCCATCGCCCCGCCGGACCGCGAGAAGTGCGAAACGGTTGCCAAGAGCGCTCTTGGCAACCGTTTCGTACTTCTCACGGGGCGCGAGTCGCCATGAGAAGGGGGAAGGCGACTATCGGTCGGTGCTCGCGGAGTGCGGCGCGCTTCGTGACGTCACGATCGATCCCGCAGCGGCATCCACACGCGCATCGGGCCGATCTCCCGGTTCGCCCACGCGTAGTAGGGGATCGCCCGCCAGGTGTGCAGGGTCGGCTCGGAGGCCGTCCCCGACCAGGCGCGATACGGCCACGTCTGCGTCACCGCGGGCACGTCGCCCTCGCCGCTCACGGTCGACGGCGGGGGAGCGGCCCAGCCCGCCACGTCGAGCGCGACCACTCCGTCGAGCGCGTCGATCCGCTGCTCGCGCACGGGCGCGGAGGGGTCGACGAGCGCGTCGTCGACCGTGCGCGCGCCCTCCTGGTCCGCCTGCTCGAGCGCGTAGACGAGCGGGCCGCGCTCCAGGGCGACCGCGCCTCGCGAGGCATCGACCCGGTGCGGCGCCGTGACGAAGCGGGCGCTCATCGGCAGCTCCAGCACCAGCTCCTCACCGGTGACGAAGATGCGCCGCACGGTGTGGGCACCAGGGGAGAGCGGCGTCGAAGCATCCTGACCATCGGCCCCTGCCGGATCCTCCAGCCGCGCCCCGTCGGCCCAGGCGGGCACTCGCAGCGTCAGCCCGGCCTCGGCGCTCGGCGCCGCGAGGACACGGATCCGCACCGTGCCGTCGTGCGGATAGTCGGTCGCGACCTCGATCGCGAAGTCCTCACCGTCCACCTGTGTGCTGTATCGGCCGCTCGCGTACAGGTGCAGCTGCAGCCCGGCCTCGTCGGACGTCGCGACGTACTGGTCGAGACTGGCCAGGGTGCGCATGACGTTCGGCGGGCAGCAGGCGCAGTCGAACCAGCCGCGCCTGCCGTGCGCGATCGAGCGGCCCTCGTCGGCGATCGCGCCCTCGCGCAGCTGCAGCGAGTTCACGTAGAAGAACTCGGTGCCCGCGAGGGAGACGCCGGGCAGGACGGCGTTGTGCAGCAGGCGGTCGATCGCATCGGCGAAGGACTCGTCGCCCGTGGCGAGCAGCAGCCGCCACGCCCACTGGACCGCGGCGATGCCCGCGCAGGTCTCCGCGTACCCGCGGTCCGTGCCCAGCTCGAAGGGGTCGCCGAAGGCCTCCCAGTCCCAGCGCGACCCCATCCCGCCGGTCACGTAAGTCTTGGTGGCGAGCGTCGTCGCGAACAGACGCCGCTCGTGGGCGAGGAGCTCGGCGTCGTCGTCCTCGATCGCGAGGTCCGTCGCCCCGGCGGCGAGGTAGAGAGCGCGCACCGCGTGCCCCTCGACCGTCGTCGCCTCCCGCACGGGCACACGGTCCGAGAAGTAGCCCGGGCCCGGATCCTTCGAGGTCGTGGCGTGCCCGCGGCGCTCGAGGAAGGAGCGCGCGAGGTCCAGGGCGTCGGACCGACCGGTCTCGCGGTGCAGCTCGACCAGGGCCATCTCGATCTCGGGATGACCCGGGACGCCGACGTTCCCGCCGGGCCCGAACACGAGGGTGAGGTGGTCCAGGATCCGCAGCGCCACCTGCAGCAGCGCGTCATCGCCGGCGCTGCGGGACTGGGCGACGGCGGCTTGCATGAGGTGGCCGTAGCAGTACAGCTCGTGGTTCCACGCGAGGTTCGTATACCGCTCCTCGCGGGAGTGGCGCAGCTGGTGGACGCTGTTCAGGTATCCGTCCTCCTGCTGTGCGGCGGCGACGGTCGCGGTGACCTTCTCCATGAGCCGCCGCAGCTCGGCGTCGTCCTCACGTCCCAGCTCGAAGGCCACGGCCTCGAGCCATTTGTAGACGTCGGAGTCCTGGAAGATCATGCCGCGCGCCTCGCCTGCGGCAGCCCCCGCGGCGATCCGGAAGTTCTGCAGGGTGCCGGAGGACTCGAGCTGCTCGTGCCCCGCGCGCAGGGCGTCGCGCCGGTTGCGCTGCTGGCGCAGTCCCCAGAACCCGCCGTCGATGCGGGCGGCGCCCGGTGTGAGGGGATGCAGGCGGACGCGGGCCGACGGGGTGGGCCGCACCGGGGCGGCGAGGGCGGGACCGGCAGGAGGGGGCTGCTGCGTCATGCGTGCTCTCCTTCGAGCAAATGGTGGCGGGAAAACGGTTCCCGCGGACCACGGTACGAGAACCGCATGAACTCGTCACGAAGTGGTCGCAGAGCGACGACAGTGCGGCCGGGGTGAGCCGGGGACCGCCGCCCGCCGCCTGCGCCCCGCAGCCGCTGCCCGCCGCCCGCCGCTCGCCCCGCCCCCCCTCATCCTCGACACCCTGCCCCACCCATGGTCTACGATGCGGGAAAGCGGTTACCCGCATCGTGCTCGCGATGACCCGACGGTGGCCGCCCCGACGCACCCGACCCGGCACCGCCGCCGGACACCAGGAGACCTCCATGACAGAGCGACGCATCGGCATCATCGTCAACGGCGCGAGCGGCCGCATGGGCTACCGCCAGCACCTCGTGCGGTCCCTGCTGGCGATCCGCGAGCAGGGCGGCGTCGAGCTCGCCGACGGCACCCGCCTCGTGCCCGACCTGCTGCTCGTCGGCCGCAACGAGGAGAAGCTGCACACGATCGCCGAGCGCCACGGCCTGACCGAGTGGACCACCGACCTCGACGCCGCGCTCGCCGACGATCGCTTCGAGATCTACTTCGACGCCCTGGTCACGAACCTGCGGGTCGCGAACATCCGCAAGGCGATCGCCGCTGGCAAGGCGATCTTTACCGAGAAGCCCACGGCCGAATCCCTCGACGACGCCCTCGCGCTCGCCCGGGAGGCGAAGGCCGCGGGCGTGGTCAGCGGCGTCGTCCACGACAAGCTGTACCTGCCCGGCCTTCTCAAGCTGCGCCGCCTCGTCGAGGAGGGCTTCTTCGGGCGCATCCTCTCGGTGCGCGGCGAGTTCGGCTACTGGGTGTTCGAGGGGGACGGGCAGAGCCCGCAGCGCCCCTCTTGGAACTACCGCGCCGAGGACGGCGGCGGCATCGTCGCGGACATGTTCCCCCACTGGAACTACGTCATCGAGAACCTCTTCGGCCGCATCGAGGACGTGTACGCGCAGGTCGCGACCCACATCCCGGAGCGCTGGGACGAGAAGGGCGAGCGCTACGAGGCCACGGCCGACGACTCCGCCTACGGCGTCTTCCGCCTCGAGGGCGGGACGGTCGTGCAGATGAACTCGAGCTGGGACGTGCGCGTGGACCGCGACGAGCTCGTGCAGTTCCAGGTCGACGGGACGCTCGGCAGCGCCGTCGTCGGCCTCTGGGGAGCGAAGATCCAGCCGCGCGCGGCCACCCCGCGCCCCACCTGGAACCCCGACGTGCCCGACGCGCACGACTACCGCGCCGACTGGCACGAGATCCCCGACAACGCCGGGCCCGACGGCTTCGACAACGGCTTCAAGGCCCAGTGGGAGGACTTCCTCGCCCACTGGGCCGAGGGCCGTGACTACCCCTACGACCTGCTCGCCGGCGCCCGCGGCGTGCGCCTGGCCGAGGCGGGCCTCGAGAGCTCCGCGCAGGGCCGGCGCATCGCCCTCGAGCCGCTCACGGAGGCGTGAGGACCATGGTGGAGAAGAACCCGGAGCGGCCCGCGCGGCGCCTCGCCCTCCTCGACGAGGACGGCCGACTCAGGACGGCGCCGCTGCCCCCGTCGGCCGCTTTCACCCGTCCCACCTCCCCGCTGCGCTCGCGCGTGGTCTATGCGGCCTCGCACGTGGTCCCGCTCGCCCACGCCGACAACACCCCCGGTGCCCCGGCGGCGATCGACTGGGAGGCGACCCTCGGCTTCCGCCGCACGATCTGGTCCTGGGGCCTCGGCGTCGCCGACGCCATGGACACCGCGCAGCGGAACATGGGACTGGATCCCGCGGCGACCCGGGAGCTCATCACCCGCACCGCCGACGCCGCCCGCGAGGCGCTCGCCGACCCCGCGATCGCCCCGCTGTTCGGTCCGGACGCGCAGGTCAGCGACCTCATCGTCGCCGGTGTCTCGACCGACCACCGGGAGGAGGCGGAGCTCTCGCTCGACGAGATCGTGGACGCCTACCGCGAGCAGCTCGCGGCGACCGAGGAGACCGGCGCCGGTGCCGTGCTGATGGCGAGCCGACACCTGGCACGCGCCGCGCGATCGGCCGCCGACTTCGAGGAGGTCTACGCCCGGATCCTCGAGCGCGCCCGCCGTCCCGTGGTGCTGCACTGGCTCGGCACCGCCTTCGACCCGCAGCTCGCGGGCTACTTCGGCTCCTCCGACACCGCCGAGGCCGCCGACTCCCTGCTGCGCATCATCGCCGCCGACCCCTCGCGGATCCGCGGCGTGAAGATGAGCCTGCTGGACGACGCCGCCGAGGTCGCGGTGCGCGAGCGCCTGCCCGAGGGCGTCCTCATGCTCACCGGCGACGACTTCCACTTCTCCCACCTCATCGTGGGGGACGAGGACCAGGGCGGTGCAGAGGAGCGGAGCACCTCGGCCGACGGGGGCTTCTCCCACGCTCTGCTCGGCGCCTTCGCCGCGACCGCCCCGGCCGCATCGGCGGCGATCCAGGCGCTGGACGCGGGCGACGCCGCCCGTGCACGCGCGATCCTCGACGACGCCGAGCGTCTGGCCCGGCAGGTCTTCGCCGCCCCCACCTACCACTACAAGGCGGGCGTCGCGTTCCTGTCCTGGCTCAACGGCCACCAGCGCGCCTTCCAGATGGTCGGCGGGCTGCACAGCGCGCGCAGCCTCCCGCACCTCTCGCGCATCGTCGAGCTCGCCGCCTCCACCGGGAACCTCGAGGACCCGGCCCTGGCCGCCGAGCGCTGGCACGCGATGCTCCGCCTGCACGGCGTCGACCCCCAGGAGGTCCTCGCATGAACGTCCCGCGCCCCGCACCCGCATCTCGCCCCGCCCCCGTCCCGCGCCTGTCCCTCAACCGCTGGAGCGTGCGCACCACCCCCGTCGACGAGGTGCTCGCGGCATGCGTCGGCGGCGGCGTCGGCGGGATCGGCCTGTGGCGCCAGGACGTCGAGACCACGGGGCTGGCCGAGCTGCGGCACCGGGTCGACGACGCCGGGCTGCAGGTCACGAGCCTGTGCCGCGGCGGATTCTTCACGGCCGCCGACCCTGCCGACCGCCGCGCAGCGCTCGAGGACAACCGTCGCGCGATCGACGAGGCGGTGGGGCTCGGCACCGACGTGCTGGTGCTGGTCGTCGGCGGTCTGAGCCATGAGGACAAGGACCTCGCGGCCGCCCGGGACCGGGTCGCGGAGAACATCGCGCAGCTCGCCCCGCACGCCGAGCAGGCCGGGGTGCGCCTCGCGATCGAGCCCATGCACCCGATCTTCACGGCCGACCGCGGCGTCGTCTCCACCACCGCCCAGGCCCTCGACATCGCCGAGCAGGTGGGCAGCGACGCCGTCGGCGCGATCGTGGACACCTACCACGTGTGGTGGGACCCGGACCTCGCGGCGTCGATCGCCCGCGCGGGCGCGAGCGGACGCCTGCTGGGCTACCAGGTGTGCGACTGGATCCTGCCGCTGGCCGCCGAGACCCTGAACTCCCGCGGGTACATGGGCGACGGCTTCATCGACTTCCCCGCGATCACCCGCATGATCGCGGAGACCGGATACACCGGGCCGATCGAGGTCGAGATCTTCCACGAGGACGTCTGGGCGACCCCCGTCGCCGATGCCGTGCGCACCATCCGCGAGCGCTTCGAGCAGCTGGTCCTGCCCAGCGCCTGACGCGAGTGCCCGACCACGGTGCCTGACCCGGGTGCCTGGCCCGGGTCAGGCACCGCCGAGGGGTGTGCGACCGCGTCCGGTGGTCAGCCTGCCGGGGCACACGCGCTGCAGCGCCTCGCCGATGTCGCCGAGCGTGGCGGAGTACTGGGCGGGCTTGACCTTCAGCTCCTTGTCGCGCCCGGACACGCGTATCCGCACACCGCCGCCGCGCACGTTGACCTCCTCGATGCTCTTGGCCGGGATCCAGATCGAGCCCTTCTCCGCGCGCAGGGCCTGCAGGCCCTTCTGCTCGAGGCGCCGGGTGACGCGCTCGGCCTGGCGGTCCTCGCGGCTGCCGCCCGCGAGCATCGCGAAGCCGTTGATGCGGCTGCGCACGATGAGCAGGCCCTGGGAGAGGACCCACAGGTCACGCGGCATCAGGCCCGTGCCGGAGCCGTTGGTGAGAGCAGCCAGCAGGGTGTCCTCGGGGATCGCTTCGGCCTCCGCCGACGTCGGCACCTCGTACGGGGTGTCGAGGGCGGCGCCGCGGCGCTCGAGCTCGGCGAGGACGCGGCGCGTGGCCTCCGGTCCGCCGTCGCCGATGAGCTGGGGGACGTCGACGACCCCGCTCCGGTCCGTGAAGGTCGCGTCGGATCCGAAGTCGACCTGCATGTGCATGGCGCCCGCGGCGAGCATCCGATCCCGGAAGATCGTGGAGCACAGCAGCTGCTGGATCTGCTCGGGCCGGATCGTCTCGGGGTCGAAGGTGCGCTGCTGCGGCACGGCGAGCATGCGGGCGCCGACCGGCACCTGCATCTGCGTCTCGAGGATCGCCCGTGGGGTCGGGGCGGGGACGACGCCCGCCGCGACCAGGTCATGGGCGAGGTCGGCGGCGCTCCGGTTCTCGCGGGCCGCCTGCGTGCGCTGGAACATCCGGTCCCAGGACCACAGGTCGCGGTCGGGGTCGGAGAGCACGGTCCGCTCGATCGGGTCGATGTCCCGGGGCAGCAGGCTGAGGGCGGGTGCGTCCCCGTGCTGCGCCGGGGGCGACGGGTGCGTGCGCGCACGCTGGATCCGCTCGCGCAGCAGCGGGTGGCTGTCCTGCCAGCTCGGCTTCTGCTCGGCGATGACCTGCTGTGCGATCGGCGCGATCGTCTCGTGCTCCTCGACGAGCATCTGCTGCAGCCCCTCGACCAGCGGGGCACGGGCCCCGGTGACGGCGAAGGACGGGCCGACGAAGTTCTTCCAGTAGGCGCCCCAGGCGAGTTCGGTCTCGACGAGGCGCTCGAAGGCGGAGGCCATGGCGTCGGACCCCGCCAGCCGCAGCGAGAAGCCGTCGGCCGCCCGCTCCATCTCCCTCGAGCTCAGCTGCGCCGCCCAGATGTACAGGCGCGCGTAGCCGCGGAACAGCAGACCCCACAGGCCCGAGGAGTTGCGCGCGATGGTGATCAGGGCGTCCTGGGCACGCAGCAGGAAGGATCCCAGCGCATACCGGCCTCCCGCGTAGTGCCCCAGCTCGTGCGCGAGGATCGAGCGCAGCTGGCCCACGCTCATCGCACCCAGCACGGGCAGCCCGATCAGCATGATCCGCTCGCCGCCGATCCGGGTCACCGCGGCGTTGGCCTCCGGGAGCACGTGGATCCTGTCGACGGTGGGGGTGCCGACGGCGGCGGCGAGCTCGTCGACCTGGGCCCACAGGGCAGGGGCCTGCGCGCGATCCAGCGAGGGGCCCTCGATGCTCGGCTTCGGGCGGGTCACCAGCTCCTTGATCGCGTAGCCGATGCCCCCGAGGAGGCCGAGCAGGATGATCACGGCGAAGACGATCGCGCGGCCGGACTGGAGCTCGATGATCAGGAGCACGAGCAGGGCCACCACGATCACCACCAGCGCGATCACGAGGACCGGATAGAGGATCAGCATGAGCAGCGCGGGGAGTGCGCGGAGATAGGACATGGGTACGGGGCCTCCTGAGGTGCGGAGTCAGGGTAGGCCTGCAGGGGCGGACGCGGGACGGCTTTCCGGATTCCGTGCGTCGTGCACGCCCGCGCGGAGGCCATCCGCCGTGACCTAGCGAGACGCGGTCGCCGTGCTCTCCCGCAGGGCGATCTCCCCGGGTGCCGTCCAGACGGCCTGAGCCGCCCCCGAATCCTCGCCGGCCTCCCCGAGCACCCAGGCCACGGCGGTGTCGGCGATCTGCTCGAGGGGGAGGGCGAGGGTGCTCAGGGTGGGGCTCGCGTCCACGCCGGCGGGGACCCCGCCGAACCCGGCGACGGCCACGTCCTGGGGGACCCGCAGTCCCTGGCGGCGCAGCTCGCCGACGGCCCCGAGCGCCATGACGTCCGCCGGGGCGAACACGCACAGCGGAGCCGCCGACGGCTCGCCGTCGAGAACGTCGCCGGAGCCATCTGTCCCGGTGCCAGTACCGACACCTGCCCCGGCGTCCGTGTCGGCGTGCGCTCCGGCGCCCGCGTCCCCGGCGCTCCCGCGCAGATGCTCGGCGACGCGTCGGGCGAGCTCGTGCCCGCCCTGGCGGTCGAGGGTCGCCTCGACGCTCAGCTCCGCTTCGAGGCCCGCCTCCGCGAGGCCCGCGAGGAAGCCGCCGGTGCGGTGGGCGGCCGCGGGCACGGGGCCGTGCGCGCCGACGACGGCGAAGCGCCGATGCCCCTCCACGACCAGCGCGGTCGCGAGGGCCCGGGCACCGTCGGCGTCCCCGACGTCGATCGTGCGGCCCACGCCCGGCGACTGGCCGATTCCGACCACCAGGCCGCCGTTGCGGGCGAATCCCTCGAGCATCGCCGTCAGGCTCTCGTCGGAGCTGGCGCCGTAGGAGGAGGAGCCGACGATCACCAGGGCGTCCACGCGCTGGGCGATCAATGCCCGGATCGCGCGCGACTCGGTCTCCGCGTCGCGGTCGGTCTGGGTGAGCAGCACCTGCGTGCCCGAGGCGAAGACCCGGATCTGGATCTGCCGGGCGATCTCCCCGAAGTACGGGTCGGAGATGTCGTGGACGACGAGGCCGATGAGACCGGAGCGGGAGCGGGCGAGCGCCTGGGCCTGCGCGTTCGTCACGTACCCGAGCTTCGCCGCCGAGCGCTGCACGCGCTCGGCGACGTCCTTGCCGGGCACCCTGTCCGAGCCGTTGAGGACCCTCGAGGCGGTGGCGAGCGAGACGCCGGCGTCTCGCGCGACGTCGGTGAGCCGGACGGCGGGCATGCGGTCTCCTGCGGGTCGGGTGCGGGGCCGCCGCGGGACGGCGGCCCGGGACGGGGACTGCGCCCCGTGCCGAAGGGATTGCACTGAAGGATACGTGCGCGTGCGGAGGGTCGATCAGCGAGCACGCTGAACTCGCTTCGGGAGGCCATCGCCACCGTGGGGCCGCGTCGTGGTGAGGGTCGCGCGCACGCGGCAACGGGGAGCAGGGCCTCCCCGTCTGGTACCGTCTGTACGTACAGTACGATCTGTAGCGCCCATAGATGCGATCCCGAGCTGATGACTGAGGAAGACGCCATGTCGATGACGACACCGAGAACCGCAGGGCCGGAGACACCCACCGGCATCATCGAGCGCATCGGGCTGCCTCGCCCCCTGGTCTGGGGGTTCGTGGGCCTGCTCCTGTTCATGATCGGCGACGGCGTCGAGTCGGGATACATCTCGCCCTACCTCGCGGCCCACGGCGCAGGATCAGCCACGAACGCGGCCATCATCATTTCCTTCTACGGCCTCATGGTGACCCTCGGGTCCTGGCTGGCGGGGGCACTCTCGGACGTGTGGGGGCCCCGCCGAGTGATGGTGCTGGGGCTCGTGATCTGGGCCGTTCTCCAGGTGCTCTTCCTGGGCATCGCCCTGCCTGCGGCGAGCTTCCCACTGATGTTCGCGGTGTACGGGCTGCGTGGCATCGCCTACCCGTTGTTCGCCTACGGGTTCCTGGTCTGGGTGCTGGGAGCGAGCCCCGCACACCGCCTGGGCTCTGCCGTCGGATGGTTCTACTTCGCGTTCACCGGAGGGCTGCCCACCTTGGGCTCCCTCGTCGCGAGCGGCACTGAGCCTGTGATCGGCGAATACCGGACGCTGTGGATCGCTCTGGGATTGGTCGTGCTGGGCGGTGTGATCGCTCTGCTCGGACTCCGCGGCGCACAGGGAGGTGGTCGACAGGCGGCTCCGGACGTCACCACGGGTCGGAGCCTTCTCAACAGCGTGGCGATCGCCTTCACGAACCCCCGCGTGGGACTCGGTTGCCTGGTGCGGGTGGTGAATACCGCGCCCCAGTTCGGTCTTTTCGTCTTCTTCCCGACCGTGTTCGCCGACGAGCTCGGATTCGGCACCGCCGGCTGGCTGCGCCTCGTGTTCGTTCTGGGGGCCGCGAACATCTTCGCGAACCTGTTCTTCGGGATCCTCAGTGACCGCCTCGGTTGGCACCGCACGCTGAGGTGGTTCGGGTGCGTCGGCTGCGCGATCGCAGTCCTGCTGTTCTACTACCTGCCCCAGCAGGCCGGTGCTCACTACTGGGTCTCCGTGGTCTGCGCCGCGCTGTTCGGCGTCTCGCTGGCGGGGTTCACTCCGATCTCCGTGCTGATGTCGCTCATGGCTCCGGGGCAGAAGGGCAACTCGATCGCCGTACTGAATCTTGGCGCCGGGGCCGCGACCTTCGTCGGCCCACTGATCGTCGCTGTCTTCCTGTCGTCATTGGGCGCTGCGGGCGTGACCATCATCTTCGCGGCGCTCTACGTGCTCGCCGGGCTCTCGGTGCACCTGCTCAAGGTGCCGCCGGAGGCCCGCCAGATCGTCGCCGAGGGCGGGACCCTCGATGAGGCCGCAGGCCAGGATCAGCGGCCGTCCTGACGGACGTCTCGCACGGTCGGTCCAGCACTGGTCAGCACCTCCGCCGTGAGAGTTCAGCGCGGTGCATCCACCATCAGATTCCAGACACCCGAAAACGTGAGGAACAGTAATGCCCCTGGTCAGCGGACATGACGTCATCGCCGAATGCACTTCGAGGGGGCTCGTCGCCGGCGCCTTCAACACCACCAACATCGAAACCACGATGGGGATCGCGGAAGCGATCGAGCGAACGGGAGTGCCGACGTTCATCCAGGTGGCGCCCACCAACGTCGTGCTCTCCGGTTACGAGTACATCTACGACATGGTGGCCCGTCGACTGGCGGAATGCAGTGTCCCGGTGGCGCTGCACCTGGATCACGGCAAGAACCTCGAAGCCGTCGAGGGAGCGCTCGAGGCACGCTTCACCTCGATCATGATCGACGCGTCAGAGACCCCTTACGAGGAGAACGTGACGACGTCTGCGAAGGCGCGGGAGATGTGCGGCGAGTCCGTCTCGCTCGAAGCGGAGCTCGGAAGCATCGGCGGCAAGGAGGACGAGGTCGGTCCTGAGCACGCGCAGGGGACCGATCCTGATCAGGTGTCCGAGTTCGTCAGGGCCACGAGCTGTGACATGCTCGCCGTCTCCGTGGGCAACGTCCACGGATACGCGCCCGATGCTCGGATCGACTTCGAACTGCTCGGGCGAGTACGCGAGGCGAGCCCCGTCCCGCTCGTGATCCATGGCGGATCCGGCCTCCCGGAGGAGCAGTTCGGGCGCCTCCACGAGTACGGCGTGGTGAAGGTGAACATCGCCAGTGAGCTGCGCAATGCCATGATCCGAACCTTCGGCGAGGCGTACGCGGCCGATCCCCACGAACACTCCCTGATCCGGGTCTCCCGCACTGCCGTGGAGAACATCGCCGACGTCGTCGAGCACCGGATCCGCACGTTCAACCCGTCGGCGCTCTGAGCGGCGTGCGGGCGCGACCGGCAGCGCCACGAAGTGATCCCGCTCGAGTCGTGTGCCGCCCGGAGCGCTGAACCAGACTGAGACATCCGATACGGACGAGGAGACCGAGACGTGCAGTCCACGATCACCGTCGACATAGGCACCACCAGTGTCAAGCTGTGCCTGTTCGAGGCCGACGCCTCGTTGGCCGCATCCGCACGCCGTGCGACACCCACGGTCAGCGATGCCGACGGCGAGGTCTACGACGTCCCGGCTCTCGAGGCCCTCGTCGAGGACTTCGTACGCGGACTCGCTCCTGACACGCGCAGGGAGGTCCGTCGGATCGCGATCGCGGGCGTCGGGGAGTCCGGCGGGCTGGTGCGCGCCGACGGTTCCCTGGCCTCACCCATGATCCTCTGGCACGACCACCGCGGCGCCGGCAGCCTCGCCTCGTTGACTGCTGAGGACCACGAGCGAATATTCCGGGTCACCGGACTTCCCGTGAACGGCAACTACGGGATCTCGAAGACCGCGTGGGCGCTCGAGCGGGCCCTGGGCACCGATGACACCGTCTGGCTGAACGTGGCCGAGTATCTTGCAGCAAGGTTGAGCGAGGACCGCTGGTCGGAACCGTCGCTCGCGAGCCGGACGATGGCGCTGGACGTGCGTAGCGGCACCTGGTCAGCAGAGGTCTGCGGAATGTTCGGGATCTCGCCCGAGGCCTTCCCCCCTCTCCGTGCCGCTTCCGAGGGCGCGTCCATCCGGGAGGGAGCCGCAGCAGCGCTAGGCCTGGACCCGAAGGTGCGCGTTCACGTCGCCGGGCACGATCACATGGTGGGCGCCGTGGGAGCGGACCTGCGGCCGGGCGAGCTGCTCAACTCGACGGGCACCACCGAAGGACTCCTGGTGCTCGCGCCCGAACCGCGCCTGGATGAGACGGCACGGAGTGCGAAGCTGGCCAACGGCATCGACTGCACAGGGAAGCAGCGAACGCTCTTCGCCTCCATTCCCACCGGAGGCTCCACCTTCGCGACGCTCCAGCACATGCTCGACATGGACGGGGAGCGGCTCGCGTCCCTCATCGACACTCTCCATACGCGGTGGATCGCCGACGAGATCGATCTCGAACGGGTCCCCGTCGTCCTGCCCAGGTTCCGCGGGAGCCCACCGCCGACGAAGGATCGAGCGGCTCGGGGCCTGATCGCCGGACTGCGCGACGACACCACCGCTGAGGACATCGTGCTCGGCGCCTTCCTGGGACTCGCCCGGCAGTTCGCGGACGTCCTCGACCTGTTCGATGCAGTCCCGTGCGTGGTCAAGGTGATCGGCCCCGCGAGCGGGAACCCGTTGTGGCTCCAGATCAAGGCGGACCTGTTGGGTGCGCCCCTCTCCGTCTCACGATTCCCCGAGGTCGTCTCTCGCGGCGCGCAGGCTCTGGCGTGCGCAGAGACGACGTCCTGGCAGGAGGTCGACCCCTTCGAGGTGCGGCCGGACTCTGCTCGTCACGCGCGGCTCGGAGCATGGGCGGAAGACACGGGCCCGCTGTGGAGACACCTGCAGGGTGCTCCGTCATGAGTGATGCCGTGGTGTTGCACGCGATGACGGGGGCGTTGGCATGAGGTACGTCGCGGGAATCGATTCCTCGACCCAGAGCTGCAAGGTGAGCGTGCGCGACGCTGCGACCGGTCGGCAGGTGCGGGAGGGCAAGGCCCTGCACCCGCCGGAGACCGTGGTCCACCCCGACGTGTGGTGGGATGCTCTGCTGGCGGCGGTCGAGCGAGCCGGAGGACTGGAGGATGTCTCGGCGATCTCTGTCAGCGGCCAGCAGCACACCCCGGTCTTCCTCGCTGCGGACGGAGCGGTCGTGTGCGACTCCCCCCTGTGGAACGACACGGGCTCGCACGCCCAGATGATGGAGCTCAACGCCGAGCTGGGACGGACCGAGTGGATACGAAGGACCGGCCTGCCGATCACGCTGTCCGACACCGTCACCAAGCTGCGCTGGCTGCGGGAGACGGATCTGGCGGCGACGCGCCGCACGGACGCCGTCGCGATCGTCCACGACTGGTTGACCTGGCGCCTGCGGGGGTACGGGCCGGGCACGGGCGGGATCGAAGAGCTCACGACGGACAGGTCCGACGCCTGCGGGACCGGGTACTGGGACCCCGAGAAGAACATCTACCTGCTCGACCTCTTCGAGCACGCCTTCGGCAGGCGGGCGGCGCTGCCCCGCATCCTGGGTCCGCGTGATCGAGCGGGCGTGACGGGTGGCGGGATCCCGGGGATACCCGCCGGGGTTCCCGTCGGTGCCGGCAACGGGGACAACGCGGCCGCAGCGCTGGCGCTCGGACTCCGTCCCGGGGACGCGGTCATGTCGCTAGGGACCTCCGGCGTGGTCTACACGAGTTCCCCGACTCCGGTGCACGACCTGGCGGGGTACGTGTGCAACTACGCCGACGCGGAAGGCGGGCACCAGCCCCTCGTGGCCACCCTCAACGCGGCGAGGAACTTCCACGCGGGCGCCCAGCTGTTGGGATGCTCGTTCGCAGGCCTCTCGGACCTCGCGCTGCTCGCGCCCCCCGGTGCCGAGGGACTCACCCTTCTGCCGTTCTTCGAGGGGGAGAGGACGCCCGACCTTCCCCACGCCCGTGCCTCTCTCCACCAGGCGTCGCTGGCGAACTTCACTCGCGAGAACTTCGCCCGGGCCGTCTTCGAGGGAACGCTCACATCCCAGGTCGCAATGCTCGACGCCCTGGAGTCGTGTGACCTCGCGATCGACCGGCTTCTACTCATCGGCGGAGCTGCAAAGAGTCCTGCGGTGCAGACGATCCTGCCTCAGCTCGTGGGCGTTCCGGTGCTCGTCCCGGAGTCCGACGAGTACGTGAGCAAAGGTGCCGCGATGCAGGCGCTCTGCGCGCTCGACGGTGAGTTCCCGTCGTGGAGGGTGGATGCGCGTGAGCTCCCTCGCGCCGAACGGTCGGGGGCCGCTGCCCAGCATGCGTCGGCCATGGAGTCCCTCGGGTACGCGGAAGGGTGATGCGCCGTGGTCAGCGGTGCGCTCCGGGGAGCGATCGGCGGCTGCTCGTCTTTCAGGTGGCGGCCGCGTTCATTTCCAGAGGGACCGTGTCGGTGAGCACCCAGGTCTCGTAGTAGTCGAAGCATGTGCCGTCGGCCAGGCGGGAGAGCGAGCGAATGCGCAGCAGTGGGTGTCCGGACTGGATTCCCAGGTGCTCGGCAACCGCGTCCGGCGCACCCAGCGCGTGGATGACGCGGCGCGCATCGTGGACGAGGAGCCCGGCCTCGCGCAGGGCGGTGTTGAGCGATCCTGTGCCATCCAGGACGGGGGAGGCCTGCGCAATCACCTGGCCGACGCCCTGGGGGAACCAGTTGGTGCTGAACAGAGCCATGTCGCCCTCGAGCGACCTCACGCGTTCGAGAGCAGACACCTGCTCGCCGGTGGCGATGCCGAGTGCCTCGCCGACGTGCGCCGGAGCCGGCACGGAGTCGAAGGAGACGACCGTGGTCGTGATGCCCGTGCGGCCGTGGCGGATCTGAGACTCCAGGAAGCCCTCTGAGTCCTGGACGAACCATCCGGAGGCAGGCTTGGGCTTGGCTGCGAAGAATCCGCGACGCGGAACGCGATGCGCGAACCCATCCGATTCGAGCGTCGAGAGGGTCTGGCGGACAGTCGCCCGGGAGAGGTTGAAGTCCCTGGCCAGTTCGAGCTCGCTCGGCAGTCGCTCGCCTTCGGGGTAGTCGCCCTCGAGGATGCGCTCCTTGAGGATGGCGTAGAGCTGCTCGTAGTAGGGGACCGGCGAGGTCCTCTCGATGTTCGGCGTCACGAAATCCCTCCTCGGCCTGCATCGTAGCGCGGAGAGTGCACCACACCGACACCCCGGTCCGTACGTATTGTATGTACACACCGGACAATAGTTGCTAGAGTGACGCGGACGCCGATCCACGGCGGATCCGCGCAGGCACCGACGCCTACAGACTGGGAGCCTCACGATGAGCACGACGATGCGAGCCGCTGTCGCCGACGGAATGGGCGGGGTCGAGATTCGGGACGTCCCGGTCCCGATCGCCGAGGACGGACGTGTGGTGATCGCGCCCGTCGGCACAGGCGTGTGCGGCACGGACCTGCACCTGGTATCCGGCGACTACCCCCACGGGCGCTTCCCCGTCGTCCCCGGACACGAGTTCGCGGGCCACGTCACGGCGGTCGGGCCGGGCGTGCGGGGAATCTCCGAAGGCGACTACGTCGGCGTGAACCCGAACGTCTCGTGCGGACGCTGCACCTGGTGCGGGAGGGGCGCCACCAATCTCTGCACGGCACTTGAGCCCGTCGGGGTCGCGGTCGACGGCTCGTGCGCCGAGTACGTGTCGGTTCCCCAGGGCATCGTCTTCGGCTTGGATGCTCGCATTCCTGAGACGGCGGCCCCGCTGATCGAGCCCTTCGCATGCGTACTGCATGCTCTGGAGCGCGTCCCGGACTGGCGCGAGCAGGAGATGGTGGTCTTCGGAGCCGGTTCGATCGGCCTGATGGCTGTCGCCCTGGCGCGCGACGAAGGCGCCGCCGGCATTCGCGTCGTCGAGCCGAACGCGGTCCGCCGCGCTGCCGCCTCGGAGTTCGGTGCACTGGAGGCCGTGTCGTCTCCGAGCGACCTCTCGCGAGAGACGTTCGACCTCGCTCTGGACGCCAGTGGGCACCCGATCGCGATCGGCCAGGCCGTCGATGCACTCGGCCCTCGCGGGCGATTGATCCAGATGGGGGTCGCGTCTCCCGAGGCGGCAGTGGCGCTCCGCCCCTACGACGTCTTCGCCAAAGAGCTGAGCATCATCGGATCGAACTCGCTCGCCGAGAAGTACGAGCAGGCTGCGGAGCGCATGGTCGACCTGCATCCCGAGCTCTCCGCCCTCATCACCGCGACCTTCCCGCTCGAGGAGTACGCGCATGCCCTCGACGCCGCGAAGAGCCCTGACCAGATCAAGGTCCAGGTGCGGCTCTGAACCTGCGGTCGTCGTGCCGCCCCGCCCGCCTTCTCGGGGAGATCCGCCCGAGGTGGCAGTTCCCTCCGCCCTGGTCTCCAAGGAGATGCCGATGAACACCGATGTCCTCGTCAGCCCCGACACGAAGTCCCGCGGCGCCGCAGGCCTGTTGGACAGGCTCGGCCTCCCCGCGCCGTTGGCCCTCGGATTCCTGGGCGTTCTCCTGTTCATGATCGGCGACGGGATCGAATCGAACTACCTCTCGCCGTTCCTCGTGGGAGCCGAGGGATTCAGCGAGTCCTCGGCTGCTGTCACGATCAGCCTCTACGGGATCTTCGTCGCCATCGGCTCTTGGCTGGCGGGGACCCTTTCCGCAGTCCTCGGCCCGCGGCGCGTGATGCTCCTCGGTGCCGCGAACTGGATCGTCTTCGAAGCGATCTTCCTGATCGTCGGCGTGGGCATGGATCTGGGTTGGGCAGCGGTGCTCGCGTACACGATCCGCGGTATCGGGTATCCCTTCTTCGCGTACGCCTTCCTCTTCTGGATCAATGTCGCGACGCCCCCTCACCAGCGCGGCAGCTCGGTGGGATGGTTCTGGTTCGTCTTCGGGGCGGGGCTGCCGACGATCGGATCGCTCGTGGCGAGCTGGACGATCCCGCACATCGGCGAGGTCGGAACGTTCTGGTTGGCCGTCGTGATCGTCTCGCTCGGTGCGGTGATCGCTCTGCTCGGTGTCCGGGACCGCACGCATGCGGGCCCCATCCCCGATTCGGCAGGCTGGGGCGAGCTCGCCAAGGGGATGACCATCCTCTGGCGCGCTCCCCGGGTCACTGCCGGAGCGGTCGTCCGTCTTATCAACACGGCGCCGAACTTCGCCCTCTTCGTCGTCGCCCCGTTCTACTTCACGCAGCAGATCGGTCTCGATCAGGGGCACTACCTGCAGATCGTGACGATCGTCTACACCGCGAACATCGGCGCGAACCTGGTGTTCGGGATCGTGGGGGACAGACTCGGCTGGCAGCGCACGGTCACCTGGTTCGGATGCGTTCTCTGCGCACTCGGGATGCTGCTGCTGTTCTACGTGCCGCAGATCGCCGGGCCGAACTTCTGGGTCATCACCCTGTGCTGGGCGGTGTTCGGAATCGGGCTCGCCGGCTTCGTGCCGCTCACTGCGCTCACGCCTGCCCTCGTCACGATTGAGGATCGTGGGTCCGCGCTCGCGGTCTACACACTCGCCGCGGGACTCTCGGCCTTCATCGGCCCTGTGATCGTCGCCCTCCTGGGCGGAGCGGCGCACATGACGCTGCTGGTGTGGACCTTCGTCGGCATGTACGTCCTCGGAGCGATCCTGTGCACGGTCCTCCGGTCGTCGGAGGACCCCGTCAGGATGCGCCGGGCGGTCACCGACTGACCAGCTCTCCGCAGCCTCGGTTGCACGCTCGGCGGACGACTCGGCGCCGAGCGTGCGATGTCACGCCCCCAGCAGCCCGTCCACGTACTCGTTCCGGAACACCCGCCGCGGGTCCAGACGATCCCGCAGCGCCTGGAAGTCCGAGAGCCGCGGGTACTGGGCGCGCACGGCGTCGGCGTCGAGCGTGAAGACCTTGCCCCAGTGGGGGCGCGGCGAGAACGGCGCGAGTGCCGACTCGACCGCGGGCAGCACCGCACGGACCTCGTCCGGCCTGCTCTGCCAGGTGAAGTGGATGCACGCGCTCGCGCGCCCGTGGGCGGGGCTCAGCCAGAGGTCGTCGGCCGCGGTGGAGCGGATCTCCGAGACGATCAGCAGAGGGCGGATCCGCTCCGCCAGTTCGCTCACCGCGGCGATGGCCGCCCCGACCTGCTCGCGCGGCACGAAGTACTCCGACTGGATCTCGGCGCCGCTGCTGGGCGTGAACTCCATCCGGAAGTGGGGGAGAACCTCGAACGCGGGGCCGGGCTGCCCGCTCTGGTCGGTGCAGAACGTGGGCGACATGTCCGGGGCCGGGTGGACGGGGCCCGGGGCGCGCCGCGCGCCGTGCCACGCCTCCGGCATCGGCACCGCGTCGCCCTCGCCCTCGGCCTCCTGCTTCACCCACACCTGCGCGGCCGTCCCGTTCCAGTGGTGGAACATGCTCACGCTGTAGGCGCTCGCGAGCACGGCGCCAAGGCCCGCGTCGCTCATCTGCTCGGGAGGCAGGTCCAGGTAGACGGCCTGCCGCATCCGGAAGGCGGGCACCAGGTCGAGCTCGAGGCGGGTGACGATCCCCAGGGCGCCCAGGGCGAGCACCATCCCGTCGAACACCTCGGGATCGGCCTCGCGGGAGAAGCCGACGAGGTCGCCGTCCGCGGTGACCAGCTCGATCGCCCGCACCGAGGAGGCGAGCGAGCGCTGGCGGTCACCGGACCCGTGGGTTCCGGTCGCGCTCGCGCCGCCCACCGAGATGTGCGGCAGGGAGCCCATGCTCGGCAGCGCGAGGCCCTGTTCCCAGAGGGCGGGCACGAGCTCCCCGTACCGGACCCCGGCCCCGACCCGCACGGTGCGGTGCTCCGTGTCGACGTCGATGCCGCCCGGCATCGCCTCGAGCGTCACCAGGTCCGCGTCGGACGCCGCGACCCGCGAGAACGAGTGCCGGGTGCCGAGCGCCCGTATCCGCTCGGAGCGGCCGACGAGGGCGCGGAGCGCGTCGAGGGACGTCGGCCGGTGCAGAGGCCCCGGACCGTAGTCGATCGTGCCCGACCAGCTGAGGCCCGGGCGGGCGCCGGCCTCCGCGCCGCCGGTGGATCCGCGGCTCGGGGAGCTCGCCCCCATGTCTCAGAACCCCTGCGCGAGGCGGTGGAAGACCTGGTTCACGCGCAGCTCCTGCGCGAAGGAGCGCACGGTGGTCGACTCGTCGATGACGGCGAGCTCGAGCCCGGAGATCTCCGCGAGGTCCTCCCAGGTCTCGAGGTCGGTCGCCGTGGTCATCACCGTGTGGTGGGCGGCGCCGGCGGTCAGCCAGCACTCGGCCGACGTCGCCAGGCTCGGCGCGGGCTCCCACACCGCGCAGGCCACGGGCAGGTTCGGCAGGGGCTCGTCGGGTTCGACGATCTCCACCGTGTTGGCGACCAGGCGGAAGCGCTCGCGCATGTCGCTCATGGCGATCACGAGGCCAGGCCCGGGGTCGGCCGTGAACGTCAGGCGCACCGGGTCCTCGCGGTCGCCGATCCCCAGCGGGTGGATCTCGAGGCGGGGCCGCGCGGTGGTCAGCGACGGGGAGACCTCGAGCATGTGGGCGCCGAGGATCTTCTGCTCGCCGGGCGTGAGCTCGTAGGTGTAGTCCTCCATGAGCGAGGCGCCGCCGGGGAGGCCGTATCCCATGACGTTCGCGACGCGCACCAGGATCGCGGTCTTCCAGTCGCCCTCGGCGCCGAAGCCGTAGCCGTCGGCCATGAGGCGCTGCACCGGCAGGCCGGGGAGCTGGCGCAGCCCGCCGAGGTCCTCGAAGTTGGTGGTGAAGGCGCCGAAGCCGCCCTCCTCGAGGAAGGAGCGCAGGCCCAGCTCGAGCCGCGCGCCGTAGCGCAGGGACTCGCGGCGCTCGCCGCCCTCCCGCAGCTCGGGGACGACGTCGTACTCGGCGTCGTAGACCGCGACGAGCTCGTCGATCGCGGACTCGTCGATGCCGTCGACGACCTCGACGAGGTCGTTCACGCCCCACGTGTTCACCGAGACGCCCAGTCGCAGCTCGGCCTCGGTCTTGTCGCCCTCGGTGACGGCGACGTCGCGCATGTTGTCGCCGAAGCGGGCGAGGCGCAGCGAGTGCATCTCCGCCCAGCCCGTCGCCGCGCGCGCCCAGCGGCCGATGCGCTGTTGGACGTCGACATGGGAGGCGTGTCCGACGACGGTCTTGCGCTCGACGCCGAGCCGCGAGGCGATGTACCCGAACTCGCGGTCGCCGTGGGCGGCCTGGTTGAGGTTCATGAAGTCCATGTCGATGCTCGACCAGGGCAGCTTCTCGTTCGCCTGCGTGTGCAGGTGCAGCAGAGGGGTCTGCAGGGCGTCGAGCCCGAGGATCCACATCTTCGCCGGGGAGAAGGTGTGCATCCAGGCGATGACGCCCACGCACGCCGGGTCGGAGTTCGCCGCGAGAGCGGTCTCGCGGATCGCGTCGCGGCTGGTGAGCACGGGCTTCCAGACGATCTTCACGGGCACGTCGCTCGCGGCGTCGAGGGTCTCGGCGATGACGCGGGACTGCTCGGCGACCTGGTCGAGCGTCTCCTGCCCGTACAGGCCCTGGCTGCCGGTGAGGAACCAGATCTCGCGTGCGGCGAACGGGTTGTCCACGGGGTCTCCTTCGGTCGTGGTTGAACGTTCACATCCTAGGGTGGGGAGCCGGTTCGGCGCGAGATCCCGTCCCGGATGCGGACAGCCAGGAGGCCGCCGCCCACGGGGCGACGGCCTCCTCTTGGCCCGAGATGTCGAGGTGTCAGTCCTCGCGGCGCTTCGAGCCGGGGCGTGCGGAGCGTCCGCCCCGCTGCCCCCTGTCGAGGGCGCCGCGGGTCGCCGAGAGCCGGTAGTCGATCCGGTCGTCGACGAAGCTGCCCAGCTGCTCGTTCTCCGGGAGCGACCCGGTGACGTGCTCGGTCACGCGCTCGAGGCGGGCGCTGAGCTCGTGCGCCTCGACGACCGCCGAGTCCAGGCGCAGCGCCTTGACCAGCGCCACGCACATGAGCAGCAGGATCACGCTGAACGGCAGGGCCGTGGCCAGCGAACCCGCCTGCAGGGACTCCAGCCCGCCCGAGAGCAGCAGCGCGGCGGCGAGGAAGCCCGAGAGGGCGGCCCACAGGATGCGCGACCACATCGGCGGATTCGGGTGACCGCCCGAGGCGAGCATGTCGACCACGAGGGACCCGGAGTCCGAGGAGGTGATGAAGAAGATCGCGACCAGCAGGATGCCCAGCACCGAGAGGATGCCGCTGAGCGGAAGGTCCTCGAGGATGCGGAACAGCGACTCCTCGGCCGTGATGTCGCCGAGGTCGCCCGCGCCGAACCACTGGCGGTACAGGCCGCTGCCGCCCCAGATCGAGAACCAGACCATGCCGACCACGGAGGGCACCAGCAGCACGCCGGCGATGAACTCGCGCACCGTGCGACCGCGGGAGATGCGGGCGATGAACACGCCCACGAACGGCGCCCAGGCGATCCACCAGCCCCAGTAGAACAGGGTGGCGCCGGACCACCAGGTCTGCGCCTTCTCGGAGCGCTGGTAGGCGCCCACGTCGAGGGTCATGTGGAAGACGTTGGCGAAGTAGACGCCCAGGGACTCGACGAAGTTCTGCAGCAGGAAGACGGTGGGCCCGAACAGCAGCGCCACGATCATCAGCAGGCCGGCGAGCGAGAGGTTGATGTTCGAGAGCCACTTGATGCCCGCGCCGACGCCGCTGACCACGGACATCATGGCCAGCAGCGAGATCACGACGATCAGCGCCACGAGCAGCCAGTTGCTGACGTCGCCGATCAGGCCGATGGCCTGCATGCCGGCGGAGATCTGCTGGACGCCCAGGCCCAGCGAGGTGGCGATGCCGAAGACGGTGCCGAAGATCGCGAGGACGTCGATGACGTCGCCGACCCAGCCCTTGACGCGCTCGCCGAAGATCGGCTCGAGCGCCCACCGGATCGAGACGGGACGGCCGCGACGGTGCACGGCGTAGGCGAGGGCCAGGCCGATCACGGCGTAGCAGGCCCAGGGGTGCAGGCCCCAGTGCAGGAAGGTCTGCGCCATGGCCAGACCGGAGAGCTCCACGCCCTCGCCGTCCCATCCGGGCTTCACGTTGGTGGTGGTGTACCCCAGGGGCTCGGCGACGCCGTAGAAGACCAGGCCGATGCCCATGCCGGCGGCGAACAGCATCGCGAACCACGAGAGGGTCGAGAACTCGGGTCGGTCCTCGTCCCGGCCCAGGCGGATCCGGCCGAAGCGGCTCAGCGCGATGATCGCCGAGAACGCCACGAAGAGGCCGATGATCAGCATGTAGTACCAGCCCAGGGTCGCCACGATCCAGTTCTGGACGCCCTGGAAGACGGTGCTGGAGACGTCGGGGGCGATCACGGTGCCCACGGCGACCGCGAGGATCACGATCAGGGAGGGCCAGAAGACGGCGGGGGCGATGGTGCCGCGGCCGATGCGCGCGCCCTGTCGGCGCAGCTTCTGGGTGATCTCGTCGTCGCTGTCGCGCTCGTCGATCTGCAGGTGCTCGGGCAGATGGACGGTGGTGGGGAGGTCCTCGGGCCAGGCGGCGGGACGGTCGTGCGAGGAGGTGGGGGAGTCGGTCGCCGCGTCGGCGGCTTCGGGCGGGATGGGCGAGCTCAAGCAGTTCCCTTCGACGAAGGCTGGTGCGTCGTGCATCGGACATCGGACGTCGTCGGCCGAACCTCCAGCGTCGGTGCTTCCCAGACTTCTTTCAAGGGGCGAGCCGCCCCACGGGCGTCACGGTGACGGGGAGGGGGAGGCATCGCTCCTGCTCGCGCCGGAGATCCGTGGAGCGGCGCACGGCACCGGGGTTACTGACCTCATAGTCGTCGAACGCGCCGACGGCGGCACTCAGCGCTGCCCGTACACGTTCTGGTAGCGGTCGAAGAGGGAGTCGACGAGAGTCTCGGGGACCGCCAGCGGCTCGCCGAGCTGGCGGGAGATGTGGACCGTGCGCGCGACCTCCTCGCACATGACGGCGGCCTTCACCGCGTCGCGCGCATCCTGCCCGATCGTGAACGGGCCGTGGTTCCGCATGAGCACGGCCCGCGAGCGGGAGGTGCCGAGGGTCTCGACGATGCCCTGTCCGATCGAGTCGTCGCCGATCACGGCGAGCGGGCCCACGGGGATCGGCCCGCCGAACTCGTCGGCCATCATCGTCAGCACGCAGGGGATCTCCTCGCCGCGCGCCGCCCAGGCGGTCGCATAGGTCGAGTGGGTGTGCACGACCCCGCCGACCTTGTCCATGTGGCGGTACACGTAGGCGTGGGCGGCGGTGTCGGAGGAGGGGGAGAGGGACTCGGGCGTGCCGTCGGCGATCTTCTCCCCGTCGAGCGTGCACACGACCATCGACTCGGGGGAGAGGTCGTCGTACGAGACGCCGGAGGGCTTGATGACGAACAGCTCCGGGGCGTCCGCGGGATCGGTCGACGGCGCGCCGTCCGATGGCGCGCCGGCCGACGGGCGGGGCACGCGCTCGGACACGTTCCCGGCGGTCCAGACGACCAGGCCGTTGCGCGGGAGCTCCGCGTGCAGCGCGGCGACGCGCTCGCGGGTCCGCGCGACCGCCTCCTGGACGGCCTCGGGGAGCTCGGTGAGGACGAGGGTCATGGGGCTCCTTCGACGTGCGACCACACCATCATGGCAACGTTCACATTACGGGTCCGCCGATGCCTCGCGCAAGGCGGCACGGCGGAGTGCGCGCGAGCGGCGCGAAAGGGGGGGGGCGTGCCCCGTCGGCCTCAGTCGATCGACTCCCCGGCGAGGCGCTCGACGGGCAGCGCCGCGCGGTAGCCGCGCAGCCAGTCGGCGTAGCCCTGCGCGCCCGCGTCGGTCGGCTCGAGCGTCGTGACCTCCTGGGAGGCGAAGACCTCGTCGGCCAGGAAGCGGCGCAGCGCCTCGGTGGTCGCCCCGTCCGATGCGGCCTTCCCCTCCGCGAGCTGCGCCGTGTGCGCGGCGAGCAGCGCCATGCCCCAGGCGCCGCCCTCGCCGGCCGATGCGCCGAGGGCGACCGGTGTGCGCAGGGCGTCGGCGAGGACCTGCTGGGCGACGCCCTTCGTGCGGAAGATGCCGCCGTGGGCGTACATGACGTCGAGCCCCACCTTCTCCTCCTCGAGGAGCACCTCCATGCCCGCGGCCAGCGCGCCGAAGGCGCCGTGCAGCTGGGCGCGCATGAGGTTCTCGAGCGTGAAGCTCGCCTGCTGGGTGCGCACGAGCAGCGGCCGGCCGGAGGCGACGCCCGTCTGGTGCTCACCCGAGAGGTAGTTGAAGGACAGCACCCCGCCCGCGTCGGCGTCGCCCGCGGCGCCCGCCTCGAAGAGCCGCGCGTACAGGTCCTCGGTGTCGACGTCCTGCCCGAGCAGCTGAGCGAACTGCGCGAACACGCCGAGCCACTGGTCGAGATCGCCCGTGCAGTTGTTCGTGTGGATCATCGCGACCGGATCGCCCGAAGGCGTCGTGACCATGTCGATCTCCTCGCGGGGCGTCGCGAGCGGACGCTCGAGCACGACCATCGCGAACGCGCTGGTCCCGGCGCTCACATTGCCCGTGCGCGGGGCGATCGCCTGGGTCGCGACCATCCCCGTGCCCGCGTCCCCCTCGGGCGGCGCGGTGAGGACGCCCGCCTCGAGGGTGCCCGACGGATCGAGCAGCCGTGCGCCCTCCTCGGTGAGCGTCCCGGCGTCCTGCCCGGCCACGAGCACCTCCGGGAGCAGGTCGGCGAGATCCCAGGGGACGTCGGCGACGGCGTCCAGGGCGGCGAAGCGCTCCAGGAGCTCGTGGTCGTAGTCCGGCGCGTCGCTCGCGGAGGAGATCGGGAACATCCCGCTGGCATCGCCCACGCCCAGCACGGAGCGCCCGGTGAGGCGGCGGTGGACGAGGCCGGAGAGCGTGGTGATCGCGGCGATCCTCCCCACGTGCTCCTCGCCGCCGAGCACGGCGTGCAGGAGATGGGAGACGGACCAGCGCAGGGGGATGTTCTGGCCGAAGGTCTCCGAGAGCAGGGACGCGGCGTCGGACGTATAGGTGTTGCGCCAGGTGCGGAACGGGGCGAGCAGCTCGCCGTCCGCGTCCAGGGCGATGTAGCCGTGCATCATCGCGGAGACGCCCAGGGACGCCAGGCGGGTGAGCGGCACGTCGAAGCGCGTGCGCACGGCGTCGGCGAGGTCCGCGAAGCACGCGGCGAGACCTTCCCAGACCTCGTCCATCGGGTAGGTCCAGCTGTCGTCGGCGAGCGTGTTCTCCCAGGCGAAGGAGCCGGTCGCGAGCACGGCCCCCGCGTCATCGACGAGGGCCGCCTTGATCCGGGTCGAGCCCAGCTCGATCCCCAGGTGCGCGCGCCCCCGGGAGATGAGGTCGGCGGCATCGGGGCGGGGAGCGGTCACATCGTCGTGGGTCATGGCCCTATTCGATCAGGCCCACCCGGGGTCGGCAACGTGCACATCGGACGCGACGGGAGGATCCGGCCTCCCCGGGGACGGCGGCACGGCCGCTCAGAGCGCGAGCACGGCCCCCGCCGCGAGCCCCGCCGCGAGCACCACGCCCGCGATCCCGGCCGAGGCCCGCCAGGTCAGCGCCCGCCCCACCATGACGAGCGAGGGGAGGCTGACGGCGCTCAGGCAGATCAGCGCGACGCCCTCGGCCCACGGGTCGGCGCCGAGCGCCGCCAAGGCGAGGAGCACCGGGATCTCGCCGGCCGTCGGGATCACCATGAGCACGGCGATCAGGGCGAAGACCAGCACCGCCGCGACGGACCAGTCGATCGCCTCCAGCCGCCATCCGCCCAGGTGCAGCAGCACGCCGACCACGAACACGATCCCGAGGTACTCGGGGACGAGCCGCACCGCGAGGCGTCCCAGCTCGCGCAGGAACCGCAGGGGAGCGGAGGCGGAGGAGTGCGACCCGATCCCTCCTGCCGAGGCCGTCCCGGGCTCCGCCGTCCAAGGGACGACGGGAGTCGCGGCGACCGCCACCCGCTCACCGCCGACGCCTGCGGGGCCCGATGGCGAACCGATCTGCGCCCCGCGCCCCGCGAGCCTCCCCGCGACGACCACCGCGACGGCCACGAGCGCGATGCCGACGACCACGCGCGTCGCAGCCCACTGCCACGGACCGATGATCGCGAGGAACACGATGACAGCGGGGTTCAGCACCGGGTTGGACAGCCAGAACGCCGTCGCCGCGCGGACCGGGACCCCCGCGCGCCGCAGGCCGACGACCACCGGGGCGGTGCAGCACGTGCACATCATCGCGGGAAGGCCCGCGAGGGCCGCCCGGGCGGCGCCCCGATCGTCGGACCATCCCGCGGCTGTGCCGGCACCGGATCGCGCCCGACCGCCCGTGATCAGCCGCGCGAGCCTCTCGGGACCCAGGAAGGCCTGGACCGCCGCGGAGATGACGAGCGCGACCAGCAGCGCCTTCCAGATCGCCAGCGTGTAGGTGACCAGGAAGTCCCAGCCGCCGCGCCACCACGTCGGCGCGTCGACCGCCGCGTCCGAGAGCACCGACCCGTCCCAGGTGCCGCTCTCTGCGAGCCCGATCGTCTTCAGCGTGTACGGGTACCACTTCGCCCACAGCAGCCCGAGCGCCGCGATCGCGAGCACCAGCAGGACCGGGCCGACGTAGCGACCGGCGGAACCCCGCGCGGGCGACGGCTCGCTCGGCGCACCGGGCGAGGACGGGGCGGGGGAGGCGGGATGCGTGGTCACGGGCACGAAGCCTAGTGCTGCACGGCGCTCGCGTGGGTTCTCGTGCGAGCCGTTCGCGCGGCCGGGACCGTCGTGCCGCGGGGCAGGGATCGGACGACGAGCCGCTCCGCGTCAGAGGGGCCGGAGGCTCGATTCCCGAACGACGAGCTCCGGCGCGAGCGCGGTGGGGGGTCCGTCGGGCCTGTCCGCTCCGTCCGTCCCGTCGACTCCGTCCGTCCCGCCTGGCGCGTCCGCTGCGCCTGCCCCGTCCTCGAGCCGCGAGAGCAGCCGGTGCATCGCTGCCCGGCCGAGCTGCGCGAAGGGCTGGGCGACGGAGGTGAGCGAGGGCGTGGTGTAGGTGGCGCCCTCGATGTCGTCGAAGCCGACGAGGGCGACGTCTCGGGGCACCTCGATGCCGCGCTCGCGCAGGGCGCGCAGGATCCCGATCGCCATCAGGTCGTTCGCGGCAAAGATCGCGTCCGGGAGCGCTCGCGCGGCGAGCTTCGTGCCGATCCGGTATCCCGAGCGCGCCGACCAGTCGCCGGGGTCCGTGCACTCGCCGTCGGCCCCGATGTCCGTGAGCGTCTCCTCGGTGCCGCGGCGCCGAGCGCGCGCGTCGAACCAGTCGACGGGGCCCGGCACGTGCACGATCCGGCGCATGCCCTGGTCGGCCAGGTGCGTGATGACCGCGCGGGCGCCGCTCGCCTGGTCCACGCCGACGACCTCCACGCCCGCCGCGTCCAAGGGGCCGGAGGACACCGAGAGCACGGGCGTGGTGCGGGCCGCGGCCTCGGCCACGGGCGTCATGCCGTCGTGCCCGGCGACCACGATGATCCCGTCGACCCCGGAGCCGACGAGGTCCGAGGCGACCTGCGCGTGCGGCTCACCAGGGGCGACGGTCGCGAGAAGGGTCGAGTAGCCGGCCTCGCGCGCGGCCCGCTCGATCGCCGCGGTGGTCTCCGCGGGGCCGAACAGCGAGGAGCCGTCCGACAGCACGCCGACGAGTGCCGAGCGGGTGGTCTTCAGTGCCCGGGCCGCGCGATTGCGCGCGTACCCGAGCTCCACGATCGCCTCGAGCACGCGGTCGCGGGTCTCCGGACGCACGATCGACGGCTCGTTGAGCACTCGCGAGACCGTCTGGTACGAGACCCCGGCGCGCGCCGCGACATCGAGCATCGAGGGGCGGCGCGAGGTCGTCGTCATGGGAGCTCCGTGGATGTCGGCGGGAGAGAGGTGCGTGGGGCGCGCGTGGGCAGGGTGCGTGGGGCCTTTCGAAGGATACGGCGGCACGACCTCCGGCATCTCCGTCGCCCACGCCGATGTGAACGTTGCGATTCCGTGACCTCGTGGGTCGCGCAAATGGTTGCGCCCGCAGTGGATGTGAACGTTATCATCCATGGTGCTCCACGCCACAGCGCATGGATCCGATGCCGCCGGCACCGCTGCCGGCCCATCCGCCCGCCGCCCCATCCCCGACACCCGCGCAGCACGCGCGAGTCCCGGACGCGGGCACCGTTTCGAAGAGGAGACACCATGACCAGCAGCCATCCCGTGCCCAGCAGGCGCACGTTCCTCGCCGGCGCCGGCTCGCTCGGCGCGATCGCCGCCCTCGCGGCATGCTCCGGCGGTGGCGCCGGGTCCTCGGGCCCCGACACCGAGGCCGACCCCAAGGACCAGACCATCGGCGTGGCCATGCCCACCCAGACCTACGAGCGCTGGGTCCAGGACGGCGCGAACATCAAGAAGTCCCTCGAGAAGGAGGGCTACAAGGTCACCCTCCAGTACGCCGACGACGACATCCCCACCCAGTCCCAGCAGATCGACCAGATGGTCACCCAGGGCGTCGCCGCCCTGATCATCGCCTCGATCGACGGCTCGGCCCTGACCAGCCAGCTCGACGCCGCGAAGGCCGCCGGGATCCCCGTGATCTCCTACGACCGCCTCCTCACCAACAGCGAGAACGTCGACTTCTACGTCACCTTCGACAACTACAAGGTGGGCGTCACCCAGGCGAACTCCCTGCTCTTCGGGCTCGGTCTGCTCGACGAGAAGTTCAAGAAGGCCTCCGACGCCCCGAAGGGTCCGCTGAACATCGAGCTGTTCGCCGGCTCGCTCGACGACAACAACGCCCACCTGTTCTGGAAGGGCGCGATCGACACCCTGCAGCCGTACATGGACGACGGCGTGCTCGAGGTGCCCTCGAAGCAGACCGACATCGACCAGTGCGCCATCCAGCGCTGGGAGCAGGAGACCGCACAGAAACGCATGGAGAACCTGCTGACCACGCACTACAAGGGCGACAAGAAGCTCGACGGTGTCCTCGCCCCGGCCGACCCGCTCTCGCGCGGCATCATCAACGCCCTGCAGAACGACGGCCGCGGCGACACCATCAAGGACGGCCTGCCGATCATCACCGGCCAGGACGCCGAGATCGCCTCGATCAAGCTCATCGCCGACGGCGTGCAGTTCTCGACGATCTTCAAGGACACCCGCAAGCTCGCCGACCAGGCCGTGGTCGCCGCGAAGGCGTACCTCGAGGGCAAGGAGCCGGAGGCGAACGACACCAAGACCTACGACAACGGCTCGAAGGTCGTCCCCTCCTACCTGCTGCCCGTCGAGATGGTGCTCGAGTCCAACTACGAGAAGATCCTCGTCGACTCCGGCTACTACACGGAGGAGCAGGTCGAGAAGGGCCAGGCCTGAGCGTGCTCGGGACGAATCGGCGTCGGCCGCGGGACCAGCAGTCCCTCACCGCGGCCGACGCCCCCGCCCGTGCCCGCGCGGTCGACCCCGTCGCCGCGCGCGCCCGCGGCGCGCGCACCTGCGTTCCAGCCCGAAGGAGGGCCCGATGAACGACAGCATCCTCGAGATGCGCTCCATCACCAAGCGCTTCCCCGGCGTCACCGCCCTGAGCGACGTCTCCCTGAGCGTCCGCGAGGGCGAGATCCACGGGATCTGCGGCGAGAACGGGGCAGGGAAGTCCACGCTCATGAAGGTGCTCTCGGGCGTCGAGCCCGCCGGCACCTACGACGGCGAGATCCACTTCCGCGGCCGCCCCATGAGCTTCCACTCGATCAACGACTCCGAGGCCGAGGGGATCGTGATCATCCACCAGGAGCTCGCCCTGGTGCCTCACCTGACCATCGCCGAGAACATCTTCCTGGGCAACGAGCGCTCCCGCGGGGGCGTCATCAGCTGGGGCGAGACGAACTCGGAGGCGCTCAGGCTGCTGCGCCGCGTGGGCCTCGACGAGAACCCGGTGACGCCGGTCGGCCAGCTCGGCGTCGGCAAGCAGCAGCTCGTCGAGATCGCCAAGGCGCTCTCGAAGAACGTGAGCCTGCTGATCCTCGACGAGCCCACCGCCGCGCTGAACGACGACGACTCCGAGCACCTGCTCGGCCTCATCCGCGGTCTGCGCGACGAGCAGGGCGTCACCTCGATCATCATCTCCCACAAGCTCGGTGAGATCGCCGAGATCGCCGACACCACCACCGTCATCCGCGACGGGTCGACCATCGAGACCATCGACATGCACGGCGGGGGAGCGTCGGGCCGCGGCCTCATCCCGCGCATCATCAAGGGGATGGTCGGGCGGGACATGGACAGCATGTTCCCCGAGCGCAGCGTCGAGATCGGCGAGGAGGTGCTGCGCATCGAGGACTGGCACGTCACCCACCCGACCCAGCCCGACCGCACCCTCGTCGACGGGGTCTCGATCACCGCGCGCGCCGGTGAGGTCGTCGGCATCGCCGGCCTCATGGGCGCGGGCCGCACCGAGCTCGCGATGAGCGTGTTCGGCCGCTCCTACGGGCGCGAGATCAGCGGGAGGGTGTTCATGCACGGGCGCCCCGCGAACGTGCGCGGCGTGGCCGATGCGATCGGCAGCGGCATCGCGTACGTCAGCGAGGACCGCAAGCGCTACGGGCTGAACCTCATCCAGGACGTGCGGCGCAACATCAGCGCCGCGGCGCTGGGCAAGGTCTCCCGCTCGGGCTGGATCGACGGCAACCAGGAGATCTCCGTCGCCGAGCGCTACCGGAAGTCGCTGAACATCAAGACGCCGACGGTGCTCTCGCGCGTCGGCCAGCTCTCCGGCGGCAACCAGCAGAAGGTCGCGCTCAGCAAGTGGCTGTTCACCGAGCCCGACGTGCTGATCCTCGACGAGCCCACCCGCGGCGTCGACGTCGGCGCGAAGTACGAGATCTACACGCTGATCAACGAGCTCGCGGAGCAGGGGAAGGCGATCGTCGTGATCTCCTCCGAGCTGCCCGAGGTGATGGGGCTCGCCGATCGCATCTACACACTGTCCGCCGGCCGCATCACCGGTGAGGTGAGCGCCGCGGACGCCACGCAGGAGCACCTGATGGAGCTCATGACCATGGAGAGGGAGTGAGGGACCACCGATGGCCGGAACCTCCGATATCAAGGACCTGCTCACCAGGAACGTCCGCCAGAGCGGCATCTACATCGCGTTCGTGTTCATCGTGCTGCTGTTCACGGTGCTCACCCGCGGCGCGCTGCTGAGCCCGGGCAACCTCACGAACCTGATCCTGCAGTACTCCTACATCCTGATCCTCGCGATCGGGATGGTGCTCATCATCGTCGCCGGGCACATCGACCTCTCGGTCGGCTCGGTCGTCGCGTTCACCGGCTCGGTCGCCGCCGTGGTCGTCATCCAGCACGGACTGCCGTGGTGGCTGGGGATCCTCGCGGCCCTCGGCGTCGGCATCCTGGTGGGACTGTGGCAGGGATTCTGGGTCGCGATCGTCGGGATCCCGGCGTTCATCGTGACCCTCGCGGGCATGCTCATCTTCCGCGGCATGACCATGCAGACTCTGGGCAACGTGTCGCTCTCGCCGTTCCCCGAGGCGTACCAGAAGATCGCCGGCGGCTTCCTCAACGGCCTCTTGGGCGGGCCCGGGTACGACGTGTTCACGCTGGTCGTCGCGGCCGCCGTCGTGATCGTGTTCGCGCTCCAGCAGTGGCGGGCGCGCCTCGCGAAGCTGCGCTACGACCAGGCCGTCGAGGCGCTGTGGATCTTCGCGGTCAAGGTCGCCGTCGTCGCCGTCATCGTGATGGCCTTCGCCTGGCAGATCGCCAACGCCCGCGGCCTGCCCATGGTGCTGATCCTGCTGGCCGCGCTGATCCTCATCTACTCCTTCGTCAGCCAGCAGACCGTCTTCGGCCGGCACGTCTACGCCATGGGCGGGAACCTGCAGGCCGCACGCCTCTCCGGTGTGAAGACGCGCCTGGTGAACATGATGCTGTTCGTGAACATGGGCCTGCTCTCCGCGATCGCCGGCATCGTCTACTCGGCACGCTCGAACTCGGCGCAGCCGGGCGCGGGCAACATGTTCGAGCTCGACGCGATCGCGGCCGCGTTCATCGGCGGCGCCGCCGTCAGCGGCGGTGTGGGCAAGGTGCAGGGCGCCATCATCGGCGGCCTGATCATGGCGGTCATGTCCAACGGCATGCAGATCATGGGCATCGGCCAGTCCACCCAGTCGATCGTGCGCGGCGTGGTGCTGATCCTCGCCGTCGCCTTCGACGTCTACAACAAGAAGCGCGCCGGCGCCGAGGGGTGAGGGCGGCGGGCCGACCTCCGGCCCCCTATGGACCTCGAGAAGTACGAAACCGTTGCCATGACTGCTCATGGCAACGGTTTCGTACTTCTCACGCTCGCACGGCCGCGTCCTCGCCCTGCTCCTCCGTCGGCCAGCTGCTCCGTCGGCCTGCTCCTCCGTCGGCCCGCTGGGCGTGAGGAGCCGCCCGTCAGCCCTTCAGCCCGGTCCCGGCCACGCCCTCGACGATCTGGCGCTGGAAGACCAGGTAGAGCAGCACCAGGGGGAGGGCGGCGAGGATCGCGCCGGCCTGGATGTCGGCGAAGCGCTGGCCGAAGCTGCCCTGCACCGTCGCGAGGCCCACGGGGATCGTCATCAGGTTCGGGTTGGTGAGGACGAACAGCGGCAGCAGCAGGTTGTTCCACACGCCCACGAAGGTGAGGATCGCGACAGCGGCGATCACGGGGCGCGAGAGCGGCATGATCACCGACCAGTAGATCTTCCACAGCCCGGCGCCGTCGATGCGCGCGGCCTCCTCGAGCTCGCGGGGGATGCCGTCGAAGAACTGCTTGAAGATGAACACCGAGATGACCGCGGGGACCTGCGGGAAGATCACCGCCCAGTAGGTGTTCAGCAGGTTCGCGGCGCCCAGCATCTCGAAGATCGGCACGATGAGCACCTGGCTGGGGATCATGATGCCCAGCAGGATCATCAGCATCACGGTGGTGCGTCCGCGGAAGCGCATCCGGGAGAGCGCGAAGGCGGCCATCGAGGCGAAGACGACGGTGAGGAGCGTCGTGATGATGCCGGTGATCGCGCTGGCGAGGTACCAGTTCCAGATGTCGCCCGCGCCGAAGAGCGTCGAGTACGAGTGCAGGGTCGGGTACCAGTGGGAGAGGATCTCGTTCGCGCCGAGCGCCGCCACACCGTTCTCGGACAGCGAGGTCTTCAGCGCGAACAGGCTCGGGATCAGCCAGATCACCGCGAACACGACCAGTACGATCCAGGTGACGATCGTGAAGGTGCGTCCGCTGATGCCGGCGCCCGAGGGCCGGGCCGGGGGAGCGGCGGCGGAGATCGCGCCGCCCACGCCGGATCGGCCCGCGCGCCCGGGGGTGGAGGTGGTCGCGGTGGTCGTGGTCATGGCTCAGGCCTCCTGGTCGCGACGGGCGGCCACGCGCTCGACGATCTCGCGGATCACGGCGATGGCGACGATGATGATGAACAGCAGCACCGAGGCGGCTGACGCGGCGCCGATGCGGTTGTCGGTGAAGGCGGTGCCGGTGATCAGGCCCAGGCTGACCTGGGTGGAGATGCCCGGACCGCCGTTGGTCATCAGATAGACCTGGTCGAAGATCTTCAGGCTCGCGATGATCTGTAGCAGGATGACGAGCGTCGTGGTGCGGCGCAACAGCGGGATCGTCACGTGCCGGATCTGCTGCCAGGTGCTCGCGCCGTCGACGGCCGCGGCCTCGTAGAGCTCGCGCGGGATGTCCTGCAGCCCCGCGAGGTAGAGGATGAAGTTGAACCCGATGGTCCACCACACCGTCGCGATCGCGACGCCCACCATCGCGCTCTTGGGATCGGCGAGGATCCCCGAGCCCGGGGTGAAGCCGAGCAGCGACTGCACGCTCGCGAAGAGGCCCGTGGCCGGCGTGAAGATGAAGACCCAGATCAGGGAGATCGTCGCCGAGGGCAGGATGAACGGCAGGAAGAAGGCGAGGCGGAAGAACCACTGGCCCCGCTGCAGGCGGTTGGTGAGCACCGCGAAGACGAACGCGAGGATCACCAGCGGCGGCACGGTGTACAGCGTGAACTGCAGGGTGTGCCAGAGGGAGGACCAGAAGTCCGCGCGCGAGAACATCTCCACGTAGTTGTCGAGGCCCGCGAAGCTGCCCAGGCCGCGGTGGACCAGCGAGGTGTTGAAGAAGCTTGCGACGAACATCCAGATCGTCGGCCCCAGCAGGAACGCCAGGTAGAAGAGCCCGAACGGCGCGAGGAACAGCCAGGCGCCCGGGCCGGTGCCGCGGTCGGAGGGTCGTCCGCCGCGACCGGCTCGGCGGGCCGGAGCGGCCGCGCTCGCGGCCGCCGGGGAGTTCGGCGCCGACGGGACGTTCGGCGTCGTCGTTGCACTGGTCATGATGCGTGCGTCCCTTCGGCTCAGAGCGGGCTGGGCGGGTCGAGGTAGGTCTGGAGCTGGCCGCGGATGGCGCTCAGCGCGCCCTCCGGAGTGGTCGACCCCTGCTGCACGAGGGCGAGCTGCGCGCCGACCGTCGCCTCGAAGGTCGAGCCCGAGCCGCCGTACCAGGCGGCGTCGTCGTAGTAGGCGTTCTCCGCGGCGGAGGCGTAGTCCGACTGCGGTGTGAGCTTCTTGTACTCCGCGCTGTCGTAGGTGGGCAGGTAGGCGGGGACGTGCCCGCCCTCCGCCCAGGTCATCGACTCGGTCAGCATCGACTTGATGAATCCGAGCGCCTGCGTCAGCTGCTCGGGCGTGCGGTCCTTCTTCGGCAGGATGAAGGTGTGGGAGTCGGCCTGTGCGGCGGGGCGGTCGAACAGGGTGGGGATGGGCGCCATACCGAACTTCAGGCCCTCGATCGACTGGAAGGTGCTGATCTCCCACTCGCCCTGCAGGTAGATGCCGGCCTTGCCCGTCGCCATCTGCGTCTGGGATCCCGCGTAGTCGATGCCGCGGTTCAGCCAGCCCTTCTCGACCCACTTCTGCAGGCGCGCCGTGATGTCCGTGTAGATGTCCTCGTCGACGGTGATCTTCGCGCCCCCGTCGGAGAGGAACGGGGTGGCGTCCTCGTACTGGTTGTACAGCGACCAGAACAGTCGCCACGGCGTCGCGGTCTCGCTCACGTTCGCGGAGGTCAGGGCCTCCGATCCGGTGACGCCCTTGATCTCCTCGAGGGCGGACTCGAAGGTGTCCACGCCCGAGAGGTCGGTGAGGGAGCCGTCGGACTCGAGCAGTCCGGCCTTGTCCATCACCTCGTGGTTGAAGAACATGACGAACGGGTGGGTGTCGAGCGGGATCGCGATGTTCTTGCCGTCGGTGACCTGCGCGCTCCAGGCCTTCTCGTTGAAGTCCGAGGTCTTCAGGCCCACGCTCGCGAGGTCGTCCTCGCTGATGGGATCGAGGATGCCGCCGTCCCACAGGGGCTTCGCGCGGGTGAGGTGGGCGACCGCGACGTCGGGCGGCTGGTTGCCGACGGTCGCGAGCGTGACCTTGGAGTAGTACGGATTGCCCCAGGCGAACGTCGTGGCCTGCAGCGAGGAGGACCCGCCGTGGGCCTTCTCGTAGACCTTCTCCATGTCCTGCATGCGGCCGCCGTCGCCGCCGCCGAACAGGTTCCAGAACACCAGGGTCTCGGGGGCGACCTCGCCGCCCACGAGGCCCGCGCCGAGGGGCCCGCCGCAGCCGGCCAGCGCGGCGGACGCGCCGAGCACGGCGGTCGAGCCGAGGAGGGTGCGGCGGCCGACGGGACGTCGGCCGGCAGAGCCGAGGGGCGTGCGCACACGCATGGGGCATCACTCCGTCGTGGATCGGGATCACGGTGTGAACGTGACCCAGAGCATCTTTGCAACGTTGAGAATACACGCGGTGGTGCCGAGCGCAAGGGATCGCAGGGACGCGCGGCGGGGCCGAGGGCGGCCGGGTCCCGTCGGGCGCGATCGGGGGTCCGCGCCGGCCCCGCGCTCAGCCCTCCGGCGTGCTCCCGCGGACCACGAGCTCGTGCGGCGCGGTGATCGTGCGCGGAGCTCCCTCGTAGCCGTTGATCCGCTCGATGAGCATGTCGAGAGCGGCCTTGACCAGGAACGGCTTGTCCGGCCGGATGGTCGTGAGCGGAGGGTGGGCGAAGAGCGCCTCGGGGCTGTCGTCGTAGCCGACCACGGCGACGTCGCCCGGGACGGCGCGGCCGCGGTCGCGCAGCCCGGCGAGCGCGCCGAGGGCGATCTCGTCGTTGCCGCACACCAGGCCGTCGAGGTGCGGGTGCGCGTCCAGCAGACGGTGCGCCGCCGTGTGCCCGTCGGCCCGATGCCAGTCCGCGACCTCCTCGATGGGTGCCCGCGAGGGGTCGAGGTCGTGGCGCCACAGCGCCTGGCGGAAGCCCTCGATGCGCAGCCCGGAGGAGCTGTGGGGCGCGGGGTCGGTGGTCTCCATGGCGCCCACGAAGGCGAGGCGGCGTCGGCCGCGCTCGAGCAGGTGGGCGGTGGCGTCGGCGGTGGCCCGCGTGTTGTCGATCCGGACGTAGTCGGATCCGGGCGGCAGATGCGTGTCGGAGAGGTGCTCGCCGATGAACACGGTGGGCTGGTCCACGTGCTCCATCTGCGCGAGGTAGTCCTCGCCCACCTGCATGGGGTTGAAGATGACGCCGTCGCCCAGTCTCCGCCGGAAGCCGCGCAGCACCTCGATCTCCTCGTCCCGGCCCGCGGAGGTGGTGTGCAGGACGACGGTGCGGCCCCGGCCCTGGGCCTCGTCGATGAAGGTCTGCGCGAGGTTCGAGAAGTAGCTGAAGTTCAGGGAGGGGACCGCGAGGGTGACGATGCCGCTCGCGCCGGTGCGCAGCTGCTGGGCGGCGAGCTGGGGGCGATAGCCGGTCGCCGCGATCGCCTCCTGCACGCGGGTGCGGGTGGACTCCCGCACGTGCGGGTAGTCGTGGACGACGTTGGACACCGTCTTGATGGAGACGTCCGCGATCTCGGCGACGTCGCGCAGCGTGGGCGGTCGGCGCCGTGCGCGGCGGGTGGACGGTGGCATGCGGCTGATTGTGCCACCGCGGGGTGCCGCGGGAAGCCGCTTGCCTGCGGGGTCCGCAGGATCGGCGCGGCGGAGCGCCTCCTCCTGGCTTCCTCCCGGCAGCGGCGGCGGGGAACTTCTTGACGGCCGACGGGGGTCGTGGTGAGATCATCTGCAACGTTGTAGACGATGAAAGGCCCCGCCGCGATGACCCGCACCGTCACCCTCGCCCTGCACCCCGCCTTCCGGGTCGCCCCCGTGCGCCCGCGCACCTTCGGGGCCTTCGTCGAGCACCTGGGCCGCTGCGTCTACGGCGGCATCTTCGAGCCCGGCCACCCCGCGGCCGACGAGGCGGGCTTCCGCACCGACGTCCTCGACCTCACGCGCGAGCTGGGCGTCACCAGCGTCCGCTACCCGGGCGGCAACTTTGTCTCCGGGTACCGGTGGGAGGACGGCGTCGGCCCCGTCGAGGAGAGGCCCGCGCGCCATGACCTCGCGTGGCACTCGACGGAGCCGAACACCGTCGGCCTCGACGAGTTCATGGCCTGGGCGGAGCGCGCCGGCGTCGAGCCGATGTACGCGGTGAACCTGGGCACCCGCGGCGTCCCTGAGGCGCTCGACGTGCTGCAGTACGCCAACGCGCCGCAGGGCATCGCGCTCTCCGACGCGCGCGCGGCCCACGGCCACCCCGAGCCCTACGGGATCCGCATGTGGTGCCTGGGCAACGAGATGGACGGCCCCTGGCAGACCGGTCACAAGACCGCCGAGGAGTACGCGCGCACCGCCGCGGAGACCGCGCGTGCCATGCGCCAGGAGGACCCGGGACTCGAGCTCGTCGCCTGCGGGTCCTCGAGCTCGCAGATGCCGACCTTCGGCACCTGGGAGGCGACCGTCCTCGCCGAGACCTACGACCTCGTCGACATGGTCTCCGCCCACGCCTACTACGCCGAGAAGGACGGCGACCAGGCCTCCTTCCTCGCCTCGGCCGACGACATGGACCACTTCATCGACTCCGTCGTCGCCACCGCGGACCATGTCCGGGCCGAGCTCAAGGCCGAGAAGCGCATCATGGTCAGCTTCGACGAGTGGAACGTCTGGTACCAGCACCGCGCCGAGTCCCGCCCGCCCGAGGGCGACGACTGGCCCGTCGCGCCCGTGCTGCTCGAGGACACCTACAACGCGATGGACGCCGTGGTCGTGGGCAGCCTGCTGATCTCGCTGCTGCGCCACAGCGACCGCGTCGCCTCGGCCTCCCTCGCGCAGCTGGTCAACGTGATCGCCCCGATCATGACCGCGCCCGGCGGGGAGGCCTGGCGCCAGACCACCTTCCACCCCTTCGCGCTCACCGCCCGCCACGCCGCCGGCGAGGTGCTCGACGTGCGCATCGACGCCCCGACCTTCGCCAACGAGCGCTTCGGCACCTCGAGCGCGGCCGACGCCGTCGCCACCTGGGACGAGACCGCCGGGGATCTGACGCTGTTCGTCGTGAACCGCGATCCCGAGCGCGAGCTCGACCTCGCCGTGAACCTCGCGGACTTCGGCGGCCTGTCCCTCGTCGAGGCGCTGACCCTCCACCACGAGGACCCCTACGCCGCGAACACCCAGGACGCGCCCGACACGGTGACGCCGCAGGCCAACGACTCGATCCGGGTCGAGGACGGCCGACTGTCCGGCGCGCTCCCCGCGATCTCCTGGAGCCTCGTGCGGCTGCAGCGGGGCTGAACGGTCGGCCCGCTCAGCCCTCGTCGGCGAAACGGCTGCAGGAGGGGCAGCGGGTGAGCAGGTCGTGGCGGCAGGTGCGCACGTGCTCGAGGAAGGACTCCGCGTCCGCGAGGCGCTCGCGCTGGGCGCGGATGCGTGAGAGGCGCTCCTCGATCACCTGCGCGCGCCCCGCCTCGTCGCGGTGCAGCACGAGGCGGATCTCCCCGAGCGAGAGCCCCACCTCCTGGCACGCGCGCAGCACCCGAAGCCGCCGCACCTGCTCCTCGTCGTACTCGCGGTGGCCCGAGGGTGTGCGCGAGGGCGAGACCACACCCATGTCGTCCCAGTGCCGCAGCACGTGGGTCGGCACCCCGATGAGCCTCGCCGCATCCCCGATCCTCATCGGACCATCCTGGCATTGACCTCAGGTCGACCTGAAGTCCTAGCGTCCTCGGCATGGAGACGAACACGCGCACCCGGCTGCTGCCCGCGCCCACCATGGTCGACCTCGAGGGCGTCCGCACGGCGACCTGGCTCCTCGGGCCCCCGGAGGGACGGACGGAGGGACGGTCGACGGGCCGGGACGTCGTGCTGTGCCATGGAACCCCCTGGTCGGCGAGGGTCTGGGCCGACGTCGCGACGGCGCTGGCCCCGGACCGTCGCGTGCTCCTGTGGGACATGCCGGGGTACGGCCGCTCCGAGATCGGGCCGCAGGTCCCGGTCGATCTCGCGACGCAGATGGACCGGCTTCGTCGGCTGCTCGACGAGCTCGGGATCGAGCGACCGCACGTGGTCGCCCACGACATCGGCGGCGCGGTCGCGCTGGGCGCCCACCTGCTGCACGGCCGGGACCTCGCCTCGCTGATGCTCTGGGACCCGGTGGTGCTCGAGCCCTGGGGGTCGCCCTTCTTCCGGCTGGTCGCGGAGCACGCCGACGTCTTCACCGCGCTGCCCCCGCGGCTGCACCGGGCGCTCGTGCGCGAGTACATCTCCGGTGCGGCGGGCGGCGAGGCGGGCGCCCCGCTCGACGCTGCGGTGCTCGAGCAGCTGGTGGAGCCCTGGACGACGCCCGAGGGGATCCCCGGCTTCTACCGCCAGATCGCGGCGCTCACGCCGGCCCACACCCGGCCGGTGGCGCGGAGCCTGGGCGCGGTGCGGTGCCCCGTCGCGATCGGCTGGGGCGAGGAGGACCCCTGGATCCCGGTCGAGCAGGCGGACAGGCTGGCGGCGGCGCTGCCGGGAAGGCCGACGCCTCGGCTCCTGCCGGGCGTGGGCCACCTCGCGCCCCTCGAAGCGCCCCGTGCCGTCGCGGAGGCCGTGCGGCAGTGGCTCGCGCGCCCCGAGTCCTCGGCGGGTCCCGAGTCCCATGTTCAACCAAGGGGTTGATCACGGCCGCCGACGGGCGTACCGTCGTCCTCAACCCACCGGTTGACGAAGGACGTGATGGACGACGATGAACTGACGAGGGCCTTCGCCGCCCTCGCCGACCCCACCCGGCGCGACCTGGTCTCCCGGCTCGCCCTCGGCGACGCCGCCGTCGGCGACCTCGCCGCCCCCTACGACATGTCCCTGCAGGCCGTCAGCAAGCACATCGCGGTCCTCGAGAGGGCGGGCCTGGTGACCCGCAGCCGCGACGCGCAGCGCCGCCCCGTCCGCCTCGACGCCGAGGCCCTGGGCGAGCTGACCGGATGGATCGACAGGCACCGGCGCGCGGCCGAAGCGCGCATGTCCCGCCTCGAGGACGTCCTCGCCGATCCCGGGACCGCCCCACCCGCCACCCCGACGCACGCACCCTCCGAGGAGGACCAGCCATGAGTCCCGATGCACCCCTGACCACCGCGCGCATCAGCGCCGACCCCGACCTGCCCGTCGTGCGCACCGCGCGCGACTTCCACGCATCGCCCCAGCAGGTCCTGCGCGCCCACACCGATCCCGAGCTCTTCGCCCGCTGGATCGGCCCGCACGACCTCACCACCCGCATCACCCGCTGGGACGCCACCACCGGCGGTGCCTGGGCCTACACGGCCTTCCGCACCGCCGACCCCGAGGGCGAGTCGTACTCCTTCCACGGCAGCTTCCACGACGTGCTGCCGGACCGCATCGTCCAGACCTTCACCTACGACGCCTGGCCCGAGGCCGTGACCCTGGAGACCGTCCGCGTCGAGGACCTCGGCGACGGCCGCACCCGTCTGCACGGGCGCTCCCTCTACGACTCCTTCGACTCCCGCGAGCAGATGCTCGCGAGCGACATGGAGAGGGGCGTCCAGCAGGGGTACGAGGCCCTCGACGCGCTCCTGACCGAGCAGGGCGAGCAGCGATGACCGCGCCCCTCCCGCAGCTCGCTCCCGCCGAGGAGTACCGGGCCATCGCCGACCGCTTCGCCGCGACCGTGCGCGGCACCGCCGACTGGGACGCGCCCACGCCCGTCGTCGAGTGGCGGGCGCGCGACGTCGTCGACCACCTGGTGACCTGGCTGCCCGCGGTCATCGAGGACGGCTCCGAGGTGCGCTTCACGCCGGGGCCGTCGGCCGCGGAGGACCCGGTCCGCGCCTGGACGCACCTCGACGAGCAGATCCGCAGGATCCTCGCCGACCCCGAGGTCTCCGCGCGTCCCCACTCGAACCGCCACACGGGGCAGGACCGTCCGGTCGGCGCCGTGATCGACGAGATCTTCACCGGGGACGTCTTCTTCCACACCTGGGACCTCGCACGCTCGAGCGGCCAGGACGACCGCCTCGACCCCGACATGGTCCACGAGGCGCTCACCGGCATGAGCGCCATGGAGGAGTACCTGCGGCCGACGGGCCAGTTCGGGCAGCAGCAGCCCGTCCCCGAGGACGCGACCGAGCAGGAGCGGCTGTTCGCCTTCCTCGGCCGCGACCCGCGCTGGGCACCGCCGGGCTCAGGACAGGGCCGGCTCGGCCTCGGGAGCTGACTGCGGCGTGGGGGTGCGCGACGACGGACGGCGCGAGATGCACAGCGTGACGCCGGCGGCCGCGAGCCCCGCGACCGCGCCCAGCGCGAAGCACAGGCGGAAGGCGTCGAGCGTGGGGATCGCCGTGCCGCCCAGCGGCATGGTGACCGAGGTGAGCACGATCGCCATCACCGCCCCGGCGCTCGTGGTGCCCATCGAGCGCATGAGCGAGTTCAGGCCGACGCCCGCGCCGGCCTCCGCCTCGGGCGCGTTCTCCATGATCAGCGTGGGCATGGCCGCGTAGGCGATGCCCACGCCGGCGGAGGACACGCAGGACGCGAGCATGAGCTGCCACGGCGCACCGGTGAGGAAGAACGCGAGCACGTAGCCGGAGGCGAGCACGATCATGCCGATCGCGAGCGTGATGCGCCCGCCCAGGCGGTCCAGCATGCGGCTCGAGATCGGGGTGAAGGCGAGCATCATCAGGCCCGCCGGCGCCATCCAGAGACCCGCCTGCAGCATCGTCTGCTGCAGTCCGTAGCCGGTCGCGCCCGGCGCCTGGAGCAGCTGGGGCATCACGATCGACTGCGCCATCATCCCGAATCCGGCGAGCACCGCCGCGATGTTCGTGAGCAGGATCGGCCGACGGGCGGTGGTGCGCAGGTCCACCAGCGGGCTGGGGCGGCGCAGCTCGAAGCGGCCCCAGAGGAGCAGGACCAGCAGGCCGCCGAGGATGGTGCCGAGGGTCGCCGGGCTCGTCCATCCCCAGCTGCTGCCCTTGGACACGCCCACCAGCACTCCGACGACGCCGACCGCCATGCCGAGCGCGCCGAGCACGTCGAGGCGACCGGAGGCCGCGGCGGGCCGGTGGGGGAGCGCCGCTGCGGTCGCGAGCACCATGATGGCGGCGAGGCCGCTGGCCACCCAGAAGAGCGCGTGCCAGTCGTAGGACTGGGCGATCCAGGCCGAGATCGGGAGGCCCAGGGCGCCTCCGACGCCGAGCGTCGCACTGATGCCGGCCACGGCCGCATTGCGCAGGTGCCTGGGCATCACCTCGCGTACGAAGCTGATGGCGACGGGGATGTAGCCCATCGCCAGCCCCTGCAGCACGCGCCCCACGAGGACCGGGGCGAGGGAGTCGCCGAGCGCGCAGATCAGCGAGCCGATGAGCAGGAGGACGGCGGAGCCGAGGAGCACGGGCTTGCGGCCCTTGAGATCGGCGAGCCGTCCCGAGACGGGCATGGCGACGCCGCCGGCGAGCAGCGTCGCGGTGACGACCCACGCCGCGTTGGAGGCGGAGGTGTCGAGCATGGTGGGCAGCTCGGGCTGAATCGGGATCACGAGCGACTGCATGAGCGAGGCGCTGAGGCTCGAGAAGCCCGCCACGGCGAGGATCAGCGCCGGGCGACGGGCGGCGGCACGTGGTGTCGCGGCGTCGGGTGTCGAGGTCATCGGGGCCTTCCGGAGAGTGCGAGCAGAGCGATGTGTAAGTTACACAAGCAACGCTATGTAGGCTACACACTGCGCGACGGGAAGCCCATCCCGGGTGACGAGAGGAACGAGATGACGGCGGACGAGAGCGACGCTCCGAGAGCGGACGTCGAGAGCGGCAGGCGTCTGGCCGGGCAGTACGCGAGGCTCGAGCGCTTCCGCCGCAGCCATCAGCAGAACATGCGGCTGGGGACCGCCGACCTGCGGATCCTCTGGCTGTTCACGGACGGGTCGCCGCGCACGCTCAAGGAGATCGCCCGCGAGCTCGGTCTCGAGCAGTCGACGGTCAACCGTCAGGTGAATGCGGCCGTGGCCGACGGGCTCCTCGAGAAGACGCGCCCCACGGCGGGCTCCGCCTTCCACGTCGTGAGCACGGAGGCCGGCAGGGACGCCTTCGAGAAGGACGTCGCCATCTCCCTCCAGGGCTACGAGGCGGCCCTGCGCACCCTGGGGGAGGCCGACTCCTCGCAGCTGCTGGAGCTCCTCGAGCGATTCGTCGAGGCGTACGGATCTCTCGCCCCGGGGGACGACGCCTCCTGACCTGCTCCGGTGCAGCACCCGGAGTCCCAGCTGGTGGACATCACCTGCGAATTCCCCACGTGAGAACAGAACGCGCCTAGGCTCGGGGAATGTTCTCGAACCTCTCCGCCGGAGCACTCGGCCTGGACCTCGACCTGCCCACCGCCGTCGACCTCGCCGCGAAGCACGGCTTCGGCGGCGTCGACCCCGACCTCGGACACTTCCGCTCGCTGGGCGGCACCGCAGCCGTCCGCGAGTTCGCCGACTCCGTGCGCGAGCGCGGACTGGAATGGGGCATGACGGGGCTGCCCGTGCCGCTCGATGCACCGGCCGAGGAGTTCCGCCGCGCCCTCGTCGATCTCCCCGAGAGCCTCGACCTGCTGACCGCCGCCGGCGTCACCCGCGTGGGCACCTGGATGCGGCCGATGCACGACGAGCTCGACCACCGCCGCAACTGGCGACTGCACGCCGGGCGACTCGCCCTGGTCGCCGACCTGCTGGCCGACGCCGGCCTGCGCATCGGCCTCGAGTACATCGGGCCGAAGACCTTCTGGTCCACCGAGCGCTTCCCCTTCATCCACTCCCTGCGCGAGGCCCGCGAGCTGATCGCCGATTCGGGTGCCGACAACGTGGGCCTCATCCTCGACAGCTACCATTGGTACACCGCTGGCGAGGACGTCTCTGACCTCGAGGGCCTCACCGACGCCGACATCGTCTCGGTCGACATCAACGACGCCCGCGACGACCGCGAGCGCGACGAGCAGCAGGACCTCGACCGGCGTCTGCCCTTCGCCACCGGCGTCATCGACGTCCCCGGCTTCATGGGCGCCGTGCGCGCGGCCGACTACTCGGGCCCCGTGAAGATCGAGCCGTTCATGAAGGAGCTCGCCGAGCGCCCCGTCGACGAGGTGCTCGAGCAGATCTCGGGCCTCCTGGACCGCGCGATCGCGGGGGAGTGAGCCCCGAGCGCGGGCGGACGCGGCGCCGCCCCTGAACCGGAGTCGTGCCGCGCCCGGCTCGCGAGGGCTCGTGACGGGAGGCCCGTGCCGAACACAGGGCCTCCCCTCCTGTGGACCTCAGCCGTCGGCGCGAAGGCCTGTGCCGTACGCGTTCCAGGGATCGGCGGTCGCGACGGCGAGGGTCGTGTCGGACTGCCCGTAGTAGGCGAACCAGCGTTCGTGGAACTTCACGAGTCCTTCGACGAAGGTGACGTTGGAGACGAGGCCGTGGGTGTCCTCGTAGGTCTGCGGGCGCAGCCAGGGGTCCTGGAGGCGGGCGAGGACCTTCGTGGGGTCGGCGGGATCGATGACGATCTGCCCGCAGCGGTAGTCGACGCCGGTGGTGCCGTCCTCGTGGGTGATGCGGGTGGCGCCGTTGGTGAGCATGAGCAGCAGTCCGGTGTCGGTGAGGACGGGGGAGGTGCCGATCTCCACGAGGGCCTCGTCGAAGGTTCCCGGGGTCGGGGAGTACATGGGTTCGGTGTCGGCAGTGCCGGGCGTCCAGTGGATGAGGTCCTTGCTGGTGGCCCAGTAGATCGCTCCCTCTCCGAAGTACATCCACCACTGCCCGTCGATCTGCTGGGGGATGATCACGCCGGCCTTCGACCAGTTCCGCTTGCCGTTGTCGCTGACCGCGGCGAAGGTGTTGAAGTCCTCGAACAGCGGTCCCTGCTTGGTCCAGGTGCGCAGGTCGGGAGAGGTCGCCAGGCACAGCTGGGCGGTCTCGCGGTCCCAGCCCGTGTAGGTCAGGTAGTAGGTGCCCTCGATGAAGGCGATCCTGGGGTCCTCGCAGCCGTACCGCTCGTAGTCGTGCTCGGGGGACAGGATCGGGGTGTCCTCGCGCTCGAAGTGGTAGCCGTCATCGCTGAAGGCGATGCCGATGTGGGAGACGATGTCGTCCGCGTGGGCTCGGTAGAGCAGCACGACCCGGTCGTCGACGACGAGCGCTGCGGGGTTGTAGAGGTTCGCCGATTCCCAGGAGTCGCCCTTGGGTCGCAGGATCGGGTTGTGCTCGTAGGGGGTGAACGGTCCCAGGGGGAAGCGCGCTTCGCCGAAGAGGCTGACGGTGGTCATGGAATTCCTTCGCGGGTCGGGGGTGGGGAGCGGGGTGCGGATCGCCTCCGTCGGCCGTCACGGAGGACGGGGCGGATCGGGCGGCGGGGAGATCACCCCTTGATGCCGGCTCCGATGTCGGAGGCCGTGAAGTAGCGCTGGAACAGGCAGAACAGGATCACCACGGGGAAGGCGAGCGTGCAGGCGCCGGCGAGGATCGCGCCGTTGGGGTTCGCGACCGTCCCCGCGACGTTGTTGATGTAGTTGGCGAGCGCCACAGCCAGCGGCTGCATCGACGACTCCTTGGTGATGAGGAACGGCCAGAGGAACTCGTTCCACGGGCCGATGAAGGTGATCAGCACGACCGTCGCGATCGCAGGGCGGACCATGGGGATCGCGATGGACCACAGCACGCGCAGCTCGCTCGCGCCGTCGATGCGAGCGGCCTCGAAGATCGACTCCGGCAGGCTTCGGAAGAACTGGCGGAAGATGAACACCGCCGTGGTGTTGATGAGCGAGGGCAGGATCATCCCTGCATAGGTGTCGCCGAGCCCGTAGTTCCCGGCGATCTGCACGTACAGCGGGATCATCAGCAGCTGGAAGGGCACCATCTGGACGCCCAGCATGATCACGAACAGCGCGCCGCGGCCCCGCCATCGCAGTCGGGCGAGGGCGTACCCGGCGGCCAGTCCGAACACGAGGGTTCCCGCGAGGACGCCGGCGGTGAAGACGAGCGAGTTCACGAGTGCCCGCAGCAGCCCGAGGCGCTCATTGATCGTCGTGAAGTTCTCGAGCGTCCACCCGCCCCGGGGAGCCAGTGCCGACAGGCTCGTCGTCGGGTCCTCCTGGAACGCCCCGATCGCCATGAAGTAGAAGGGGAAGATGAAGACCAGCGCGATGACGGCGAGCACCGCGTACACGGCTCCCCGCGAGGCGCGCTTGCGGTGCGCGTGGTCCGGGGCGTTCCCGGCGGTCGACCGATCGACGGACATCTCAGTCCTCCTTCGTCAGGCGGGTCGATATCAGTGACAGCAGGCCGACGAGGATCACGAGGATCACGCCGATCGCCGAGGCGAGGTCCGGGTTCCCCTGCTGGATCCCCTTCTGGTAGATCAGCAGGACGGGCGAGGCCGAGGCCCCGTCGGGCCCACCGCCGTTGGTGAGCAGATAGGGCTCGGTGAACAGGTTCGAGCCGGTGATGATGGCGAGGATCAGCACGAGCAGGGTCGTGGAGCGGACCCCCGGGACGGTGATGTGCAGGAAGCGCTTCGCCGCCCCGGCGCCGTCGACCTGCGCGGACTCGTAGAGCTCCTTGGGGACGTTCTGCAGGGCGGCCAGGTACAGCAGGACGTAGAACCCGAGCTGCTTCCAGGTCACGAACAGGGCGATGGAGGGCATCGCCAAGTGGGAGTTCACGAGCCATGACGGATCAGGGGCCAGCGGACCGAGGATCGAGTTGACCAGCCCGTCCTGCGAGAACATCAGCATCCAGACGCCGATCAGGGACACGCTCGCCGTCACGTAGGGGACGTAGAAGGCGACCCGGAAGGCCGCTGTCCAGCGCGTCAGCGAGTTCAGTGCCGAGGCGAGCACCATCGAGAGGATCACCGTCAGCGGGACGTTGATGACCAGGAACACCGCGATGTTCGCGAAGGAGCCGAGGACTCGCGGATCGCTGAGCACGGCGCGGTAGTTCGAGAGCCCGACGAACGGGTGGTCGGCGTGGACGCCGGGCGCCGTGAACACGTAGTCGAAGAACGAGATGTAGACGGCGTAGCCCAGCGGGTACGCCATCACCACCGCCAGGAAGACGATGTAGGGGAGGGACATGCCGAGCCCCAGCGGCTGTGTGCCGAGAAGGCGTCGCCACCACGGGTCGCGGGCGGAGGTGCGGGCGCGAGGCGCCGCGAGAGCGGAGGGAGTCGTCATCGTCATCACTCCTTGATCAGGGCGTCGATCTGGTGGGCGACGTCCGAGAGACCCTGCTCGACGGAATCGGTCCCGAAGATCACCGCCCCGGAGTACGCGTCGCGGAACCGCTGCCAGATCTCGATCCCACCGGAGACGTACGGGACGTCGGCCACGCGGTCCGCCTGGTCGGCGAAGCTCGTGTAGTCGGGGTTCTTCTCGAAGTAGTCCGGATACACGGAGGCGAGGTCCTGGCGCAGAGGCATCTGCCCTGTCAGCTCGAGCAGCTTCCCGTCCCACTCCTCGTCGGTCGCGAAGGCCAGGAAATCCCAGGCGGTGAGCCGGTTCCGGCTCGTCGAGCACAGCGAGACATTCTTCGAGTCGGCGAAGGTGATGGTCTTCCCGGCGGGGATGCCCTCGGTCGTGGGGACGGGCATGAAGCCGTAGTCGATCGCATCCTTGTAGGTCGCGATCGCGTAGGGGCCCGCCAGCTGCATCGCGGTGGCGCCCGTGGTCATGGCGTCATCGGTCGACTGCTCGCGCGGGGCCAGCTCCTCGTCGTACATGGACCGCCACATGCGGGCGACGGCCAGGCCGTCGGGTGAGTCGAAGGTCGTCGAACCGTCCTCGATGAGCCGGGTCCCGCCGGTCTGGGCGAGGTAGAGCGGGTAGAAGTCCGACCAGGGCTGGTAGAAGTCGCTCGTCGGCGAGGGCCAGATCGCGGATCCGGCGGCCCCGGAGGAGACGATGCGCCGAGAGGCGTCCAGGAGCTGGTCGAAGGTGTCGAGGCCCGGCTCCTCCGCGTCGAGGCCGGCATCGGCGAAGATCTTCCGGTTGTACATGAGCATGACGGGGTTGGACTTCCACGGCAGCTGGTAGTAGCCGCCCTTCCCCTCGTCCTCGGCATAGTCGCGGGCGCGCGTGCCACCGCGCTCCTCGATGTGGCGGCGGCCGCCCTCGAAGGTGGTCAGGTCGACGAGACCGCCCGCACGCACCCAGTCCGGGAGCGCCGCGGGGGAGATGTTGAAGATGAGGTCCGGGGTGGTCCCAGCGACGATCGCCGCGGTGATCGCCTCCTCGGAGCTCGATCCTGCCGGGATCTCCTGGAGCGTGACCTGCTCGTCCTCGTGCTCGGTGTTCCAGGCCTCGCAGACGGCCCTGCCCCAGGCGAGCTCCTGTTCGTTGGTCGAGACCCAGATGCTGATGGGGCCGCGCGCGGTCGCGGCCTCCTGGGAGTCCACGGCGCTGCGACCGCACGCCGCGAGGGCGAGCGGGAGGGCGAGCGCGGCGGTGCCGAAGGTGCGGCGGGTGAGGGTCCTCATCGATCTCCTCAGGGACGGGCGGCTTCGTGAGCCGAAGGGCGGGGGTACGCGGCTGCGGTGCGCGCGGACGGGTCAGACGGTGGGCGGGGGTGCGAGGCTTCCCCGGCGCACCACGCGATTGCCCTCGACTTCCACGCACTGCGGGGCCGCACCGGTGAGCACGGCCAGGAGGGTGCGCGCCGCGGCCTCCCCGCGGACCTCCGCCCCTGTCGACACCGAGGTGAGGCCGGGGGAGAGGTGCGCGGAGAGCTCCGAGTCGTCGAAGCCGGTGATCGAGAGGTCCTCGGGAACCCGCAGCCCGATGCTGCGTGCATAGGAGAGGCCGGCGATCGCCATCACGTCGTTGGCGAAGACGATCGCCGTCGGCCGGTCGCCGCCCGGGATCGGCGCGGTGGCATCGGCCGGACGGCGGGGCCCTGTCGACCCGAGCAGCTGCGCAGCGGCGGCACGTCCCGAGGCTGCGGTGAAGTCGCCCTCGACGATCCGGGCTTCCTGCAGTCCGTGCCGATGCATCGCCTCCTCGAAGGCGCGGCGACGGGTCGCCGCGTGGACGTAGCGCAGAGGACCCGCGACGTGGGCGATGCGCTCGTGGCCGGCCTCGACCAGAAGATCCACGAGCTCATGGACGGCGGAGGCGTCGTCGGTCCAGACCACGGGGAGATCGACCTCCGATCCGGCCGAGGGCTGCTCGCCGGTGAGCACGACGGCGCTCAGTCCGAGGTCGCGCACGAGCGCGGGCCGGGTGTCGTCCTGCTCGACGTCCAGCAGGATCACGCCGTCGACGCGGCCGGCCGCATAGCGCTCGTAGACCGCGGCCTCGGCGTCGGAGTCCTCGACGACATGGAGCATGAGGCCCATTCCCGCCTCCGTCAGCACGGCCTCGCAGCCGGCGATGAAGCGGGAGAAGAAGGTGTCGGTGGCGATCACGTCGGGACGCCTGTTGAGCACCAGGCCGATGCTCCCGGTGCGGGAGGTCGCCAGGGCCCGGGCGCTCTGGCTGGGGGTCCAGCGCAGTTCCTCGGCCGCGGCGAAGATGCGTCGGCGCGTCTCCTCTGCGACCGGCCGGTTCCCCGAGTACGCGAGGGAGACGGTCCCCTTGGACACTCCCGCGACGCGGGCGACGTCGCCGATGGTTGCTCGGGGCATCAGGCACCTCCTCGTGGACCGGGTCGAGCAGCGACGGCGCGCGAAGGCCACATGCGCACCGGTGCGGACACACGTCATCAAACCGGTTTGCATTCGACATGTCAAGGGTTCCCTGCAGCCCCTGGCCGTTCCTTGGAGGCCGACGATGCGGGTCGCCGCGAGGGGTGCGCGTCGCGGGGGAGTGCGTGCTCCCCGCCGCACGACGAGACCATTCCGAGACCTCCCACCTCTTGTGATGCACACCATGTGCAACGTTAGAATCGCCGCGACACCACCGGATGGAGGAGGACGACGACGTCCTGCCCGGTGGAGGCCCAGGGAGGTCACCATGACGCGACGGAGCGCACGGAACAGCGACGATCACTCGATGCGGGACGCAGGGCGGCTGCGGAGGGGCCCGGTCGACGGCGACGGGATCTCCCGGGCGCCGCTCAGCCGGCGCACCGCCCTCGGCCTCGCGGGCGCGTCGGCCATGGGAATGGGCCTCGCAGCCTGCGGCGGCAACACGGGTGGACTGACCAAGGGCGGCGGCAGCGACGGCGGTGGCGGCGGGATCAGTCAGTGGTACCACCAGTACGGGGAGGACGGCACGCAGGACGCCGCGAAGAAGTACGCCGCCGCGTACGACAAGAACGACGTCACGGTGAACTGGGTGATGGGCGACTACGCCGCGAAGCTCTCCACGAGCCTGCTCTCGGGCAACGGCGTCGACGTGTTCGAGAACAACGCGATCGCCGTCGACCAGGCCAAGCAGGGACGCTACGCCGACCTCTCCTCGATCATGGAGCCGGTCAAGGACCAGTTCAACCCGGCGTCGCTGAACACGGTGACGATCGACGGCAAGATCTGGGGCGTCCCGATGATCCTGGATCCCCAGCACTTCTACTACCGCAAGTCGATGTTCGAGAAGGCCGGCATCGAGGTCCCGAAGACCATGGACGACCTCGCGGATGCGGCCAAGGAGCTCACCGGCGGCAAGCAGAAGGGCCTGTTCCTGGGGAACAACTTCGACGCGACCTGCTGGACGATGATCTGGGCCGCGGGCGGCAGCCCGATGAACGAGGCGAGGGACGCCGTCGGCTACAACACGCCGGGCATGGTCGAGGGCCTCAAGCAGATCCAGCAGATGAAGTCCGACAAGTCCCTGCTGACCGGCGCCCCGTCGGACTGGACCGACCCCGCGGCCTTCTCGACCGGCCTGTCGGCCATCACCTGGGGCGGATGCTGGGCGCTCCCGCAGCTCGAGGACGCGCTCGACGACGTCGGCGTCTTCCCCCATCCGGCCGTCGGCTCGGACGGGAAGCAGGTCGCGATGGTCGGCTCCTGGAACGAGCAGGTCGCGGGAGCCTCGAAGAACATCGAGGCAGCGACGGCCTTCGTGAAGTGGCTGTGGATCGACCAGACGGACGACCAGACCGACTGGGCCCTGAGCTACGGGTTCCACATCCCGCCGATCACCTCCGTGGCGGACAAGGCCGAGGCCCTGAAGTCCGGCAACGGGCTCGAGATCGCGACCATGGCGAAGGAGATGGGCGTCTCCGGGCCGCCCGAGTGGACCGGCGCCGTGAACACGCCGTTCACCGACGCCATCAGCAACATCCTCAAGAAGGGGGCGGATCCGGAGGCGGAGCTGTCCGCGGCGGAGGAGGCCAGCAACAAGGCAGTCGCGAAGTGAGCACCGCGACCGCGGGCAGGTCCTCGCGCGCCGCACGGGCGCGCTCCCGCGACAGCTCCCACCCCACGCGCATCCGCGGGACCGGGGCCGCGTTCTGGCTGTTCTTCACCCCGTTCGCCGTCGGCCTGCTGATCTTCACGATCATCCCGCTGCTGTGGGGCGGGGCGCTGAGCTTCTTCGAGGCCAAGGGCACGGTGCTGCCCACGCAGTTCGTGGGCCTGGGGAACTTCAAGGACTTCCTCACCGACACGGCGTTCCTGTACTCGCTGCGCACCTTCACGATCTTCGCGATCTTCATCGTGCCGGTGACAATGGCCTCCTCCCTGTTCCTCGCGGTGCTGGTCAACGGCATCCCGCGCTTCCAGGCGTTCTACCGCTCCGTGTTCTTCCTGCCGACGGCCTGCAGCTACGTCGTCGCCTCGGTCGTGTGGCGGCTGGGACTGTTCAACGGTCTGGACTCCGGCGTCGTGAACACGATGCTCTCGGGCATCGGGCTCGATCCGATCGCGGACTGGCTCTCGGCCTCCCCGTACTGGTGGGTCGTGCTGATCTCCGTGCGCCTGTGGATGCAGGTCGGGTTCTACATGCTGCTGTTCCTCGCGGGCCTGCAGGCGATCCCGTCCCAGCTCTACGAGGCGGCCGCGGTCGACGGACTGAACCCCGGCGGCTGGCGCATGTTCCGCATGATCACGCTGCCCCAGCTGCGCACGACCTCGACCGCGGTGCTGCTTCTGCTGCTCATCGCGGCGTTCCAGGCGTTCGACGAGTTCTACAACCTCACCGGCAACAACCCGGAGACCCGCCCGCCGCTCGTGTACCTGTACAACATCGCGCTCGGACCCGAGCAGGACTTCGGGCACGGCAGCGCGGGCGCCCTCGTGCTCACCGCGATCATGGTCGTCGCCGGACTCCTGCAGACCTGGATCATCGGCTTCGACAGCAACGACGACGCCCGTCGTCGCCGCCTGCCGTGGCGTCGACGCGGGCCCGTCGGTGCCGTCGGCGCCGGAGCCGGCGCGGGAGTGGGGACGACGGTCACCGCGGATCTCGCGGGCACCGGCGCGCCCCCGGGCCCGTCGGCCGACGCCCCCTCCGACCCGTCGGCTGATGGGAACCGCCCCGCCGCCGCGGCACCGGAGATCATCCGACCCGACGGAGGAGACCGCTCATGAGCACCTTGACGATGGCCGGCTACCGGCGCCGCCGCGGCGGACTGATCGTCCGCTACGTGGTCGCATCCCTGCTCGCGCTGGTGTTCCTGGTGCCGTTCTACGCGATGGTGAAGACGGCGCTGTCCACGAACGACGAGATCTACTCGACGACCTTCACGTTCTGGCCGTCCCACCCGCAGTGGGGCAGGATCCCCGAGGTGCTGAGCGATCCGCGGTTCCTGGACGCGCTGAAGAACTCGGCGATCATGGCCGTGGTCGCCACGAGCCTGTCGATCCTCATCGCCGCGCTCGCCGGCTACGCCCTCGCACGGATCCCCAACCGGTTCGCGCGGCCCATGTTCATGATGGTCGTGATCGTGCTGCTGATCCCGGGCACCACGGCGTTCGTCCCGAACTTCATCATCGTGGCCTCGCTGGGGTGGATCGGCACGCTGCGCGGCCTGATCATCCCGGGCCTGTTCGGCGCGTTCAACGTGTTCCTCTTCCGCCAGTTCTACGTGAACTTCCCGAAGGAGGTCGAGGAGGCGGCGCACATCGACGGCGCCGGCTACTTCCGCACGTTCTTCCAGGTCATCTTCCCCAACACGCTGCCCTTCGCCTCGGCGCTGACCGTGCTGGGGCTCATCGGCTCGTGGAACGCCTTCCTGTGGCCCCTGGTGGTCGCTGGATCGGGGCAGAGCGCGAACACGGTGCAGATCTACCTGTCGTCCTTCCTCACCGCCCAGACCTTCGACTACGGGGGACTGTTCATGGCGGCGACGCTCAGCCTGATCCCGGTGCTCGCGATCTTCTTCTTCCTCCAGCGCTATCTGGTGGCGGGCATCGCGGCGACGGGGCTCAAGGGATGAGCGCGCCCGCCTACGGGCATCCGCTCCCGGACCCGGATGTGGTGCGGACGGACGACGGCTGGATCGCATACGGCACGGGGCCGCGCACGGCGGACGGCCGCGCGGTCCCCGCCGCCGTCTCACCCGACCTGCGCACGTGGGAGGCCGTCGGCGAGGTGCTCGAGGCGCTGCCCGAGGAGGCCGGCGAGTCCTACTGGGCGCCCGAGGTCTGTGAGCGCGACGGCGCCTGGTGGATGTACTACTCGGTGGGCCACGGCGATCGCGGGCACCATCTGCGGGTCGCCCGCGCCGGGACCCCGCGCGGGCCCTTCTGCGACCAGGGCGTCGACCTCACCCCGGGGGAGCTCTTCGCGATCGACGCGTCGCCGTTCCGTGCGGCCGACGGGAGCTGGTGGCTGTTCTTCGCGCGGGACGTCCTGGACGCCGAGCGCGTGGGCACGCATCTCGCGGTCGCGCCGCTGCCCGAGCCGACGCGGATCGGGGAGATCGTCCCGGTGCTCGCCCCGGACGCCGACTGGCAGATCTTCGCGCGCGAGCGCCCGATGCACGGCGGCGTCCACGACTGGCACACGCTCGAGGGAGCCCACGTGCTCGAGCGCGAGGGCGTGCTCTTCCTCAGCTTCTCAGGCGGCTCCTACCAGGGGGCCGGCTACCGGACGGCCTGGGCGTGGGCCCGCCATCCCACCGGCCCGTGGCACCGGCCGGCCGACGGCGAGGACATCCTGCTGGCGACCGACGAGACCACGGGGCTCATCGGACCGGGGCACAACTCGTTCACCACCGGGCCGGACGGGGAGGACGTGATCGCCTTCCACGCCTGGGACCCCGAGCGCACGGGGCGGTACATGCACCTGCGGCGCCTCGAGGTCGATCCGAGGGGGCCCGGCCTGCGCATCGTGGACTGAGCGCCGCGCGGCCGGGCCGTCGTGCGTCGGCCCGCCCGCCGCGCGCCACCCGACCCGACCCGTGTCACCCGACCCGACCGGCCTCAGTCGGCGTCGCCGGACGACGCGGCGTGCCGCGCCCTGAGCGCTCCCGCGAGGCCCATGGCCACGCCGATCAGCAGCCAGATCCCGAGCACCGACAGGTCCTGGACCGGATTGACCCAGCCGCCGCCGATCACGCCCCGGAAGGCGTCGATCGCGTGGGTCATCGGCAGGTAGGGGTGGAAGAACCGCAGGAAGGCGGGGATCGTCTGCACCGGGTAGGTGCCGCCGCCGGCGGCGATCTGCAGGGCCACGAGGATCAGTCCCACGAACTTGCCGATCGGGCCGAACACGGCGCCGAAGCCGTGGTTCAGGGCGACGAACACGAGGGACGTGAACGCCGCCAGCAGGTACATCCACCCCAGGTGCATGACGTCGATGCCGACGGCCAGGTGGAGGACGGCCACGGCCATCGCCGATTCGACGACCCCCAGGACGAACGCCGGCAGCAGGCCGCCCACCAGCAGCTTGACGGCGCCGACGCCGCGCCGCGCGGCGCGCTCGGAGAACGGCGGCATCATGAGGAACATCGACATGCCGCCGACCCACAGGCCGATGCACAGGAACAGCGGGGTGAGGCCCTCGCCGAAGCGGCCCACGTCGTTCGAGCGCTCGAAGTTCATGCCCACGGGGTCGCTCGCGACGTCGTCGAGGTTCTCGCGCTCGGCGTCGCTGTAGTTCGGCACCTCGTCCTGGGCGTCGACGAGCCCGCTGTGGAGCTGGTCCGCGCCGTCGACGAGCTGCACGGCGCCGTCGTCGAGCCGGTGTGCACCGTCGGCGAGCTGCGCGGAGCCGTCGGCCGCCTGCTGCGCTCCGTCGTCGAGCTGGACGGAGGAGGAGGCCAGCTGCTGCGCGCCGTCGTCGACACGGGTGGCGCCGTCGTGCAGGTCCGACGCGCCCTGCGCCGCGGAGCCGGACGCATCGGCGAGCTGCGAGGAGCCGCTGGTGAGCGCCGAGCTGCCCGCGGCGAGCCGGTCGGCGCCCGAGCGGGCGCTGGAGACGCCGTCGGTGTACCGGCCGAGCCCGGAGTCGAGCGACTGCGCGCCGCTGTTCAGGGTGCCCGTGGAACCGGCGAGCTGGTCGGCGCCGTCGGCGACCTGCTGGGCGCCGTCGTTCAGGCGGTGCACGTCGGACGCGCCGGACTGCAGCTCGTCGTAGGCGCCCGGGAGGGCCCCGGCGGCCTCGCGCGCCTGGTCGGCGAGGGCGTCGATGCGCTTCTTCGCCTCCGCCGTGTCGGTGCCCTGGGCGGCGGTGCGGGCGTCGTCGATCGCATCGGCGACGTCCGCGATGTCCTGCGCCTGCTCCTTCGCGGGCGTGCGCAGGGCGTCCATGGCGTCGCTCGCCGTGGCGGCCCGGTCCTGGATGTCGTCCAGGCGGGTCGCGAGGTCGTCGGCGGCCGTGGTGACGTCGTCCCCGAGCGAGTCGAGGTTCGCCGCGGACTTCTTCGCCTCGGCGGAGGCGTCGGCGGTCGTGGCGGCGTCGTCGGAGGCGGTGCTCGCCGAGTCCCGCAGGCCCTTCGAGTCAGCGGAGAGAGCGTCGAGCTGCTCGCAGATCTGCGCGTCGGCACCGGCGTTCGCGTCTCCGCCGCCGTCCGAGGCGCCGTCGGAGCCGTCGCCCGCGCCGTCGCCGGAGGCGGTGCACGCCTCGGCGATCGCGTCGAGCCGCTTCGTGTAGTCGTCCACCGTGGAGGAGACGTCGCTCGCGGAGGTCTTCGACGACTGCGCCGCGTCATCGGCGTCGGTCGTCTCGCCCTTGAGGCCCGACGCGCCCTGCACGCCGTCCAGGGCGCTGCGCACCGTGGTGAGGTCCTCGCCGGCGGTCGTCACGTCGTCGCCGAGGTCGGCCACGGCGGTGTCCGCCGTCTTCGCCTTCTCGGCGAGGTCGTCGGCCTTCTTCCGCAGGGCGCCGACGTCGTGCGAGGGATCGTCGAGCGCGTCGACGAGATCGTCGGCGGCGCCCGAGAGGTCGTCGATCGCCGAGGTCGCGTCCTGGGAGGCCTGGTCGACCGAGTCGGAGTCGATGCCGAGGTCGTCGGCCTTCTTCTGCGCGTCGGTGACGGCCTTGTCGAGAGAGGCCGTGCCGTCGGCGACCTGGCGGGCCCCGGCGGCGAGGTCGGAGGCGCCGCCGTCGAGCTTCGAGGTGCCGTCGGCGAGCTTCGAGGAGCCGTCGCGCAGGGTCGAGCTGCTGCCGTCGAGAGTGGTGAGGCCCTTGTCCAGGGTGTTCGCGCCGCTGCTGAGCGTGACGGTGCCGTCGTGCAGCTCGACCGCGCCGCTGCGCAGCTGGGTGAGGCCGACGGCGAGGGTGCCGCTGCCGTCGACGAGCTGGCCGGTGCCGTCGGTCAGCTGCCCGGTGCCGTCGACGAGCTGACTGGTGCCGTCCGCGAGCTGCGAGGTGCCGTCCTCGAGGTCGTCGGCCCCGTCGGACAGGTCGGAGATGCCGTCCTTCAGGTCGCCCGCGCCGTCCTTCAGGTCTCCGGAGCCGTCGACCGCGTCGCCCAGCCCGTCGTGGATCGAGGAGAAGCCCACGTAGATCTGGTCGAGGTACTCGCTGGACAGGGAGCTGCGCAGCGAGTCGGTGAGGGCGGTGCCGATCGACTTCGTGAAGTTGCCGCTCACGTAGTTGATGGTGTCGTTCGTGCGCACGTCGATGAGCGTCTGCGCGGCCTTCTCGGGATCGTCCGAGAGCTTCGAGACGTTGGAGGAGAAGTCCTCCGGGATCACGACGCTCGCCCCGTAGGTGCCGTCGGCCAGGCCCTTCTGCGCCGTCTCGGCGTCGACCTCGACGAAGCGGTAGACGGTGGGCTTGTCCAGATCGGTGAGGGTGTCGGCGAACTCCTCGCCCGCGTCGAGGTGCTTCTTCTCGCCCGACGGGGTGGTCAGGTCGGAGCCGGAGTCCTCGTTCACCACGGCCGCGGTGATGCGGTCCAGGTGGTTGTTGGGATCGGCGAACGACCAGGTGAGGTTGCCGGAGTAGATGATCGGCACGAGCGAGAGCCCGGTGATGAACAGGGCGGCGATGGGCTTCGCCCACTCATCGGGGAGCACGCTGCGCAGGGAGCTGAGGAGTCGCGCGGGGGCACTGGTCTGAGGCACGGGAACGACGATACTTCCGTGAACTCAATACGTCGATGTATCGAGTCGAGGTGTGGCGGAGTGAATAGAGGTGCGGCGCGAGGGCGGGGGAGCGGCCGACGCGGCGCGCGGGTGGGGGCGGATGCAGGGCGTGGGTGCCCGCGGACGCGGGGGAGCGGCGGAGCGGACCGCTGTGTCGCGGCCCGGTCGGGACCGGAGAGGTCTCAGGCGGCGGGGCCGGACCCGGCGCGGGCCTCGGCCTGCTCCTCGCCGATCTCCTCCGCGGGGGTCAGCGGGCGGCGCTCGCGCGGGACGGGGCGCAGGCCCCCGCGCGCGGCGGCGATCAGCAGCACGACCACGCCGAGCACGAAGAGGACGCCCATCGAGGCGAAGGCCACCCGGTAGTCGTCCAGGTCAGGGCTCCCCGCGGGGGCGAGGAGGTCGAGCACGAGGCCCACGAGGAACACGGAGACGAGCCCCGCGCCGAAGCCGCCGATGTTCACGAAGCCCACCGCCGTGCCCACCGACATCGGCTGCACGCCGGTGCGGGCGATGTCGAAGCCGAGGCCGCTGAGCGCAGCACCGAGCGCGAGGGCGCAGGCGAGCGGCACCAGGGCCAGCACGGAGTGCTCGCCGGGCACGGCGAGGGTCACCGCCCACAGGGCGGCCATCAGCGTCACGCCCACCGCCAGCACGCGCCCGCGACGCAGGGGGAAGCGCCCCGAGAGGGTCCCGATCACCGGCCCGAGCGTCATGCCGATGAGGACCTGGATGGTCAGCAGCGTCGAGACCTGGCCCATCGGCAGATGGTGTCCCGAGGACAGGAAGGGCACGCCCCACATGACCACGTACGTGTTCACGGCGAACAGGGTGATCCAGTGCGCGGCGAGGCCGGCCCAGGCGCCGGGCGAGGCGAGCACGTCCTTCAGCACCTGCGTGGGCGAGGAGGCGAGCACGGGGATCGCGCCGGTGGGGAGCCCGTCCCGGGGCTCGTCGCGCACCAGCAGCAGGCATCCCAGACCCGCGACGAGCACGAGCGCGGCGAGCAGGGAGAAGGCCGGGGCCCAGCCCGCGTGGGCGAGGATCGCGAAGAAGGGGATCGCGGAGATCACTTGGCCGGACTGGCCCAGCACACCCGTGAGCTGCGTGATCAGCGGGACGCGGCGCGCGGGGAACCAGGCGGCGGCCAGTCGGATCACGGAGATGAAGACGGCGGCGTCGCCCGCGCCGATGAGGACGCGTGCGGCGACGGCGAGGCCGAAGACGGTGCAGAACGCCATCCCGATCTGCCCGATGAGCATGAGCGCGCTGCCCGCGACGAGCATCCGTCGGGCCCCGAAGCGGTCCAGCAGCAGACCGGCGGGGAACTGCGCGGCGGCGTACGTGCCCAGCTGCACCATGCCGAACAGGGACAGGGCGGCCGAGCCGACGGAGAAGCGGTAGGCGGCCTGGACGCTCGCGACGCCGAAGCTCGTGCGGCCGGCGACGGTGACGATGTAGGCGAACATCGCGATGCCCCACAGGAACAGGGCGCGCCTGCCGCGTCGTGCGGCCTGGACACGGGGGTCGATCGCGGCGCGGCGGACGCGTGCGGCGCGGGCCCGCTCGCGCGCGGTCCGCTCGGGCGAGCAGCACTCGAGCGAGGAGGCGGACTCGGGGGTGCGGACGCTCGGGGACGTCCGCGCGCTCTGCGAATCGGTGGCGGAGGACGGGGCCGGGCCGGACATGGAGGAGCACCTGTTCTGCATGGGGAGGCCGGCGTCCTTGCCGTGGGGGACTCCTTCAGGCTACGCCGGGCCCGCCGGGGCGCATCGCGCGATGAGACGGGGCCGACGGCCGGCGCCCGCGGTGATTCGTCACAATCGCCCGGAGGTCGCCCACGACGCCGGGATTCTCACAGCGGCCGCGGCCCGCGCCGACGGTACCCTGAGGGATCAGACCCGGCCCGTGCGCCGTGCCGCCCGTCCTCCCGCGCGAAGCCCCAGCGGCCCCGCACGGGGCGCCGGGGCACGGCGGATCCGCGCGAGAGGCCTCGCGCCGTCGGCCCGGGTCGCACCGTCCCCGCACCGCTTCCGAGAGGGTCCCCTCGCATGGGTGAGCTGTCCATGACCTTCGAGATCACCTCCCTGGTGGTCCTCATCGCCATCATCGTGGGCGACCTGATCCTGGTCTCGCGCCGTCCGCACGTGCCCTCCATGAAGGAGTGCCTGGCATGGGTGGGCTTCTACGTGGCGCTGGCTCTGGTCTTCGCGCTGATCCTGTACTTCGTGGGCGACACGCACCACGTCGCGGTCGAGTTCCTCACCGGTTGGCTCACGGAGTACTCGCTGAGCGTCGACAACCTCTTCGTGTTCATCCTGATCATGGGCAAGTTCGCGGTGCCCAAGAAGTATCAGCAGGAAGTGCTGATGGTGGGCATCATCATCGCGCTGATCGCCCGGGCGATCTTCATCCTGGTGGGCTCGGTCGCGATCTCCCACCTGTCCTGGATCTTCTACATCTTCGGCATCTTCCTGCTGTACACCGCGATCCGGCAGGTCAAGGGCGATGACGACGAGGACGACGGCGAGGACAGCGCGGTCCAGAAGTTCGTGGGCCGCTTCATCCACGTGCACGACGAGTACGACGGCAACAAGATCCGCACCGTCCTGGACGGCAAGAAGGTCTTCACGCCGATGCTCATGGTGTTCGTGGTCATCGGGCTCACGGACGTCATGTTCGCGATCGACTCGATCCCCGCGATCTTCGGCATCACCCAGAACCCGTTCATCGTGTTCACCGCGAACCTGTTCGCGCTCATGGGCCTGCGCCAGCTGTACTTCCTGCTGGGCGGCCTGGTCGATCGCCTCGCGTACCTGCACTACGGGATCGCCGCGATCCTCGCGTTCATCGGCGTGAAGCTGCTGATCCACGCCATCCACGAGGCCCCGCTCGAGTTCATTCCCGGCTTCGAGGTCCTCGAGAAGCTGCCGGAGATCGGCACGGCGGCCTCCCTCATCGTGATCATCGGCGCCATGGCCATCGCGACCGTCGCCTCCCTGCTCTGGGCGCCCAAGGGCGAGCCCGAGGAGGTCGCCTCCGGCTCCGGGGACGACCAGCAGCAGGGCTGACCGCAGCGCGCTCCCGAGCGGACGGTGGCTGCTCGCCGTCTCAGGCCGGCAGGTCCACGACCCACGGCTCGCGCGGCAGGGTCGCGGGATCCCAGCGTTCGAGCACGTCCCGTGCGCTGCGGCATCCTTCGAGCCCGAGCGAGGCGCCGATCCGCTCCACCACGTCACCGACGTCCTCGCCGCGCTCGAGCCGATCGCGCAGGGTGACTGCGCCGTCGCGCTTCGCCAGGCGCGCGCCGCTCGGAGCGACCGCGAGCGGGACGTGCGCGTACTCCATCGGAGCGGTCGGATCCGGCGCGGCCCCCAGGTCGGCGCCTCCCAGAAGATGGTCCAGATACGCCTGACGAGGGGCGGAGCTCAGCAGGTCGTCGGCCCGCACCACCTGGTCCACGCCCTGCGCGGCGTCGTCGACGACGACCGCCAGGTTGTAGGCGACCACGCCGTCGCCGCGGCGCAGCACGAGGTCGTCGACCGTGCCGGTGACCTCACCCGCGAACATGTCGTGGACCGCCCACTCGGCGACCCCCGCGCGCAGCCGCAGGGCCGGCTCGCGCCGCAGCTCGCGCATCCTCGCGCGTCCGCGCTCGCGCGCGCTCTCGCCCAGGTCCCGGCATGTGCCCGGGTAGGCGCCGGGCGGGGCATGCGGGGCCGACGGCGCCTCGAGGATCTCCCGCCGCGTGCAGTAGCACTCGTAGACCAGCCCCGCGTCGGCGAGCCGCCCGATCGCGGCGTCGTAGGCCTCGGCGCGCCGGGACTGGTGCATGACGTCCCCGTCCCAGTCCAGGCCGATCGCCCCGAGGTCCTCGAGCTGACGTCCCTCGGCGCCCTCGCGCACTCGATCCAGGTCCTCGACGCGCAGCCGGAACGCGCGGCCGCTGCGGCGCGCGAGCACCCAGGCCAGGATCGCCGTGCGCAGGTTCCCCAGGTGCAGGTCGCCGCTCGGTGAGGGGGCGTAGCGGCCGGCGGGCGAATCGGCTTCGGGCATGGTCACAGTCTGGCATCGTGGGCTGTCGACCGATGCGAGAGCGTCGACGGAAGGGGAACCATGAGTGCGAAGCCCGTTCGGTCCGCCGGTGGCGAGACCGTGCTGATCCTGCGGATCGTCCTGTGGGTGTGCGCAGCCGTGGCCCTGATCGGGATCGTCCTCGCGGGCCTCGGAGAGGTCTGGACCCTCACCACGGCCGATGACGCCGAGGGCGCGAACATCGGCGCCGGTCTCGTGATCCTCGCCGGGGGTCTTCTGGGCGTGCTCGGCCTGGTGGGCTGCGCCGTCGCCCTGCTGGGCCGGTGGGCGCTGCGACGCCGGACCCGAGCCGACCGGGCGCGCTGAACCGGAGACCGCTGCAGCGGCCGTCGAGGACCGCGATGCCGGCGACGGCGGAGACGCCGACGCCGGCATCGCGGAGCACCGCGTCGGCGCCGGCCCTCACGCCGGCGTCGGCAGCGGGCTCAGGCCTGCGGCTCGAGCTGCGTGGGGATCGCCAGACGGTTCCACACGTTGATCGTGGCGATCGCGAAGAGGAGATCACCCAGCAGGGTCTCGTCGAACTGCGCGGCCGCCTCGTCCCAGACGTCATCGGGGACGCCCTCCGCGCCCAGCTTCGTCACCGTGTCGGTGAGGCGCAGTGCGGCGCGCTCGCGCTCATCGAAGTGCGGTGAGTCGTGCCAGGCCGCCACGGCGAACAGCTTCGGGGTGGGGATGCCGGCCTTGATGCCGTCGCGCGAGTGCATGTCCGTGCAGAACGAGCAGCCGTTGAGGATCGAGGCGCGCAGCTTCACGATCTCGTACAGCTCGCGCGGGATCTGCCGGCTGCAGTAGGACTCGAGGCCCAGCACGGCCTTGTAGGCCTCGGGGTGCGTCTCGAACAGCTTCATCCTGGTCATCGGTCGTTCTCCGTTCTGGAGTCCGGGTGTCCTGTCGGAACGTGGGTCCCGGGCGTCTCGCCATGATGACCGACGAGGGACGCGGAATGTGAGGCGGACCCCGGGACCACGTCAGCGCTCCACCGCGAGCGTCCCGGCGACGAGAGGCCGCACCCGGACGCGACGCGGCCCCCGGTGCGAATGCACCGGGGGCCGCGTGGTCCGACGGCGGCCGCCGAAGCGGCCCATCGGGTGGTGTCAGGCGTCGATCAGGCGTCGCCGCGGTGGTTGCCGCGCTTCTCCGGATCGGCCGGGTTGTCCGCGGGGTCGATGGCGGGGTCGATCACGCGACCCTGCTCGGCCTCGCCGTCGGCCGAGCCCTTGGCCTGACCGCTCGTGGAGTCGGCGCCCTTGGCGGCACCGCCCTTCGCGCCGGTGGCCTTGGCGTCGGACCCCTTGGCCTCCGAGCCCTTGCCGTCGGTCTTCTTCGCCTCGGCCGAATCCACCTTGACCTCCGACGGAGAGGTGTCCGAGGAGCGGTCGGAGGTGTTCGGGGTCGAGGCGGCGTGCGAGCCGCCCTTGAGCGAGGAGGCGACGTCCCCCGCCTCGGCGCCGGCGACGGCGTCCGAGACCTGGGTGGAGTCGGACTCGCTCGAGCCCGAGGCCGGGTAGTGGGCACGGGCGAAGTCGGCCGGCGGGGCCCAGGGGTCCTCGACCGGACGGGTCTTCTTCCACACCAGGTAGCCGGCGGCTGCGCCGGCGGCCGCGAGACCCAGGATCAGCAGCACCTTGCCGGCGCGGCCGCTCTTCTTCTTGGGCGCGGCCACGGCGGCCTTCTTGATGTCGCCCTGGCCCTTGTCGAACTCGCTGCGAGCGGCATCGACGGCGGCGGTGACGGCCGAGCTCACCACGGAGCCGGTCGCCTCGGCCGTGCGGCGGGCGCGCGGGAGGTAGTCGTCCTGCAGGTCGTTGCGGAACTTCTCGGCCTGCGGGCCGATCTTCTCGCCGAAGGCGGAGATCTTCTCGCCCTGGGTGCGAAGCCCCTCCTCGACCTGCGGGCGGACCTGGTCGACGAAGTGCGAGGCCTTGTCGCCCGCGTTGCCGGCGAGGGACTTCAGCTCCTCGACGGCCTTGCCGGCCTTGTCCTCCGCAGTGCTGCCGAGATCCGCAGCGGTCTTCTGCGCCTGGTCCTGGACCTTCGACGCGGTCTTGGCCGCGTCCTTCCGGCCCTTCTTCGCTGCCTTCTTGGCACGTTTCGTGCTCAGCGCCATGCGAGTCCCCTTTCGGTCATGTCCGCCGGGCTGTCCCGACGGGGGAGTGCGTGCGGACGAGGGTCGCGTCGCTCAAACGCGACGACACGTCTCGAGTGGTTCCACCCTACCGTGACCCCCGGCACGCGGATCCAGAGTGCTGACAGGTGGGGATGGAGATCCGCTTCCCCGCGGTACCGTGATCGGGTCCACACTCGCGCATCCCCGCGACGACGCGCCATGAGCAGGTGATCCCTGATGCCCCGCAAGCCCTCCCTCCCGCCGCTGCGCGGTGCGACGCCCCTGCAGGCCCTCGGCCGCTTCTTCCGTCAGTACGGGATCTCCAGCGGGCGGGCGAGCCGGAGCGAGTACTGGTGGTGGGTGCTCGTGAACCTCCTGGTCACGGCCGCTCTGCAGATCGCCGGCAACACACTGGTCGCGGGGTGGACGTGGGACTACACCTTCGTGATCGTCGGCAGCCGATGGCCGATGGGGTCGAGCGGTGCCTCGGTGATCGGGGTCATCGCGACGATCTGGGCGCTGGGCACCCTCATCCCGAGCCTCGCGGTGGTCTGGCGGCGCCTGCACGACGCAGGGCACGGCGGCGGCTGGTTCTTCCTGATCCTCATCCCGATCGTCGGCTGGCTGCTGCTGATCTGGCTGCTCGCCTCGAAGGAGAACCCCGACGGGGCGCGCTTCGACCGGCCGACGGCCACCACCGGCCCGGATGCACCGCTCGGCCTGCGCAGCGACGCCTGGTCGAGGTCCTGAACCGCGCCTCCGGCCGGGGTCCTGACCCGCGACCGGCGGATCCGTCGGTCGCGCCCACGTCTCCGTCGACGGTGAGCAGGTGCCCGTCGATCGCGCGCATGCCGCGCCCACGCGCCTGTGCGAGACTGGCCGCATGTTCGCAACACTGCACACGAACCAGGGCGACATCCGCCTCGAGCTGTTCGAGAACGACGCCCCCAAGACCGTCGCCAACTTCGTCGGCCTCGCCGAGGGGACTCGCGAGTTCACCGACCCCGACTCCGGCGAGAAGGTCACCCGTCCGTTCTACGACGGCGTCATCTTCCACCGCGTCATCGACGGCTTCATGGTCCAGGGCGGCGACCCGCTGGGCACCGGCACCGGCGGCCCCGGCTACATGTTCGACGACGAGATCTCCGAGAAGAACTTCGACGAGCCCTACAAGCTCGCGATGGCCAACGCCGGCAAGCGCATGAACGCGATCACCGGCAAGCCCTCGGGCACCAACGGCTCGCAGTTCTTCATCACCGTCGCCCCCACCCAGTACCTGCACGGCAAGCACACCGTGTTCGGCGAGGTGGCCGACGACGAGTCGAAGAAGATCGTCGACGCGATCGCCACCACCCAGACCGACATGCGCGACCGTCCCGTCGAGGACGTCGTCATCGAGTCCGTCGACATCGAGAAGTGATTCGGAGGCGGGCGCCCATCAGGGCGCTCGCCCTCCGACGGCCCCGCACCGGGGCCACCCCACCGGGGCCACCCCGCGAGAAGTACGAAACGGTTGCCATGAGCGCTCATGGCAACCGTTTCGTACTTCTCGTCGGTGTCAGGGGTCGGCAGGCGGCCCGATCGGCTGCTGCTGGCGCCGTCGGGCGGCCTGGTCGGCGTGTTCAGGCGCGCACGGTGACGGTCTCCTCCGTCGCGCGGCGGACGATCGCCCTGCGGATCAGGACCATCAGCAGCACGAAGCCGACGGTGAGCAGGATGTGCCCGATCCCGGCGATGCCCGAGACCATGGCGTCCATAGCCCCCAGGTCCGCGCCCTGCACGGTGAGCATGCCGCGGACGAACATCATGGCGGCGCTGACCAGCACCCCTGCGTGGTAGATGCCCTGGAACCACGCGAACAGGCGCGGGGAGTCGGAGAGCCGGAGCGTGGCCTCGAGGGCGAGGACCGCGAGCAGGACGATCACGCCCAGGGTCAGCAGGTGCGTGTGCACGACGCCCAGCTGGGTGTGATCGGTGGCCGGCCAGTCGGAGTGCTTGGTGATCTCGCGGAACGCAAGGCCTGAGACGAGGCCGAGGCCGAGGTAGACGCAGATCGCGGTGAACAGACGGTTCATGGCGCGCATGGGTGTTCCTTTCGAAGGTGGAGCTGAGGGACGGGGAGCTGAGGGAGGGGCGGTGCCGGCAGCAGCCGGCGGCAGAGGGTTCCGCGGGCGAAGGGGCCGACGGTCACCGCTGCTCAGCGGGCGCGGCGATCGGCGCGGCCGCCCACGCGCCCCGGCCACCACATGCGGTCCCCGATCAGGGAGAACAGGGCGGGCACGAGCACCGTGCGCACGAGCACCGTGTCCACGAGGACGCCGAGCCCGACGATCAGGCCCAGCTGGCCGAGGACCACGAGCGGCAGCACGCCGAGGGCGGCGAAGACCGCGGCGAGCACGATCCCGGCGCTCGTGATGACCACACCCGTCGAGCCCACGGCCCGGACGGTGCCGTGCACTGTGCCGAAGCGCTCGGCCTCGCGACGGATCCGGTGGGTGAGGAAGATCGTGTAGTCCACGCCCAGGGCCGCGAGGAACAGGAACGCCAGCAGCGGCACGGTGACGTCGAGCGCGGGGATGTCGAAGAGGGTGCGGCCCACCCACAGGCCCAGCCCGATCGAGGCGAGCGTGCTGACGAGGTTCGCCGCGAGCAGCACCAGCGGAGCCACGAGCGCCCGCAGCAGCACCATGAGCACCACGAGGATCACCCCGAGGATGATCGGCGCGATGAGCAGCAGGTCCCGCATCGAGTCGTCGTGGACGTCGAGCGCCTGCGCCGAGGTGCCTCCCACCAGGGCGTCCGGCGTGACGCCGTGGACCGCGCCGCGCAGGGCGAGGACCTCGTCGTCGGCCGCCGGGGACTCGGGCTGGGCGGTGCCCGTGGCCGAGAGGACGGTCTCGCCCTCGGGCGTGGTGCCGCTCTCGGCGACGGACTCGATGCCGGGGACGTCCTTCGCCGCGGTCGTCACGGCCTTCGCGTCCGTCGTGGGGACGGTGATCAGGTGCGGGCCGGACTGGCCGGCGCCGTAGTGCTCGGCGATCGCGGTGAAGCCGGTCTGGGATTCGTTCGCCGAGGCGAACTGCTCGCTCTGGGAGAGGCCGACGCGCGTGCCCAGCAGACCGGTCGCGCACACGGCCAGCACGGCGAGCGTGCCGATCACGGAGAGCACCGGGCGGGCGGTGACGCGGCGGGCGACGGCGGCGAAGACGCCGCGCTCGGCATCATCGGTCGCGGAGGACGTCGATGCGGCATCCGATCCGGCCTGCTCGGGGCGCGGGACGAAGGGCCAGAACACGCGGCGCCCCGTGATCGCGAGCAGGGCCGTGAGCGGGAACAGGACCGCGAGCAGGGCGATCACGAGTCCCACGGCTGCGGCGATGCCGAGCCCGCGGGTCGCGGGCATGACGGCCAGCACGAGCGTGAGCAGGGCGAGCACCACCGTCACGTTCGAGGCGACCACGGCCGGTGCGGTCTCGCTCCAGGCGCGGCGCAGGGCCTCCCGGTGGTCGTCGCTGCGATGCAGCTCCTCGCGGTACCGCGAGATCAGCAGCAGCGCGTAGTTCGCGCCCGCGCCGAACACGAGCACGCTGATCACGCCCGCATCGAAGGCCAGGGAGAAGGTCTCGCCCATGCGCGAGGTGACGGCGCTCGCGACGCCGTCGGCCGCGCCGACCACCGCGAGGGGGAGCAGCCACAGCACGGGGGAGCGGTAGGTGAGCAGCAGGAGCACCCCGACCACCGCGATCGTCACGATCAGCAGGCGGAAGTCGGCGCCCGCGAAGGCGCCGCGGATGTCGGAGCCGACGGCGGGCCCACCGGTGAGCTGCACCTGCAGGTCGCCGGAGACGGCGCCATGGGCGACCTCCCGCAGGTCCGCGATCTTCGCGTCGACCGCATCGTCGCCTGCGCCGGTGTCGATCGGCGCGAGCACGAGATCGGCGCGCCCGTCCTCGGAGGGCATCGGAGGCAGCTCGTCGCCGTCGGTCGCGTCCGCGAGGGCGGTGCGCAGATGGGCGACCTGCTGCTCGTCGTCCGATGTCAGCTCCCCGCCGTCGGTGCGGGTGACGACGGCCATCACGGTCTGCTGGTCCGCGTCGGGCAGCTGGTCGGCGATCGCGGCGGCCCGCGAGGACTCGGCGCTCGTCGGGAGCGCATCCATCCCCGCGGCGGGCCCGGATCCCCGCAGACCCATCAGCGCGAGCGCGAGGAGCGCGGCGATCGCCAGCACGGCCCAGGCGGAGCGCCGGCCCGTGAGGAGCGCGGCGATCCGGGCGAGGGCGCGGGCGGGTCGGGACGGGGCCGACGCCGCGGCAGGCGTGGGCGACTGCGTCGGGGAGCTGATCGAGGTTCTCATCGTTCTTCCTGGTCGCGCGGGGTTCTGGGGGCCGCGGCGACCTGCGCCGCGGTACGCGATCCACGCTAGGAACGGCCTCGTCGGACGGAATCAACCGTTCGATGTATTCGACCTGTGACCCGGAGCGCCGTCGCGCCTCGGCGTGCTCCCCGGTGCCTCATGTAGGAATGGGGGCATGGAGAACCGACCCACCTACGGCTACGGCGCCGACGACCCGGATCCGGCCCAGCGCCCGCGACCCAGCTACGGCTACTCCGCCGGCGACGCCGAACGAGCCGGAGGGGCCGACGGCGCTGCGGCCGGGACGGGCGGCTCCTCCGCGGGCGCCGCGGACGATGCCTCGCTGCCTGCGCACCAGATCCCGGGAGGCGAGCAGGCGGGAGGGCCCGTGTGCCCCCGCCACCCCGACCGCGTGAGCTACGTGCGCTGCAAGCGCTGCGGCCGGCCCGCGTGCGGCGAGTGCCAGCGCCCCGCACCCGTGGGGATGCTCTGCGTGGACTGCGAGAAGGAGCTCGCCGCGCAGCAGCGCTCGGCGAGCCCGCGCAACATGGCCGGCGGCCGCATGGGCAGCTCCACCCCGTTCCTCACCTACGGCGTGATCGGCCTGTGCGTGGTGCTGTTCCTCGGCCAGACCCTGATCCCCGGGGGCGCCGTCGAGCAGGCCCTCATCTACGCCCCCGTGCGCACCCTCGCGATGCCCTGGACCCTGATCACCTCGGGGTTCCTCCACGGCGGCGTGTTCCATCTGCTGCTGAACATGTACGCCATGTACCTGGTGGGCACGCACCTCGAGCGCACGCTCGGGCACTGGCGCTTCGGCGCGATCTTCATGCTCTCCCTGTTCGCGGGGCAGGTGGCCGTGCTCCTGTTCGCCGACCCCATGTCCTCCTCGTGGGTCGGGGCGACGCTCGGCGCGAGCGGCGGCATCTTCGGCCTGTTCGGCACACTGCTGATCGTGAACCGGCGGATGGGCGCGGAGACCACGCAGATCCTCGTGCTGATCGGGCTGAACCTCGTCATCACCTTCACGATCCCCAACATCTCGTGGCAGGGGCACCTGGGCGGTCTGGTGATGGGCACGGCGCTGACCGCGGTGATGTTCGCGCTGCGCCCGAAGGCGAGCCCCGGCGCCGACCGCGCCGCCCTCGCGCGCCGCTCGGCGCTCATCCACGGCGGCGTGCTCGCCGCGGGGCTCGTGCTGTGCCTCGTGCTCATCGCGGTGAAGATCGCGACCGTCCCCGCCGGGTACCTGCCGCTGCTCTGAGGCGGCGGGCCGCGGGTCCGACGGGCCGATCGCGAGGGGCCGACGGCGAGGGGCCGATGGGCTGAGGAGCCGGCGTGCCGAGTCGCCGACGGTCGAGCCGACCCCCGGGCTGTGGAATCACATGCCTGTGATTATCCCCAGTTGTGGATAACTTTGGGGACAACTGCCGATCGTGTGTGGAATCTCGGGGGACGGAGGCCTCGAACCTGTGGACCGGAGGTGTCCAACAGGCGTCGACACCGTGCGACAGCCCCCATGACCTGCGGTACGAAGCCCTCCACCGTGCGGAATCACAAACCTGTCATTCGTCCCCAGGTGTGGAGTTCTCTGTGGAAAACCCTCTCAGGACTCCACACCGCCGGTGATCCGGACGTCCTGATCCGACCCCAGAGCGGCCTCGACCATCGCCACCAGGGCGCGTGCGGCGTCGTCGGCGCCCACCACGTCGGCCGAGGGGACATGGACGAACCCGCCGCGGACGGCGACGCCCCCACCGCTGGCCGTGCTCGCGTCCGCCTGCAGCGCATGGCACAGCCGGTAGAAGACGTCGTTGCACACGTACGTCCCGGCCGTCTGCGAGACCGCGGCCGGCACGTCGAGGTCCCGCGCGGCCTCGACCATCGCCTTGATCGGCAGGGTCGAGAAGTATCCGACCGGGCCGCCGTCCAGGCAGGGGGCGTCGATGGGGGAGCGGCCGTCGTTGTCGGCGATGCGGGCGTCCTGCACGTTGATCGCGACCCGCTCGGGAGTGATCGCGCGCCGGCCCGCGGCGAGACCGGTCGCGATCACGAGGCGCGGCGAACGGGCCGTGACCTGCTCGAGCAGCATGTCGGCCCCGCGGGAGAACACGACGGGCAGGCATGCCGTCCCCACGCTCAGACCCCGGGCCTCCAGGAGCGGCGCGGCCCGCCGCACCGCCTCCCACGACTCGTTCGTCGTGGCCCCCGCGAAGGGCTCGAACCCGCTCAGCAGCACGTCGATGCTCATGGGGGCAGGGTATGCGCCTCTACTCTGGGCGCATGCCCGCCTCGCCGACGCCCGATCCGTCCATGTCCCCCGGGCTCCCGCCGGACCTCGACGCCCTGCACCCGCCCTTCGCCCTGCGGGTGCGCTCCGGCCCGCTCACCCTGCGGGTCCTCGCCGATCGCGACCTGCCGGAGTACGCCGAGCTGCTGCGTCGGCCGATCTTCGCCGACCCCGACGCCCCGCACGTCTTCCCCTGGTACGCCCGGCCCGAGCAGGAGCGGATCCGCGAGGCGCTGCGCTTCCAATGGCGCCTACGCAGCGAGCTGACCCCGGAGAGCTGGTCGCTGACCCTGGGCATCTGGGCCGACGACCGGCTCATCGGCTGCCAGGACCTCGACGCGAAGCAGTTCGCCGTGCGCCGCACGGTGACCTCGGGATCCTGGCTCGCACGGGACATGCAGGGGCGCGGCTACGGCGGTCTCATGCGCCGCGCCGTGCTCGTGCTCGCCTTCGACCACCTGGGCGCAGTGCGGGCGGAGTCCGCGGCGGTCGTCGGCAACGAGCGCTCCTACGGCGTCTCCCGCTCCTGCGGCTACGTCGACAACGGCACCGAGGTCATCGAGCAGAACGGCCGAGCCGTGGAGCACCAGCGGTTCGTCGTCACCCCGGAGACCTTCCGGCGCGGGCCCCGGAGCGTCGAGGTCGAGGGACTCACCCCGGAGCTGCGCGCGCTGCTCGGGGCGCCGGAGCCCGGCGACTCGAGCACCTGAGCACGCCGTCCCCCGGGTCGCGGAGCGACGCTGCTCCGCGACCCGCCCCACCACCAGCGAGGGGTCTCGATCCGGGGGTCGCAGCCCCGCGGGGTCTCAGGCCATGCGCTCCGGCGGGCGCTCGCGCGGGTGCTTCGCCCGCAGGACGAAGTAGTTGATCGCGCCCACCAGGGCGAAGACGACCACGCCGAAGGCGATGCCGATCAGGAGCGCGCTGCCCACCGACGCGCCGCCCAGCACGCCGAATCCGATGATCGCGGCGGCCAGGGCGATCACCCCGGCCACGGCGCCGTTCAGCGCCGACCGGGCATAGATCTGGTTCGAGCTCATGGGAACCTCCGTTGCGAGTCCCTGTGCTGCAGTGCCGACCCGTCCGGATGCCGCAGAAGCGCGACATCGTCGCAGACCAGACGTGTTCTCACGGTAGGGTCGGCCACGAGCCAGGGCTACTTCTGCACGGAACGTGAGGAGAACGGTGACGGATCTCGAACGCTATCGGCGCACCGACCGCGCGCAGGACGTCGGGTTCGTCTTCGGCGCGCTCACGGCCGCGAGCCTTCCCGGACCGGGCCTGCTGCGCCTGCTCGGCCGCCTCCACATGACCGAGTCCGCAGCTCGCAGCACGCTCGCGAAGATGGTGAGGATGGGTCGCCTCGACGTCGAGCGTTACGGACGCGTGGGCGTCTACTCCCTGGGAGCCCCGCTCGCGCGCCGATACCGGCAGATTGAGGGCACCGCGACGCTTCCCGCCTGGTCCGGCAGCTTCCACGGGATCGTCCACCACGTCCCCGAGAGCGCACGCTGGTTCCGCGACCGCCTCACCTACTACGCAGACTTCCACGGATTCGGGACCCTGCGCCCCGGTGTGCTGATCAGCGTCCGGGCCGAGACGGACACCGTGCTCGGCCAACTGGGCGAGGCACCCGAGGGCGCCGTCCTCCACCGCGTGCTGATCACCCCCGAGACCGTCGAGGAGGCGCGGGGGATGGCGGGCGCGACGTGGGATCTCGCCGACGTCGCCCGCCGCGCCGAGGACCTCACCTCGCGGATCCGCGAGCTGCGGGGGAGCGTGGAGCTCGAGCGCCGTCCCGGCGGCCAGGGGCACGAGGGGCTCGAGGGCCGAGAGGCCTGCGGTGACGATCCGCCCGCCGACGAGGCGCGCCTCTGGGACGTGTTCGGACGATGGAACGCGCTCTACCAGCAGGTCATGCGCGTCGTGCTCGCCGATCCCCACCTCCCCGTCGAGCTCTTGCCGCCGCGCTGGCCCGTCGGCGCGATGTTCGCCGAGCTGAACCGGCTGAACACTCGATGGGGGCCGACGCTCCAGCCGTTCCTGCGCGCGCAGGTGGAGCAGGCCGCACCGGGTCTCGCCCGGTACGAGCCCGCCCCGTGGGAGCGCACCCGGTAGCCGCGCAGGAGCCGTGCCGGCGCCGGACCGGCTGATCCGGTCGCCCGCTCAGATCCCGTCGGCCGCGAGGCGCAGCGCGGCGCGGGCGGCGGCAGCGGATCCCGGCGCCTCCTGGATGCAGCGCGCGAGCAGCCAGCGCGCCGTCCGCTCCGGGTCGAGGCCCGTCAGGCGCGCCATCCGGGCGCTGAAGCCCGACGGGTCCTCGACCAGGCGGTCCTCGGCGTTGAACATGTGCTGCAGCAGGTCGTAGTGCGGGTCGCCCACGTACGGCTTCGGGTCGATGACCAGCCAGGAGCCGCCGTGATCCGGCCCCTCGCCGCCCGCTGCGAGCACGTTGTGGTGGTGCAGATCGGTCGCGAGCAGCACCTCGGGGACGCCGTGCTCGCGGGGGAGCGCGCGGAACAGGTCCAGGCCCCGTCGCACCAGCTCCTCCGGCAGGCCGCGGGAGTCGCGGGCGAGGCGCTCGGCGGCCTCGTCGGCCCACCAGGCGCACATGTGCGCGAGCGGGCGGAAGCCGTGCTCGGGAGCGCCGGGGAGGTCGTCGGCGGGGATCCACAGGCGACGCAGCAGCCCCGCGACCACCTCGTCCTCCCGCTGGGGCGGGAGCCCGCTGCGTGCGAGCGTCGTGCCGGGGCGCACGCGCTCCATGAGCAGCACGCTGAGCGCGCCCTCGCGGCGGGCCTCGAGCACGCGCGGCACGATCGGTCGAGGCTCCTCCCGCCCGGAGTCCGGGCCGGAGGACCAGATGCTCATCCCGAGCGCCTCGTCCCGGGCCTCCTCGTGCGCCCAGGCGACCTTGAGCACCAGGTCCTCGCCGCGGGCGCCGGTCGCCGCGCCCACCCAGCCCGTCGAGCCCTCGGGGAACGCGGCGCCCAGCGTGACGCCCAGGCGCTGGGCCGCGACGTCCCGGGCGGCGAGGATCTGCGCGCCCGACGGCCGTGGTAACTGCGTCGGTCCGGGCGCAGGTCCGGGCTCGGGCCCGGACTCGGGCTCAGGACATGGGCTGGGTGCGGGCTCGGGTCCGGGGCTGGGATCGGAGCGATGGTCGCCTTTCGTGCTCATGCCCGGCGCCCGAGGAGGATCAGCTCGGCAGTCGCGTCGGTGACGGGTCCGCCGGACCAGTCGCCGTGCACCTGCTCCACGGCGAAGCCTGCGGCCTCGAGGTCCGCGCGCAGCACCTCGAGCGGCCGGAAGATCAGCGTCTCCTCGGCGCTGCGTCGCGCGGACCCCTCGCGCTCCGTGATGCCGCGGTGCGTCTCGACGACGCCGTCGGCCCCGCTCTCGTCGACCGCGAGGAGCTCGACCCAGCTGGTGAACACGCCGCCGTCGGGGTGGGGGAAGTCGCCGCGCGTGCTCTCGGGCGTCCAGTGCTCCCACGGTCGCCGGCGCGGGTCGCGGCTCTCGAAGGCGAGCACCCCGCCGGGACGCAGCGCCCGATGGGCGCTCGCGAGCAGCGCGTGCCACGCGTCCGCGGGGACGATCTGCTGGGCGGCGTGCCCGGTCATGACCGCGAGGTCCGCCTCGGCCTCCGGGGCGGCGTCCGCGGAGCCGAGGATCCAGGTCACGCGCTCGCCGCCGGGACGCGTGCGCGCGATCTCGAGCATCGCCCCGGCGGGATCGACGCCGAGCACGCGGTGGCCGTCGGCCGCGAGATCGACGCAGAGGACCCCCGTGCCGCAGCCGATGTCGAGGACCGTGAAGGGGGCGTCCGCCCCGCGCGCCGCGGTGCCGCGCAGCTTGCGGGCCAGGCGCCGATAGAACTCGACGTCCTCGCGCCCGGAGTTCTCGGCGTCGTACAGCCGCGCGGACTCGGGATCCTCGTAGGGGTTCGTGGAGGGGAGCGTGCTCACCCCGGCGACGCTAGCGGGGCGCGACCGGGGATGGCGAGCGAATACACCGGACGCCGCGCCGCGCCGAGATGTGCCGTCTGTCCGTTCCCGGCGGTGCCCCTGAGTGACAATGACCGGGTGAAACCGTTCCTTCTCATCGCGACGCGTCCCGAGGACGAGGTCGCGCAGTCCGAGTACGAGGCAGTGCTGCGCCTGACGGGCCTCGAGGCCGAGCAGCTGCAGCACATCCAGCTCGACCGCACGCCGATGCCGCCCGTCGACCTCGAGGAGATCTCGGGGATCATCGTCGGCGGCAGCCCGTACAACACCTCGGACGACGCCGCCTCGAAGTCCTCCGACCAGGTGCGCGCCGAGCGCGAGCTGGGGGAGCTGCTGGACCGCGTCGTCGAGGCCGACTTTCCCTTCTTCGGCGCCTGCTACGGCGTCGGGACCCTGGGCGTCCATCAGGGCGCGATCGTCGACCGCACCTACGGGGAGCCCGTGAGCGGCATCGACGTCGAGCTCACCGACGCCGGTCGCGAGGACCCGCTGATCAGGGCCTCAGGCGTCCCCGACAGCTTCCTCGCCTTCGTGGGCCACAAGGAGGCCGTGCACGTGCTGCCCGAGCACGCCGTGCTGCTGGCCACCGGCCAGGGCTGCCCCGTGCAGATGTTCCGAGTGGGCACCTCGCAGTACGCCACCCAGTTCCACCCCGAGCTGGACAACGACGGACTCGTCTTCCGCATCCGCGCCTACCGCGACAACGGCTACTTCGACCCGGCCGAGGAGGAGGAGCTGATCGAGCGCGTGCGCCCCGTCGACGTCCACCACGCCGCGAAGCTGCTGCGCGCCTTCGTCGAGCTGCACGCCCGCTGATCCCGTCGGCCGGAGCATCCGACCGTCCGCCCGCGCGGATCCCCGCGCCGGAGGACGCCCGCCGCACCGCGCCACCCGCCCCCACCGGAGGCCCCGAGACCGATGACGTCCTCCCCGCCCCCCGACCGCTCCCCACGACCCGGCGATCCCGTGCGCCCGCGCTCGCGACCGCGCCAGAAGTTCACCCGTGAGCAGGTGCGACGCCGCCAGATCGTCGCGGGAGGATGCCTCGCGCTCGTGATCCTGCTGGTCGTGATCTCGTGCAGCGCGATCCTGGGACGCCACGGCGGCGGGGGAGGGGGAGCCCTCGGCGGCGGGGCCGACGACTCCGCGATGAGCGTCCCCGCCACCCCGGCCGACGCCCCGGCGCTCTCGCAGCTGCCGAAGGACGCGAGCCTCGGCGGCGAGGAGGCCCTCGGCATCGACGTCTCCGCCCATCAGGGCGAGATCGACTGGACGAAGGTCCGCGGCGACGGCATCTCCTTCGCGTACATGAAGGCCACCGAGGGCACCGGCTTCACCGACCCGCAGCTGAACGCGAACTGGCGCGGCGCGCGCGGCGCCGGCGTGACCCCCGGCGCCTACCACTACTTCACGCTCTGCTCGCCCGGGGCCGACCAGGCGAAGGCGTTCCTGGAGGCCGTGCCGCCGAGCGACGACGCCCTGCCTCCCGCCCTCGACCTCGAGTTCGACGGGGCCTGCGAGAAGCGCCCCGAGGCGAAGCAGGCGAAGGAGGAGGTCGCGGCCTTCATCGACGCCGTCGAGAAGGCCTGGGGACGCCGCGTGGTGCTCTACTCCTCGCGCGAATGGCGCGACCACTACGGACTCGACGCCACCGAGGACCGGCCCGACTGGCTCTACAACGACGGCTCCCGGCCCGTCCAGGGCGACTGGGCGCTGTGGCAGACCCGCTTCGACGGCTCGGTCGCGGGCGTGAAGGGCGACGTCGACATCGACGTCCTGCGCACCGAGGTGCTCCGCGCGTCCTCCTCGATGAACGACGACGCCTGAGCGGAAAACCGTCTCAGACTCCCTGTTGACCTGCGCGAACAGCGATGCTCGCGTTCTGTACATACTAGTTGTTACACTCGTGGCATGGGAGCGCGAGAGAAGCTGACCGATGCCATGTCCGAGCTGCTGTGGGAGCGCGGCTACGCCGCCACCAGCCCGCGCGACGTGATGACCCGCGCCGGCGTCGGCCAGGGGAGCATGTACCACCACTTCGCCGGCAAGCACGATCTCGCCGTCGCCTCCCTCTCCGCCGTGTCCGGCACCATGGCCGACGAGGCCTCGGTGCTCGAGGACGTCGAGGCCGGCACGCCGCTCGAGCGCATGAAGGCCTACCTCCGCCTCCCCAGGCCCGGCACGCGCGGCTGCCGCATCGGCCGGATGACCCAGGACCCGCAGTCGGTCACCGATCCCGACCTCGCGCGCATCGTCCAGGGCGCCTTCGCGACCATGCTCGGGCGCTGGGAGGACGCGATCGCCGCCGCCGTCGCCGCCGGCGAGCTGCCCGGGACCGTCGTCCCCGCGGACCTCGCCCGCACGCTCTCGGCCGTCATCCAGGGCGGCTACGTGCTCGCCCGCGCCGAGGGCGATCAGGCCCCCATGGACGCCGCGATCCGCGGCGCCGTGGCACTCCTGGACGCGACCAGCGCGTCCGTGGACCCCTCCGCCAGGGAATCCCGGGCACCCCGGGAACGGGGAGATCAGGAAGAAGGCCGGTCATGACCGTGCGCATCGGGATCAACGGATTCGGCCGCATCGGCCGCACCTACCTGCGGGCGGCGCTCGCCTCCGCGGCGGACGTCGAGGTCGTCGCCGTCAACGACATCGCCGACGCGGCGACGCTCGCGACCCTCCTGGAATGGGACTCGCTGAACGGCCGCCTCGACGGCGTCGCGGCCGAGGACGGGGCGATCGTGCTGGACGGACGGCGCATCCCCGTCAGCTCCGAGCGCGAGCCCGGGAGCATCCCCTGGGGCGAGCACGGCGTGGACGTCGTCATCGAGTCCACGGGCCGCTTCACCGATGCGGGCTCCGCCCGTCAGCACCTCGCGGCCGGTGCGCGGAAGGTGATCATCTCCGCCCCCGCCGACGGCGACGTGCCCGCGCTCGTGCTCGGCGTCAACGACGCCGACGTGGACTTCACGGGCGACGTGTTCTCCAACGGGTCCTGCACGACCAACTGCCTCGCACCCCTGGTGAAGGTCCTCGACGACGCCTTCGGCGTCGAGTCCGGACTGATGACCACCGTCCACGCGTACACCAGCGACCAGCGCCTGCAGGACGCCCCGCACTCCGACCTGCGGCGCGCGCGTGCCGCCGCGGTCTCCACGATCCCCACCTCGTCCGGCGCGGGGAAGACCATCGGTCGGATCATCCCGCGGCTCGACGGGCGCCTCACGGCGGCCTCGCTGCGCGTGCCCGTGCCCGTCGGCTCCATCACCGACCTCACCGCGAAGCTCGCCCGGCCCGGGAGCGCCGACGAGGTGAACGAGGCCTTCCGCACCGCCGCCGCGAGCCCCGGGCTCTCCCGGTACCTCGCCTACTCGGAGGCGCCCATCGTCTCGGCAGACATCGTCGGCGACCCGCACTCCGCCGTCTTCGACGCCCCGCTCACCCAGGCCGTCGGCGACCAGGTCAAGGTCTTCGCCTGGTACGACAACGAGTGGGGGTTCTCGAACCGGCTCGTCGAGCTGTCCGAGAGGATCGGGGGAGTGCAGGACTGACCTGTCCGCACGCGTCCTGACCTGGTGTGACCCATCACGCATCCCCACGTGGGACGTGGTGGCGGCCCTCGCCCACCCTCTAGGGTGAGGGTCGCCGAAGCCTCGGAGAAGTCGACCCTCACCTGCCCTCGGCGGGCATCGCCGAAGGCACCGTCGACCCTCCCGCATGCGGACGCCCCACCGGATGCGCGGCCCGGCTCCATCCCCAGTCACCAGGAACGGAGACCGCACCGCCATGACCCGCCGATCCCTCTCTCGCAGCCCCCTCGCGCCCCGCCCCCTGTCCGCCGACGGGGCCCGTCGGCCCGAGCCCGCCCGTCGGCCCAGCCGCCGCTCGCTGCTGGCCGGAGCGGCCGCGGCCCCCATCGGCCTCGCGCTCGCCGCCTGCGGAGGAGCCTCCTCGGCGGACGAGACCGCCTCCGACGCCGGCGGCGACTCCGAGGACGGCGCCTTCCCCGTCACCATCGAGCACGCGCTCGGCACCGCCGAGATCACCGAGAAGCCCCAGCGCATCGTCACTCTGGGCCAGGGGTCCACCGAGACCTGCATCGCGCTGGGCACCATCCCCGTGGGCGTCGAGGACTACGCCTGGGGCGCCGACGACTCCGGCCAGCTGCCGTGGGTGCACGAGGCCATCGACGAGAAGAAGGGGAAGCTGCCGGAGCTCATCACCGGCTCCACCGAGCTCGACACCGAGGCGATCCTCGCGCTCACCCCCGATCTGATCCTCGCCCCCTGGTCCGGGATCACCAAGGAGCAGTACGACGTCCTCAAGGACATCGCCCCCACGGTCGCCTACGAGAAGGAGGCGTGGGTGATCACCTGGGAGCAGCAGATCACCACGATCTCCACGGCCCTCGGCCTGCCCTCGAAGGCCGACGAGCTCATCGCGGGCATCAAGGACGAGTTCGCCTCCCGCCGGCAGAAGGAGTGGGAGGACGTCACGTTCTCCTTCATCTACAACTCCGGGAAGGGCACGCTGGGCGTGTTCTACCCCGACGAGCAGCGCGTCGCCATGGTCAGCGCACTGGGCCTCACCGTGGATCCCATCAAGGACGAGATCTCGAAGTACGAGGTCGAGGGCACGGACTCGGCCATGATCGGTCTCGAGAACGCCGACATGCTCGACGACTCGGACCTCATCTTCACGTTCTACTCGGACGAGAAGAACCGCAAGGAGGTCGAGGCGCAGCCGCTGTACGCGGACATCCCCGCGATCAAGGCCGGCGCGATCGTCGCCCCGACCGACCAGGCGTTCGTCACGGGCTCCTCGATGATCAACCCGCTCACCGTCCCGTGGGCGCTCGAGCGCTACGTCCCGCTGATCGAGAAGGCCGTCGCGAAGGTCTGATCGTGAGCACCGCGGTCTCGTCCGATCCGAGCACCCGCCCCGCCGCCGGCGCGGGGCGGGTGCTCCTCGGCGGCAGGCGCCGGCTCCCGCCGCTCGCCGCGATCGCGCTCGCGGTGCTGCTCGTGCTCGCGGTGTGCCTGGCCAGCGTGTGCCTCGGCGCCCGGGCCGACGACCCCGGCCAGCTGCGCGCCGCCCTGCTGGGACGGGGCGAGGAGCGGATGGAGCTGATCGTGCACGGCCGCGCCGTGCGCACCCTCGTCGGACTCGCCGTGGGCGCGGCGCTCGCGCTCTCCGGCCAGCTCATCCAGGCCCTCACCCGGAACCCCCTCGGCGAGCCCGGGCTGCTGGGCGTCACCTCCGGCGCATCCTTCGCGATCGTGCTGGTCACCGCGGTCCTCGGCACCGTGAGCGCGCAGGTCGCGGCGCTCGCCGCGATCCCCGGGGCGCTGCTCGCGGTGCTCGTCGTCCACCTCGTCTCCCGCCCGGCGGGCACCTCCTCCGTGGTCCCGCTCGTGCTCGCCGGCGCCGTGGTCAGCGCCGTGCTGGGCGCCATCGTGCAGGGGATCATCCTGCGCATGCCTGGCGTCTTCGACTCCTACCGCTACTGGGTCGTCGGCTCCCTGACCGGCGCCGACCTCACCACCCTCGCGACCGTCGCCCCCGTGCTGCTCACGGGGCTGGCCATCGCGATCCTCATCGCCCCGGCCCTGAACACCCTCGCGCTCGGCGACGACGTCGCGATCTCGCTCGGCTCCCCGGTGCGCCTCGTGCGGGGCGCCGGGATCATCGCCGCCGGACTGCTGGCCGCGGGCGCGACCGCCGCCGCGGGCCCCATCGCCTTCGTCGGCCTCGCCGTCCCGCACCTCGTGCGCGGCCTCGTCGGCGCCGACCACCGCTGGCAGCTGCCGCTCAACCTGCTGCTCGGGGCCGCGCTGCTGGTCGCCTCCGACGTCCTCGCGCGCGTCCTCATCCGGCCCGAGGAGCTCATGGTCGGCGTCGTCACCGCCTTCGTGGGCGCCCCGTTCCTGCTGCTGGCCGTGCGCCGCGGGGCGGTGACCGACCGATGAGCACCGTCTCCGCGCCTCCCGCCGAGCGCGCCGCGCGCCGCTCCGAGCCCCGCCCGACCCGGGCTCCGCTCCCGCCGGGGCTCCGCACCGTGCTTCTCGCCCTCGTCCTCACCGCGATCGCCGTCGCGGCCGGGGTCATCACCCTCGCCCGCGGCGAGCTCGGCGTCGGCCCGTCGGACGTCCTGAAGGTGCTCGAAGGCGGGGGGGACCGCCGCGCCGAGATCATCCTGACCCGCATGCGCGGCCCGCGCGTGCTCGTCGGCGCGGGCGCCGGAGCCGCCCTCGGCCTCGCCGGGACCCTCTTCCAGACCGTCACCCGCAACCCGCTGGGGAGCCCCGACGTGATCGGGCTCGGTGCGGGCGCGGGCGCCGGCATCGCGCTGGTCTCCCTCGTCTCCGACGGGCCCGCCCCCACCTGGATGGGCGCGCTCGCCGGCTCGGCGATCGCGATCGGCCTCGTCCACGCGGCGACCGGCCGCGGCTTCGCCTCGCCCTCGCGGCTGATCATCGCCGGGATCGGCGTGGCCGCGATGGCGCTCGCCCTCACCCAGTACGTGGTGGCCGTGGTGCTGCGCGACGCCGGCTCCCAGCTCGCCGGGCAGCTCGTGGGCTCCCTGAACTCCCGCAGCATGCAGCACGCGGCGATGATCGGCATCGTGCTGCTGGTGTGCGCGCCGCTCGCCGGTCTGCTGCGCCACGACCTCACCGTCATGGACATGGGCGACGAGATGGCCGACGCCCTGGGCGGCGGGGCCGTGCGCACCCGCACGAGCGCGATCATCCTGTCGGTGCTGCTGTGCGCGGGGGCCGTCGCGGTCGCCGGGCCCATCGCCTTCGTCGCGCTCGCCGCGCCGCACATCGCCCGCAGCACCCTGCGCCTGCCCGGCCCCCACCTCCTGGTCTCCGCGCTCGTGGGCGCCGTGATCCTGCTGGTCTCCGACCTCGCCGTGCAGGCCGTGCCCCTGCTCGACGGGCTTCCCGTGGGCGTGATCACCGCCGGATTCGGCGGCGTCTACCTGGGCATCCTGCTGATCGGCACCTGGAGGAGGAACAGCGCATGAGCATAGGACCCGAATCCGCCGCGGCCCCGGCCCTCTCCCTCGAGGGCGTGAGCGTCGGCTACGGGGAGAAGACGGTCCTCGCCGACCTCGGCCTCGAGGTGCCCGCGGGCCGCTTCACCGCGGTGATCGGCCCGAACGGCTGCGGCAAGTCCACGATGCTCAAGGCCATGGCGCGGACGCTGCCCGTGCGCTCCGGGCGGATCCTCCTCGACGGGGAGCCGCTGGAGGCCCAGCGCTCCCGGGCGGTCGCACGGCGTCTGGCGATGCTCCCGCAGGAGCCCGTCGTGCCCGACGGCATCACCGTGCGCGGCCTCGTGGACCGCGGGCGCCACCCGTACCGCTCCGCGCTGCGCCGACGGCTCCCGGGCGACGGCGAGGCCGTGGACGCCGCGATGGCCGCCACCGGCGTGGCCGAGCTCGCGGACGTGCAGGTCACGGACCTCTCCGGCGGGCAGCGTCAGCGCGTGTGGATCGCGCTCGTGCTCGCCCAGCAGACGGCGCACGTGCTGCTCGACGAGCCCACGAGCTTCCTCGACGTGGCCCACCAGATCGAGGTCCTCCACCTGTGCCAGGACATGCGCGCGAGCGGCCGCACCGTCCTCGCCGTCCTCCACGACCTGAACCAGGCCGCCCGCTACGCCGACGAGCTCGTGGTCCTCCACGAGGGCCGGCTCGTCGTCCAGGGCGCCCCGGCCGACGTGCTCGACGAGCAGCTGCTCGCCGACGTCTTCGACCTCGACGCCCAGGTGGCCTCGGATCCGCAGAGCGGCACGCCGATGGTGGTGCCGCGCCTGCGACAGGCGGCCCGGGCCGGCTGACGCCGGCGGGGCCGCGGCCGATGAGACTTGACCCACACACCGATCAAGTGATCTAGTCACTTCATGACCCCTCGTCTCTCGCTCTCGGAGCAGCTCGCCCAGGAGATCGTCGATCGCATCCGCAGCGAGCGGCTCGGCCCCGGCGACGTGATGCCGGCGACGCGCCGGCTCGCGGAGAGCCTCGAGGTCACCGTCCCCACCCTGCGCGAGGCCCTCCGCCGTCTCGAGGCCTCGAAGGTCGTCGAGCTGCGCCACGGCTCGGGCGTCTACGTGGGCACCGGCATCGAGCGCGCGCTCATCGTGAACCCCCATCGGCCCCCGATCACGCGGGAGTCCGTGCGCGAGCTCGCCGCCGCGCGCCTGGCGATCGAGCCGGGGATCGCGGCCGAGGCCGCCCGCGCCCGCTCACCGCACACCCTCGACGCCCTGGAGCGCGCGGCGCAGAACGCGCTGCACGACCCGGATCCCGCCGGGCGCCCCGAGCAGCACTTCCACGTCGCGCTCGCGGGATGCACGGGCAACGCCCTGCTCGTGCAGACCATCGACGCCCTGCTCGAGCGCCGCTCCCAGGAGCAGGTCGAGATCCGCTTCAGCTACGACGACCGCGCACGGGACCACGCCGAGCACCTCGAGATCCTCCGGGCCGTGCGCGAGGGCGATGCGGACGCCGCCGAGAGCCTCACCAGGGGCCACCTGGAGCACATCCGCGACGCGATCGACGCCACCGCCCACCTGGAGGACCAGTCATGAACCAGCCCCCGAGCGCAGCGCCCTCCCGTGCCCGTCGACTCGCCGAGATGACCTCCCAGGAGGCGCGGGAGAGCGCCGAGGCCGGGGACATCGTCCTCGTGCCAGCCGGCGCGCTCGAGCAGCACGGGCCCGCGATGCCGCTGGGCACCGACACGATCCGCGCCGAGGCCGTCTGCGAGGACCTGGGGCGCCGACGCCCCGGCGACGTCGTGATCGGCCCCGTGCTCCCGGTCGGCGTCTCCCCGCACCACCTGGCCATGGCGGGGACCCTCACGCTGACCACGAGCACCTTCACGGCCCTGGTGCGCGAGATCGCCCTCGGTCTGCGCCGCCAGGGGTGGCGGAAGATCCTCGTGGTCACCGGCCACGGCGGGAACAACGCGGCGCTCACCACGGTGGCCCAGGACCTGCTCGCCGTGGATCGCGACCTCGAGTTCGCCTGGTCGCCCCTGACCTCCCTCGCGGGCGACGTGGTCCGCGAGGCCGGCGTGAGCGAGATCCACGGGCACTGCGGCGAGGCGGAGACCTCCCAGATGCTGCACGTCGCCCCCGAGCTCGTGCGCGAGCACCTCCTCGAGGCCGGCGTCACCACGATGGCGGACCTCGACCCCACGAGCGCGCTCGCGCGCTCGTTCTCCCAGCCGACCCTCACGCGCCCCTACGACCAGCTGAGCTCCAACGGCGTGCTCGGCGATCCGCGGCGCGCGACCGCGGAGCTCGGCGAGCGGATCCTCGCGCGGATCATCGAGCGCCTGGACGCGTTCGTGGAGCGCTGGTCCCGCCTCTGAGCACTCGGCGCGCGAGGATGCGCGCCGTACAGCCCCACCCATCACGAGCTGACCCCCCGACGAAGCGAGGTCGATCCCATGAGCTCACCGTCCGCCCCTTCCGCACCCGCGAGCACCACCGATGCCGACTCCCGGCTCCCGCGCACGCTGCGGGTCCTCGGCGTCGTCGAGCGCGTCGGCAACGCGCTGCCGCACCCGTTCTGGCTGTTCTGGATCCTCGCCGGGATCCTCGGGGTCGCGAGCGCCGTCATGTCGGCCCTCGGCGTCTCCGTGATCAGTCCGGCCGACGACAAGAAGGTGGTCGTCGAGAACCTGCTCAGCGGCGACGGCCTGGCGATGGCGATGTCCACCGCGATCGACAACTTCACGTCGTTCGGCCCGATGGGCACGATCGTCGTGGTGATCATGGGCGTCGCGGTCGCCGAGCACACGGGCTTCCTCTCCGGGCTCATGCGCGTGAGCGTCTCGCGGGTGCCGTCGTGGCTGGTCGTGTTCGCGGTCGCCTTCGCCGGCACCATGTCCCACGTCGCGAGCGCCGCCGCCTACGCGATCCTGGTGCCGCTCGGCGGCGTCGCCTTCCGCGCCGTCGGCCGTTCCCCGATCCTCGGGATCGTGGTTGCGTACACCTCGATCGCCTCGGGGTACGACGCGAGCCCGATCCCCACCCCGAACGACACGATCTTCGCGGGCATCACGACCGCCGCGGCGCGGATCATCGACCCCGACGCGTACGTCTCCCCGCTCAGCAACTGGTTCTTCAACATCGCCTCGTCGCTCCTGCTGGCCGTCGTGATCACCCTGGTGACCAACACGCTGCTGGCCAAGCGCCCCGATCTCGAGGCCGACGAGGACGCCGAGGTCGACGAGGCGTCCCTCGAGATCTCCGCCCGCGAGCGCCGCGCGATGCTGTGGGCGATCCTCTCGCTCGTGGTCGTCGCCGTGCTCGTGACGATCGCGGTGGTTCCCGGGTCGTCCCCGCTGCGCGGTGAGGACGGCACCCTGGACGACTCCCCGTTCCTCAACGGCGTCGCCGTCCTCGTCGGCTTCGCCTTCGCCCTCGCGGGCATCGTCTTCGGCGTCCTCGCGGGAACCGTGACCTCGGCGGCGGACGTCCCCGCCCTGATGGCGCGCGGCGTCAAGCAGATCGCGCCCGTGCTGGTGCTGTTCTTCTCCATCGCGCAGTTCCTGGCCTACTTCGACTGGACGCACATCGGGGACGTCGTGGCCGTCGGCTCCGCGCAGGTCCTCAAGACCACGGGCGTGCCGCTGCCGCTCGTGTTCCTCATGGTCCTGGCTCTGCTGTCGGTCGTGAACGTCCTGGTCACCTCCGGATCGGCCATGTGGTCGATCGCCGCCCCGGTGCTCGTGCCGATGCTGATGCTGGTGGACGTCCCGGCCGAGACCACGCAGGCGCTGTTCCGCATCGCCGACTCCGGCTCCACGGCGATCACGCCGATGAGCCCCTACTTCGTCCTCGCGCTCGGGTTCCTCCAGCAGTACCGGAAGAAGGCGGGCATCGGCACGCTCGCGGCCTTCACGCTGCCGCTCGCCGTGTGCATGACGCTCTCGTGGACGCTCCTGTTCTTCGCGTGGTGGCTGCTGGGGATCCCGCTCGGCCCGGGCGCCCCCGTGCGCTGACGACCGCGGGATCCGGACCCGGGTCCGTCCCGGCCCGGACTCAGGCCGAGAGCAGCAGGTGGGGGCGGCCGGCCGCCCGGTGGCGACCGGCGGCGCGCCGGCGGTCGGAGCGGTGCTGCGCGCGGGCGGCGCGCTCGTGACGCAGGGCGGCCTCGGCCAGGTGCTGACGACGACGATCCTCGGCGCGGCGCTCGGCGCGGATCCGCTGGAGCTCCTCGAGGGCGCCGGGATCCCCGAGGTCGGCATCGAGCGGACGGTAGGTGATCAGGTGCGTGCTCATGTCCCGACCCTCCCGCGCCCGGCCCTCGTCCTCCCCGTGATCGGGCTGTGCCGTCGCTGTGGACGGGACGCGGCGCCGGGTGCCGGGGCGATCCGTGCGACCGGTGCGTGAGGTGCCGCTGGTCGCGGGGCGGGGAGCGGGGCCGTCGCGGTGGGGAGCGGAGTCGTGGCGGAAGCGGCGGAGCAGGTCGTCGAAGAACATGCCTCAAGACTCGCGCCGCGCGGGCATCCCGCACATCGCTCCGCGGTCGCCTGCGGCTCGGACCGCGGGTGGATCCCTCGGAGGCGCGCGCCCTACCGGGGAGTGAGCACCGGGTGCCCGAACTGCGGGGTCACCGCGGAACCGGTCCCGGGGAAGCGGTCCTGCGGGAGGGAAGCCCGGAGGTCACGGCTGCAGGCGCACGCGCTCCCAGGCGCCCGCGGAGGCAGCGGCGGAACCCGAGCCGTCCGCCGCCGCGGTCCCGTCGGCCCACCGGTAGACGATGCGGTCGTGCATGCGGCCGCCGCGGCCCTGCCAGAATTCGATGCGGTCGGGCACGAGGCGGTACCCGCCCCAGTGCGGGGGACGGGGGATCTCCTCCTCGTCGGCGAAACGAGCCTCGACCTCGGCGTACTGCGCGTCGAGCTCCTCGCGGGCGCCGATCTCGCGGGACTGGTGGGAGGCCCAGGCGCCCAGCTGGGAGGCGCGCGGGCGACGCGCCCAGTAGGCGTCGGACTCGGCGTCGGCCACGTCCTCGATGCGCCCGTCGACCCGCACCTGCCGCTGCAGCGGGTACCAGGGGAACAGCATGGTCGCCCACGGGTCGGCGGCGATCTGCTCGCCCTTCGCGGAGTCCTTGTTCGTATAGACCACGAAGCCCGCGGCGTCGTGCGCCTTCAGCAGCACGGTGCGCGAGCGGGGGCGGGGGTCGCCGTCCTCGGAGCGGTCTACGGTGGAGAGCACGAGCGCCGTGGGATCCGGCAGGTCGCCGCGCTCCTCGCGGCGCGTGAACGCCTCCTGCATCCAGACGTCGAACAGCCCCATCGGGTCCGCAGGGGCGGCGTCGGCAAGGGACCCGCCGAGGTAGTCGTTGCGGTCGTCCGCCAGGTCCGGGACGGGGTGCGAGTCGCTCATGCCCCATGAGTACGCCTGCGGGCCGCCGCGCGCAACACGGTCCGCCGGGCGCTGCCGACCCTGCCGCACGTCACGATTCGGCCACGGGATCGACCCTTCGTGCACAGGACGCGACCCTCGCGCGCGCCGGGTGCTAGGTTTCCGTCCACCATGCGCCGTGGGGCACAGGTCACATTCGCGCCCAGCGCCCGCCCCGCCCCCGTCACCCCCCATCGGAGGATCTCCATGTTCGACGCAGCTCTCACTCCTCGCCGCCGCACCGTGCTGCTCGGTCTCGCCGGCGTCCCGGTGCTGCTGACCGCCTGCGCCCAGACCAGCGACGACGGCGGCGACGGCGGTGGCGGGGACTCGTCGGGCTCGCTCACCGTCGGCACCACCGACAAGGTGACCGCGCTCGACCCGGCCGCGGCGTACGACAACGGCTCCTCGACGGTGTGGACCCAGGTCTACGGCTACCTGCTGAACACCAAGATCGGCTCGAAGGACGGCAAGCCCGAGCCGGACCTCGCCGAGTCCGCCGAGTTCACCTCGGACACCGTGTTCACCGTGAAGCTCCAGGAGGGCCTCACCTTCGCCAACGGCAACGAGCTGACCAGCGAGGACGTGAAGCACACCTTCGACCGCCAGCTCGCGATCGCGGACCCCAACGGCCCCTCGAGCCTGCTCGCGAACCTCGAATCGGTCGAGGCCAAGGACGACCTCACCGTCGAGTTCCACCTCAAGGAGCCCAACGACCAGACCTTCCCGTACGTGCTCACCAGCCCCGCCGGCCCGATCGTCGACAAGGACGTCTTCCCCGCCGACAAGGTCCTCGCGGACGACGAGATCGTCAAGGGCAAGGCCTTCAGCGGCGCCTACCAGATCGCCAGCTGGAAGCTGAACGAGCTGGTCGCCTTCCAGGCCTTCGACGACTACAAGGGGATCTACGGGAAGCCGAAGACCTCGGACGTGTCGCTGAAGTACTACGCCGACCAGAACAACATGAAGCTCGACATCCAGCAGGGCAACGTCGACTGCGTGTTCCGCTCGCTCTCGGCGACGGACATCGAGGACCTCAAGAAGGACTCGAAGGTCGCCGTGCACGACGGCCCCGGCGGCGAGATCCGCTACATCGTCTTCAACTTCGACACCATGCCCTACGGCGCGAAGACGAAGGACGCCGACGAGAAGAAAGCCCAGGCCGTGCGGCAGGCCGCCGCGGACCTCATCGACCGCCAGGCCATCGCGACCTCGGTCTACAAGGACACGTACACCCCGCTGTACTCGTACATCCCCGAGGGCCTGCCGGGCGCGGGCGACCAGTTCAAGACCATGTACGGCGACGGCTCCGGCAAGCCCGACGCGGCGAAGGCGAAGAAGCGCCTGTCCGACGCCGGCGTCGAGACCCCCGTGAAGCTCAGCCTGCAGTACAACCCCGACCACTACGGCAGCTCCTCGGGCGACGAGTACGCGGCCGTGAAGTCCCAGCTCGAGGCCGACGGCCTGTTCGCCGTGGACCTGCAGTCCACCGAGTGGGTCCAGTACTCCAAGGACCGCACGGCCGACGTCTACCCGGCGTACCAGCTGGGCTGGTTCCCCGACTACTCGGACGCCGACAACTACCTCTCGCCGTTCTTCATCAAGGACAACTTCCTGGCCAACCACTACGACAACGCCGAGGTGCAGAAGCTCATCGAGCAGCAGCGCGGCACCCAGGACGCCGCCGAGCGCGAGAAGCTCTTCGTCGAGATCCAGGACAAGGTGGCCACGGACGTCTCGACCCTGCCGCTGCTGCAGGGCGCCCAGATCGCCGTGTCCACGAAGGACCTGCAGGGCGTCACCCTCGACTCGTCCTTCAAGCTCCGCCTCGCGCCGCTCGCCCCGTGACCGCGGACCTCACGCGCAGCGCCACGGACGAACCGGCCGACGCGGGGGGAGCCGGCCCGTCGGCCCCCTCCGCGACCGCCGGCCGCGGCCGGCGCGGCGGCGGGGGACTGGGCCGCTACATCCTCACGCGCTTCCTGCTGATCATCCCCACCGTGCTGATCCTGATGACGGTCGTCTTCTTCCTCATGCGGATCACCGGCGACCCGATCACCGCGGCCCTCGGCGGGCGCCTGACCCCTGATCAGCTCGCCCAGCGCCGCGCCGAGGCCGGCTACGACCGGCCGCTGATCATCCAGTACCTCGACTACCTGTGGGGCGTGGTCCGCGGCGACTTCGGCACCACCTACACCGACCGCACGCCCGTGGCGAAGATCCTCACGGAGTACGGCGGGGCGACCGCGGAGCTCGTCATCTACGCGGTGGTGGTGGCGCTCGTGATCGGGGTGCCGCTCGGCATGCTCGCGGCCCGCGCCCGGGACCGCTGGGGCGACCTCGCCCTGCGCGTCCTCGCGATCCTCGGGTACGCGACCCCGGTGTTCTTCGTGGGGCTGCTGCTCAAGCTCGTGTTCTCCGTGGGCCTGGGCTGGCTCCCGGTGGCCGGGCGCATCTCCAGCCGGGGCGAGCTGACCATGGGGAAGATCCTGAACCCCACCCCGTTCTACCTGCTGGACGCGATCCGGCTGGGTGACGCCTCGCTGCTGTGGGACGTCGTCAGCCACGCGATCCTGCCCGCGATCGCGCTGGGCCTGCTCACCGGCGGGATCTTCCTGCGCCTGGTGCGCACGAACATGATCGGCACCCTCGAGATGCCCTACGTCGACTCCGCGCGCTCCCGCGGCGTGCGCGAGTCGCGACTGACCACGCGCCATGCTCTGCGCCCCGCCCTGATCCCGATCATCACCGTGATGGGCATGCAGATCGCGATGATGCTGGGCGGCGCCGTGCTCACGGAGACCACCTTCGAGTGGAAGGGTCTGGGCTACATGCTCGCCGAGTACATGACCGCCCGCGACTACGTCGCCGTGCAGGGCATCGTCATGATGCTCGCGGTCATCGTCGCGATCTCGAACTTCCTGGTCGACGTGATCGCCGCCCTCATCGACCCCCGAGTGAGGTACTGAGATGACGATCCCCCCGCCCCAGCCTCCCGGCGAGTCCCCCTCCGCCCAGGAGGGCACCGAGCTCGCCGCCGAGGCCGCCGTCGTCGCCGCCACGGCCCGCGAGCGCTGGTACCTGCGCCTGCCAATCATCAGCCATCTGCGCCGCAGCGTCGGCCTGCAGCGGGGCATGCTCGTCGCGGGCCTCGTGCTCGTGCTCGGCCTGCTTCTCACGGCGCTGTTCGCGCCGCTGCTCGCGCCCTACGGCTTCGCCGAGACCTCGGCCGACGGCGCCTCCTTCGGCACCCAGCAGCCGCCGTCGGGCGCGCATCCGCTGGGCACCACCGTCGCCGGCTACGACGTGCTCTCGCGCGTCATCTGGGGCACACGGACGGCCGTGGCCGTGATGGCCTGCGCGGTCGTGCTGTCCCTGTTCATCGGGGTCGCGCTCGGACTGATCTCCGGATACGTGGGCGGCTGGCTCGACCGGATCCTGGTGATGCTGGCCGACGCGATCTACGCCTTCCCCTCCCTGCTGCTCGCGATCGTCATGTCGATCGTGATCTCCGGCGGCCAGTCGAGCGCGGGCGGCGGCATCCTCGCCGCGGCCATCTCGATCACCGTGGTGTTCGTGCCCCAGTACTTCCGGGTCATCCGCGCCGAGGTGGTGCGGCTGAAGGCCGAGCCCTTCGTCGAGGCCGCGAAGGTCATCGGCACCGGGCACCGGCGCATCATGGGCACCCACCTGCTGCGCAACGCCACCCGCACCCTGCCGCTGATCTTCACCCTCAACAGCTCCGAGGCGATCCTGACCCTCGCCGCGCTGGGCTTCCTGGGCTTCGGCATCGAGCCGACGAGCGCCTCCGAATGGGGCTACGACCTCAACCGGGCCATGGCCGACGCGACCTCCGGCATCTGGTGGACCGGCCTGTTCCCGGGCCTCGCGATCGTCGCCGCCGTGCTCGGCGTGACCCTCGTGGGCGAGTCCATCAACGACCTCAACGACCCGCGCCTGCGCGTGCGGCGCAGACGGCGGGGCGGCGGACGGCGCACCGACGCCGAGGCCACCGGCCCCGCAGGCACCACCTCGACGGAGGCCACGGCATGAGCGAGACCCTCGACGAGCTCACGAACGGGTCCGCGGGCACCCCGGCGCGCCTCGCGATCCGCGATCTCGACGTCACCTTCGCGACCGACGCCGGGGAGGTCCACGCCGTCGATGGCGTCAGCCTCGACGTCGCCCCCGGCGAGATCCTCGCCGTCGTCGGCGAGTCCGGCTCGGGCAAGTCCGTCACGGCCCGCAGCATCCTGGGCCTGCTCCCGGAGACCGCCGAGGAGTCCGGCGCCGTGCTCGTCTCCGGCACCGACGTCGTCGGCCTCAGCGGCGCGCGCCTGCGTGCGCTGCGCGGCGAGGACGTCTCGATGGTCTTCCAGGAGCCCTCGAGCGCCCTGAACCCGGTGTTCCCGATCTGGTGGCAGATGGGGGAGGGGCTGCGCGCCCACCAGCCGAAGCTGACGCGCAAGCAGATCCGCGCGAAGGCGATCGAGGCGCTCACGGCCGTCGGCATCCCCGACCCGGCCGAGCGCATCGACCGCTACCCGCACGAGTTCTCCGGCGGGCAGAAGCAGCGCATCATGATCGCGATGGCCCTCGCCCTCGAGGCCGAGCTCATCGTGGCCGACGAGCCCACCACCGCCCTCGACGTCACCGTGCAGGCCGAGATCCTGGACCTGCTGCGCGACGTGCGGGACCGCTTCGGCACCTCGATCATCGTCATCACCCACAACATGGGGGTCGTCGCCGACCTCGCCGACCGGGTGGCCGTCATGCACCACGGCCGCGTGATCGAGCAGGCGGGCGTGCGCGAGCTCTTCGCCGAGCCCCGCGAGGAGTACACGCGGAACCTGCTCGAGGCCGTCCCGCACCTGGGGCGGCGCAGCGCCTGGAGCGCCCTGTCCCGCGAGCAGCAGGGGACGATCGAGTCCGCGGAGCCGCTGGTGACCGCGAAGGACCTGGTCATCGAGTACCCCGGCCGGCTGGGGCGGCCCGCCTTCCGCGCGGTCGACGGGGTGGATCTCGCCATCCGCCGCGGCGAGGTCTTCGGCCTGGTGGGGGAGTCCGGCTCCGGCAAGACCACCATCGGCCGCACCATCGCGGGCCTGGAGAAGGCGACGGGCGGCAGCCTCACGGTGCTGGGCCACGAGATGCTGGGCCTGCGCGAGCGGGCCTTCAAGCCCGTGCGGCGCCGCATCGGCTTCGTCTTCCAGGACCCCGCGACCTCCTTCAACCCGCACCTGACCATCGAGGAGTGCATCGCCGAACCGCTCGCCGTGCACGAGCGCGGCATGTCCGCGCAGGCGCGCTCGCAGAAGGTCGGAGAGCTGCTCGAGGCCGTCGAGCTGCCCGCCGGGCACCGCCGCCGCTACCCGCACGAGCTCTCGGGCGGGCAGCGCCAGCGCGTGTCGCTCGCCCGCGCCCTGGTGCTGGATCCCGAGCTGCTCATCGCCGACGAACCGACGAGCGCGCTCGACGTGTCCGTGCAGGCCACGGTGCTCGAGCTCTTCCGCGAGCTGCAGGAGCGCCTGGGCTTCGCGGCGCTGTTCATCAGTCACGACCTCGCGGTCGTCGACTCCCTCGCCCACCGCATCGGCGTCCTCTACCGCGGCCGTCTCGTGGAGCAGGGACACGGCCCGGACGTGCTGCAGGACCCGCAGGACCCGTACACGAGGCGCCTGATCGCCTCGCTGCCGGTGCCCGATCCCGTCGAGCAGGAGCGCCGCCGTCTCGCCTTCGCCCAGGAGTTCGGCCGCGCGCAGGGATGAGACAGGGGGCGGGGCGAGAGCGGTCGGGGCTCCTCCTCCGCGGCCCGGTCAGGCGATCGGCGTCGCGATCACCGGCGCCGAGTCCTCGATCCGGGATCGTGCGGATTCCATGACCTCGATGATGCGGGCCTCGTGCTCGGGCGTGAGGCGCCCCATGGGCACCGAGCAGCTGATCGCGTCGACCACCGGGTCGTCGTAGCGCAGCGCGAAGCCGAAGCACCGCAGTCCCTCGGTGTTCTCCTGGTCGTCCACGGCGTGCCCGCTCTCGCGTGCGGCGTCGAGATCCGCTTCGAGCGCGGCGATCCCGGTGTGCGAATGCCGGGTGAGGGCCGGTGCCATCTGCGCAGGCACGGCGGCAGGGTTCTCGGCCAGGATCGCCTTGCCCAGTGAGGTGTGCACGGCGGGCAGGCGGCGGCCCACCCGCGGCATGACGCGCGTGTACTCGTGGGATTCGACCGTGGCGAGGTAGACCACCTGATCCCGGTCCAGCCGCGCGAGATGCACCGTCTCCCCGAGGGTCGAGCAGACGTCGGCCAGGATGGGGTGGACCAGGCGGACCCGCGGATCGCGGTCGATGTAGCTGGTGCCGGCGAGCAGGGCACGGATCCCGATGGAGTAGTAGGTCCCCGTCGGCTCGGTCTGGACCCAGCCCCACGCGACCAGGGTCTGGAGCAGGGCGTAGGTGGACGAGCGCGGGGCCCCCAGGGCATCGGCGACCTCGCGCAGGCGCGTGAGCATGCCCTGTCGACCGGCGAGGTATTCCAGCACCTCGAGCGTCCTCGCGGCGGATTTCACCTCGCGGAACCCGGACGGCCCGGGCACCTCGGACTGCTCGTTCTTCCCCATGGGCCGATCGTAGCCGCCGTCCGGTGGAGAGGCGACGATTCCCTGACGAAGCACGTCGACACTCTTGTGTATTGGTGTCCACATATGTGAACGTAGGGGCGGCACATCGTCCCCTGCATCGGAGCAGAAGCATGAGCAGTCCTCACGGCAGCATCCCGGCCCTGGTCACCCCGCTCGACGAGGAGGGTGACCTCCTCGAGGACTCCCTCCGCCACGTGCTCGACCATGTGATCGACGGCGGATCCCACGGGGTGTTCATCCTCGGGAGCAGCGGCGAGATCTATGCGCTCGACGACCGGCAGAAACGACGGGTCGTCGAGATCACGGTCGAGCACGTCGCCGGACGGGTGCCGATCTATGCGGGCGCGAGCGAGATCACCACCCGCGACTGCATCCGCACCGCGCGCATGGTCGAGTCGGTGGGCGGGGTAGAGGCCCTGTCCGTCCTCACCCCGTACTTCATGACGCCCACCCAGGGCGAGCTCGTCGAGCACTTCAGCACGATCGCCGGCAGCACCGATCTTCCCGTCGTCCTCTACAACAATCCCGGTCGCACCCACGTGCAGCTCGAGGTCGAGACGGTCCTGCGGCTCTCGGAGGTCGACGGGATCATCGGGCTCAAGGACTCCGCGGGGGACCTGGGTCGCGTGCGGCGGATCCTCGCCGAGCGGCCGGAGGGCTTCTGCGTGCTGATGGGGATGGACGCCCGGATCCTCCCGGCGCTCGAGGCCGGCGCCGACGGCGCCATCGCCTCCACCGGCAACGTCGTCCCCCGCGTCGTCGCGGGCATCTACGACGCCTTCCGCGCCGGCGACGGAGCTCGCGCCGCAGAGCTCCAGGAAGCGCTCGGCGCGCTGCGCGTGCTCGTGGACCGCGCGACGTTCCCCCTGGTCCTCAAGGAGGGGCTGCGCCTGGCCGGCGTCGATGCCGGCAGCTGCGCGGCCCCCGCGCGCGAGGTCGATCCCGCTCTGCGCGAGGAGCTGCGCGAGGTCGTCGACACCCTGTCGGCCCTCTGAGCCCTCGCTCACCCCTGCTGAGGAAGGAATCCCATGCCCCTGGTCATCGTCGCCCTGGCGGTCGTGCTCCTGATCCTGCTGATGACGCGCCTGAAGCTCAACGGCTTCGTCGCCCTCCTGCTCGTCTCCGCCCTCGTGGGGCTGTGGGCGGCAGCGACCGGAAACCTCGTCCACGACGGCAAGAGCGCCGGCGTCGAGGCGATCCCGGCGCTGATCGAGGACGGGTTGGGCGGCCAGCTCAGCTCGACGCTCATCGTCATTGGCCTCGGCGCCATGATCGGCCGTGTCCTGGGCGACGCCGGCGCCGCCCAGCGCATCGCCCTCTCCCTCACGCGCGCCTTCGGGGAGCGCGGGGTCCAGTGGGCGATGATCGCCACCTCCGTGATCATCGGCGGGACGATGTTCTACGAGGTCGCCTTCATCATCATCGTGCCCGTCGCCTTCACCCTGGTGCGCACCACCGGCAAGCGGCTGCTGTGGATCGCACTGCCGATGTCGATCACGCTGTCCACGATGCACAGCTTCCTGCCGCCGCACCCGGGGCCGACGGCCGTCGCCGGGCTCTACGGCGCCTCGATCGGGACCACGCTGCTGCTGGGACTCGTGATCGCGCTGCCCGCGGGCGCCCTGATCGCGATGATCTGGCCGCGCCTGCCCTTCGTGCGCCGTCTGGATCCCTCGATCCCGGAGGGTCTGGTCTCGGACAAGGAGTTCGCCGAGGAGGAGATGCCGTCGCTCGCGCTGTCGGTGGTCGTCGCGATGATCCCCGTGGTGCTGATCGCGGGAGGAGCGGTGTACGACCTCGCGTCGCCGGGCGAGAGCGCCGTGGGATCGGCGATCCGCTTCATCGGCGAGCCCACGGTCGCCCTGCTGGTCTCGCTGGTGATCGCCACGTGGGCGCTGGGGCCGCGGCTGGGGCACAGCCTCGTCGAGGTCGCCAGCTCCATGGGAGGCGGCGCCAAGGCGATGGCGATGATCATCCTCGTGGTCGGCGCAGGCGGCTCCTTCAAGGAGGTGCTCACCGCCGCCGGCGTGGGCGACTACATCGCCGACGTCACCGGGAGCTGGTCGGTGAACCCCCTGGTGCTGGCCTGGCTCATCGCGGTGATCCTGCGCATCGCACTGGGATCGGCGACGGTGGCGGTCGCCACCGCAGCCGGCATCGCTGCACCGCTGGTCGCTGCCGGCGGCGTCTCCCCGGAGCTCGCCGTCCTCGCGACGGCCTGCGGGTCCATCGCCTTCAGCCACGTCAACGATCCCGGATTCTGGCTCTTCAAGGAGTACTTCAACCTCGATCTCACCGATGCCATCAAGACCCGCACCAGCTACACCACGGTGCTCGCGCTCCTCGGGCTCGGCGGCGTGATGCTGCTGAGCCTCGTAGTCCCCGCCTGAGCATCTCCGTCGGCTGCCACGACCGCACGACACGATCGAACGCAGCACCTGACCGAGCGCTGCAGCTGACCGAACGCACGACCTGACGCGAACGCACGAACGCACGAACGCACAAGACAGGAGCCGGGAGGGATCCCGGCCGCAGAGGAAGGAACCGCCTGAGATGACGATCGGATTCATCGGACTGGGGATCATGGGACGCCCCATGGCCAAGAACCTGCTGGCGGCGGGCCATGAGCTCGTCGTCCACAACCGCTCGGACGCGGCCATGGAGGACCTGGCGGCCGCCGGAGCGGCGACCGCCGCGAGCCCCCGCGAGGTCGCCGAGCGCGCGGGCATCGTGCTCACGATGCTCCCCGACGGTCCCGACGTGGAGGCCGTCGTGCTCGGCGAGGACGGCGTCGCCGAGGGGGCGTCCGCGGGGACGCTGCTGGTGGACATGAGCTCGATCGCCCCGGATGTGAGCCGCCGACTGCACGCGCAGCTCGCCGAGCACGACGTCGCGATGCTCGACGCCCCGGTCTCGGGAGGGGAGCCCGGGGCGATCGACGGGACGCTCGCGTTCATGGTGGGAGGCGCGGAGGCCGACGTGGAGCGCGCTCGCGAGATCCTCGAGATCATGGGCGCCTCCGTGACCCATGTCGGCCCGATCGGCGCCGGCAACATCGCGAAGCTCGCGAACCAGGCGATCGTGGCGGTGAACATCGCGGTCCTGGGCGAGGCCGCGGTGCTCGCCCGCAGCGCCGGCGTCGATCCCGCCTCGGTGATCGATGCGATCCGCGGCGGCCTCGCCGGGTCCAAGGTCATGGAGCAGAAGGCTCCGAAGATGCTCGCGGGGGAGTACGCCCCCGGATTCCGCATCGACCTGCACATCAAGGACCTCGAGAATGCCCTGAGCACGGGTCACGACAGCGGAGCGGCCCTGCCGCTCACGGCCGCCGTGCGGGAGATGATGACCGCGATCTCCGTGGACGGGCACGCGCAGGACGACCACTCCGCGCTGGCGACGTACTTCGAGAAGCTCGCCGACCGACGGATCTCCGCATGAGCGCCGTGCAGAGCCCCTCGCGAAGCGGCCGCGCCCGGGAGGACGGAACGGCCGCGCCCGCAGCGGGGTCCGCCTCCGCACCCACCATCGCCCGGATGGAGGTGTTCCCGGTGGCCGGGCGCGACTGCATGGAGCTGAACCTCTCCGGCGCCCACGGCCCGCTGTTCACGAGGAACATCGTGCTGCTCACGGACTCGCGCGGGGAGACCGGCGTGGGCGAGGTCCCCGGCGGCTCGGCGATCACTCGCACTCTCGAGGACGCCCGGCGTCTGGTCGAGGGCGCGAACCTGGCCGACCGCCGGAACGTGCTGCGCAGGATCGGCGAGGAGTTCGCGGAACGCGACGCCGGTGGTCGCGGCTCTCAGACCTTCGACCAGCGCACCACGGTGCACGCCGTCACGGCGATCGAGGCCGCGATGCTCGACCTGATGGGGAAGTGGACGGGACTGCCCGTGGCCGCCCTGCTCGGAGCGGGCCAGCAGCGGGAGTCCGTGAGGACCCTCGGCTACCTCTTCTACGTGGGCGACCCCGACCGCACGGACCTCGACTACCTGCGCGAGCCGGAGGCCGACGACCCGTGGCACCGGCTGCGCCACGAGGAGGCGCTGACCCCGGAGGCGATCGTCAGGCTCGGCGAGGCGGCCTACGAGCGGTACGGCTTCCAGGACTTCAAGCTGAAGGGCGGCGTGCTCTCGGGAGCCGAGGAGATGGAGGCCGTGAGGGCGCTGAAGCAGCGCTTCCCGGATGCCCGGATCACCCTCGACCCCAACGGCGCGTGGTCCCTGGCCGAGGCGATCGACCTCTGCCGGGACGCGCAGGGGCTCCTCGCCTACGCCGAGGACCCGTGCGGCGCCGAGGACGGCTATTCCTCCCGCGAGGTCCTCGCGGAGTTCCGGCGCGCCACCGGGCTCCCCACCGCGACCAACATGGTCGCCACGAACTGGCGCGAGATGACGCATGCGATCGCCCTGCAATCGGTCTCGATCCCGCTCGCGGACCCGCACTTCTGGACGATGGAGGGGTCCGTGCGCGTCGCGCAGCTGTGCCACGACATGGGGCTCACCTGGGGATGCCACTCGAACAACCACTTCGACGTGTCCCTCGCGATGGTCGCTCACTGCGGCGCGGCCGCCCCCGGGGAGTACAACGCGCTGGACACGCACTGGATCTGGCAGGAAGGGGTCGAGCAGCTCACCGCCGCGCCACCCCAGATCGACGCCGGGGAGATCCGCGTCGACCCGGCGGTGCCCGGACTGGGGGTGGAGATCGACCGCGAGCGGCTGGAGGCGGCGCACGCCCTGTACCGGGAACGCATCGCCGGGAGCGGCGGCAGGGACGATGCGGCAGGGATGCAGTACCTCGTCCCGGGCTGGTCCTTCGACCCGAAGCGGCCGTGCCTCGTGCGCGACGAGACATCGGCGGCCGGTGCCGCCGCGACCCAGGAGGAGACACGATGACATCCGAGACGACCACGGGGACGGGCCCTGCGGCGACGGGAGATCCCGCGGCGACGGGTCGGCCCACCGCGTCGGGTGCGGGCGACCGCATCCGCTCGGTGACGCTCTCGAGCGTGGTCCTGCCGCTGCCCACGGCGATCAGCGACGCGAAGGTGCTCGCCGGCAGGCAGCGCCCCATGACCGAAGTGGTGCTGCTGTTCGCCGAGATCCGCAGCGAGCAGGGCCTCGAGGGCATCGGCTTCTCGTACTCCAAGCGTGCCGGTGGCCCTGCCCAGTACGCCCACGCGAAGGAGGTCGCCGACCTGCTGATCGGGGAGGACCCCTCCGCGATCCCTCGTCTGTACGAGAGGCTGCTGTGGGCGGGCGCATCCGTGGGGCGCTCGGGCCTGGCCACCCAGGCGCTCGCCGCGCTCGACATCGCGCTGTGGGACATGAAGGCGAAGCGGGCCTCGCTCCCGCTCGCCGGACTGCTCGGTGCGCACCGGGGCTCCGTGCGCACCTACAACACCTCGGGCGGGTTCCTCAACGCCCCGCTCGAGGAGGTGCGGGAGAACGCCGCGCGCTCGCTCGACGCCGGGATCGGCGGCATCAAGATCAAGGTCGGGCACCCCGATGCGGCCGTCGACCGGGCGCGCGTCAGCGCCGTGCGCGAGACGATCGGTCCGGACACGCCGCTGATGGTCGACGCGAACCAGCAGTGGGACCGCACCACGGCGCTGCGGATGGGGCGGTGGCTCGAGCCGTTCGACCTGGTCTGGATCGAGGAGCCGCTCGACGCCTACGACGTCGAGGGGCACAAGCACCTCGCCGACACCCTGGACACCCCCATCGCGACGGGGGAGATGCTCGCCTCCGTCGCCGAGCACGTGCGGCTGATCGACGCGCGGGCATGCGACATCATCCAGCCCGACGCGCCGCGCGTCGGCGGGATCACGCAGTTCCTGCGCCTGGCGGCCCTCGCCGATCACGCCGGTCTCCAGCTGGCTCCCCACTTCGCGATGGAGATCCATCTGCACCTCGCGGCCGCGTACCCGCGCGAACCGTGGGTGGAGCACTTCGACTGGCTGGATCCCCTCTTCGAGCAGCGACTGGAGACGAAGGACGGGCGCATGCTCGTGCCCGAGCGGCCCGGGCTCGGCATCACCCTCTCCGAGCGCTGCCGCGCACTGACCCGCGACACGGTGACGCTCGGCCGCTGATGGCGCCGATGCCGCGCCTGGCACCCCCGCGGAGCCTGCGAGCCCCGCCCGGCAGGTCTCGAGCATGACCAGCGTCGATGGGGACTTCTCCCCATGGTCGGATGTCGGTGGTCGGACCTAGTGTTCGAGATGCCCCCACGGGGGATCGGGCTGATGCCCGGTGGGGAGCGGACGATCGGCCCCGCGCGACGGAGGGGGTCCGTCGGCGCGGGGCCGAGTTCGTCGACCGGATGACCGGTCCGCGCGACGCCCCGCTCCGCCCGCCCCGCCTCGTCTCGCGCTGATTGGCACGGGTACCTGAAACCGTTAGTATCAGGAACGGCCGGTATCGGTATCCGTTCGGCGGTGCGCCTGCGCGCGGCACCTCCGTCGGGCCCGGGGCCGGCGCCCCCACACCCGTCGAAGGAGACACCGTGCCCGAGGCCGTCATCGTCGCCGCTGCCCGCTCGCCCATCGGCCGCGCCCGCAAGGGCTCTCTCGTCTCGATCCGCCCCGACGACCTCGCCGGGCAGATGATCGGGGCGGCACTCGAGCAGGCCCCCGGCCTGGACCCCGCCACCATCGACGATCTGCAGCTGGGCTGCGCGATCCCCGAGGGGTACCAGGGCGGCAACCTCGCCCGCACCGTCGCCATCCGCCTGGGACTGGACACCGTGCCGGGCGCCACCGTCACCCGCTTCTGCGCCTCGAGCATCCAGACCACGCGCACTGCCTTCCACGCGATCCGCGCGGGCGAGGCGCACACCGTGATCTCCGCCGGCGTCGAGTCGATCTCCATGAGCAGCGGCAAGCTCATGGAGGAGGACGACCGCGACCCGCTGTTCCGCGACGCCTGGGAGCGCACCGACAAGCGCGCGAGCCGCGAGATCCCCGCCCCGTGGCACGACCCGCGGGAGGACGGCGACCTGCCCGACCCGTACATCCTCATGGGCCAGACCGCGGAGAACGTCGCCGAGCTGCGCGGCATCACCCGCGAGGCGCAGGACGAGTACGCGGTGCGCTCGCAGAACCGCGCCGAGGCGGCCGTCGCCTCGGGCTTCTTCGACCGCGACATCACGCCGGTCACCCTGCCCGACGGCACCGTCGTCTCCGCCGACGACTCCCCGCGCGCGGGCGTCACCTACGAGTCCGTCTCCCAGCTCGACCCCGTGTTCCGGCCCGACGGGACGATCACGGCGGGCAACTGCTGCCCGCTGAACGACGGCGCCGCGGCGCTCGTCGTCATGTCCGACGAGCGCGCCCGCGAGCTCGGCCTCACCCCGCTCGCGCGGGTCGTCTCCACCGGCGTCTCCGGTCTCAGCCCGGAGATCATGGGCCTCGGCCCCGTCGAGGCCACCCGCCGCGCGCTCGACCTCGCCGGCATGAGCATCGACGACATCGACCTCGTCGAGCTCAACGAGGCCTTCGCCGCCCAGGTCATCCCCTCGGCCGACGACCTCGGCATCGACCACGACAAGCTCAACGTCCACGGCGGCGCGATCGCGCTCGGCCACCCCTGGGGCCAGACCGGCGCCCGCATGACCACCACCCTCATCCACGGCCTGCAGGAGCGCGACGGCGCGCTGGGCCTGGCCACGCTGTGCGTCGGCGGCGGCCAGGGCATGGCCCTGATCCTCGAGAGGATGTCCTGATGACCACCACCGACCACCCCGGCCAGCCCCAGACCCCTCCGGCCCCGAGCACCGACGCGGGCGCCGCCCGCTCCGAGCGCGCCGGCGACGCGGCGACCGGCATCGGCCCCGGCCCCGTCGTCTCGGCCCCCGACCCCACCGCCGCGACCCCGGCCGAGCTGCTGCCGATCGAGGCCGACCACTTCGCCCTCTTCCAGGACGTCGCCGGAGAGGACCTGCAGGCATGGGCCGACGCCCGCCGCCTCGCGGAGGACCTCGAGCTGCTGAGCGAGGCATGGGACCGCGCCGAGTACCCGACCGAGCTGATCGCGAAGCTCGGCGACCTCGACCTGCTCACCGACGGCCTCGACGTCCCCGGGCACCGCGCGCTCAGCCCGCTCGCTGCGGGGCTGGTGAACATGGAGCTCTCCCGCATCGACGGGTCGCTCGGCACCATGGTGGGCGTCCAGGGCGGTCTCGCCCTGCGCTCGATCGTGCTGCTGGGCTCCGACGCGCAGAAGGAGCGCTGGGTCGAGCCCCTGGTCACCGGCCGCGAGTTCGGCGCCTTCGCCCTCACCGAGCCCGACCACGGCTCCGACTCCGTCTCGCTCGAGACCACCGCCCGGCGCGACGGCGACCAGTGGGTCCTCAGCGGCCAGAAGCGCTGGATCGGCAACGGCGTGAACGGCCACGTCTCCGTGGTCTGGGCGCGCGTCGACGACCCGAGCGACGAGACGCTGCACGGCCAGGTCTCCGGATTCCTGGTCGCCCAGGACCTTCCCGGCTACGAGGCCGAGGTCATCACCGGCAAGGTCGCCCTGCGCGCGATCCACCAGGCGCACATCCGCCTGGACGACGTGCGCGTGGGGCTGGATGCGCGCCTGCCCGGCGCGCGCTCCTTCAAGGACACCTCGAAGGTCCTCTTCGCGACCCGCGCGGGCGTCGCCTGGGGCGCCCTCGGGCACGCCACCGCCTGCTACGAGGCCGCCCTCGAGCACGCGCGCACCCGCATCCAGTTCGGCCGGCCCCTCGCCAAGGCGCAGAACGTGCAGGTGCGCCTCGCGGACATGCTGCAGACCCTCACCTCCATGCAGCTGTACTGCACGCGCCTCGCCGAGCTCGAGACCGCGGGGGCGATCAGCCCCGAGCAGGCGTCGCTCGCCAAGGTGCACAACACCCGCGCTGCGCGAGAGATCGCCTCGAACGCCCGCGACCTGCTGGGCGGCTCCGGGATCCTGCTCGAGAACCGCGTGGTGCGCCACCGCAGCGACATCGAGGCCCTCCACACCTACGAGGGCACCGACACCATGCAGTCCCTCATCGTGGGCCGCAAGGTGACCGGGGTCAGCGCCTTCGTGTGACGTGATGACCGGCCCGCGCGAGGGGCGGGCCGGCCCGCGGGTCGACGCGCGGGGGCGTGGGCGGACGCACGGGGGCGGGCGCGGGCCCGTCGGACCGCGGGATACTGCCGCCATGGACTTCGATGTCGACGACGCCGCCACCCTGATGGCGCTGCTGGACGAGAAGCGCCCGAGGCGCGTCACCCAGTCCCTGCTCTCGGGGTGGGACATGCTGCAGACCGACCTCCCCTCCCGCGAGCGGATCGAGAGCGCAACCGCCGTCCTCGTGGGCACCGGCCTCGCCACGGTCGACGAGGACTGGGGGATGCTGCTCACCGCCGAGGGCGCACGGATCCGCCGAGCGGTCCCCGGTCGCGGCCTCGGCATGCGCCAGATCCCGGGGATCCTGGGTGCGCAGCTGCGCGCGAGGGGCGTGGCGCGCGCCGACCTCACCCTGCCTGCCGCCCTCTACGACGCGGCGTACTCCGCGTACATGGAAGCCGCCGCGCACCGCGAAGAGCGCGCCTACCGCCGGCACTGGTGGGAGACCTGGAAGCCCCGTCGGCAGAGATGAGAGCGCGCCTGTGATCCCGCTCCGATCCCAGCTCAGTGCCCGAGATCAGCGCCTTCGCCGATCGTCACGTTCGCGAATCTCTCCTGGTATTCATCGTCGGTGAGGCGGAGTTCGCCGGGCTTGTGGACGGGGTCATCTTCTTGGCGCCCACCCGCCGGGCCCCAAGGGTTCTGCATGATCATGTGGCCGTCGTCAGTGACCTCTTCGACCACGTGCACGTGTTCGGAGCTTCTCCCCATGGCCCGTGCTTGCGGGCTGTTGACGTTCAGTCGACACTGTTCCCGACGGGCCGTCAGGACGGCCAATGAGGAGGAGAGCATGCCTGCGTCTGCGAACCAGGGCTTGGGTCGGCGGAAGGCGGTGCTGCTCTTCGGTGGAGGGGCCGCGTCAGTGGTCATGTCCGGGTGCCGTGGTGAGGCGACGACGTCGGATGCCGGCGGTCAGGAGGAAAGCCCCATGTCTGTGAGCTCGAGGTCCCCGCGAGATGCGGTCGACGAGGCCACCAGACTCCTTGACGATGCGCAGCAGGCGCTCGACGACGAGTTCGACGCCCTCACCTGGAGGGAAGATCCTTCGAACCCGGCGCCGAAGAGTGCGGATGGAAACTGCGTCTGGCGCGTGCCGTCCAGGATCTGCGACGACTACCTGGCGAAGGACTCCGCGGACGACCAGCGGATCGCCGACGCGCTGAACTCCGCGCTCGTGGCGCACGGGCTGCCGAAGGCCCCCGTCGTCGACGGTGGAACAGGCGGATGGGCGACCACGTCGAGCAGTGCAGACGGGGTCACGTTCGAATTCCGCTCGAAGGGGATCACCGAGCTGTCCGTCTCGGTCGCGTTCGCGGGCGACTGCACCGAGGTGAGCGACGGCGCCTGATGAAGGCGCGTTCGGCCTGGGACGCAGCGTGCTCGAGGGCCCGCGGAAGACGCGGGACGCGGCTGTCCCGTATCAGGGGTGGAGCGAGGGGTCGCCCTCTGGGGGCGAGGCGCAGCTGAACGGGGAACGGCCGACATCCACGACAAGGCATCTGCTCTCGGAGCGGGAACCGTTCTCCCAGGCGGAATGAGGGGGTCTAAGCACGCGCCTCACCATCGGCGGACCTGAGATCGCGGCTCCCGGTCACCGCGTCGCGTCGATCTCCTCGTCCGAGTGCAGGATGCAGAACTCGTTCCCCTCGGGATCGGCCAGGACCACCCAGCCGCTGCCGGGACCGTGGATGCCGCGCAGATCGGCCACCTGCGTCGCGCCCAGTTCGAGCAGGTGCGCCAGCTCCTGGTCCTGCGGGTCGTGACGCGGACGCAGGTCCAGGTGCAGGCGGTTCTTGATGGATTTCGCCTCGGGCACCTCGAGGAACAGCAGGGTGTGGCCGGTCTCGGGATCGTGGATCGCGCACTCCTCGTGGCCCGGGAAGTTCGGGTCCTCGGGATCGTCGACGTACCCGAGCACCCTCTTCCAGAACTCCGAGAGCGCGAACGCGTTCGCGCAGTCGATGGACGTATGGGAGACATAGCTCGTCATGGCCCCATCGAACGCCGGGGACGCGCGAGCGGCAAGGGGATTGCCGTGGACGGGCCCCGACTTAGAGTCACCCGCTCGGTGACGACGGTCACAGCTCCGCGTCACAGCACCTGTGTTCGGGTCATCGCGACCATAAGGTCTCCGCAACCGTAAAGGTCCCCGTGACTTTAACTGGAGGTGACCGCTGTGGCCGATCCCGTCTCCCTCGCCGTCTCGACGGTGATCTTCGCGCTGCGTCCCCATCCCAGCACCCGCCTGCCGGTGCTCTGGGTCCCGCTCGTGCGCCGCATCCGCGACCCCCACCAGGGGAAATGGGCACTTCCCGGTGGTCCACTCGGTGCCAGTGAGGGGCTCGCGGCATCGGCGGGCCGGACCCTGCGGGAGACCACGAGGCTCACCCCGCGCTATCTCGAGCAGCTCTACGCCTTCGGGAGCCTGGACCGCGCGCCCTCGGCCGCGGACCGCACCGTCTCCGTCGTCTACTGGGCGCTGGTGCGCTCCGAGGAGGCCGACGCGAGCCTCGAGTCGGTCAACGTGCGCTGGTTCGTCGCGGACGAGCTGCCCGAGCTCGCCTTCGACCATTCGCTCATCGTCGAGTACGCGCTGTGGCGACTGCGCAACAAGGTCGAGTACTCCCGCATCGCCGCGGCCTTCCTGGGGGAGACCTTCACCCTCGCCGAGCTGCGCGCCGTCCACGAGGCCGTGCTGCGCCGGCGCCTGGACCCCGCGAACTTCCGTCGTCAGATGGAGGCGAGCGGACGTCTCGTCGCCACGGGCGAGTACCGCGCCGGCGGCCGTCATCGCCCCGCGCAGCTCTTCCGCCACGACGAGTCCATCCACCTCGCCGACAACGGACCCCTCACCGGCCTCTGACCGGCACCCATCGCCCCACCGCACACCCTGGAGAACCCGATGACCACCACCGCCTCGGTCGACCTCACCATCCGCGACATCTCGACGGGCGCCGCCCGCGGCAGCACCTGCTCGACCGCGCTGCTGGACGCGCCGTGGGACGTGGACGCCGGTCCCTCGACCTACGGCCCCGGCGCCTCCCAGGCCGACCCGATCCCGGGCGCCGTGCCCCGCCAGGGCGGCATCCCCGAGCGCTACCGGCAGGCGAGCCGCGAAGAGCTCGACCGGCGCATCCGCGCCGCGAAGGCCGAGCTGGGGGACAGGGTCGTGGTCCTCGGCCACTTCTACCAGCGCGACGAGGTCGTGCAGTACGCCGACTACGTGGGCGACTCCTTCCAGCTCGCGAACGCCGCGAAGGCCCGCCGCGAGGCGGAGGCGATCATCTTCTGCGGCGTGCACTTCATGGCCGAGACCGCAGACCTCCTCTCCGGCCCCGAGCAGGCGGTCATCCTGCCGAACCTCGCCGCCGGCTGCTCGATGGCCGACATGGCCGACATCGACCAGGTCGAGGAGTGCTGGGAGCAGCTCATTGAGGTCTACGCCGACGAGCTCGGCGGGACGGACGGGCCCGGCGCCGCCGACGGAGCGGGCGCGGCCGACGCGGACGACGTCCTCGCCCCGGTCATCCCCGTGACCTACATGAACTCCTCCGCGGCGATCAAGGGCTTCGTGGGCCGCCACGGCGGGATCGTGTGCACCTCCTCGAACGCGGCGACCGTGCTCGAGTGGGCCTTCGCCCGCGGCCGACGCGTGCTGTTCTTCCCCGACCAGCACCTGGGCCGCAACACCGCCAAGGCGATGGGGATCCCGCTCGAGCAGATGCCGATGTGGAACCCCCGCAGCCCGCTCGGCGGCAACGACGCGCAGACCCTGCGCGACGCCCGGGTCGTGCTCTGGCACGGCTTCTGCTCGGTCCACAAGCGCTTCACCACAGCCCAGATCGACAAGGCCCGCGCCGAGCACCCCGGTGTGCGCGTGATCGTCCACCCCGAGTGCCCCATGCCCGTCGTCGACGCGGCCGACGAGGCCGGCTCCACGGACTACATCCGCAAGGCCATCGAGGCGGCCGAGGAGCCCACGACCTTCGCGATCGGCACCGAGATCAACCTCGTCCAGCGCCTGGCCGCGCAGCATCCGCAGCACACGATCTTCTGCCTGGACCCCGTGGTGTGCCCGTGCTCGACGATGTACCGCATCCACCCGGGCTACCTCGCCTGGGCGCTCGAGTCCCTGCTCGAGGGCGAGGTCATCAACCGCATCACCGTCGGCCCCGACGTCGCCGATCCCGCCCGCCTCGCCCTCGAGCGCATGCTCGCGGCGAAGCCGGGAACGGACCGGACCGGCGCGACCCGAGCAGCGACCGGCACGTCGGCCGACGCCGCGCGCGCATGACCCGCGCCCTGCGGGCCGACGTGCTCGTCGTCGGCTCCGGCATCGCAGGGCTGACGGCCGCCCTGCGCGCCGCCCGCACCTCCCGCGTGCTGCTCGTGACCAAGGGGGCGATCGACGCCTCGGCGACCGCGAAGGCCCAGGGAGGGATCGCCGGAGCCCTGCATCCGGAGGACTCGCCCGCCCAGCACGCCGCCGACACGCTCATCGCGGGGGCGGGCCTGTGCCTCGAGGACGCCGTGCGCGTGCTCTGCGAGGAGGGACCGGCGCGGATCCGAGAGCTCATCGACCTCGGCGTCGCCTTCGACCGAGTCGAGGGGGACGCCGAGAAGCACGGGCTCCCGTACGCGATGGGCCTGGAGGGCGCGCACTCGCGGCCCCGCATCCTGCACGCCGGAGGGGACGCGACCGGTCGGGCGATCGAGGATGCCCTGGTCAGGGCAGTTCGACGTGCACCGATCGAGGTGCTCGAGCGGACGGCGCTCGTCGATCTGCTGGTCGCCGGGCCGAGCAGTGCCCGGTCCGGTCCCGGCGCCGCACGGGTTTCTGAGACTCCGGGCGTTCCCGCGGGAACGTTTTGTCCCGCTGCGCGGGACGAGGAGTATCAGTCCGCGAACCCTGGCGGGCGCGGGCACGGGAACGAGCGCGGGCACGCGTCCCGAGCCGTCGGCGCCGCGTTCCTCAGGGCCGACGGGACCCCGCTCGAGGTCCGCGCAGGCGCGGTGGTCCTCGCGACCGGCGGCGCCGGGCAGCTCTTCTCCCACACCACGAACCCCGAGGTCGCCACGGGTGACGGCGTCGCCGCCGCCTGGCGCGCAGGCGCGCGCGTCGCCGACCTCGAGTTCGTGCAGTTCCACCCCACGGCACTCACCGGGAGCGCCTTCCTCGTCTCCGAGGCCGTGCGCGGAGAGGGCGCCGTCCTGCGCGATGCGGAGGGCCGGCGTTTCATGCCCGACATCGACCCGCGCGCCGAGCTCGCGCCCCGCGACGTCGTCGCCCGGGCCATCGCCCGCGTCATGGCCGCCCAGCACGGGCGCCCCGTCCTGCTGGACGCGACGGACATCGGCCGCGCCGAGCTCGCCCGACGCTTCCCGACGATCGACGCCGCCGTGCGCGCGGCGGGGCTCGACTGGGCAACCCAACCGATCCCGGTGACCCCGGCCGCGCACTACGCGATGGGCGGGATCCGCACCGACCTCGACGGGCGCACGAGCCTCCCGAGCCTGTTCGCCGCGGGGGAGTGCGCCTGCACCGGCGTGCACGGCGCGAACCGCCTGGCCTCGAACTCCCTGCTCGAAGGTGCCGTGTTCGGTGCGCGCGCCGGAGAGATCGCGGCTGTCGAGGCCGCTTGGACGACCGCGGGTTCGGACGCTGAGGCCGACGCAGCACCTGCCGCAGCCTTCGCGGCGCTCGCCGCGGTGCCTGCAGCGGGGCCCGCATGGACACGCCGCGACCTGCAGGAGCTCATGTGGGAGCACGTGGGGCTGCTGCGCACGGGCGACCAGCTCGCGCACGCCGCCCGGGTCCTGGACGGCTGGTCCGCCCCGGCGCCCAGCACCGTGGCCGCGGTCGAGGATCGCAACCTCCTGCATCTCGCCCGCCTCACGGTCGCGGCGGCCCGCGCCCGCACGGCCTCCGCCGGTGCCCACCACCGGCTCGACGATCCGTCCGCGCCGGAGGCGTCGCCCGCGCCCGTGCTCGAACCCCATACCGCCCCCGCCGCCCGCACCCTCCAGGAGGCCCACGCATGCTGACCACCGCCCACATCGACCGCGTCGTCGCCGCGGCGCTCGCCGAGGACGCGCCCTGGGGCGACGCCACCGGCGAGGCCTTCCTCCCCGCGGACGCCCACGCCGCGGCGCAGCTCACCGCCCGCGAGGCCGGAGTGCTCGCAGGCATCGACGTCGCCGGCGCGGCCTTCCGGCTCACCGACCCCTCGATCCAGGTCACCGCGCGCGCCGCCGACGGCGACTCCTTCACCGCCGGCCAGGTGCTCGCCGAGATCGAGGGGCCCGCGCGCGCCGTGCTCCAGGCGGAGCGAATCGCCCTGAACTTCGCCCAGCGCATGTCCGGCATCGCGACCCTCACCCGCGCCTTCGTCGACGCGGTCGAGGGGACGGGCGCGCGCATCACCGACACCCGCAAGACCACACCCGGACTGCGCGCCCTCGAGCGCCACGCGGTGCGCTGCGGCGGCGGCGTGAACCACCGCTTCTCCCTGTCCGACGGCGTGATGGCCAAGGACAACCACCTCGCGGTGCTGCGCAGCCAGGGCCTCGACCTCACCGAGGCGATCCGCACCGCCCGCGAGCGCCTCGGGCACATGACGCGGCTCGAGGTCGAGGTGGACCGCATCGACCAGATCGAGCCCGTCCTCGCCGGGGGCGTCGACGTCATCATGCTCGACAACTTCTCGCTCGCCGACCTCGAGCGCGGCGTGGAGATCGTCGGCGGCCGCGCGATCGTCGAGGCCAGCGGCAACGTCACCCTCGAGACCGTCGGCGACATCGCCCGCACGGGCGTCGACGTGATCTCCTCCGGCGCCCTCACCCATTCGGTGCGCAGCCTCGACCTGGGGCTCGACGCGACGGTGAGCGCTGCCCGGTGATGCTGTATCTCGACGCCGCCGCGACCGACGCGGTGCGGCGCGAGGCCCTCGAGGCCGCGTGGCCCTACCTGACCGGCGTGTTCGGCAACCCCTCGAGCCACCACAGCGCGGGGGAGGCCGCCGCCGCGGGTCTCGCCGACGCCCGCTCCCGGGTCGCGGCCGTGCTGGGGGCTCGCCGCAGCGACGTCACCTTCACCAGCGGCGGCAGCGAGGCCGCGAACCTCGCGATCAAGGGGCTGGCGCTCGCGAACCCGCGCGGGAAGCACCTGGTCACCTCGCCCATCGAGCACGAGGCAGTCCTCGGCAGCATCGACCACCTGCGGCGTGTGCACAGCTTCGAGGTCTCCTTCGTGAGCCCGTCGGCCGACGGGACGATCGCGCCGGAGGCCTTGCGCGAGGTGCTGAGGGAGGACACGACCCTGGTGTCCCTCGCATACGCGAACAACGAGGTGGGAGCGATCTCCGACGTGCCCGCGCTCGCGGAGGAGGCGCACCGGGCCGGGGCCCTCCTGCACACCGACGCCGTCCAGGCGGCCGGCTGGCTCGACCTGCGCGGGCTCGGCGCGGACGCGCTGACGATCTCGGGGCACAAGCTCGGCGCGCCCAAGGGGATCGGCGCCGCGATCATCCGCGGCCGCCTGCCCCTCGAACCGCTCGTCCACGGCGGCGGGCAGGAGGCCGGCCGACGCTCGGGCACCGAGAACGTCGCCTTCGCGGTCGCGCTCGCGACCGCGCTCGAGCTCGCGGAGTCCGAACGCGAGGACACGGCGGCCCGGCTCGCACCGCTCCGCGACGCCTTCATCGCGCGCGTCCTCGCCGCCTACGAGGGAGCGCTGCTCACAGGGCCGACGGCGGAGGCCGCGAGGGCGGATCATCCGTCGGCCACGGAGCGGCCGGACCGGCGACTGCCCGGCCACGCCTCCTTCTGCTTCCCCGGGACCAGCGGCGAGTCCGTGCTGCTGGACCTCGAGGAGCACGGGGTCATCGCCTCGAGCGGCTCGGCGTGCGCGGCCGGCAGCGACGAGCCCTCGCACGTGCTCACGGCCCTGGGCGTCCCGCTCGAGGTGGCGCAGACGGCCGTGCGCTTCAGCTTCCCCCGCAGTGCGGACGCGCAGACCCTGGAGGCCGCGACCGCGGCGGTGGAGTCGGTGCTGCGGAAGCGGTGAGGCGTGCTCGGCGCTCAGCACTCAGCGCCAGACATCAGTGCCCAGCCCCTGGAAGCGCCTCCTCTGCACCCGCCCCTATCGCTGCGTCCGCGACCGCGCGTCGAGGTGGAAGGCCAGGAACAGCAGCGCCGCCACGACGACCAGCAGGGGGATCCACAGGGGCGCGTGGATGCTCTCGATGACGAGCGAGGACAGCAGCGTCAGGCCGATGACGCCCAGGAAGATCATCCGCGAGGCGACGGGCGTGGGAGCCGTGCCGGTGCGCGGCAGGTCGGAGCGTCGGATCGCGATCCCGTACAGCAGCACGCCCGCCGCGAGCAGCGCGAACATCACCAGCAGCCGCGCCAGCCCGTTCGAGATCAGCCACGGTGCATAGGGCATGAGCACGCCGCCCGCCATCAGCAGCGAGGAGAGCACCTGTCCGGGCCAGAGCGACCGGCCGGGTGCCTCGCTCCGCGGCGTCGCCGTGCTCGCCGCGGGCTTCCGCGGGCTCGCGTCCTTCCTCCCTGCGCTCATGCCGCACCTCCTGCCGGGTCGCCGCTGCCTGCGTGTTCGTCGTCGCCCAAGTTCTTGCCCACGCCCACGCCCTCGCCGTCGCCCACGAGCTCGGCGAACCGGGCGAGGTCCACGTTCCCGCCCGAGAGGATCACGCCCACGCGGGGCCGTCTGCCGAGGTCACCGGCCAGATCCTGTGCCTGCGCGACGGCGGCGGCGAGTCCCAGGCAGCCCGTCGGCTCCACCACGGTCTTCATCCGCGCCGCGAGGAACCGCATCTGGGCGACGAGCTCGGCGTCGCTCGCGGTGAGGATGCCGCTCGCGCGCTCGCGGATGATCGCGAAGGTCGTGTCGCCGACGCGCGTGGTCTGCGCGCCGTCGGCGACGGTCCGCGGCACGTCGATGGACACCGGCTCGCCCGCCTCGAGGGAGCGGCGCACGTCGTCCCCGGCCTCCGGCTCCACGCCGAACACGCGGCAGGCGGGGGAGAGGTCGGACGCGGCCAGCAGGCTGCCCGAGAGCAGGCCCCCGCCTCCGCAGGGCACGAACAGCAGGTCCAGCTCGCCCGCGTCCTCGAGGAGCTCGAGAGCCGCGGTGCCCTGGCCGGCGATGATCGACGGATGGTCGAAGGGCGGGATGACCTCCGCGCCCTGATCTCGGGCGATGCTGCGCGCGATCGCGGTGCGGTCCTCGCGGTAGCGGTCGTAGAGGACCACCTCGGCGCCGTAGCCGCGGGTCGCGGCGAGCTTCGCGGCCGGGGAGTCCTCCGGCATGACGATGGTGGCGCGGCGCCCCTGCTCGCGCGCCGCGAGCGCGACCGCCTGCGCATGGTTGCCGGAGGAGAACGCGACCACGGGAGTCACGGGGGCGAGGGCGCTCAGCGCCGTGAAGGCGCCGCGGAACTTGAACGCACCGACGCGCTGCAGGTTCTCCGCCTTCAGCAGCATCTCGCAGCCGGTCAGAGCGTCGAGCGTGCGGGAGGTGAGCACGGGCGTGCGATGGGCGACGCCGTCCAGGAGGCGCGCGGCCTCGCGCACGTCGGCGATCGTGGGTGCGCTCACGCGGTTCCTTCTTCCTGCTGGGGGTCCGATCCGACTCTATGCGGCCGACGGGACCGGCCGTCGGACCCCTGCGTACGGTGGGGCCATGGCGACACCGACCACCGGTCCCTTCGGCGTCCTCCCCACCGCGCCCTACGACCCGCCCGTGCCGCCGCACGCCGCCGGGACGGACGTGGTCCAGCGCAGCGTCCGCGACTTCCCCGAGACGGGCCCGGCCGTGGGCTTCGCCGTCGCCGGCACGGTCCTGCACGACTCCGAGGACCTCATCGTGATGATGACCGTCCCCGGCTCGGAGATGGCGGGGCGCGGCGGCCCCCGCTCGGGCCCGAACGGCCGGCTCGTCGCGCCGGGGGACTGGGACGGCTCCTACGAGCTGTCCGCGTGGCGCGGCAGCACGGTGGTGCGCGCGCACCGACCGGGCGAGCCCTGGTCGATCTGGCGCTGGCACGACGGCACGGACTGGACGCCCCGCTGGTACGGGAACCTGGAGGCGCCCTGGCGGCGCACCCCGCTCGGCTACGACATGCAGGACTGGGCGCTCGACGTGGTCGCCGAGGGCGATCCCGCGACCGACGACTGGCGCGTCGCGATGAAGGACGAGGACGAGCTGGCATGGTTCGTGGACAACGGCACCGCGACCCGCGAGATCGCCGAGCGCATCACCGAGGTGGGAGCGACGGTGCGGGGCATCTTCGAGCGCCGTGAGGGTCTGGTCGGCGCCGACTGGGGCGCCTTCGTCCCTCCGGACGACGCGGGACTCGTGACGTTTCCGGAGGGCTGGCAGGAGCTGCGGCCATGAGGCCGCTGCGATTGCCGCTGCCGCCGCAGGTACGACGACGAGAGGGGAGAGCGCCTTGGACCAGCGCACGCGGCTGAGCATCCTCCTGGGGTTCCTCGCCGTGCTCGTCCTCGCGATCGTGATCGGGGTCGAGAGTCTTACGGCGGGCACGCTCGTCGGCGTGTTCGGCTGCCTCGTGGTGCTCTCGATCGGCTGGTGGTCGGGCAGGCGCGGACGGCACACCGCGTGGGCCGAGGCGTCGGCGCGGATCGCACCGGGCCGCGCCCTGGTGCTGTGGAAGCCCGGCTGCGTCTACTGCGAGCGTCTGCTGCTGAGTCTGGGTCGCGACCCGCGCGTGACCTGGGTGAACGTGTGGCAGGACGAGCAGGCGAACGCACGCGTGCGCGAGCTGAACGGCGGCGACGAGCTCACGCCCACGGTGATCATCGGCGACGAGGTGCTGCGCAATCCCACGGCCGACGAGATCCGCGCGCTGCTCTGATCAGGGTCGATGGGGCCGTCGGGCCGATCCGATCCGCAGCGGACGTGCCCGCTCGGCGCGGCGAACCGCTCAGCGCGGGGAGGCGGGTGCGGGGCCGTCGACGTCCTGCGGGCCCGTCGCAGTGGGCTGGACGAAGTGCCCCTCCCGGGCGCGCTGCAGCGACGCGACGTCGTCGAGGCGCAGCAGCGCGGTGAAGCCGAGGAAGACGACGAGCATGGCGAGGATCCCCCATGCGGTGAATCCGAGGCTCTCCGCGAGGAACGCGAGCACCACCAGCGGGACCGCCGTGATCGCACTCACCGCGACGATCGTGCCGCTGCGGGTCACGCGCCCTCCGAGATGACGGCGTCGGACGAGCCCTCCGAGGAAGAGTCCTCCGTACATGAGGACTGCATAGACCAGCCACGGCCACCAGCTCGTGGTCACGGTGGTGAGCACCATCATCACCGCGAGAGCGCCGCAGAGCATCACGGCCTGGAGCAGCGTGAGCGCCAGCGGGATGGGCCGAGGCGTGCTCCGCTCGGCCGATGCGTCCGCGGGATCCTGCGCCGTGCGCGCTGTCCGGAAGTCTTCGGGTGTCGGTGTCGTCGGCGTCGCCGGCATCGTGCTCCCCCTCGGTCGCCGCGCCCTGTTCCCCGTCGTGCGGACCCTGCGCGGTGGACCGGGCCCGCTCCTCGACCGTACGGAACCGTCGCGGACGAGACAACCGTTCGGGTGCTCAGGGCGTGCGCACGGCACCGAAGATCAGGGTGCGGCGAAGCCCGAGAGCACCCCGAGCACGCGTAGACCCGTGTTCTCGCCGTCATCCTCTCCCTCCGTGCACCTCACATCGGGCCGCGCCAGACCCGATCGTGTGCGGAACGCACCTGTCGGCTGAAGGAGGAAGGTGATGAGGCCGCAACCAGCCGCGGTGACCTGGCAGAAGACCTCTGCCACCGGCGCGGCCCCGGCTGCCGGGCATCAAGGACGAGTGCGGGTGATTCTCATGGAGCTGACAATGAAGCAACGGCGAAGCGACAAGGAGAAGAACGCCCTCGCCTGCAAAGACACCGACTATGCCGACAAGTTCAGCATCCTCGACGAACTCGTCGACCGCACCGGTCGACTCGAGCCACTGTCGATCGCAACGAGGTCGGCCATTCACCGGACCCGCGCCCCAACGGTCTGGAGACACCGGTGAGCGTCGCGGAGATTCTTGCTCCTAGGCGCCGATGATTCGTCCCCGGCAGTTGTGCAAGGAGGGTTCAGGAGCGGGTCGTTCGAGGTGCACGGAGGTCGGCCGTCGTGAGGGGCGGGTGGTGTCGGGCCGGTCGGACGGCCGACGTCGAGCGGGTCGATGGCGGAGCTGTTCCTCGGACAAGCGCGGGTGCATGGTGCCGAGACCTGGCCGTGAGCCACCGGGAGCAAGGGCGCTGGTGCCGAGATCGGCGTCGGTGGGGAGGCCGACCGGGCGTTGTCGTGCCCGGTGTTGACCGGTGGCCCACGCGGCCAGCGTCACCGAGGCCCAGCCGATGGCCATGCCCGAGATGTCGTCGAGGATGTAGTGCCAGCCGAAGTAGATGGTCGCGACTGTCGTCACGCCGAAGAAGATCCAGGCGGTCACTCGGAGGGGTGCCTTCTGGTTCGTGCGCCTCATGAACAGCGCTGCGGCGAAGGTGACGGAGACGTGGAGCGACGCGAACGCGGCGACACCCTGGATGGAGTCGCTGCCGACAGGGTCGCTGAGGTAGTCGAGGCGCGTGGCGAAGAGGGAGTCCTGGAGCTGGCTGACTCCGGTGTCGGGCAGTGTCCGGTAGGCCCCGGGATCGCTGAACGCCGGGCCGACCGACGGCAGGATGTAGTAGCTGACGGTGCCGAGAACCCAATTGAGACACAGGGTCGTGGCATACCAGGCGCCGGTGGAAGGCGTGCGACTGAGCACGAGGAACGCGCCGAGGCTGATCGGGACGAGCGGGAGATAGGCCAGGTAGGCGACCGAGAGGAAGTTCGCAGCGATGTCGGTCCCGAGCAGATGGTGCAGCATCACTGCCGGGTTGTGGCCCTCGGTGAGCGAGGAGTCGATGTGGAGCAGCTGCCGGTCGAAGAGAGTGCCGCGGCGGTACACCGGCAGCATGCTCTTGAGGTTGCGGTAGGCGACATAGCAGACATAGAAGCTCAGCAGTCCCGTGCCGATGCACAGCAGACGGTGGACGTTCCATTCCTTCTTGGCGACGTCGACGATTGCGGCGGGAAGGCGCCGCACCCCGCTCCGTCTCGCCGCCTCCAGGATGAGCCCGCCGCCGATGAACCCGAGAGCCAGCAGAGGCAGGCGGATATACGAGGGGCCGAGAAAGCCGTCGGGGTCCCGCAGAGGGAGGCCGAGGTAGAGGGACGAGACCACGGCGGCTGCTCCGATGAGCAGAGAGAGCGCCACGGCGAACGTGTAGGGCCAACGTCGCATTCGGGTCATCGGGATATTCTCGTGACCACTTTTAACGTTGCCTCGGATTTCTCTTGGTTCCCGCTGACCGTATGACCGGGCGTCGGCGGCGTCCCGGTCAGGAGGCCGACGATCTCAACGGATCCTGGCCCGGGCGAGCCGCGTCAGCTGAGCAGGCGGGCCATGACCGCCCCGGCGTCGCGCAGCACCGTGTTCATGTCATCGCGCACACGTGCGCAGTGGAGCGCACGACTCATAGGCTGCGGACAGCGCCGAAGATCAGGGTGCGGCGCAGGGCGAAGCCGAGCTTCTCGTAGGCGGCGATCGCACCGGTGTTCTCGGCGCCCGTGTGCAGCAGGGCGCGGTCGCCGCGCTGCTGGATGGCGTGGGCGACGTCGAGCACGAGGCGCGAGGCGAGGCCCTGTCGGCGCTGGTCGGCGTCCACGGCCACGGCGCTGATCTCGGTCCAGCCGTCGGGGTGCAGGCGCTCCCCGGCCATGGCCACCAGCCGCCCCTCGCGCCGGATGCCCACGTAGCGCCCCAGCTCATGGGTGCGCGGCAGGAACGGGCCGGGCTGGTTGCGCTCGACGAGGGCGAGCATCTCCGGTGCGTCGTCGGCCCCGAGCACGACCGCTTCCTCATCGGGGCGGGTCCGCAGAGCGGGGGTCTGGGTGAGCTGCACGCCGTCGATGCGGTGCTCCCAGCTCCAGCCCTCGGGCAGCGTCGGATCGGCGTGGGAGACGCTGACCACGGCGTCGTGCCCGAACACGTCGAGGATCGCGTCCCACACGCCCGGGTCCTCCCAGTCCTTCACGCCGACGAAGGGCGAGACGTCCCGTGGGTATCGCAGCACCAGGTCGTTGCCGATCGCGAAGTGCGCGTGCGCGCCGGTGAGCGCGGACCAGGCGGGGGAGTCCAGCACGGAGTCGTCCGTGGCGGCGGAGGCGGTGTCGGCGAGCGTGACCATCGGCGGGGCGATCTCCAGAAGCAGGTGGGGGACGGGTCTTCACGGTAGATCCGCGAGGGCGGGAGGCGACAGGCCCTGCGCGCGGGTGTGACGAAGGGAGAACGCGTGCGGCGGGCGCGCGGGACGGACGGACTTCCGGGCCCGCGCCCCTCCCGCCTCCGCATCCTCGCCGCTAGGCTCGTGGCACGCCCGGATCACCGCCGACCGGGAACGCCGATCGCACCCCTCAGGAGGGACGCCATGGACTTCAGCGACACCATCATCGTCGGGTACGACGGCTCTGATCAGTCGGCCATGGCCCTGCGCTGGGCGGCGCGGCTGGCGAAGTCCGGGAAGAAGCCGCTCGCCATCATCCACGCCTGGATCTTCCCGCTGGTCACCAAGGATCTGGGACCGGTGAAGGGCGTCTCCGGCTCCGGCCATCGCAACGTCGCCGAGCAGCTGCTGAGAGAGGCCGCGGGCATCGCCGAGGAGACCGCGCCCGGCGTGGAGGTGCGCACGGAGCTGATCACCGGCAACCCCCGCGCGGTCCTCGAGACGGCCTCGCAGACCGCTCTGCTGATGGTCGTCGGCAACCGCGGCCTCGGCGGCTTCCTCGGCATGCTGCTGGGCTCGGTGAGCCTCGGCCTGATCACCCACGCCGGCTGCCCCGTGATCGTGGTGCGCGAGGCCGAGGCGCCGCACGGGCCCGTCCTCGTCGGCGTCGACGGGTCGGAGGCGAGCCTCGAGGCGGTCGACACCGGCGTCCGCCTCGCCCGTGCCCTCGGCGAGGGCCTCACCCTGCTGCACGTGCGCGGCACGGTCGACGGACATGTCGTCGAGGGCGACGGCGCCGAGCGGATCCTCGACGAGGCGACCGCACGGGCGCATGCGTCGGCACCCGATCTGGCCGTCACCGCCCAGGTCGAGGAGGGGAGCAGCGTGCCCGACGGGCTCCTGCGCGCCTCGGCCGAGGTCGGCATGCTCGTGCTCGGCTACCAGGGCCGCCACGGCCGCCTCTTCGGGTCCACCGCGCACGCGGTGGTCCATCACGCGCAGTGCACGACCGTGATCTGCCGCCACGAGTTCCGCGGCGAGTCGGAGCCCACGTCCCAGCCGTGGTCGGAGCAGTCGGCCTGAGAGGTCCGCGCGGCCGCTGCGCCGCTCACTTCTGCTGCGCGGCGACCTGGGCGGCGACCGCTCGCGCCCGCTCCACCTGCACGCGCTTGTCCCACTGCAGCTCGAGGAACAGGCCGACGGCGACCGCGGTGACGAGCCCCCAGCGCACGGGCGCGGGGGCCGTCAGCGGCGTCGCCGTCACGGCGAGCACGATCACCAGCAGGGTGAGACCGCCGATCACCAGTTGACGCATCGACCGCTCCAGCCCGGAGCCTGCGCGGAGCATCCGCGTGAAGCCGTCGATGAGCACGAGCGCGATCACCAGCGCGCCGCACGCGACGGTGCGCGCGAGCAGGCCCAGGGGGAACAGGTCGAGCATGGTCGCCGCGGCGCCGGCGCCCAGCAGCGCCTCCGCGAGAGTCCATCCCCAGGGCACGGGACGCGGATGGGGGACGACGGGGCTGTACCCGGAAGACATGGCGCACCTCCTGCGCGAGGTCTCCCCTCCAGCGTACGCGCGGGTGGGCGGCACTCCGAGACGCCGCCAGCGGGCACTCCCTCCTTGTGGTGCTGCCGGACCTCCCCTAAGGTCGGACATCAGACGTCCCCTGGTGGGTCCCAGCGAGCTGACTGCCCGCGCCGCCGGCGGACAGGAACGAAGGAGCTCCCGTGACGTCTTCTCCCCGCACTGACGGACCTCATCGCCGCACTGTGCTCGGCGCCGGTGCCGGCACCCTTCTCTCTCTCCTCGCCGTCCCCGCGGCAGCTCACGCAGCGCCCACGGGCGCGGGCCACGGCCACGGTGGCGGCCACGGACACGGTCACGGACACGGCCATGGCCACGGCGGCAGCACCGGCGGTCGCCTCCTCACGAAGACCCTCGCCGCCGGAGGCGACGGGGATTTCCCGAACTACCGGATCACCGCGCTCGTGCAGCTCGAGAACGGTGACGTCCTCGCCTCCTACGACGGCCGTCCCACCGGTATCGACGCCCCCGGCCCCAACTCGATCCTCCAGCGCCGATCGCGCGACGGCGGAAGCACCTGGAAGGAGCAGACGGTCATCGAGCGGGGCCACGACGGCGAGGACACGATCGGGTTCTCCGACCCGAGCTACGTCTACGACCGCATCACCGGCGCCCTGTTCAACTTCCACGTCTTCTCCAAGGACGCCGGCTTCTTCGACAGCGGGTACGGGAACGACGACGCCGACCGCGCGGTCCTCAGCTCCACCGTCTCGGTCTCGAAGGACGACGGCCGCACCTGGACCTCACGGCGCCTGACCGAGGTCACCAAGCCCGACGACGTCCGCGGCATGTTCGCCACCAGCGGCGCCGGCATCCAGATCACCCGCGGGAAGCATCGCGGCCGCCTCGTCCAGCAGTACATCGGGCAGTGGCGCGACGAATCGTTCCGCGCCTACTCCGTGTTCTCCGACGATCACGGCGAGACCTGGCGGATGGGGGAGCCGACGGGCGTCGACATGGACGAGAACAAGGTCGTCGAGCTCAGCGACGGCACGCTGATGCTGAACTCGCGCGTCCACAGCGGAGCCGCGGCGCGCTATGTCGCCCTCTCCCACGACGGCGGGGAGACCTGGTCCGAGCCCGTTCTCGACGCGACGCTCACGGACCCGCACAACAACGCCTCGATCATCGCCATGGATCCGGGAGCGCCGGCCGGTTCGAGCGCCGCGAAGGAGCTGCTGTTCTCGAACTCGGACAGCGCGACCGCGCGCGTCGACGGCACCGTGCGCTATTCCTACGACGACGGCGAGACCTGGCCGGTGAAGAAGACCTACCAGGCGGGGGACCACGCGTACTCACAGCTCGCGGCGCTCGGGGACGGCACCTTCGGCGTGCTCTTCGAGGGCGAGGGGGCGAACACGATCGTCTTCGGCCGCTTCGACCGCGACTGGCTGAATCCCTTCCGCCTGCACGTCCCCGACACCTCCGCGACGGTCGCGGCGGGCGGCGACGTCGAGGTCACCGTGACGCTGCGCAACGACGAGGAGCGCGCACTGCCCGCCTCCCGCGTCACGGCGGACCTGCCCGACGGGTGGAGCGCCGAGAGCGTGCACGTGCCGGCCCTGTCCCCGGGCCGCAGCCGGACCGTCCGCCTGCGCATCACGGCGCCGGCCGATGCCGAGCCCGCGACCGTGACCGGCGACGTCACGATCAGCGCGGGGGCCTTCTCGCTGCGCGGGGACCTGGAGCTCACCGTCCGGGCCTGAGCATCCGGCCCTCGGCCCGACGGGGAGCGCCGCACCTGCGGCGCTCCCCGTCGTCGTCCCCCGCGTCGTTGGACACTCCCGCCCCGCCTGCGGCATGCTGTACCTGAAACCGTCGGTATCAGGAATCAGCGCCTCGATGACGTACGGCGCCTCGACGACGAGCACACCCCGAAAGGCTGGCCATGGCCCCCACGACCGAGAACTCCGGCAGCGCCTCCGCGTACACCGAGCACGTCACCCGCGTCCTCGTCGAGGACCGCGAGCACGAGGGGATCGGCACTCTCGCCGTCCTCACCTTCGCCCCGCCGGAGGGCGAGACCCGCCCCGCGACGCTCGGACCGCAGTCGCTCGAGAACGTCGAGGCCGCCCTCACGGAGGCTCTCGCGCGCGCCGAGGCCGGCGAGATCCAGGCGATCGCGCTCACCGGCACGGACAGAGTCTTCCTCGCCGGCGCCGATCTCTCGATGTTCGCCGACCCCGCCGGTCGCGAGGCCATCGACCCCATGACCCGCCGCGCCCACGACCTGCAGGTCCGTATGCGCCGGGCCGCGGTCCCCGTGCTCGCCCACCTCAACGGCGCGGCCCTCGGCGGCGGCCTCGAGGTCGCGCTCATGGCCGACGTCCGCACCGCCGGCCCCAAGGTCCGCGGCCTCGGCCTGCCAGAGACGAGCCTCGGGATCCTGCCCGGGTGGGGCGGCACCACCCTTCTGCAGTCCGTCATCGACCCGGCCGACGCCGTCCGCGTGATCCTCGAGGACCCCGCCCGCGACAAGCAGCTCAGCGCCTCCGCCGCCCACGAGCTCGGCATCGTCGAGGCGCTCGTCGAGGATCTCGACGCGGCCCTCGACCATCTCGCCGGCCGCATCGCCGACGGCGGCATCGACCCGTCGGCCCGCCCCGACCCGATCCCCGCCGCGGGATCCGAGCGCGCCCGCTCGCTGCTCGACGCGCTGGACTCCCCGCACAGCCCCGCCGAGACCCGTCGCGAATGGGCCGCGCGCATGGAGGCCGCGGGCGCGCCCTCGCTGAAGCGCACCCTCGGCATCCTCGAGGCCCTGCCCGGATCGAGCCTCGAGCAGTCCCTGGACGCGGAGCGCGAGGCCATCGTCGGCCTCGCCGACTCCGACGCCGCCGCCGGGTCGCTGTACGCGGCCGAGCTGCTGCGCCGCGGCAAGCCCGGACGCCGCCCGGTCGAGGGCGCCCGCGAGATCCGCCGTGTGGGCGTGGCCGGAGCCGGCCTCATGGCCTCCCAGATCGCCGCGCAGCTCGCCCTCGGCCTGCAGGTGCCCGTCACCCTGCGCGACCTCGACGAGGACATCGCCCAGAAGGGCCTCGCGCACGCCCGCGACGTGATCGCCCAGGCAGCCTCCCGCGGGAAGCTCGACGAGCAGTCCGCCCGCGCCGTCTCCGAGCTGCTGAGCGCGACCGCCGACGTCGCCGACCTCGCCGACTGCGACCTCGTGCTCGAGGCCGTGCCCGAGGTCCTCGCGGTCAAGAAGAGCGTGCTGGGAGAGCTCGAGGGCGTCCTCGACCCGTCGGCCCTGCTGGTCACGAACACCTCCTCGCTGTCGGTGGCCGCGATGAGCGAGGACCTCGCCCATCCCGAGCGCGTCGTCGGCCTGCACTTCTTCAACCCCGTCGCGAAGATGCCGCTCGTCGAGGTCGTGCGCACCGAGCGCACCGACCCCGCGGTCCTCGCGACCGGTCACGAGGTCGTGCGCCGCTGCGGCAAGTTCGCCGTCGAGAGCGCCGACGCCCCCGGGTTCATCGTCAACCGTCTGCTGTTCCGCGTGCTCAGCGAGGTGCTGCGCTCGGCCGACCAGGGCGCCGACCTCGCCGCCGTCGACGCCTCCCTGGACCCCTTCGGCCTGCCGATGCGACCCTTCGAGCTGCTCGACCTCGTGGGCATCGGCGTCGCCGACCACGTCGGCAAGGTCCTCGGCGAGCAGCTGGGCACCGAGCGCTTCCCGATCTCCACGGGCCTCACGCGGCTCCTGGAGTCCGGCGAGGCGGGCACGGTGCGCGACCGCTCGGAGGTCCATCCTCAGGTCTCCGACGCGCTGCGGGCAGCCTTCTCCGACGGGACCTCGGAGGGCGGCTCGGCCGCCGTCGGCGATGCCCTCCTGGACCGCGTCCTGCGCGGGCTCGCCGAGGAGAGCGGGCTGATGCTCGAGGAGGGCGTCGTCGAGCGTCCCGAGCAGATCGACCTGGCGCTGATCCTCGGCGCGGGCTATCCGCGCCACCGCGGCGGGCTCACCCCGTACCTCGACCAGACCGGCGTGAGCCGCGAGGTCGTGGGCGCACCCTTCCACGGGGACCGCTTCACCCGCTGAGGGCACCCGGCCGCCGCCGGCCGTTCCGGGAGCTGGCGGTCCCGGGAGCCGATGACGCTCGGCGCCGCTCCGCACGGGGCGGCGCCGAGCGGCGTATCGGGCTCCCGCCTCTGTGTGCGCTGGGGCACAATGGCCTCTCAGAGTGCCGTGGACCTCGTCGGCACAGGTGCTGAGAGGAGGGGCGGGGCCGTACGGCGCCGCGCGACACGATGACGCAACCACCGCAGAATCCCGGTCAGAACGGATGGGGCTCCGCCCCGCAGGGCGACGGCTCGGCCGACGGCGCCGCGGGCCCGCCCGACGGGCATCAGGGCTATGGACAGGACTTCGGCTCGGCCGACGGTGCCTATGGTCCGGCCGACGGCGCGTACGGCTCGGCGAATACCGGCTACGGCGATCAGAGCACCGGTTACGGCGGCCAGGGCGCGGGCTATGGCGAACCGAACTCCGGCTACGACGCTCAGACCTCGGGCTACGGCGGCCAGGGCTCGAACTATGGCGATGCGAACTCCGGCTACGGCGCCCAGAACTCCGGCTTTGGCGGCTACGGCTCGGCGAACCCCGACTACGGCGCGGCAGGCGGAGGGTATCCGGCGCCGCCCACGAGCCCCGGCTCGTCGGCCTCCGCGAATCCCTATGGCGCGGCCACGGGCGCCTCGAGCGCGCCCGCATACGGCGGGGGCGGCGACGGCTTCTCGAGCATCCAGCAGCAGGGAAGCGGAGGCGGCTCGAAGAAGTGGTGGTTCATCGGGTGCGGCGGCTGCGCGATCCTCGCGCTGCTCGCCGTCATCGCGATCATCGCGGTGTTCGCACTGGCGGGCGGCGACGATCCGGAGCCGACGTCGGGCCCCGCCACGCAGGAGCAGACGACCGAGCCCGAGGAGACCGCCGCCTCCGAGGAGCCCAGCGAGTCCGACGAGTCCAGCGAGGACGCGACCGCGTCCGACGAGGCCGGCGGCGGCTCCTCCACCGAGCGCGGGACCCGCACCGACCCGCTGCCCGCGGGCAGCACGGTCACGGTGGAGGCGATCGACGGCGGGCAGGTCGACGTGAAGCTCGGGAAGGCGAACTTCGACGCCGACGAGGCCATCGCGAAGGCCGACCAGTACAACGAGAAGGCGCCGAACGGCCAGAAGTACATCCTGGTCCCCGTGACGATCACGTACCACGGCGACGGCAGCGCGGCCGCGAACTTCGACGCCGCCGTCTCCTACGTGAGCGCGGACGGCAAGGGGTACGAGTACACGTACGCCACGACCGAGCACGACTACCTCGACGCCGAGCAGATCTACGACGGCGCCTCGGTCACGTACGACATGCCGTTCCTGGTTCCCGATTCCGACAAGGGAGACGGCACCTTCAAGGTGTCCGGACTCGTCGACTTCGACACCGACCCGGCGTTCGTCGCCGGCAAGTGACGTCGGGGCGCGGGGTGGTCCGCGCGGTGCCTGCTCAGCCCGCGCGGACGCCCTCGGCCCATGCGGCCAGGCGCCGCCCGGCCTCCTCGAGCGTCGTGCGGTCCTTGCAGAACGCCAGGCGCGCCCAGCTGCGCCAGTCCCCGGCCTCGCCCTCGGGCAGGAACGCGCTGACGGGGATCGCGGCCACCCCGGCCTTCTCGGGCAGACGGTCGCAGAGCTCGGCGGCGTCGTGCGCCCCCAGCGGCGCGAGATCGGCGAGCACGAAGTAGCCGGACTCCGCGACGACGAGGGGCAGCCCGATCCGATCGAGCGCCGCGACCAGCAGGTCGCGGCGCTCGCGCAGGTCCTCGGCGATCGCCGCGAAGTCCTCGTCGGCCATGGCGAGGCCGCGCGCGACCGCTCCCTGGAAGGGCGTGCCCGAGGCGTACGTGAGCCACTGCTTGACGCCGGTGACCGCCTCGAGGATCGGTGCCGGCGCCGTCACCCAGCCGATCTTCCAGCCCGTCACGGACAGCGTCTTGCCTGCCGAGCCCACGGAGATCGTGCGCTCCCGCGCACCGGGCAGGGATGCGACGGGCACGTGCTCGCCCTCGAAGACGAGGTGCTCGTAGACCTCGTCGGTGAGCACGAACGCGTCGTGCTCCGCGGCGGCGTCGACGACGACCTGCAGCGTCCGGGCGTCCAGCACCATGCCCGTGGGATTGTGCGGGGAGTTCACGAGCACCACGCGCGTGCGGTCGGTGATCGCCGCCCGCAGCTCCTCGGGGTCCACGTGCAGGCGCACCCGCGCCCCGTCGGCCTCGTCCGCCCCGGCGTCCTCGACGGTCTCGCGGCGGATCGGCACGGTGCGGTGCACACCGCCCGCCAGGGCGATCACGGCCGCATAGGCGTCGTAGAACGGGGCGAGCGTGAGCACCTCGTCGCCCGGGCGCACGAGCGCGAGGAGCGACGCGGCGAGCGCCTCGGTCGCGCCCGCCGTCACGAGCACCTCGCTCGTCGGATCCCAGCGCAGCCCGTAGAAGCGCTCCTGGTGGGCGGCGATCGCCTCCCGCAGGGCGGGGATCCCGGCGCCCGGCGGGTACTGGTTCAGCCCCTCCCGGATCGCCGCCACCGCGGACTCGGCGACGACCTCCGGGGGATCGGTGTCGGGGAAGCCCTGGCCCAGGTTCATCGCGCCGTGCGCCGCGGCGAGTGCCGACATGTGCGCGAAGATCGTCGGCCGCACCTCGCCGTCGCGCAGCAGGCCGGCGGCGCTCACCGCACGGGACCACGGGCCCTCGGGCGTCGGCGCGGGCGCCGGTGCTGACGAGGGCGCGGGCCGGGGCGCTCCAGCGGGCTCCGGCGCGGATGGGCGGGCGGGGGAGAGGTGATCGGACATGGTGCGAGTCTCGCAGGGTCGCGGCCGACGGGGGCCGCGTCGTCGCGGGCTGGACCGGGAGCGGCACCGGCGGCCCTCGCGAGGGGCCGGGACGACCAGGAGGAACGCGGACGTGCGCGCCGACGAGCGCCCGGACGCGCCCCGTCGGACGTCCCGCGGGCCGTACTCAAAAGTTATGAACGTGGGGTGACCTGCGGCATCACCCGCGCAGTGGTCTGCGCCACTGGTGGATCGCCCATCCGGAAACCTATAGTTCCCAGTCGTACAGGCACGGCCTGGTACCAGACGCCTCGGGTGGGGGTCCGAGGTGTCGATGTGCAGCGGCCCGCGCCGACGTGTGTCGGCGCGGGCCGCTCGCTGTGTCCGGACAAGAACGGACGGATCAGGCATCCGCCGCCGCTCGGGGACGACTGGGGACGACTACTGCAGGCCGGCCTTCTCGCCGAGCTGGCGCTTGATGCGGCCCAGCATCCCGGCCATGCCGCGCAGGCGCAGCGGGCTCACGACCTCGGCGAGCCCCAGGTTCTCGGTGGCGTCGGCCGGGACCGCTCGGATCTGGCCGACGGTGAGTCCTTCGAGACCCGCGGCGAGGATGCCCGCGAAGCCGCGCGTCGTCGGGGCCTCGGGCGGGGCCGAGAAGAACAGGCGCGCCGGGGCGTCCTCGCCCTGTCCGTCGACCTCCGTGATGACGAAGATCGGGGACTGGCACTCGGGCACCGGCTCGAGCAGCTCGGGATGGTCGCGGTAGCGCTCGGGCAGCTCGGGGAGGCCGTCGGCGAACTCGAGCAGCATCTGCACGCGATCATTGCCGGAGACCGCGTGGAAGTCGTCGACGATCTCCGTGAACGCCTCCGGGAGGGGCGCGCTCGCGCCCTGGCCGCCGGGGTCGCCGGGGGCGGTCGTGTCGCCGGGGGCGGCCGTCATCGGGCGGGCACCTCGCCCGCTTCGGAACCGGTGACGATCGGGACGCGCACGCTGTTGCCCCACTCGGTCCACGAGCCGTCGTAGTTCTTCACGTCGGCGAAGCCCAGCAGGTACTTCAGCGCGAACCACGAGTGGCTCGAGCGCTCGCCGATGCGGCAGTAGGCGATGACGGGCGCGGCGGGGTCCAGGCCCTGCTCCTGCAGGTAGACGGACTCGAGCTCGGCGCGCGGCTTGAAGCGGCCGTCCTCGCGGGCGGCCTTCGACCACGGCACGGAGCTCGCGCCGGGGATGTGACCGCCGCGCACGGCGCCCTCCTGCGGGAAATCGGGCATGTGCAGGCGCTCGCCGGTGTACTCCTGGGGGGAGCGCACGTCCACGAGCTGGCCGCCCAGGAAGGCGAGCACGTCGTCGCGGAAGGCGCGGGAGGCCTCGTCGTGGCGCTCGAGCACCGGGTACTCGGTCGCCGCGGGCTGCGGGACCTCGCGGGTCAGCTCGCGGCCCTCGGACTGCCAGAGGGCGCGGCCGCCGTCGAGCAGGCGCACGTCCGCGTGGCCGAAGAGCTCGAAGACCCACAGGGCGTAGGCGGCCCACCAGTTCGATTTGTCGCCGTAGACGACGACGGTCGTGTCCGGGGTGATGCCGGCGCGGCTCATGAGCGCGGCGAACCCCTCGCCGTCCACGTAGTCGCGGGTCACCGGGTCGTTGAGGTCCAGGTGCCAGTCGATCTTCACGGACCCCGGGATGTGTCCGGTGTCGTACAGCAGGACGTCCTCGTCGGACTCCACGACCACCAGGCCGTCCTCGCCCAGGTGATCGGCGAGCCACGCGGTGGTCACGAGCTTCTCGGGGTGCGCGTACTCCTGCAGCTCCGGTGCCGGGTCGGCGGGCAGTGCCATGGGGTGCCTCCTCCAGATCGCGTCCCGGGCGGGGCGGCGTCGGGCCGATACCGCATCGAATGGCCCACCCAGGTGTGGCGTATGGGGCCAGTCTCCCACCCTCGCACGACGAGCGGCAGGGCGGGGTGAGCCGGGGAACGGCGGACGAGACACGCGGGCACGTCAGGAGGCGAACAGTGCGAACGCCTCGCCGATGCCGGCTGCGGACAGACGGCGGGCGAGCGCGAGCTGCAGCAGCAGGCGCGCCTTGTGGGCCGGGAGCACGCCCGCCATCAGGCAGCCGCTCGCGAGCAGATCGACCTCGCTGCCCGGGTAGGAGTAGTGGTGGGTCGAGGTGCCGCCGTCGGGGATCCGGGTCGCGACGACCACGGGGACGCCCAGCTCGACGAGCCGCCGCAGCCGGGGCATAGCGCCCGCGGGCACGTGCCCCATGCCCGCGCCGTCCACGACGAGGCCGGCGATCGAGCCGACCGGCAGGCCGTCGAGGATCTCGCCCTCGTCGCCGATGCCCAGGGAGATCACGGGGACGCGGGGGAGCGGGTCGGGGAGCTGGGGACGGCCGAGCAGGCGCACGAGCGGCCGATCGGCGGCGTGCATCTCTCCCGCCGCGGGTCGCTGCAGCAGCCGCGCCGCGTCGTCGATGATCGCGAGGGCGCCCGCGGGCACGGAGCCGAAGGCGCTCACGGACCGGGAGGACAGCTTGCGCACGCGGGCGCCCAGATGTGCTGCGCCGTCGAAGACCGCGAGCACGCCGAGGCCGCGCAGCTCGGGCGCGGCCGCCGCACGGATCGCATCGCGCACGTTCGCGGGCCCGTCGGCGCCCGGCGCGTCCGACGGGCGCATGGCGCCGGTGAGCACGAGCGGGGCGTCGCGGTCCCAGAGCGCGTCGAGCACGAAGGCGGACTCCTCGAGGGTGTCGGTGCCGTGCGTGAGGACCGCCCCGCGTGCGCCCGCGTCGACCGCGGCCCGGGCTCGCTCGAGCACGGCGCGCAAGTGACCGGGCCGCACGGACGGCGAACCGATGTTCGCGACCTCCTCGTGCGTGACCTCGACGCCTGCGGGCAGACCCTCCGCGACGACGTCCGCGCCTCCCGCGCCAGGTGCGGCCCCCTCGCCGTCCGCGCCGGTCATGAAGATCGTCCCGCCCAGCGACAGCACGTGGATGCGCACGGCGGGGTCGGAAGCAGGGAGGTCGTCGGGGATGCTCACCCGGCGATCCTACGGGGCAGGAGCCTCGTCATCGGGGCCCTCGGAGTCGTCGCGGTCCGGGGCCGCGTCGTCCCTCGCCTCGAAGAGGATGGCCATGGGATCGGCCTCGGTGCGCCGGCGCTCGATCTCCTCGGGCGGGTACTGACGGACGTCGGCGCCGCCTGCCTGGCGGTAGGCGCGCTCGGTGACGTGCAGGCGCATGTCGGAGGGGATCTCGACCCTGTCGTCGTCGAGCAGGACGGCGAAGCCGCCGTCGATCGCCTCGATGCCGTGGAACGTCCCCCACGCCTCCATGCGCGGGATCTCGATCGACATGCGGTCGAGCTCGGCCATCAAGGGACCCTGCACGTGGGCGGGGTCGAGGAGGACGTCGGGCATGGCGCCGTGATGGACGCCGCCGTCGTCGGCGATCCGCTGGCGCGCCATCTGCTCGGCGAAGAGCGCTGCGAGCAGGGGGAGCGGGCCGTCCTGCGGCGGGGGCGAGGCCTCGACCCCGGCGACGGTGCGCGGGCTCGTCGCTTCCTCCGGATCGCCCGGGCCCCGCGGGTCCTCGGGTCCTGCTGCGGCTGCTGTATCCATGGCGCTCGACCTCCTCGACGGGCATCGCGGTGCTGTGCTCACCGCCCACTGTTCCACGCGTCGCGGAAGCATGCACCTCTCTCCGAGTCCCCGAGGTTCCGGGTCCGAGTCGCGCTCAGGCGATCCGGCGCAGCCGCACGAGCACCTCGTCGTGCGCGGTGTGGGGGAACATGTCCACCAGCCGCGCGGCGGCGATCCGGTAGGAGGGCATGGCCGCGAGGTCCGTCGCGAGGGTGCTCGGATTGCAGCTCGAGTAGACGACGTCGAGCACGCCCGAGTGCTCGAGGAAGCCGGCGAGGCGCTCGCCGATGCCGCGGCGGGGCGGATTCACGATCACGGCCTGCGGCGGCCCGGAGGCCTCCGCCTCGCGGATCGCCCAGGCGGTCGCGTCGTCCGCATGGAAGACCGCGTCCAGGTGCGCCTCGGCGGCGGCCGCGCGGGCGGAGTCGATCGCCTCGGGGGAGATCTCGACCCCGATCACCTCGCGCGGTTCCGGAGCGTCGGCGTCCTGCGCGCAGTGCAGGGCGAAGCCCCCGACACCGCAGTACAGGTCCCACACGCTCGTGGGGTCGATCTCGTCGATCCATGCTCCCACCTGCGCATAGAGCTGCGCGGCGACCGAGGAGTTGGTCTGCACGAACGAGCGCGGACGCACCTGCAGCGTGATCGCACGTCCCGGCTCGGGCGCCGCCGCGGCCCCTTCCGCCCGCCCTGCCATGCGCATCCGCAGCGCGGCGTCGCCGGCGAGGTGGATCTCGGTGGGGCCGTCGAGGACGGCCTTGTGCTCGGGATGGATGTTCGCGCTGACCACGCGCAGCAGCGGCTGGCTCTCGAGCAGCCGGGGGAGGTGCTCGCGGACCCTGGGCAGCGGCCTCTCGCTGCGCAGCACGAGCCGCAGCATGAACTCGCCGTCGGGCGAGACGGTGACCAGCACGTTCTTGAGCTCGCCCCGACGTCGGGGCACGTCGTAGGGAGGGACCTGGGCGCGCCGCACGAGGGCGCGCACGTCCTCGAGCAGCTCCTCGACGCCCTCCGGATACAGCGGACAGTCCACGAGGTCGACGCCCGGGCCTCCCGGCGCCTGCCCGGGGGCGGAGAGCAGACCCAGCACCGGATCGGCGGCAGTGCCGGTCGCGACCATCTTCGCGGTCGCCCGGAAGCCGGAGTCGGCGCTGCGCACGGGCGGCAGCCAGATCGCGCCGGGAGCGGTGGGATCGGCGGCGAAAGGGGCCAGCAGCTCCTGATACCGGGCCCGGGCACGCGCGATCTGCTCGTCGTGCGGGACGGGGATCAGGGTGCAGGAGCGGCAGGTGCCCGCATCGAAGTGGTGGCACTGCACGCTGTGAAGTGTACGGCTCCCCGGGGCGGATGCGGTCCGTCCGCGCCCGGGGCGGACGGGACCTTGCTAGGTTCGCGGCGGGCGGTCGGGGGACCGTCCCGGGGTGGAGCGGAAGGACCATGATGCAGGGAGGAAGCACGACGGACACCGAGTGCAGGCCCGTCACCGATGTCGCGCAGACCTGGCGCACGCAGAGGCTCTCGTTCGAGATCGCCGGGGTCGGCCGCGTGTCCGTCACCGCGGATCCGAGGTCCGCCGCCCCGGAGACCGTCGGCCCCCGGGCCGACGTGCCGCTCACGGACTCCGCGTGCGGGTCGGCGGGATCGGCGCGCGCACAGGATCCGTCCGCGTCGACGGGCGTCGGCGCCGACGTGGGCCGCGTGATCTCGACCGAACGCGCACGCGAGGACTTCGCGCTCCCCGGCGAGGTCGTCCTGATCCCGGCGCTGGGCCCCGTGATCCCGACATCGGCCCCCGTCATCCCCACCGTCGAGGAGCTCGAGGACGGCTCCATCCTCGCGATCGATGCGCCCGCGCCGGAGGGCCCGGAGCCCGTCGATCCTGAGGATCCCTTCGAGCCCCCGTCGGCGATCGACCCGGGGGACCCGGCGGCACCCGGGGAGGAGCCCGACGGGGCCGGCCCGGAGCCGGTGGAGCGGGACGATCGCAAATGGCTGCGCACGCAGCAGGTCCTCCAGGCCGTCTGGGGTCCGGGAGTGATCACGGGCTCCGGGGCCCTGATCGCCTCGGACCGCACCTGGTTCGAGCCGGCGGTGGCGATCATGCGGGAGGCCGACGTCGTCGGGACCGCCCGGACCGATGAGGACGTGGACCTCGTGGAGATCGCGCGCGCCGCGGCCCGCGAGACCGGACAGGTCGCGGTCGTCCACGTGCACGACGGCGTCCTCGACGTGCTCCCCACCGGCACGGATCCGCGGGTGCCGCACCTGCAGGCACTGCCCGCGCGCGCCACCAGGTGGCCCGGCATGTGCCCGCTGACCGGGGTCGACGAGCTGCTGCCCTGCCGCGCCGAGGGCGGTCCCGACGGAGAGGACGACATCCGCGCGCGCCTCGCCTTCGATGCCCGGCGCGCGCTCGCCGTCGGACTGCTCGGCTGCGGCGTCTGCCACGGGCGCGGGCGCACCGACGACGGCCGGGGGAACGACGTCGACGTGCCGCTCACGCTCGCCCTCTCCCTGGGCCAGATCCCGCGGATCACCCTGCGCACCGGCGAGACGATCGAGATCGATGCCCTCGCGGACATCTACGCGGCCGGGGAGCCGTTCTAGACAGAGACCGGGCGTTTCCCGGGCCAGCCAGCCGACGACTGGCACAAGGAGTCGCAGGCATCGGGCATTGCAGTGATCAGGCGTCCTGCCATTGGACGATCCGAGCCCTGTCCAGAGGTACCGATCCGAGGGACAGCACATGGGGAGTGCGATGGAACCAGGCACCGCCGCGCTTGCGGCGAGCCAGGTCCTCGAGCCACGCCCGGTTCCCGGGCGTCGTGATTGCTGAGGAGCTGTATCCCTCCCGCGTGAACGCGGTCACCTCGCTCTCGTGGATCGCATCTCCCGTGGAGCTGACGAAGCGATCGAGGACCACTGCGTCCGGGAGATCGTCGATGGGCACGGCCCAGAATTCCTGCGGTGCCAGTGCTGTTCCGGTGAGCTCCCGCCATGCCTCCCAGATGGCGTGCGGCCGGATCGGACTCATGAAGACCACATCGATCCAGGTCGCATCCGTCCGAGGGATGCGTGTTTTCGGCAGACGCCGCCGTTCCGGGGTGTCGCCGTACTTCGCGATCGCCTCCGAGAAGGCAGCGTGGTCCCGCTCGCGGAGCACGCTGAGCGGGATGAGTTCCGTCGCCTCGGCGTTCGCGGATGTGCGCAGGTGGAATACGCATCGTTCGAGGTCCATCGGATCATCCTCGGCTTGGTCCATGGGTTGCCTCCTCGGGTCGGCGACGGTTCACGGCAGAGAGCTGTCGAAGTTCAGTGACGCCCTTCCTGGCGCCGCGCGGTCCGGGCCGTGGCGGGAGCGGTCCAGGGGTCCTCGGGCCAGGGATGCTTGGGGTAGCGCCCGCGCATCTCCTTGCGGACCTCCTGGTAGGGGCCGTCCCAGAAGGAGCGCAGGTCGTCGGTGACGGCGAGCGGCCTGCGCGCGGGGGAGAGCAGGTGGAAGAGCACGGGCACGCGTCCGTCGACCAGGCGCGGCGTCTCGGCGAGGCCGAAGAGCTCCTGCAGCTTCACCGCGACCACGGGCCTTCCCGATCCGTCCGCCGCGGTCGAATCCGATGATCCCGTCGCGGCCGACGCGTCGGGATAGTCGATCCGGGCGGTCGAACCCGACGGCACCGCGAGCCGTTCCGGGGCGAGCTGGTCCAGCCGCGCGGCCTCCGGCCAGGGCAGCAGGCGCCGCAGCGCGGTGGTGAGGTCGAGGCGGGAGAGCGGGGCGTCCGGACGCAGTCGCAGCAGGTCCGGCAGCAGCCAGGTCTCGAGGGAGGCGAGCAGCGAGGCGTCGTCCATCGCCGGCCACGGATCGCCGAGCTCACGATGGATCAGGGCGAGCCGAGAGCGCAGGCTCCGTGCGGGAGCATTCCAGGTCAGAGCATCGAGACCATGCTCCCGGAGGTGGGCGGCGCGGGCGGGGCCGACGTCGTCCGCCGTGGCGGCCACCGGCGTCGCGCGCAGCACGATCGCGCCCAGTGCGCGCTCCTCGCGCACCGAGACCTTCCCGCCCTCGAGCCGTGCCCGGCGCGTCGCGCGCAGCAGCGGGCCGGCGAGCTCGAGCGCCGAGTCCTCCTCGAGCGGGGCGGCGGAGCGGATGACGGCGCCCGTCCCGTCCGCGGCGCGCCCGTCGGCCCGCTGCACCTCTGCGATCGCGAGCCAGTCGCTGCCGCTGAGGCCGGAGCCCTCCGGCAGGGCGGCGCGCGTGCCGCCGGCGAGCAGGTAGCTGCGTGCTCCGGTCGCGGTGAGGCGTGCGATCCGCTCGGGCCGCGCGAGCGCGAGGACCTGACCCGGGAGGTCGTGCGGGAGGCCCGAGGCGCCGGCGGGCGACGGGGCGGTGTCGTTCCTCGCCTGCGCGCCCTCGGCGATCCGGCGCAGGCGGGTGACCTCGCGCCGCCAGCGGTCCGCGCCCGGTGCGCGGCCCGCGCGCAGATCGCGCAGCAGACGCGGCAGGTCCGCGTCGGGCGCGCGATGGTCGTCGGAGATCGCGGCGATCACCTCCGCGACGGCCTCGGGTGCGGCGAGGCGTTCGGCGCCCTCGAGCAGGGCGCGCGCCTCCCGCACGCCGACGGGCAGGCGGGCGACCCGCCTGCCCAGCGCGTTCGCCCTGCCGTCGGCGTCGATGAGCCCCAGGCCCGCGAGCACCTCGACGGCCCGCGCCGCGGAGGCCCCGGGCGGGGGAGTGAGCAGCGGCAGACCGGGGAGCAGGGTGGGATCGGCCCCCGTCCCCGTCCCGGGTTCGCCCGGCGCCGCCCACGGCGACCCCCACGCCGCGACCAGCAGGGCCGCGTCCGTGAGGTCCGCCGAGGCGATCTCGGGCGGGGAGATCGCAGGCATCCGCGCGTCGTCCGTCGCCGAGTAGGCGCGCACCGCGAGGCCCGGTCCCTGGCGGGCAGCTCGGCCCGCCCGCTGGTTCGCGCTCGCGCGTGATGCGCTCACGGTGACCAGGCCCGTCATGTCGCGCGCCCGGTCCCGTCGGACCTCCCGGGAGAGCCCCGCGTCGATCACGAGGCGCACGCCGGGCACCGTCAGGGAGCTCTCGGCGAGAGCGGTGGAGACGACGACGCGGCCCGGCAGGTCGTGTCCCGGTGGTGGGGTGTCGGTCCCTGCCTCTTCCGGTGCCCGCCCGCGCGTGGCCCGGTCCTGCTCGCGCGCGGGCAGACGGCCGTGCAGAGGCAGCACCTCGAGATCGGGGGCGCGCGAGCGGATCCTGCGCACCAGCTCGTCGACCTCCCGGGCGCCGGGCACGAACACGAGGGCGTCGCAGTCCTCCTCGGCCCGGTGCTCGATGGTGATGCGCGCGAGATGGTCCAGGAACTCCCGGGTCACGCCGCGGGCGTCGAGCCGAGGGGCGCTGCCGGGCTCGTGCGCGATGCGCAGCGGGTGCAGGGGAGCGGGGACGTCGACCACGCGCGCCCCGCCCAGCAGGTCCGCGACCTGCGCGGCATCGAGCGTCGCCGACATCGCGACCACCGTGAGATCCTCCCGCAGAGCCCGCACCTCGGCGAGCATGCCCAGCAGCAGATCGCCGTCGAGCGAGCGCTCGTGCACCTCGTCGAGGATCACCGCGTCCACGCCCTCGAGCTCGGGATCCGCGAGCAGCCGGCGCAGCAGGACGCCCGGGGTGAGGACCTCGAGACGCGTCTGCGGGCCGACGTGCCTCTCCCCGCGCACGGTGAGGCCCACGCGCTCGCCGAGGCGCGAGCCGTCGAGCTGCGCGATCCGACGCGCGGCGGCGCGCACGGCGACGCGCCGCGGCTGGGTGACCAGGATGCGGCCGGGCACGAGGTCCGCCACGAGCGGCGGCACGAAGGTGGTCTTGCCGGTGCCTGGGGGCGCCGTGACCACGAGCGCACCGGTCGTCGCGGCGTCGGCGAGCTCCTCGCGCGCGTCGGCGACGGGCAGACCGGCGCCGATCGCCGCGAGGTCGAAGGGACGGGGCGTCGTCATGGGAGAGGGATCATCGCAGGTCGTCGAGCGCTTCGGCGGATGCCGGCCGCTCAGTCGATGAGGTCGAACTCGACGGAGTCCTTGCAGACGCTCGTCACCGACAGCGTCCACTGGTCCACGGAGATGGTGTCGCCCACGTGCGCGGTCTCGATCGGCCTCTGCGTGCCGTCGATGTCCGCGACGAGGTCCGCGCCGTCGTCGTCCGTGAGGTCCTCGAGCGAGACCTTCAGCGTGAGGTCGTCGCGCTGGGGCAGCGCCGGGTCGTTGGGCTTCTCGCCCTTCACCAGGAACGCACCCTCACCGGTGCACGCGTCCGTCAGCTCGGGCTTCTGCTCCGGCGGCGTCACGGCGATCGGCTCGGCCGATGCCGAGGAGTCGCCGGTCGAGCCGCTCGACCCGCCGTCGGACGCGGCGCCGCCGTCGGAGGCTCCGGCGCCGGAGGCCTCGGACGAGCCGCCGCCGTCGGACTGCGCCGCGCCGGAGTCGGCTCCGTCGGACGCTCCGTCCCCGCCGCTGCAGCCCGCGGCGAGCACCAGGGCCGCACCGAGCGCGCACGCGAGGGACACGGGGCGACGGGCGGCGGCGAGGCGGTGAGGGAAGCGCTGCACTGCGGTCTCCTTCGAAGTGGGGGTGGGGGCCGACGGGGCTGAGGGGACTCACGGAGCCGTGGGCCGAGTCCACGCTACCGGAGCGGTGCCCGACTCACGAGGACACATGAGAGGCGCACGGACCGACCGTGCGAGAGACTGGCGCGGTCGCCGGAGGCGACACGCACGAGCAGCACCCGCGAGCATCACGCACGAGGCGGAAGGAGGCGCGATGAGCACGCAGGAGCCCCGCACGCCGCGCCCCGCCGCGCCGTCCGCGCGACCCGCCGTGCCCTCGCCGGCCGCGCTGCGGGGACGTCCCGCGCCCGCTGCGCGCGTGCGGCCCGTCGACTGGACCGCCACCGGGCGACGAGCCCCGGACCAGGGCGAAACCCGAGGTGGGAGCGAGGAAGAGCGCCCGGGGCAGCACCGGACGCACGGCACGGCGACGCCGCAGGACCCGTCGGCCGGTGACCGCCTGCCCGCGCACCGACGCGCCCGGACCGTCGAGCTCCCGCGCCCCGCGCAGGCGCCGCCTGCCGAGGCCGTCCACTCCCTCGTCCCCGAGGACCCGCGCCCGAACCTGCGCCCGCTCACGATCGACGAGGGCGCGATACGCACCGTCGGCGTCACCGACGTCCCCACCGAGACCATCGTGCACACCGTGGCCGACCCGGAGGAGTCGTGGAGCGCCGACGCCGGCACCAGCGACCACTTCCTGCGCGGTGACCTCGTGGTGCAGGTGCACCGTGCCGAGAACGCCGTGATCGGCCTGTTCACCTCCCGCTACGCGCTCTCCGTGCGACCCGAGGAGTACGAGGACGCGCTGGACGCCGCGATCGAGGCCTCCGGCAGGTCGGCCCGCGGCGGCCGTGGCACCCGCCACCCCACCACCCGCCGCGAGCTGCTCGCGCGCATGGAGAAGGCAGGGTTCGTCGTCACCCCCGGCGCCGGACACGGGCGCGTCGCCCACCCCGACCATCCGGGCCTCTTCGTGCCCTTCGCGAGCACCCCGTCCGACGTCCGCTTCACCCGTCACGCCGTCGCCCAGATCCGCCGCGTCTTCGGCATCGACCTGCGGCACTGACCCGTCCCACAGCCCCACCACCCACCGAGGAGAGCACCCATGACCCAGGCCATCAGCACCGACCAGGCCCCCTCCGCCATCGGCCCCTACTCGCAGGCCGTCCGCCATGGCGACACGATCTTCGTCTCCGGGCAGATCCCGCTGGACCCCGCCACCGGCGAGATCGTCGAGGGCGGCGTCCGCGAGCAGACCCGCCGCGCGCTCACCAACGCCGGCGCGATCCTCGAGGCCGCCGGCTCCGGGCTCGAGAAGGCACTGCAGGTCACCGTCCTGCTCGACTCCATCGAGGACTTCGCGGCCGTCAACGAGGAGTACGGGACCTTCTTCACCGAGCCGTACCCCTCGCGCATGGCCTACGCCGTCGCCGCGCTGCCCAAGGGCGCGCTCATCGAGGTCACCGTGGTCGCCGCCGCCTGACCCGCCCCACCGTCCGCACACCCGCCCGCACCGCGCACCAGGAGGAACCATGACCGCGTACGACCTCGACACCCTCGTCGACCGCACGTCCATGGGCTCCTCCAAGTGGACGGCGATGGGCGAGGCGGCGCGCACGGCCGACGTCGACCTGGAGCGATGTCGCGACACGGCGGGCGCCCCCATCGCGCCCTTCTCCGTCGCCGACCTGGACCTCGCCAATGCGCCCGAGATCATCGACGCCCTCCAGGGCGCCCTCGCGCGCGGTCTCGTCCTGGGCTACACCGTCCCCACCGACCACTACCTGGGCGCCGTCACCGGCTGGATGCGCCGACGCCACGGCTGGGACGTCGACCCCGACTGGATCCGCGTGACGCCGGGCGTCATCCCCGCCTTCACCTGGGCCATCCGCGAGCTCACCGCACCCGGTGACGGCATCATCGTGCAGACCCCCGCGTACTACCCGATGTACCGGTCGATCATCTCGAGCGGCCGGCGCATCGTGCGCAACCCGCTCGTCGAGAGCGCGGGCCGCTTCCGCCTCGACCTCGACGAGCTCGAGCAGCTCGCGAAGGACCCCACGACGACGATGCTGCTGCTGTGCAGTCCGCACAACCCGACCGGCCGCGTGTGGGAGCGATGGGAGCTCGAGGAGATCGCCCGGATCGTCGTGGAGAACGACCTGCTGCTGGTCAGCGACGAGATCCACGCCGATCTGGTGCAGGAGGGCCATGAGCACCTGGTCGCGCCGACGATCGACCCGCGGCTGGCCGAGCGCACCCTCGTCCTCACCTCGCCCAGCAAGTCCTTCAACCTCGCCGGGCTCGGCATCGCCAACGCGATCATCCCCGACCCGGGGCTGCGCGCACGCCTCACCGAGGCCCGCGACGACCTCGGCTTCGACAATCCCAACGTGCTGGGGGCCGTGGCCTGCGAGGCCGCGTACACGCGGGCCGGGCCGTGGCTGGACGCGGTGAACGAGCTGGTCGCCCGCAACCACCGCCGGGTGCGGGAGATCTTCGCCGAGCGCCTGCCTGCGGTGCGCGTGTGCGACCTCGAGGGCACCTACCTGCAGTGGATCGACCTGCGCGCGCTCGGGCTCTGCCACGAGGAGCTGACGCGGCTGCACGCGTGCGAGGCGATGCTCTACTGCGACGAGGGCGCCGTCTTCGGTCCCGAGGGGGAGGGCTTCGCCCGGCTCGTCATCGCGACCCCGACGTCCGTGCTCGAGGCCGCGCTGCACCGCCTCTGCTCCGCCTACGAGCGGGCGCTCGCGGAGCGGCCGGATGCGCAGCGGCGGGATGCTCAGAAGCGATCGGCGATGGCCTCCAGCCGCGCCCTGTAGTCGGGCCAGTCCTCGCCGGCCGGCAGGTTCGAGTTGTCGCGGCGCAGTCCGGCCGCCCCGTCGATGCCCTCGCGCAGGATGTCCGCGTGGCCCGCGTGCCGGGAGACCTCTGCGGTGACGTGCACGAGGATCCGGTGCAGGGAGATCGTGCGGCGGCTGCGCGGCCACCAGGGGACCTCGGCCGTGGTCTCGAGCGGCAGGGCCTCGACGACCTCGTCGACGAAGGTCTGCACGCGCCGGTAGCGGGCCACCACGAGCTGCGCGCTCTCGCCGGCGGAGGCGTACATGTCGACCAGCGGGTCGGTCTCCTCCGCGGCCGGCGGCACCAGGTCCTCCGGATGGGGGTACGGCTCGGGGGAGACGAGGGAGAAGTAGCCGGCCTCGACGTTCGCGACGTGCTTGACCAGCCCCAGCAGGTTGGTGCCGGTGGGTGTGCGGGGCAGGCGCAGGTCCCGCTCGCTCAGGCCGTCGAGCTTCCAGAGCAGGGACTCCCGCGCCTCGCGCAGGTACTGCAGGAGGGTGGACGTGGGATCAGTGGTGGGCGCCATGGGGACCAGTCTGCCCCTCCTCGGCCCCGACCTCGAGGCTGACGGAGGCATGTGCGAGCGCCCGCAGCACCACCGTCAGCTGGGTGAAGGCGAGGGAGCCGATGAGCGCTTGGCGCACGATCGCATCGGTGCTGGGGGAGTGCCCGTCGGCCGTTGCTCCGGGCGTGCTCTGCGGGGCGCTGCGGATCCCCGCGAGGTCCTCCCTGGCGATCTCTTCGAGCGGGCGGGCGTAGCGCAGCAGGGTCGGCAGGTCCGAGGCGACGCCCTCGGCGCCCATCGTCCCGAGCAGCCGGTCGAGGGCGACCCGGGGGCCGCTGCCGACGTCCGCCCAGCCCATCGCCTCCACCAGCTCCGCGACGCGCGGGTCCTCTCCCTCCGGCGGGGGCTCCTCGTGCAGACGGGCGGGCAGACCCGTCGCGATGGCCTGCGCGATCTCGAGGGCCTTCACGAGGGGCCGACCCTCGTCGATCACGGTGGTGAGCGTCCGGATGTCCTCGATCGGGGCATGGGCGAGCTCGCGCAGCGCGCGGATCAGAGCGAGGCGCTCGAGGTGCTCGCGTCCGTAGTCGAAGCGTGTCGCGGTGAGCCGACGGCCGGGCGGGAGCAGCCCCTGGCGCCGGTAGTACTTGATGCTCGCCGTGCTCGTGCCGCTCGTGCGGGCCAGCTCGTTCAGCAGCATGCGATCCCCCTCGGACCTCGCCGGCGCCGCCGTGCGGATGCTCCGGGACGGTCGGATAGTGCGAGGACCGGCAGCTATCTTGATGGCGCCGTGTCGCCCGTCACATTACCTTCGGCGCATGGGCACACCCGTCGTCGTCATCGTCCTCCACGCGCTCGGTGCGCTGATCGTCCTCACGCTGGGGCCGATCCAGATCTTCCGCCGCCACCGCGACCGTGCGCACCGCTGGCTGGGTCGCACGTGGGCGATCGCCATGGTCCTCACGTGCGTCTCGAGCTTCTTCATCCACCCGCAGGGGCTCAGCTGGCTGCACGCGCTCGCGGTGTGGACGCTGTTCTCCATCACGATGGGAGTCGTCAACATCCGGCGCGGCAACGTCTCGGCGCACCGGGTGTGGATGATCGGCTCCTACCTGGGCACGTGCATCGCATTCGTCTTCGCGATCCTCTCGCCCGGGCGGCTGATACCGCACCTTCTGCGCTCGGATCCGGTGCTGACCCTCGTCTTCTTCACGGGAGTGGTCGCGCTCGCCGTGGCGTGGGCCGGGATGGTGGTCCGTGTGCGCGGCACGCGCCGCGATGCGCGCAGGCCCCTCGCCGTCGAGTGAGGCCCGGAGCCCGGAAAGCCCCTGACAAAGAAAGCGCCCCGGCTCGTCCCCACGAGCCGGGGCCATCCCTTTCCCCCGCGTTCCGGCTTCAGTGGCGGGGCCACCTCCTCAGAAGGCCCGACCGCCGGTAACGCGTTGAGTACAGATAACCAGCCTGTCTGCAAGATTCGCTGGAGCGTCCCTACGGGTTTCCTGGGAAGGGCGCCCCAGGGTGTGCAGATCCTGTGCGCCCTCCGCATCGCCCCAGGTCAGCGTGGCGAGCGTCGGGTCGTGAGGGCACGTTCCCTGCACCGCCGGATGCGAGGTGATCCGCGTCACCGCGGGTCCGCGTCCTGACGCTGCGCCGTGCGCCGGTAGTACATGGCGAGCACCGCACCGGAGAGGTTGTGCCAGATCGAGAACACGGCGCCGGGCAGTGCCGCGGCGGGGCTGAAGTACTGGGCGGCGAGCGTGGCGGCGAGTCCCGAGTTCTGCATGCCGACCTCGATCGAGGTGGTGCGGGCGGTGCGGATCGGCTGGCGCAGCACGCGCGCGAACCAGTAGCCCAGCAGGTAGCCGAAGGCGTTGTGCAGCACCACGGCGAGCAGCACGAGCGCGCCCGCGGAGACGATCTGGTCGGCGCTGCCGGAGACCACCGCGATGACGACCAGGGAGATGCCGGCGACGCTCACCCACGGCAGGGCCGGCAGGATGCGGTCCACCAGACGCGAGAGCACCAGGCGGATCACGAGACCCGCGATCACGGGGATCAGCACCATCTTCACGATGCTCAGGGCCATCTCGCCGGCGTCGAGCGGCATGTAGGCGCCGGCGAGCCAGAGGGTCAGGACAGGGGTGAGGATCGGGGCGATGAGCGTGGAGATCGAGGTCATCGTCACCGAGAGCGCGGTGTCCGCCTTCGAGAGGTAGTTGATGACGTTCGAGCTGGTGCCGCCGGGGGCGCAGCCCACGAGGATCACGCCGGCCGCGAGCTCGGGCGGCAGCTGCAGCACCCAGGCGACGGCGAAGCCCACGAGCGGCATCACGACGTACTGGGCGAGCACGCCGATCAGCACCGGCAGGGGCCGCTTCAGCACGAGCGAGAAGTCGGGGATGGTGAGGGTGAGCCCCATGGCGAACATGATGATGCCCAGGAAAAGGTTCGTGTACCCGGAGATCGCCTGCCCGGCGGCGGGCACGAAGAAGCCGAGCGCGGCGGCGGCGAGGATCAGCACGGGGAACACGGTCACCGCGACGCGCGCGGAGCGGTCCTCGCTCGTGGATCCGGCCGGGGCCGACGGGGGAGTGGGCGGAGCGGAGGTGGGGGAGGAGGGATTCTGGCTCATGCGCTCACTCTAAACCGGACATCCAGGATCTGAGACGCACTCTCGGCATGCGGGCCGACGGGGCGGGGCCGGCACCGACCGGGCGTCGACCTCGCGCCGATCGGACCTCTCAGACGTCGGCCTGTCCCCGCGCGGGCATCGGCCATTCGTGCACGGGGCGCCCGGAGTGGACGCCCTCGATGTACATCGCGGTCATCCGGGCGAGGGCGTCCTGGCGGCTCGCACCGCGCAGCTCGAGGGAGGTGACGGTGTCGATCTGCCAGCGGGCGCCGTTGCGTCCCGAGCGGGCGCGTCCCAGCAGCACCGACTCGTAGCGCTCGATCACGTCCTCGTCGGTCCCGAGGTCCCGCAGGCCCTGCATGGCCTGGGGGATGAGGTGCTCCACCAGCAGGTCCGCGACGCGCACCTTGCCCAGGCGCGGCCAGGTGATGCGGGCCTCCAGGCCCCACCGCGCGCACAGCTCGAAGTGCTCGGCGGCCTGCTCGAAGCTCATGCGCGACCACAGCGGGCGCCGCTCCTTCACGAGCGACTCGAGGATCCCGTAGAGGAACGCGGCGTTCGCGGCCATGTCGATCGCCGACGGCCCGGCCGGCAGCAGACGGTTCTCCAGGCGCAGGTGGGGCATGTCCTCGCCGGGATCGTAGATCGGGCGGTTCCAGCGCCACACGGTGCCGTTGTGCAGCATCAGCTCGTGCAGGCGCGGGGACGCGCTCTCGGCGAGCAGGGGCTCCTCGGCCATGGTGCGGGACTCGGGGATGAGCGCGGGGAACAGCCGCACGTTCTCCTCGAAGAGGTCGAACATCGAGGTGATCCAGCGCTCGCCGAACCACACCCGCGGGCGCACGCCCTGGGTCGCGTACTCGGGCGGGCGCGTGTCCAGGGCCTGCGTGAACGCGGGGATCCGGTTCTCGTGCCAGAGCCGGCGCCCGAACAGGAACGGCGAGTTCGCGCCCAGCGCCGCCTGCGGGCCGGCGATCGCCTGCGCGGCGTTCCAGACGTCGGCGAACTGCTCGGGGGAGACCTGCAGGTGCAGCTGCATGGAGGTGCATGCGGCCTCGGGCCCGATCGAGTCGAACTCGACGTCCAGCCCGCGGCCCTCGCCGCTGATGCGCAGGTGGATCTCCTCGCCGCGCGCCTCCATCACCGTGTTCTCGAGCGCCTCGTAGCGGGCGCCGGGGGAGCGCCAGGAGTCGTCCTGGAACATCTCGGACGTGAGGGTGGGCAGGTGCCCGACGGGCACTACGCGCGCGCCGTGCCGGCGCGCCGTGGCGTCGGCCTTCTCGATCCGCTCGTGCAGCTGCTGCTCGAGGTCCCGCAGCCCGCTGCCGCGCGGGTGGGTGACGGGCAGGTTCGCCTCGACGTTGAAGCGTCCCAGCTCGTGCACGAAGTCGGGGTCGTCGATCGCGGGGATGACCTCGTCGGCCAGGAGGGCCGGCGCCATCGGGTCCCCGTCGCCCGACTCGACGGCGAGGTTCATCTCGAGCTCGACGCCGATGGTGCCCTCGGTGCGGAACTCGGCGGTGTCCAGGAACGTCTCGAACAGGTCGAGATTGCGCCTCAGCTCCCGCCGGTAGTGCGTGCGCTCGCTGCGGGTGTACTGGGTCGAGCCGATCTCGCGTCCCATCGCGACCTCCCCCTGGACTCCGGTGCGCACGGGGCCGACGGGCGGGCCGACGGGTGGGTCGGGCCGCAGCCTCCCGCGCGCGGGTGCGCCCCATCAAAGCACGTGGCCGGGGTGCACGGAACGCGTGCTCGCGCGAGGGTGCCCCAGCGCACGCGGGACGGGTCGCGAGGCGTGCCCCGGGACCCTCGTTATCCTGGGGTGACCAGGGCGTGCCGTCGGCGGCCGCCGACGGACGGGACCGGACGGGGTGGGGCGGATGGCGCAAGCGGCGGGAGCGCCGAGCGCGGCCGAACGGGCGTACCTGCGGATCCGGGAGCGGATCCTCGACGGCGACCTGGCGCCCGGAGCCATGCTCGGGGAGGCCGGGCTCGCGCAGGAGCTCGCGGTGAGCCGCACGCCGGTGCGGGCAGCGCTCGTGCGATTGCAGCAGGAGGGGTGGATCGCGATCTACCCGCAGCGCGGAGCCCTGGTCCGCGGGCTGAGCCAGCGTGCGGTCGAGGAGCTCGCGGAGGCCCGCGCCATGCTCGAGATCACGAGCGCGCGCCGCGCGGCCCCGGACGCCCGGCGGCGGAGCGTCGCCCGGCTCGAGGAGGTCCTGGAGGCGCAGCGCCGCACGGTGCGCACGCGCGACCTCCGGGAGCACGTGACCTCGCTCCTCGCCTTCCACCGCTGCTTCGTGGAGGCAGGCGGCAGCGACGTGCTGCTGGAGCTCTACGAGCGCCTGGCCGACCGCCACCGCTTCGCGCTCTCCGTCGAGGGCGAGGCGCTGCTGGAGCGCGGGGAGGAGACGATCCGCGAGCACGCCGCGCTCGCGGAGGCCTTCACGGGCGGCGACCTGGACCTGTTCGAGGAGCGGCTGCGGGCCCACGTCTCGGAGGTGGGATCGCCTCGCGAGGGCGTCTAGGCACCCCTAAACTGGGATACAAGTCGTGTCCGAGACTCGCCCGGGCATGATCCCGTTCGAGGAGAGCACGATGTCCCGACCCGCCGCGCCCACCGGCACGACCACCGCCGCCGACCCGCGCGGCGTCTCGCACCCGGAGCAGCGCAGGACCCTCGCAGTGCTCGTCGTCGCCCAGATCCTGGGCACGATCGGGCTGGGCGTGGCGCCCTCGATCGGCATCCTCCTGGCCGGCGAGGTGACGGACAGCGAGGCCTGGGCCGGCCTCGCCCGGACCTCCTCGACGCTCGGCGCCGCATTGATGGGCGTGCCGCTCGGGATGATGGCGGCCCGGCGCGGACGCCGCGTCGCCCTCACCGTCGGCTGGTGGATCGCCGGGCTTGGTGCGGCTTTGCTGGTCCTCGCCGCGCAATGGGACCTCGTCGTGCCGCTGTTCCTCGGACTGCTGCTGACGGGCGCCGGGACGGCGGCGAGCCTGCAGGCGCGGTTCGCCGCCACGGACCTCGCCTCGCCGGCCACCCGGGCGCGCTCCCTCTCGCTCGTCGTGTGGATGGGCGCCATCGGCAACGTGCTCGGCCCCAACCTCGGCGTGCCCGGCCAGGCGATCGGGGCGGCGACGGGGCTCTCGGTCTATTCCGCCGCCTTCCTCATCGCCGCCGTCGGGTCGGTCGTGGCCGGGGCCGTGGTGCTCGTGCTCCTGCGGCCGGATCCGCTGCTCCTGCTCGCCCGCGACAGCGCCGCACCCGACCTGACCGTCCGGTCCGCCCGCCCCGCCTCGCGACGGCAGCGGCTGCGGGACATGGCCCGGGAGTTCCGCGTGAACCGCCGGGCCCGCACCGCGCTCGTCGCGATCCTCACCTCCCAGACCGTCATGGTCGCGCTGATGACCATGACACCGGTGCACGTCCAGCACGAGGGCGGATCGGTGACGATCGTGGGGATCACGATCAGCCTGCACGTCGCGGGCATGTACGGGCTCTCGCCCGTGGTCGGCATCCTCATCGACCGCGTGGGGCACCGCGCCGCCGTCGTCGCCGGGATCGCACTCTTCGCGGCCTCGCTCGCGCTGGCGGTCCTCGCCTCCGGGTCGATGGCGGGGGTGATGGCCTCGCTGATCCTGCTCGGACTGGGGTGGTCCTTCATGAACGTGGGCGGGTCGGCACTGTTCGGCGCGGCGGTCTCCGAGCGTGCGCGAGCATCGGCGCAGGGAGGGGCCGATGCGCTCTCGAACCTGTGCGGGGCCGTCGCCTCCTTCGCGTCGGGGCCGATCATGGCCGTCAGCAGCTTCTCGGTGCTCGGCATGATCGGGGCCGTGCTGCTCGTGCCGGTCCTCGTGCTCGCGCTCGGCTCAGCACCCTGGCGGGAGAGCGGAGCCACGGCGAGATGACGTCGGGACGACGCCGCCCCCGACCCGCTGCTGCGGATCGGGGGCGACGGCTCGGAGCGGCGCGGGGCCGTCAGCGCCACAGGGGCGGCGACGAATCCCTCACCGGGCTCAGGGCTTCTGGTGCGCGAGAGTCAGCACCTCGGAGTCCCAGCTCTCCCAGTCGGAGGCCGTGTCGGGATCTCCGAGGGCCTTGAGCACGCGGACCTCGATGATGTACTTCCCGTCCTTCGCGGTGACCGTCTTGCCCTTCGCGGTCTGGTAAGTGCCGTCCCAGGGCAGCGCCTCCGTCTCGGAGGAGCGGCCCCACTTGCTCTCGGAGCTGACCGTGCCCACCTTGGGGTTCACGAGCCTGCCCTTCGAGCCGTCGGCCTTCGCGTGGTACACGGCCACGTCCAGGCGCTCGACCGGGTAGTCCAGGTAGAAGAGGACGTAGGGGACGTCGTCCCCGGACATCGAGTACGTCGCGTCCTCGCCGGAGACCGGCACGATGTTCTCGCCCTGCGCCTTGCCGAGGACCGGCAGACCTTCGTGGGCGCCGAGCACCTCGACGTTCTGGTAGTCGCCGGACATGCCCGCGAAGGGCACCGAGAGGTCCTCGTCATCGCTGGTCAGCTGGATCCAGCCGCCATAGATGATGCCGTCCTCGCCGAAGTCCTCGCTGATCCGCGCGGTCACGAGCGCCGAGCGGTGCGGCTGGATGGTCACCGAGCGGCTCGAGAGCCGCACGGAGGGGTCCGCGACCTGGAACGCCGGGTCCGACGGCGAGCCGCCGGTGGCGACGCCGCTGCGGGTCGAGACCGCATAGGTCTTCGCCGTGTCGCCGTCGTTGCGCACGTTCACCGTGACCGAGTGGGCGCCCTGCGCGCTGTCCCCGAGCGAGATCGTCGGCTCGCCGATCGAGGTGGAGGTGTGGGCGGCCTCGACCATGTCGAGCATGCCCGCGCCCTGCCGGTGCACCGGCTCGAGGTACCCCTTGCCGGGCTCGAGCGACCAGTCCAGCGGATCGGCCGTGTTCACGAGCGCCGACTTCACCTGCTTCGGCGTCCAGCCCGAGTGCTCCTGCAGCATCAGCGCAGCCGCGCCCGCGACGTGCGGGGAGGCCATCGAGGTGCCGGACTTCGTGCCGTGCCCGCCCTGCTCGAGCGGCACGGTCGAATAGATCTGTCCCCGGGGGCCGACAGGTCGGGCTTCAGGCCCAGCTCGGCCGTGAGCCCGTACGAGGAGAAGGACGACATGAGGCCCGCGCCCGCGTTCGGGAACACGGCCACGCCGTCCTTCCAGGCGATCTTCGTCGTGCCCGCGGCGATGGCCTTCTGCAGGGCGACGCCGTCGTCCTGGGTGATGGAGACGACGGGGATGGTGATCTCGGGGTCGCCCGCGACGGTGGGGCTGATGAGGCCGGCGCTGTTGTTGTACAGCACGACCGCGGTGTATCCGGCCTCCTGGGCGTTCGCCGCCTTGTCGTGGAAGGAGCACGTGCCGCGCTTGACGAGCAGGGCCTGCTTCTTCTTCGTCGGCTTCGGAACCTCGGCCGGATCACAGGCCAGGACGGGGGCGGCGGCTGCGTCCGAGTCCTCGCCGGCGCTCGCCAGCACGACCTTGCCGGAGGTCGGGACCTTCCCGCCGTCCTCGGCGGAGGTGAAGCCGTACTTCGTCGTGCCCACGGCGAAGTAGGGGGTGTGGGCGTCGGTGTTCTCGACGGAACCGACGGTGATCACGTCGCTGCCGACGCCAGGAGCGCCTCCGGAGAACGTCCCGGCCTCGCCCTCGTTGCCGCCCGAGGCGACGACCACGACGCCCTTGGCGGTGATCTCGTTCGAGGCCTGCGCGGTCGGGTACTCGTCCCAGGTCATGAACGAGGCGCCGAGCGACATGTTGATGACGTCGACGCCGTCGGCGAAGGCGCGGTCCATCGCGGCGAGGATGACGTCGGTCGAGCTCGTGCCCTCGCAGCCGAAGATCCGGTAGGAGGCGATGTCGGCCTTCGGAGCGACCCCGGTGACGTCGCCGTCGGCCCCGATGATGCCCGCGACGTGGGTGCCGTGCCCGCCGCAGTCGTCGGGGTACTCGTCGGGCTTCGGGACGCTGCCCGCGACAGAGGAGTTGTAGTCGTCGCCCACGAAGTCATAGCCCATGGTCACGCGCGAGCCGGGGAAGTCCTTCGTCTGGTCGTTCGTCCCGGAGCCGCCGAGATCGGGGTTGTTGTAGTCGACGCCCGAGTCGATGACGCCGACGGTCACCCCCTCGCCGTCCAGGCCGTCGACCTTCTGGACGCTGTCCACACCGGTCATGGCGTTGGCGTACTCGTCCTCGGGGGAGGCGTCGTCCTCGTCCGGCGGCAGGGCCACCTGCATCACGGGGTAGACGGCGGTGACGCCGTCGACGTCCTGGAGCGCCTCGGCGTCGGCCTTCGTCATCGAGACCGCCATGCCGTTCCACGCGTGCGTGAAGGACTGGTCGACGGTCAGGTCCAGGCCGTCCTTCTCCGCCTTCTCGACGACGCCGGTCTGCTTCGTCTTCAGCGTGCGCTGGGGAGTGCCCTGCGCCTGCGGGGCGCCCTCGACCTGGACCAGGTAGCGGTCGGGCACGGCGCCCTTCACGTCGTCGAGGGAGGGGGAGCCCTTCGCGGGGGCCTCGACTCCGTGGGAGGAGGCCGTCCCGAGGTCGTCGCCCTGGCCGTCGGCCTGGGCGGGAAGGGGGCCGAACATGGCGGCGGCGAGGGTTGCCGCGGCGCCGGCGGTGAGGAGGGATCGTGGGGAGAGGAGGGCGCGACGGTGCGCAGGGAGGTGTCTCATGGGCTGCCTCGGGGAGGGGAGAGGGATGGCCGGCGGCGCCGGGTCGGGCTCCGGAGGAGAGGACCCCGACGTGACGCATGACACCATGCCCTGACCGCGCGCGGTGCGCGTCGGCGGACACCGAGACCCATCCGTGACCTTCCCGTGACATCCCGGACCGGGCGGATCCCGAACGATTCCCGACCGATTCCCGACCAATCCGGACCGCCCGACGCTCCGAACACCCTTCGTCACCGTCCCCTGCGGCCCGTCGGCCGCACGGTGACTCCGAACGGAGGCATCATGCGCAAGACGATGAAGTCCATCTCCCTCATGGCAGCCACGATGGCGGCGGTCGGCTTCGGCGCGACCGCACCGGCTCTCGCCGAGGGCAGTGACGCGCACAGCTACCAGGCAGACCTCAGCGAGCTCAACGATTCCGGCGCCTCGGGCACGGCCTGGCTCACCCTCGACGGCGACCAGCTCACCGTGAAGATGGATACCAAGGGGCTGCTCGAGGGTTCGCCGCACGCCCAGCACATCCACATCGGGGGCAAGGGCAAGTGCCCCGACCCGAACATGAAGGGCTCGGGCGAGAACGGAGCCATCCAGGTCAGCGACGCCATGGACGACTACGGCATGATCGGCACCTCGCTCACCACGAAGGGCGGGACCGGTCCGGACAACGGTCTGGACGTCGCGAACTTCCCCACGGGCGACGGCCACTACGAGCGCACCATCAAGGTGAGCGACGACGTCGCCTCGTCCCTCAAGGACGGCAAGGCGGTCGTGGTCGTGCACGGTGTGGACCACAACGGCAGCGGGAAGTACGACGGGGACACCAAGTCCGATCTCGACCCGTCGCTGCCCAGCGAGGCCACGGATCCCGCGGCCTGCGGTGCGGTCACCGTGAGCCAGATGTCCGACATGCCGCAGGGCGGCGTCGAGACCGGTGACGGCACCACCGCCGGCATCGAGGACGCCGGGCTGCTCGCAGCCGGCGGCGCGCTCGTCACCGCGGGCGTCGTCGGAGCCGTCGTGAGCCGCCGTCGCAGCGCTCGCGCGCAGAAGTGAGGATCGTCGTCCCTCGATGAGCAGCAAGACGACGCAGCACCGCCGCGGCGGCCGCCTCTGGGCGGCCGCCGCGAGCGGTGCGCTGTGCGTGGCGGGGCTCGTGCTCCTGATCGTCTTCCTGGTCGACCAGGAGCCGCCCCCGCCCCAGGCCCCTGCGGCGCAGACCGCTTCCAGCAGCTCCGACAGCTCCAGCAGCTCCGGCGCGACGACGCCGCCGTCGAGCGACGCGGAGCAGACCCCTTCGACCTCCGCGGCTCCCAGCACGCCCGCGGCGCTGCCGGCATCGAAGCCGGTCCGCGTCCGGGTGCCGGACCGCGACATCGACGGCGCGGTGTTCGGGATCCCTCTCGCCGATGACGGCACGCTGCCGGCCCCCAGCGGGGCCCGCAAGGACGACGCCGCCTGGTTTGACGGCTCACCGACCCCCGGTGAGCAGGGCCCCGCGGTGATCGAGGGCCACGTGACCTACAGCGGGAAGCCCTCGGTGTTCTTCGAGCTCGGCGCGGTGCGCAAGGGCGACCGCGTCGACGTGGAGCGCGCGGACGGGAGCACCGCGACCTTCGAGGTCTACGACGTCGGCCGCTTCCCCAAGGACTCCTTCCCCACCTGGGCCGTGTACGAGAACACGTCGAGCGCCGAGCTGCGCATGATCACCTGCGGCGGCACGGTCGACGCGGCGGGGCGCCATGCGGACAACGTGATCGTCTTCGCGAGGCTCGTCGACGAGGGATGACCCTCGCCTCGCACCGCAGGAGCGGTCCGCCTCAGGAGTAGTCGAGCGCGGCCAGGACGGTCGTCGGCTGCTCCGAACCCCCGGCGGGCTCGAGGCTGATGGCGGCTCCCTCGGCAGACCCCGCGGACAGCAGTGTGCGGGAGTCGCCGTCATCGTCGGGGTGGACCAGCCCTGCGCTCACGGGGCCCTCGGACTCCATGGTCCATGCCTGGTAGTCCTTGCCCGACGGAGCGGCGGGGAGGTCCTCGACCTTCAGCACCGCAGAGCCCAGGGAGGGCGAGCGCACCGCCGTGATCCGCGCCGAGCGCCACGTCGTCGTGTACTCCCGGGCATCGTCCGCCGCGAGCACCTCGTCGATGTCCTTCTCCTCCTGCGAGCGCCAGGGGCGTGCGACGACGAGGCCGGTCGCGACCAGCGCGCTCGCGGCGAGGGCGAACCCTCCGGCGAGGACGGCGCGGCGCCTCGGCCGGCGCCGGGGCGTGGCGTCCTCGGACTCCTCGGGCGCTGTGGGCTCCTCGTCCATCGTGGGCGTCGCGGGCGCCGCATCCGACTCGGCGCTCACGGCCTCCAGGATCCGGTCGCGCAGCGCGGCGGGAGGGGGCGTCTCGAGCCCCTCGGAGAGGCCGACAGTCGTCTCGCGCAGGGAGTCCGCGAGGTCACGGCACTGCGGGCACGTGGCCAGGTGGGCCTCGACCTCCGCGCTCCGGGAGGGGTCGAGGGCGTCGAGCGCGTAGGAGGCCACGAGCGACTCGAGCTCCTCGTGTCCGCCCGCGCGCGGTGCTGCGCCGGTCTCGCTCATCTCTCCTCCTCCCTCGTGTGCTCCGTGCTCATGATCCGGCGCAGGGCCAGCAGGCCGTCCCTGATGCGCGTCTTCGCCGTCCCCAGCGGGATGCTCAGCCGCTCGGCGACCTGCGACTGCGTGAGTCCGTCGAGATAGGCCAGACGGATCGCCTCGCTCTGTCTGTCCGACAGCTGCGAGAGCGCGCCGCGCACGTGGCTCGCCTCGATGCCGTCCAGAGCCGTCTCGCTGGTCGGGTCGGGCTGCTCCGTCGACGATCGTGATTCGTAGGCGACATCGCGATCGGATTGCGACTGTGACGCGCGCACCCTGTCCACCGCGCGGCGGTGGGCCATGGTGAGGATCCAGGCCAGGGCCGATCCCCTAGACGGGTCGAAGGACGATGCCCGGCGGAACACCTCGAGGTACACCTCCTGGGTGACCTCCTCGGACTGCGCCCGGTCCCTCAGCACCCTCAGCACGAGGCCGAACACGCGCGCGCTCGTGGAGTCGTAGAGCCGGGGGAAGGCCTCGGCATCGCCTCCGGCGACCGCGAGCAGGAGTCCGCGCAGGACGTCCGCGGATGCCGTCGCCGCGGGGGCGGGCTCCTCCTCGGGCGTCGTCATCCGGCCATCCTACGGGCGGGGCGTGGGCGTTCGATCACGCGGCCCCGGACGTCGCCGGTGCGACCGGCGCGTCGACCTGGGCGGACTCCGTGCCGCTCATCGATTCCATCGAGTGCACGTGGGGGCTGAGGTTCACGAGCAGGCCGGTGACGGCCAGCACCCCCAGCAGCAGCGCGGCCTCGCGCCGCATGATCCGCAGCAGGCGCTCCCAGGGGGCGTCGGCCGAGGCGATCGCCGGCAGCAGGCGGGTGCGGTTCCACGCCGCCAGCCCCACCGCGACGGCGACGACCACGAGCTTGACGAGCAGCGTGCGACCCCACGCCGAGGTCACCAGCGCCGACGGTGTGTCCAGGATCAGCACCGCCATCGTGGTGCCGCTGGCTGCGAGCACCAGCACGCTGACCAGCGCCACGAGGGAGAACCGCCGCACCACGGCCACGCCCTCCGCGGCCGCCGAGTGCCGGTGCAGCACCGTGAGCATCGCGATCGCCGCGAGCAGCCCGCCCGACCACACGGCGCCCGCGAGCAGGTGGGCGACATCGGCGACGAGCATCAGGGGACGCGGCGCGATGGACGCAGAATGGCCGACGAGCACCGGGGCGACCATGGCCAGCAGCGCGCCCGGCACGGAGAGCGCGGGCCTGCGCGCCCCGCCCGCCCCGATCACCAGGGCGGCCCCGAGGACCACGGCGCCGGCTCCGACGACGGGCGGGGCGGAGAGCCCCGCGCCCATGCGCGTCCAGCCGGCGGCCTCGGCGGCGGTCACGGGGACGAGGAGGACGGCCGCCGCGGCGGCCACCAGCGCGAGCCCCCGCAGGGCCCTCGTCGCCCGACCCGAGGCCATCACGGCCCGGGCCGCCGCGCCGCGCGCCACGAGCACGGAGCACAGCAGCATGCCCGCCATCACCAGCAGCGAGAGGTACTCGGCCACGGTGAGGACCGGGACCAGCGTGGCCGCCCCCGCGCCCGGTTCCTCGTGCGCCGCGGTATCGGTGCCGGCGCCGGCGTCGGCACCGGTGTCGGAGCCGGCGGACGGCGCGGCAGGGATCGTGGAGGGGGCGCCGACGGAGAAGTCGAGGGTCCCCGTCACCGGATGCCCGTCGGCCGAGACCACCCGATAGGTGAGCACGTAGCTGCCGTCGGGGAGGTCCGAGGGCAGCGCGGCGAGCACGTCGTCGTCGCGCGAGTGCGCCTCGAGGGTCGTGGAGGTGCCGTCGGGGCGGGTCAGGCGGGTCTCTCCGTCGATCGGCCGCACGTGCTCGTCGAAGGTGAGGGTCGCCGAGGCGGGGGCGTGCTCGAGGACGGTCCCGTCGGCGGGGCTGCTCGACTCCAGCTGCGCGTGGGCGAGCGCGGGAGCCGCTCCGCCGAGCATCAGCAGCAGGCCGAGGATGCTCCCGAGCAGCACCCGCAGTGCAGGGATCCGGAGGTGCGTCACGACGGGATCAGCGCCTCCTGCGCACGGTGATCAGCGCCGCCGCGCCGCACAGCAGCCCGAGCGCGCCGATCACGAGGCTGGTGACGACGAGCGCGGTGGTCGTCCCGTCGAGCGCCGCCTGGGGCTGGGCGACGGCGGTCGCGGTGGAGGACTCATCGGAGGCCGCGACGGAGACGGAGGGCGCCGGGGACTCGAGGTCGTCCTCGCTCTGCCCCTTCTTCGGCACCTGCGTCCACGCGGTCTCGCCCTTCTCGCAGGTCTGGGTGGTGGGGAAGGTGAGCGTGGTGCCCGCGGCGTCCTCGGGGATCTGCAGGGAGAGCTCGAAGCTGTCGCGCTCGCCGTCGGGCAGCGGGGTCTTCGCCGTGTACACGACCTGGGCGTCGCGCTCGGTGACCTCGTTGCCGTCGGCGTCGGTCTCGGGATCGGCGAGCTTCTCGCGCTTCGTCGTGACGTCGTAGTAGGGGTTGCGCGTGGGCGTGACCTCGTCGACCCCCTCGGGCAGATCGATGGCGACCTTCGTGGTGGCCGAGCCGTCGCAGCCGTGCGGAACGCTGAAGGTGACCACGGTGTACGCGCCGGCGGTCGTGTCCGCGGCGCTCGCGGTCACGTGCGCCTGCGCGGCCGCGGGCACGGCGAAGGCGAGCCCTGCGGCGGCGAGGCCGAGAGCTGCGCGGAAGGGGAGTCGGCGTGCGGTGTTCGCAGTCATGGCTGTCCTCGAGGTGGGGGGATCGGCAGGGATTCGGATTCGGACGGGGATCGGATGGGTCGATCAGTGCAGCAACATGAGCCAGCAGGCCAGGGCCATGGCGAGGTCCATCGCTGCCATCATCCGCAGGCCCGCGCGCGGGCCGGGCGACTCGTGCGCCTCCGCCAGCTGCAGCAGGCCGGAGACCGCCAGCGCGCCCGTGAAGGCCACGCCCAGCAGGCCCGCGCCGGTCGGCAGCATGGTCATCGAGTGGGTGCTCGAGCCGGGATCGGCCGACATGGTCACCACCATCCAGACCATCGCCAGCATCATCACCGCGTGCTGGCCCTGGTGCAGCGGGCCGTGGACGCTCGCGTCCGTGCGGCCCTCTGCGAGCTGCAGCAGGGCGAGCAGGGCGAACCACGCGGTCGCGACGGCGAACAGGATGATCTGAGGGAGCGCCGGGAGCGCGTTCCACCAGGACCAGGACATGGCGACCATGACGACGCACATGAGCACGTGCAGGAGGTCGCCCACGAGGTCGACGGGCCGGTCGCGATGGCGCACCGCGCGCGCGAGCGCATGGACGCCGAGCGCGGCGAACACGATGCTGAGCGCCACCGCGCCGATCGTCCCGTGCATCCCGCTCCGCCCGTCGTAGTTCTACGTTCTGTAGAGAACACTAGGGCCGGCCGACGGGGGCCGCAAATCGACCGGCGGCGCGCTCAGCGCCCGGAGCGCCCCGAGCGCCCGGAGCGCGGCCGCCGCGAGCGGAAGTTCTGCAGGCGCAGCGAGTTGTGCACGACGAACACCGAGGACAGCGACATCGCGCCCGCAGCGATGAGCGGGTTCAGCAGGCCGATCGCCGCGATCGGGATCGCCGCCACGTTGTAGCCGAAGGCCCACACGAGGTTCGTGCGGATGGTGCGGTTGGTGGCCCGGGAGAGCGCGATCGCGTCGATCACGGCGAAGAGGTCCTCGCGCACCAGGATGATGTCCGAGGACTTCAGGGCGACATCGGTGCCGGTCACCATGCCCAGCCCCAGGTCCGCCGCGGCCAGCGCCGCGGCGTCGTTGATGCCGTCGCCCACCATCGCCACCGAGTGGCCCTCGGCGCGCAGCTCCTCGATCGCCGCGGCCTTGCCCGTGGGCAGCACGCCCGCGCGCACGTCGTCGATGCCGAGGTCCGCGGCCGCGCGCCGGGCGGCGGCCTCGGAGTCGCCGGTGAGCAGCACGGTGCGCAGTCCCGCCTCGTGGAGGGCGGCGATCGCACCGCGCGCATCGGGCTTGATCTCGTCGGCCAGCACGATCGCGCCGACGGCCGCGCCCTCGCGGGCGACGAGCACCGCCGAGCGCCCGGAGGCCTCCGCCTCGCGCACCGTCGCCGCGAGGTCCGCGGGGACGGCGACGCCGAGGCTCTCCATGTGCGCGGGGCTGCCGACGGCCACCTGCGCGTCCTCGATCACGGCCTCGACGCCCAGCCCGGGGGTGACGTGGAAGTCGCGGGCCTCAGGGACGTCGCCCACGCGGCTCGCCGCGTGCTCGCGGATGGCCGTGGCCACGGCGTGCTCGGAGGAGGACTCGGCGGCCGATGCCCAGCGCAGCACCTGCGCGGCGCTCGCCCCGCCCGTCACCACCACGCGCTCGACGCTCGGGGCGCCGACCGTGAGCGTGCCGGTCTTGTCCAGGACGACGGTGGTCACGGTGCCGCTCGCCTCGAGGGCGTCCTGGCCCTTGACGAGGATGCCGAGCACGGCGCCGCGCCCCACGCCCACCATCAGCGCGGTGGGCGTCGCGAGGCCGAGCGCGCACGGGCAGGCGATGATGAGCACGCTGATCGCGTTCGAGACGGCGGTGGCGACGTTCGCGCCCAGCAGCAGCCAGACGCCGGCGACGAGCACGCTGAGCACGAGCACGACCGGCACGAACACGCGCACCACGGCGTCGACCGTGCGCTGCACGTCCGCCTTGCGGACCTGCGCCTGCTCGGCGATCGCGGCCATCTGGGCGAGCTGCGTGTGCGCGCCGACGCCGGTCGCCCGCACCACCAGCAGCCCGTCGGTCGAGACGGTGCCGCCCACGACCTCGTCGCCGATCCCGCACGTGCGCAGCACGGACTCGCCGGTCATGGCGCCCGTGTCGAGCGCGGCCGAGCCCTCGACGATCTCCCCGTCGGCCGGGACGGTCTCGCCGGGGCGCACCACGAGCAGGTCGCCGCGGCGCAGCTGATCGATCGCGACCATGGACTCGGAGCCGTCGCGGCGCACGCGCGCCTCGCTCGCCCCGAGCGCGGTGAGCGCGCCGAGGACGTCGCCCGCGCGGCGTCGGCTGCGGGACTCGAAGTAGCGCCCTGCCAGCTGGAACGTGGTCATCCCCGCCGCGACGTCGAGGTAGAGGGCGTCGGCCCCGGCCGGTGCGCGCCCGAAGCCGAGCCAGAAGCCGTCCTGCGGCTCGAGGCCCACGAGCATCGAGACGATCGCCCAGCCGAAGGACACCGCGATCCCGATCGAGACCAGCGTGTCCATGGAGACCGCACCGTGGCGCAGGTTCCGCAGCGTCATCCGGTGGAAGGGCCAGGCAGCCCAGGTGACCACGGGGATCGCGAGCAGCACGCACAGCAGCGCCCAGCCCGGGAACCGCCACTGCGGCACCAGCGCGAGCACGAGCGAGACGTCCATCAGCGGGATCGTCAGCAGCGCGGCCGCGATCAGCCGGCGCCGCAGCGAGGTGATGCGCATCTCCGTCGCGCGGCGCGACCAGGTGTCGTCGGCCTCGTCGTGCACGGCGGCGTCGTAACCGGCGGCGCGGATCAGGGTGATCGCCTCGTCCGGGGCCTCGATGCCGGTGACCAGGGCGCGCTCGGTCGCGTAGTTCACCGTCGCGGAGATGCCGTCGGCCTTGTTGAGCTTGCGCTCGATGCGGTTCGCGCACGCCGCGCAGGTCATGCCGGAGACGTCGAAGCTCCAGCGCTCGGCGGGGTCGATCGGGCCGGGAGCGGTCGAGGGGGTGGTCGAGGGGGAGGCGGAGTCCCCGTCGGCGGGCGTCCGGGACTCGAGCACGGGCGGTGTCATCAGCTGCCCTTCCTGTCCGAGAGCTTCTTGAGCATCTCGTTGTACGCGTCGAACTCGTCGTCGAGCCCGCGATCCATGTGGCGGTCGCGGCGCCGGGCCTCGACGTCGTCCTGCCGGGCCCACTGCACGCCGAGCGCGATGATCGCGATCACGAGCGGCACCTCGCCGCCCGCCCAGGCCACGGACCCCGCCACCTGCTGGGAGTGGGTGAGGTCCGCCCACGGCAGGTCGAGGTAGGTGTAGTAGGTCTCCGCGAGGATCGTGGAGCTCGAGATGATGGCGACGCCGAAGAAGGCGTGGAACGGCATCGCCGCGAGGATGTAGCCGAGGCGGCCGATGTGCGGCAGCGGCCGCGGCGGCCGGTCCACGCCGATGATGAGGCTGTAGTAGAGGTAGCCGACGAGCAGGAAGTGCAGGTTCATCAGCTGGTGCGCCCAGTGGTAGCGCATCATCAGCCCGAACAGCGGGGAGAAGTACAGGCCGTAGTAGCTGCCGATGAACACGATGAACACGAGCGCCGGGTGGTACACGGTGCGCAGCACAGACCAGTTCAGCGCCTGCGTGATCCAGGCGTGGACGCCCACGGTCCGCGCGTGCGCCGCCGAGGCGCGCAGCATCAGCGTGATGATCCCGCCCTGGACCAGGAAGATCGGGGCGAGCATGCCCAGGCTCATGTGCACGGCCATGTGCACGCCGAAGTCGGGCGCCGAGTAGCGGCCGATCCCGCTGTTGGTCGCGAGCAGCACCACCAGCCAGCCGGCGATCCAGAAGATCGTGCGCGAGAGCGGCCAGCGGTCCTCGCGCCGCCGCAGCGAGACCACCATCGCGAGGTACAGCACGATCATGCCGAGCGAGAGCACGCTGAACAGCAGGTTCAGCCGTCCGGTGGAGACCAGCACCTCGGCCGAGGGCGCCTCGGGCACCTCGTAGCCCATGAACACCTCGGGGATCGAGGTGGGCATGAAGTACTGCGGCGGCGGGATCCGCAGCATCGCCGCGCCGGCGCCGAGCACCGCGAGCAGCAGCACGCCGAGCGCCGCGACGCGTCGGCCCCCGAGGGGCCCCGAGCCCCGCACCAGCAGCAGCGCGCCCATCGCGAGCAGCAGCAGGATCCGCACGCCCTCGAGCGCCGCGGTCGGTGTTCCGAGCGCGCCGGCGCCCTGGAGCTTGAACCAGGCGAGGAAGACCTCGAGCACGAGCGCCGCGGGCACGCCGATCCGCGCCAGCAGGCGCAGGCGGCCGCGGTCGGTCTGCGGGGCGCCCGCCGCGCCGAGGATCGCGTCGATCAGCAGCGGGGCGAGCAGCAGACCGATCACGAGGGTCTGCAGGGTGCCGGCGTCCGAGCCCACGTCGTGGTTGGGGCCGACGAGGATCTGCCCGACGACGACCGGCGCGAGGATGCCGATGCAGCTCGCCCAGAGGGCCAGCAGGAGGGTCGCCCAGCGGGTCGCGAGGAAGGCGGTGAGGACGACGACGAGCGCCGCGACCGCGGTGACCGTCCAGGCCCGCGGCATGTACCCGAACGAGTACACCCGCAGCATCGTGTCGGGGCTGATCACCCGCGACAGCGCCAGGCCGTTGGTGTCGGCGGCGCTCGCGACGATGCTCGCGAGCGAGAGCACGCACCAGCTGATCGAGGAGACGAGCAGCGCGGTGAGGTCGGGCGCGGACTGCACGCGCCGCGCGGTCCTGCGGGTGCGTCCGTGCAGGAAGGCGACCGTGACCAGGGATCCCAGGGTGAGCACTCCCGCGAGGGCGGCCGCAGACTCGACGAGCCCCGCGACCATCGCCGTGGTCGCCCCCGGGTACTCGCGGTGGATGGAGGTGAAGAGCTGCTCGCCGAGCGCGGCGTCGGCGATCAGCGGCGGCACGCACACGAGCGCGACCGCCACGGCGATCCACGCGACGACTCGGGTTCTCACGCCGAGAACTCTACTTCGTGTAGACGTTCCCGGCCGGGCCGGGAAGGGGTGCTGGAGCCGAGGTCACACGGTCCTCCGCGCCGCGGGCGGCGAGGCGCTCGGCGCGCACCAGCAGCGCCGGCGAGGCCACGAGGGCGTGGGAGGCGCGCAGTCCCGCGAGCAGACGCCCCTCGCCGACGGCGCGGGCGGCGGCATCGTCGGCCGCGAGCTCGGTGAGCAGGTGCACGCGCCCCACCAGCAGGCGGCGCAGCGCGGAGCGCCGGGGCAGGCACGCGGCGTGCCAGGCGCACAGCCGCCGCATCTCCGCATGGCGGCCGCGCAGGTGGGCGACCTCGTGGGCGAGGACGCCGCGCAGCTCGGCGGCGGTGAGCGCCTCGCGGGCCTGCCGCGACACCGTGATCTCGGGGTGGCGCCCGCCGATCGCGTGGGCGATGAGGCGCGGGTCGTCGACCTCGTAGAGCACCGCTCCGGTCTCGGCGTCGAAGGCCATGCGCACGGTGGCGGGGGAGCGGTGCGCGAGGGGGCGAGCGGTGCCGGCTCCCTCCGCGTCGAGCAGGGCGTCCTCGGCGGCGGCGTCGGCATCGGCGGCGGTGCCCTCGCCCGATGCGCCCCGCCCCTGGCCTCCGAGCGCCATCGCGGCGAGCACCCCGGCGCCGCCCAGCCCGATCCAGGCGAGCAGCGCGAGCGCGAGCGCACGCGCCGACGCGGAGACCGAAGCGGCCCCCGTCGGCCCTGCGAAGGCGACGAGCAGGCCGGCGGCCAGGACCGAGCCGGCCGCGAGCGCGAGGCCCGCCGCGCCGACGCCGAGCCACAGCCCGAGCGCGAGCCGCGGATGCCAGACCTGCCAGCGGCCCGCGACGAGCGGGAGCACGGAGGCCGGCGCGCACAGCAGCGCCCCGGCGAGCACGAGCAGCAGGACGATCACGAGGCGGCGCCCCGCGGGCGGCGCGCGTCGATCGCGCTGCGCATGAGCTCGATGTCCTCCCTGCTCAGCGTGTCGGCGAAGGCGAGGAGGGCGCCGCGGCGGTCGTCGGCCTCGTCGAGGGTCTCGACCATGTCGCGGGCGTGCGCCTCGGCGCTGCTGACGCGCGGGCGGAAGCGCACCTTGCGCGGGGAGATCGCCTCCCGCTCGACCATCCCCTTCTCCTCGAGGCGCGTGAGCACCGTGAGGACGGTCGTGTACGCGGGGACGGGGTCGGCGAAGGTGCCGAGGATCGCGCGGGCGCCGAGCGCCTCGTCGGCCTGCCAGAGGGCACGCATGACGAGCGCCTCCAGGGCGCCGTTCGAGCGTGCGCGCACGCCTGCCATGGGCGGATCTCCTCGGGTGGACGGGGTGGGGACGACCCGCGCAACTCTACACGGCGTCGTGGACCGTCAGCGCGGCTCCGCGGACGCGATGACGGAGGCGAACGCGGCCCCCAGCGCGTGCGCCACGGTCGAGGGTTCGCCGACGTAGCCGTTCACCATCGCGCCGTCGCGCAGGAGCATGAGCTCGCGCGCGATCTCCGAGGGTCGCGATGCGCCCGCTTCCTTCGAGATCTCCTCGAACTGGCCGACCATCCATGAGCGCTGGGAGTGGACCACGGCGCGCACAGGATCGTCCGGATCGGCGAACTCGGCGGCGGCGTTGATGAACGCGCATCCTCGAAAGCCCGGGCTGCAGCTCGCCGCTCCGATCCCCGCGGCGAGCTCCCGGAGGGTCCTGTCGGGAGCGCCCTGGATGCGCAGACCCGTCAGCCACGCCCTCTCCTCGGCCGCCTGCTTCTCGAGGTAGGCGACCACGAGATCGCTCTTGGTGCGGAAGTGGCGGTAGAAGGTGACCTTGGTGATGCCCGCCGACTCGATGATGCGGTCGGCGCTCGTGGCGCGGATGCCCTGGGCATAGAAGAGGCCGCTTGCGCTCTCGAGGATGCGCTCGCGGGTCTGCGTGCGCCCCGCTCTCTGCGTCGAGTGCGTCGCGGTCGACGACGGAGGGGTCCCGGCCTGTCCCATGAGAGACCTCGCTTCCTGCGCTGATGCGCGCCGAGAGTCTATGTTGCCTCATGTAGACGAACTAGTTACTCTACCGAATGGCGGGCTTCGGAGCTCTCCCGCGACAGGCATTCCGCCGCGCGCATCGCAGACAAGGAACTCGTCATGGCACAGAACGCCCTCCCCACCTCCGCAGTCCCCGCATCGGTCGCCGCAGCGCTGCGCGGCCTCTACCTGGTCCGCTTCGTCTTCGCGCTGGTCTGGGCGCTCGTGCTGTTCGCAGTCGGGACAGGTCCCGTGCTCGTCCCACTGCTCGTGATCTATCCGCTGTTCGACGCGGCCGCGGTCCTCTGGCAGCTGCGTCGCACGGAGCCCGGTGGGGGCGGGCGCCCAGCAGAGCGCGTGAACATCGGGGTCAGCGTGGTCGTGGCCGTCGCGGTCGGCATCGCGGCCGGGATCTCGCCCGCGAGCGCTCTGGTCGTCTGGGGGCTCTGGGCGATCGGTGCCGGGGTGCCCCAGCTCCTCGCGGCAGTCCGTCGCAGGCGACTCGGTGGGCAGGTGCCGCAGATGCTCAGCGGTGGCATCTCCGTCCTCGCCGGTGCGTCCTTCCTTCTGCAGGGCCTCCACGGCTCGTCCGCGCTCACCTCCGTGGGCGGTTACGCCGTCCTCGGAGGCATCTTCTTCCTGGTCTCCGCCCTGAGGCTGCGCCCCGCCGGGCGAAACCGAGCGGCCTGACCGGAGACGGATCGCGCGCGCCGGCGTGCGTTCTTCCCGGCCCTCCCGCGTGAAGCCTTCTACACTCGTCCCCGTGAGCGCGACGACGACGAGCCCTGCCGCCCCGGTGACCCGTGCCGTGATCCTCGCCCGCGGGCTCGGCACCCGCATGCGGAGGGCCGACGACGGCGCGCAGGTCGACGAGAAGCAGGCCGCGGTCGCCGCGAGCGGGGTGAAGGCCCTCATCGACGTCGGCCGCCCCTTCCTCGACTTCGTGATCAGCGCCCTCGCGGACGTCGGCGTCACCGACGTGTGCCTGGTCATCGGCCCCGAGCACGATGTGCTGCGCGAGTACGCGGAGCGCACGAGCGGGGGCCGCGTCACCGTCACCACCGCCGTCCAGGCCGAGCCTCGCGGCACCGCCGACGCGGTCGCCGCCGCCCGCGACTTCGCCGGCGACCAGCGCGTGATCGTCCTGAACTCCGACAACCACTATCCGGCCGACGCCCTGCGCGCCCTCGCCGCCGCTCCCGGCAGCGCCCTCGTCGGCTTCGACCGCGAGGCCCTCGTCGCGCAGTCGAACATCCCCGCCGAGCGCATCCGCGCCTTCGCCCTCGTGGACGTCGACGCCGACGGCCGCCTGCGGGACATCGTCGAGAAGCCCGACGAGCAGACCCTTGCCGCTTTCGGCGACGACGCCCCCGTCTCCATGAACGCCTGGCTGTTCACCCCCGGCATCTTCGAGGCCTGCGCACGCATCGACCCCTCCCCGCGCGGCGAGTACGAGGTGATCGACGCCGTGCGCCGTCAGGTCGCGGGCGGCGAGGTCTTCACCGTGGTGCCCGCCGCCGTGGGCGTGCTCGACATGTCCTCGCGCGGTGACATCGCCTCGGTCCAGGAGGCGCTCGCGGGCATCGAGGTGCGCCTGTGACCGCGTCCTCCTCACTGCCCGACGAGGTCGCCTGGTTCGTGCCCGGCCGGGTCGAGATGCTCGGCAAGCACACCGACTACGCCGGCGGGCGCTCCCTGCTGGCCGCCGTCGACCGCGGCCACACCGTCACCGCACGCGCCCGCGAGGACCGCATGCTGCTGGTCACGAGCTCCATCGCCCGGGAGACCCTCGAGATCGACCTCGACGCCGAGCCCTCCGGACGGCTCGGTGCGGGCCACTGGTCCGGGTACGTGCGCACCGTCGTCGACCGGCTGCGCGCGAACTTCCCCGGCCGCTCCCGGGGCGCCGAGATCAGCATCGAATCGGACCTGCCGCTCGCGGCCGGGATGTCGAGCTCCTCGGCGCTCGTCGTCGGCCTCGCCCTCGCCTACGGCGAGCTCTGCCGGATGGGCGACGAGCCCGCCTACCGGGAGGTCGTCACCGATCGCGAGCGCCTCGCCGAATACCTCGGCTGCGTCGAGAACGGCCAGAGCTACGGCCCGCTCGCCGGCCACCGCGGCGTGGGCACGTTCGGCGGCAGCGAGGACCACGTCGCGATGCTGTGCGGCCGCGAGGGACAGATGGTCCAGTACTCCTTCTGTCCCGTCGGCTTCGAGCGCGCCGTGCCCTTCCCGGAGGACCGCGCCCTGGTCATCGCCGTGTCCGGGGTGCAGGCGGAGAAGACCGGATCCGCCCTCGAGCACTACAACCGCGTCTCCCTCTCCGCGCGGGATATCGTGGGCATCTGGAACGAGCGCACGGGCCGCCACGACGCCACGCTCGGAGACGTCGTGGCCGCCGACCCCGGCGCCGCTGACGAGCTGCGCGCCCTGATCGACCCCGGCACCTACCTCTCCGCCCGCCTCTCCCAGTTCCTCGAGGAGTCCGAGCGGATCATCCCGGCGGCGACCGACGCGCTCGCCGCCGGCGACCTCGCGACCTTCGGGAGCCTGGTCGACGAGTCGCAGCAGCTCGCCGAGGAGGGCCTGGGCAACCAGACCCCCGAGACCGTCGCCCTGCAGCGCCTGGCCCGCGAGATGGGGGCCGACGCCGCCAGCGCCTTCGGCGCGGGCTTCGGCGGCAGCGTCTGGGCGATGGTCCCCGCCGAGCGCGCGGACCGCTTCGCCGTCGACTGGGTGGACCGCTACGCGGACACCTTCCCCGTCGCCGGGCGCGCCGCGACCTGGCTCGTCACCCGTCCGGGACCGCCCGCCCACCGGGTGCGGAGCAGCTGAGCACCCATCCGACCCCGCCCCAGGAGGCACCATGCATTCCCCCGTCGGCGAGTACCTCCAGCAGATCCTGTCCGAGTGCGCGGCCGACGACGGCGCCGTCGCCGACTACATCCCCGAGCTCGCCGCGGCCGACCCCGACCACCTCGCCGTGGCCCTGTGCACCCCCGACGGCACCCTCTACAGCGCGGGGGACGCCGAGCGCCGCTTCACCATCCAGTCGATCTCCAAGCCCTTTGCCTACGCGCTCGCGCTGCGCGACCACGGCATCGACGCGGTGCTCGAGAAGGTCGGGGTCGAGCCGTCGGGCGACGCCTTCAACGAGATCAGCCTCGAGGAGCGGACCGGCCGCCCCGAGAACCCGATGATCAACATCGGCGCCATCACCACCCACACCCTCGTCGGCCCCGCGGACCTCGACGAGGACGCCCGCACCGCCCGCGTCATCGAGGGCCTGGGCGCCTTCGCGGGCCGCGAGCTCGCGGTCGACGAGGACGTCTTCGCCTCCGAGATGTCCGAGGTCTGGCGGAACCTGGCGCTCGCCTCCCTGGTGCGCGCCAACGGCATCATCTCCGGCTCCCCCGAGGAGGCGGTGCGCGGGTACACGCGCCAGTGCGCGGCCCTCGTCGACGTGCGCGACCTGGCGGTGATGGGCATGACCCTCGCCCGCGGCGGCACGAACCCGCTCACCGGCGAGCAGGTCGTCCCCGAGGAGGTCGCCCGCCAGGTGCTCTCGGTGATGACGAGCTGCGGCATGTACGACGCGGCGGGGGACTGGCTCTCCGCCGTCGGCATCCCCGCGAAGTCGGGCGTCGCCGGCGGCATCCTCGGCGCGCTGCCGGGGCAGGTGGGCGCGGGCACCTTCTCCCCGCGCCTGGACCGCTTCGGCAACTCGGTGCGCGGGGTGAGGGTCTTCGAGCGCCTGAGCCGCGACATGAACCTGCACCTGATGCGGATCCCCGAGCCGTCCCTCGAGGTCATCGGGCGCCGGGAGAGGACCCTGCGCGGCCGCCGGCTGGTCGTGCTGCAGGGAGCGATGGACTTCGCCTCGGCGGAGATGGCCCTGCGGCACTTCGAGCGCATCGACCCGAGCGAGGGCGACGTCGTGGTGGACATCGGCATGGTCTCCACCCTCAACGACGTGGGGCGCCGCATGCTCCACGAGGGCCTCGCGCGCCTCGCGGCCGACGGGCACCGCGTGATCGTCGTCGACCCCCACGGCCGCCTCGGGGATCTCGGCGGCGGGCGCGTCCCCTACATCGCGCGCGTGGTGCCCGACCGCGAGGGGATGTAGGGCCGTCCCGACCGGCTCCTGTGCCACGATGAGCTCATGCCCGCTTTCGACTGGCCGCACGACGCGGCGCCCCTGCCCATCGAGCCCCTGCGCGGGCCGATCGACCGCCTGACCGCGCTCGCCGCCCGCCACGAGGGCGTGCTCGAGCTCATCGCCCCGCTCGAGGCCGAGGACGAGCAGAGCGACGGCGCCCCGGGCACCGCGGGGCTCGCGGGCGGCGTCGCCGGCGACCCCCGCGCCTACCTGCCGCCCGTGCTCTCGAGGATCGCCGACGAGTTCGGCGGGATCCGGGTGGTCGGCGGAGACGCGGCGCTCATGATCGTCGTCGACGAGCGCAGCGACCTGGGCCCCTTCACGATCCTCACCGACCCGGTCTCCTTCACGCCGCTGTACGAGGGCGACGACGTCGCGGTGGTCCTCGCGATCGATGAGAACGGCGCCGCCGGCCCGGTCTTCGCGATCGGCGAGGACCTCGCCCTGACCCTCGTCGCCCCCGACCTCGTCGACTACGTGCAGCGGTTCACGGAGGCGCTGGATCTCGCGGCGACCACGACGGCCGACGAGACGGTGGACGCCGAGCTGGTCGCCGACCGCATGGAGGAGTCCTTCTTCGCGCCCCTGTTCGCCGAGGACCCCGAGCGCGCCGTCGCCCTGGCCGCCGACGCCCCCTCGGGCATCGAGGCGCCCGCGGAGGCCCTCGCCGTCGCCGACCTGCGCGGCGCCGCGCCCGGCGCGCGCGTCGAGGTCATGGACGCCGACCTCCCGGGCGACCCGCTCGAGATCGGCATCGCCTGGCGCGCGGACGGCCTCGTGGTGGTCGTGACGGGGGAGTGAACCGGCGCGCGGCCGCGTGCGCCGCCCGCGCGTAGGATCGGGGGTTCCCCGTCCGATCCAAGGAGCCGTCGTGTCCTCTCGTCCTGCCGTCCTGGTGATGATCCCCGGAGTCGCCGCCGATCCCGAGCTCAAGGCTCGCCCGGCCTTCCGCCTGGTCGACGAGGGCGCGCCGCAGCTGCGCGTCACCGATCTCGCCGCCACCAGGGGCGATGGCGTCTTCGAGACCGTGGGCGTGTTCGACTCGCGCCCCGCGAACCTCACGCCGCACCTCGAGCGCCTGCAGCGCAGCGCCCGCATGCTCGACCTGCCCGCGCTCGATCTGGATGTGCTCGCCCAGGCCGTCGACGCCGCGGTCACCGCGCACCTGCCGGTCCCCGAGCTGCTCGTGAAGATCGTCGTCTCCCGCGGCGTCGAGGGGCAGTCGCGCCCCACCGCCTGGGTCTTCGCCGACGCCGCCCCGAGCTACGCCGCCGCCCGGGCGGGACTGCGCGTCGCGGCCCTGGACCGCGGCATCCCCACCACCGCGCCGCAGACCAGCCCGTGGCTGCTCGCGGGCGCCAAGAGCCTCTCCTACGCGATCAACATGGCCGGTCTGCGCGAGGCCGCGCGGCGCGGGGCCGACGAGGTCCTGTTCGTCTCCTCCGACGGGTACGCGCTCGAGGGGCCGACGTCGACCCTGCTGGTCAAGAGCGGGAACCGCTTCCTCACCACGCCCGTGGACGCGGGCGTGCTGCCCGGTACGAGCCTCGGCTCGGTGTTCGAGCTCGTGCGCGGCGAGGGCGCCGAGGCGGCGGAGGAGCTGATGACGCTCGCGCAGGTGGCCGAGGCGGACGGCGCCTGGCTGCTCTCCTCGGTGCGGCTGGCCTGCCCGATCACGCATCTCGACGACGTGGAGCTGCCCGTGGACCGTGCGCTCACCGACCGCCTCAGCGCGGCGATCGCCGGACGGAAGTAGGCAGGGGACTCCGGCAGGGAGTCTCAGGCAGCGCGGCGGACGAGCGCGGGCGGCGCCCACGGCGTCGTCCGCTTCGAGCGACGGCGCCCGGTGCCGCGCAGTCCCGCGCGCACCGCCTCGTCCCGGCCCGAGTAGGGCAGGTCGATCCACGCGTGCGCCGCGGCGACGGCAGGGCGCACGTGCTCGCGCAGGAGCGCGGCGACGCCGCCGACGTGCGCGGTCGGCACCACGAGCACGTCGACCATCGGGCGGGTCCAGTGGGTGTCCGCGCCGTGGTCGTCGAAGACCATGACGGTCTGCTCATCGCTCGAGCAGACGCGCGCGAGGGTGCGCACGAAGTCGCGGTCGCGCACGTCGGACCAGATGTGCGGGCGGCCGTCGAGGCGGACGGTGGCGGTGGTGAGCAGCTGCGAGCGCACCCGCAGGTCGGTCACCTCGATCTCGGGCAGGCGGGCCCCGGTGTCCGAGCACAGGCGCTGGGCGACCTTGTGGATGCTGCGCTCGAGCTGCTCGGCGCTCGGCGTGGACTCCCCGAAGAGGTCCGCGCGGGGCGGCAGCACGCGGTGACGGCCGCCGATCACGTAGCGCCCGTCGATCCGCTCGTGCAGCAGCCACCAGAAGGCGCAGCGCTGCAGGCCGGGGACAGGGGGAGTGGTCTCGGGCTGCTCGTCCGCATCGGGCACGAGCTCGAGGTCGCGGCGCGAGGCGGCCTGGACGGCGCGGGCGACGGCCGCGGGCGTGACGTGCTCTCGCAGCGAGAGGCCGAGCGCGGCGAGCATGTCGACCTGCTGGTCAATGCTCGGAGCCGGCGCTCCGGCGCGCAGGACGTCGTCGACGGGCGCTGCGTGCGCATCGTGCGCCCCGTCCCCGTGGAGCAGGGTGCGCATCCGATCCGTGATGCTCATGGCGACCTCCTTCTTCTCGTCGAGCTGCGGCTGCAGGACCACCGTATGCAGGGCCCTCCCGTCGGCAGGTGACGAGCAGGCGAACTCTTCGCGTCGAGTGCGCGACGGGGAGCTCGGGGCAGAATCGGGGCATGACCTACGAGATCGAGGATTCCCTGATCGTCCCGGGCGCTCCTGAGGACGTGTACGCCCTGCTCAGCGACGTGACCCGCACTGGCGAATGGAGCCAGCAGTGCTACCGCTGCGCATGGGACGACGAGACCCGCGGCGTCGGCGCGCGCTTCACCGGGTGGAACCGCACGCCCGAGCGCGAGTGGCACACCACCTCCGAGGTCGTCGCCGACGTCCCTGGCGAGCGCTTCGCGTGGTCCGTCGGCCCCGGCCGGGCGGAATGGGGGTACCGGATGGAGCGCGCGGAGGGGGCCGGCGAGCCTCGCACGCTGCTCACCGAGTACACGCGCACCACGCCCCTGTTCGAGACCACCTTCGCCGAGCGCTACGGCGGGCGCGCCGAGGAGGAGATGGCGACGCGCCGGAAGGCTGCGGAGGCCGGGATCCCGGCGACGCTCGAGGCGATCCGGAGGGTGCTCGCGGGGGAGTGAGCGGGGGCGGCGCTCTCTGCCGTGCCCCAAGGTGGCGACGCTGGTCACGGCCCTGGTCCGCCCGGTCTTCGGTGCGCCCGTTCCTCCCCATCACCCCCTTGTCCACATCCTCGCTGCCCCTCTTCCGAGTGTCCGTTTCGCCCGATACGATGGCCGGAGAATCGAACGAGAGTTCGATTCCTCGACGTGGAGGGAAGGGGGACAGGATGACCGCGCTCGACCCTGGCCCGCGCCAGGAGATCCTCGGCGACCATGCCCTGTTCCCCGGCATGGTGCTCCCGCGCGAGAGGGAGGAGCTGCTGCGCGCCCAGCAGGCCGAGCGTGCCGCCCAGGATCCCGTCCAGCGCATCCGTCCGCGCTCTCCGCGTCCCCTCACGCGCGAGTCCGTCGCCGCCCGGGTCGACGTCTCTCCCACCCTCGAGGTCACCGAGCGCGTCCAGAGCATCTGGGACCAGGGTGTGCGCGAGTCCTGCGAGCTCGCCGAGTCCCTCGCCGCCCTCGCGCCGTCCTGGCGCGGCCGCGATACCGGCGGCTGCACCGCGGAGGACGCCCAGTGCGAGGACCTGCTGGTCGCGGCCGCACTGCGCTGCTCCGACACCGTCGCCTACCGTCGCATCCGCGACGGACACCGCGGCGTCGACCTCTGCCCGCGCATCTTCGCCCGCCTGCGCGCGGGGGAGTTCCCCGCCGCCTGGTTCCGCGAGCTGCTGCGCCGCACCCTCGGCCTCACCGACGAGGAGATGACGCTGGTCGATGCGACCGTGAGCGCCTGGGACCCGGGCATCACCTCCGAGCACTTCAGCCGCTGCCTCGGCACCGTCGTCGCGACGCTCCTCGAGCGACGCGAGCTCCCGCCCCGCCTCGACGTCGAGGCGCGGCGCCGGGTCGAGTTCGAGCACGGCGGGGACGACGGCACCGCATGCCTGCGGATCGTCGGCCCCGTCCCCGAGCTGCTGCAGCTCGCCCGTCGGCTGGACGATGCCGCGCGCACTCTCCAGGCCGCCCAGCGCCACGCACTCGAGGCCGGAGTCGAGGTCCCCCTGGACCCGCAGGGCCGCGCGGCCGAGCAGGGACGGCCCCTGTCGCTGTCCGAGCTGCGCTACCACCTGCTGACCACGGCAGATCTGGACACCGACGGCGTGGGCCTGAGCGCCGCGTCGTTCCGCATGAACGTGACGGTCCCGCTGCTGTCCCTCATGGGCCACAGCGACGCCCCCGGCATGCTCGACGGTCGGATCCCGATCCCGGCCGAGATGGCCCGCGAGCTCGCCGCCGGCGAGGACGCCTGGTACCGGCTGCTCACCGACCCGGTGACCGGGGAGTTCCTCCCCGCGCCCGCCGAGCGCTACGCGGCGCCGCAGGCCATGCGGGAGCACCTGCGCGTGCGGATGACGACCTGCGCGGTGCCCGGCTGCCGGCGCCCCGCATCCTGCGCGACCGAGGCCGACCACATCGAGGAGTACGACCACGAGGATCCGCTCCACGGCGGCAGCACCGCCGTGGACAACCTCCACCTGCTGTGCTGGAAGCACCATGCTCTGAAGACCGCTCGCCGGATCGACCCGGTGCGCGTGGACGCCTCCCATTCACCGACCGGCCGCACCGGAACCCTCTGGAGCATCGGCGAGGAGATGCGGATCTTCCAGGAGGACGACACTGACCTCGCGACCCCCGCGATCGCGAAGGACCTCGAGGACTCCTGGGCACGGATCCAGGCCCTCCGGGACCAGCGCGACGCGGCTCTGCGAGAGCACGCCGAGCGCACCCGGGACGAGCCCCCGCCCGAGAGGCCACCGCAGGGTGCGCCGCCGGGCGCACCACCACCACCGTTCTGATCCCGGCGGGTCAGCGCGCGGCGCTGCCCTCCGCCTCGCACAGCGCATCGACCGCGCGCACCAGGGCCAGATGGCTGAAGGCCTGCGGGAAGTTGCCGGCCATGCGTCGGTGCGCGTCGTCGTACTCCTCGGAGAACAGCATGAGGTCGTTCCCGCACGCCAGGACGCGATCCAGCATCTGCCGGGCGTCCTCGGTGCGACCTGCCCGCGCGTAGTACTCGGCGAGCCAGAAGCAGCACGCCAGGAACGGGTTCTCGTTCCCGCTGAGCCCGTCCTGACCCGTCGTGCGATACCGCAGCACCAGGCCGCCCTCGGTCATCAGCTCGTCCTCGATCCGACGCACCGTGGCGACCATTCTCGGATCCTCCGGATCCACGAAGCCGATCCGGGCGAGCTGCAGCAGCGAGGCATCGACCTCGGTGCTGCCGTAGGTCTGGGTGAACGCGCCGTCGGGCCCCACGCCCTCGCGCAGGATCTCGTCCCGCAGGCGGTCCCGCGCCGCCCGCCACCTCTCGAGCTCCCCGTCCTTCGCCCGCAGTCCGAGCTCCTCGACGCCGCGGACGGCCCGGTCGAAGCCGGCCCACATCATCACCCGCGAATGCGTGAAGAACGCGGGCTCCCCGCGCATCTCCCACAGGCCCTGGTCCTGCGTCTCCAGGTGCGTGCACGCGAACTCCAGCAGTGCGCGCTGCAGCGACCACGACCACGTGGTCTCCTCGAGCCCCGTCTCGCGCATGGCCGCGAAGCCCACCAGCACCTCGCCCACCACATCGCCCTGGTACTGGGCCGCGGCGCCGTTGCCGATCCGCACCGGGCGCGAGCCCGCGAAACCGGAGAGGTGCGCCAGCTCCCTCTCCGGCAGCGAGCGCTCCCCGGAGATGGAGTACATGATCTGCATGTGCTCGGGGTCCCCGGCGATCGCGCGCAGCAGCCAGTCCCGCCAGCCCACCGCCGCCTCCACGTGCCCGTGCGCCAGCAGGGCCTCGAGCGAGAGCGCCGCATCGCGCAGCCAGCAGTAGCGGTAGTCCCAGTTGCGCTCGCCGCCGAAGTCCTCCGGCAGGCTCGCCGTGGGCGCCGCGACGATGCCGCCCGCGATCACGTCGGAGAGGCCGTGCAGCACGAGCAGCGAGCGCGTCACCTCCGGCCGGTATCGGTCATCGACCTCGACGCGCCCCAGCCACTCGCGCCAGGCCGCCGCTGTGCGTTCGATCGCGTCCTGCGGGTCCACGGGCCTCGGCAGCGCCGTCCACGAGGGATGCCAGGTCATCGTCCACGCCTGCTCCTCGCCCGCGTGCAGCATGTGCCGCCCCGTGTGCACGTGGTCGCTCGCCGTGAGGCCCGGGCCCCGCAGGGCCAGTGCGCTCGCGCCGGCCACCGCGGAGATCACCGAGGCGCCGTCCGAGTCCTCGCGCCGCCGCACCCACGGGACCACGTCGCCGTACTCGAAGCGGATCCGCAGCTCCTGCTCGACCTCGACGCTGCCCTCGGTGCAGCGCACCAGGCGCACGAGATCGGCGCGCTCGTCGGCCGACGGGTCCTCGGCGGACTCCTCGGGCGTGATGTCCGAGGGCATCATGTCGATGACCTGCGCGGTCCCGTCGGGCCCCCGCCACGTGGTCTCGAGGATCATCGTGCCCTCGTGGTAGCGGCGCGAGGTGGCCTCGCCGCCGCGGATGCCCAGCGTCCAGTGCCCGTTGCGGTCGTCCCCCAGCAGTGCGCACAGCGCGGCGGGGGAGTCGAAGCGCGGCATGCACAGCCAGTCGACGCGGCCCTCGCGCGTGACGAGGGCCGACCCTCGGCGGTCGGACAGCAGGGCGTGGTCCTCGATGCGGTGCTCGCGATGCTCCATGCCTCCCGATTCTGCACCCGCAGGCGCGGACGGCGGTCAGGATCCGGGCGAGGTCAGGAGTCGCGCCTCCTGCGCGCGGGACCGATGCCCGCGGTGACGGCGGCCGCGACGAGGGTGAGGAACGCGCCGAGCAGGGTGAGCGGGGTGAGGTGCTCGGTGCCCGTGGGGGCGAGGACGTCCAGCAGCACCGAGCCCACGATCTGCCCCGCGATCGTCGTCATCGCCAGGGTGAGCACGCCCAGCGGGGCCGCGAGCTGCGCCGCGATGGCGATGAACACGACGCCGATGGTGCCGCCCAGGTAGAGCAGGGGATTCGCGGGGAGAGGGGCGGGGCCGTGCCCGACGGCGAGGGCGTGGACCACCGCGACCAGCACGAGCAGCGCGGTGCCCACGACGAAGTTCCCGAGGGTGGCGATCATGAAGTGCCCGGTGTGCTGGGAGACCCGGCCGTTCACCGCCTGCTGCAGCCCCATCGCCGCCCCCGCGACCACGGGCAGCACGAGCAGCGGCCAGGGGACGTCGACGCCCACGCCCGAGGACATCGCGAGCCCCACCGCGAGCACCATCAGCGCGGCCCCGATCAGGCGGGGCGCGGTGAGCGGGCGGACGCCGCCGGGACCCAGGCCGACGCGGTCGACGACGAGTCCGGTGACCGTCTGGCCGGCGACGACGCAGACGATGAACAGGGCCACCCCGATCAGGGCGACGCTGAAGGTCTGTCCGAGCACGAAGGTCGCCCCGCCGATCCCGCCCAGCGCGAGCGGCCAGGGGAGGGCTCCGATGCGCAGGTCGTGCCCGAAGGATGCCGCGCGCTCCCGCAGGGACCTCCGGGAGAGCACGATGACCAGCACGATCACGAGCCCCGTGCCGAACGAGATGGCCGACGCGGTGAAGCCGTCGGCGAGCTCGGTGGACAGTCGCGAGTTGATGCGCGACTGCACGGCGGAGAGCAGCCCGCCGACCAGCGCGACCGGCAGCGCCCAGCCCGGAGCGCGGCCCAGCGAGAAGGAGAGAGGGGAGGATGCCACGGGGGTCCACTCTAGGTCCGTAGACTCGGGGAGTTCCCGAGACGGAGGAGTCGATCATGACCGAGCAGTACGACGAGGACCTCACGAACCTCACCGACCCGACGCCGTCGGACCTCTCCGAGGAGAGCAGCCTCGAGGCGGCCATCGACGACGAGGACGAGGACGAGGACCCCGACGTGGAGCCCGGTGCCGAGGGGCCCGAGGGCACCGGCATCGAGGGCGCCGACGACATCCTCGAGGAGGAGCGCGACCGCGACGCCGAGGACGATTCGTTCTACGACTCGGACTACCCGAGCACCCTCGGCGAGGACGACTCGGCCGCCGCCGAGCAGGGCAACCGCGACGGCGACGAGATGGTCTCCGAGGGGGACGACGCGGAGGAGGTCTCCGAGCTCGACGGCGACACCGAGGACGTGGACGCCCTGGGCGGCCCCGACGAGGACACCGCGGCCGACGCCGTCGACCTCGACGGCACCGACGGCGGGGAGGACCCGCTCTCGGGCGAGGCCCTCGGGTGAGCCAGGGGGATCACCGGCCCGCGGCCCACCCCGCGCACGCCCTCGGTCCCCGCGTCGGCGTCAAGGCGCTGATCCTGCGCGACGGGGCGATCCTCATGAACCGCTCCGACGTCGACGGCCACGACGCCTTCGACCTGCCCGGCGGCGGGCAGGAGTACGGCGAGACCCAGGCCGAGGCGCTCGTGCGCGAGTGCGCCGAGGAGATCGGCGCCCGCGTGCGCGTCCACGGCGTCGCGTGCGTGTGGGAGTTCCGCACGGAGCTCGGTGACTTCGGGCGCGAGCAGATCCCGCTGTTCCACCAGCTCAACGTGGGCTTCTGGTGCGGGCTCGAGCCCGGTGAGGAGCCCCGCGCGGAGGCGACCACCGCGATGGACGCCTGGCAGGTGGGCACGTCCTGGCTGCCCGTGGACCAGCTGGACCGCTTCGACGTGCGCCCGCGCGCGATCGCCGACTGGCTGCAGGCCGACCCGTCGATCCGGCCCGTCGGCCTCGGACCCGTCGAGCTCTAGGAAGGAGGGCGGACATGGACCCCCTGGTGGGACTCGTGCAGCCGACGAGCCTCGTGGAGGCCGAGCTGCTGATCGCGACGTTCGTGCTGTGCTCGCTGATCGGCCTCGAGCGCCAGATGCGGCAGAAGAGCGCCGGCTACCGCACCCACGTGCTCGTGGGGCTCGGCTCGTGCGCCTTCACGCTGGTCTCGGCCTACGGCTTCGCGGCGGTGCTCGGCAACGAGGTCAACCTCGACCCCTCGCGCATCGCCGCCCAGATCGTCTCCGGCATCGGCTTCCTGGGCGCGGGCGTCATCTTCAAGGGCCGCTCCATGGTGCGCGGGCTGACCACGGCCGCGACCGTCTGGGTCTCCGCCGCCGTGGGCATGGCCTGCGGCAGCGGCATGCTCTCCCTCGGCCTCACCCTCACCGCGCTGCACCTGATCACACTGTTCCTCATCGCCCCGCTCGTGCGCCGCGTCCCCGGCCCCGATCGTCACCGCCTGCTGCGCGTCACCTACGCCGACGGACGGGGCGCGCTGCGCGACATCCTCGCGACCGCGACCGGCGCCGGCTTCACGAACTCGATCGAGAACTCCCGCAAGATCACCGGCAACGACGGCGAACCGAAGATCGTCATGGACATCCGCTTCCTGGGCCGACCGCCCGTGCGCGACCTGATCCCGCCCCTGCTCGAGGTCGCCGGGGTCGAGCGGGTCTCGCTCGCCAAGAACCAGGGCAGGTCGGGCAGCGAGGCCGACGACGACTGACGCCCCTGGCTAGGCTGGGGGACGACTGCACAGGCGCGGCCGCCCGTCGCGCACCACGACCCGAGGAGCACCATGACCAGCGCACCTTCCATCCGCTTCCGCGACGGTCGATCGATCCCGCAGCTCGGCTACGGGGTCTGGCAGGTCGAGCCCGACGTCGCGGCCGACGTGGTCGTCAAGGCCTTCGAGGCCGGCTACCGGCACGTCGACACCGCCCGCGGGTACGACAACGAGGACGGGGTGGGCCGTGCGCTCGCCGCCTCCGGCCTCGCACGCGACGACTACTTCGTGACCTCGAAGGTCCCCAACCAGGACCAGGGGCGCGAGGCGACGCTGCGCTCCTTCGACGCCACCATGACCGACCTCGGCCTGGACGAGCTCGACCTCTACCTCATCCACTGGCCCGCGCCGGAGAAGGGGCTCGCCCTGGAGACCTGGCGCACCCTCATCGAGCTGCAGGAGCAGGGGCGGATCCGCTCGATCGGCGTCTCGAACTTCCGGCCCGAGGACCTCGAGATGCTCGAGGCGGAGACCGGCGTGCTGCCCGTGCTCAACCAGATCGAGCTGCATCCCTTTTTCAACCAGCCCGAGCTGCGCGCGCTGCACGCCGAGAAGGGCATCGTCACCGAGGCCTGGTCCCCGCTGGGCCAGGGCGGCGGGGAGCTCGAGGACCCGGTGGTGCTCGAGATCGCCCGCGCGCACGACGCCGATCCCGCCCAGGTGCTCATCGCCTGGAACCTCGCCCTGGGCGACGTGGTGATCCCGAAGTCCGTCACGCCCGCGCGGATCGTCTCGAACCTCGAGTCCCTCGACCTCGCCCTCGCGGACGAGGAGATCGCGCGGATCACGGCACTCCACAAGGGCGAGAGCGGACGCCAGGGCAAGCACCCCGGGGAGTTCGCGGGCCACCAGGGCTCCTGATGCCCTGAGCGGCGGGCCGCCGGCTCACGCGGGCGAGCGACGCTCCTCGAGCACCGCGAGCGCCCCGAGGATCGTGGCGCGGCTGCGCTCGAGCTCCTCGCGGCGGCGGTCGACGACGGCGAGCTGCTCGGTGAGCAGCGCGCGGCGCTCCGCGTCGTCCATGTCCGCCCAGTGCGCCATGCGCGTGCGCATGTCCTGCAGGGAGAAGCCTGCGTCGCGGCCCGCGAGGACGAGCCGCACGCGCTGCACGGCGTCCTCCCCGAAGTCGCGGTAGCCGTTGGGCCCGCGGGTGATCTGGCCGGGGCTGAACATGTCCCGCTCCTCGTAGAAGCGGACGGTCGAGGGCGTGAGCCCGGTCCTGCGGGCGAACTCGCCGATGCGCATCGGGATCCTCCTCCTTGACCCTCCAGTGACTGGAAGGTCTAGCGTCCCAGACGTTCGACCCCCTCGTCCGTCCGTCCAGGAGATCCCCGTGGCCCAGGTGCTCGCGATCGTCGCGTCCGTGCTGTTCGTCCTCCGACTGCTTGCGCTCGTCGCCCTGCACGTGAGGCCCGGCGGCATCCACCCTGTGCGGCATGCGGTGAGCGACTACGCCGCTTCGTCCGCGCCGAGCACCCGGCGCCTCGCCGCGGTCGCCTCGTGGCTCGCGGCCGCCGCCTGGGCGGTCCTGGGCGTCACGGTCCTCACGCTCCCCGCTGCGACCTCGCACACGGGGCTCGGCGTGTGGCTGCTGGTGCTGGCGGTGGTGCTCGCGGTGATGCCGCGCGTGCCCACCGATGCGCCCGGGGAGCCCGTCACCTCACGCGGACGGCTGCACCTGGTGCTCGCCGTCGCCTGGTTCGCGATCGCGTATTCGACGATCGGTCCGCTCACGCGGCTGCTCGCCGGGGCCACGGGGGCGCCGGCGCCGGGGATCCTGCCCGTGCTGCACGTGATCGCGGCGATCGCCCTGGTAAGCCTCGTCGTCTCCCTGCTGGTGAGGGCGCTGCGCGAGCGCACCTTCGGCCTCAGCGAGCGCGTGTTCATCCTCGCCGTCACCCTCGCCCCGCTGATCGTGAGCGTGGGCCTGGCCGCCGCGTGACCGCAGCCCCCGTAGGGTCGAGAGCATGACGCTGCCCACCGCCTCCGCCCCATCCGACACCGCGATCGCCTGGTGCCTCCTGGACGCGCAGGGTCGCGAGCTCTCGAGCAGCGAGGCCGACCGCGCCTTCTACGCGGCGAGCACCATCAAGCTGTATGTGCTGCTCGCCGCGCTGCGCGCCGCGGATCGCGGGGAGCTGGACCTCGGGGCGGAGGTCGCCGCGACCCGGACCTTCACAGGGGAGGGCGGCGCGTCGTTCACGCTCGCGGGCGACCATCTGGACCCGACGCATCCGGACGACGGGCAGCAGATCTCCGTGCGGGAGCTGCTGGTGCGGATGATCGACCGCTCGAGCAACGAGGCGACCGACCACGTGCTCTCCCTCGTCGGCCTCGGCGCGGTGGCCGACGTGATCGCGGACCTGGGCCTGCCCGCGACGCGCGTCGAGCGGATGATCGGCGACGGCGCGGCGCTCGCCGCGGGCCGCACCAACGAGACCAGCGCGCGGGACCTCGCGCGCACCATGGACGCGATCATGCGCAGCGGCTCCGCCCTCGCCCGCGAGGCGCTCGCCGCGCAGCGGATCCGCATCATCGGCCGCGCCGTGCGGCCCGGCGTCCCCGTGCTCTCGAAGTCCGGCTGGGTCGATGGGTTCCGCCACGACGTCGCGGCCATCGGCGGCAGCGACGGGGCCGGCTTCCACGTCCTCGCGGTGATGACGGGCGGATGGGCCGAGGAGGAGGCCGACGAGCGGATCTTCGCGCGGACCCGGGAGCTGCTGCCCGCGGAGGTGCTGCGCTAGCTCAGCCCTTCGCGAGCTCCACGCGCCGCGCCCCGGCGTACTCGCCGTCGGTGTCGTACTCGGTCAGCGAGACGACCTCGACGCTCCGGGCCGCGTTCGGAGCCTGCATGATCTGGTCGTCGCCCACGTAGAGGGCGACGTGGCGGATCGACTCGGCGCCCGGCTCGGTCGCGAAGAACACGAGGTCGCCGCGCTGGAGGTCCTCGCGCTCGACGCTCTGCAGTCCCGACTCGTGCATCTGGTCGCCGGCGTCGCGCTCGAGGGTGATGCCGTGGTGGTGGAACAGGGTGTACGTGTACCCGGAGCAGTCGTAGCCGTATGCGCTCACGCCGGCCCAGAGATAGCGCAGGCCCAGGAAGCGCTCGCCGGTCGCGATGATGTCCTCGACCGTGGGGCGCGGGGGCTTCTCGCCGTGCGCGCGCACCGCGGCGTCCTCGATGCTGAGCTGCATGGTGCCCGCGTCAGGGACGGCGACCTCGATGCTGTCCTCGTTCTGGCCGGTGACCGGGAGGATCGTGTCGAAGGAGACCGGCAGGCGCGCGCCCTCGCCGCGGCTCGGCGAGGTGAGGGTGCTGGTGAGCGCGGTGACGGTCGCGGTCGAGGCGCAGCGCGCCAGGCGTGCGAAGCGCTCGTCGACGGTGAGGTGGTCGACCGGGACCCAGCCCGGGTAGCCGCGGTCGTCGCGCGGGGTGCCCTGGGCGGTGACCACGATGTGCGCCCACTCGCCGTCGATCTCGTCGACGATGACCTCGCTGCCCAGCACGGCCTGCGATTCGAGCTTCCCGGTGAGCCACTTGCGGGTCTCCTCGTCGGGCATCTTCGCGTTCCAGGCGTCGAGGTCCACGGGCGTGGAGACCGCGCCGTCGTCGATGCCCTCGCGGTTCGTGCGCGGATCGACCCACAGCGTGGTCGCCGTGACCTTCACGTGCGCCCTCTCGCCGGCCTTCGGCGTCCTGCCGCCGCTGCTGTGCCCGTGGTCGCCGTGACCGTGGCCGCCCTTGTGCGCGGGAGCGGCGGAGGCGGAGGCGGCGCCGGCGAGGCCCGCGAGGCCGGCGGCGCCGGTGGCGGCGAGCCGCAGACCGGCGCGCCGGGTGACCTGCGGGTTCTGCGATGCGTCGGCGGGGTCGTGCGGGGTGGTGCTGCGATGGGCGGACATGGTGTCCTCCTTCGAGGAGACGGGTTCGGGCATGCCGGGGACCTGCGGGGTCGACGTCACCTACCACCTCCTGCGTCATCAGCGTCCTGCATCGGGTCGAGCATCGCAAGGCCGAGCCCGGGACCGCCGATCAGCTCGAGCTCGGCGCCGCGCTGGCGGTAGCCGCCCGACGGCGCCCCGGAGGTGAACCAGGCCGGGGGATCGAGGTCGATGAGGGCGATCGCCGGGTGCGCGAAGGCCAGGTGGGCCGCGGCGGTGATCGAGATCCGCGGCTCCATCATCGAGCCCACCATGCAGGCGATGCCCGCCTCGAGGGCCACGTCGGCCACGGCGAGCGCCTCGCGCAGGCCGCCGGTCTTGGCGAGCTTGATGTTCAGGAGGTCGGCCGCACCGGCCTCGACGATGCGGCGGGCGTCCTGTGCATCCCATACGGCCTCGTCGGCCATCACCGGGGTCGCCACCTCGGCGCGCACCCGGGCGAGACCCTCGAGGTCCGCGGCCGGGACGGGCTGCTCGACCAGCTCGATCGGCAGGCCGTCCCGCTCGAAGCCGGTGATGATGCTGATCGCCTCGCGGGCCTCCCAGCCCTGGTTCGCGTCCAGGCGCAGGCTCACCCCGGGGGCGGCCTCGAGCACGGCGGCGAGTCGCCGGCGGTCCTCGTCGATGTCCCGGCCGAGCTTGATCTTCAGGATCTGCTCGCCCGCGGCGACCGCGTCGCGGGCATGACCGGCCATCACCTCGGGGTCCTCGAGGGAGATCGTCATGTCGTTGGTCAGCGTGCCGCAGCGGGTGCCGCCCAGCAGCTCGACCAGCGGCACCCGGGCGGCGCGCGCGGCGGCGTCGTGCAGGGCCACGTCCAGGGCGGCCTTCGCGCTCGTGCTCCCCGGGACAGCGTCCCGGATGCGGCGTCCGAGGTCTTCCAGGGTGCCCTGGGCGCCCTCGAGCGCGCCGCGCAGCGGACCGGCCAGGCAGGCGGCGATCGACTCGGCCGATTCGCCCGTGACGGCGACGGTCTCGGCCGAGGATCCCTGGCCGACGGTGCCGTCGGCCAGCTCGACCTCCGCGACCACGTAGTGCACGGCCTCGGTGCGCCGTGCCGCGGTCACGAAGGGCCGCTTGAGCGGCGCGACGTGGCGGTGGTGGCGCACCGCGACGACGTGCACGTCGGGATCCTGCAGGGTCTGCGGGGTCATCGATGCCCCTCCTCTCGCGGTGACGGTCACAGCGCGTGCATGACCTGGGCGCCGATCAGGCCCACGAACGTGCCCATGAACGATCCGATCAGGGCGAACAGCACGCCCACGGGGACCAGCTGGCGGTTGAAGGCGCTCGCGACCACGGGTGCGGAGGCGATGCCGCCGATGTTCGCGGTGGAGGCGACGGCGAGGGAGAACAGCTCGACCTTCGCGATCTTCGCGTAGAGCACCATGATCCCGGCGTGGATCGCGACCACGAGGATGCCCATCACGATGTAGATCGGCGCCTGCGTGATCGCCGAGAAGTCCGAGCCCGAGGCGATCTGGCCGATCACCACGAACAGCATCAGCGTGGCGACCTCGCTCGATCCGGCCGTCGACCCCAGCGGGGTCAGCGCGACGAGGAGCCCCAGCAGGGAGACGATGAGGATCGACCAGGTGGTGCCGTTGACGACCGCGCCCCACTCGGGCAGCAGGCCGCCGATCCAGATCGAGAAGGTCGAGACCAGGATCGCGCCGAAGACGACGATCGCGAGCGAGGACACCGTCACCGGCTTCTCCTCCTCCTCGAAGGCGCCCTCGTGGGCGTCGAGGTAGGAGGTGTCGGCCTTGGTCCAGCGGTTGAAGCGGGGCGAGACCGCGACCGAGGCGAACATCAGCATCAGCCACAGCGAGTACATCAGCGTGTCGGTGATCAGGGCGTAGCCGAAGATGTTCTCCGGGGCCTTGAGGATGTCCTGGACGGCCACCATGTTCGCGCTGCCGCCGGTCCAGCTGGCCAGCAGCGCGCCGAACACCTTCCACGCCTCGGGGTGCACCGCGGCCTGGAAGACCACGTACACCAGCACCATGCCGAAGCACAGCGAGGCCGAGGCGACGAACATCGTCAGCAGCAGCTTCGGTCCCAGACGGATGATCTTGCGCAGGTCGCAGCCGAACAGGAACAGGAAGATCATCGCCGGCAGCAGGACGTCCTTGACCTGGGCGATGGGGGCGCGGGTCGCGTCGTCCTGGCCGAAGACGCCGAGCGTGTTCAGCAGTGCGCACAGCAGGTACATCAGCACCATGCCGGGCACGTACTTGAACAGCTTCCAGCCGGTCGTCTTCTCGAGGACGATCAGCACGCACGACAGTCCCAGCAGGACGCCGAGCATCAGCAGGCCGTCGGTGATCATGGGGTGCTCCTCGGGGTGGGGAAGGGGTCGGGGATCGGGCAATAAAAAATCGGAAGCACCGACGCAGCGCGCCCGGGCGGGCGCGTTCGTGGTGCTTCCGACGGGTTCCGGTTCTGTGAGGTCCCGGGCGGACGGAGGCGTATGGGGTTATGCGGTGGAGTCCGCCGAGAGGTCGCGGTACTTCGCGGCGGCATTGCGCACGGACGCGGCGAGCGCCTTCTGCGAGGACCCGTGGTACCTCTCGGTGATGGATTCCACCAGGGCGTCGTCGTCGAGGATGGAGCGTCCCACCAGCAGTTCTCCCACGAACTCGACCGTGAGGGTGAGGGTGGCGGTGCAGTCCGCCTCTCGGATGACGTGCGACTCAGTATCGACGACGAGGCCGATGAAGAAAAGTCCCCACTGCGTCGTGATCGGATTGTTGCTCGGCGACTTCGCCTCTCCGGTCAGGTAGATCGTCGTCATGGTGAGAGGGTAGCGGGGCCGACGAGCGGGTCGTCGTCCAGGGCATCGGCGACCTCTTCGGAGGTCACCGGGCGACCGACCGAGACGACCGGCAGACCCGTCGCCGGTGAGCTGTCGCCGACGTGCTGCACGGGGCCGCCTCCTCTCGCAGTCTTCTCCAGCAGCAGCGTCACGAACTCTTCGGTCTCTCTGCTGCCGACGGGCGAGAAGCCCAGAGACAGGTAGTAGTCCAGGAGATGGGGAGCGCAGTCCAGGCGCAGCCAGCGCGCACCCCGGTGCCTCGCCTCGGCGAGAGCGAGGTCGAGCACGGTCGCTCCCAGCCCGCGCCTGCTCGCCGCCGGATCGGTCATCAGACCATGCGCGTACACGGCCGGCTCGTCGCTCCGCTCGTGCTCGCCCCAGAAGTACGGGTCCGCTTCGAGGAGCCGCACGGCGGCGGTGAACGGAGAGGCGGTCGGCGCTGCCGGGTCCTGTCCGGCCTCGTCGAGGGCGTGCCAGTCCCCGCGGGCCACCTCGTCCGCGATCTGCTCGGCTCCGAGCGAGCCGACCTGCCACTGCACGATGCCGTGCTCGGCCATCCACTCCTCCCGTGCGCGGCGCATCCGGGTCAGGTGCGGGACGTCGTCGGGCGTGCAGGGGCGCAGGCGCGGCGGGCGCCTCGTGGTCTCCGTCCCCGCAGGTCCGCTCACAGCGGCAGCCGCACGTACGTGGTCTCGAGGTACTCCGCGATGCCCTCGTGGGAGCCCTCGCGGCCCAGGCCCGACTCCTTGACGCCGCCGAAGGGAGCGGCGGCGTCGGAGGCGACGCCCAGGTTCACCGCGACCATGCCCGACTCGATGCGTCCGGCGACGTCGGTGACCTCGCCGAGGTCCGCGCCGACGGCGTAGCTCATGAGCCCGAACTCGGTGTCGTTCGCGGCGCGCACCATGTCCTCGACGTCGTCCATGACGATCACGGGCGCGACCGGTCCGAAGATCTCCTCGCGGTTCACGCGGGCATCGGCCGGGACGTCGCCGAGCACGGTGGGCAGGTAGAAGTAGCCGTCCCGGCATCCCTCGGGCAGCTCGTCGGCGCGCGGCCGACGCCCGCCCGTGAGGACCTTCGCGCCGCGCTCGACGGCGTCGGCCACGAGCTCCTCGATCTTCTCCAGCGCCTTCGGCTCGATCATCGGGCCCATCGTGGTGCCCTCGTCGATCCCCGCGCCGACCTGCAGCGCCTCCGTCGACTCCACGAGGCGGCGGGTGAACTCCTCGGCGACGGACGAGTGCACGTAGAACCGGTTCGCGGCGGTGCACGCCTCGCCGTTGTTGCGGAACTTCGCGGGCATCGCGGCGGCGATCGCCGTGTCCATGTCGGCCGAGGGGAGCACCAGGAAGGGAGCGTTGCCACCGAGCTCCATGGAGGTGCGCAGCACGTGCTCGGACGCCTGCGCGAGCAGGGAGCGGCCCACCGAGGTGGAGCCCGTGAACGAGACCTTGCGCAGGCGCCCGTCGGCCATCAGCGTCGAGGACATTCCGGAGGAGTCCGAGGTGACGACGACGTTCACGACGCCCGCGGGGACGCCCGCGTCGGCGAGGATCTGCGCGAAGGCGAGAGAGGTCAGGGGCGTCATCTGCGCGGGCTTGAGCACGACGGTGCAGCCGGCTGCGAGGGCCGGAGCGATCTTGCGGGTGCCCATCGACAGCGGGAAGTTCCACGGGGTGATCGCGAGGACGGGGCCGACGGGCCGCGAGGTGGTGAGGATCGCCTGCTCGGCGGCGGGGGCCTGCCGGAAGCGTCCGGGCAGGCGCACGGCCTCCTCGCTGAACCAGCGCAGGAACTCGGCGCCGTAGGTGACCTCGCCGTACGACTCGTCCAGGGGCTTGCCCATCTCGAGGGTCATCAGCGCTGCGAGGTCGTCCGCCCGCTCGTGGCAGAGCTCGTAGGCGCGGCGCAGGATCTCCGATCGCTCGCGGGGGAGGGTCGCCGCCCAGTCGGCCTGGGCGGCGACGGCGGCATCGAGAGCCTTCCCGCCGATGCTCGCCGCGTCGGCGTCGACGACCTGGGTGAGGACGCGCCCGGTCGCCGGGTCCTGCACGTCGAGATCGGGGGTGCCGCCCAGGAAGCGGCCGCCGATGAAGGAGCTGCGGGGGGTGCGCTCGAGCAGGTCGGCGACCTTCGCGGGGGAGAGACGGGGCTTCGTGGTCATGGTGCGCTCCTTCGGGTCGGGGTCTCGGGCGGGGCCGACGGGCGGGCCGACGGCGCGGCCGGTCCCTCCATCCTGCGCCTTCCGGGGCGGGATGGGGGAACCGGCCGCGAGGGATCAGTCGAACAGGATGACCTGGCGGACGGCCTCGCCGTCGGCCAGCTGGTCCATCGCCTCGTTGATCTCCTCGAGGCGGATGGTGCGGCTGATCAGCTCCTCGACCGGCAGCTTCCCCTCGAGGTAGAGCCGGGCGTACTCGGGCACGTCGCGCCGCGGCACGGCCGAGCCCAGGTAGGAGCCGATGATCGACTGGGCCTGCGCGGTGAGCGGCAGCGGGGCGATCGTGACCTGCGCTGTCGGCGCGGGGAGGCCCACGGTGACCATGGTGCCGCCGAAGCCGATCGCGCCCACCGCGGTCTCGAAGGCCTTCGGATGGCCGGCGGCCTCGACCACCCGGTCGGCGGTGATCTTCTGCTCGGCGACCTCCTGCGGCGTGTACGTGCGGTGGGCGCCGAGCTCCGTCGCCCGCTCGAGCTTCGCGGGGAGGGTGTCCACGGCGATCACCTCCTTCACGTCCTGCGCGAGGGCGGTGATGAGGGCGGCCATGCCCACGCCGCCGAGGCCCACGATCATGATCGAGTCCTCGGGGCCCGGCTGCGCGGCGTTCAGGACGGCCCCGCCGCCCGTGAGCACGGCGCATCCCAGCACGGCGGCGACCTCGGGCGGGACCTCGTCGGGGACGACGACGGCGCTCGCCTGGTCCACGACGGCGCGGGTCGCGAAGCCGCTCACCCCCAGGTGGTGGTGCACGTGCTCGCCGTCGCGGGCGAGGTGGGTCGAGCCGTGCAGCAGCACTCCGTCGTTGTTGGTCCTGGATCCGACCGAGCAGGGGAGGCGGCCGTCGGTGCGGCACTCGCGGCACTCGCCGCAGCGGGGGAGGAAGCTCATCACCACGCGGTCGCCCACGCGGATGTCCTCCACCTCGGCGCCCACGGCCTCGACGCGGCCGGCGGCCTCGTGCCCCAGCAGCATGGGGACCGGGCGCGGTCGGTTGCCGTCGACCACGGAGAGGTCGCTGTGGCAGACGCCCGCGGCCTCCATGCGCACGAGGATCTCGGTCGAGCCGGGCTCGGTGAGCTCGAGCTCGCTGATGGTGATCGGCCGGGAGTCGGCATAGGGGCGCTCGCGCCCCATCTCCTCGAGGACTGCTCCACGGATCTTCATGCGGTCGCCTCCTTCGTCGTCCCGAACGTCGCCTGCGCGACCTTCGTGGCGAGCGGGTCTCCGGCCCTGAGCGGTCGGCCCTCGAAGGCGCCCTCGTGGGCGAGGACCGGTCGACGGTCGCCGGCGAGCTCGGGGTGCTTCTCCTCGAGCTTCTCGCGGCGGCTCATCTCGCGGTGCCAGCCGCGCACCACGTCGGGGTGGCCCTGCTGGATGCCGCGCCAGGTGGTCGGCATCTCCTCGCGCGAGCGGCCCGTGTCGGCCGTGCCGAGCTGGCGCACGGAGGCCGGGACGCGGGACGTCTCCGCCCCGCACCGGCATCGCGGGTTGTCGTCGAACATCGAGGCCAGGCCCGCTTCGAAGCGGTGGCCGTCGGCGCACTTGAGGTCGTAGAGGATCATCGCCGGCCCCTCAGCTGTAGAAGCCGTCGGGCGCGAGGGTGAGGCCCTTGCGCTGCTCGGCGTCGTGGCCGAAGATCATCTCCGCGCCGGTCTGCTCCTGGATCTTCCGCAGCTTCTCGACGGACTCGAGCCAGCCCACGCTGTCCCAGACGATGCCGGCTCCGATCGCGGGCGGGCCCCAGCTTGCGCCGAGGTACACCGCGTCGGAGGTGAAGATCTTCGTGCCGTCCTCCGGCAGGTCCACGCGCAGGCTCATGGTGCCCCAGGTGTGCCCCGGGGTGGAGATGACGCTGACGCCGGGGACGATCTCGGCGTCGCCGTGGACGGGTTCCAGCGGCAGCCCCGAGAAGTCCGAGACCAGGTGGGCGCCGGCGAACTCGCCCTCGATGCTCTTCACGCCCTCGATCTCGTCGGCCTGGGCGAGGATGCGGGTCTTCCCGTTCTCGAACATCTTCGCGTTCGCCGCGTGGTCGAAGTGCAGGTGGGAGAGGACCAGGATGTCGATGTCCTCGGGGGTGAGCTCGAGGTCCGCGAGCGCGGTGTCGAGGTAGCCGGGGCCGGCGGGGTCCTCCTGGACGGGGAAGAAGTCCTGGAACCCGGTGGGCTCCCAGCGCTTCTCCCAGTCGCGCGGCACTCCCGTGTCCCAGAGGATCCGTCCCTCGGGCGTCTCGATGAGGACGGCGTGCGTGGGGGCCTCGCCCCAGGCGGCGGGCTTGTCCTTGTGCTGACGGTCGGTGATCGTGTTCCCCGCCTGCAGCAGCAGCCAGGTGTGGTCGCACTCCATGACCCCGGTGGACAGGACGTGCAGCTTCATGGGCGAATCGGTCGCAGTCATCGATGACTCCTCACGGTCGGTGCCTCGCCGGGCGACGGTGCCGGGCGGCGGCGCGTTCGCTCCCCACGCTATGGCGCGAGCCACACCGCGCCTATGGTGTGCGGTGACAGGGATCGGGCCGATCGATGGAGGATGGTCCATGGGTGCGATGGAGCCCCTGCTGCGCGCGGTGATGGCCGAGGAGGACCCGGCGCGGCTCGAGGGCGCGATCGCCGCGGCGCGCGGTTCCCTCGACGAGGCCGACGCCCGCACCCTGCGTGCCCTCCAGCAGCGTCTCGCCCAGGGCGCACGGCGCGAGGAGCTGCTGCGCACGGTCTCCTCGATCGCCGTGGACGTCACCACACGGCGCGACGTGGTGGGCGTGCTCCACGAGATCGTGCGCCGCACCCGCCTGCTCACCGGCGCCGACATGGCCTACATAGCCCTGAACACGGCGGACACCACCTTCATCCGCGAGTCCGACGGCGTGCGCACCGAGGAGTACCGCACCCTGCGCATGCCCATCGGCTACGGCGTGCTGGGACGCGCCGCGACCGGTCGCGCGATCGTCACCACCGCCGACTACCTCGAGGACGCGGCGCTGTCCCACATCGAGGAGATCGACGACATCGTGCGCGGCGAGGGCGTGCGCTCGATCCTCGCCGTGCCCATGACCCTGCGCGAGCAGGTGCACGGCGCCCTGCTGATCGCCGACCGCACGAGCCGCGAGTACCCGCCCGAGACCGTCGACATCGTGGACACCCTGTCCCGCCATGCGAGCGTCGCGCTCGACAACGCGCGCCGCTTCGAGGAGGTCACCGGGGCGCTCGCGAGCCTCAGCGCGCAGCAGGACGAGGACGAGGAGCGCATGGTCGAGCTCCACGAGATCCTCGACCTCGACGCGGGACTGCTCGAGGCGCTCCTGGACGGCGGCGACCTCGAGGTGCTCGCCCGCCGCGTGCACGAGCTCCTGGGCGCCGACCTCGCGCTCCTCGACGCCGGCGGGGTGCCGATGGTCGAGACGGACCCCGGCGCGCGCCTCGCCGTCGGCCTCGACGGGGAGGCGCTGCGCGCGGCCCGCGGCACAGGCAAGCCCGCCGTCTCCGGCGGGACCACGCTGGCCTGCGCGAGCAGCGGCAGGGAGCATCTGGGCACGCTCGTCGTCGGCCGGGCCCTCGCCCCGCGCCTGCTGCCGCGCGTGCAGAGGGTCGCCGTGTTCTTCGGGATCCTGCTCCTGCTGGGCCGGGCGCAGCAGGACGACAGGCGCCGCCGCGACCGCGCCGTGATCGACGCCCTGGTGCGCGGCGGACGCGAGGTCGACACGGTGCGCGGGGACGCCCGGGTGCGCGCGGTGCGCCCTGGCACGGGCGTGCGGATGGTCGCGATCGACGTCTTCGACGCCGACGTCGGCCCCCTCGCCGACCGCCTGCGCGCGGGCACGGCGCACGACGGCGCGGTGGTCGCGCTGCACGGCGACCACCTGTGCGTGCTCGTGCCCGATGCCGCGGCCGACGCGCTCTCCGCGCTGCTCGACGTCGCCGGCAGCGGCGTGAACGCGGGCTGGTCGAGCCCCGTCGAGGACCTGGCGCGGATCCCTGCGGCGCACCGCTCCGCGGAGCTCGCCCTGCGCTCCCTCGCCGTGCTCGGAGTGCGCGGCAGATCGGCCGACGGCGAGAGGATCGGCATGGTCGGGCTGATGGCCGAGGCGATCCACCGCGACCCCACGCTGCCCTCGCCGCTGCTCGTGCTCCGCCCGCTCGAGGACTACGACCGCGAGCACGGCACCGAGCTCACGCGCAGCGCCTGGGCCTTCGCCGAGTCCGGTCGGCACGTGCCGCGCGCCGCGCAGATGCTGCACGTGCACCCCAACACGGTCCGCCAGCGCCTCGAGCGGATCGCGGGGCTGCTGGGGGAGGACTGGCGCGCGCCCGCGAGGTTCCTCGACCTCCACTTCGCCCTGCGCATGTGGTCGCTCGGGCGCGAGGAGGCAGGTGGCTAGACCCCGACCCGCTCCAGGTCCGCGCCGCGGGCGGAGAAGTAGGCGTCGGCCCGCTCGCGGTCCCAGCCGTGGGATTGGCGCAGGCCCTCGGCGAGCATGTCGAGATAGGCGGGGACGGGCTGGGTCGCCGGCACGTCGCCGATCCCCTCCGGTGCGGTGAAGGTGAGCATCGGGATGCCCTCGCGCTCGCCGAGCACCACCAGGGTCTCGTAGCGACCGGGGCCGACGGCCACGCGCGTACCCGCGCTCGCCGCGGTGGCGTCCGTCCCTCCGCCGATGCCCAGGTCCTCGCGCACGAGGCGCTCGACGGGGTCGTCCTCCTGGACGGGGCGGTGCATCTCCTGCGCGGCGACGTCGGCGAACTGGGGGATCGTCAGCAGGAAGGCGCGGGCCGGCGTCGGCCCCTCGGCGTCGTGGTCGTAGAAGCCCATGCCGCCGCTCCACACGCGGGACTCGCCCGCGAAGTGCAGACGGCCCGGGAGCATCACGCCCGCCGCCTCGCGCGGGGGAGTGCGGTCGCGGGCCCCGGTGTAGCCGATCAGCGCGCCCGGCGGCCTGCCGCCCTGGATGTAGCAGGCGAGACGCTCGGCGTTCATGTTCGAGCCGTAACTGACGTACCAGACGAGATCGCGATCCATGGTGTCCCCATCCTGCGCACGCGCCGCCGGCCGATGCCAGAGCGGCGCGCCGGATCCGAGACGGCCCTCACGCGGGGGCATCGCTCAGCTGCTGCGGCGCAGGGCCCGGTTCCCCGTCGAGGGCGCGAGGAAGATCGCGACCGCGACCACCGCGGCGGGCAGCAGCAGCGCGCCGCGCAGTCCCAGGTGCTCGCCCACGAAGCCCAGCACGGGCGGGCCGACGAGGAAGGCCATGTAGCCGACGATCGAGGCCAGGGCGACGCGCTGGGCCGGCTGCGGCCCGGAGTCCCCCGCTGCCGAGAGCGCGACGGGGAAGCCGAGCGAGGCGCCGAGGCCCCAGAGGATCACGGCTGCGCCCGCCACGATCTGGTTGTCCACCAGCGAGACCAGGACCAGACCGGCCGTCGCGCAGGCGGCGCTCGCCGCGAGCACGGGTGCGCGGCCCAGGCGGTCGATGATCGGGCCCCCGGCGAAGCGGCCCGCCGTCATCGACGCCGCGAAGACCGCGTAGACCGCGCTGCCGAGCGCCGCGTCGAAGCCGTGGCCGTCGACCATGACCAGCGGCAGCCAGTCGTTCGCGGTGCCCTCGGCCAGGGCCATCGCCAGCACGATCGCGCCGATCAGCAGCAGGCGGCCGTCCTTCCAGACCGGAGGGCCGGTGCGGTGCCCCCGGGCGGCGCGCTCCTCGGCGGTGACCTGGCCCGTGGCCGCGGGCAGCAGGCGGATCGCCCAGGCCAGCAGCACCGCACCGATCACGCCGATCGCGAGCAGGTGGGGGACCACGGGGAGGTGCACGGCGTTCGCGAGGATGCCGGCGCCCGCCCCCACGACCGTGCCCAGGCTGAAGCAGCCGTGCAGGGTGGGCAGGAAGGTGCGTCCGGATTCGCGCTCGACCTCGGCGCCCTCGATGTTCATGGCGACCTCGCCGCCGCCGGTGCCGGCGCCGAACAGGGCGAGGCCCAGGGTGACCACGAGCGCCTGCTGCGTGGCCGCGCCCGCGGCGATCGTGGGCATCGCGAGCACGAGCAGCGCGGAGGCGACGAGCACGACCCGTCGGGCGCCGAGGCGCATCACCGCCGGCCCCGAGGTGAGGATCCCGAGCATCGAGCCGATGGACAGGCCGAACAGCACGAGGCCCATCTGCGCCGTCGAGGCGCCCAGAAGGTCGCGGATCGCGGGGGTGCGCGTCACCCAGGAGGAGATGCTGATCCCGGGCAGGAAGAACAGGGCGCAGAGCGCGAGGCGGCGCAGGGCGAGGGAAGCGGGTGCGCCGGGCACGGGCGTCTCCAGATCACGTAGGCGTACGGTCGTACACAAGTGTAGGGGCGGCGCAGGGGCGGGCGCACACCTGATCCGCGCACCGGAACGCCCCCGCAGCCGGCGCAGCGCTGAGCGGTGCGCGGGCGGCGGGGGCGTTCCCGTCGGCCGACGGAGCGGCGGTGGGCCGGGAGGTCAGTCGAGGCCCGCGATGTCGCGCGGCTCCTCGGCCCCCTCCTCGTTCTCGCTGACGATCATGCGGATCGGCTCCACCTTCGCCCAGACGGCGAAGAGGAGGCCGACGACGACCATGACGATGCCGGCCCACAGGTTGGCGTTGACGCCGCCGGTCTTGGCGGCCTCGACGTCGGTGAAGTCGAAGAGTCCCACCAGCAGCAGGATCACGCCGAACAGTGCGACCAGCAGACCGATGAAGTTGCGGATGTCGAAGGCACCGGCGGTCTCGACCTTGGCGCCCGCGGAATCGGGGACTGCGACGGGGCCGCCCTCGAGGTTCTCGTTGTCGTTCATGACTTCTCTCCTCCGTCCCGGCTCACGCGAAGACGATGTTCAGGATGATGACCAGCGCCAGGCCGATCCCGGCCATCGGGACCGGACGACGGAAGAAGGGCAGGCCCTTCTCGTCGGGGTCCACGAGATCGGTCTTGGGGGTCTCGGAGTAGACGAGGCCCTTGAGCTCGTGCACGGGCTTGGGGCGCGTGAACCGGGTGACGACGACCGAGACGATGATGTCCACGACGAACGCGGTGGCCGCGCTCAGGAACGCGAGGCCCTGGCCCGGCAGGACGAACACCTCGCCGAAGGTCGACAGGCTCCACAGGATGACGGCGGCGACCGTGCCCGAGGCCAGGCCCGACCAGCCGGCGGCCGGCGTCATCCGCTTCCAGAACATGCCCAGGATGAACGTCGCGAACAGCGGCGCGTTGAAGAACCCGAACAGGGTCTGCAGGTAGTCCATGAGGTTCGAGAACTGCCCGGCGATGAGCGCCGTGAAGATCGCGATCACGCAGGCCACGGCCGTGGCGATGCGGCCCACGAAGATGTAGTGCTTGTCCGGGGCGTCCTTCTTGACGTACTGCTGGTAGAGGTCGTAGCTGACCACCGTGTTGAAGGCCGAGATGTTCGCGGCCATGCCGGCCATGAATGCGGCCAGCAGGCCCGCGATCGCCACGCCCAGCAGGCCGTTGGGCATCACGTCGCGCATCAGCAGCAGCAGGGCGTCGTTGTAGGAGACGCCCGTGGCGGCCGCCCCGGCGGCATCGCCCCCGAAGTCGAGCTTCTTGAACTCGGTCATGTCCGAGACCAGCACGCCGGCGATCATGCCGGGGATGATCACGATGAAGGGGATGAACATCTTGGGGAAGGCGCCGATGATCGGCGTCATCCGGGCGGCGGTGATGGACTTGCTGGCCATCGCGCGCTGCACCTCGACGAAGTTCGTCGTCCAGTAGCCGAAGGAGAGCACGAAGCCCAGGCCGAACACGATGCCGACCACCGAGAGGATCGGGCTGTCGAAGCCCGAGAGCTGCTCGCCCGGCCAGGAGTGGAGCTGCTCGGCGCCGAGCATGCCGTCGCCGGCGACCTTCTCCTTGAGGCCGCTCCAGCCGCCCACGCGGTGCAGGCCGATGAGCGTCAGGGGCAGCAGCGCCGCGACGATCACGAAGAACTGCAGCACCTCGTTGTAGATGGCCGCGGAGAGCCCGCCCACCGAGATGTAGAACAGCACGAAGGCGGCGGCGACGATGAGGCCCACCCACTGGGGCCAGCCCAGCAGGCGGTTCACGATCGTGGCCAGCAGGTACAGGTTCACGCCCGCGATCAGCAGCTGTGCGGCGGCGAAGCTGATGGAGTTCACGAGGTGCGCGGCGGTGCCGAAGCGCATGCGCATGAACTCGGGGACGCTGCGCACCTTCGAGCCGTAGTAGAAGGGCATCATCACGACGCCCAGGAACAGCATCGCGGGGATCGCGCCGACCCAGAAGTAGTGCATCGTGGGCATGCCGTACTGGGCGCCGGTGGCGGACATGCCCATGATCTCGACGGCGCCGAGGTTCGCCGAGATGAACGCGAGGCCGGTCACCCAGGCGGGCAGGGAGCGGCCGGAGAGGAAGAACTCGATGGAGTTGGAGACGCCGCGTTTGGCGAACCAGCCCACACCGAGGACGAAGACGAAGTAGAGCGCGATGATCGCGTAATCGATCCACTGCGCATCCAACCGGATGTCGACCATGACAGGGCCTCGGAGTCCAGGGGAAGGGGCGCCGTCGCGAGCGCGCTCGAGGCGCCCGGAGGAGCAGCGGGGGATTGGCCGCCGGGCGGTCACGCTACCACCGCGTCAGGAGTCGTCGGCGGCGACATCCTGCAATCGCCGGACGACCAGCGGGTCCGCGTGGTATGTGAGTCGCGTGCCACATCGTGGCGCGGGGCGACGTGGGCTCGGCGACGGTGCGGCGGGGACGACGGCGGTAGCCTGTCGTCGGCCGTTCTCCCCGGCGGCCGGTCGACGACGACCCAGGAGGTCTTCCCCATGTCCCCCTCGTCCCCTGAACCCTCCTCGGGCACGGCCGCTGCGACGGTCGACGCCCCTCCCGCAGCCCTTCCCGAGCAGACCGTGCGCGCCGAGCAGCGCTGGACCCCCGCGAAGATCGTGCTGTGGGTCGCCATCTCGCTCGTGGGCGCCCTCGGCTGGGTGATGCTCGCCCTCGCGCGCGGCGAGACCATCAACGCGATCTGGTTCGTGTTCGCCGCCGTCGCGACCTACCTCGTCGCCTACCGCTTCTACGCGAAGTTCATCCAGAACCGCCTGGTAAAGCCCGACGACACCCGCGCCACCCCGGCGGAGGCCGAGTACGACGGCAAGGACTACGTCCCCACCGACCGGCGCATCCTCTTCGGCCACCACTTCGCCGCGATCGCCGGCGCCGGCCCGCTCGTCGGCCCCGTCCTCGCCGCGCAGATGGGCTACCTGCCCGGCACCATCTGGATCATCGTGGGCGTGGTCCTCGCGGGCGCCGTCCAGGACTTCCTGGTGCTCGTGATCTCGACCCGCCGCCACGGCCGCTCGCTCGGCCAGATGGCCCGCGACGAGCTCGGCGTCGTCGGCGGCGTCGCCGCGTTCATCGCGACCCTGACCATCATGCTGATCATCGTCGCGATCCTCGCGATGGTCGTCGTGAACTCCCTCGGGGAGAGCGCCTGGGGCGTCTACAGCGTGGGCCTGACCATCCCGATCGCGATCTTCATGGGCCTCTACCTGCGCTTCCTGCGCCCGGGCAAGGTCTTCGAGGTCTCCGTGATCGGCGTGGCGCTGCTGCTGTTCGCGATCATCTCCGGGCGCTGGGTCGCCGAGACCGGCTGGGGCGACGCCCTGTTCCACCTGGACCGTCCCGTCCTCGCGGGGCTGATCATCGCCTACGGCTTCATCGCCGCCGTGCTGCCCGTGTGGGTGCTGCTCGCCCCGCGCGACTACCTCTCGACCTTCATGAAGATCGGCACGATCGTCATGCTCGCCGCCGCGATCATCGTGGTGCGCCCCAGCATCTCGACCCCCGCGGTCTCCGAGTTCGCCTCCCGCACCGACGGGCCCGTGTTCACCGGCGGCCTGTTCCCGTTCCTCTTCGTCACCATCGCCTGCGGCGCCCTCTCCGGGTTCCACGCGATGATCTCCTCGGGCACCACTCCCAAGCTCGTGGAGAAGGAGCGCCAGATGCGCATGATCGGCTACGGCGGCATGCTCATGGAGTCCTTCGTGGCGATCATGGCGCTGGTCGCGGCCGTCTCCATCGACCGCGGCATCTACTTCGCGATGAACTCCTCGGCCGCCGCGACCGGCGGCACCATCGAGGGCGCCGCGCAGTTCGTGAACTCGCTCGGCCTGACCGGCGTGAACCTCGATCCGGCGACGCTCGCGCAGACCGCGAAGGACGTCGGCGAGGAGTCGATCGTCTCGCGCACCGGCGGCGCGCCCACGCTCGCCGTGGGCCTCGCCGGGATCATGCACAAGCTCGTGGGCGGGCCCGCGATGATGGCGTTCTGGTACCACTTCGCCATCATGTTCGAGGCGCTGTTCATCCTCACCAGCGTCGACGCCGGCACGCGCGTCGCCCGCTTCATGCTGGCCGACGCCCTGGGCGGCTGGAAGCCCCGCTTCCGCGACCACTCGTGGCGCGTCGGCGCCTGGATCACCACCGCGGTGATGGTCGCCGGCTGGGGCTCGATCCTCATGATGGGCGTGCTCGACCCGCTGGGCGGCATCAACACCCTGTTCCCGCTCTTCGGCATCGCGAACCAGCTGCTGGCCGCGGTCGCCCTCGCGATCTGCCTGGTGGTGTTCGCCCGCAAGGGCCGCACCTGGTCGCTGCTGATCATCTTCGTGCCGCTCGCCTTCACCGCGGTCGTCACCATCACCGGCTCGTTCCAGAAGATCTTCTCCTCCGACCCCGGGGTGGGCTACTGGGCGAACCACATCGCCTACCGCGATGCGCTCGCCGCGGGCAAGACCGAGCTGGGCCTCGCGAAGACCCCCGAGGACATGCACGCGGTCGTCTTCAACACCGCCGTGCAGGGATCCCTCTCGATCCTCTTCGTGGTCTGCACGATCATCGTCATCGTGGTCTCGCTCTGGCGCACCTGGCAGGCGCTCCACGGGAGGAACATCCTGGACACCGAGGCCCCGCGCGTGGAGTCCGCGTACTTCGCGCCCGCAGGCATGGTGCCGACGGCCGCCGAGAAGGAGCTCGAGGGCCGCTGGAAGGACCACCTGCGCGAGCACCCCGAGAAGGACCTCGCCGGGACGGTCGGGCACTGATGAGCACGCGAGCGGCTCCGGCGGGCAGTCTCGTCGGCGCCCTGCGCGGGGTGCGGCGGTTCGCCCGCGGGGTGCTGGGGTCAGACGCCTACGACCGCTACCTGCACCATCACCGGATCACCGGCTGCGCGCATGCGCCGCTGAGCGAGAAGGAGTTCTGGCGCCGGAAGTACGCCGAGCAGGGCGAGAACCCCTCCGCCGGCTGCTGCTGAGCGGGGCGGCCGGGTCGCTCCGGCGGCCCGGCCCCGTCCCTCGGCCTCTCTTTACGGCTCCCTCCCGCGGTGCCATGCTCGTCGTACTCCCCGCGCAGCGCTGCGCGGACCCGTCGACGGGAGCTCGGCATGACCCCGACCCATGACACCCCGCCCACCATGGCCGCCGTGCGGCTAAGGGGGCACGGAGGACTCGACCAGCTGGAGTTCTCCCGTGACGTCCCCACCCCGAGCCCGGCGGCCGGGGAGGTGCTGATCGACGTCCACGCCTGCGGGATGAACAACACCGACGTGTGGGTGCGCGAGGGCGCCTACGGCAGCGACACCGACCCCGGTGAGGTCTCCACGTGGCGGCGCGGGCGCTCGACCCTCGAGTTCCCGCGGATCCAGGGCGCGGACATCGTCGGCCGCATCGTCGCCGTCGGCCCCGGGGTCGACGCCTCCCGGATCGGCGAGCGGGTGATGGTCGACTTCAGCATCTACCACCGGCCCGAGGGCGACGACTCCCTCGCCGACATCGACTACATCGGCCACGGCCGCGACGGCGGGTACGCCGAGTACGTCGCCGTGCCCGAGGAGAACGCCTACGAGATCACCGCCGACATCCCCGACGCGGGCCTCGCGACCTTCTGCTGCGCCTACCTCACCGCCGAGCAGATGCTCGTGCGCGCCCGTCTCGCCGAGGGGGAGAGAGTGCTGGTCACCGGCGCATCCGGGGGAGTGGGGTCGGCGATCCTGCAGCTCGCGCGGGTGCGCGGGGCGGTCCCCTATGCGGTCTCGAGCCCCGGCAAGGAGGACGCGCTGCGCGCGATCGGCGCCGAGGACGTGATCCTGCGCGGCTCGGGGGACCTCGTCGAGGAGGTCGCGAGGGCGGCCGACGGCCCCATCGACGTGGTCGCCGATCTCGTCGCGGGGCCGATGTTCAACGACCTGCTGCGGATCCTGCGGCCGGAGGGCCGGTACACGACGGCCGGCGCGATCGGCGGGCCCGTCGTCGACCTCGACCTGCGCACCATGTACCTCAAGCAGCTCGAGCTGCACGGCTCCTCGCAGGGGACACGCACCGCGTTCCGGCGGCTCGTCGGCTACATCGAGGACGGCCGGATCCGGCCGCTGCTGGACCGCACCTTCCGCCTCTCCGACTTCCACGAGGCCCAGCGCACCTTCATGGGCAAGACGTACATCGGCAAGCTCGTGGTCGTGCCCGACCGGCACTGGGACGAGGTCGGGGCGCCGTTCGCCCACGACGGCGCGGCGGGCGATCCCGATGCGCCGTGAACGCACGATCGAGCTGATCGACACGCAGTCCGGCGGGGACGTCAGCCGCATCGTGATCGCCGGCATCGAGCCGGTACCGGGCGCGACGGCGCTCGAGAAGGCACGCTTCCTGCAGCGCGAGGGCGACGGCCTGCGGCGCCTGCTGCTCTCCGAGCCCTACGGCGACCCCGCGATGTCCGTCGACCTCATCGTCGAACCCGGGCATCCCGAGGCGCAGGCCGGCTACATCATCATGGAGGCCATGGGGTACCCGATGTACTCGGGGTCCAACACGATCTGCACCGCGACCGCCCTGCTGGAGAGCGGGACGATCGCGATGACCGACGGCGTGCAGAGCGTGGTCCTGGAGTCGCCCGCCGGCCTCGCCCGCATCACCGCCGACTGCGCCGACGGCCGCGTCGAGTCCGTGACCACGCGCGGCGAGCCCGCCTTCGTCGCCGATCGCGACCTCGTCGTCGACGCGCCCGGGATCGGCCCGGTCCGCTTCGACCTGGTGTGGAGCGGGGCCTACTACGCGATGGTCCGCGCCGCCGACCACGGCTTCGCGGTCGCGGCCGACGAGCAGATCGCCCTCGCCGCCTTCGGCGACGCCTTCGTGCGCGCCGCCCGGCCCGGCCTGCGCCACGAGCATCCCTCCCTCGGGGACGTCGGCCCGCTGCCGTTCGTGCACTTCATGGGCGAGATCCGCGCGATGGCGGGCGGGGGACTCGAGTCGCCGTCGGCCACCTATGTGCATCCGGGCGTGATCTGCCGCAGCCCCACCGGGACCGGCACCTCGGCCCGGCTCGCGCTGATGGCCGCGGACGGCGACCTCGCCCCCGGCGGCACCCTGGAGACGATCTCCCCGCGCGGGTCGCGGTTCCTCGGCACCCTGACCGGGCCCGCCGAGGTCGGCGGCTTGCCCGCATGGGACTCGACGACCACCGGCACGGCGCGGCTGCTCGCGCGCTCGCACGTGACCGTGGACCTCGATGACCCGCTCGTGGACGCCTCGGACCTGGAGGCGCTGCTGCGGGAGTGAGCACGCGGCGCGATGTCGCCCGCATGCTCACGCCCGGGCTCACTCCCCGCGCACGAACTGGCCGAGGTGCTCGCCGAGGGCCACGCGGCTGGGCTCGTGGACGTACATCATGTGCCCCGCCTCGTAGTACTCGATGCGGATCCGCTCGCGGTAGTCGTCGGTGGGGATCGGCAGGTGCGCGAGCACGTGCTCGCTCGCGTGGAACGGGGTCGCCGCGTCGTGGTAGCCGTGGGCGACGAACACCCTGGTGGACGGCACCTTCCGCAGGACCCGGGCGAGGTCCGAGGCGACCTCCACGCTGCGGTTCTCGAACTCCTTGTAGCTCCAGGGATGCACCCTGGGGGAGAAGATCTCGTAGACCACGTCGGAGGTGAAGCCGAGCTCGGCGGTCAGGTACTGGTTGATGGCGGCGGTGTACGAGGGGCCCAGCTCGTCGGTCGACGGGTCGGTCTCCATGGTCGCGGCGTTGAGGTTGCCGGCGGGGGCGCTGAAGCGCCCGTCGATGCGGCCGACGATCCGGCCCTCCTCCCGCAGCACCTCCGCGAGATAGGCCATGTGCTCCACGCGCAGGTCGGCCCGCTCCACCCAGTCGGGGCCGACGCCGATGAGCGCCGCGATCTGCTCGGCGGCCTCGCGCTTCTCCTCGGGGTCCAGGCGGTGGCCCTGGGCGAGGAGCTGCGGATACTCGGTCTCGGCGAAGGCCTCCGCCTCGTCGACGACCTCGAGCAGCGAGCGGCCCGGGTGCTTGCCGTGCGCGTGCGCGATCGCCGCATAGGTGGGGAGGTAGTGCAGGTACGGGGCATCGTTGCCGGCGGGGAAGTCCTCGGCGAACACGATCGTGGAGAAGTCCAGGACCGGGGAGAGCAGCGCGATGCCTGCGGGGGCGACGTTGAAGCGATCCACGAGTCGGCCCGCGACGGCGCTCGCCCGGGTGGTGCCGTAGGACTCGCCGACGAGGTGCACCGGGGAGAGCCAGCGCTCGTTGCGGGTCAGCCAGTCCATGATGAAGTCCGCCACGAGGTCGCGGTCGGCCGTGATCCCGTGGTGGCGGTCGGGCTTCGCGCCGGGCGCGGGCCGTGAGTACCCGGTCGACATCGCATCGACGACCACCAGGTCCGCGTCCTTCAGGATCGTCTCGTGGTTGTCGAGGAGGCCGAACGGAGGAGGGGTGAGGGCGCCGGCGTCACCGGAGTCGACGCGCCGCGGGCCCAGCAGCCCCAGGTGCAGCCACACGGTCGAGGAGCCGGGGCCGCCGTTGAAGGCGAACACCACGGGGCGCTGGGAGCCGCGATCGGTCGCGACGTAGCTGACGGCGAACAGCTCCGCGTAGGCGGTGCCGCGCGCATAGGCCTCGCCCTCGGGCTCCTCGGTGAGCACGTGCGTGCCGGCGGTCGCCGTGTAGGTGAGGGAGGAGCCGTCGGGCAGCTCGAGCAGATGGGCGGTGGTCTCCAGGCGGTCCTCGGGCTTCGGGCGCGTCTCCCCGCCCTCGCCGAGCGCGCCGGCCGCGGCCCCCGCGGCAGCGGCCTCGGTCGCGGTGGTGTTCGAGGGGCTGTGGGACTCGGTCATGGAGATCCTCCGCTGCGTCGTGGGTGGCCTCCACCGATCGTACGGACGGCAGCGGCCGCCGTGGGCGCTTCCGCGGACGCCCTCGCGGTCGCGGCGCTCGCCGTTGAACACCGAGTGGGTGGTAGGTATTCTCGTGCGGGACGGCGGATCCGTCGTCGACCATCCCCGTGCTCAGCAGGAGGAAGCGCATGCCCACCGCGCACGAGACCGCGCCCCACCGGCGCGGGAGCTACGCCCCGGGGCAGGCGGCGCGCGCACGGATCCTCGACGCCGCGACGGAAGCGTTCGGGGAGCACGGCTACCGCGGCGCCTCCCTCGCCTCGATCGGCCGCATGGTCGGGATGACCCAGCAGGGCGTGCTGCATCACTTCCCGACCAAGCCCACGCTGCTGCTGGCGGTCCTCGAGGAGAGGGACCGGCGCGGGCAGCTGACGTGGCCGGAGGGCCGCGCGTTCTCGGGGACCGAGGTCCTCGACGCGTGGGACGCGACCGTCGCCGACAACGTCGAGCGCTACGGCCTGGTGCGCCTGGCGCACGTGCTCGGGGCGGAGGCGACGGAGGAGGGCCATCCGGCGCGTGAGTACTTCCTCCGCCACATCGACATCGGCCGCACCATGCTGCGCGAAGGGTTCGCGGCCGGCGTCGCCTCGGGCGAGCTGCGCGATGACCTGGACTACGAGCTCGTCATCCGCCAGGTGATCGCGATGAGCGAAGGACTGGAGAACCAGTGGCTCATCGACCCCGACGGCATCGACATCGTCGCCTGCTTCCACGACTTCACCCGTGCCCTGCGCGCACGGATCCGTCGGCCCGTCTGACCCCGCACGCCCGGCGCGCCCCGGGCGACCCGCGATGGCAATCCCCTGACCGACCCGCCGTCCCATGACCGACCACCCCGCCACCCGGAAAGGCATTCGATCGCGATGACGCATCCCGACCGCTCCGACACCCTCCGCCTCGTCTGGCCCCAGTGGCAGGGCGCCGGACGCGAGAACGTCACGTCCCTCCTGCCCGAGTTCCCCGCCCCGGTCGCCCGCCACGGCTACGTCGTCGGCTCCCGGATCCTCGACGCGATCATCCCCGCGCACGACGGCCCCACCGAGCACGTCGTCGTGGAGATGTCCGAACCCGAGGAGGGGTCGACGGGCGGCATCGAATCGCGCGCGAGCATCCTCGCCTCCCTCGCCGCCGCCCAGGAGGCGATCGCCCGGCACGACGCGGAGCGCATCCTCACCCTCGGCGGCGAGTGCTCCGTGAGCGTCGCCCCGTTCGCCGCGCTCGCCGAGCGCCACGGCGAGGACCTCGCCGTGGTGTGGATCGACGCGCACCCCGACGCGGACACCCCGGAGACCGGATACGACGGGTACCACGCGATGGCGGCGTCCGTCCTCACCGGGCACGGCGACGCCGAGGTCCTGGATCGCCTGCCGGCCACGATCGATCCCTCCCGCTTCGCCTACGCCGGCCTGCACGCCGGCGAGCCCGACGCCCTGGCGAACGTGCCCGCGTGGGGACTCACGACCATCGGCCCGGATCAGCTGCGCACATCGAGCGACGCGCTGCTCGCATGGCTGGCCTCGACAGGGGCGACGAAGGTCGCCATCCACCTCGACGTCGACACCGTGGACAGCGACGAGATCACCTTCGGGCTCGGCGAGGTCCCCGGGGGCCTCACCAGCGCGCAGGTCCACCGGGTGATCGCCGATGTCGACAGCGCGTACGACGTGGTGGGCCTGACGATCGCCGAGTACATCCCGCGGCAGGTGATGGCCCTGCAGGGCATGCTGCGAGGTCTCCCGCTCGTCGACCGACGGGCCTAGACCAGCCCGAGCGCCCGGGCGATCGGGACGGCGCTCGCCGCGGCCCACGCCTGCGGACGGCACGAGGCCGGGTAGGGCAGGGGCGCGCAGACCTCGTCGGCGCTCTGCCCGCCGAACAGCTCGGGAAGCCGCTGGTCGAAGGCGCCCGCGGCCCGCAGCAGACCGCGCGCGAGCATCTGCGCCTCGTCCACGAAGCCCGCGCGGAGCATGCCGCGCAGGATGTACCCGGTGTCATGCGTCCACACGCTGCCGCCGTGGTAGCGCAGCGGCCCGTATCCGCCGTTGTCGGTCGAGAGGGTGCGGATGCCGAAGCCCGAGAACAGCGTCGGGTCCATGAGGCGATCCACGACCAGGCGCTCCTGGTCCGCGTTTAGCAGGCCGGTCCCCAGCAGGTGTCCCATGTTCGAGGCGACGCCGTCGACCGGGCGCTCGGCGCCGTCGAGGGCGAGCGCGGGGTACCGACCGCGCGCGTCCTCGCACCAGAAGCGTGCGTGGAACGTCTCGCGCAGATGCGCGGCGAAGGTGCGCAGGCGGGCGGGGAGATCCGCGGACGACGGGTCCCTCGGGGCGCCGCGCTCGAGCAGGTCGGCGGCGTGCAGCGCGGCGGCATAGGCGTATCCCTGGACCTCGGCGAGGGCGATCGCGCCGCTCGCGAGGGAGCCGTCCGCGCGGCGGATCGAGTCGTCGGAGTCCTTCCAGCCCTGGTTCGCCAGGCCGTGCCCGCTCTCGTCGACGTACTCCAGCAGACCGTCGCCGTCGGCATCGGCGTGCTCGAGGAGCCAGCGGGCGGCGGCCTCGAGGTGCGGGAGCAGGTCGGTGAGCACCGTGGCGTCGAGGCCCGCGTCGAGGGCGTCGTGCAGGAGCTCGATCCACAGGGGCGTCGCGTCGATCGTGCCGAAGTAGACCGGCGGCAGATGGCTCTCGGCCATCTCCATGCCCTGGGCCCGCACTTCGTGGAGGATCTTGCCGGGCCGCTCGGCCGTGTCGGTCACGACGCGGGTGCCCTGCATGCTCGCGAGCGTGCGCAGGGTGCCCTCCGCGAGCGTGGTGTCGACGGGCAGGACCAGTGAGGCGGCGATGATCGAGTCGCGGCCGAAGAGGGTGAAGAACCACGGCGCGCCGGCCGCGGCGAAGCTGCGGGCCGGATCTCCCGGCACCTGCAGACGCAGCGCGTCGAGGTCCGCGAGGGAGCGGACCAGGAGGTCGCGGGCGGCCCGACGCTCGGGGTCCGCGTCCGGCGCGGCGGTGAGCGCGACGCTTCGGGGCTCGGCGGCCTCGAACGGGACGTCCGGGTCGGTGAACGCGAGCTCCCAGTCCGCCTCGGCCGTTCCGCGCGCCGGTGCTTCGAGGACGCAGTGCCAGGTGACGACGGGTCCGTCGACGTCCTGGACGAGCGTGCCAGTGCCGGTGCTCGCGTGGAGCACCGCCTCGCCCCGCTCACCGATCCGCCACCGCGCCGCACCGTCCCGGATGCGGGCCACGGGGCGGGCGGGGGCCTGCGCGAGCATCAGACTCGGGTCCTTGACCTGCGACATCGTCGCGCTGTCGGTGACGAGCCCGAGGCGCAGCGACAGGGTGCGCGGGCGGTCGTCGTCGTTGCGCAGGCGCAGCGTCTCGCGGATGCCGCGGCCGGACGCTGTGCGCGTGCGCTCGAGGATCATGAGCGGGTCGCCCGGCAGATCGGGTGCGGTGACGACCCAACGGAACATGACCGCTTGTGCGCTGCGCGTCTCGGCGGGGAGGGGCGAGAGAGTGAGGTGCTCATGGTCCTCGTCCGCGGACTCGGCAGCGTCCTCGACCTCGCAGGTGAGGTCGGAGACGACGCGGGTGTCTCCGAGATAGATGCCCTGCGCGCCGGCGCCCGTGATCGTGCCGTCGGGCGCCGACCAGGCCTGCAGTGGAGCGCGCAGCACCACGGCGAGGTCGTGGAGGAAGGGTTGGTGGTTCTCGAACTGCCGCGGCGCGGACGGGCTCGGGGAGGACGCGTGCGTGCTCACCGCTTCATGCTTGCACGCGCGGTCTTCGTGCGCTCGGCGAATGCACGCCCGCGCTCAGTCCAGCGCCTGCTGCCAGAACGCGGCCTCCATGCGGGTGGCCGTGCGGAAGATCCTCTCGAGCCGCGCCCGGCGGTGGGCAGGCAGGTCGCCGCCCGCGAGCTCGTCGAGCCGCGCGGCGGCCACGGCGGCGCTCGCCTGGAACTCCTGCCCCGCGTACTCGGCGATCCACTCGCCGTAGGGATGCTCGGCGCCCTCGGCGAGGCGCGGCGCGAGCGCGGTCCCGATCTCCGCATAGCCGATCGCGCAGGGCGCGAGGGCGACCTGCAGGTCCAGGGCGTCCCCGGCCATGCCGGTGTCCAGGACGAAGCGCGTGTAGGCGACGGTGCCGGGCTTCTCGTCGGCCGTCTCGAGCACCTCGCGGTCGATGCCCCACGACGCCGTGAGCCGCACGTGCAGAGCGGTCTCGGTGACGATCGCGGTCAGGGAGTCCGCGGCCGAGCGGATGCCCTCGAGAGTGTCGGCCTTGTACGCGGCCAGGGCATTGGCCCGCGCGAACTGGAAGAGGAACAGGTAGTCCTGGACCAGGTAGTCCTGGAAGGCGGCCAGGGGGAGCGTGCCCTCGCCCAGCCGCGTCACGAAGGGATGGTGGACGTAGGCGTCCCAGTCCTCGGCGGCGGAGGCCTTGAGCCGGTCGAACAGGGAAGGTGCGCTCATGCCGACGCCCCCTCGGGGGCCGTCTCGTAGGCCGCGTCGAAGAAGTCGTTCTCGAGCCGGACGGTGCGCGCGAAGAAGCTGCGCACGCGCTCGGGGTCCTCGATCTCGGCGGCGTCGAGCTCGGCGCGCAGGAAGTCCACGAGATCGCGGAAACCGGGACCGTCGTGCAGGGAGATCCACTCGGCGTGGACGAAGCTCTCGGGCAGGGGAGCGGGCGCCCTGGTCGCCCAGTCCAGGTAGAGCCATTCGGTGACCAGCAGGACCGCGAGGATCGCGGCGTGGTCGCGGGTCTCCGCGGCCTCGCGGAACACGTCGAGGAAGCCGTCGGTGGGTGCGGTGTTCGGGATCTGCGCGCGCTGCTCCTCGCTCACCCCGAGCGCGTCGAGGGCGCGCAAGAAGTACGTGTTCTCGTCACCGGCGACCTCTCCGGCGAAGCGCGCGAAGCGCAGCCGGGCGGCGGGGGTGCGGGCGGTGGCCAGCGCGGCGCCGATCAGCTGCAGGAAGGCGTCGAGGAAGCGATGGTCCTGCACCAGGTAGCGCGCCATCACCTCGTCCGGGACGGTTCCCGCGTGCAGCTCGCGCACGAAGCGGTGACCGACGGCGCGCTCCCACGCCTGGGCGTGCTGGTGGCGCAGGGACGCCGTCAACGCGGCATCCTCGAAGAACGGACGTGGGGCACGTGTCATGGCGGCAATCCCTCCGCGAGTACGAGCTCGATCAGGTTCAGCGGGTGTGTTCTCAGCCCTGGTCAGGGCACCCCGTGCACGTGCGAGGCTATCGCCGCCGCGCCCATCGGACACGGTCGTCCCGCGGCGTGAGAGGGAGCGGGGCCTGCGGGAGGACGCCGCGGTCTACGCTTCGCAGCATGCTCGGACTCCTGCGCAGGCGCGCCGGCGCGCTCGCGATCGGGGCGCTCGCCCTGGGCGCCGTGCTGTGCGTCCTCAGCGGCGGGCTGCCTTCGCAGGATCTCGCAGCACTGATGGCGCGGGTCGCGCCCGTGCTCGGATTCGTCCTCGCGATCGCGGTGCTCGCCGAGCTCGCGCGCGAAGCAGGACTCCTGGACGTGATCGCCCACGGCCTCACCGTCCTCGCGCACGGGCGCACCGCGGTGCTGTGGTGCGCCGTGTGCGCGCTCGCCGTGGTGTGCACGGCCTTCTTCTCCCTGGACACGACGGCGCTGATCATGACCCCGGTGGTCGTGCTCACGGCGCGGCGCGTCGACGTGCCCGCGGTGCCCTTCGCCCTGGCCACGGTGTGGCTCGCGAACACGGCGTCCCTGCTGCTGCCGGTCTCGAACCTCACGAACCTGCTGGCCAGGGACGTCCTGGGCGGGGGCACGGCGTCCTTCCTGGCCCGCAGCGCGGCACCGACCCTGGTCGCGATCGTGGTGCCGGTGGCCCTCGTGGCCGTCGTCCATCGCCGGGACCTGCAGGGTCGATTCCGGGCGTCGCCCGCCCCGCAGATCCATGACCGCGCGCTGCTGCGGATCAGCGGATGCGTGGTCGTCGTGCTGCTGCCCCTGCTCGTGGTGGTGCCCGCGGTGTGGATCCCGGCGGGCGCCGCCGCGCTCGTGCTGCTGCTCGCCTTCGCGCTGCGGCGCCGCGAGGCGATCGGAGCGCACCTGGTGCCCTGGCGTCCGCTCGCGATCGCCCTCGCCCTCTTCGTGCTGGTGGAGACCGCGCACGTGCAGGGTGCGACGTCGTTCGTGCTGCGCGCGGCCGACGGCGGCACGGGGCCGATGGGGCTGCTGCGCACGGCCGGCACCTCGGCGCTCGCGGCGAACGTGCTCGACAACCTCCCCGCCTTCCTCCTCCTCGAGCATCGCGCGGGGGACGATCCCACCTCCACCATGGCCCTGCTGATCGGTGTGGACGCGGGGCCGCTCATCACCCCGTGGGCATCGTTGGCCACGCTCCTGTGGCATCAGCGGATGCAGGCGATGGGCGTGCGGATCCCCTGGGTGCGCTTCATGGCGCTGGGCGCGGTCGCGGTGGTGATCACGGTGCCGCTGGCGACTCTCGCGCTGGCCGTCCTGGAGTGAGCGGTCGGGCGCTCAGGCGGCCCCCGGCTCGGACAGCAGACGCTCGGGGATCCGCTCGCGTCCGTCGACCTGGGCCACGAGATCGCGGTCGATCCGGCTGCCGCGCCGGACGATCGTGAGCGTGCCGCGGACCTCGAGGATCACCAGCTCCACCTCGTCGAGGGCGAGCACCCCGCTCACGCGCAGACGATCCAGCAGCATGCCGCGCGTCAGCCTGCTGCGACGCAGGCCGGCCGCGACCGGCTCCCCGTCGACCATGACGACGACGGGACGCGTGCGCCGCAGGAGCAGGGGGACGCGGCGGAACCTGCCCGTGACGTACTCGAGGACGACCAGGGTGCTCAGCACGACGATCGCGCCGAGCATCGTCGGGGATTCGCCGAGGGTCGCGCGGGCGGTGATGCCGCCGACGACGGCGAGGACCACGAAGCTGCCGGCGCTGGGCCGGGCCATCAGGCGCGGGCCGATCACCTGCATGAGCAGGGAGAAGAAGCCGTACAGCACGATGGTCGAGGCGACGACGCCGAGGACCGCGCTGCCGCTGATCCCGACGTAGTCGCGCCAGATGAGGTCCCAGTCGATCATGGGGCCATTGTCGTCCCTCGGGACCCGCGCCTCACGACTCGCGACTCACGCCTCGCGCGCGGCGAGCGGGATCCGTCCTCCCGCGAGCACCATCTCCACCTGGCGCGGCGAGAGCCGGTGGTGCACGGCGACCTCCCGGTCCCCGATCCGTGCGGTGAGGTCCGTGCCGGCCTCGAGCGCCGCGTGGACGCCGTCGATCTCGACGAGGTCGCCCGCGGAGATCCGGTCGTGGTCCTCGGGGTCGTCGAACTCGAGGGCGAGGATCCCGAAGTTCGCGAGGTTCTGCCAGTGGATGCGGGCGAAGGACACCGCGATGACCGCCTTCAGCCCCAGGTAGCGGGGAGCGATCACGGCGTGCTCGCGCGAGGAGCCCTGCCCGTAGTTCTTCCCGGCGACCACCACGTGGCCTCCCGAATCCTTCGCCTTCCCGGCGTTCGCGGGATAGTCCGGGTCGATGCGGGTGAAGGTGAACTCGGAGATCTTCGGGATGTTCGAGCGGTACGGGAGCACGCGCGAGCCGGCGGGCATGATCTCGTCGGTCGAGACGTCGTCGCCCATCACCAGGATCACGGGGGCCCGCAGATCGTCGTCGATCGGCGCGAACTCGGGGAGGGAGGAGATGTTCGGCCCCTTCACGAGCTCGACCTCGCGGGCCTCCTCGAGCGGCAGCGGCGGCTGCAGCATGTCCTCGATGCGCGCGAAGGTCTCGGGGAGCTGCGGGCGCGGGGCCGGGATCCCGAGCGAGTCCGTGAGCGTGCGCGGATCGGTGATCCGTCCGGTCAGCGCCGCCGCGGCCGCGGTCTCGGGCGAGCACAGCCACACCGAGTCCTCCTCGGTGCCCGAGCGGCCCGGGAAGTTGCGGGGCATGGTGCGCAGGGAGTTGCGTCCGCTCGCGGGGGCCTGGCCCATCCCGATGCAGCCCAGGCATCCGGACTGGTGGATGCGCGCCCCGGAGGCCACCAGATCGGTGAGCCAGCCGCCGGCGATCAGGTCCGCGAGGACCTCGCGGGAGGTCGGGTTCACGTCGACCGAGACGGCTTCGTGGGCCTGGCGGCCGCGCAGGGTCTCGGCGAACGCGGCGAAGTCCCGCAGTCCGGGGTTCGCCGAGGAGCCGACGACCACCTGGAACACGTCCTCGTCCTCGACCTCGGCGACGGGACGCACGTTGCCGGGGGAGGAGGGCGCGGCGATCAGCGGCTCGAGGGCGCTCAGGTCGATGTGCTCGGTGACGTCGTACTCCGCGCCCTCGTCGGCCTCGAGGCGCGTGAACTCGTCACCGCGGCCGACGGCCCGCAGGTAGTCGCGGACGGCGTCGTCGGCGGGGAAGACGGTCGCGGTCGCGCCGAGCTCGGCGCCCATGTTCGCGATCACGTGCCGGTCCATCGCGGTGAGCTGCGCGAGACCCTCGCCGTGGTACTCGATGATGCGGCCGACGCCGCCGCTGACGCCGTGGCGGCGCAGCATCTCCAGCACCACGTCCTTGGCGCTCACCCAGTCCGGCAGCTCGCCGGTGAGCTCGACGCCCCAGACCTCGGGCATGGCGACGTAGAGCGGCTGGCCGGCCATCGCCATCGCGATCTCCAGGCCGCCCACGCCGATCGCGAGCATGCCGAGCGCGCCCGCGGCGCAGGTGTGCGAGTCCGAGCCGATCAGCGTCGCGCCCGGACGGCCGAAGTGGGCCTGGTGCACGGGGTGGGAGACCCCGTTGCCGGCCTTGGAGAACCAGAGGCCGAAGCGCCGCGCGGCCGAGAGCAGGAACAGGTGGTCGTCGGGGTTCTTCTCGTCCGTCTGCAGCAGGTTGTGGTCCACGTACTGCACGGAGAGCTCGGTGCGGATCCGGTCCAGACCCATGGCCTCGAGCTCGAGCATGACCATGGTGCCGGTCGCGTCCTGGGTGAGCGTCTGGTCGACCCGCAGGCCGATCTCGCTGCCGGGGACCATGTCGCCCTCGACGAGATGGGACGCGATGAGCTGGTGTGCGACGGTCTGCGCTCGGGTGCTGTCCACGGTGATGTCCACGATGCTGTCCTCCAGAGATCGTGGTCCGCCGTCGGCCCGACGGTGGACCTCTTTCGAGAGTAGGCCAGGTGGCGCGGGGGCAGGGGCGGGCGACGAGCACGAAGTGGCGCTCGGTGGAATTCGGCGTGCACTTATGTGCGAGCCATGCGCACAACAGAGCGCCGTTGCTACGGTGACGACGGTCACTGCGAGACCGCTGATGCCGCGGCGCGCAGTCGTGCACGAACGATGGAGCTCCACGGAGAGGAACCACTCTGAGATGAGCCTCGAAGCCCCCGCCCTCCCCGCTGATCGCGCCCCAGGATCGGCGGCATCCGGGCTCGGCCCGCTCCCGCCGCAGCGACTGGCCGCCCGCCGCCGGCGCAGACGCCGCGGCTACGCGCTGTTCGCTCTGTTCGCCTTCCCGAACCTCGCGCTGATCGCGGTCTTCGCCTACTGGCCGATCATCGCGAACCTCTATCTCAGCCTCACCGACTGGGACTTCATCTCGCCCCAGCCGCTGTTCATCGGGCTGACGAACTACACGTCGATGCTCGCCTCGCCCTCGTTCCACAAGGTGCTGTGGGTCTCCGTGGTGTGGGTCGTGGTGGTCGTGGGGATCAGTCTGCTGCTCGGTGTGCTGCTGGCCGCGCTGTTCTCCAAGAAGCTGCGCGGCACTCCGGTCGTCACCGGTGTGGTGTTCGCGCCGCACGTGGTCTCCGGCGCGGCGATCGCGGTGGTGTGGCTGTTCATCTTCGACCCCAACTACGGGCTCGCCCGGGTCGTCTTCGACCTCTTCGGCGCCCAGTCGCCGAGCTGGACCACCGATGCCCACTGGGCGCTGCCAGCCCTGCTGATCGTCTCGATCTGGAAGGGCGTCGGCTTCGTCTCGATCGTGTACCTGGCAGGGATCCAGGGGCTCCCCTCGGATGTGCTCGAGGCCGCGAAGCTCGACGGCGCGAGCGCCTTCCAGACCTTCACGCGGGTGATCCTGCCGCTGCTCTCGCCCACGACGTTCTTCCTGGTCATCACCCAGACGATCGGGGCATTCCAGGCGTTCGACCTGATCGCGGTGATGACCAGCGGCGGGCCGGCGTCCTCGACCACCACCCTGAGCTGGTTCATCTACGAGCAGGCGTTCCTGCGCTCGAACGTCGGCCTCTCCGCGGCTGCGGGGACCGTCATGTTCGTGCTGCTGATGATCATCACGGCCTTCCAGTTCCGGTTCGTCGAGAGGAAGGTGCACTACTGATGGCGACCTCCGTGCCCTCCCGGACCGCGTCCGGGGATCTCGAGCCCTACGCCGCGCAGGATCCATCGGCCCCCGGCCCTGCCGGCCGGAAGGGGGCGCCGCGCCGACGCCGCGGGTCCCTCACGCGCAACTGGTGGGGCTACCTGCTGCTGATCGCCGTCGGTCTGGTCTTCCTGATCCCGCTGTACATGCTGCTGTCCACGTCCTTCAAGGCGAACAACGACATCTACACCTGGCCCATGAAGTGGCTGCCCCGCAGCCTCACGTTCGAGAACCTGCGCGAGGCCTGGCGCATCGCGCCCTTCGGGGCCTTCATCAAGAACTCGCTGATCGTGACGGTGGTCGGGGCCGTGCTGAAAGTGGTGCTCGCGATCTTCGCGGCCTACGCCTTCGCCTTCCTCCCGTTCCCCGGCAAGAAGTGGCTGTTCGTGGTGATGCTCGGTGCCCTCATGGTCCCCGGGCACGTGACCCTGCTGGTCAACTACCTGACCATGGGCAACCTGCACCTGATCAACACCTACGCGGGTCTGATCCTCCCCGGGGTGGCCTCGGCATTCGGCACCTTCCTGCTGCGTCAGCACTTCATGTCGCTGCCGGACGAGGTGTTCGAAGCGGCGGAGGTCGACGGCTGCGGTCATCTGCGCCGGCTGGTCTCCTTCGTGCTGCCGATGTCCGTGCCCGCCGTCGCCACCGTCGCGCTGGTCGCCGTGATCGACGAGTGGAACAACTTCGTGTGGCCGCTGATCATCACGAACTCGGTGAACATGCGCACCCTGCCGATCGGCCTGATGTACCTGAAGTCGAACGACGGCGTGACCAACTGGGGCGTGCTCATGTCCGGCACCCTCATCGTCGTCCTGCCGATGCTCCTGGTGTTCCTGTGCGCGCAGCGCTACATCGTCACCGGCCTCACCGGTGCCGCCGCCGGCAACGGGCGCTGAGCCGGAACCGATCGTCGAAGGAGAGACATGCCGATCCATCCTGCGGGCCGCGCCCCTCGCCGCGGCCTCCGCCGACCCGCCCCGTCCCGTCGGACCCTGCTGGGCGCCGGCCTGCTGGGCGGGGCGCTCCCGCTCCTCTCGGGCTGCTTCGGCCTCGGGGACACCGACGGCCTCGTGCTCGAGCAGCCGGCGGGCGACGTCCCCGAGAAGTACCGGGACCGCCAGCGCGTCGTCATCTGGAGCGCCTACACGGCGCACAACGCCGAGGTGATCCAGGCGAACCTCGATGCCTTCCACGAGGCGCAGGACGACATCTTCGCGGAGGTCCAGATCTTCGACAGCTACGACGGCGTCGAGTCGAAGCTCGCTGCGAGCATGCAGGCGCGCCAGGTCCCCGACATCGCCGTGTTCAGCGACGTGGTCTGGAACCGCTTCTACCTGGCCGAGGCGCTCGAGCCCCTGGGCGGCTACTTCGACGAGGGCTTCGGCACCGACAGCTTCGACGAGCGCTTCCTGAAGGAGGGCACGGTCAAGGACGAGATCTGGTGGCTGCCCTTCGGCCGCTCGACCCCGCTGTTCTACTACAACCGGGAGATCTTCGAGGCCGCCGGCCTGCCCGATCGCGCCCCCGAGACCTTCAGCGAGTACCGCGACTGGGGGAAGGCGGTCGGCGAGGTCGAGTACAAGGGGAAGAAGGTGCCGATGCGCGCCTACGTCGGCGGGGACGACTGGTACTTCCAGGGATCCATCTGGGCCTTCGGCGGCGCGTACTCCGACGGGCTCGACATGCGCCTGACCACCGACGCCTCGATCGCCGCGCTCGAGTATGACCGCGCCTTCATCCATGACGACGGCTCCGGGTACCTGGCGGCGGACGCGACGGGCGACTTCTCCTCCGGAGCCTGTGCCTCCGCGATGCAGTCCACCGGATCCCTGTCCGGCATCAAGGAGGCGGCGACCTTCGACTTCGGATGCGGGTTCCTCCCTCGGGAGAAGGACGCCGGAGTGCCGACGGGCGGCGGAGGACTGTCGATCCTTCGCTACGCCTCGGCCGAGCGGAAGCAGGCCGCGTGGGAGGTCATCAAGTTCCTCAGCACCGGGCAGCGCACGATCGACTGGACCCTGGGCAGCGGGTACGTGCCCTGCACGAAGGATGCGATCGAGTCCGACGAGGTCGCGAAGCTCGCCGCCCAGGATCCGCGGTACAAGGTCGCCCTCGACCAGCTGGAGATCTCCCGCGAGCCCGACATCGTGCGCCGCTACGTGCCCGAGACCCTGGTCGAGGCCAAGAACGCCATCCAGTCGGTCTACTCGGCCGGCGAGAGCGCCGAGAAGGTGCTGACGCGGATGGAGGAGGAGCTCGAGCCCGCGATCGACAGGGTTCGGGAGAAGTTCGAACGGAGAGTAGGGACGGATACATGACCGGCATGCTGATCGTGGGCCATCGCGGCGCGATGGCCCACGCCCCCGAGAACAGCCTGGAGTCCTACGCGCTCGCGGAGGAGGCGGGCGTCGACGAGATCGAGCTCGACGTCCGCCTGAGCGTGGATGAGCAGCTGTTCCTGCTGCACGATGCGACGCTCGACCGGACGGCGGGCTCGGACTCCGCGCGGGGACTGGGGCCCGCCGGCGAGCTGACCATGGCGCAGCTGCAGGCGGCGGTGCTCGATTCGGGACGCGGGGTGGTCTCCCTCGCGGAGATGTACGACGCCACGAGCACCGGCATCCAGCTGGAGATCAAGGCGCCGGAGACCGTGCCCCACCTCGCCCGCTACTTCGCGGAGCACCGGGCCGACGCCGAGCGGACCGTGCTCATGAGCTTCCAGGAGGATGCCCTGCGCGAGGCGGCGCGGCTGATGCCGCAGGTGCGCCGCGGGGTGATCCGCAAGGACCTCGCGACGGCCGACGCCTTCCCCGGCGGCTGGCAGGGCCTGGTCGAGCACACCCGCGCCCAGCGGCTCGCCGTCGGCCTCGAGGGACTCACGGAGGAGGCCGCCGCGCAGATCCGTGGCCAGGAACTGGAGCTGCACGTGTGGCCGATGCGCTCGCTGGAGAACATGCGTGACGCGGTGCGTCTGCAGGCCGACGGCACCACCTCGGACGATCCCGCGCTGGCGATGCAGTGGCTGCGCGAGGTGCAGGACGAGCAGGCGTCGGCGGACCGGCAGGAGACGGCGGGACGGCAGGAGCCGGCGGGATGGGCACCGGGCGCGTGAGCGGTTCTCCGCCGGAGCGGCCGGCCGCGTCGGCCTCCACGATGCCGCTGGACCAGCAGATCCTGCACGTGTACGTCGCCCTGCAGAACCTCGCGCAGGGTCGGACGGTCAACGAGATCGCCGAGGAGATCGGGAAGTCCCGCTTCGTGACCGCCCGCATGGTCCGACGCGCACGGGATCTGGGCCTGGTCGAGGTCCGAGCGGCGGTCGCCGACCCGATCGACGTCGCCCTCTCCGCGCGGCTCGCCCAGCGCTACGGACTCCGGTCCGCGCTGGTCGTCGCGACGCACTCGGACCGGGATCCCGAGGCGCGGGAGGCGATCGCCGCGGTCGCGGCGCGCTTCATCCGGGAGACGGTCCAGGAGGACGACGTGCTGGGATTCACCCCCGGGCGCACGCTCGTGCAGGCCTCTCAGCAGGTGGAGGAGCTCCCCAGCGCCGACGTGGTCCAGCTGACGGGCGTCGGCTGGCCGCGGCTCGGGGACGGCGTCGAGGTGATCTCCAACATCGGCCGTGCGACCGGCGGAGCGACGTACCCGCTGTACGTCCCGATCCTCATCGAGCCCGAGGAGGTCGCGATCCTCCGGCATCCGATGATCCAGCAGGTGCAGCGTCGCTTCGCGCATGTGCAGAAGGCGTTCCTGACCATCGGCGGCTGGCCCGACTCCTCGCTGCTGGCGAGGATCCTGGAGGAGAAGGGGGAGCGCGAGCGGTTCGAGATGCGCGGGGTCGTCGCCGAGATCGGCACCAGCCTGCTCGACATCGACGGGGCCAGCGTCGACGGCCTCGGGGAGCGGTTCACCGGCATCCCCGAGGACCAGCTGCGACGGGTGCCCCTGCGCGTCGCCGTCGGCGGGGGAGAGGGCAAGCACCGTGCAGTGCTCGCGACCCTCCGATCGGGGCTCGCCCATGTCGTGATCACAGACGTGCGCGCCGCGGAGCTCGCCCTGGAGGCCGCGGAGACGTGAGAGCGGTCCCGGCGGACCGGCCCCTCGCCGCCCGCTCCCTCCGCATCTCCACCCTCTTTTCCACCCGCGGGCGGTTCGCCCGGGACGGCGCGTGGCGAAGGATCGAGTCATCGGCCCGTGGAGGCCGGCCACCCGATCCTCGGAGGAGATCATGAACGCCTCGTCAATCCCCTGGAACGCCCTGCTCGAGGGCCTGATCGTGCTCGCCGCGCTGGGTCTCATCCTGTACCGGCAGCTGCAGTGGCGGGAGGTCGCCAGGATGCAGCGGCTCGGCGGGATCCTCAGCGTCGTGGGCGCGGTGATGGTTCTCCAGCAGCTACGGCAGTCCCAGATCGACCCGGTCACGCTCGGATACCTCGTGCTGACGGCCGTCTTCGCCGTCGGTGCCGGGCTGGTGATGGGCCTGGTCAGCACCGTGCGGACCGGTGCAGACGGCTCGCTTGAGATGCGCGGCGGCTGGTGGGGCCTCGCCCTCTGGATCGCCTACATCGCGGTGCGCGTGGGGATGTCTCTCGCCGTCGTCGCGCTCTCGGGATCGCAGAGCTCCCGGACCACCGGTCTGATCCTGCTGTCGGTCGGGCTCGCCCGCCTGGTCAGCGCGGCCGTGGCGACGCACCGTCCCCGCAGCGCCGAGAACCTCACCATCGTGCACGCGGCGACCAGGTCATAGGATCGCGCGGGTGATCTCGACACCGCGAGGACCCCGGCCGACGAGCGCTGCTGCGCCGTCGGCCGGTCCTGCGCGGTCCGTCGGCCCCGTTCCGCCGGGCCGGGAGCGCCGTGTCGATGGGTTGACGATGGCCCTCGCCCTCGCGCTCGCCGTCTTCTTCATGCTCACCGCGTGGGACGTCCAGACGCCGGCGCTGCGTGCGGCGGCCTTCGGCGTGGTCGTGCTGTGGGCGGCGGAGATGGTGCTGGGATCCCTCACCGACCAGTACCGACATGCGGGGCCGCGCGCGATCCGCGTCGGCACCGCCGCCCTCTCCGTCTCGCAGATCGCGGCGTGCGCGCTCACGTTCACGACCGGCAGCGCGCTGATGCCCGTCGCGATCGCCGGCATCGTGCGCCTGGTGCGCAGGCCCGAGCGGCGCACGGACGTGATGGCCGTCGTCCTCGCAGCCGATGCGCTCGCCCTCGTCGGCTCGGCGCTCGCCACCGGGGCCAAGGTCGAGCTGCTGATCATCTTCCTGCTGGTGTGCGCGGGAGCGGCGCTGATCGGCCGCTTCCGCGCCCAGCGCGTCCGCTCTGCGGACAGGGAGCGTGTGCTGCTGCAGGAGCAGATCGCCGCCCAGCGCGAACGCGCGGAGAACGCGGCTCTCGTGGAGCGGGCGCGCATCGCACGCGACCTGCACGACGTCCTCGCGCACTCCCTCGGCGCCCTCACCCTCCAGCTCGACGCCGCTGTGGCGCTCGCCGAGGCCGGCCGCTTCGAGGAGCTCGAGACGCGGCTGCGCAGGGCGCGCGGGCTCGCGGCCGACGGCCTCGCCGAGTCGCGTGACGCGGTCTCGGCCCTCCGCGAGACCTCGCGCGAGGTGATCGCCGGGATCGAGGACGCCGCGGCCGCGCACCGCGACAGCGGCGGCGAAGTGCACCTGGGCGGGCTTCTCGTCCCCGAGGTCGCGGAGCCGCCGGGGCGCGGCCCCGGCCCCGGTGCGCTGCGCTCCCTGGACCCTGCCCGCGCCGACGCGCTGCTGCGCGCCGCGCAGGAGATGCTCACGAACGCGCGGCGCCATGCACCCGGACGGGAGGCCGCCCTCGATCTCGAGGCCCACGGCGGGGAGGCGATGCTGCGCTGCAGGGTGAGGGCCGCGGAGGGAGACGGCGACGGGGGCGCGGCCGGAGCCGCGGATCTCATCGGACAGGGACCGCGGGCGGGCAGCCCCGGCGGCGGCTACGGTCTGCTGGGCATGCGCGAGCGCTGCGAGGCCGTGGGCGGCGGCGCGAGCGCCCGCCTGCTGGCCGACGGCACCTTCGAGACGACCGCGAGCATCCCGCTCACTGCGGCGGTGTCGACCGCGCGCCCGTCGGCCGATCCCGGACCGGAACCCGAGGAGAAGAGACCATGAGCATCAGCATCCTGGTGGCCGACGACCAGGCCCTCGTGCGCGACGGCATCGTCACCGTCCTCTCGCTCGCGGACGGCATCGAGGTCCTCGGCGAGGCCGAGGACGGGGCGCGCGCGGTCGCACTCGCCGAGGAGCTCGCGCCCGACGTGGTCCTCATGGACCTGCGCATGCCCGGGATGGGCGGCGCCGAGGCGACCGCGGCGCTCGCGCGCAGAGCGCCGGAGGTGCGCGTCCTGGTCCTCACCACCTTCGCCGACGACGCGAGCATCGACGCCGCGCTGCGCGCCGGCGCCGCCGGGTATCTCACCAAGGACGCGGGCCGCGAGGAGATGGTCGCGGCGATCCGTGCCGCCGCGGAAGGAGGCACCCCGCTGGACTCCCGGATCGCCGGGCGCGTGGTCGCGGGACTCCCCGAGGCGCAGCCGACGAGCGTGCGCGAGCGGTTCCCGGACCTCACCGCCCGCGAGGCCGAGGTGCTCGAGCTGATGGGCGACGGAGCCACGAACCCCGAGATCGCCGAAAGGTTGTTCCTCGGCGTCTCCACCGTGAAGTCCCACGTCAACGCGATCTTCGCGAAGCTCGGGGTGTCCGAGCGGCGGGAGGCGGTGGCGCTGGTGCGGGGGCGCGGCTGAGCTCGCGTGCCACGAGCGGCAGGAAGATCTCGTCGACGATCTGCGCGATGCGCTCGGCGGGCACCGGGCGCAGGGACATCAGCAGCTCGAGCCGCACCAGGTCGAAGGGGACCGCGAGCACGCTCTGCGGCACCGCAGCGGCATCGAGCTCGCCACGGGCCTCGGCGCGGTCGAAGATCTCGCGCGCCTGCGCATTCAGGTGGGTGCCGATGATGCGCTCGCGGAACAGCTCGGGCGTCATGCCGGTGGCGTCGAGCAGGCCGGAGAACGCTGCCGCCGCGGCGACGGCGAAGAACGCGGAGCGCACGGTGCCGACCGCCGTCAGGTATTCCACGAGGTCGGTGCGCAGATCCCCGGTGTCGGGCGCGTCCACCGGACGCTGGTCCCGATGATGGATGAGCGCGGCGAGCACCAGCTGGTTCTTGTCGTTCCAGCGCCGGTAGAGGACGGGCTCGCTGGTCCGTGCGCGAGCCGCCACGGCACGCATGGTCAGCCGCGCAAGGCCTGATTCGACGAGCTCGTCCCACGCCGCCTCGAGGATCGCCGCCTCGAGCTCCGCCCCGCGACGGCGACCCGAGGCCGGTGCCGCAGCACCCTCGTCGGTGTCGGTGTCGGTGTCGGTGTCGGTGTCGGTGTCGACGTTCGACGCGGACGCGCCTCTGCTCACAGCTCCCATGACGGGAGATTAGAAAGTATTGCCTTTCTTCGCAACCGGACGTACCGTCCAAGAAAGCAGATGCTTTCTTGGAGGTGCTCGATGAGCGGGAACGTCGTGGGCGAGAACGTGGTGGGCGAGAACATGGCGGGCGGGAACGGACGGAGCGAGCGGGTGGAGTCGCCCTCGGGCGGAGGGTCGTCGACCGACGTGCTCATCGTGGGCGCCGGCCCCTCCGGCCTGACGCTGGCACTCGTGCTCGCGCGTCGCGGCGTGCCCTTCCGGATCATCGAGAGCGAGGTCGGGCCGCGACCCGGGTCGCGAGGGAAGGGCGTGCAGCCGCGGACTCTCGAAGCCTTCGCCGACCTGGGCATCGTCGACCGGATCCTGGCGCAGGGACGGATGGCGATGCCGATGGACATGATCTCGGCGGACGGCGGGGTCCGACGCGGCGGGGATGTCCCGGCCGCGCTCGCGGACCGCCCCGACATCCCGTACCCCGCGAGCGTGATCACGCCGGAGTGGAGGGTCGAGGACGCTCTGCGCGAGCACCTCGCCCGGTACGGCCGGCACGTCGAGTTCGGGACCCGGCTGGTCGACCTCCAACAGACCGCGGAGGGGGTCCTCGCCCAGGTGACTGCCGACGGCGCGACGCACGTGGTGTCGGCCCGGTGGCTCATCGGCGCGGACGGCGGCCACAGCGCGGCGCGCAAGCTGGCCGGGATCGCCTTCGAGGGGGAGACCAGGGAGGATGTCCGGCTCGTCATCGCCGATCTGCCGCTGACCGGGATCGGTCGCGAGCGCTGGCGGACCTGGCGGCATCCCCGGGGCATCGTGAGCCTGTGCCCGCTGCCGTCCACCGACCTGTTCCAGTGCACGGCGACCCTCGCACCGGGGGAGGAGCCCCGGCTGGAGACCGAACACCTCCAGGAGGTGCTCGAGCAACGGTCGGGCCGGACGGACATCCGCCTGGGCGAGCCGGTCTGGACCTCGGTGTGGAGAGCGAACGTCCGCCTGGCCGCGCACTATCGTGCGGGCCGGGTGCTGCTGATGGGCGACGCCGCGCACATCCACTCCCCGGCGGGCGGACAGGGCATGAACACCGGCATCCAGGACGCCTGCAACCTGGGCTGGAAGCTCGCCGCGGTGCTCGCCGACGGCGCCCCGGAGCCGCTCATCGACACCTACGAGGCCGAGCGCAGGCCCGTCGCCCAGCACGTCCTCGCGTTCACCGACGCACGCCTCGCCGAGACGCAGAGGACCCGGGAGTTCTCCGTGAAGCGGGACGAGAGCACGATCCAGTTGGACGTGGGATGCCGTGGCTCCCGGCTCTCCGTCGACGACCGCGATGAAGCCTCGGACCTCCGCGCAGGGGATCGCGCTCCCGATGCCACGGGACTGATCGCGGTCGACGGACCCCACCGGCTGTTCGACCTGATCGGCGGAGGGATCTTCACCCTGCTCGAGTTCGGCGGTGCACCCTGGCAGCGGGAGCAGGTCGACGGGATCCGCGTTCTGCGGGTCGTCGACGAGCCGCGGGGCGAGGGGGAGATCGCGGACGGCGACGGGACGCTCGCGGCGGCCTATGCGCCCACGGACCGCACGCGGGTGCTCATCAGGCCGGACGGGTGCATCGGCGTCCTCTCCGACGCCGGGGACCTCGGGGTGATCCGTGACTGCCTCGCGGCGGTCGGGATCCAGGGGCGGAGTGCTGAGAGCTCGGAGCCCGCTGTTGCACGAGAACAGGGGAGAGAAGTCTCCGTAGACTGCAGCAATGCCTGAGACCAGCCCCGCCACCGGCGACGATCCGGCCGTCGGCCGGCGCCGCGGCTCCTACGCCAAGGGCGTCGCCCGACGTCAGGAGATCCTGGACCGCGCCCTGGAGGTGTTCCAGGATCGCGGCGACGAGGGCACCTCGCTGCGGCGGATCGCCGAGACGATCGGCGTCTCGCACGCGACGCTGCTGCACCACTTCGCCTCGCGCGAGGAGCTGCTGCTCGCGGTCTACGCGCACGCCGAGGCGCGGCGCGGAACGGACGACGAGCTCGGACCGGTGGACACGATGGTCGACGCCGCGACGAAGAACGCCCACGTGCCCGGGATGGTCCAGCTCTACTCGACCCTGCTGGCGGGCTCGCTGCAGGGCGAGGAGTCCCCGAGCAGGGACTTCTTCACGGCTCGGTTCGCCGAGGTGCGTTCCTACGTCGCCGACATGGTCCGCGCCCGACAGGCCGAGGGGGAGATCCGCGCCGATCTCGATGCCGACGGGATCGCCTCCCTGCTGATCGCCGCCTCGGACGGCCTGCAGATCCAGTGGCTCCTCGAGCCCGGGATCGACCTGGAGCGCACCCTTGAGATGTTCGGCCCGATGCTGCGGCCCTGAGTGCCGCGGCGCCGCGGCGCTGCCGTTCCGGGTGCTCAGCGCACCTTCCGGATCGGCACGATCGCCAGGGCGCCGAGCACCGTGACCACGGCCGCGGCGATGAGCATCGCCGTGTAGTTGTCCGTGCCGGAGACCCCGAGCCCCAGGAAGACCAGGGCGAAGGGGGAGGCGAAGGACTGCGGGAGGGCGTTGGCGATGTTGATGACGCCCAGGTCCTTGCCCGGCTTCTCGGGGTCGGGGAGCACGTCGACCACGAGGGCGACGTCCACGGCCATGTACATCCCGTAGGCGAAGCCGAGGATGATCTCCGCGAGGTAGAAGTGGGCGACGTCGCCCGCGAAGGCGAGCACCAGGATCCCCACCGCGAAGAGCAGGGCGGAGCCGATCACGAAGATCTTGCGTCGGCCGAGCCGGTCCGAGGCCGCCCCCACGAAGGATGTCGCGACCAGCAGGGCGATCGTGTAGAGCAGCACGCCGAGTGCCACGGACCGGGTGGCGTGGGCGGCGTCCAGCCCCAGGTGCTGCTGCATGTACAGCAGGCGGAACGTGGTGAACATGAACGAGCCCAGGATGATGAAGAACCGCGACCACCAGGCGAGGCCGAAGTCCCTGTGCTTGATCGGGTTCGTCCAGAACGAGGCGATCAGGGTGCGGATGAGCAGCGGCGCGGGGCGCTCGGCCGGGAGCTCGTCACGGGAGACGGCGGCGTAGATCGCGACCAGCACGATGCCGAGCACGCCGGGTGCGATGAACAGGATGGCCAGGTGATCGACGAGGCCGACGGAGAGGTAGGTCCCCGCGAGGATGGCGACGTTCTGCCCGATGTTGATGATGCTCGAGCCGCGGCCGCGCTGCACGGACGGCACGTTGTCGGCGAAGCTCGCGACGAGCGCGGCGAGGGTCGCGTTGGCCACGACCTGCGCGATCAGCCAGAACACCGTGAGCGCGAGGACGCTCGTGGACAGTGCCACGCCCACCAGCGCCAGCGTCAGGCCGACGATCCCGCCCACCAGCCACGGCCGTCGGCGTCCCCAGCGGGTGCGGGTGCGATCGCTGAGTGCCCCGGCGAGCGGGTTCGCCACCAGGGCGCCGATCGCCCCGACGGGCAGCACCGCACCGATCACCGCGGCCGGGTTCTCCGGGGAGATCTCCTGCGCCTTCAGCTGCATGGTCACCATGACCGGCGTGATCAGGGCGGCGCAGATGCCGAACTGCGCGAGGAACATGCCCACGAAGTACGCGATCCCGACGCGCGGCGGCTCGGACGCCGATCCGGTGCCGGTCGCGGGCTGCTGCCCGGCGAGCTCACCGCCGACGGACGCCGTCACGCCGCCCAGCGGACCGGCCACCGTGCCGGCGGGGTTCGAGCCGGGCGGACGGGTGCGATGCGCGGGATCCGCGCCGTCCGTCGTGCGCGAGGCAGGGGTGGACGGGGCCTGCGTGGGCAGGGGTGCTTCGGGCATTGACGCCTCCTCGAGTCAAAACTGACCAGTGGTCAGATTCGGTGATCGTAGAGGAGGAGGGGAGCGTGGGCAAGAGGGTGTCGCGCGGCGGAGCCGGGCGTGGTCGCGCAGCTCGGGGATAGCGTCAGGACATGGGCCCGCACACGCACGAGGTCACGATGGGACGCTCGACGGTGAGCAAGAAGTTCTCCACCTGGGCGGATGATGAGGCACGCCGCGAGTGGGCGTGCTTGACGCTGCTGGCCGAGCACGCGCCCGGACTCGCGCCGCGACCGCTCGAACGATTCTGCGAGGCAGGTGCTCCGGTTATCGTCATGGAGAAGCTGCCGGGGCGACCGCTGGGGGGATCGTCTCTGACGAGCGTTCAGCACGAGGCACTGGGACACGCACTCCGCCGGCTGTTCGACGTGCCGGTGGATGCGGCCCTGGAAGCGGGGGTGCCGGAACGGCAACTCGGACCCAGGGACCTCATGGCACATCTTCGGAACGCACTGCACGACCCGATCGACGACGATGCGTGCATCCACCCCGATGTCGTGCGGAGAGCACTGCAGGCCGCTCGTGACCGGGTCTCGAGCGTTCAGGACGCTCCGAATCTCCGCTCCTCGGCGGTCGGGATCGCGGACCTCAACCCGGCCAATGTCCTCTGGGACGGTCGCAGGTGCAGGCTGGTCGATTTCGAGGATGGCGGGCTGACCACACCCGCCTTCGACCTGGCTGATCACCTCGAGCACATTGCGGCCAGGACCCGGAACCTCTACGACGAGGCGCAGATGGCGCGAGCCGTCGGCCTCACGCGGGAAGAGCGCACAGACCTCGCCGAGCATCGCGTGCTGTGGGCCGTGTTCTGGCTCCTCGCGCTGCTGCCGGGGAGCAGCGCTCATGCGCGCAACCCCGAGGGAACGCTCGAGGTGCAGGCGGAACACGTTCTCGATCTGATCCAGGCGTCGAAGGATCTGCCGGGCGCCGCGCAAAGCCCGTGACCGGCTGCGAACGGCCGAACTCCTAGGAGGTGCAGGTGACGATCACGCAGGGTGCCCGGTGCCGGGATGGCAGGCCCTGCTGATGGCCTCGGCCGCGGCGACCAGGTTGGCGGAGCCCCTCCCGAAGCTGCACAACCCTGCCCCCGGGTCGGGAAGCCCGGTGGAGACCAGCGTCAGATCAGGCCTTTGATGGCGGATCTCCTCGACGATCGGCTGCTGCCAGGAGTTCAGGACGGGATCTTGGACCGCAAGCACGAGGCTGCGGCCCGTGGCGAGCTCGAGAGCGCTCTCGATGTCCAGGCCCTCGCTCGTCGTGGTGCTGAGGCCGTCGGCCCCGTCGCACCGCTCGCGCACCAGGGTCGCGAGGTCCCAGCCGTCCCATTCGAGGGCGGCCTTGGGGCGCCGGTAGAGGTCGATCACCACAGGCAGCGTGAGCGTCGACAGCGCATCGGTCGAGTCGACCGCACGCCGTGCAGCATGCATGCCCGCACCGCCCCTCGAGGCGCGTGGGGTCGACGGAGATCCCTCGCGCGCGCTCTCCCGGACGCTGCGCGCTGCACGGTGCATCGCTCGCACGCGCTCCGACGAGGCTTCGAGCGCCTGGACGTCCAGGTCTCCGTTCCTCGCTCGCTCCTCGAGCCGGTCGAGCACCCGGTCGTGCAGAGCTGGGTCGGGCTCGGCGATGCAGAGCTGGTCCACGCCGGCGGCGAGAGCCTGTGCCGCGCCCTCGGCCACGCCGACACGGCTCGCGATCGCGGCCATCTCGAGCGCATCGCTGATGATCACGCCGGTGAAGCCGAGCTCGGTGCGGGCGATGTCTGCGACCAGGCGCCTGCTGAGGGTGGTCGGCGTGTCATCGAGCGCGGGGAACCGGACGTGACTGGTCATGATCTGGGCGACGCCCGCATCGATCGCGGCACGGAACGGTGCGAGGTCGATCTCCTCGATCTGCTTCCAGTCCCGTCGATCGACGGCATCGCCGAGGTGGGAGTCGACCGCGGTCGCCCCGTGTCCCGGGAAATGCTTCGCGCACGCAGCGACGCCGCACCCCTGGGTCCCTTCGATCCAGGCGACCGCATGACGGGAGACCAGCGAGGGATCCTCCCCGAAGGAGCGCGTGCGGATGATCGGGTTCTCCGGATCGCTCTGGACATCGACGACCGGCGAGTAGCTGGCGTCGATCCCGAGTCCCGCGAGGTGACCGGCGAGCTCCTCGGCGCATTCGCGGGTGGACCGCACGTCGTCGACGACCCCGAGCGCGGCCGCGCCCGGCGACTCCGGGCAGTCGGCGCGAGTCAGGTGACTGATGCGCCCGCCCTCCTGGTCCACCCCGACCACGAGATCGTTCTGGTGCTCGCGCATCGCGGCGAGGGCACGGCGGAGCTGAGCCGCCGACCGCACATTGCGGCTGTGGAGGATGACGCCTCCCAGCCCCTGATCGAGCAGCCGCTCGAGCTCGGGAGTGAGGTCCGGGGAGTCCCATCCGACGACGAGCAGTGAGGCGAGGAGCGCGCGCAGGGAAGGATCGTGGCTCATCCGGTGAAGTCTCCCTCGCGCTCGTTGAGCTGCGCGTAGTGCGCGAGCTTGTCCTCGTCCACCTCCACGCCCAGGCCGGGGCCGTCGGGCACGCGCAGGCATCCGTCCTCGAAGGGCAGCGGGTCGATGATGTCGTCGTCGTGCAGGTAGTACATCGAGTCGATCGCGCCCGAGAGCGCCGGGGTGCTCGCGGCGATCGCGAGATGGGCCGCTGTCGCGATCCCCATCTCTCCGCCGCTGTGCAGGTTCATGCCCAGGCCGAAGGCCTCGCAGTGAGCGGCGAGGTGCTTGGTGATCGCCATGCCTCCCCATTTGTAGACGTCCCCGTGGATCACCTGCACGGCATCCAGCCGCACGGCCGGGGCGAGGTCCTCCCATCGCACCACGCACATGTTGGTGCACAGAGGGATCCGGACGGCCCGCGCCACCTGTGCCATCTGCTCGAGACCCTGGCAGGGGTCCTCGAGGTACTCCAGTCCCAGCGGCTCCAGCGCGTGACCGGCTCTCACGGACTCGGGGACGCTCCAGGCGGCGTTCGGATCCACGCGCAGCTCGACCTCGGGCAGGCGCTCGCGCAGTGCCTCCATGATCGCCACGTCGGCCCGGGCGTCGGTGCTGCCCTTGAGCTTCACCGCCGTGAAGCTGTTCTCCGCGACGATCCGCTCGGTCGCGTCGGCCAATGAGCCGGGATAGTCGCGGGAGTCGCCGTCGGACCGGGTGATCAGGGCGGTGAGCGGAATCCGCTCGCGCACCCGGCCGCCCAGCAGGTCCACCACGCCCATCCCGGCGGCCTTGCCGATGGCGTCCCAGCAGGCGACGTCCACCGCGGCCAGGGCCGCGTAGCCGAGGTACCCGTGGAAGAACGGCAGCATGCGGTGGCGTGCGTGGAAGGCCTCGAGCTCACGCGGGTCGGTGCCGATCACGTTGTCGGCCAGCTGCCGCACGAGGCGCGCCACCGGTGCGCCCCACATGGTCTCGCCCCAGCCGACGACGCCCTGGTCCGTGCGCAGACGCACGATGGTGCGGGTCTCGCCGCGCTTGGTCTCGAACGAGGAGGTGAATCCCTGCTTCATCGGAAGGTTCACCACGTGGACCTCGAGGTCGACGATCTTCATCGGGCTGCTCCTTCAGGGTTCTCGGGGGTCGGGTCGTCAGAGGGGAGGTCCAGGCCGAGGAGGGCGTCCACGCACTCCCCGAGGCGCGCTGCCGCCTCCGCGAGCGCAGCAGCCCCCGCGGCGGCATCGCCGTCGCCGGGGTCGTCCGTGATGCCCCCGGAGCGCGGCCATTCACCGTGCCTCTCCACGTGGAGGCCGCGGACCAGTCGGCGGTCGAAGAGCGGGAGCTCTCGTGGCCCGTGCATGGGCGGGCGCACGAGCGCGGGATGTGCGGAGGCCATGAGGGAGGTCTCGAACGAGCCCGCGTGTCCTGGAGCTCCGGGGCGGGGGTCGAGCAGCTCCCAGTAGCTGCAACAGGCCGCGAGGATCGCGTGGTCCAGAGCGGCGAGCTTGACGGCCTGGCTCATCATCTCGATGTTCCCGCCGTGGCCGTTGACCACGAGGACCCGCCGGAACCCGGCGGCGACCAGGGAGTCCAGGAGTGCACCGAGCACGTCCAGCAGGGTCTTCGGCGGCAGGCTGAGCGCGACAGCGAACTGGTGGTGGCCGCTGAATCCGAAGGGGAGCGTGGGGCTCACCGCCACGTCCCCGCGATCGTCCAGGGCCCTCTCGATGACCTCCTCGAGGAGCAGCGAGTCGGTGCCCAGCGGGAGGTGGTCCCCGTGCTGTTCGAGGGAGCCGATGGGAAGCACCGCGACGCCGTGCGCAGCGAGATCGGCGACCTGCTCCCGTGTCATCTCGGCGAGTCGGGGCATGGGGTCTCCTCCTGCATCGTGGTGGTCTCTCTCGTGGGGATGGGTGCCGCCGCTCGTGCGCGTGTCCTCGATGTGACCGCTCTCGCTACTGTGACGGGATGACCGCTCGTGTGCTGCCCTTCGAACCCCCTGCTTCTCGCGAGGGCTCGTTCCTGGCGCTCGAGCTGCTGCCCGGACGCGTGCAGGGCGCGCTCATCGATGCGAGCGGCAGGTTCCGCACTCGTCGGGAACTCGTGTTCGACCCCTCGGCCGGGCGCGAGCAGATCCTCGCGCAGGTGGATCGGGTGGCTCTGGTGCTCGCGCGCGGCAGCGTGCTGAGCGGCTGCGTCGTCTCGGCAGGCGGTGTCCTGGACACCGTGGGCGGACGGATGCTGCAGGTCGTGGACATGCCCTCCCTCGAGGGGTGCGAGATCGCCTCGCGGCTTCGGGAGCTCGTCGGCGCGCCGACCCTGCTCGAGCACCGTGCGCGCCTCCAGGTGCACGGGGATCACTACTTCGGCGCAGGTCAGGGGGAAGAAACCTTCGCCTCCGTCGCCACCGGCTCCACCCTCGGCGTCGGGATCCTCTATCGAGGGACGATCCTCGCGCCCGACGGCGGCCGCAGCGGCGCCCACATGACCGTCGCGCGCGGGCAGCTGACGTGCAGCTGCGGCAAGCGGGGATGCTGGCGCACCATCGCCACCACGGCGTGGCTGGACGAGCGCGCCGAGGCGCTGGGCATCCCTGCGGTCGGCCTGGCGGAGTGGGAGCGATACGCGGCGGAGGACCCGCGCACGGCGGCCGTCGTCGGCGAGTACGCGGAGAACATCGCGGTGGGCCTCGCCAACATCCAGCAGCTGTGCACGCCCGGCCTGTTCGTGCTGCACGGTGAGGCGGCGCAGGCGTCCGACGGCTTCCGCGCGCGCATCCTCGCGACGCTGAGGGACCTCTCGCGCACGGGCGGGGAGACGCAGCCGCGTCTGAGGACGAACCCGATCCCGGAGGATGACGCGACGCTGCTGGGCGGTGTCGCCTACCTGCTGCACCGCGGGATCCTGCCCGCGTCCTGACCTGGGCGGGACGACGATCATGCGCGCCGCCTGCCGGTCCGCTCGGTGAGCCGCGGATTCGCACGGCGCGGATCCGGATGGGCGACCGAGTCCAGGAGTCGTCGCGTGACCTCGGAGGAAGGGGAGGTCAGCACCTCGCGGCAGGGGCCGACCTCCTGCAGGTGCCCCTCGGCCATGACCGCGATCCGGTCGGCGATCCCGGAGACCACCGCCAGATCGTGGCTGACGAACAGCAGGGCCACACCGGTGCGTTCCTGGAGTTCGGCCAGCAGCTCCAGGATCTTCGCCTGCACCGAGACGTCGAGTGCGCTCGTGGGCTCGTCCAGCACCAGCAGCCGCGGCTCGAGGGCGAGTGCTCGGGCGATCGCTATGCGCTGGCGCTGCCCGCCCGAGCACTCGTGCGGATACCGCTGCGCGATCGACGGTTCGAGATCGACGCTCTCGAGGAGCTCGTCGACGCGGCGTCGGATGCCCGCCGCCCCCAGGGCGGTGCGCCGGTGCGTGCGCAGCGGCTCGGCGATCACATCGCGGATGCGCATGCGCGGGTTCATGCTCGCGTAGGGGTCCTGGAAGACTATCTGGACCAGCTGTGCACGGGCTGCGGCCGCCTGCTTGTCACGACGGCCGAGGTCCCTGCCCAGCGTGAGGATATGACCCGCGTCGGGATCGGTGAGCCCCACGACGATGCGGGCCAGGGTCGTCTTGCCGGAGCCGGACTCACCGACCAGGGCAAGGGTCTCGCCCGGGAAGATCTCGAGGTCCACGGCATCGA